>JBKBRF010000030.1:0-76062 GCA_046292385.1 Armatimonadota bacterium | reverse complement strand
TGGAGATCTCCGTGTCGCGCGGCGGCTCCGCCGCGAGCGGCAGGGCGAGCAGCGCGGTGAGACCGAGGCCGGTAACCGGGAGGCGATGGGTGGGACGCAGCATAGCAGATCACCGTAGGCGAGCGGGGAATGGGGGCTCGCCGCACATGATATACGGCCATTCCGCCCGGCACGTCACGACACGGGTGCTGCGTTTCCGCTGCCTGCCCGCCCGGGTAAACCTCGCCGGGCGGGCAATCGAGAGAAAGTGGAGCGCGCGAGACATGGGCGGACCCGGCAACGAAGGACGAGTGAACACCTTCCGGTGGATCACTCTGGTGCTGATCCTGGTGGTGGCGACCCCCCTCGCCGTGTGGGCGCACAACCTGCGGCCGTTCGGGCCGGAGACCGTGGTCTCCGACCTCTGGTTCCGCACCCGCCCCGCCCGCGCGCCGCGCCGGGACCTGCTGATCGTGGCCCGCGACCCGAAGACGCTGAAGGAACTGGGCAAGCCAAGCCACGCGGACTACGCGCGGCTGGTCCGCCGCCTCACCGACGCCGGCGCCGCCTGGATCGTGCTCGACCTGGATCTCGACGAGCGGCAGGGCCGCGCGGCGGACGGCGCGCTCTGGCGCGCCATCGAGGCTTCGCGCCGGACGCTGGTGCTGGTGCGCCACCGCGCCGACGCTACGCGGAACCCGGACGACGATGAGCTGCGGGGACTCCGCGCGCTGGAGCGCTCGGTCAAGTGGCAGGAGGTCGGGCTCACCGGCCGGACCCCCGAATGGAACTGGCTCGACTTCACGCCCGCGACCTCCGACTTCATCCACTCCGCCCACGCCGCCGGGGTGGCGGTCGACGAGCAGTCGCGCGATGGCGACGGCGTGCTGCGGAGATCGCGCGCCGCCTACTTCACTCGCGTGCTCTACCCCGCGGACGAAGAGCAGGGGAAGCTGACGAACTTCTACGCCGTGATCCCGAACCTGGCGGTTTCGACGGCGGTCGCCGCCATGGGAGGCGACGAGCAGAGCCTCGACTACCGTTTCGGGCAGCGGCTCGCCTTCGGGACCGCTACCCGGGTGCCGCTCGACGCGCAGGGCTTCGTGCCGATCGACTACGTAGGCCCGGCAGGGACCCTTCCGCGCGTCTCGATGTCGGACGTGATCGAGGGAGAGGTCGACTCGGCGCGGATCAAAGACCGCATCGTCTTCGTCGGCAGCACCGTGCCCGGGGACGAGCTCTCCGACTACCAGCGGACGCCGACCGGCACGACGATGCCGCGGGTGGAGATCACCGCGCAGATGACGCAGGGCTTCCTGGACCAGCGGTCGCTGGTGCTTCCGCACGTGGTCGGCGCCTGGGCGATTTTTGGCCTGGCCCTGCTGCTGGGAGCCGTGGCGCCGCTCTTCCGCCCCGGCCCCTCGGCGCTCGCGGCGGTGCTGATCCTCGCCGGCTACCTGCTGCTCGGCTGGGTGCTCTTCTGGGCCCGCTCCATCATGCTCCCGGTGCTCCCGGCCCTGGTGCTCACCCTCTCCTCCATCGCCATCATGCTCGCCGCCGCCGCGGTGATGCGCCCCTACAGCGAAGCGGAGCTGGTAGAAGTGCGCGACACCGGCATGGCGATCGGCGCGGGCGAAGAGCTGCCGGACACCAGACGGAGATGGGGCCCCTTCCGCCGCCGCGGCACGGGGCAGTGATGGAACGTGGTCTCACCACAGAGCGCACAGAGGGCACAGAGGAGAACCGAACGGGGATTCACCGCGGAGAGCGCAAAAGACGCAGAGAGGAACCACAAGGAGATACTCCGGGGCCGCTGTACGGTACTCGACAGGCGGTCCAGTCCAAACCCCTCTCTGGTTCCCCCCTCTGCGTTCCCTCTGCGCTCTCCGCGTCCTCTGCGGTGAATCCAGGTTCGGATTCTCTGTGATCTCCGTGCGCTCCGTGGTTAATCAGGTTCGGAATCCCCGTCCTCAGAACCAGAACTGCTGCCAGGCGGTCCACCAGTCGTCGGCGCGGGAGCGGAGTTTGCGGGGCTCGATCACCTCCACGCCGGGCTTGCGACGGAAGCGGTCGAGCTTGTCCGGGCTCACCACCTCGACCACGATCTCGCACGGCTTCCCGGGGTTGTAGGGCTTTACGGCCTGGAGGTCCTGCAGCCCGGCGCGGGCGCCCTCCTCGATCATCCGGCGGGCGCGGACCGGTGGGATCTGGCGCGCGCTGAAGCGGCTGAGCCCCTTCTTCACGGCGACGGTGGTGAGGCTGTCGCCCAGGAGCGCGCGGGCTTCGTCGCAGGTGGCGGTGTCGCCGGTCACCAGCAGCACCGGGCAGCCCCAGTGGCCGCAGAGCGCCGCGTTGATGCCGGTCTCCCCCACCAGGACGTCGTTGAACCAGAGGTTGTGCCACGCCTCGCTGGAGACGGTGTGGGAGAGCACGCCGGTCTCGCTGCCCGCCATCGCGTGCATGCCGACGAACAGCGCGGCGTCGCAGCCCTGCTCCAGCAGCTCCGTAAAGCCCGTCCAGGTATGGTGCGCCACCCACTCGCAGCCGGGGTCGAGCAGCTCCGGCACCAGCGAGTTGAAGGTCCACGGCCCTCCCGCCCCGTGGCAGTCGACCGCCACGATCTCCGTCGCTCCCGCCGCCCGCGCCCCCCGGATCGCCGCGTTGATCTCCTCCGTGTAGAGCCGCCGCCCCTCCTCGTACATCGCCGCCCCGCCGTTGACCTGCTGCCAGTCCACGATCCCGGACACCCCCTCCATATCGGACATGATCAACACGCGCATTCAAACCGTCCTCCGCGGACCACCGTACAGGTAGTGATCGTGATTATCTGCCGCATCATGCGGAATCCTTTCCAACTGCTCCTCCGGATGCGATCGCGCCATCTCCAACACGATCTCGCCGACAGGGCGCCTTCGGTCTTGGGGAGAAGATTCCTTCCGTTCTCGGCTGTCGAACGGGGGAAGTTCCGTGCTGTCCGTATCACGTGTCATCTGAATTGAGTCTCTGATCTGACAAGGCGCGCCGCCCGCCAGGTGGGAACGAGCCGGCCCACCTCAGTTCTCTGCTGCGTCTGTGTCAGCGATCCATTCAAGAAACGACGTGTCAGCGCCACCCACTTCGATAACCCGCGTCCCGTGGGTCATCACTCCGAGGCCGTGCTCCGGTTCCCAACTGCAGCCGAGCTCGAACCCAAGATAGACCATGTCGCTCCGCGAGACCCTGAGGCAGTGAACGAATGACAGGCCAAGATGCGGCATCAACTCGTCAGGCACGGAGATGTCGGGCATCTCCTCCCCTGCATCCTCGTAATCCTCGCGGATTTCCGGGTAGGCGTCCAGGACGGCTCGAAGGATGGAGTCTCGGATTTGCTCCTCGTGTTCGAAGAGAAACCGGATGGCCGCAGCCTGTTCTACCGTGGGCGGAACTGGCTGGTCGTTGCTGGTGAAAACGGTCAGGCTCGCCGTGCCGTCGGATCCCGCAGGAGAATCGACCGAATTGTAGGGGCCGCGGCGAGACTGGAAGCCGGCCCATGACTTCAGTTGGAGTGAGCCTCGCCAGCAGAAGTCGTCCCATATCAGGATCGGGAAAGGCGGAGTTTCGAGAAGCTTGTCCAACTCGTGGCCCCCCTTCGAGGAAGTGACAAAAACCGGGAGCGGATCTCCGCCCGGTGGCTAGGCAGGAACTCCGGGCAAAGACTCACCATTGACTCGCGGGGCGTCTCTAATCCACTGGAGACGGGCGGAGAGAGGTGCACCGACCTGACATTCTTGCACTCGTTTGCCTGCTTCCTGCGTCTACGGAGACTCAGCCATGTCCGTGCCGGTCCTTACTCCCCAGCTCGACACGCTCCGCCGCGAGCTCTCCGAGCAGCTCGCCGATCCGGGGGCGGCGGCGCGGCTGCGTAGTGGAATCGGGGAGGCGCGGCGGAGCGGGCGTCCTGGCGTGCTGAACGCGTTGGAAGAGGTCTGCAACGTGCTGGACGGCGGCGGCTGGGAGCCGGTCGGCTCGCCGGAGCCGGCGGCGCGGCTCGGGGGCACGCTCCGGGAGCAGCTCGTGGTGCACCCGCGGGAGAAGCGGGAGCGGCAGCACCAGCTTGCCTCGGTCCTGAGCAAGATTCTCCACCTGTTCCGCGGCTCCGACATGGCGCGGGCGGTGGCGCGGGTCACGGAAGCGGCGACCCCACCCGCCTACCCCGGCTTCTGCCGGCTGCTGGCGCAGTGCGCGGCCACGGCGGAGATGGAGCCGCCGGCGGTGCGGGTCGCGCGGGGCGAGGAGCGGCTCTTCGCGGTGCTGCTCGACCGCTCTCCGTTCCTCTGCGTACACCGGGACTTCGTCGCGCTGGAAGAGCGGTCCCCGCTCCCTGCCCCGGCGGTCCGGTTCGGGATCGGCCGCTGCCTGGAGCACCTGCGGGGCGGGCACGCGGCGCTGCTGCAGCTCAGCCCGGACGTGCTGGAGGCGATGGTGCTGGACGAGCTGCCGTTCCTGGTCCGCCATCCGGTGAAGCTCGCGTCGAAGGTGGTCGGCTGGACCCGCGCCAACGAGGCGGTGCGGCGCGTCGGCGAGCGGCTCCCGCAGCAGTCGGCGGGCCAGCGGATGGCGAACACGCTCGGCGATCTCCTCCCGGAGCACGGCCAGGAGACGGTGCTGCCGGAGGCGGTCCACGCGTGGGTCCGCTCCTGGATCCAGGGCGTGGAGCTCTCCGCCGACCGCGGCGGCCTGCTTCAGGCGGGCAGCGTCTCCGCCGCCTGCGAGGGGCTGCTCCGCTTCTCGCCGCTGGTCGACGCCGACACGCACGTCCTGCGCGGCGCCCGCCCGCTGCTCACCACTGCCCAGAGCCGCGAGCGGGAGCTGGCCGAGCGCCTGCGGGAGCTGCTGCGCTTCGCCCTCTCCGAGGAGTACCTGGCTACGCGGTAGGCCTTTCCGAACTGACGCGAAGGCGCGAAGTCTCGTGAAGACCGCGAAGGGAACCGGACTGGACTTGCGCGGCAGCTACCCGCGAGAGGGGTTTCCCAGCCCGCGCAGGCGGGCTTCGCTCTATGTAGCGCCGAGTTTACTCGCGCGCGGGCGAACGGCAGCCGCTGAGCCCACGTTCACAATGCTTTACCGCACGAGGATCGCGGGGCGCTCGATCGGGCCGGCGGGTGTCTCGATCGTCAGCGTGGGCAGGTCCGGGGTACGGGTGAGGATCTCGTGGCCGGTCTCGGTGACGAGCATGGTGTCATGGGAGCGGACGCCGGGAAGCGTAGGACTCCAGGCGAACGCCTGTGGCGGGCCGACTGCCGTCACTTCTTCCGGACCGACCAGCGCGTCGATCAACTCATAGCCGATGGCGTGGCCGAAAGGGTACCGCTGCCAGCCATCGGGGGCACCGGCCGCCGCGTAGGCGTGGATGCCCGTCTCCAGAAGCTCGCCCAGGGGTCTTCCCGGGCGGGTAGCGGCGATCAGGGCGGCGTCGATACCGGCGCAGGCATGGTGGCGCTGCAGAAGCTCCTCGGGTGGTGCCCCGAAGTGGACGCTCCGGGTCGCGGAGACGTACATCCCGTGCTGTGCGGCCGCCACGGAGACTACGGCGTAGCGCTCCATCCGGCGGCCGGTCGGCACCGGCTCGGCCCAGTCCAACGTCCGGTCGTCGGCCGCTGCGGCAGGATTGATCCCGCTCATCCCCATGTCGGTCAGGGTGCCGGCCAGCATTCCGGCGAGCTGGTGCTCGGTGAGCCCGGGGCGGCAGTGGAGCATCACGTGGGTGAGCGCCACTCCCAGCGTTTCCCCCACCTGCCGGAAACGCTCCACTTCCGACGAGAGCAGCGGCGTGCGCAGGGCCAGCGCGTCCTCGCGAAGCAGTGGCTGCGCGCCAGGGATGAACTGATCGGAGAGGAGCTGATCGGGTGGAATAACGTGGAGGACCTCCGGTGCAAGGCTCCGCAGGTCCCACCAGGGGAGAGCCGCAATCGAGAAGCCCGCCTGCTCGTAGAGCTCACCGTCGGGCAGGGTCGCACTGCTGCCCTGCAAGATCAAGATGTGCGCTTCGCGGGTGACGAGAATGCTGAGGCTGGTCGGACGCTCCGGCATCAACCACGACACAGGTCCGAAGCTACTGAGGAGCACTCCAGACTTACCCCGCCGCTCCAGCAGCGCGCGGATGCGGGCGAGCTTTGCTTCCAGCTCTTCCAGCGGCGTCACGCGCGGGGCTCCCGGCAGCGCGTAAGGCGGCTCACCGCACGTCCCGGAAGAGCCACCGGAGCGACTCCGGCAGGGTGGCGGCGCCGTGGTTCAGGCTGTGGAATCCCTTGCCGTAGTCGAAGTAGTAGTCGTACCCGGCGAAGTCGAGGGAAGAGGCCATCTCCTGGTTCGCCAGCGGCCAGTTGCCGTGCTCGTTGTTCAGGTCGTTCGCTCCGTCCTGGAGCCAGACGCGGATCGGCTTCTTCGGGGTCTTGCGGATGAGCGCGGCGTAGTTGTGCCCGCCCTCTCGCAGCGTGGGGCCGGCGGCGATGTTGACGTAGCTCCCCACGTGGGAGATGACCTTTCGGAACTGGTCCGGCATCTGCCAGGCGACCGTCCACGCGCAGATCGCGCCGGAGGAAATGCCGCAGATGGCGCGGCGCTCCGGGTCGGTGGTGAGGCGGTAGCTCTTGCCGACCTCCGGCAGGATCTCGTCCCGGATGAAGCGGGCGTACTGGTCGGAGAGGGTGTCGTACTCGAAGCTGCGGTTCGAGCGCCCGTTCTCGAAGCGACCAGGGTTGATGAAGATGCCGATGGTCGGCGGCAGGTCGCCGCGGGCGATCAGGTTGTCGAAGACGGTCGCCATCTTCGCCTGCCGCAGGTAGCTCTCGCCGTCCTGGAACACCATCACCGCCGCCGGCTGCTCGTCCCGGTACTGCACCGGCACGTAGACCCAGTAGTCGCGGATCGTTCCATCGAAGACCCGGCTCCGCCACTCGTGCTTCGTCACCTTACCCTTCGAAACCCCCTGCCGCTCCACCGTGTCCGGGTGCGGCGCGAAGTGCTCCACCTGGAGCGCGCGGCCCCCGAAGCGGCGGCCGTTCACCTGGTACTGGAACGCGGTGACGTGGAAGTTCGGGAGGTTGGCGACGGCGGCGTAGACGTCGGTGTCGGCCAGCCGGGTGAGCTGCCACGCTCGGATGTTGCCGACCGGCACCACGCTGGGCCGCGCGTCCGGGCTCTCCACGGCCCAGAGGACGCGCGTTCCCTCCAGCCGGGCGGCGGTTCCGTCGCGCAGCGCCTCCGCGCCGAACCCTTCGCGCAGCCGCGCGGCGAGCGCCCGGCCGGCGTCGCCCTCGGCACCCTTCTCCAGCTGTGCGCTGATCTCGGAGAGATTGAGCCGCTCCGGGTTCTGGCCCGCGGCAGGACTGACCAGCGCGAGCCCCGCGGCGAGGACGAGCAGCGACAGGCGGGGGGAAAAGTGGCGTCGAGGCATGAGAGCGGCTCCGGGCGAGTGAATCCGCGCGCCAGTTCGCGCGCCGCCCCGCTGGTTCCTTCCCCGAACCCTGGTTAGCAGGTTAGCAAGTTCCAGGTTGCGGGTTCGGAACTGCGTAGTGCAGCGAACCTGTAACCTGCCAACCTGTTAACTTGAAACACCGGAGAGTGGCTCTCCCACTCCCCCACTCGCCCTCGCTCCCACTCACGGCCGGGAGGTGGTGAACGCCTCCGCAAAGAAGTCAGGCAGGCCTGTAAGCCGGGTTCTGTCCCCGGGCGCGATGGCTCGGGGGACGGTCATCTCTCTGGGCGCGGGGTCGCCCCCGCGCTCTAGCAACCTACCGCGGCCGTAACGGGCGGGCCGCCCTGGCCGCTCTGGTCTTGCTCCGGGTGGGGTTTACCTAGCCTCCGGCGTTACCGCCGGAGCTGGTGCGCTCTTACCGCACCGTTTCACCCTTACCCACTTCCGTGGGCGGTCTGCTCTCTGTTGCACTTTCCATGCCGTTCGCCGCGCAAGCGCGACTCCGACCCCAGGCGTTACCTGGCACCCTGCCCTCCGGAGCCCGGACTTTCCTCCCGCGGGAACCCCGCAGGCGACCGTCCGGCCTGCCTGGCGCTCATGGTACGATTCCGCCGTGCCGGAGTCAATCGGCCTGCTCGCGGCTCGGGGGGCTGTCGCCGAGGAGCGCCAGGCGCTCTCGCGCGGCGTGGGTCCAGGGCGATTGGGGATACTGCTCCACCAGCCGCAGCCACGCGGCCCGGGCGCGCTCCGGGCTGTGGAGGCGCTCCCACGCGATCAGGGCGGCGCGGTGCAGCGCGGCCGGGGCAGCGGCGGCCTGCCCCTCGTCGCGCACGCTGTCCCAGAGCACGCGGTATGACTCATCCAGGTCGCCCGCCTCCGCCAGCCAGCACCCGATCCGGTACCGCAGGCCGGGGGGTAGGTCGAGGTCGGGCAGCAGCGCCGTGTACTCCGCCAGGGCGGCGCAGGCGGCCTCGCGGTCGCCCGCGCGGACCAGCAGCTCCAATCCCTGCCGCGCCAGCCGGCGGGCGCCGGGGTCGTCATCCAGCTCCAGGCGCGCGGCGATGAGCGCGCGGCGGGCCGCCAGGTCGCGGGGCCGGTAGGTCAGCAGCGCGGCCCAGGCGAGCGCCGCGGCGCGGGAATCGCGGCGCTGGGTCGCCTCCTCGGCGGCGCGCTCCAGGAACTCCTCCCGGGCGACGTGGTGCAGCCCCGCGATCTGCGCCATGCCGAGCCCGAAGATGAAGCCGGAGAGGTGCGCCCAGTGCCCCACCCCGGAGCTTGAGCCGGAGACGGTGGTCACCAGCGCGCGGATGAGCGTGTAGACGAACCAGAGCACCAGGATCGGCGCGCTGGAGAAGGTGGCGCCGCTCACGAGCGGGAAGCGGAGACGCACCAGCGGAAAACGGACCAGGCTGGCGCCGAGAATGCCGGCGATCGCGCCGGAAGCGCCGACCGCCGCCGGGTGCACGGCGAGGTCCTGCGTGAGGTGGAAGCTCGTCCCCACCGCCCACTGCATCAGCGAGGCGAACCAAGCCGCGCCCAGGTAGAGGAACAGGAAGTGGAGCGAGCCGAGCGCCCGCTCCAGGTTAGTGCCGAACAGCCAGAGCACCGCCAGGTTGAGCCCCAGGTGGGTCGGGTCGAGGTGCACGAACGGGGAGACAATCAGCCCCAGTTCGCTCGGCGCGCCGGGAATGAGCGCGAAGCTGGTCCAGGCGCCCCCCGTGAGCAGGAACCGCCGCACCACGAACCAGGCCGCGATCTGCGCCGCGATCAGCAGGTACGTAGCGATCGGTGCCGACTCGGCGCGTCCGCGGCGCAGCGGTGCCCCGGTAGGCTCCCCGGAAGGCCGGATTGCGGCGGACGTGGCGGACATTTTCTGGGGTCTAGGGATTACGATCTAGGGACTTGCTGTCGGCGGAGGTAACGCAGTTGCTTTGGAGGCCAAAAGCTCATCCGCAGCACGCGCCGGGAGTTCTTCGTACAGTCGGTGAATGACGCCGGCAACGTCCGGATGTGCGACCCGCCGCTCGATGCGATGAAGCGTCTGCTCCAGCTCTTCCGTCGAATGGCAGTCGTTGATGTACTTGCGGATCAGGTCGATAAGCTCGTCCCGCAATGGTTTTTCGACGTCCACCTTCCACCTCCGGCCTGATGGCCCCGGGTAGGCCCGTCTGCATTCCCGGTGGGCACCAGCGCGGGTGCGAGGCGTCCCCGCTTTCGGTTCCGGCCAACGTGCAACCTGGAACTTGCCAACCTGCAATTCCGGAGATTAGACGCCGACTTTCGGGCGGGACTCTTCTCGGATGCGGGTGAGGATGTCGCCGACGAGCGTGTCGGTGCTCGCGCCTTCGGCTTCGCCTTCGAAGTTGAGGAGCATCCGGTGCCGGAGCGCGGGCCGGGCCACCTGGTCGACGTCGTCCTTGCCTACGTTGTAACGACCCTGCAGCAGCGCGTGGATCTTGGCGGCGAGGATCACCGCCTGCGCCCCGCGGGGGCTGGAGCCGACCCGCACGAACCGCCGTACCGAATCGGGCGCGTGCTCGCTGTCCGGGTGGGTCGCCAGGACTGCCTGAAGGGCATACTCCTTCACGTGCTCCGCCACGGCGATCTCGCGCGCCAGGCGCTGCATCTGCAGCATGTCTTCACCGTGCAGCACCGTCTCCGCGGACGAGTCGACGGTGCCGGTGGTGCGGTCGATGATCGACGACAGCTCGGACAGCGTGGGGAACGGCACCAGGATCTTGAAGAGGAAGCGGTCCAGCTGCGCTTCCGGCAGCGGGTAGGTGCCTTCCTGCTCCAGCGGGTTCTGCGTCGCGAGCACGAAGAATGGCTCCTCCAGCCGGTGAATCGTGCCGCCGACCGTCACCGAGTGCTCCTGCATCGCTTCCAGCAGGGCGGACTGCGTCTTCGGCGTGGCGCGGTTGATCTCGTCCGCCAGCACGATGTTGGCGAAGACCGGCCCCCGCTGGAAGCGGAACATCCGCGCGCCGCTCGCCTCCTCCACCACCACGTTGGTCCCGGTGATGTCGGCCGGCATCAGGTCCGGCGTGAACTGGATCCGGTTGAACTCCAGGTGGAGCGCCTGGCTGATGGTGCGGACCAGCAGCGTCTTGCCCAGCCCCGGCACCCCCTCCAGCAGCGCGTGCCCGCCCGCCAGCATGGCGATGAGCACCCCTTCCACCACCGCGTCCTGCCCCACCACCACCTTGCCGATCTCCGCGCGCAGACGGCGGTACCGCTCCTGAAACTGCTGCGCGCGCTCCTCGATCTCGGAATGGCGGGTCGGTTCGGACATGTCGCTTCGCTCTTTTCTAGGGTCTAGGGGTTAGGGTCCAGGGTCTTGGGGATACGAGGGCGGGGATCATCCAAACCGAGAGCTGAACTGCCGTGGTCGAGAGGCAAGAATAAGGGCAGGCGCAACCGCAGTCGAATGGCGCACCCGGCGCCACAGTCCTACACCCTAAACCCTACCCCCTAGACCCTTCCTACTTCGGTTGGATCGACTCGAAATACTCTTTCACCTGCTTCTTGTAGCCGGCGGGGATCTCTTCCCGGTTCAGCGAGGCTTCCGCGGCACGGGTCTTCTGCGGTACGACGCTGTAGTAGGCGGCGCGGTCCTGCGTCGGGTCGGGGGTGCCCATGTAGCTGCGGGTCAGCTTGTCGCCCTTCTCGTTCACCATCGGGGTAATCAGGCTGTCCTTCTTGCTGCCGGGGAGCGGCTGCTGCGGTCCGGCGCTGCCGCCGGCGCCACGGCCGGCTCCTTGCATGCCCTGGCCACTGCCGCTGCCCTGCTTGCCGCCCTGCGGCTTCTGACCACCTCTGCCGGAGGCGGAGCCCTTCGCCTGCTGGGAGCCGCCGGGTCGGAATTCCTTCCCCCACTCCTCATCGCTGGCGCCGGACTCGCCGTTCTTGCCCTGGCCCTGTCCCTGGCCCTGCTGTCCGCCTTGCTGTCCGTTCTTGGCGGACTGGAGGCCTGCCTGCTGGAGTGACTTCTGCGCCGACTGGAGAGACTTCGAAAGCTCTTGCATGGACCCAGCAGCCTGCTGGGCTTTACCGGTGGACGCTCATGTGCCGCCCGCCTGTTTGCAGTCGCTCGCCGCCTGCTGGGCGGCCTGCTGCATCGTCTGCTCCATCTGCTGCTGGATCTGCTGCCGCTCGGCGTCGGTCTTCGCCTGTGCCATCTGCTGCTCGAGCTGCTTCACCTGCTCGGAGGCCTTCTTGAGCTGCTCCGCCGCGGCGCGCATCTGCTCGGCCGCTTCCTGCAGGCCCGACTTGTCCATCGAAGCGGCCATCTGCTCCAGCGTCTCCGCCGCCTTCTGGGCTTCCTCGGAGCTCATCTTGCCGGATTGGATCTTCTGCGCCATCTCCTCGAGCTGGCGCTTCGCCCCGTCGAAATCCCGCTTGGAAAGGTTCTCCGCCATCTGCTGGAGCGACTTCGCCTTCTCCTTGTCGCCGGAGCCGGCCGCCTTGTTCGCTGCTTCCTGCAGGTCCGCCGCTACCTGGTCCATCGACTTCTGGCCCGGCTTGCCGCCGCCCAGCTTCTCCTCGGCGTCGCGGAGCTGCTTCTGGAGCTCGCCCATCTTCAGGAGAGCCTGCTTCTTGGAGATCCGGTTTTTGGCGGCGTCTTTCCCCACCTGCTTCATGTTCTGGCTGATCTGGCGCAGGATCTCGGCGTTCTTGTCGTCCGCGCGCTGCTCCCTGGCCTTCTTCTCCAGGCTCTTCGCGATCTGCTGGATCCGCTCGCCCTCGGTCCGCATCGCCTCGCGGTCCGCCAGCTCCTGCTTGGTGTGGAAGATCGGCAGATCCGGGACGAAGACGACCGCCGCCAGCACCGCGCCGGCCGCCGCCACCCAGCGGAGGTGCTTCGGCGCGCGCCACGGCAGCACTTCGGAGGCGCGCAGCGATTCGGCGTGGCGCGCGGCGTCGTGGATCTGCGCGTCGGTCAGCTCCGTGCGCTCGCGGGACGAGAGCTCCACCGCCGTGGAGAGCCGCTCCTTCAGGCCGGCGCGCTCGTCCGCGATCTGCGCCGCCGCCATCGGGGTGATCTTGCGGGACCACCCGACGATGAACCCCACGATCCCGCCGAGGAGGATCAGCGCCCAGATGTAGTCCATCGCGTCGGTCCACCACTGGAGCTTGGTGAGCGCCACCAGCAGCAGGCTCGCCGCCATCGCGGCCGCCAGCCCCACGCAGAGCCACTGCTGCGCGAGCAGGAGGCGGATGCGGCGGCGGACCTCGCCGACCTTGCCCTGGAGCAACTGGTCCTGGCTGACGTTGAGTGACATGTGGCAGACTCCCCGGGAGCGCCGAGCGGCGGGCCGACCCTCGCCTGATCCGAGTATAGGACGGCCCCTGAGGGGCGTCAACGAACGCACTCCCCGGCCGGCGTACCGTCGATGCTACCCACTTAGACGTGCGGAGGCGGCCCGGGGTTACCAGCCTTGGGGAAGGGTTTAGGGTGTAGGGTGTAGCGTGTAGGGGCACGGTTGGCTGGGCTCACCCCAACCGATGCGCCTCTATTCCCGCCGCTGGTGCCGGTCAAAAGCGAGTGCAGAAGCAGCCGTGCCCGAATGGCGCAGTCCGCCAACCACAGACCTACACCCTAAACGCTACACCCTACACCCTAGAATCGTGCGGCGCCGAACTCTACCAGCACCCGGTGCTCCCGGTGGCTCCAGTAGAGGCCGAGCTCCCGGTCGCCGAGCATTCTCGCGATGCCGAGCTGGTAGTCGAAGTTGCCGAACTCGCCGAATTGGAAAAGCGAGTGGAGGAAGTCGAGGCGCCACTTGTCGGAGAGCTGGTAGCTCGCCTGGAGGAGGCTGTGGTGGTTGGTGGCGTCGAGCGCCATCGTGCCGAAGGCGCTCAGCTTGAAGCGGCTGCCGACCGGCACCATCGCGTTGAAGGTGGCGCCGAGCTTCCCCTGGTTCGGGATCACGTCCGAGATCGTGGTCAAGTTGTTGTAGCGCAGGCCGGCCTGGATGAAGCCGTTGTTGCCGAGCTGCTTGCGGACCGTCGTCTCGAACGAGGGGCCGAAGCTGCTGCCGATGGTGCCGGTGACCGCTCGCAGGGAGACGCTGGAGTCGAGGGTGAGACCGCTGCCCAGCGAGAGCGACGCCGGACGCGCCCGGATGCCGAAGCTCTGGTACTGCCTGGCCGGCACCGCGATCCGGTTGCCGCGGAAGGCGCGCCGCGCTGCCGGGCTGAGGTTGGCGCCGAGCCGCACATCCTGCTTGTCCTGCCCGAACGCGCTGGCCTCGAACGAGACGCCCACTTTGCCGTCCAGCAGCGGCTTCGGCTTCGACTCGAAGCCGATCTGGTAGGTCTTGGAGAAGCCGGCCCGCTGGGGCTTCTGGCCGGAGACGGCGAGCTGCAGCGTGCCGATCGGCAGGCCCTGGGTCAGGTTCGCCTGGGCATAGAGGTCGCGGTGGGACGGGAACTGCAGGTTGGTCACCAGGCGGGTGCTCTTGGTGACCTGGTGCATGTGGTTCCACTGGAAGCCCCACCGGTCGAGCGAGTTGATGTTGGTGAGCGCCGCCTCGCCCTCGCTGGCGCCGGAGAAGCCGTAGCGCTGGACGAGGTCGATGTTGAGCCCGTTGTTCCGGTTGAAGTAGCCGACCCCGCCGCGGGAGCCGTAGCCGACGTTGAACGCCGTGCTGGAGCCGGGGGTCATCCGCACGTAGAGCGGGATGTTCAGCGACAGGCCCTCGGTGCCGAGGCCGACGTACTGGTCGGTGCCCGTGCCGAAGGAGCCGCCGCCGTTCAGGTGCGACTGGTGGAACGGCATGCGGATGCTCTTGATGCCGCCTACGTAGGCGCGAGCGCCCTGTACCTGCACTCGCTCGCCCACCACGTAGTTCGCCTGATCGGCGACCCAGACCAGCTTGCTGTCGGAGATGTCGACCAGGTCGAAGTCCGGGTTCATCTCCTTCGGACGCTCCGGCAGCTCGGTCAGGCCGTAGGCGCTGAACCACTGCCGGTCCCCCACCGCCAGGATGTAGCCTTCGAACGTCTTGAGATTCCACCAGAGCCGCTCGCCGACCATCGTTTTGTCGTCGCTGGCGATCTGGATCTTCCCCAGGGCCTTCACGGTGTCCTGGTTGAGGTCGATCTGGACCGAGTTCGCTTCCAGCGTGACGCCGCGGTACTTCACCCGCACCTGGTCGTCCGCCTGGATGTAGCGCTTGTCCTCACTGTACGCCACGTACTTGCCGGTGATGCGCATCACGCGCCCGCCGACGTTTGCCTCCACCAGCTTGCTCACCATCGGCACGGTGATGACGGACTGGTCCAGGCCGGCCGAGACGCTGATGTTCGCCGCCTGCGGCACCGCGGAGGAGGTGAGCGTGGCCCGCGCCACGCCCGCCGAGGTGAACGCCACCTGCGTGATGGTGCCGGCGGTGGTGTAGAATCGCACTTCCGTGCCGTCCCGCGCCGGGCGTCCGTTGGAGTTGCGCACCTCCGCCGTCACCGTGGTAGTGCTGATGCCGTCCGCCAGCAGCACGTTGGGGCTTACGGTGACGCGGATCGAGCCGGCCGCGTGGGCCGGGCGAAGGCCGCCGCAGCAGACGAGCGCCAGGAGCAGAAGCAGGCGGAGGATGCGAGTCGTCATCGAGTGGAGCTCTCGGGGCAGCGGACGGCGGGGCGGACGCCGGAGCCGGCCGGACGTGCGGGGTGGGTTGCCTCTAAACTTGGTCCGGGCGTGGGGAACCAGGTAACAGGCTACCAGCCATTGGACTGGCGGCTCTTCAGTGGTGTTCCTTCCTGGCGGCGGGAAAATCCTTCACCGGGCGAGCGCTTCCGCAAAAAACGCCTCCCGCCCACTCGAGCTGCCCCACCCCTGGCCGCAGAGCCGGCAAGCTCCCGCTACCTTTTTTCATGAGCCAACCTTCTCCGGAGCCGACTGCCCCCTCCTCCCCTCTCATCCCGCCGCTGGTGTGGGTGCTGGCCGCGCTGGCGGTGCTGGTTCGGGTGGGGGTGGCGTGGGGAACGCACTTCACCAACGAGGATGCGCTCATCACGCTGCGCTACGCGGAAAACCTGGCGCACGGGCTCGGCTTTGTCTACAACCCGGGAGAGCGGGTGCTGGGGACCACCACCCCGCTCTACACCCTGCTGCTGGCGGTGGCGTCGTGGCTCGGCGCGCCGGCGCTGTACGTTGGAAAGGCGCTCAACATCGCGGCGGACGGCGCCCTCTGCCTGGTGGCGTACCGCTGGCTCACCGCACTGGGATGGGAGCGCGCGGGGCGGGCCGCCGCGTTCTGGATCGCCGTGCACCCGCTCCACATCCGCTGGGCGGTCTCCGGGATGGAGACCTCGCTCGTCGCGCTCTGTGGGGCCGCCGCCTGGCTGGCGTACACCCACCGGCGGGAGCTGCCGGCCTATGCGCTGCTCGCCGCCCTCTTCCTCCTGCGCTGGGACGGCGCGCTGCTGGCGGGAGCCGTCACCGTCGCCTTCACGATCCGGGAGCGGCGGATTCCGTGGCGCGGACTGGCGCTCTTCCTCGTGCTCGCGGCGCCGTGGCTCGCGTTCGCGACTCTCTACTTCGGCTCGCCGCTCCCCGGCACCGCGGCGGCGAAGATGACCGTCTACAACTGGCCGGGCGCGCTGGAGCTGTTCCCCGGTACGAGAGGGGTGCTCACGCGGCTGGTGGAGCCGGCCTATCTGGCCGCACACCTGGTGGCGCTGATCGGGCTGCGGCAGGTGGTCGCCGCCCGGAGCTGGGCGCTGCTTCCGCCGCTGGCCTGGGCCCTCCTCTACCTGGGCGCCATCGCCGCCGCCGTGCGGGTGCCGGTTTTCGAGTGGTATCTCGTCCCTCCGCTGCCAGTGCACGACCTGCTGGTAGGAATCGGGATCGTCACGGCCGCGGAGCCGCTGTGCCGCCGGCAGCCGCCCGCCGCCGGCCGGCTGCTCGCGGGAACGGCGGCCGCGGTCCTGGCGGTGGGGCTGGTCGGCTGGAGCTACCACGCCGCTCGCACCACGCAGCTCATCGAGGACCGGCTCCGAAAGCCGATGGCGCTCTGGCTGCGGGAGCAGGTCGCGCCGGGCGAGACGATCATGCTGGAGCCGATCGGATACGCCGGCTACTTCTCCGGGCGCCGGATCCTCGACGTGATCGGCCTCGTCTCGCCGGAGGTAATCCCCTACTGGCGGCGCGGCGGCCCCTCCCCCCTCTGGGAGATTGCCCGCACCCGGCAGCCGGAGTGGATCGTCCTGCGCCCCCGAGAGCTGGAGAACGTCACCAGCGCCGCCGGACCCGAGTGGGAGCAGCAATACGCGCGGGTGCGCACCTTCCGGTACCGCCGCCCGCGCGACCGCCAGCCGTTCGTCTTCTACGTCTATCGGCGGATCCCGTAGCTCGTACTCGGCTGCGGGTGGGACGTATCGCGTATCGCGTATTGCGTAGCGGACAGCCGCTACCTCGGTTCCAGGACATCGTGCCGGGCGGGCGCTTGCCCGCAGCGTTTCGCCCGGCAGGATGACCCGCAGAGCGCAGCAGGCCCGCCGCTACGCAATACGGAATACGCAATACGCCAGCCTCTCGCCAGCCTGCCGCCGCCCGCGCCCACACCCGCCACGTCCGAGCGCCCCACCTCCCCGCGCGGAACCCGCAAGTTTGGCAAACAGCGGGTGCGGCAATCATGAGGTGTTGCCCCACCGCAGGAAGGAAGAGTATGGCAAGCCAGACCAGACCCCATATCGCCGCGGAGCCGCGGCAGCCGACCGGCCGCAAGTCCGACCTGAAACGCCTCCGTCGGGACGGGTACGTGCCCGGATCGCTCTTCGGCCACGGAGATCCGAGGCTGATCCAGCTCTCCGAGCGGACCCTCTCCGATTTCCTCCGCTACCACGCGCCCGGCGGCATCGTGGAGCTGCAGGTGAACGGCGAGTCGACCCCCGCCCTGATCCGGGAGCTGGATCGAGACGGCGTGACGGGACGGGTAACCACGATCGGCTTCCAGCGGATCGACATGCGGGAGACGATCCGCTCCACCGTCCCGGTCACCTTCGTGGGTGAGGACGAGGTGATCGCGAACCATCTGGTGCTGGAGCGCCAGATGACGGAGCTCGAGGTGACGGGTCGCGCGGACCTGCTCCCGACGATGATCACCGTCAACGTCGCAGAGTGCGAGGCGGGCACCGCCATCCGCATCGCGGACCTCGGTCTGCCGGAGGGCGTAGAGCCGACCAAGGATCCGGATCTGCCGGTCGCTACCGTGAACGCGCCGAGCATCCCGGCCGACGTGGAAGCGGCGCTCGACGCCGAAGAAGCGGCGCACGCGGCAGCCGAAGCGGTGACTACCGAGGAGGAAGCGGAGGAAGCCGAGGAGACCGCGGGAGCCGGCGCGGGTTAGTCCACGCCACCCCGTGGGCGACCGCCTCTCGCGGTCGCTTCCAACTCGCTCTCCACTCCGGGCCGCCCCCGCGGGGGCGGCCCTTACTCTTGCGCCGCACGATTGAGCCTGCGCCTTCAGGGGTAACTTTGAGTGCGCTCTGTCGCTCGCCCTTCGAGCTCTTTTCTACCAAGAGCCACTGGCTCTCGTTTGGTGGTCGGAAAAGCACCCTGATGAAGCTCTCCCTGCCTGGCACCATCTGGATCAAGAGGGAGAGATCCGAGGCGTCTACCTGCGTTGGCAGGGAGGAGACGGTATGAAGGCCCTGCTCAGAATTCAGCCGCGCCTGCTGTGGATGGCGCTCCTCTGCCTAGGCGCGGCGGGCCCGGCGTCGGCCGGGGGGATCGCTCCGGACCTGCACTCCGAGCTGCAGAGCCGGCCGCTCGATCTCACGCCGCGCCGGGTGATCGTGCAGCTCGCGCGGCCGAACGTGAGCCCGTCTCTCCTCGCTCTCGCCTACGGTGGGCTCTCGATCGCGCGGCTCCCCGGTATCCAGGCGGCCGTCCTTTCGATCCCCCTCACTTTCATCGACGAGCTGGCGCTCGATTCCGCGGTGGCGTGGGTTTCCCCCGATCGCCTGGTGGTGCGCCAGAATGACTACGATCACCAGACGGTCGGCGCGCACCAGGTCTGGGCCAGTCCGGGCTACGGCGGCACCGGCGTGCGCGTGGCGGTGCTCGATTCCGGCGTGGTGAGCAACACGGCGGAGTGGAACCGCTGGGGCACCTCCACCAGCCGCGTCGTGGGCTGGAAGGACCTGATCAACGGCTACACGGCGCCGTACGACGACAACGGGCACGGCACCCACGTGGCGGGGGCGCTGCTGGGCAGCGGCGCCGCGTCCAACCAGTCGATCCGCGGCATCGCCCCGGACGCGGACCTCGTAGCGGTGAAGGTGCTGGGGCAGAACGGCTCCGGCTACACCAGCACGGTGATCGCCGGTCTCGACTGGTGTGTGACGAACCGGGCCGCCTACAACCTGCGCGTCGTCAACCTGTCGCTGGGGCAGCGGCCCGGCGAGAGCACCACGACCGACCCGCTCTGCGCCGCGGTGCGGCGGGCGGTCTCCGCGGGGCTGGTGGTGGTCTGCTCCGCCGGGAACAAGGGGAAGAACGCCAACGGGCAAACCGTCTACGGCGGCATCTCGAGCCCCGGCAACGAGCCGGCGGCGCTCACCGTCGGCGCGCTGAACACGATGGAGACCGGCACGCGGGGCGACGATCGGGTCGCCAGCTTCAGCAGCCGCGGCCCGACGTACCTGGACCACTGGGCGAAGCCGGACCTGGTGGCGCCGGGGAACCGAATCGTCTCCGTCCGCGCGCCGGGGTCGTACCTCGACGCCCAGCTTCCGAACAACCGGGTCGATGCGGACGGCTCGACGCCGTCGACCGTCGACTACTTCAGGCTCTCCGGCACCAGCTTCGCGGCGCCGCAGGCGTCGGGCGCCGCGGCGCTGCTGCTCCAGGCCTATCCTGCCCTCGACCCGAACACCGTCAAGGGGCTGCTCACCTTTACGGCGGAGCGGCTCCCCGTAACCGACTCCTGGGGCTATCCGCTCCCGTCCGGGCTTTCCACCGTCACTCAAGGAGCGGGCAGCCTGAACGTGGTCGGCGCGCTGGCGCTGGCGGGCTGCGTGAGCCATGGCGCGTCAGCGGGCGCCTACTGGCAGACGGCCGCGCCCACCTACTCCAGTACGATCAATGCCCGTACCTTCTCATGGAATCGGAACCTGTACTGGGCGGATCGCGTCCTCTCGGGTAACGACCTCTTCGGCTACCGCCAGCAAGCCTGGAGCCCGCAGCTCTTCTGGGGCGCCTCCACCACCTGGACCGGCGCGGTCACCTCGCAGAGCAACGGCGTGGCGGAGCAGCAGGCGGCGTGGAGCAACCAGGCTGCGTGGAACGATGGCGGCCTCTGGGGCGACCAGTCGACCTGGGGTGACGACGACGTGCTGGCGGTCGGCGACGCGCCGATGCACTCGGTCGAGCTCTGACCGCACGCTCCGCCTCCCGAACCGATGGAGATGAAGTGAGCTTCAGTAAGCTCCCGATACGGCTGCAGACCTACGTGGCGGCCCAGGTGCTCCTGCTGGCGCCGGTGCTCTGGGCCGCGCTGCGCCAGCCGCAGGCGGTGGACGGCATCACCGCGGTCGTGCTCCTGCTGGCATCGTTCATCGCCGGGACGTGGAAGGTCCAGCTCACCATCCTGCGGGGGAAGCAGAGTCTCGTCTTCGCGGTCGTCTGCCTGGCGTTCCTCCTGCAGCCGGCCTGGGTGGCGATGGCCTGCGCCGCCCTGGGCGCCACCTCCACCCACCTGATCCGGCGGGACGCGGAGGGCCGCTTCCGCTGGGTGGTACAGCCGATGTACCGGCGGGTCTTCAATGGAGCCCACTGCGCCCTGGTGAGCGGCGCGGCGGCGCTCGGCGCGTGGACCGCGGCGCCCCTGCTTCCCGCGGGGGAGCTCGGCCTGCTCTGCGGCGTGCTCCTCTTCACGGCGGTCTACTTCTGTCTGAACACGCTGGGGGTGGCCACCGCGATCGCGCTGGAGCAGGAGCAGCCGCCGCTGGAGGTCTGGCGGGAGCACTATCTCTGGACCGCGCCGGCCTACTTCGGCTGCGCGGCGGCGGCGGCCGGGGTCTGGGGCACGTACCTCCTCACCGGGCCCGCCGCGCTCCTGCTGCTGCCGTGTCTCTTCCTCGGCTTCCGCGGCTACACCGCCTATATAGAAACGGTGCGGCGCGAGCGAGAGATGGCGGAGAAGGTGGCCCGGCTCTACGAGGCGGAGGAAGAGGCGAACCGGCGCAAGGACCAGTTCCTCGCGATGCTGGCGCACGAGCTGCGGAACCCGCTCGCCTCGATCACCAACGCGCACTACGTGCTCGACCGCCGGCTGCAGAACGACCCGGAGCTGAGCCGCTATCTCGGCGTGATCGGCCGCCAGTCGCACCACCTGAAGCGGCTGGTCGACGATCTCCTCGACGTCTCCCGCATCACGCGGGGCGTGGTGGAGCTGCGCCCGGAGGTGGTGGACCTGCGCGACGTGCTGCGCAGCGCGCTCGATACGGCGCATCCGCTGGTCCAGGCGGGCGACCACCAGCTGCGGGAGCTGATCTGCTCCACCCCGGTGCCGGCCAGGGTCGACCGGGTCCGCGTCGAGCAGGTCTTCTCCAACCTCCTCACGAATGCGGCCAAGTACACGCCCGCGGGCGGGCGGATCGAAGTGCGGCTCGAGCGGGACGGCGGGCAGGCGGTGCTGACCGTGAAGGACAACGGCGTCGGCATCAGCCCGGAGCTGCTCCCGAAGGTGTTCGAGCTATTCGTCCAGGCAGACGAGTCGCTCGCCCACAGCCAGGGCGGGCTCGGCATCGGCCTCACGCTGGTGAAGAGCCTGCTGGAGCTGCACGGAGGGCGGGTGGAGGTCCGGAGTGAAGGCCCGGGCCGCGGCAGCGAGTTCCGCGCCTACCTCCCGCTGGCGCAGTCCCCGGAACCGGCACCGAGCGTCTCGAGGAGCGACGGCTCCGGCGACCGCCGTCTCAAGGTCCTGGTGGTGGAAGACAACGTCGACGCCGCGGAGACGCTGGCGGAGATGCTGGAGATGTGGGGCTACCGCCCCTGCGTGGCCCGCACCGGCTCGGAAGGACTCACCGTTGCCCGTTCGGAGCAGCCGGACCTCGCCATCGTCGACATCGGTCTCCCGGGCGTGGACGGCTACGAAGTCGCCCGCCGCCTGCGGCAGGAGCGCGGCGCGGAGCTGCGGCTGATCGCGCTGACCGGCTACGGCCAGGAGCGGGACGTCGCCGCCGCCCGCGAAGCCGGCTTCGACCTCCACCTGGTCAAGCCCGCCGCGCCGGAAGAGATCCGCCGCGCCCTGGAAGAGACCCGCTCCTTCGCCGCCTGCGGGGCATAGCGCGTATTCCGTATCGCTTAATCGCGTATTCCGTATCGCGTATTCCGTAGCGGCCCGCCTCGGCCGCTCCCCGCGAACGTCGTGCCGGGCGCAGCGCCTCTTCGCCCCCTTTTCTCCGTCGAACCCGCCTCCCCCCCGCGGGAAGTGGAGTATCCTCGCACTGGCGCGGGTAGCTCATGCCGGAGCACGCCGCCGGTGACCAGGGGCCGCCATCCCCTCCGCCCGGCACGACGCCAGCGGTAAAAGGAAGCCGACGACGATACGCGATACGCGATACGGAATACTTCGCACCGCAGCCGCCGATCTCGACCCACTGCCGACGAGAGCCAGAGGAACCTCCCGTGTCCGCATCGCCCAACCGCCTAATCGACTCGACCAGTCCCTACCTGCTCCAGCACGCGCACAACCCGGTCGACTGGTACCCGTGGGGCGAGGAGGCGCTGGGGCGGGCGCGCGCGGAGAACCGGCCGATCTTCCTCTCCATCGGCTACTCCGCCTGCCACTGGTGCCACGTGATGGAGCGGGAGAGCTTCGAGAACCCGGCGATCGCCGAGATCCTGAACCGGGAGTTCGTCTCGATCAAGGTCGACCGCGAGGAGCGGCCGGACCTCGACGAGATCTACATGACGGCGACGCAGCTCATGACCCAGAGCGGCGGCTGGCCGATGTCGGTCTTCCTCACCCCGGACCTGCGCCCGTTCTACGCCGGCACCTACTTCCCGCCGGAGGACCGGTGGGGCCGCCCCGGCTTCGGGACGCTGCTGCAGGAGATCGCCCGCGCGTGGCGCGAGCGGCGGCCGGAGCTGGAAGACCAGGCCAGCCGCGTGGCGCTGGCAATCCACCAGTACTCCACCGCCACCGCAGGCCAGGGCGCCGTCAAGGACGAGCTGGTGGAGAATGCGGTCCGCGTCACCGCCGGCACCTACGACGCGGAGCACGGCGGCTTCGGCGGCGCGCCGAAGTTCCCGCCCTCGATGCGCCTGGAGCTGCTCCTCCGGCGGGCGGGGCGCCGCGGCGATACTCACCTGCTGCCGATGGTCCGCAAGACGCTCGACCGCATGGCGCGCGGCGGGATGTACGACCAGGTCGGCGGCGGCTTCCACCGCTACAGCGTGGACGAGCGGTGGCTGGTGCCCCACTTCGAGAAGATGCTGTACGACAACGCGCTCCTGGCGCGCGTCTACGCGCTGGCGCACGCGCAGACTGGCGAGTGGTACTACGGCCGGGTGGCGCGAGAGATCCTCGACTACGTCCTCCGCGAGATGACCCACCCGGACGGCGGCTTCTACTCCGCCACCGATGCCGACAGCGAGGGCGTGGAAGGCAATTTCTTCGTGTGGGGTCCGGAAGAAGTGGTGGAGGTCCTGGGCGAGGCCGACGGCACCCTCTTCAACCGGATCTACGACATCACCCCCGGCGGCAATTTCGAAGGCAGCTCGATCCCCAACCTGCTCCCGCGCAGCCTGGAGGAGTGGGCGGCGGAGCTGGGCACTACTGCGCCGGAGCTCGACCACCGCCTGGCCGCGCTGCGCGCCCGCCTCTGGGAGCATCGGGAGCGGCGCGTGCATCCGCTGCTGGACGACAAGGTGCTTGCCGGCTGGAACGGGCTGATGATCCGCGCGTTCGCAGAGGGGTACCGCGTCTTCCAGGACGAGCGGTACCGCGCTGCCGCGGAGGCCGCCGCGCGGTTCGTGCTCGGCACGATGCGGAACGGCGAGCGGCTGCTGCGCTCGTTCCGCGCGGGCAAGGCGCACCTGAACGCCTACCTGGAAGACTACGCCTACCTGGCGGTCGCCCTCCTTGACCTCCACGAGGTGACCGGCGAGGGCGAGTGGAGTCAGGCTGCGCTCTCCCTGCTGAAGCGGATGGACGAGCAGTTCTGGGACCCGGAGGCGGGCGCGTACTTCTTCACCAGCCACGACCACGAGGAGCTGATCACCCGCACCCACAGCCTGCAGGACGGTGCCACCCCCTCCGGCAACTCGATGGCCGCGCTGGCCCTGATCCGCGCGGCGAAGAGCACCGGCGACGAGGAGTACCGGAAGCGCGCCGCCCACCTCCTCTCCCGCTCCGCGCCGGTGATGGCGGAGATGAGCCCGGCGTTCCCCAACATGCTGGTCGCCGCGGACGAGTACCTGGCGGAGTGGCCGGACGGGGTCGGCGTGCCGGGCGGCGACGCGGTGGGGCTGGAGGTCTTCCTCTCGCGGAAGTCGGTCGCTCCAGGCAGCCGCTTCTGGATCGGCGTCCGGCTCGACATCCGCGACGGCTACCACCTGAACAGCTTCCGGCCGAAGCAGGACTACCTGATGCCGACGCAGATCAGCCTGGAGATGCCGGAGGGCTTCCAGCTCGAAGCCGGCTCCTACCCCAAGGGGACCGACTGGCAGGCCCCGTTCGCCGACGAGACGCTCTCCGTCTACTCCGGCAGCGTGCTGCTCGGCGCCGAGCTGGAAGTCTCCGAAGTGGTGGCCCCGGGCCGCTACCCGCTGATCGCCACCCTCGCGATGCAGCCGTGCGACGACAGCCAGTGCTATCCCCCGCTCCAGGCGCGCGTGCGGGTGGAGGTGGTGGTCACCCAGACCGCCGGCCCGGAGCAGCATCCGGAGCTGTTCGAACAGCTCCGCCAGGGCGCCTCGCGCGACGCCGCCTGACCCACACCGCAACCATCGAGCGCCGGGCCTCGTTCTACAAACGGAGCCCGGCCCGTCATTGCGCAGTGAAGTCGCTTCCGCCCGGCTCGGCGAGCCGGACAGGGTAGCGCGCCGGGGGTAGTCGGTGTCTCCAACCGCGAGCAAGAGCGCCTCTCCCCCACCGGACGGACGCCCCACCCAAGAACCCGCTAACCGATCGTGAGCACCGTCACCCAACTCAGCCCGATCCTCGCCGTGACCGGGGCGCTGGTCGTCGTCGCGCTCCTCGCGCTGCTGCTCTGGTGGTGGCTGCGGCCGGTCACCTGGCGCGACCACCAGCGCCGGGAGCGGCCCGGCTGCGGCTCCGTTGCGCGGGGGCTGTGGGAGCTACTGCAGCTGTTGATCTGGTGGTGATTCAGTGATGATCCTGGAAGAGCCGCGTGGCCCGTATCACGACTTCTGGCTTCTCCGAGAAGGGGAAGTCCCCTACGCAGCTTACTGGGATTATCTCCGTCGGCGGGATGCCCCACTCCGGATCGCTGACGACGTACTGCGCTACTTCTACGACTCTCTGGAATGGTTTCCGGCGCTGGTCCAGGACAGAAAGCGAGCGCCCAAGCCGATTCAGGGTCTCGATCTCTACGGGGACACGATCGTGAACCACGAGGGTGGAGCGCTCTTCGCGGAAGTCTTCGCGGCGTGGGCACAGCTCTTTCGCCTCGGCCCGGAAGAGATCATTCTCTCCGCCGGCTGGGTGTATACGCGCGACGAGGATGGAAGGCGCAGCGACGAGGAAACTCAAAAGCTCCTCGTCCGGCGCGACGAACTCGTGCGGGACCTGGAGCTACTCGCGGAGTGGGGCCGGGCCGCGGCTACCGGAGAGTTCTACATCCTGCATCTCGGCATCTGATGAGCACGCTGAACGAACACGAAGAGGCATTCTGCCGGGTCTTTGTCCGGGCGGAGAAGCGCCGGCGCTGCGGCGAGTTGCTCGCCCATCCGAAGCGCCGCCGGGAGATCCTGGACCGCCTGAACCACGGCGCGGACGTCGACCTCTCCCGGGCGCGCCTCATTCCGCGCGGAGAGCGTACCGTCCAGGCGGTGGAAGGGCTCCTGCGGGAGCGGGCTGCGCCGGCGACCTGCCACGTCATCGCGTGCGCACTGGAGCTCGACGGCTGCGAGGTACCGCTGCGGAAGGCGCTGGAGAGCGCGGTGACGCACGACTTCGCGATCGTGCTCTCCTGCCTCCCCGGGCGGCTCGCCCTTTACAAACCGGAGGCGCCGGAAGACTGGTATCTCCTGGAGCATGACCTTCCGGGGTCCCGCCCACGCTGAAGCGCCTCGCTACCCTTCAGACTCCGCGCGCGTCCAGAGGCGCTCGAAGCGGTGGCGGGCTTCGAAGCCGAGGAGCTGCTTCGCCTTGTCGGTGCGGTACTTGCCGTGCGGCAGGTCGGAGCAGATGAAGAACGGCTCGTACGGGCGCGGCAGCTCCGGGGCGCGGAGGCCGTAGAGGAACGCCTCGCCGCAGTCATCCCAGCGCGTGGTGAACGGGTGGACCCCACTCCCGTCCGGCGCCTCGTCCCCCTCGCCGGGGCGGAAGGCGCAGTAGAGGAACGTCACCACCTCCAGCCCGTGCTCCTCCGCGAAGATCCGCGTCACTTCCCCTCCCAGGAACTTGCTCATCGCGTACAGGTCGCTGCCCGGGTGGAGCGGAGCGTCCGGGGAGACGTCGTGCTCCCACCAGGTGTCGGCGTTGTGGTCCAGCCCGGTGTGGTACGGCCCGGTGTGGATCAGCCGCCGGATGCCCAGCTCCACGGCGGCCTTTGCCACGTGGTAGGCGCCGACCAGGTTCACGCCGAACGCCGGCTCCAGCTCCCGCCGCACCACGGTGCAGTTGATCAGCGCGTCGGCGCCCCGGGCGGCCTTCAGCACTTCCTCGTAGCGGGTGACGTCGACCACCCGCGTCTCGTGCGGCGCCGGCAGCACCTCCGGCAGCGGCGCGCCGGGCGACTGCCGCTCGCCCGCCGCCGCGATCTCCGGGAGCGGGCGCGCGTCGGTGAGCAGCAGCGTGTAGTGCTCCCGCAGCGCCCGTGCCGCGGAGGCGCCGACCGGTCCCCCGGCCCCGAAGACTACGACCCGTCCCGAGTGCACGGCTCCCATCAGGCTCCTCCCCCGCGCAGGCCGAGCGGCGCCTCCGCGGCGCGGGCCGGGCTGAAGCGCGGCGACTCGGTCACGTGGTAGAGCCACCAGCGGTAGTGCGAGCCGCCGGGATCGAGTGCGAGCGCTTTCCGGATCGCCTCGACCGCGAGTGCGGGGGAGGTGGCGGGATCGGCGCCGTCGAGGTCGCCGAGGCGGAGGCAGACGGCGAGGAGCGGCTCCGCGCGGACGAATTCCCGCACCGCCAGCTCCGCCAGGTGCGGGGCGAGCGCGGCGGCTTCGGGCGCGGGACGCGGCTTCCAGCTCTCGTCGAGCAGATACGCCTCCTCGTAGCGGGTCAGCACCTCCAGCCGGGAGGCGAGGACGACCCGCCGCACTCCCGCGGCGAGCGCCTCCTTCAGGAGCACGTAGGTGCCCCGCGCGGCGAGGTCGAGCACTTCCGCCTCCGCTTCGGGAGTGGCGGGGCTCGCCGGCGAGTGCGGCGCCAGGTGGAGCACTGTCTCCACCCCCTCCAGCAGCGGCCGGAGCTGCTCCGGGCTGCGGAGGTCGGCGTCCCCGGTCCCGCGCAGCTCGTGCTCCCCCTCCAGCGCTTCCACCACCACCCTGCCGAGCGGGCTCTCCGCCCCGGTCACCAGCAGCCGCATCGTTCCCCCACCCCCTGTCCCCGGCTCCATCCGGTTCGTCTTTCGTCCCGAGGTTCAGAGCGCGGCGGCGAGTCTCCTGCAGGCCGGGGATAGCCGTCTCACAGCGGGGCGAGGGTTTGACAGCAGGCGCGGAGCCGTGGGATATAATCGGAAGTCTCTGGAGCCTCGCCTCGCCTGACCGGCGCGGCTCCCGACCAGGAGTATCTATGTCGGCCGATCCTCGCACCATCGTCGTCGGAATGCTCGGCTGCGGCGTGGTGGGGTCCGGCACCTACCAGACGCTGCGGGAGAATGCCGCCGCCATCGAGCGCCAGCTCGGCGCCCGCATCGAAGTCAAGCGCGTCTGCGTCCGCAGCCCGGAGAAACCGCGCGCGGTCGACCTCCCGAGCGGCCTGCTCACCACCGATCCGGCGGAAGTACTGGACGATCCGGAAGTGCAGATCGTGGCGGAGCTGATCGGCGGCATCGCGCCAGCGGGCGACTACATCCTCCGCGCCCTCTCCAACGGCAAGCACGTCGTCACCGCCAACAAGGAGCTGATCGCCAAGGCGGGGCACCAGCTCCTGGTCCGCGCCGCGGAGCGGAAGCTCGACTTCTTCTTCGAAGGCGCCGTGGCGGGCGGCATCCCGATCATCCGCGCGATGAAGGTCTCCCTCGCCGCGAACCGGATCCGCGAGGTGGTGGGGATCGTCAACGGGACGACCAACTACATCCTGACGCAAATGAGCCAGCAGGGTCTCGACTTCGAGGTCGCGCTCCGCCAGGCGCAGGAGCAGGGCTACGCGGAGGCCGACCCGACCGACGACGTCGACGGCTTCGACGCCGCCTACAAGCTCGCGATCCTCGCCAGCATCGGCTTCCAGAGCCGCGTGCCGCTGGAGCGGGTCTATCACGAAGGGATCCGCAAGATCTCCGACCGCGACATCGAGTACGCCAAGCAGCTCGGCTACGCGATCAAGCTGGTCGCGCTCGCGAAGGAGCGGCCCCACGGCCTGGAGCTGCGGGTGCACCCCGCGATGCTGCCGCTCTCCCACCCGCTGGCGGCGGTGAACGACGTCTTCAACGCCGTCCTGGTCCGCGGGAACGCGGTGGGCGACGTGATGTTCTTCGGCCGCGGGGCGGGGGCGATGCCGACCGGCAGCTCGGTGGCCGCCGACATTATGGAAGCGGCGCGAGGCATCGTCTTCGGGGGCTCCGGCCGGATCGCCTGCACCTGCTTCCACGAGAAGACGATCCTCCCGATCGAGGAGACCGAGTCGCACTACTACGTGCGGACCGAGACCGACGACCGCCCCGGCGTGCTGGCGGCGGTGGCGACCGTCTTCGGCCGGCACAACGTCTCGCTGGAGTCGATGATCCAGAAGCAGGTGAGCGAGGAGTCGGCGGAGATCGTCTGGATTACCCACCGCACCAACGAGGGGAACTTGCGGGCGGCCCTGCAGGAGATCGAGGCACTGCCGGTGGTGCGGCAGGTTGCCAACTGCATCCGGGTGGAGGAGTAGGATGGCCCCCGCGCCGATTGCCGCCGCCTGGCCGGGCCTCATCCAGGCTTACCGGGAGTTCCTTCCAGTGGAGCCGGCCAGCGAGGTCGTCACCCTGCTGGAGGGCAACACGCCGCTGCTGGAGGCGCCGCGCCTGGCGCGGGCGATCTCCGGCGGCGATTCCCTTCGCCTCTACCTCAAGTGCGAGGGGCTGAACCCCACCGGCTCCTTTAAGGACCGCGGGATGACGGTTGCGATCACCCAGGCGGTCTCCCGCGGCGCCGAGGCGGTGATCTGCGCCTCCACCGGCAATACCTCCGCCTCCGCGGCCGCCTACTCCGCGCGCGCCGGCCTGCAGTGCCTGGTGCTCATCCCGCACGGTGCCATCGCCATGGGGAAGCTGAGCCAGGCGCTGATCCACGGCGCCTGCGTGGTGGCGATCCGGGGTAACTTCGACGACGCTCTCCGCCTGGTGCGGGAAGTCTCCCACGTGCGGCCGGTCGCGGTGGTGAACAGCATCAACCCGGACCGCATCCAGGGGCAGAAGACCGCCGCCTTCGAGATCTGCGACTGGCTGGGCGACGCCCCGGCGTTCCACTGCATTCCGGTCGGCAACGCGGGGAACATCACCGCCTACTGGCTGGGCTATCAGGAGTACCACCGCCTCGGCCGCGCCGCGCGCCTGCCCCGCATGCTCGGCTTCCAGGCCGCCGGCGCCGCGCCGATCGTGCGCGGAGAGCCCGTCAGCGCGCCGGAGACGATCGCCACCGCCATCCGCATCGGCAACCCCGCCAGCTGGCAGCCGGCGGTTGCGGCCCGGGACGAGAGCGGCGGAACGATCGACGCGGTGACCGACGAAGAGATCCTGGCGGCCTACCGGATGCTGGCCGCGGAGGTCGGTGTCTTCTGCGAGCCCGCCTCGGCCGCCTCCGTCGCGGGGCTCCGCAAGCTCTGGAACGCGGGCTACTTCGCCGGAGTGCCGGAAGAGGAGCGGATCGTGGTCTGCACCCTCACGGGCCACGGCCTCAAGGATCCGGCGACGGTGCTGGGCGCCATCGACGAGCCGGTACCCGTGCCCGCCACCTGCGAGGCGGTGCTCGCCGCGGCCCGACTATAACCCACCCTCGCCCCGGACTGGAGATCGACCCGATGAGCGCTGAAGTGACCGGTGCGGACGGCGTGCTGCTGGAGACGCACCTGCCGGGTCTCCCCGGCTTCATCCGCGGCAAGGTGCGGGACGTCTACGACCTGGACCAGCACCTGCTGATCGTCACCACCGACCGCCTCTCCGCGTTCGACTGCGTGCTCCCCACCGGGATCCCGGACAAGGGCCGGGTGCTGAACCTGATCTCCGCCTTCTGGTTCGACTTCATCCGCCCCTTCTGCCCCAGCCACCTCGTGACGACCGACGCCGCCGAGATCCGCGCGGCGCTCGGGGAGGCGGGCGCGAGCCTGCCGGAGGAAGTGCTGAACGGGCGCGCGATGCTGGCCCGCAAGGCGAAGGCCTATCCGGTCGAGTGCGTGGTCCGCGGCTACCTGGAGGGCAGCGCCTGGAAGGAGTACCGGCGCTCCGGCTCGGTCTGCGGCATCGGGCTGCCGGCGGGCCTGCTGCAGGGCTCCCGCCTGCCGGAGCCGATCTTTACCCCTTCGACCAAGGCCGCCAGCGGACACGACGAGAACATCACGCACCAGGAGATGGCGGAGCTGGTCCCCGCCGGCGAGATGGCTCAGCTCATCGAATTGAGCCTCCGGGTCTACACCACCGCCTCCGAGCACGCGCGCGAGCGCGGCATCCTCATCGCCGATACCAAGTTCGAATTCGGACTGCTCGACGGGCAGGTGACGATGATCGACGAGTGCCTGACCCCCGACTCCTCTCGCTTCTGGGATGCGGAAGGGTACGAGCCCGGCGGTCCCCAGCCGAGCTTCGACAAGCAGTACGTGCGGGACTACCTGGACGGCATCGGCTGGAATCACGAGCCGCCGGCCCCCGCCCTCCCCGCCGAGGTGGCGGAGCGGACCGCCGAGAAATACCGCGAGATCTACCGCCGGATCACCGGACGCGAGCTCGATTAGGTAGTTAGCGAGTTGGCAGGTTTCAGGTTGCAGGTTCCGGACTCCATCGAGCGGTGCCCAACTTGCTAACCTGCAACCTGCAAACCTGGAACAGCGCCTCCCGCTCCCCGATATCGTGACAGCCCCATGAAATACGTGATGGTGATCCTCGACGGGGCGGTCGATGCCCCGATCAAGGCGCTCGACGACCGTACACCGCTGATCGTCGGGGCGGGCGAGCACCTGACCGCCATGGCCCGCAAGGCGCGCGTGGGAGTGGTCCAGACGCTGCCGCCGGACTGGAAGGGCGACCCCGAGGCGGCACTGATGGGGCTCTTCGGGTTCGATCCGGTGGAGCACTGGACCGGCCGGGGACCGCTGGAAGCCGCGGCGGTAGAGATCGACCTCGACCACGGCGACACCGCGTTCAGCTTGAACCTGGTCCATACCGACGGCGCCGTGCTGCAGGAGCCGACCGCCGGCAAGCTGGGCAAGAACGTCGGCCGGGAGCTGGTGCGCCACGTGCAGCAGTCGCTGCGGCACCGCACGCTGCAGTTCTACCCGGGCTCCGGCTACCGGCACGTGCTGGTCTGGCGCGGCGGTCCGGACGGGATTGCGTGCACCTCTCCGTACGCCGCGGCGGGCCGCCCGCTGCGAGAGGTGTTCCCCACCGGCGACCGCGCGGAGCAGCTGGTGAGCGTGATGTGGGACAGTGCCGAGGTGCTGGCGGAGCACCCGTTCAACAAGCGGCTGCGCGACGACGGGCGGCCCACCGCCGACATGGTGTGGCCCTGGTCGCCGGGCCGCGCCCCGCAGCTCCAGGGGTTCGGGTTCCGGCACGGGGTCGGCGGCTCGTGCGTCGCCGGCAGCGCGATGGTCAAGGGGCTGGCGCGTCTGAGCGGCCTGCGCGTGCTCGACGTTCCCGGCGCCACCGGCTCGCTCGACACCGACTACGCCATGAAGGCGCGGGCCACGCTGACCGCGCTGCAGGAGCGGGACTTCTGCCTGGTCCACCTCGAGTCGCCGAACGAGGCGGGTCTGGACGGCGACTGGGAAGCGAAGCTCGACGCCGTAAAGCGGATCGACGAGCGCTTCTTCGGCACACTCCTTGACCGGATCGGGCTGCTCGACGACTTCCGGATCATGGTCGTCGTCGACCATGCCACCTACACGGAGGAGCGGCGGGCCGAGGCGGGCTGGATGCCGTTCATGATCACCGGCAGCCGCGAAGCGCCCCAGACTCGCGGCATCCTTCCGTTCGACGAGCGTGCCATCGACGACGCCCGCTGGCGCATCGATAAAGCCTCCGAGCTCCTGCCCCAGCTCTTCGAAGGCGAGACCGCCTAGCGCGGACGGCCGCCCCTGAGATGGAGAGACGGAGAGACAGAGGGACGGAGAGACAGAGGGACGGAGCGCAGCGAGCATGGCGGGGATGGCGGGGATGGCGCCCCGGAGGGGCGCGAGACGATAGCCGGGGTGCAAGCGCAGCGCAGCCCCCGGACCTCCGCCGTCCCCAATCACCCGCCCTGGAGGGGCGGCGGAACCCTTCGGACCTCACCAGGACGTGCCGAAGCCCCGAAGGTCGCCAGCGAGCAGGAGCAGGAGCAGGATCCTCCGTCTACGGAGGGTTCGGATTCATCCCTCATCCTTCCGCCCTCATCCCTCAGATCGCGATCTCCTTCACCACCCGTCCGTGCACGTCGGTCAGGCGGAAGTCGCGGCCGGCGTAGCGGTAGGTGAGCCGCTCGTGGTCGATGCCGAGGAGCCAGAGCAGGGTGGCGTGGAAGTCGTGGATGTGGACCTTGTCCTGCACGGCGTAGTAGCCCCACTCGTCGGTGGCGCCGTAGTGGAAGCCGCCCTTCACGCCCCCGCCGGCCAGCCACATCGTGAAGCCCTCGGGGTTGTGGTCGCGGCCGTCGGTGCCCTGGGCGGTCGGCGTGCGGCCGAACTCCCCGCCCCACAGGACCAGCGTGTCGTCGAGCAGGCCGCGCGCCTTCAGGTCCTTGAGCAGCCCGGCGATCGGCTTGTCGACCTCCCGCGCGTTCTCGGCGTGACCTTCCTTGAGCTGCCCGTGCTGGTCCCACTGGACGTCGCTGTCGCTGTGGGTCACCTGGATGAACCGGACGCCGCGCTCCGCGAACCGCCGCGCCAGCAGGCACTGCCGGCCGAACGGGGCGGTCATCGGGTCGTCCATCCCGTACAGCTTCAGCGTCTCCGGCGTCTCGCCCGCCAGGCTTTCCACCTCCGGCATCGCCGCCTGCATCCGGAACGCCAGCTCGAAGCTGTTGATCCGTCCCTCCAGCGCCAGGTTGGGACCGGACTGCTCCAGGTGCTCCCGGTTCATCGCCCCCAGCGCTTCGAGCTGCAGGCGCTGCACCTCGCGCGGGAGACGGCTGTTGCGGATGTAGGCAACCTTCGCCTGGTCGCTGGGGATGCTCGCGTTGCCGAGTGGGGTGCCCTGGCACGCCGCGGGCAGGAAGGCGGAGCCCCAGTTGTTGACGCCGCCGTGCGCGAGCGTGGGACAGATGGTGATGAACCCGGGAAGGTTCCGGTTCTCCGTCCCCAGGCCATAGGTGACCCAGGCGCCCATGCTGGGGCGGACGAAGGTGTCGCTCCCGGTGTGCAGCTTCAGCAGCGCGCCGCCATGCGCGGCGTTCGTCCCGTGGACGGAGTGGAGGAAGCAGAGGTCGTCGACGCACCCCGCGACGTGCGGGAACAGCTCGCTGACCCAGCTCCCGCTCTGGCCGTACTGTTTGAAGCTCCAGGGCGACTTCAGCAGGTTGTTGGTCGGCGCGAACTGGACGCGCGGCTTCTCACCCGGGAACGGTTTGCCGTGGTCGCGCTCCAGCGCCGGCTTGTAGTCGAAGGTGTCGACGTGCGACGGCCCGCCCTTCATGAAGAGGAAGATCACCCGCTTCGCCTTCGGCGCGAAGTGCGGCGGCTTCGGGACGAGCGGGTCGAGCGACTTCGGGGCCGTGCCCGCCTTCGCAGCGGCGGCTTCTTCCTGGAGCAGCCCCAGCAGCGCGAGGTAGCCAAAGCCGACGGAGCTGTTCCGCAGCATCTCCCGCCGGGAGAGCCGGCCGGCGAGTCCGTCGTTCAAAGGGTCTGTCGAGTGACGCCTCATACCGGTGCTTCCTCAGCGCACGAAGATGAACTCGTTGGCAGCCACCAGGGTGTGTGCCAGCGCCCCCCAGGCCCTGCGCTCCCGGGCCTCTCCCTCGCCCGGAACGGTCCGTTCCAAGTCGGAGAGCAGCTTCAGGGAGCGCGCCGTCTCCTCCGGCGTGGCGTAGCGGCCGTAGGCTTCGAAGTAGAGAACGCGCACCCGCTGCTCCGGCGTGAGCCGCTTCCGCTCGAGCGCCTTGCCCGCCAGCGCGTCCGCCGCGTCCATCACCAGGTCGGCGTTCAACATGAAGAGCGCCTGCGGGGCCACGGTCGTCGTGGGCCGGTTCCCCTCCACCAGGCTGGCGTCGCCGAAGTCGAAGAGCTGGAATACGTCGTAGAGGTGGTTCCGTACTACCGGCAGGTAGAGCGACCGCCGCCGGCTGTCGTACTTCGTGTTGTCCTTCGAGGTGTGGTCGAAGACGTACTCCCGGTTCTTCAGCGACAGCGCCGGTCCGCCCATCGCCGGGTCGAGCAGCCCGCCGGTGAAGAGCAGCGCGTCCCGAATCTCCTCCGCCTGGAGCCGCCGCACGTCGAACCGCCACCGCAGCCGGTTCTCCGGATCGACCTCCGCCGCCCGCGGGTCGTGACGGCTGCTCATCCGGTAAGTGCTGGAGAGCACGATCAGCCGATGCAGCCGCTTAACGCTCCATCCCATACCTCCCGGTGACGACGGAGAGACAGAGGGACCGTTTGCGACAGAGGGACGGAGCGACAGAGGGACAGAGCGATTCCGAACCCCCGCCTCCCGCGGAGCTGACCCTGCGTTGCGGGTACGGCTCTCTCCGTCTCTCTGTCTCTCTGTCCCGCCTTCGCGGGCGGGAGATGAGAACGCCCACGCGAGATAGTCGAGCAGCGCCGGGTGCGACGGCTTCTCCCCAAGGATGCCGAAGTTGTCGGTCGAGCGGACCAGTCCCTGGCCGAAGTGCCAGCGCCAGGCGCGGTTCACCGCGACGCGGGCGGTGAGCGGGTTCTCCGGGCTGGCGATCCACTGCGCCAGCTCCAGGCGGCCGCTGCGCGTCTCCGGAAGGGGCGGCTGGTCGGTGCCCGCGAGCACGGCGGGGAAGCGGCGGGGCACCATCTCTCCCAGGGTGAGGAAGTCGCCGCGGAGGTGGACGGGAACGTCGACCACCTTCTGGTCCCGCACTCCCATGCAGGCCGGCATTTCCGGGGCCGCCTTCTCCAGGGCGGCCAGCTCCTCGCGCAGGCGCTTCAGCTCCGCCTGGCCCTCGGCGCGGAATGCCGTCTCCGGCTGCTTCGGCAGCTCGGCGCCGGGGTTCGCCTGCTTCCAGAGCTCCGTCTCCCGGGCGCCAACCTCTGCAATCGTCTTCTTCTGCGCCGCCACCTTCCGCTCGTGCTCCGCCTTGCGGGCGAGGTCCGCCTCGGTGGCGATCGAGTGCTCGAACCACATCCGCGGCTTGTTCCAGGCGTCGATCGTCTGCGTGCTCTTGAAGATCCCGGCGAGCGCGTAGTAGTCCTTGGCGGAGATCGGGTCGAACTTGTGGTCGTGGCACCGCGCGCAGCCGAGGGTCAGCCCCATAAAGGCGCGGCCGACCGTGTCGATCTGCTCGTCGATGATGTCCATCTCCACCTTCTGGCTGTCGACCTCCGAGATCAGCTTCGGGCCGATGGAGAGGAACCCGGTGGCGATGAGCTGCTCGTGCCGCGCCGGCTGCTCCGAGGCCGGAAGCAAGTCGCCCGCGAGCTGCTCCCGGATGAACTGGTCGAACGGCTTGTCCTGGTTGAACGACCGCACCACGTAGTCCCGGTACCGCCAGGCGTTGCCGTAGTGGACGTTCTCGTCCATCCCGTTGGAGTCCGCGTAGCGCGCCACGTCGAGCCAGTGGCGCCCCCAGCGCTCTCCGTGCCGCGGGGAGGCGAGGAGCCGCTCCACCAGTGTCTCGTAGGCGTCCGGAGAGCGGTCGGTGAGGAACTGCTGCACTTCCGCGGGGGTCGGCGGGAGACCGGTCAGGTCAAACGTAACGCGCCGGATCAGGGTGCGGCGGTCGGCCTCCGGTGCCGGGGAGAGGCCGCGCCGCTCCAGCTCCGCCAGGACGAACGCGTCGATCGGGTTCCGCACCCACGCCTGGTTCTTCACGCGGGGCACCGCGGGCCGCCGGATCGGACGGAACGACCAGTGCGTGCCGTCCGCCTCGCCGCCGGACGGCTTCCGCGTCTCGGGCCACGGAGCGCCCGTCTCGATCCAGCGGCGGAGGTCGGCGAGCTCCCGGTCGGAGAGCTTACCCGTCGGCGGCATCTTCGGCACGCCGTCCGCATGCGTCAGCGCCGCCAGCAGCGTGCCTCCGTCCGGCTCTCCCGGCAGCACCGCCGGGCCGCGCGCGCCGCCCTTCAGCAGCGCCGCCCGCGAATCGACCCGCAGCCCGCCCTTCTGCTCCTTCGCGCCATGGCACGCTCCGCAGCGGGAGACGAGCACCGGCCGGATCCTGCTCTCGAAGAACCGCGCCTGCTCCGCCGAAGGCGCCGGCGACGGGGCGGGCGCCTCCGCGGCGAGGGCGAAGGCTGCCCCGGCGAGGAGGGCGGCGGGAACGAGCGACAACAGCAGCGGATGGGGGCGCATACCAGTTTCCGGGTTGACTGATCGATCCAAGGCTCCGGCTTTGACCTACTGAGAGTTCGCGGCGCGCGGGGAGTTGCGGCCCCATGGAGCCGGATTGGCGAAACCCGACCGGGGGCAAGGTGTCGTAGAATACTCAGGTAAACCGTGTCGCCGGGCGATCCCGGCTCGTCGGCCTACCCGGTCGACCCTGACAGGTGATCTGTAACGTGCGGGGCACACCGCACCTCAGGAGGGAATCCGGGATGAAGTTCTCCATCTTTGCCGCGACCGCGCTGACCGCCGTCCTCGCGAGCGCCGCGCAGGCCGCGCCCGCCGTCACCGGCGAGTACGTGGAGGCCCGCTCTGCGAACGTCTTCGTCGGCGCCTGCCACCACGAGGGTGAGATCCTGACCGCCGGCCGCAACGCGGTGCTGGCGTGGAAGATGACCGGCGGCGAGTACCAGGGCGTCTCGATGGAAGGCGTGAACGTGGTCGCCGTGGTCGCCGCGGACAAGCACCTGAAGTTCGACGACGCGAAGCGCCGCTCGGTCGTCTACCTCTCCGAGGCCGCCACGCCGGCCCAGCGCCAGGCCGCCGCCGCCCTGCTGAAGGAGCGCGCCGCGGGCGCCCTCGGCGAAGTGGTCGACGTCCGCGTCGCGCCGGTCCGCTTCGACTCCGCCAAGGACATGTTCACGGTGGCGGTCGACGGCCGCGCCTCCATGAAGATCAAGAAGGGCACCGCCGAGCTCTGCTGCAAGCAGCCGTACGAGGTCTGGGGCAAGCCGTTCATCCCGGTGAAGGCCGCGAAGACCGGCTACTGCGTCAACGTGGAGTACCGCGACGGCACCCTCCTGAAGGCCTGGAGCGCCACCGACCAGAACAACGCCTTCTTCGGAGAGTTCGCGCTGTAATAATCTCTGTTCCGGAGTGGGGGTTCGGCCCGGCCGAATCCCCACCACCGGAGGTGTGCGGCGAATGTGGGCTGGCGTGGCGAACCCAGCATCTCCCCGAGGTTCCCACCCCGCGCCCTCACCGCCGGACCGGCCCTCCCGCGAGTTGGGCCCTCCCGCAGTCCTTTCACGCTCCGCCTGCGGCTCCGCTAGCGGACTGCTCCGGGCGAACTCCCCGTGCTGCTGAGCTCCGCGGTCGCAGGCTGCGGCGTCCGCATCGGGGCGGCTCACGGGCCGCTCCGGACGGCTCAAGCGAAGACCCCTCGCCAGGGGTCTTCACAAGTGGACCCCTCCGGCTCCGCCTCCGGGCTCCGCAGGTTTTGGCGCTCTGCTTAAACGTGGCGCAGCGTAGGCCCCCCGAACTGCACCAACCCGACGCGTCCGCAGGACGCCACTTGTGACCACCCCTGGGAGTCAGGGGTGGTAGCTCGACGGCGGCCGATTCAGCCCGTGAGCCGCGCCCTTGATGGATGCCGTGGCTGTGGCGCGGGAAGAGCATTCCGGAGCGCACTCCCGGAGCGGCCCGCTAACGGAGCGAAGCGGAGTGTGAAAGGGCCGGCGGAGGGCCCACGTCGCGGGAGGGCTGAATCGGCCGACTAGGGCTCGGGGTCGGCCCTCGGGCAAGGCCGGCGGTCCGCCAGGAGGGTGCTCCTGCGAACCCCCAGAACGTGTCGAAACGTCAGGCCAACGCCCCCCGGATCTCCTCCCACTCCGGAAACCGCCCGCTCTCCTTCTTGGAGAACGCCAGCTCCCCATCCACGGAGACTTCGAACACTCCCCCACTGCTGGGGACGAGCTCCAGCGAGCTGATCGCCGTCTTGTAATGGTTCAACACCTTGTCGGCCAGGCCCACGGCCCGGGGCAGGTAGTTTCAAGCGGTGCAGTACTCGATGCGCACTTTCATCGGGGGCTCTCCGGTTCGGCTCGACGGCACTCTTCGAAAGCATCGCGGCAGCGTGCCGGGCTGCCGGACAGGCCTATCTTAACCTGCCCGGCAGCAGAGTAAAGCAGCCGTCAGCGCAAGGGCAGATCGAGATTCGCCTCCACCTCCGAGCCGGTCTCCACCTCGTCCGGATCCTCCGAGCCGCGCGGCGTGTAGGTCCGGCAGAGGCTGTAGGCGGCGGTCGGGATCGGCGTCGCCGGCAGCCGCGCCGCCTGCTCGCCCGCCGGGTCATCCGTCCCGACCCCTCCCGCCGTAATCAGGATCTGCCCCGCGGAGCAGGCGTTCCCCTCGTCCCAGTACTCGCAGTTACAAACGGTACACCGTACTTCTGGCATAACGTCCTCCCGCAGGACTGTTCCCGCGGCAGGCGCGATTCACTCGCGGGGAATCGACGGCCGAAGCTGCTGCGATGCTCGCCACAGGCAGGGGCAGAAAACACGAGAAGGCGCCGCAAAGGGCGCCTTCAGGAGGTGGGACGGGGTAGCCGACGACCGGGCTCGAACCGGTGACCTGCTGTTTACGAAACAGCTGCTCTGCCAACTGAGCTACGTCGGCGGCCGGAAGTGTGTTAAGTGCCGAGAGCCGGGATCGAACCGGCGACACACGGATTTTCAGTCCGTTGCTCTACCGACTGAGCTACCTCGGCGCAGCCTGTTCCGGCGGCGAGGGTGATTATAGGTGAGGGCCGGATCGAAGTCAAGAGCCCGGCGCGGGAAATTCGGCCGCGCCGGAGACGCGGCCGAGACACGCCTGGGAAAGGGGGCGGCCGCCCGCGGAGTTACCGAAGGCACCCCGCCGCGCTCGCTTCCACCAGGTTTACGGCGGCGCTCGGGTGGTTATACCTGTGCTTGAGCCTTCCCGACTCCTCGCTCCGGCGGCCTCCGAGCGGCTCCCCGCTTGCTCCTTTGGCTGCCAACCGTTCGAAAGCTGGCTCCCGCTGCGGAGCAACCGTCGCCGGGCAGGTCTCCCGCTTCCGTCGCTCCCTTTTCGACCAGGACCCGCTACACCGGTGAGTGCCGTTACTTCCGCTACCGAAATCCTGATCTCGGGGCCCGACGCGGGTCCCGCGCCCGAGCCGGAACGGGTAATCGAAGGCTCGCTCGCAGCGACGATTGCCGCGAACGCCACGGCGGCGCTGTTCATGATGGACACGCAGGGGCGCTGCACCTTCATGAACCCGGCGGCGGAGGCGATGATCGGCTACCGGCTGGAGGAGCTGCGGGACCTTCCGCTGCACGACGCGATCCACCATCACCACCCGGACGGCCGCCCCTATCCCCTCACCGAGTGCCCCATCGACCGGGCGCTGCCGGAGAAGAACCAGGTCCGCGCCCACGAGGACGTCTTCATCCGGAAGGACGGCACCTTCTTCCCCGTGCTGGTGGCGGCGGAGCCGATCTTCCGGGACGGAGTCCCGATCGGAACCGTGGTCGAGGTGCGGGACGTCACCGAGGAGAAGCAGGCCCAACAAGCGCTGCTCGAGAGCGAGGCGCGGTATCGCTCCCTCGTGCGGGCGACCGCCTCCATCGCCTGGAACGTGGCCCCCACAGGACGGATCGAGAACCCGATTCCGGAGTGGGAAGCCTTTACGGGACAATCGTGGGAGGAATACCGGGGAGAGGGCTGGCTGCAGGCCGTCCATCCGGAAGACCGGGATCAGACCATCGCCACCTGGATGTCGGCGGTCGAGCGAAAGGTGTCGTACGAGGTCGAGCATCGACTTCGTCGACGGGACGGAGTTTACCGCTCGATGCTGGTTCGCGGGATCCCGATTCTCGATCGGGATGGCTCCGTTCGGGAGTGGATCGGGCTGCATTCCGATGTGTCGGGGCTTCGGCAGCTCGAGCAGCAGCTCGAGACGGAGCGGCAAAGGCTCCGCGACGTCTTCACCCAGGCGCCGGCGTTCATCGCCGCGCTGCGGGGACCGGACCACGTGTTCGAGATCGCCAACCCCGCCTATCTGCAGCTGGTCGGGCATCGGGAGATCCTGGGCAAGCCGGTGCGGGAGGCGCTGCCGGAGGTAGAGGGGCAGGGGTATTTCGAGCTGCTCGACCGGGTTTGCGAGACCGGCGAGCCGTTCGTGGGCACGGAGATGCCCGTGACGATCCAGCACGAGCCCGGCGGCCCGCCGCAGGAGGTGATCGTCAACTTCGTGTTCCAGCCGCTCCGGGAGGCGGATGGCTCGATCTCCGGGGTTTTCGTCCACGGCGTGGACGTGACCGAGCACGTGCGGACGCGCGAACGCATCCAGGAGCTGGCGAACCTGAACCGGACCATCACGGACAACGCCACGGCGGCGCTGTTCATGATGGACACGCAGGGGCGCTGCACCTTCATGAACCCGGCGGCGGAGGCGATGATCGGCTACCGGCTGGAGGAGCTGCGGGACCTTCCGCTGCACGACGCGATCCACCACCACCACCCGGACGGCCGCCCCTATCCCCTTACCGAGTGTCCCATCGACCGGGCGCTGCCGGAAAAGAACCAGGTCCGCGCTCACGAGGACGTCTTCATCCGGAAGGACGGCACCTTCTTCCCCGTGCTGGTGGCGGCGGAGCCGATCTTCCGGGACGGAATCCCGATCGGGACCGTGGTCGAGGTGCGGGATCTCACCGAGGAGAAGCAGGCCCAGCAGGCGCTGCGGGAGAGCGTGGAGCGGTTTGAGATCGTCTCCCGCGCCACGAACGACGCGATCTGGGACTGGAACCTGGTGGAGAACACCGTCTGGTGGAACGAGGGCGTGCGCAGCCTCTTCGGATACGAGCGGGAGGCGATTCCGGCGGACGCGAGCTGGTGGTATGAGCAGATCCATCCGGACGATCGGCAGCGAGTGGTGGGCGGGATCCACGCCGTCATCGATCATGGCGGCCGCTCCTGGTCGGACGAGTATCGCTTCCAGAAGGCGGATGGCAGCTACGCGCTGATCTTCGACCGCGGCTACGCTATCCACGACGAGTCCGGCCGTCCGATCCGCCTGGTCGGGGCGATGCAGGACGTTACGGAGCGCCGACGGCTGCTGCAGCGAGAGCGGGAGCATGCCGAGCGCCAGCGGAAGATCACGGATGCTTCGCTGGCGATCAACCTGACGCTGTCGGTACAGGAGCTGCTGGACACCATCACCCACCAGGCGCGGGAGATTATCGGCGCGCACCAGGGGGTGGTCAGCCTGACCATCGACCACAACTGGAGCCAGGCGATTACGGGTCTTTCCCTGTCGGAGAAGTACGCTCGGTGGAAGGACTTTGTCGAGCCCCCGGACGGGTCCGGCATCTATGCGGAAGTCTGCCGGCTGAACCAGCCGATGCGTCTCACCCAGGAGGAGCTGGTCCGTCACCCGCAGTGGAGGGGGTTCGGCAAGTGGGCCGACCAGCACCCGCCGATGCGGGGTTGGCTGGCGGTGCCGCTGACGTCTCGAGACGGACGGAACATCGGCCTGATCCAGCTCTCCGACCGGTACGAAGGGGAGTTCACAGAGGAGGACGAGGCGGTCCTCCTGCAGCTCGCGCAGCTGGCTTCGGTCGCGCTCGATAACGCGCGGCTCTATAACGAGACGGAGTCAGCGCGTCGGGTCGAGGAGCGGCGCGCCCGGCAGGCGGCGCTGGTGGCCGAGGTGGGCCTGGCCCTGAATGAAACCGGCTCGCTTCGCCGGTCGCTGCAGCGGTGCACCCAGGCGATCGTGGACCACCTCGGCGCGGCGTTCGCCCGGGTCTGGACCCTCAACGCGGAAGAGAACGTCCTGGAGCTGGAGGCGAGCGCGGGGCTCTACACGCACATCGACGGCGCACACGGGCGGGTGCCGGTCGGCGCGTTCAAGATCGGCCGCATCGCCGAAGAGCGGCTGCCTCACCTGACGAACTCGGTTCAGACCGATTCCCGCGTGAGCAACCAGGAGTGGGCGCGGCGGGAAGGGATGCAGGCCTTTGCCGGCTATCCGCTCGTGGTGGAAGAGCGGCTGGTCGGAGTGCTGGCGCTGTTTGCGCGAGAGGCGCTGCCGGAAGACACCCTCCAGGCGCTCGCCTCCGTGGCGGGCGTCATCGCGCAGGGGATCGAGCGCAAGCGCGCCGAAGAGGAGATCCGCCGGTTGAATGCCACGCTGGAGCGCCGCGTGCAGGAGCGGACCGCAGCCCTCCAGGACGCAAACCGGGAGCTGGAAGCATTCTCGTACTCGGTGTCGCACGACCTGAGAGCGCCGGTACGCCACATCTCCGGATTTGCGGATATGCTGGAGAAACGGGCCGCGGGGGCGCTCGACGAGGCGAGCCGCCGCTACCTGCGTACCATCCGCGAATCGGCAAAGCATGCGGGCGCGCTGGTGGATGACCTGCTCGCCTTCTCCCGCATGGGTCGGGCGGAGATGCGGTTCATGACGGTGGACTTGAACCGCCTGGTCGAGGAAGTGCGCCGGGACCTGGAGCCGGAGATGCTGGGGCGGGAGATCGAGTGGGCAATCGCACCGCTCCCCTCGGTGCAAGCCGATGCCTCGATGCTCCGGCTGGTGCTCCGGAATCTCGCCTCGAACGCCGTGAAGTACAGCCGGCCTCGCGCCCAGGCGCGAGTCGAGATCGGCACCTACCGGGGTGAGGACGAGACAATCTTCTTCGTGCGGGACAACGGCGTCGGATTCGATATGCAGTACGCCAACAAGCTCTTCGGCGTCTTCCAGCGCCTGCATCGCGCGGAAGACTTCGAAGGCACCGGTATCGGACTCGCCAACGTGCGCCGCATCATCCATCGGCACGGCGGACGGGTCTGGGCCGAGGGCGAGCTGGATCGAGGCGCCACGTTTTACTTCTCACTGCCAGATCTGAACGGAAAGGACCGGTGATGGAACCCGCCGCGGAGTTGAAGCGCATCCTGCTCGTGGAAGACAGCCCGAACGACATCGAGCTGGTCCTGAACGCCATGGAGGAGAACCACCTGGCGAACGAGGTGGTAGTGGTGCGGGATGGGCAGGAGGCGCTCGACTACCTGAACCGGCGGGGAATATTCCGGCTGCGCGCGGAAGGCAACCCGGCGGTGGTGCTCCTCGACCTGAAGCTCCCGAAGGTAGACGGCCTCGAGGTGCTGGAGCAGATGCGCCAGAACGACGGCCTCCGCTACGTCCCGGTCGTGATGCTCACTTCATCCAACGAGGAGAAGGACCTGATCCGGAGCTACAGCCTCGGCGTGAACGCTTACGTGGTCAAGCCGGTCGACTTTACCGAGTTCGTCAGCGCCATCCGCGAGCTCGGATTGTTCTGGGCGATCATCAACCAGCCGCCGCCCGGCTCGGTGAAACAGTAGCGCGCGGCTCGGCCATCGCATGTACCATCCAACGGACAACACGGCGGAAAGCAGTACGGCGACTCCGGGGAGGGCCCCGGAGCCGCTGCGGCTGCTGCTGCTCGAGGACAGCCCGCTCGACGCGGAGCTGGCCCTGGCGCACCTCACGGACGGGGGTCTGGAGCTCGTCGAAGCGGTGCGAGTCGACACCGAGGCGGATTTCACCCGCGAGCTGGCGCGCGACCCGGACCTGATCCTCGCCGACTACTCCCTGCCGTCGTTCGACGGAATCACCGCCCTGGAGCTGACCCGAGCCTATCGCCCCGACATCCCCTTTCTCTTCGTGACCGGCGCGCTGGGAGAAGAGCTGGCGATCGACACGCTGAAGCGGGGTGCCACGGATTACGTGTTGAAGGACCGGCTGGAGCGCCTGACTCCCGCGGTGCAGCGGGCGCTTCGGGAGCGGGATGAGCGCCGGGAGCGTACCCGGCTCGAAGCAGCGCTGCGCACCAGCGAGCAGCGGTATCGCAGCCTGGTCGAGGCGATCTCCCAGGTCGTCTGGACCACTGATGAGGCCGGAAACGTCACGCAGGACATGCCGGGCTGGCGGCAGGTAACCGGAAAGGAGGCGGAGACGACTCTCGGGCTCCGCTGGCTGGACGACCTGCACCCGGATGATCGGGAGCGGGTGCGGGCTAGCTGGCTGGACGCGTGCCGGACTCGGACACTGTACGCCACGGAGTACCGGCTGCTTGCCAGTGACGGAACCTACCGGCACTTCGCCTCCCGCGGGGTGCCGGTGCTGGATCGGGACGGCGGCGTTCGCGAATGGGTGGGTCTCTGTACCGACGTCACCGATCAGAAGCGGAACGAGGAGCAGCTCCGACGTCAGGCCGAGGCGCTGGCTGCTGCCGATGCCGAGAAGAACCGGTTCCTGGCGATCCTGGGGCATGAGCTGCGCAATCCTCTTGCCCCCATCCTCTCCGCCACGGCGATCCTCCAGGAAAACTCCTCGCCGGAGGTCGTCCGGCGCCAGCGGCTGGTGATCGAGCGGCAGATCCGTCACATGGCGCGGCTGATTGACGACCTGCTCGACGTCGCGCGGATTACGCGGGGGACCATCGAGCTGCGGCTGGAGCGCGTGGATCTGCGGAGCCTGCTAGAACAGGCGGTGCAGATGGCGGCGCCGCTGATCGAGAGCCGGGCGCACCAGCTCGAGGTCCGGCTCGAAGAGGCCCCGTTGTGCCTCTTCGCGGATCCGGCTCGGCTCACCCAGGTGATCGGCAACCTGCTGAACAACGCGGCGAAGTACACGCCGCCGGGAGGCCGCATCGAGCTACGGGTGGAGCGAGCCGCCGATCAGGTGTGCATCCGGGTGAAGGATACCGGCCAGGGCATCCCCACCGGGCGTCTCGGCGAGGTGTTCCAGCTGTTCACGCGCCTGGATCACGCCGGAGAGGCCGATCAGCAGGGTCTCGGAATCGGGCTCACCCTGGTCAAGAACCTCGTCGAGCTCCATGGCGGCACCATCGAGGCTCACAGTGAGGGCGCCGGGCGCGGCAGCGAGTTCACCGTGTGGCTTCCAGTCACCACCGGCGTGCCGCTCGCCGCGGATGCCGGGGGTCCGGAGGCCGCCACTCCCGTACCGGTCAGCGGCAAGCAGATTCTGGTGGTGGACGATAACGTCGACGCCGCGGAGACGCTCTCGGAGCTGCTGGAGCTGTGGGGACACCACGTGGCGGTGGCGCACGACGGCGCCTCCGCGCTGCTGGAAGCCGGCCTGCACAAGCCGGAGCTGGTCATCCTCGATATCGGTCTCCCGGGGATGGACGGCTACGAGGTCGCGCGGCGGCTGCGCAGCAACCCGGAGCTCCGGCATATTCCGCTGGTCGCCGTCACTGGCTACGGCCGTCCTCATGACCGGGAGCAGGCCGAGCAGGCCGGCTTCGACCACCACCTGACCAAGCCGGTCGATCCGGAGGCGATTCGCCATCTGCTCAAGGGTCCAGGCTTCGCTGCCGAAGACCGCCCCACGCCCACAGCCTGAAACGGAGCGATTGGAGGGTAGTCCGTATCGGCCGGTCTTCGACGTTCACGGAAGATCCTGCCGATCGACACGCGATCCCTGCCTCCTCGCCCGGCACGATCGAGGGTAGCTGCCCGACGCTGCGCAATACTCGGCACGCACTACGAGCCGGGTGTGAACTTTTCCACACCGGCGGCGGGCCGGCAGGGTAAACGCCGCCGTTTCGGCAACGTGGACTCGTCCCCTCCCGCGTTCGCTTGCCCGGCAAGGCGTCAAGCGGGCTGCGGCATGGGGCGGTGCTGCCGACTCGGGCACGCAAAGGGCGCCCCTCCGCTTTTGCCGGCGGCGCCGGAGCTCCCATGGAAGCGATCCAGGTCATCGATACCGCCCATCTGGTCACCCTCCCCAGCGGCGGCGCCCTCATGGTGGGAGCCCCACCCGAAGCGCTGAAGGTGCTGGTGCTGTGGGAGTACCCGGGCCCGAGCGTGGTGGTGCTTCCGCCCGACCCGCTCTTCGCCCACGGGGTGAACCAGGCCAGCTTCGAGTTTCTCCTCTTTAACCACCTCTTCCAACTCCACGGCCTGCGCGACGGGGTTCCGTTCGTCGTCGTGTGCGACCCGGAGCAGCAGGAGCGCGTGGAGCGGATGCTCCAGCACTCGCTACGGGGTCCGTCGGATGAGGAAATGGCGGCGTACCGCACGCCCGCCAGCCAGCGGCGCCAGCTCCTGCGGGAGATGGCGGTCGTCGGCGGCCCGGTCGCGCAGACGCCGGTGGAGTCGATGGCGCGGGTGATCGCCTTTGAAGACGGCCGCGCCGCGCTTCCGGACGGCACCTTACTGGAGGAGCTCCCGGGCGGAGCGCTGCAGGTGACCCATGGCGGCGAGGTGCTCGCGGTGCCGCGGCGGGCGCCCGCGCGGGAGGCGCTGCCGTTCTACTTTGCGGACGTCGACCGCGCCGTCGCGGGGCCCCGCTTCGGGCTGCAGGTGATCGGCAGCGCCAGCGGCTTCTCCGGGGCGGAGTGGGGCTCCTGCTTCGTCGTCTGGATCAACGGCCAGCCGCTGATCGTAGACGGGACCCCCTACCTCGACGAGCACCTGAAGCGGCTCGGAATCGAGGACGACCACATCCTCGGCTACCTGATAACGCACAACCACGAGGACCACGCCAACGCGCTGAGCCAGCTCATCGGGCGGCGCCCGGTGACGGTGCTCACCAGCGGCCCGGTGATGGCGGGCCTCGTGTCCCGTCTCGCCGCGATCCTCGCGGTGGCGGAGGAGGAAGTCCGCCGCCTGTTCCGCTGGGTGGTGCTGCGGCCGGGCACCGAGGAGTTCGGCGAGCCGCTCCACTGGTTCGGGGCGGAGATCCGCACCTGGTACAGCGTCCACACCCTCCCCACCCTCGGCGTCGACATCGCGATGGACGGGAAGCGGATCCGCCTGCCGGGCGACACCCTCTGGGGACGGCAGCTCGACCCGCTGCTGGAGCAGGGGGTCGTTACGCCCGCCCGCGCGGAGCTGGTCCGCCGCAGCTACGAGGGTGCCGACGTGATCGTTGCCGACGCCGGCGGCGGGCCGATCCACCCGGACCCCGAGGAGGTGCAGGAGCTGGTGAAGTACGGCTGCTGCAGCCGGCTGATGGTGACGCACATCCCCGAGGCCGCCCGGCAGTACCTCCCGACCGCCGATCCGGGCACCGCGGTGACGCTGATCCCCCGCGCAGAGCGCAGCCCGGAGGAGGCGATGGCGCTCTTCAACTCCCCGGTGCTCCAGCACGTCCCGGAGCGCTGGCTGCTCACGCTCCTCTACGGCGGCGAGGTGTGGACCCCGGGCGAGGAGGAGCTCCTGCCCGGCGACGGCGCGGTGATGGTTCTCGCCGGCAGCCTGGAGCTGCGTGAGGGCGCGCAGCCGCTGCTCCCGCTGCAGCGCGGCGACCTGTTCCATCACTCCCTGATGCCCGAGCTCGCCGCGCCGGCACTCGTCTCCACCGCCCGCTGGACCCGGCTGCTCCGAATCCCGGAGGCGCTCTACGGCGCCCTCCTGCGCGACACCGGCCTGAAGGCGCGCCTGGACCGGCTCTACCAGACCCGCAACTGGTGGCGAGAGGTGACCGGGGAGGAGCTGGGTCTCGACACCCTGGTGGAGCTGGCGGAGCTGAGCCGGGAGCGGAAGTTCAATCCCGGCGCCATGATCGTGCGGCAGAGCGAGCCGGCCACCCACTTCTACGTGGTGATCGACGGCTGTGTGGAAGTAAGCCGCCAGAACGGCTCCGCGCGGACCTTCGGCCAGTTCCGGGGCGGCTATCACTTCGGAGAGATCGCGCTCCTCGGCGAAGAAGTGCGCACCGCCACGGTGACGGCGGTCGAGCCGACGCGCGTGCTGGAGCTCCCCGGCCGGGCGTTCCAGCGGCTGCTGCTCGATATTCCCCTGGCACGGTACCGAATCGGGCTGCTCGCCCAGAAGCGGCGAGCGGAGCTCTACCAGAGTGATTGAGGCGTCCCGGCCCAACTTCTTTTCCGATTAGTTTGTACCTTTCTGATGATGTTGAGAGAGATGGACACTTTTAAGATAGGAAGGAATCCGCCTGTTTGAGATAAACTGTGGCGTGTCCGCCCGCTGACCGCGCAACCGCGCGCCCGAGCGGACGTTTCCCAGCCGCCTCGGGTCGGCTGCGCCGGTCGAGACGGCGCAGCGCCAGATCCCCACCACGGCCCGACCGGGAACGCCGCCATGACCGCCGCCGAACTCAAGCAGATTCCGTTCCTGTCTCCCATCCCGGAAGCAGAGTTGGAGCCGTGGGCCGGGGTAGCCAGGCGCCAGCAGGTAGAGCGCCGGGAGACGCTGGTCTCCCCGGGAGACCGAGACCTCTCTCTCTTTCTCCTCACGCGTGGGATCGTCGTCCTCTGCATCGAAGCCCGCACCGGGGAGACGCGGATGACGGGTCTGATCGACGCGAGCCAGTGCTTCAACATCCAGTGCCTCCATCCGGGCGCGCACGCGCCGGAATCGGCCCACGCGCTCACGGAGGCGGAGGTGGTGGAGATCCCCGGCGAGCACGCGCGGCTGGCGGTGGAAAGAGGCGGGGTGCTGGCGCGGCTGCTGGCCGGATTCGCGGCGGGGCGGCTGGCGGAGATGACGGACGACTTCGTCCGCGCGACGACGCTCGACGTCCGCGCCCGCGCGGCGGTAGCACTGCTGCGGCTGGGGGACCGGCTCCGCTCCAAGAACATCCCGATCACCCAGGAGCAGCTCTCCGGCATCGTCGGCACGCGGCGGGAGACGCTGGCGCTCATCCTCGGCGCCCTGCGCAACGAGGAGATCATCGACACCCGCTACCGGATGATCAAGATCCTCGACCGCGAGCGCCTGGTCGGCGCCACCAAGGCCGGCTACCCGACCTGCATCGATCGCGTGATCCCGGTGCCCCTCACGGCGGAATCGTGCCTGAACGGGCGCGCCGGCCGCTGACCTGTCAGAACTGGGGGACAGCCGGCGCACCCGGCACCACCGCGGGCGCGGTGAGCAGGATGTACAGGGTGGCGGCGCCGATGAGTGACACCGCCGCGCTGAAGAGGATCACCCACAGGGTCGCGGGCTCATACCGGTCGCTCTCGATGCCGTTTTTCACCGCGAAGTAGTGGACGGTGGAGCACGGCACCACCAGGAGCCCGACCAGACCGAATAGCAGCCCGAGATGCCATCCGTGGGTCGTGCCGGAAAGCTCGCTCGGCAGCAGGAAGCGCAGCCGCACGATCACGACGCCCAGGCCCATCATCCCGATCCCGGTCCGCATCCACGCCAGGTAGGTCCGCTCGTTCGCCAGGTGGTCGCGAGCGCGGTTCGGATTGACCGGTCGAGGCGGCTGCTCCATCGATAACACCAGTTGCAGGTTAGCAAGTTGCAGGTTGCAGGTTAACAGGTTTGCTCCGCGACGACGGGGTTCGAAACCTGTAACCTGCCAACCTGCAACTTGCGAACTCATGCTACGGACTCGGCTGTTTGCCCAGGTGCTGCTCGAACCAGGCGAGGGAGGCAGTCCACATCTCCGGCGGGAACGCGTGGCCCACGTTCGGGAAGAGGTTCACCTTCAGCCGGTCCGCGTCGGCGCCGTAGATCGGCTTCAGCGCCGCTACAAAGCGCTCCCCCGCGTCCGGCGGCACCTGGCGGTCGTCCGCGCCGCTCTGGAACGCGATCGCCGGCTTGTGCCGGTAAGCGCGGAGGTGCGTGGCCGGGTTGCGGCGGTCGAAGTCGGCCTGCGCGGCGGCGTCCGGCTCACCCGGCGGCTCGAACGACCCGGCACGGAGCCAGTCCGGCGTGGCGACCGCCGCGGAGACGACCTGGACGCGGCGGTCGACCCCCGCGGCGGCGACCGAGATGTCGCCTCCCATCGAGATACCGCCCACGCCCACCTCGTCCTTCACGCCCAGCTCCTTCACCGCCCAATCGATGATGAGCGGCACCTCCTCCGCGCTGCGGGCGAGGATCGGCCAGAAGTAGCGCCGGATGTTGCCGCGCACGCGGGAGACGAGCTGCGCCTGCTCCTCGATGCGCCGGTCGCCGTGCTGGTACGGATCGAAGCTGATGGCGACGAAGCCGCGCGCCGCGAGCTCCTGCAGGTGGCTCTTGACCGAGTCTTTGCTGCCGCTGAAGCCGGTCAGCCAGATCACCAGGCTGCGCCCGCGGGTCTGCCGTGGCGAGACGACGAGCGCCGGGATCTCCCCGATCTTCACGTAGCGGGAAACGATCTCCGCGCCGGCGCGCTCCTGCGCGGCCGCGGGCACGGCGCCGAGGAGGGCTCCTGCGGAGAGCGCCAGGAAGGCGCGCCGGGTGGGGTGGGTCTGCTCTTTCATTTCGCGTCCTTGGCCTGCAGGCGCGCCGCCGCGCCCGGGTCTCCGAGGTGCAGCGTATCGTATGCCTGCTGAGAGCTGGTGAACGGCCCGCGGTGTGTGGTGCTGCCGTGCCAGTTCAGGTTGGTGTAGATCGGGTTCCGGAGACCGGTTTCCGCCTCTCGCCGGGCGATCCAGGCTTCCATCCGCGCCCGCAGCGCGTCGACGATGCCCGGCTCCGCCTCCGCCAGGTTCCGGTTCTCGCCGGGATCCCGGACCAGGTTGTAGAGCTCCACCTCCGGCTTGAAGTGGAAGTCCGGCTCCAGCGCCTGGATCAGCTTCCACTCCGGCGCGCGCCAGCCGTGCTTCCGCATCCAGGTGCACTCCGTCAGGTAGAAGTCCGACCAGTTGCTCGCCCGCTCTCCGCTCACCAGCGGCAGCAGGCTCCTGCCGTCGAACCGGTCCGGCGCCTCCAGCTCCAGCAGCTCCAGGATCGTCGGGACCAGGTCCTGGTGGAGCGTGTAGCCCGGCACGCGCACTCCCCGCGGCAGCTTCGGGTGGCGCAGGATCAGCGGCACGTGCAGGGTGCAGTCGTAGAGCCCGTGGTGGTCGAAATAGCACTCGTGGTCCATCAGCGTCTCGCCGTGGTCGCCGTTCAGCACCACCAGCGTGTCGTCGGCGATCCCCAGCTCTTCCAGGCGCTGGAAGATCCGCTGGATGCACGCGTCCATGTAGGCGACCGCGCCGTCGTACTGCGCGATGACGTACTCCGCGTCGGTGATGCCGGGTGGCATCCAGGTGGCGAAGTAGTCCCGCATCGGCTTGAACTCCAGCACCGGTTTGATGGAGCTCTTGGAGGGATCGCACGGATCGCCGCTGTAGAAGAGATGCTCGAACGGCTCCGGCGGCAGGTATGGGCTGTGCGGGTCCATGTGCCGCAGGAAGAGGAAGAACGGCTGCTCTCCCGCCGCGAGGCGGTCCAGCTCCGGCAGCGTCACCTCGTTCAGGCTCTCTGCCTTTCGGCTGGGCCGCTCCGCCCAGCTCCCCCACCCCGGATAGGTGAGGTACTCGTCGAACCCGCGTGAGCTGGGGTTGCCGCTGAAGCCGACGCAGGTGGAGGTGTAGCCCGCCTCGCGCAGGATCTCCGGCAGCGTCCGCACCCGCTCGGTGAGCCCGCCCTCGTGCCGCAGCGCCACCACCTGGTTGGAGAAGCAGTCGGTCCCGGTCAGCATGCTCGCATAAGCGCTGGTCGTCGGGATATGCGGGGAGTAGTTGCGCTCGAAGAGCACTCCCTCGCCGGCGAAGCGGTCGATGTGCGGAGTGGTGAGACGGTGGTAGCCGTAGCAGCTCATGTGGTCGGCCCACAGGCTGTCGATCCCGATGAGGAGGAGGTTCTGTCGCTTGGGCATGATCGCGCTCGAGTGAGGCAGTGTGGGGCTCCCGCGTGCGGCCACGTGGAGGTTGGACGTTCGCCGCGCGGCTCCCTACGCGGACGGGAAATGCCCACACGGCGTGGCGGGCGGATCACAACCAAACAGCATGGAGCAATGCCGGAGACTGGGCGCTCCGCGGAGCGGGTACCACCTATGCGGAGGGGCTGAGAGGGAGCGGGAGAGGAACATGGTGCTCATCGGATACATCGTCATACCGCTGCTGATCTTGCTGGCGCTGGGATTCCTGGTCTACTACCTGGTGGCCAGCCGGAACATCCATATCGACTAGCGGCTTCGGACAGTACTGAAAGCCTGCAGAGTAGGCCGGCGAGCGGAGGAGTCCGAGCGCGGGGGGCGCGACTGAGTCCGGGAAGCCGCATGGAGCGGTCTCCCGGACCTGCTCTATGCCGCCTTCTCGATCCCTGCTCCTCCTTGCCCTCTTCTGTGTCGCTGCGGCCGCGTCTGCGGCGGCGCCGCGCCGTACGCGGGTGACGCCGCCGTTTCCCTGGGCGCGCGATCTCGGCGCCGGGCCGCGGATCCCGATCGTGGCCGATGTCGACGGCGACGGGTTCGACGATCTCCTCTCCCTCTGGCCGCGCGGCCGCGGGTGGCTCGACCTGGCACGGAACGCCGGCGGGGAGAAGTCGCTGCCGCCGCGGCGGGTGCTCGGCGACTTCGGCGGCGGCTGCGTGGCGGCGACCGCGCTCGACCTGGACGGCGACCGCCGCGCGGAGGTGCTGGCGCTCTCCGCGGACGGCACGCTGCACCTGGCGGAAGGCCTGGACGGTGCCCAGACGCGCTCCCGGGTGCTGACCGCGGTGCCCGGGAAGTGGAGCGACGTGCGCTGGCTCTCCGCCGCGGCGGGGCGGAAGTCGGTCCGCTTCACCCTGCTCGCCCACACCGGCGAAGGGGCTCTCGTCACGCTCCCCCGCTCCGAGGAGCCGGCGGAGCCGCTCGTCCGGAGGTTCAACCTCGGCGCGGCGCCCTCCGCCGCCGTGCTCCGCTGGAGCGGCCGCGACCCGGACGCCGGCGCCGGCCGCGCGGAGGTGGTCTGGACCGACGCGGAGCAGCGGGTGCGAGAGAGCGCCTTCTCCGCGGACACCGGAAAGCGGCGGGCCGATCGAACGCGGTCGAAGGACGACGGCCTGGCACTCTCCCGCGCGCTGCTGGGGCTTCCGGCCGCACCCGGGCGGGCGGCAGACCGCGCCGCGGAGCTCTCCGAGCTCCGCTGGGAGCGGCCGTCCACGCTGCTGAGCGGAGATCTGAACGGCGACGGCCGGCCGGACCTGGTCCGCTTCCGCCGGGACGACGAGCGGCACGCAGGCGGTGACGTGCTGGTCTATCTCGCCTACCGGGACGGCGATCCCGATCCCGACTCGGACGGCCTGGACGCCGCGGCGGAGCAGTCCGCGGGCAGCGACCCCGTGCGGAGGGATACCGACAACGACGGGCTGCTCGACGGCTGGGAGGTGAACGGCTGGCGCGGCTTCGATCTCGCGGCGCTCGGCTGCACCCCGGACCACGCCGATATCCTGGTCCGCATCCAGCGCGCGGCTGACCTGGACGAGGAGCGGACCCGCACCGACATGGAGGCCGCGGTCCGCTACTACGCCGGTCTCCCGGTGCCGAACCCGGATGGAAAGAGCGGCATCCGCCTGCACTACGTCCTGGAGCCGGCGCTGCCGGCAGAGCAGGTCAACGGTCGCGACTGGCGCGCCGTCGGCGACGCGCACTTCCCGGCGCGAATGCGCGGGGCCTGGCACTGGATGCTCGCCCCGAACGCGGGCGGCGGGCAGGCCGACATGCTCTCCGACCGCGGCAGCGCGGGCGGACGCGCGCTCTACGCCACCTTCATCCACGAGTTCGGGCACCAGCTTGGGCTCCCGCATGAGGGCTTCTGGCCGGGCGGCTGGTGTCCCGCCTACCCGAGCCTGATGAACTACGCCTACAGCTACCAGCTCGGCGGAAAGGCGGAGGCGATCGGCTACAGCCTGGGCAAGCTCGCCCACCTGGTCTTCGACGAGCGGAAGCTCTCCGAACGGCTGCCGCTGAAGTATGAGGAGGCGGCGTTCCTCGCCGGGCCGCCGTACCACTGGCGGCTGAAGGCGGACGGCGACACCAATCTGATCGACTGGAACTGGAACGGCATCTTCGGGGAAGAGAACGTGCGGGCCGACATCAACTACGGCTACAGCACCACCGCGGGGGTGCGCCGCATCCTGATGCCGGGCCGCGACTTCGACGCGCAGGACCGCACCGGCCACGCGCCGTTCCTGGCGAGCCACGCGGACCGGCTCTACGCGTTCTATGTCCGCGCGCCGCGAGACGCAAAGGCGGACGAGCTGATGACGCCGGAGGAGCGGCAAGCGGCGGCCCCGATCCCCGGTCCGGTGACGGCGCGGGTGCTGGGCGGGAACGGTCGGTGGTCCGAACCGGTGACGGTCTCCGAGGACGTCGCCACCGGCGATCCTTACGCGGTGGCGCACGCGGGTGACCTCTGGCTCTTCTACCCCACCGCGGAGGGGCTGCGAGCGCGGCAGGTTGGCCCGGACGGGCGCGCGACCGGCGATGCCTATCTACTGGACGAGACCGCCGGGGCGTCGGTCAGCGCCGTCTCGTGGGGAGAGCGGCTGCTGCTCTTCCTCTGGCGCGGCGCGGACCGGGAGCTGACCTGTCGGGAATGGTCGACCTCCGGCGCCGGCCCGGAGCGCGGTCTCGGGATCCGCAGCACCGTGCCGGTCGGCCCGTGCGTCGACCCGCTGCGGAACACGCTGGTCCTCGCCTGTGGGGAAGACCAGGATGCCCGCCGAAAGAGCCGCTGGCTGCTGCGCACGTTCACCGCGCTCCCGGATGGCGCGCTGGCGGAAGCCGGGCGCCGCTGGGTGATGGGCGAGGCGGGCCGCGCCGGGGGGACCCGCCGTCCGACCCTGCTCTTCGAGAGCGGGCCGCTGGCCGGGCCGGAGGGGCGTCTGCACCTGATCGCCGTCGGAACGGTGAACGAGGCGAACCGGAAGTCGTGCTACTTCAGCTACATGACGGTGGCGGACCGCACCATCAACGACGGATGGCTCCAGCGCCGCTACTACGACGAGTGGACCGAGAGCGCGTCCGCGGTCGGCGCCTGCTGGTACCGGGACGACATCGCCCTCGCCAGCCGGTGGTACGGGGTCGCCAATCGGGAGTTCCGGGACAACGGCGTCTACGTAGCGCTGCAGGGTCTCGGCATCCAGGACGAGCCGATGGGCGACCACAACGACGTCGAATTCATCGCTCAGCGAGGCATGGCGCACAGCATCCTCTACCTTCAGGTGGCCGAGCCCGTGACTGCGCCTCGCCATCGAAGGGGCGACTGAGTGCGATTCTGTTAACAAGTTCCAGGTTGGCAGGTTTCAAGTTCCGAACCCCAGCCGCCGGAGGGCTTAACCTGCAACTTGCAACCTGTCAACCTGCTAACCTGCAACTGGCGCCCCCCATCCGCCCTTTCTACCTCTGCGGGCAGGCTGCCGGCCGGGCGGTCGCTCCGCCTCCCGAAGTTGACGCGCTTAGCAAGCGGGTGTCATAATCTCTGCAGCCCGGCTTCCCGCCGGGCTCTTTTCGTATCTGACCAACGCTCAACCAGATGCAGAACACGGTCCTGGTGATCGGCAGCGGCGTGGCCGGGCTGACCTACGCGCTCAAGGCGGCAGAGCTCGCCTCCGTCACGCTCGTGACGAAGAAGCAGGACAGCGAGTCGAATACCAACTACGCACAGGGCGGCATCGCGGCGGTAATGGCCGCGGACGATGCCCCGGAGCTGCACATCCAGGACACGGAGACCGCCGGCGCCGGCCTCTGTCACCGGGACGCGGTGACCCAGATGGTGCTGGAAGGTCCGGACCGGGTCCGCGACCTGATCGCCTGGGGCGCGCAGTTCACCACCGACGAGCACGCGGACCAGCCGCCGCGGCTCTCCCTGGGGCGGGAAGGCGGCCACTCGCGCAACCGGATCATCCACGCGAAGGACCTGACCGGGCGCGAAGTCGAGCGGACGCTCGTGACGGCGGTCCAGCGGCACCGGAACATCCGCGTCTACGAGCACCACGCGGCGGTCGACCTGATCGTGGAGGAGCGCGACGGCCGCCCGGTCTGCCTCGGCGCCACCGTGCTCGACACCCAGGCGGACGAGGTGAAGACGCTCCTGGCCGACGCCACGGTGCTCGCCACCGGCGGCGCGGGGCAGGTCTACCTCCACACCACCAACCCGGCGATCGCGACGGCGGACGGCATCGGGATCGCGTTCCGGGCGGGGGCCGTCATCGGGAACATGGAGTTCATCCAGTTCCACCCCACCACCCTCTACCACCCGGAGGCGCGCTCGTTCCTGATCTCCGAGGCGGTCCGCGGCGAAGGCGGCATCCTGCGCCTGCGGGATGGAACGCCGTTTATGGACGCCTATCACCCGCTGGCGTCCCTGGCGCCGCGCGACATCGTGGCGCGGGCGATCGACAGCGAGCTGAAGCGCACCGGCGACGACTACGTGCTGCTCGACGTGACCCACCTGGAGCCGGAGGTGGTGCGGGACCGGTTCCCGACCATCTACCACCGCTGCCTGGAGTTCGGCATCGACATCACGCAGCAGCCGATCCCGGTGGTCCCCGCCGCGCACTACAGCTGCGGGGGCGTGGTGACCGACCTGGAAGCCCGCACCTCGATCCACCGGCTCTATGCGGTCGGCGAGGTAGCGTGCACCGGAGTCCACGGCGCCAATCGTCTCGCCAGCAACTCCCTGCTGGAGGCGCTCGTCTTCGCCGACCACGCCGCCGCCGACACGCAGGCGCTCTTCGAGCGTGAGGGGCACGCCGGCGCGCCGAGCGATCCCGACGCGTGGGTGGAAGCGAACCAGCCGGAGCGCCGCGCCTCCGAAGTCTCGCCGGAGTTCGTCGCGCAGCTCCGCCTGCTGATCCAGACGCTCATGTGGAGCCACGTCGGCATCGTCCGCTCGGAACACCGCCTCCGCCAGGCGAAGCGGGAAGTGGAGATCCTCCGCAGTGCCGTGGAGAACCTCTTCCGCACCAGCCACGTCTCCCTGGAGCTGCTCGAGCTGATGAACATCACGGAGGCGGGCTGGCTCATCATCGAGTGCGCGCTCCGCCGCAAGGAGAGCCGGGGCCTGCACTTCAACGTCGACCACCCGGAGCGGGACGACGCCCACTGGGTAAAGGACACGTTGATCTGCCCGCCTGGAGACTGATGGGTATCATCTCATTGGAGCACGAGCCGTTGGAGCCCGCCTGAGGTGGCCGCATGACACTTACCCTAGAACCGCCGCAGACCATCGCGACCCTCGCGGACCTGGTGCGCGAACTCGGTTCGATCCCCTTAGAGCGAATCGCGGCGCATCCCGCGCCGGGTACCGCTCGCGAAGCCGACCTCGAACGCCACGCTGATGTCGACGGGAGACTCTATGAACTGGTGGACGGGACACTCGTGGAGAAGCCGATGGAATTCTATGAGTCGCGCGTCGCCATGGCGCTAGCCCACATCCTTGAAGGGTGGGGCGCACGGGATGGCTTCGGCTTCGCTGTGGGGGCGGACGCGCTACTCAGGCTGCGAGCGGGATTGGTGAGGCAGCCGGACGTCTCCTTCTATCGCTGGAGTCGCTTTCCGAACCGCGCATTCCCAGCTGGATCGTTCGGGCACGAGGCACCTGACCTAGCAGTGGAAGTGGTAAGCCCAACCAACACCGAGGCGGAGATGCAGCGGAAGCTGAGGGAGTACTTCGCGGCGGGGACGCGGCTGGTCTGGATCGCGGAGCCGGAGATCCCGCGCGTGCGCTGCTACACCTCGCCGGAGGAGTGCGAGGTGCTGGGTGCGGACGGCGTGCTGACCGGCGGCGAGGTGCTCCCCGGCTTCGAGCTTCCGATCCAGGAATGGCTCGGCCAGGCCGGGAAGCACCTGAGCGAATAACGGGGACGATCAGTCGGCCGCCGCCGGCAGCGTGTCGAGCTCGACCTCGTCCAACTGCAGGTGAATGCCGTCTTCCCCCATCCGCGCCACGCGGTCGACTCCCACCATCACGTCTTTGCCGGCGGTCCGCGACACCACGAGATGACTCACCCGGTCGGAGTCGCCTTCGGTGACGACGCGCTCTACCCGGCCGACGGTCGATCCGTCCCGCAGGTAGACCTGGGTGTCCGCGGCCACCTCCACGTCGCCCGGCTCCAGGTTCTCGACTTCGTGCTCCGGAGGCGCCCCCTGGACCGAGGGGAACGTGAAGGCTCCCACCGAGTACGGGGTCGCGGGGAAGAGGTAATGGGTGGGGGGACCGCCGAGCGGCGGGATCCACTCGTCCGGCGGCTCGACGTACTGGCTCTGCGCGAAGGCGGGGCACTCCGAGATCTCGTCGACCGTGCCGCGGACGCGCACCACGTCCTCTCCCGCAGAGACGATCCGCTCGATCGGAATCACGACGTCGTGCGCGAGCATGCCGCCCTGCTCCGCGACGATCCCCTCCACCTCCTGCGACTCGGGATGCAGGATGATCCCCGACACGCGGCCGGCGTTCCCGTCTTCCGCCGCCACGGCGACTCCGATCCGGATATCCATCTGGTGCCTTTCCTCCGCTGCCCCGCAGCGTCCAACGCGCACAGATGAATTAACCGCAGCACGGCGCCGGTAAACTCGATTGCCGGTACGACGAACGTTCCGGACCCAGACACAGACCGACACAGCGCGGCTGATGCCGCAACCAAGCTCAAGGCCGCGGGAGAAGGATTCTCTCGGCGCGACCGTCATCGCTCCGGGTGTTCACCCCGCGCCCTCACCGCCTGGAGCGGCCCTCCCGCGTGGTTGGCCCTCCCGCAGTCCTTTCACGCTCCGCCTGCGGCTCCGCTAGCGGACTGCTCCGGGCGTGCCCATCGGTTGGCTGCGCTCCGCGTTCGCGGCCTGCGGTAGTGGCAATGCGGCGACTCACGGGCCGCTCCAGGCGGCTCAAGCGACCACCCCTGCCAGGGGTGGTCACAAGTGAACCCCTCCCGCCCTGCCTCCGGCAGCGCTTCCGGGCTCCGCAGATCCCCACGCCCGGGGGCGCGAAGCCGGTAGTCGGCACCGGCTTCGGGCAATCCGTCGGCTGCCGACCGTGCTCAGACCGGAGGCGCCCGGAGGGCGCCAGTTGTGACCACCCCTGGCCAGGGGTGGTCGCTCGAAGGGTCGGGAGGCAGCCCGTGGGCTCCCCTGTCGGCACGGGTGACGCTTCCTGGCGCGGGATGAGCTTACCGGAGCCTACTCCCGCAGCGGCCTGCTAACGGAGCGCAGCGGAGTGTGAAAAGGCCGCGGAGGGCCTGCGTCGCGGGAGGGCTGCCTCCCGGCACAAGGGCGCGGGGTCGGGTTGCGGGCTCGAGACTGCATCTCGAAGAGAAGCAAGGACGCCTCGAGACTGGCCCCTCCCGCTTCGCAAGGTCCACGCTCGCGAGGACCACCGGCAGAATTTGCGCGTCCCGGCAAGATTCTCGCGGTTAGTAGTACAGAGGAGCCAACAGAAGGAACACAGATCAGGGAACACAGTCGCCCGCAGCCACCGGGCGGTTGAAACCACGGCAACCACGGCACGAAGTTTCATCCCCCGGATGGGCGACCCCTCCGGGGACCGAGCAGGGTCGGGTTTGGGCGTCCGGAGGACGCTTGGCCGAAGGCCTTCCAGCGAGGTATTTCAATGCCTCACGGCCCCTCTGGCGGATTGTCGACGGGCGGAGATCGCGAGCAGGGCGAGGCAGGCGGCGGCGAGGAGCACCGGCCAGTCGCCGAGGCGGGCGTAGAGGGTGAGGTCGGTGCGCAGCGGCAGCTCCGCGACGGCGAAGCCCTTGGTGAACATCGGAATCGACTCCAGCGGCCGGCCGTGCGGGTCGAGGAGCTGGGAGACGCCGGTGGCGGCGGCGCGGGCGACCGACCGCCGCGTCTCCACGGCGCGGAGCGGCGCGAAGGCGGCGTGCTGGAGACCGGCGGCGGAGCGGCCGGCCCAGCCGTCGCTGGTGAGCACCGCCAGCAGGTTCGCGCCGCGGTTCACCATCTCTCGAGAGACGTAGCCGAAGGCGGACTCGAAGCAGATCGAGATTCCCACCGCTCCGCCGCTCCACGGTACCGGGTTCCAGCCGGTGCCGGCGCGAAGATCGTTGGGGGGCATGCCGAGGCGCTCCGTCCAGCTCAGCAGCGGCCTGAGCGGCAGGTACTCCCCGAACGGGACGATGAGGACCTTTGCGTACTGGCCCGTAACCTCCCCGGTCGGGGCGAACATTGCGGCCGCGTTGGTCAGCATCCCGGAAGGTAGGTCCTCGATAAAGCTCCCGGCGAGGAGGTGGGTTTCCGTGCCCGCGACGAGCCCAGCCAGGTGCTGCCGGACGTACGGATCGTTCACGCCGTCTTCCTGGCTGGCAGATTCCGGCCACACCACCAGGTCGGCCCCGGCCCGGATCGCCTCCCGGGTGCGGGCAGCATACTCCCCGGGAGGCGAGACGGTGACCACCTCGACCCCGCTGGACTTCACAGAGTGGCTCGCCTGGATCACGGCCACGCGCGCCGAGCCTTCGGTATTCGTGGGCTGCGCCAGGATCGAGTTGCCGCGCACCACTCCTCCGGCCACCAGCAGCAGGGCCACGCCCGCCCACCCCGCCCCTACCACCCGCAGCTTGCGGACGGGGGCATTCCCCGGATAGAGCGCCGCGCAGGCAGCGCCCGCTGCGGTGAGGGCCATCAGGAAACTGAGGCCGTACGAGCCGGTGAGGTCCAGCATCTGGAGCAGCGGGAGCGCCCGGTACTGGGTCACGGAGAGCGTGCCCCACGGGAAGGCGAGCGTCCCCTGTGCGCGCAGCCATTCGAAGAGTACCCAGGCGGAGGCAAAGACCATGGGGGTCCACCGCAGCGGCGCGGCGCGCTGGATGGTGACGGCGGCGAGGCAGACCAGCCCTCCGAGCACGCCCCAGTACGCCGCCGCGACCGGATATCCTGCCGGGCTGAACCCGGCGAACCACGGGACGTGGAGGAGCAGGAAGACGAAGCCCCACGTGAAGCCGAGAGCGAACGGCATCCGCGCGGCGCGAGCTCCGCGGGTGCCCGGCTCCTCCGGCGCACCGAAGCGGAGCAGCGCCAGGAAGAGCGGCACCAGGGCGGGCCAGGCGAGCCAGGCGAGGTCGTAGGGAGGGCACGCCAGGTTCAACAGCAGCGCGGAGAGGGCGGCACAGCCCAGCTGTGCCGTGCGCCGGAGCGCGGCCCACCCGCGCCGCCCGGCGGTCTGTTCGTTCTTCCCGGCGGGTGCATCCGCCGCTCGTGCCAGCCCTGTCAAAACTACTCCTGCTGGTCCCGCGCGCGCCGCTTCGCCTTCAGCAGGCGGCTGGTCGAGCCGTCGCCGTCCCCGTCCGCGGCAGGGGCTTCGGGCTTCTTCTGCTCGGACGAGGGGGGCGTCGGCGCGGACGAGGCGGCCGGGTCGACGCCGGGCACCGGCTTGTGCCACACCACGCCACCGCCGCGCGGCGGCTCCGCCGGCTTCGGCGCGGCGGGCTTCGCCGGCTCGGGCGCTTTCTCGGCGGCAGCGGTGGACGCGGACGGCACCGGTGCCGCTGCAGTGGGAGCGGCGATCTCGATCTCCGGCAGCGGACCGGTGCGGGCCGCACTCGCACCCGGCGCGGGGGAGACGGTGGAGGCGCCCTCGACCGTCGGCAGCTTGCGCGCCGGACCTTCGTAGCGAGGCCGCGCGGGCGCTTCGGGCGCGGCGGGCGCTGCCGCCGGCTCGGTCACGCCGCCTGCCTCCGGCGCGGGCGCCTCGGTAATCCGACCGGCAGCGCGTGCCTTGGCGCCCAGGAGGCGGTTGGTCGACTCGACCTTCTCCGCCGTCCGCCCCCCTCCGAGCTTGCCGAAGGTGGCGGCGTGGATCTGGTCCATGATCGCGAGCCACTCCGTGCGGCTCATCATCAGGCGGCGCACACCGATGTCGACCGGCAGCAGCAGCGCTCCCAGCAGCACCAGCCAGGGCCAGAGATCCTGCGGCGAGGTGTGGCTGCGGCGGTCATGCCGCCAGACGTGGGTGAGGTCCTGCTCGTGGCGCTCCGGTCCCAGCGGCGGGTAGAGGCGTCCGCCGGTTCGCTCCGAGACGGTGGTCAGCGTGGCCGTGTTCGCGGAGAGATTGCGGTACTCGTTGGAGTACGGCACCGCGGCGCCGACGCGGTGGATGCGCGGGGTGCCGTCTTTGTCGGTGTAGCGCAGCGCGACCATGTACTGCCCCTTCTCGGGAGCTTCGAAGGTGCCTTCGTAGCGGCCGGGGGCGGTCTGGTCGATCCGCAGAGAGGGCGAGACGTTGTCTCCCGCCACGCTGCCGCGGATGTCGAGCATGTTGATGAAGTTGCCCTGCGGATCGACGACGTCGATCACCACCCTCCCCTTCCGCTCGGCGATCTCCACGTTGGCGTCGAGATTGGCGCGGGCGGTGCTGCGGACGGTCCACCGGATCGTCTGGGCCCAGAAGCGGGAGAAGGTGGTGCCGGCGGAGACCCACGGCGCGGCCCAGCGGTTTTTGGCGTCCGACATGAACGCGACCGACTTGCCGAGGCCGAACCGCCAGGAGGCGAGGATCGGGTCGTCCCGCTTGGAGGTCATCGCCACTTCCACGCTCGGCGCTTCCTTGGCGGTGGTGGCGACGTATCCCATCAGCGGCGGCACGCCCTGGATGCCGGAGAGGAGTTGGCTGTCCCGCAGTACGTTCGGAGAGAAGGTCTCCTCGATGATGGCGGGCTTCAGCACCCGCTGCGCTTCCTTGAGGAAGATGCGCGGGATCTCTTCCGGGCGGCGGACGTTGTAGAACTGCCCCTTGCCGACCGCCGCGATGTTCTCCAGCGTGCCGGTGCCGCCGCCGTGCGGGAAGACCGCGACGGTGCTGACGGTGATCTTGTCCTTCCGGATCTTGTTCAGCAGCTCCGGAGTCGGCGGCGAGGGGTCGCCGTCCGAGATGATGATCATGTGCTTGACGGCGGCCTCGCTCGCGTCGGTCATCAGGCCCTTGTGGCCGAGGTCCATCAGCGAGTGGAAGTCCGGCGCGTCGCCCGGATCGAGGTTGTAGATCTGCGCCTTGATCCGCTCCTTGTTGGCGGCCGGCTGCATCGGCAGGCCCCACTGCTCGCCGGACATGCCGTAGAGCAGCACGCCGACCTTGTCCCGCTCGCCCAGCACGTCGACCACCGAGGCGGCCGTCTCCGCGGCCCAGCGGTTGCCGTCCGGGAATTCGCAGGTGTGGAGCACCATCGCTACGGCGCCGACCGGCATCACCTTGTGCTTGCGCACGTCCATGTCGACCGGCAGCGCCTCTTCGATCGGGGTTCCCTTGTAGGCGCCCGGTCCGTAGCTGTTCTCGCCGCCGATCATCACCAGGCCGGTGCCGAGATCGCGTACGCTGCTCCGGATCGCCTTCATCTGGTCCGGTGTCAGCTGGTAAGCCCCCACGTTGCTCAGCACGATGCTGTCGTAGGTCTGGAACTCCGCCAGCGTGGCGGGCAGGCGGCCCGGCTCGCGGATGTCGACCTCCAGCTGCTGCCCCTGCAGCGAGGCGGCCAGGTAGCGGGCGTCGGCCGGGTTGCTCTCCACGATCAGCACCTTCGGCTTGCCCTTCACCAGCACGAAGCCGAGCGCCCGGTTGTTCTCCGCCAGCTCGTCGTTGCCGGTCTCGATCACCGCTTCGTAGGTGTGGAAGCGAGATTCTTCGAGCGCCTGCTTGAAGGTGACGACGTTCGGACCCGGCAGCAGATCGACCCGCTGCCGCGCGATCAGCTCTCCGTTGCGGAGCAGGTTGATGGTGGAGCTGGTCTTGACCGTGCTCCGCGCGATCAGCCGCACCTCGAACGGCTCCCCCACCTTCGCTTCGCTGGGATTGACCATCTTTTCCAGCAGCACCTCGCGGGGGTACTCGTAGGTGACCGGCACGACGTCGATCTGCACCTCCGCGGAAGCCGCGGCGGCCGCCTCCTGCACCGCGCTCCCGAGGTTTTCATTCCCGTCCGAGACGAGCACCAGTCTCCGTTGGGCGTCGTCCGGAAAGGCGGCGAGCGCCAGGCGGATGGCGCCGGCGACGTTCGTGTAGTCCCGGCTGGTGACGCTGTGCACCTGCTTCAGGGTGAGCGCCGGCCCGGTCTCCCGCTCCACGTAGGCGTCCCCGCCGAAGACGAGCACGCCGCCCAGGTCGTCGGACTTCATCTTGCTCGCGGCGCGGTTCACCAGCTCCACCGCCTGCCGCTTCTGCGCGGGCGGAATACTGTCGGACTGGTCCAGCACGAAGAGCACCGCGAGCTTGCGGGTCGGCTGCCGCACCTGCAGACCCGCCAGGGCGAGCACGGCGCAGGTCAGAATGGCGATCCGGAGGCCGAGCGACCACCTGGCGCGGCTGCCGGCCATGCCGGCGAGGCTTTGGCGCGCGACGTAGACCGCTCCTGCGCCCAGCAGCGGGAGCAGCAGCAGGTACCACGGGTGTGAGAATGAGACGAGAGGCAGCGCCATCTCTACCTTCGGATCTCCGTCGTGTGGCCGGCGTGGGCGGTCCCCACGGGCGGAAGCGCCAGCGGCGGGAATTTCTGGATCCGGTAGTTCATCGTGTCCGCCACGTACACTTCGCCCGAAGCGGCCACGTTCACTCCCCAGGGATGGTCGAATTCTCCGGGCCGCCGGCCCGGGCGCCCGAGCCCGCCCAGGTAGCGCCCGTCCGGGGTAAAGACCGAGACGCGGGAATTGCCGAACTCCGCCACGTAGAGGCGGCCGTCGCGGTCGAACGCCACGTCGTACGGATACCGCAGCTTCCCGGGGGCGTCGCCTACCTCACCCCACGCTTTCTTCAGCTTGCCGTCCGGGGAGAGGACCTGGATCCGGTGGTTTACCGCGTCGGCCACGTAGATCAGCCCGTCCGGACCGCACTCGATTCCCTGCGGGCGGCTGAACTGGCCGGGTTCCGAGCCGAATTCTCCGCATGTTAACAGCAGCTTCCCGCGGGCATCGAACTTCTGGATCCGGTCGTTGTAGCTGCCGTATTCGCACGCCCAGAGGTTGCCGTCCCGGTCGAGCGTCACGTCGGTGACCGAGGTGAACTCGCCGGGATTGGTTCCCGGCTTCCCCCAGCGCCGGACCAGTTCCCCGCCGGCGGAGTAGACCAGCACCTGGCTGTTGTGCGTATCCGCGACGTAGATGTTGCCTTCCGGGTCGACGTCGAGCCCGCGCGGGTTGCCGAGCGGCCCGAACGGCGTGGGCCACATGCGGACGAACTTCCCGTCCGGCGTGAAGACCTGCAGCCGGTGGGAGCGGTCGAGCAGGTAGAGCTCCTTTCCATCGGGCGAGAAGCCCACTTCTCGCGGCATGTTGAACTGGCCGTCGTGCAGCCCCTTGGCGCCAAAGATCAGCACCGGCGCGTCCGACCGCGCGCGGGCGGTACAGCCGGTCAACCCGAGCGCCGCGGCAGCCAGGGCCGCAACCATGGAGAGAAGTCGCTTCACGAGGTTAATAGACGAGATTCGGAGGGGGATCGTTACCGCTAACACCCTCACCCGTGCCGCCCGGCCGCGGCCTCCCCCACAAGGAAACGCATGCGCGGGCGCGGAACGGCTCACATGGATTCTCGACGGAGTTGAAGGTGGCGCGAGGAGAGCAAAGACAGGCGCGGGCAGATCGGACCCCACGGAGCGGCGGGCCGAGCGCGATCACCCTGGTCGCGGGTGCGATGCTGCTCCTCGCCGCGGGGGCCATCATCGGCACGCTGCGCGGTGACGAGGAGCCGCCCCCCGCCCCCGCGCCCGCGACCGCCGGCGCGGATCCCGACCTGGAGCAGTTCGCGCGACCGGCTCCGTCTCCCCGAGATCGAGACCGGGGGCCTCGCCAGCGCGAGTTCGGGCTCCCGGTTCCGCCCCCCAGCGAGCCCGACGACCCTTCTTCCGCACCGGACGGCGCCGCGCCCAGGGGCGGCGAGCAGGCCGCCCTGGGTCCGGAAACGCCTGCAAGCCCGGGCGCGGACCACGCCGGCGAGCCCGCCCCGGGAGTGACGACCCGAGAGCCGATCCACTCGACGGAGCCGGAGCGAGGCCCGGCCCCGGCTGTGGACACCTCCCCCGCGCAGGCAGCGCGCTGGTCGCGGCAGCTCGGGCAGTCGGTGGTGCGCGTGCTGGCGGTGACGCCGGACGGCACCCGCGAGGGCTCGGGGTTCGTCATCGGTCCGAGTCACGTGGCTACCGCCGCCCGGGTGGTCGAAGGCGCGACGCGCCTCACCGTGATCATCCCTCGCGGCCGCCGCGTGACCGCGGAGATCGGCCGCGCCGATACGGTCCGGGACGTGGCGCTGCTCTACTGCGGCGCCGGGCTGCCGCCTCCGGTGCCGCTCGGGGATTCGGACGCCCTGCGAGAGAGCGAGCCGCTCGGCGTGCTCGGGTTCGCTGCCGGCGCCGGGCCCGCGCCGGGGCGGCCGGCCGTTCCCCTCGCTGCCCCCACCCGCCTGGTTGCCCTGCGACAGCGGCGGACCGACGCGGCTGGCCGCCCGGAGCTGGAGCTGGATCGCGTGGTGCAGGCGGAGATGGTCGGCGGGCCGGTCTACCTGCTCTCCAGCGGCCGCGTGGTCGGTGTCTCCGCGCCGGTCGCCTCGGAAGAGGGCGACACCGGCGGCGCCGCCCCGATCAGCGCCCTCCGCGCCCTCCTCTCGCGTTAGAGAGGCGGCGGGGTAGACCCGGCCGCCTGCCGCCGCCAGCGCGCGCCCCTATCGGGTTACAGCACGCGTCATTCGGCGCGGAACGCCCGAAAGCGGAGGAGACCGGCCGGCTGCGGTGTCGTACAGCAGGCCGGAGCCGGCCCCCGCTGCTCGGAACGTACTGCCGAGCCTCCGAACGTAGAGAGAGTGTTGCACGGCTTGCCGGGGAGCAAGACGGAGTTTAGACTGAAATCATGCGTGCGAGCGTCCACCTGAAAAACCCCCTGCTCGTCCTTGCGGGCCTCACCCTGGCGATCGGCGGCTCCGTCTCCGCCGCCGCGATGCGCGGCGAGGCGGCGCAGAAGGTCGAGTTCGACCGCGACGTCAAGCCGATCCTGGCGGAGAACTGCTACACCTGCCACGGGTTCGACAGCAAGACCCGCCTGGCGAAGCTGCGCCTCGACACCTTCGAGGGCGCCATCAGTCCCGCTGCTTCCGGCAAGAAGGCGGTGGTCCCCGGCAAGCCGGAGGAGAGCGAGCTGCTGAAGCGGGTCGTCGCCACCGACGCCCGCGTGATGCCGCCCGCCGCCACCAAGAAGACGCTCAAGCCGGAGCAGGTCGAGATCCTGCGGCGCTGGATCGAGCAGGGCGCGCAGTACGAGAAGCACTGGGCATTCGTCTCCCCGACGCGGCCGGAGCTGCCGGCGGTGAAGAACACGAAGTGGCCGCGCAACCCGATCGACCGCTTCGTCCTCGCTCGCCTGGAGCGGGAAGGCCTGAAGCCCTCTCCGGAGGCCGACCGCCGCACGCTGATCCGCCGCCTCTCGTTCGACCTGACCGGCCTTCCGCCCACCGTGCATGAGGTGGAGGCGTTCGTCGGCGATCCCTCGCCGGACGCCTATGAGAAGCTGGTCGACCGGCTCCTCGCCTCCCCCCGCTACGGGGAGCGGATGGCGCAGGACTGGCTCGACCTCTCCCGCTACGCCGACACGCACGGCTACCACATCGACAGCCACCGCGACATGTGGCCGTGGCGGGACTGGGTGCTCCGCGCCTACAACAGCAACATGCCGTACGACCAGTTCGTGGTGGAGCAGCTTGCGGGCGACCTGCTGCCGAACCCGACGCTGGACCAGAAGGTCGCGACCGGCTTCAACCGGAACCACCCGATCAACTTCGAGGGCGGCGCGATTCCGGAAGAGTACCAAACGGAGTACGTGATCAACCGGGTCGACACCACCTCGACCGTCTTCATGGCGCTCACCACCAAGTGCGCGCAGTGCCACGATCACAAGTACGACCCGATCTCGCAGAAGGAGTTCTACCAGCTCTACGCCTTCTTCAACACGATCAAGGAAGAGGGGCTGGACGGCTTCCGCGGCAATGCGAAGCCGTTCATCAAGGTGCCGACGCCGGAGCAGACGGCGCGCCTGGCGGAGCACGACCGCCGCATCGCGGGGCTCGACAAGCAGGTGCAGGAGCGCCTCGCCGCCGCTGACGCCGCCCTCCCTGCCTGGGAGAAGGGGGCGACCGCGGTGATCGCCGGCGGTCCGGAGTTCTACCAGGGGCTTCTCGCCCACTACGCCTTCGATGAAGCGAGCGGCACCGCGCCGGCGGACGGCATGGATGCCCACCCGGTAGTAGCGGCGCACGGCACTCCGGGCCGCAGCGAAGGTCAGCTCCGCTCCGCACTCCAGCTCGACGGGCAGAGCTACCTCGACCTCGGCGGCGCCTTCGACTTCGAGCGGACCGACAAGTTCTCCTACGGCGCCTGGGTGAAGCCGGCGGGCAACCAGGCGATGACGGTCGTCTCCCGCATGAACGACGCCGCCGCGTTCCGCGGGTGGGACCTCTACCTGAACGACGGCAGGGCTTTCGTCCACATCCTGAGCTCGTTCCCCGGCAACGCCATTCGGGTGAACACGAAGGGCGGGGTCGAAGTGAACAAGTGGACCCACGTCTTCGTGACCTACGACGGTTCCAGCAAGGGCGCCGGGGTGAAGGTCTACCTGAACGGCAAGCCGGCGGAGCTGGAAGTCACTCACGACACGCTGACCGAGTCGATCCGGACCGCCACGCCCACCCACGTGGGCCGTCGCAACCCGGGTGCGCCGTTCACCGGCGCCATCGACGAGCTGCGGGTCTACGGCCGGGAGCTGACCGCCGCGGAAGTCGCCTCGCTCGTCTCCGGCGAGGGCGCGCTGGGGGCCCTGGCGGTGGAGCCGGCGAAGCGCAGCGCGGAGCAGAAGACGCTCCTCCGCGAGCGCTACCTCCGGCACGCCGATCCGACCTACGCTCCGCTCGCGGCGGAGCTCGCCGCCGAGCGGAAGGCCCGCACGGATCTCGACGCCTCCATCCCCACCACGATGGTGATGGAAGAGATGGAGAAGCCGCGCGAGACGCACCTGCTGCTGCGAGGCGAGTACGACAAGAAGGGCGAAAAGGTGGAGCCCGGCACGCCCGCCGTGCTGCCTCCCCTGCCGGACGGCACGCCGAATCGCCTCACCCTGGCGAAGTGGCTGGTGCAGCCGGACCATCCGCTCACGGCTCGCGTGGCGGTCAACCGCTACTGGCAGAAGTATTTCGGCGGCGGACTGGTCCGCACGCCGGAGAACTTCGGCCTGCAGGCTGAGCCGCCCACCCATCCGGAGCTGCTCGACTGGCTGGCGACCGAGTTCGTCCGCACCGGCTGGGACGTGAAGGCGATGCAGAAGCTGATCGTCACCTCCGCCGCGTACCGGCAGCAGTCGGCCGCCACGCCGGAGCTGCTGGAGCGGGATCCGGAGAACCGGCTCCTGGCCCGTGGGCCGCGCTACCGCTTCTCCGCGGAGATGATCCGCGACCAGGCGCTCTTCGTGGCCGGGACCCTGGTGGAGAAGCTGGGCGGCCCCTCCGTGAAGCCGTACCAGCCGAAGGGCCTCTGGGAAGAGATCGCGTTCGGCGGCGACTTCACCGCGCAGACCTACCAGCAGGACAAGGGCGACGCGCTCTACCGCCGCAGCCTCTACACCTTCTGGAAGCGGACCAGTCCACCACCCGCGCTGCAGACGTTCGACGCGCCGGAGCGCGAGTTCTGCGTGGTAGCCCGTTCCGTGACCAACACGCCGCTCCAGGCGCTGGTCCTGATGAACGATCCCACCTACGTGGAGGCGTCCCGCAAGCTGGCGGAGCGGCTGATGACGGAAGTGGCCGCCATGCCGCGGGACCGCATCCGCTACGCCTTCCGGCTGGCGCTGGCGCGGCAGCCGCGCAACGAAGAGCTGCGCGTGCTGCTCGACACCTACGAGCAGCAGCTCGCGGAGTTCCGGAAGAACCCCAAGGAAGCGGAAAAGCTGCTGAGCGTGGGCGAGTCGGATCGGAACAAGAAGCTGGACCCGGCGGAGCTGGCGGCGTGGACCTCCATCGCGAGCGTGCTGCTGAACCTGGACGAGACGATCACGAAGAACTGACGATCCGGCAGCGACGCCGGCCTGAGGAGTTGTTCCAGATGGATCCGATTAGAGAGCGCGAGCTGTTGTTGACTCGCCGTCAGTTGTTCGGCCGCGGCGCCACCGGGATCGGGGTCGCCGCCCTCGCCACGCTGCTGAACCAGGACCGGGCGGCCGCCGCCCCCGCGCCCGGGGGCAACGGCCTCTACGGCTCGCTCAAGGCGCTGCACGTGCCGCCGAAGGCGAAGCGCGTCATCTACATGCACCAGTCCGGCGGGCCGACCCACCTCGACCTGTTCGACTGGAAGCCGGAGCTCCAGAAGCACAAGGGGGTGGACCTGCCCGCCTCGATCCGCATGGGCCAGCGGATCACCGGGATGACCTCGGGCCAGAAGACGCTGCCGGTGGCGCCGTCGATCTTCAAGTTCGCCCAGCACGGAAAGAACGGCACCTGGTTCAGCGAGCTGCTGAAGCACACGGCGACCGTGGCGGACGACATCTGCGTGCTGAAGGCGATGCACACGGAGGCGATCAACCACGACCCGGCGATCACCTTTATCCAGACCGGCTCGCAGCAGCCCGGCCGCCCCAGCCTCGGCGCCTGGCTCTCCTACGGCCTCGGCAGCGAGAACCAGAACCTGCCCGCGTACATCGTGCTGATCTCCCTCCCGGCGAAGAAGGGTCCCGACCAGCCGCTGTTCGGACGGCTCTGGGGCAGCGGCTTCCTCCCCTCCATCCACCAGGGGGTGAAGCTCCGCTCCACCGGCGACCCGGTGCTCTACCTCTCCGACCCGCCCGGGATCAGCCGGGACAGCCGCCGCCGCCTGCTCGACAGCATCGGCAAGCTGAACCAGATGACGGCGAAGGAGTTCGGCGATCCGGAGGTCGCCACCCGCATCGCCCAGTACGAGCTCGCCTACCGGATGCAGGCCTCCGTGCCGGACCTGATGGATCTCTCCAAGGAGCCGGACTCCACCTTCGAGCTCTACGGGCCGGAGTCGCGCAAGCCGGGCACGTACGCCGCCAACTGCCTCCTGGCGCGGCGGCTGATGGAGCGGGGCGTCCGCTTCGTGCAGCTCTACCACCGCGGCTGGGACCAGCACGGCAACCTGCCCAACGAGCTGCGCCTGCAGTGCGAGGACACCGACCAGCCGTCGGCCGCGCTGGTGAAGGACCTGAAGCAGCGCGGGATGCTGGACGAGACGCTGATCCTCTGGGGCGGCGAGTTCGGCCGCACCGTCTACAGCCAGGGCACGCTCACCGACGACAACTACGGCCGCGATCACCACGGCCGCTGCTACAGCATGTGGCTGGCCGGCGGCGGCATCAAGCCGGGCATCTCCTACGGTGAGACCGACGACTTCGGCTACAACGTCGTCAACGGCGGCATTCACGTCCACGACCTGAACGCCACCCTGCTCCACCTGCTCGGCATCGACCACGAGAAGCTGACCTACCGCTACCAGGGCCGCGACTTCCGCCTCACCGACGTGGAAGGGAAGATCGTCAACGAGATCCTGGCCTAGCGAAGGCTGAAGTCAAAAGGTAAAAGGCTAAAGCCGAACCCTTCGTCTGCGGAGGGTTCGGCTTTCTTGCATGGCGGGAGTTGCCGCCGACAACGCTCGTGGCCTGCCGGTCCAGTTTTTGGAGTGCGGTAGCTTGCTACCGCTTTCGCCGCCGTTCTCGGCTTCCGGCCGCCGCCACCTGCGGAAGCTTGCTTTCGCTCGCGAGAACCTACCGTGGGCGGGAGGCTCCTCAAAGCGGAAGCAAGCTTCCGCACTCCACATGCTGCGTCGGACGGTTCGTCCCACACTCCGGGAGGCCGCGCCGGAGCGCCGCATCCTCCGAACCGGGTCGGCCCACTGCACACGCGGCAGGCTCAGGCGCCGGGGGTCGCCGCCTCAAGCCAGCCCTTCTCGCGCCAGAAGTCCAGCACGGTGCCGACCAGCAGCCGCTCGCAGGCTTCCAGGTCTGGATGCTCGGGCAGGGGGCTGGTGGCGGTGCGGCGCTCCAGGTCGGCGAGCAGCTCGGTCGCGCGCTGCTCCACTCGCTCCAGCGGCCACTTCCCCTGCTTCACTTCCTTGTAGATCCAGGCGTCGTCGGTGCGGTAGATGCGGAGCTGTCCCGTTTCCAGGAACTCGCAGCCCATCTGGAGCAGGCGCAGCGCATGGGACGCCATCTTGACGTCGTACCCGAACCGCTCTCGCAGCTCCGCGCGGCGCTCACCCATGTAGCCGGCCTTCTTCATCTTGTGGAGCCCGGCGATCTGCGACTGCGCGTAGCCGGTGATCGTCGCGGCGGCGCGGCGGCTGGAGAAGAGCTCCCGCTGCTCCCGCAGCCGGGCGAAGAGCGGGTGGCAGTAGAGGACCTCTTCGTCCCGCTCCCAGAGCAGGGCGAGCACGTTCGGATTCGCCTTCAAGAGCAGCCGGAAGTACTTGGGGAAGGCGTACGCCACGTAGTCCCAGTCGCCTTTCTTGGGACACCAGTGCTCCCACTCGCGCAGGCCGATGACGCTCCGCGGCGGCGGCAGCACCACCGCCATCAGGTCGATGTCGTCCGTGCCCATCTCTTCCTCGGGCGGGATCCAGGTGCCGTGCGCCTGGCTGCCGACGTACGCGCAGAAGAGCAGGCTCTCCCGGAACGCAAACGGGTTTTCGGAATCGAAATCGGCGGCGAAGCGCTCGAGATCGGCGGCAGGTTGGGGCTGTGGCATGGTGGGGCTCCTTCCCCTCCTCGTTGGGAGGAGCCCCAATCGTAAGCCAGGTAAGCCGGGAAGTGCAACCCTTCTCTCAGTTGCCCCGGAATCAGCCGACGTCCGCGCGGCGCCGGGGCCGGTTCAGGATCGGCGGACGCTCGTCGCGGATGCGGCGTCCTTCCTCTTTCATCAACTCCGGATCGGTGCGGGTCGGCTTCAGGTAGAACTCCTCCCAGACCACCTTGATGAGCGCCGCGGTGGGCACCGCCAGGATCGCTCCCATGATTCCGAAGAGCGCGTGCATCACCAGGATGATCGCGATGAGCGACACCGGGTGCAGCTCCATCACGCGGCCCATCACCAGGGGCGTCACCACGTTGCCCTCGAGCTGCTGGATTACCAGGAAGAGCAGCGCCACCCACACGGCGAGCGTGGGATCCTGGATGAGCGCCACCAGTAACGGCGGCACTGCGGCGAGGAACGGCCCGATATACGGGATCAGCTCCCCGAAGGCCGCCAGGATGCCGAACAGCAGCGCGTAGGGCACGCCGAGGAGATAGAGCCCGACGCCGGTAATGAGCCCCACGATCAACCCGCTGATGGCGGCGCCGACCACCCAGTTCTTCACTTGCTCCATTCCACGGCGCACGGCGCGGTCGGTCCGAATCCGGTATCGCTCCGGCACCGCCGCGAGTAGCCCGCCGAGGAGCGGCGCGGGACGGCTGACGGAGTAGATCACCATCACCACCAGCACGAAGAACGAGAGCATGCCGGAGCCGAGGGTCATCGCGACGGTGCCCACGTGGCCGACCGCGCTCCGCAGGTTCGGCATAAGCGACTGTGACAGCTCCTCCGGGGCGGGCAGCATCTGCCGGAGCCGAGGATACTGGGCCAGCAGGCTCTCATACCAGCCGCTAACCTGGAACCGCTCCAGGTCGACCTGGTTGATGAAGTCGCTGGCCTGTCCGATCAGCGGTGGCAGCGCCAGCCAGAGCAGTCCGCCCACGGCTCCCAGGAGCAGCAGGACCGAAGCCGCTGCGCTGAGCGCACGCGGGACTCGCCAGCGCTCCAGGTAGTTCGCCACCGGGTTCAGGACCGCCGCAAGAATGAATGCCAGCAGGAAGAAGAGCAGCAGCGTGGTGAGCAGCCCCGCCAGCCGGAAGAGGATGAAGAGGCCGGCAGCGAGCAGCACCGCCTTCCGGAGGTCCGGATAGATGCTTCTCACGGTGGGCGGCTCCCCCAGCTTCGTTCCGGGAGGCTCGCCCTTCACGTGCCGGAGACGAGGCGACTTCTGAATGCGGACCGATCTCGCGCGTGGCATGCGCCCTCCTCGGAGTGCGCTTACCCGGTGGAACACCTCCGGGAAACGGGGCCGCTCCGCCTCGTCGGGATTAGACCGTCTCCGCCGTCTGCCCCCCGATGATGCGGCGCAGCAGCGCGCTCACGTCCTTGGGACTGAACGGCTTGGAGAGGTAGAAGTCGGCGCCGATGTCGAGACCCAGGGTGATTTCCTCCGGCTGGTCCCGCACGGAGAGCATCACGACAACGGTGTTCCGCAGCTCCGGGTCGGACTTGATCCGGTTCAGCACCCGGTAGCCGTCCAGGTTCGGCATCACCACGTCGAGGATCACCACGTCCGGCCGCTCCTGCTGCGCCAGCTCCCACGCCTGGGCTCCGTCGTACGCGCACAGGATCGAATGGCCTTCGTCTCGAAGAGACATCTGGAGAAGGCGCACGATATCGGGATGGTCGTCGGCCAGAAGTATTTTCGCCATGGCATCGCTCGGAGCGTGAACGGGCAGGCAAGCGCTTGCCCGGACGCTAAGACTTTGGACAGTTCGGCGCCATTACCCTTTTCGTTTGCGCTCTGGTGTGGAATTCATCGGGCCGTCTCACGCCGGGGCGGCTTCGGGAGGGATTATGAAGATCAAATCGGCTGCCATCGTCCTCGCCGCGGGGATGCTCCTCTGGGGCTCCGGCTACCTCTACGCGCAGCGCTCCACGGCGCGGAAGGGCTGGACCCAGGGCAAGGGCTATGGCTGGGTCTGGGGACCGAACGACGAGGTCGGGGCGCTCAACACGCTGGGACCGGCCGACGTGCGCGAGGCGATGAGCCTGGTGCGGCAGGGCAAGGTCTACGACATGGGTCTTACGTACGACCGCACCTCTTTCAAGTGGCCGGGGCACGCTCCCGGCGAGATCATGACGTTTCGCGGTCCGGAGGGCGTGAAGCGCCAGAAGGACCTGCCGTTCACCCAGGGCGAGGGCAACAGTCTCGGCACCGCCTGGCATAGCTGCGCGCTTTTCATGAGCGACAACGTGGCCACCCAGATCGACAGCCTGGGCCACATCACCCAGGGCCGGGACAACCACTGGTACAACGGCTTCAAAGAAGCCGACTGGGGGGGCAACTGGGGCATCCGCAAGTGCGGCGCGGAGACGATTCCCCCGATCGTTTGCCGCGGCGTCATGATCGACGTTGCCGGCCTGCAGAAGGTCGACGCCCTCCCCGCCGGCTTCCGGATCACGCCGAAGATCCTGCAGGACGCGCTGCGGGCGCAGAAGACCGAGATCCGCCCCGGCGATGCCGTCTTCATCCGCACCGGCACCGCCCGCTACTGGGGCGAGACCGGGGCCGACCACGCCAAACTGCGCGAGCACGACACCGCCGGGATCGATCTCGACGCCGCGAAGTGGCTGGTGGAGCAGAAGGGCGCCGTGCTGGTCGGCTCCGACACCAGTGGCCTGGAAGTGGCGCCGGTGCCGGAAGGGAGCAACAGCTTCAACCCGGTGCACGACTACCTGCTAGTGCGGCAGGGGGTCCACATCGCTGAGTTCCACAACCTGGAAGAGCTGGCGAAGGACCGCGCCTACGAGTTCGCGTACGTCTGCTCCGTGAACAAGATCAAGGGCGCCACCGCGGGCTTCGCCCTCCGCCCCATCGCCATGCGCTAGAAGAGGTGGCGGGTGTCGGTGCTCCCCGATACCCGCCACGCCCTTCGCCAACTCCAGAACGCCCCCCCCGAACCCTTGCGGAGTGACGCGCTCGCGCGGCCTCCCTGGCGTGGACGCGCCTGTTTCCGGGAAGCGGACGGCACTGAAGGCGTCACCACCCGCGGGCGACTTCACTCCGATTGAAGGGCCGCGCGCGGATACTGTTGGCGAAATCGGGAAGCTTCTCCGGGGCCCCGCTGGCGCGGGGCGCGAAAGCAAGCATTCGCACTCCACAGGCTAGCCCGGATGAGATTCCCTCTCGTCGAAAGGGAGACTGCCTCGGTGCAGTCTGTGGAGTGCGGTGGCTTGTGTCGCACGCTGTAAGGTTGGGGCGCACGGAGCGCAGCGTAGGTTCTGCCGGTGAGGAAGAGCGGCCCTACCGTCCTCCACCCCAGTCATCCTGAACGGAGTGAAGGATCTCGGCAGCCG
>JBKBRF010000029.1:0-94088 GCA_046292385.1 Armatimonadota bacterium | reverse complement strand
TACCCCCCCCCCTCCCCTCCCCTCCCCCCCCCCCCCCTCTTCCCACCCCCCCCCCCCCCCCCCCCCCCCCCCCCCCACGACGCAGTGTGAAGCGGCGAGAGCCCTCCGCTACGCAATACGCGATACGCAGCACAGGGACTTATTCGTACTCGAACTCGTCCTCTTCCTCATCGTACATCTCGCGCGCGGGGCGGCGAGGTCCGGCCTTCTTCTTGCCCTTGGTCTTCTGGGCCCGCTTCTCGTCGTAGATCCAGAGACCTTCTCCGGTGGTGGAGAAGAAGCGCTGCGAGCTGAGGATGCCGGCGAGCAGGCCCCGGCGGGCGCGGCGCACCACGTTCAGCTCGGTGAAGAGCGTTACGAAGTGCACGCCTTCCGGATGGTCCTTCAGCAGGCGAGTCACCAGCTCCGTCCAGGGCAGGTTTTCGGACTGCGCCTCGGCGCGGAGCGCGAGGAGCTGCTGGAGCCGCTCCAGCGGGATGTCCATCAGCGGCTCGGTCTCGCCGTTGTAGCTCAGCTCGTACTCGCCGGACTGCTCCGACGGGACGATCACGAAGGAGCCGCCGACCCACGGCAGGTTGGCGTCGTACCACTCCTTCAGGCCGAAGATCAGCCCCAAGCGGTTGTTCACCCACACGTCGAAGCGGGACTCGCCCGTGCGCAGCGTCGCCAGCACCAGGTCCGGCTGGTTGGGGAAGAAGCCGCGGTCCGAGTTGCGCAGGTAGCGAGTGCCGGCCACGTAGTGGTGCAGCGGAGGGCTGGAGACCAGCCGGTCCGGGGTCCCGGGGGCGGTGACGTCGTCGCCCACGTCCTGCACCAGGTAGTGCTGCACCTGCTCGTCCAGCCCGCCCTTCCACTCGTCCGCGGGGAGGATGCGGTCCGCCGGCTCGCCGTTCTCGTCCAGGTACTCCCGGTCGTCGAACGCCAGCCCTTCCGGCAGCGCCTGGAACTCCGGCGGTACCGAGCCGGCGAGGCGGAACCGCTCCCAGCCGACCCACAGGAACCGCCCATCTTCCCGCATGCGGTTGAGGAGCGACTCGTGGACGCCGGCGTAGGTGCGGCTGCCGGGGAACGCCTCCAGCACCTGCTGGCAGAGCTCGGTCACCGTGAAGGTGCGGTCGACCGCCTCCTGCAGGTGCTCTTCCACCTGGTTCAGGTCGTCGTCGGAGACGCGGACGGTCGTGGCGGCGAGAATGCCGGTCGTCTCTTCCGTCAGGTCCTCGGCGGTGGTTGCCACCAGGTCCGCGGTGGCTTCCGGATCGCCGGTCAGGCTGGTGATCGAGCGGATCACGGCCTGGTGATCGTCGCGAGTGGTCCACGCCGGGCCGCGCTCCAGCACCACGTCGGAGCGGCCGTACAGCTCCGCGAAGAGCTCCGCCGGCTCCAGGTCCGGGAACTCGCGCCAGGCGAGATACTGCAGCACGCGGTTGTCGAGCGGCTCGCCGGCCTTCTTCACGAGGGCGGCGGCGTAGTCGGCCGCCGAGCCGGCGGAGACACCGTCGGCCAGAGAGCGCGCGGCGTCGAGCAGGCTCGTGTCGGAGAAGTTGTCCTCTTCCACGTCCTCCGGCTCATCGGAAGTGATCTCGATGTTCCACCGGCTGATCGCCAGCTCCTGGCCCAGCCGGACGAACTCCTGCTTGCCGGCAATCCGCTCGATCATCCGCTCGTAGTAGTCCGGCGTGCGTCCGTAGACGGCGGCGACGAGCACGGAGACCGGCTGCGGCAGCGCCGGATGGCCGAGAAGATCGATGAAGTCCTCCACCGCGCGCTCCACCGGCTTGCGGCGGTCGCCTTCGGCGCGGCCCATGCGCAGCGCGAGATCCCACTGGCGGTTCGCCTGGGAGAACATCGGGTCGCTGTCCAGCACCAGCCGGACGACTGCGGCGAGCCCGCCGAGCTCCTCTTCGTTGAGATCCAGCTGGAGGCGATCCGCCACCATCCGCGCGAGGTCCACGGTGCGGAGGGGCTCGTCCGATTCGAGGATCGTTTCCAGCGCGTGCGTCTTGAGAATATCCAGGGCGCGGCTACGCCGGCGCTCTTCCGGACTCAGTTCAGGGTGAGCAGTCGCTAACACCGTCATTGTTCTTTAACGTAGCCTCCAGCCACGCTCGCCCTAGAGGGCGATCTGTATCAAGCCGGGGTGGGGCCGGGGGGACCGGTGCAGGCGCTCTACGGCACGCGCGTGCAGGTCGTACGGACCCGCCTCCGTTACCACTGCCCGGACGAAGTCTCCCGGGCGCACATCCGGCAGATCCGAGAGATCGAGGTGGGTCTCCCCGTCAATCTCCGGCGCCTGTCCCTGCGTTCGACCCGCGGCCCGCGCGCCCTCTACCTGCTCCACCAGCACGTCCACGTCCCGATGGAGCCAGCGCTGCTGGCGCCGTCCGCCGATCTCCTGCTGCAGCGCCATCAGGCGCTCATAACGTCTCCGGCTGGTGCGCCGGTCCACCTGCCCGGCCATCGCCGCCGCGGGAGAGCCCTCCTCCGGGGAGTAGCGGAACGCCCCGATCCAGTCGAGCTCCGCGCTGCGGACGAACGCCTTCAGCTCACGGAAGTCCGCCGCGGTCTCTCCAGGGAAGCCCACAATGAAGGTGGAGCGAACGGAGACATCCGGGCAAGCTTCCCGTAGGTTCTCCAGCAGCCGAAGGTACTCCTGCGCTCCGCCCGGCCGGTTCATCCGGCGCAGCACGGTGGGGGAGACGTGCTGGAACGGCATGTCGACGTACTTGCAGACCTTGGGGAGCGCCGCCACCGCCTGCAGGATCGGCTGCACGTGCCGGTCCGGGAAGAGGTAGAGCACGCGGATCCACCGCAGCTCCTCGATCTCGTGCAGGCGCTCCAGCAACTCCGGCATGCGGTGACCGCCGTCGTCCGCGCCGTAGCGGGTGGGGTCCTGCCCGATCAACACCAGCTCCCGCGTGCCGCGGGCGGCGAGCGCGCGGGCCTCGCCGACGATCTCGTCGACGGAGCGGCTTTGCATCTTGCCGCGGAACTGGGGGATCACGCAGAACGCGCAGTGGCGGTCGCAGCCTTCCGAGACTTTGAGGTAGGTGGTGTAAGAAGGCGTGGCCTGGAGGCGCAGGCCGTATCCCTCGAAGCCGGCACTCGGCCCGCGGAGCACGGAGGCGCGCTCGCCGCGGAGCACTCGCTCCACCAGGTCCGGCAGGTGATGCGCCTGCCCGACGCCGAGGAAGCCGTCGACCTCCGGCATCGCCTCCGCAATGCCGTCGCCGTAGCGCTGGGTCATGCACCCGGCCGCCACCACCGCGCGCAGGCGCCCGTCCTTCTTGCGCTCCGCCGCCTCCAGAATGGCGTCGACCGACTCCTGCGAGGCATCCTTCAAGAAGCCGCAGGTGTTGACCACCACCACGTCCGCGCTGTCGGCGTCGGTGGTCAGCTCATACCCCCGGGCCTTCAGGTGGCCGAGCATCACCTCGGCATCGACGAGGTTCTTGGGGCAGCCCAGGTTGACGAGCGCGATCTTTTCAGGCATTCAGGACCGACAAAACGAGAAGGCCGGAACCGATCTGTTCCGGCCCGAAACGGCACCATTATAGGCGGGGACTCAACAGTCAGTCAAATCACCGCGGATGCTCTCCGAAGCGGTTCCGGCCGGCACCCCAAGCCCGACTCATCTCCTGCCAGAGCGTGAGATCATCCGTGTCCGGGAACAGGGTACCGGAGGTGCTGATGGATTTCGGAGTGGCGTACGAGCGCGTTCAGCAGATGCTGCAGGGTTTCGTGGCCCTGCTCCCGAGCCTCGGCCTCGGGCTCATCGTCTTCCTACTCTTTCTGCTGGCCGGGCGCGCGATCCAGGGTGTGGTGCGGCGAGTTACGGAGCAGCGCCGGCAGCACCGGAACGTCGGGATCGTGCTGGGCAGACTGGCGCAGTGGGGCGTGGTGCTACTCGGACTGCTCGTCGCGGTTACGGTCGTGTTCCCCACGTTCACGCCAGCCAACCTGATCAGCGCGCTCGGGATCACCGGTATCGCGATCGGGTTCGCGTTCAAGGACATCTTTCAGAACTTCCTGGCCGGCATCCTGATCCTGCTGACGGAGCCGTTCCGGATCGATGACCAGATCGTCTTCGGAAGCTATGAGGGCACCGTGGAGCAAATCCAGACGCGGGCGACGACGATCCGGACCTATGATGGGCGCCGCGTGGTGATCCCGAACGCGGAGCTCTTCACCAACTCGGTGACCGTAAACACCGCGTTCGATGCCCGTCGGCTGGAGTACGACGTCGGGATCGGCTACGGGGACGACGCCAAGCAGGCCTGCGACCTGATACTGGATGCGGTTCGTTCGGTCGAGGGCGTGCTGGCCGATCCAGCCCCGGACGCACTCATCTACGAGCTCGCCGGCAGCACCGTCAACGTCCGCGTGCGCTGGTGGATCCGTCCGCCGCGTCGGGCCGACGCGCTCGATACACGGGACCGGGTGCTGCGCGCGATCAAGCAGACGTTGGCCGAGAACGGGATCGACCTTCCGTTCCCGACGCAGCAGATCCTCTTCCACGATCAGACGGAAGAGACCGACGGCAACCGTCGGGAGCAGCGCGAGGGCTGGCCCGCCGGGCGGGGAGAAGTCCCCGCCGCGCGGACGATCGGCGGCACGTTGAGGGAAGCGTCCGAGAGCCGGGACGGCGTGCAGGAAACCTCCGGTGGCAAGCGGGCGGCGTGATCCGCGCCTCCGGTGATTGACGGCGCGGTGGCAGCGCGGATACAGTCCAACGGCATGGATGACGTACTGGTAATCGGCGGCGGTGCCGCGGGAATGATGGCGGCCTGGCGGGCCGCGTCGCTGGGAACGCGGACGCGCCTGCTGGAGAAGAACGACCGCCTCGGCCTGAAGATCCACATCTCCGGCGGCGGCAAGTGCAACATCACTCACGGCGGGGAGATGGAGCCGCTGCGGCGCGCCTTCGCGCCCGAAGAGGCGCGCTTCCTCCGGGAGCCGTTCCGCCGCTTCACCAACGCCGACGTCCTCCGCCTCCTGCGGGAGCGCGGGGTGACGGTCCACACCCGCTCGGACGGCCGCGTCTTCCCGGACAGCGGCCGGGCCGACGACGTGGTCGACGCGCTGGAGCACCACGTCCGCCGGGCCGGCGCGCAGATCGAGTTTCGCAGCCCCGTGGAGCGCCTGCTCCTGGACGAAGGACGGGTCGCCGGCGCGGCCGGCGGCGGGAGGGAGTGGCGGGCCGGCGCGGTGATCGTCGCCGTGGGCGGCAACACCTACCCGAAGACCGGCACCACCGGCGACGGCTTCCGCTGGATGCGGGAGGTCGGCCACCAGCTCGCCCCGCTGCGGGCCGCGCTGGCGCCGATCTACCTGGACGACGGCAAGCGGCCGGAATACAGCGGCGTGGCGCTGCGCGACTGCGTGCTGCGCGTGCGCCAGAACGGCAAGGAGCTGGCGCGGTGGCGCGGCGACCTGCTCTTCACCCATCAGGGCATCTCCGGTCCCACCGTGCTGGGAGTGAGCCGCGCCGCCGCCGTCGGAATGGAGCGGGGTGACGTGACGCTCGACGTCGACCTCCTGCCGGACGTGCCGCAGGAAGCGCTGGCGGCCCGCTTCGCCGCGGCGCATGGGGAGGGACGGCGGCGGACGGTCCGCGCCCTGGTGGAGGAGTGGCTGCCGGACCGGCTCGCGCCGGAAGCGCTGGAGCGCGCCGGCCTCGAGCCGAGCACGCCGCTTCACCAGCTCCCGCGCAAGAACCGGAACCGGCTGGTCGACACGCTCAAGCGCTGGGACCTGGGCCGCATCCGCGCGATCCCGCTGGAGCGAGGCGAGGTGACCGCCGGCGGTGTCTCCCTGGACGAGGTCGATCCCACCACGATGGCGAGTCGCGTTCGCGCGGGGCTCTACCTGGCCGGAGAGGTGCTCGACATCGCGGGACCGGTCGGCGGCTACAACCTGCAGGCGGCGTTCTCCACCGGGTACGTAGCGGGAGAGGCCGCCGCGCGGGCGGCCTCAACGTCACAGGAAGCCGGTCGGGCGGCGTAGCTTACGCGTCGAGCGACACGCGGGCGAGCATCCAGACCGCGGCCAGACCAATGGCGCCCACTGCGATGGTATTTGCCAGCTCAGCCATCTCACGCCTCCGGCCGCAACTGCCATAGCAAGGCGGGCAGCATTCGCGGGTAGCTACTTGATACCCTCCGGGTGGATTCGCAAACCGGAATCGTGGCGCTCGTTAGCAACTGCTTAGATTCGTACCGGCTACGGCGGTACGTTCAACCGCGTAACGGTGGACTGTGACGTTACGCCGCTGGCGGCGCAGGCGAGATTTGCCGCCGTCCGGCGCTCTGGAAGAGGCGGGAAACCCTCGGCTGCTCCCGATCTCTCACCCCCGGCACCCTGAACGGAGTGAAGGCTCTACTTCGCCTATTTTGCGCCGGAGCGGGAGGCCTCGCGCGCGGAGAGCACCGGCCGCAGAGTCCGCGTCACCCGCCTGCGTACTCCGGGACCCATACGGCTGCCGAGATCCTTCACTTCCTTCAGGATGACTGGGATGGAGAATGGCAGGGCCGCTCGTCCTCACCGGCAGAACCGATGCTGCGAACCGGTGCACCCGCCTGAAAGCGAGTGACACTCGCCACCGCTTGGTAGGGCTCCGAGGTGGGGCACCGTCGCCTCCGCGCGGCGGTGGTGCAATACGTGTCCGGCTGCCACTCCTGAAGCCAGACCGCTTGGGCGTCCCATTGAACGGAGGAGTTTACGATGGCGCTGCCGCGTCAGCGTCTGTCGGCGACTTACTTCTCTTCCGCATCCATGCGGCGGCGGAGCTCGGCCTCTGCTTCGGGGCCCCAGTAGCCGCAGTCGAGCTCCAGGAAGACGCTGCTGTACGGCACGGTGCCGGTGCTCTTGAGGATGAGGACCGTGAACGATTGCGCCGCCTTGCCGAGCCGCTCGATCAGCTCCGCGTGGAGCACCGGGCTGGGGGAGAGGTGGGCGAGGTCGCGGGTAATGAGGGCGTGGGCGGAGTCGCGGCCCGGGGCGAGCTCCTCCGGAAGGGTGTCGAGCTCCGCGTCGTACCACACGACGGGCCGCAGGTGGGGCGCCCCACTCACTTCCCGCACTACCTCCCGCACCAGCGCCTCGTGCTCCTCGCCGGTGGGGAGCACTTCCACGGCACCTACCTGCGCCGGGTAGGCGGAGTCGGCGATCAGGATCCAGTTGCGGTGGCCGAGGGCCGGCAACAGCTCTCGGAAGCGCGCGCGCCAGTCGGATGGGTTCGCCACGGCTGCTCTCCAGGGGTCCGCCGCGGCGAGGGTGCCGCAGCTGGGTCACGGGAGAGTTCTATCAGCCGGCCGACGATCAGCTGGCAAGTTGCAGGTTAGCAGGTTGCAGGTTAGCAGCCCGTACCAAATGAGGGCAGCCAGCCGCGTGTCCGCTTGCCAAACTCTGGAGGGGGAAACGTGAGCCTAGCCGGCTCTTCGGGAGGAGTCCGAAGCCCGGCCTGGCCGGGCTCCGCTTTCTGTAGCCTCGACTTCAGTCGCAGGCTGCAGGCGGGCATTCCGCCCTCATGGTCTGCCCAACCTGTAACTTGCCAACCTGAAACCTGATAACTGCCGCTGGGGCCTAGCTCTCGGCGGGGGCCAGCTCCGCCGCGGGGGCGGGCTTGGCGCGGGGCTTGCGCGGGCGGCGGGCGGCGGCGGCTTGTGCCAGGCGCTCCTCGCGCAGGCGGATGAACGTGGCGCCGAGCTCCGGATCGAACTGGGTGCCGAGGCCGCGCTTGATCTCCGCCAGCGCCTGCCGCTCCGTGAGTCCCTTGCGGTAGGGGCGGGTGGTGGTCATCGCGGAGAAGGCGTCGGCGATCGCCATGATGCGGCCGATCTGCGGGATCTCGTCGCCGCGGAGTCCGTCCGGGTAGCCGCCGCCGTCGAACCGCTCGTGGTGGTAGCGGACGCCGAGGACCACCTCTTCCATGCCGGGCATGGCTCCGACAATCAGCGCGCCGAACTCCGGATGTTGCTGCATGATCCGGTATTCGTCGTCGGTGAGGTTGCCCGGCTTCCGCAGGATCGCGTCCGGGATGCCGATCTTGCCCACGTCGTGCAGGATGCCGGCGAGCTGGATCGTCTGCAGCATCGCCTCGTCCATGCCGGCCGCTTTCGCGATCTGCAGCGAGTACTCCGTCACCTCTTCGCTGTGTTTGCGCGTGTAGCCGTCTTTGTTGTCGATGGCGGCGACCATCGCCCGGAAGAGGTCGTAGCCCTTCACGTAGATCAGGCTGCTGTCCGAGCGGGTGTTGCCGCGGGAGGTGATGACGTTGCCGCCCTCGGACTTCGACTGGTAGAGGTTGGTGTCGGCGACGGAGACCAGCTCCATCACTTCGGTGGCGTCGGTCGGATAGACGCCGATGCCGTAGCTGAAGCCAATCGGCAGGGAAGAGGAGTCCTGGCAGCGGAAACGCTCCCGGGCCAGGTTGGCCTGAATCCGCTCCGCGCAGCGCACCGCCTGGCGGACGTCGGTCTCCGGCAGGATCACCATGAACTCGTCGCCGCCGTAGCGCACCACCACGTCGGTCTGGCGGCAGGTGCGCTGGAGCACGCTCGCCACGCGCTTCAGCACCTCGTCGCCGGCGGGGTGCCCGTAGGTGTCGTTGAACAGCTTGAAGTTGTCGAGGTCCATCATCAGGACCGCAAGCGAGGTGGAGGTGGCGCGGGCCTTCTCCGCCTCCGAATAGAGCCGCTGGTAACCGCTGCGGTGGTTGAGTACGCCGGTGACCGGGTCGCGGTCCGCCAACCGCCGCGCCTCGCTCAGCATCCGCACGCTGCGGAGCCCGGCGCCGATATCGCTCGCCACGGCCGCCAGCAGCGCCGCTTCCATCTCGGAGAACGGCTCCTCCGCCCGCTGCAGCGCGAGGAAGCCGAGTGCCTCGTCCGGCCGGCCCATCTTCGCCACCAGGCAGTGGACGCCCGCGCGGGGGGCAAGCCGCAGCAGTCGCTCCTCCGGCGGCGACTCGCGGGAGACGATCAGCTCCAGCAGCTCTTCCGTGGGAGGCAGGACTCCCTCACCCAGATCCTCCACGGCCCGGTAGCCGGTGCCGTCGACCGCCGCCAGCCACACTACGCCCCGCTCCGCGCGCAGCGCCGTGGTGAGGCGATCGATCGCCAGCCCCAGCGTGCTGCCGACGTTGGGCGACGAGTTGAGGGCGGAGACGACCTCACTCACCGCGGAGAGCTGCTCCATCCGGCTGGAGACCTGGTGCTCCAGCGAAAGGATGAGGTTGAGCTGACGAACCAGCACCACCCCCACCAGCACCATCGCGAGGCCCGCGGCGACCAGGCTCCAGACCTGCGTGCGGTCGATGGCGAAGAAGAGGAGGGCGTTGGCGATCCCCGCGAGAATCACCGGCCGGATCAATCCGTAGGTGGCTCGCGTGGGCGCCGCGGCGGTCGGCGGCTGGCTCAGCTCCAGGGTCAGGCTCACGGGATTCCTCAACTCGAGTGGGGTCGGCGGCACGGCCCCGGGGCATAGCCCGGCGGCACGCGCGCGGCTCTCGATGGCGCGGTTTCACGCATTATTGGCAGGTCCCCCCCTCGTCCAGAGGTAGGACTACCGCTTTCCATCGAATTAGGGCCGAAATGCCACTGGATCGCCTCCGACCCGGGCGGCGGGACCCGGGAAACGAGCGCAACCCCCGGCCGCGGGGCGCGTCCCATGATGGGACGGGGCCGGTGCTTTGAGGAGCGGCGGATGCTGCTGGTGGGGGAGACAAGCGGGCGCAACTGCGCGGGACTCACTCGCCGCGGGCTGGTCCAGGCCGGCATGCTCGGCGCGCTCGGCTGGTCGCTCCCCCAGCAGGCCGCCCTGGCGGCCGCCGCGGAGGGCTCCCGCGCGGTGATCGTGCTGTGGCTCTGGGGCGGGCCGCCGCACCTCGACACGCTCGATCCGAAGCCGGAGGCGCCGTCCGAGTACCGCGGCCCGTACCGGGCGATCGGAACCAACGTCCCTGGCATCCAGGTGACGGAGCTGCTTCCCAGGCTGGCGAAGCAGGCCCACCGCTACGCCCTGGTGCGGACGCTCCACCACGAAACGAACGACCACGGCCTCGCCGGCACCATTGGCATGACCGGGCGGAATCCGGCCTCGGGGCAGGTGCACCCGCACGTCGGCTCCATCGTCAGCCGGGTCCGCGGCTTCACGCCCCCGCTCTCGACCTACGTGATGATCGGCGACCGCATGCAGCAGGGCCACCGCTACATCCAGGGGGAGGGCGGCGGGATCCTCGGCGCGGTCTACGACCCGTTCCGGATCCGCTACGACGTGGAAGAAGGCGTGCTCCTGGGGGAGGTCGCCCCGCCGGAGGGGGTGACGGGGAGCCGGGTCGACCGCCGCCAGCGGCTGCTGCAGTCGCTCGACGCCGCGGAGAATCCGATCGCTGCCGCCGCGGAGCGGGAGAGCCGCGCGATGAGCCGGTTCTACGACCAGGCGTTCTCCCTGATGACCAGCTCCGAAGGCCGGCGGGTCTTCGACCTGCAGCGAGAGCCGGCCAAGCTGCGGGAGCGGTACGGCCGCACCCGCTTCGGGCAGAGCTGCCTGCTGGCGCGGCGGCTGGTGGAGAGCGGCGTGCCGTTCGTCCAGGTGAACTGGAGCCAGCACGTGGAGGCGGAAGAGGACGCGGGCGACGGCGGCTGGGACAACCACTACCGCAACTTCGAGATGCTGGCGGAGCGGCAGGCGTGGCCGTTCGACCAGGCCTGCTCCGCGCTGCTGGACGACCTGCACGACCGCGGCCTGCTGAAGCGGACGCTGGTGGTGGCGGTGGGGGAGTTCGGCCGCACGCCGAAGATCAACCCGCAGGCGGGGCGCGACCACTGGCAGAGCTGCTACTCCGCGCTGCTGGCGGGCGGCGGCATCCGCGGCGGCCAGGTGGTCGGCGTCAGCGACGAGCGCGGCGAGTATCCGGCTTCCCGTCCCGTGACCCCGGCCGACCTCTGCACCACGATGCTCGAGTCGCTCGGCATCACCCGCACCGACGTCCTCGCCCTCGGCCTACCCGTCGCCGGCGACGTGATCCACGAGCTGCTGTAGCCCATGACGCGCCGCCCGCTGCCCGCCGTCCGTCTGCTCCGCGCCGCGGTCCTGCCCACGGCGCTGCTGCTTGCTGCCGGCACCCAGATGCCCGCGCTGCAGGCGGAGGAGCCGCAGCCCCGGCGCGTGACGCACGACGGCAAGTTCAAGGAAGACCTGGCGTGGTCGCCGGACGGCAAGCTCCTGGCCTGCAGCCACTACCACCAGCGGGGGCGGATCGGGATCGGGATCATCCCGGCGGACGGCTCCGGCGTGACGATCCTGACGAAGGACCCGGTGGAGCGGCAGCCGAGCTGGTCGCCGGACGGGAAGCAGCTCGTCTTCGTCCACGTGACGCAGTCCGGCACCGACGGCGAGCTCGACATCCACCGGATGAACCCGCAGGGCGCCGACCGGGAGGCGCTGATCAGGACGAAGAGCTTCGACCGGTGGCCTTCGCTCACTCCGGATGGAAAGACGCTGCTCTTCCTGAGCAACCGGGACAAGGCGCAGGAGCTCTACCTGGCCGATGCGGACGGGAAGAACGTCCGCCGCCTAACCTCCGAGCCGACGCAGAAGCAGTTCCCGCGCTGGTCGCCGGACGGCAGCCGGATCGTCTTCAACGCGGACCGGGACGGGAACTTCGAGATCTACACCCTCAGCCGCGAGGGAAGCGACCTGAAGCGGCTGACGGAGCACCCGTCGCTCGACGTCGCGCCGGCCTGGTCGCCCGACGGCAAGCGGATCGCTTTCGTGACCTTCCGGGACGGCAACTTCGAGGTCTACGTGATGGGCGCCGACGGCAGCTCGCCGCGCAACGTGAGCCGCCACGACGGCTATGACCACTCCCCCGCGTGGATGCCGGACGGGAAGACGCTCACCTGGGTCTCCGACCGCGCCGGCGGCTACGACGTTTACGCGCTGGAGCTGGCCGGGTCCGGGGCCAGCGGTTAGGTCCAAAGCGCGCCGGAAGCGGTCAGGCGGCGGAACCGGCGAATACTTGCGCGTAAAGGCTCGGTGAGCAGGGGCACAATGGCCCTTGCAAAGCCCCCGTGGCTGACGAGGTATCTTGCGAGTAGAGTATCGTGTCGGCGAAGCCGATCCTTCCTGGTTCCGGCTCTGCCGGGTTCGGGTGCGGCGTGTGGGGCTGGCGCCTGGCCTGCCCTGGTCCGGGGAGTCCGTTGACTGGCGCGGCGCTACAAACTGACGGGTTGCGGAGTAAAGTCCTGGTAGTGGGGGTGGCGGGCGGGTCGGGCTCGGGGAAGACGACCGTCGTCTCCCGGATCCTCCGCACGCTCGGGCCGGAGCGGGTGGCGCGCGTGGAGCAGGATGCCTACTACCGGCATCTCCCGCAGCTCTCTCCGGAGGAGCGGGCCCGCCGCAACTACGACCATCCGGACGCCATCGACGAGGAGCTCTTGCTCCGGCACGTGGATGAGCTGCGGCGGGGTCTGGCGATCGAGGGTCCCGTCTACGACTTCGTCCGGCACGAGCGCACCGGTGAGACGCGCCGCCTGGAGCCGCGGCCCTGCGTGGTGGTCGACGGGATCCTGATCCTGGCCAACCCGGCGCTGCGGGGGCTGCTGGACCTGAAGCTGTTCGTGGAGACCGACCCGGACGTGCGCTTCATCCGGCGGCTGCGGCGCGACATCTCGGAACGGGGACGGACCGTGGAAAGCGTGACGACGCAGTGGGAGGACTCGGTGCGGCCGATGCACCTCCAGTTCGTAGAGCCGAGCAAGCGGTACGCCGACCTGATCATCCCGGAGGGCGGCCACAACGAGGCGGCGCTGGAGGTGATCCTGGGCCACCTGGCGGCAGCCGTGGGGCCCGCGCGATGAGCACCGCGGCGGAGCTGGAGCTGGCGATCCGCGCGCGGGTGCCGCTGATCGCGGTCGTCACACCGGAGGAAGCGCGCGCGGAGGAGCGGCTCTTCCGCCCTCTCGCCGCGAAGTGGCGCGAGGGCCGCCTGCTGATCTGGAGCGCCACCACCGGCTTCAACGCCGTCTCCTCCGACCCGGAGGCGGAGCCGGAGCACTACCCCGCGCCGGATCCGCACTCCGCGCTCGACCTGATCGCCGGCTACGAAGAGCCGGCGCTCTTCGTGCTGCGGGACTTCCACCACTACCTGGAGAACGCGGCGCTCCTGCGCAAGCTGCGCGACCTCGCCCGGGAGCTGCCCGCCACCGGCAAGCAGCTCGTCTTCCTGAGCCCCCGCTTCCGCGTGCCGGACGACCTGGAGCAGGAGATCGAGGTTTTCGACTACCCGCCGCCCGGCCTGGACGAGCTGGGCGAGCTGCTCGGGTCGCTGGAAGCCGATTTCGCGGCGCAGGGCGAACAGGCGGTAGCGCTGAGCCCCGCCGGCCGGGAGCGGCTGCTGAAGGCGGCGCTCGGCCTCACCCTGGCCGAAGCGGAGATCGTGCTCGCCAAGGCGCTGGTGCGCGACGGCGTGCTCACCGACGCGGCGGTCGACCTGGTGCTCTCCGAGAAGAAGCAGATCGTCCGGCGCGGCGGGCTCCTGGAGTATTACGAGGCGGAGGCGGAGCTGGAAGACGTGGGCGGGCTGAAGAGCCTCAAGACCTGGCTGCGCCGGCGAGTCTCCGCCTTCACGGAGGACGCCCGGGAGTACGGCCTGCCGGTGCCGCGCGGCATCCTGCTGCTCGGGGTGCAGGGGTGCGGCAAGAGCCTGGTGGCGAAGGCGACCAGCCGGGAGTGGAAGATGCCCCTACTCCGGCTCGACGTGGGCCGGCTCTTCGGCAAGTACATCGGCGAGAGCGAGGCGGCGGTCCGCCGCGCCATCGCCACGGCCGAGGCGGTGGCGCCCTCCATCCTCTGGATCGACGAGATCGAAAAAGGCTTCGCCGGCGCCACCCACGACGCCCACGACACCGGCGTGAGCGCCCGCGTGCTCGGCACCTTCCTCACCTGGATGCAGGAGAAGCGGAAGGCGGTGTTCGTGGTCGCTACCGCCAACCAGGTCCGCACCCTCCCGCCGGAGCTGCTCCGCAAGGGCCGCTTCGACGAGCTCTTCTTCGTCGACCTGCCTTCGCCCGAGGAGCGGGCGGAGATCTTCCGCGTCCACCTCCAGCGTCGCCGGCGCGACCCGGCGGCGTTCGACTTGGCGGAACTGGCGGAGCGGACCGAAGGCTTCACCGGTGCCGAGATCGAGCAAATCGTCCATGAGGCGCTCTTCGCCGCCTACCACGAGGACCGCCGCCCGCTGCGCCAGGAAGACCTGCTCGCCGCCGCCGCGCACGTGATCCCGCTCTCCGTCACGATGAAAGAGTCGCTCACCGCCATGCGGAACTGGGCCGCCACCCGTGCCCGCCGGGCCTCGTAGCCGCGGAGACCTCGACCGATGCTTCCGCGCCATCGCTGGCATAATAGAACCGGAGGGAGAAATGTCTGACCGAGCCACACAAATCCTGGAGGATGCTCTCCAACTTTCCGTATGTGAGCGGGCCGCCGTGGTGGAGCGCCTCCTAACCAGCCTGGACCCGCCGGATCCTCACATTGACGAACTGTGGGTGATCGAAGCCGAAAGCCGGATGGCGGCATTTCAGGCCGGAGAGATGAACGCAGTCCCTGCGGAAGAAGTCTTCGCGGAACTGGACGAGCTGTGAGCGTCCGGTTCCTTTCAGCAGCTCGAGAAGATCTACGAGAAGCGGTTAGCTATTACAACAGGCAGCGGGCGGGACTTGGGGCCGAGCTACGAGATGAAGTTCGCATCGCGACTCGGCGGATCGCGACGCATCCGGAGGCATGGCAGCCTCTCAGTCGGGATATCCGGCGATTCTTGCTGCGGCGTTTTCCGTATGGCGTCATCTACTCGCTCCACGGAGGCGAGGTTGTGATTCTCGCAATCGCCCACCTTCACCGGGAGCCGGATCACTGGCGAAACCGCCTGCCCCTGAAATAGACTGGCCCTCGATCCGGTGGGCGGTGCCGGCGAGCGCGCTTTACTGGTCTACTTCGCCGCGCCTCTCAGTAACTCCACCACGCCCTCACGTTCGAATGCGTGCGCGAGGTCTGCCGCGGTCCTGCCATCCGAATTGCGGAAGTGGCGCTTGGCTCCCTTCTTCAGGAGAAGCCGGACTACGCTCGTATGGCCTTCCTCGGCCGCGCACATCAGCGGCGTCCATCCGGTCTGCGATCTGGCATTCGGATCAGCTCCCTCCGCCAGGAAAAGCTTCACGATCGTAATGTTTCCCCCGCTAGCCGCACCGTGCAGCGGCACGGTTCCGTCAGGCGTCGTGAAGTTGGCCTCTGCGCCGTGCGCGAGGAGTAACCTCACCAGGGCAAGGTCCCCTGATCCCGCCGCCATTTCCAGGGGAGTGAACGCTCCGGCTTCGAGCGATTCGACGGGGGCACCGCGCTCCACCAGCAGCCTGGCCGCACCGCCTTGGCCCGTGCGGCAGGCGTTTCCGAGAGCCGTATACCCCTTGATGTCGCGCGTCGCCGGATCCGCTCCGTGATCCAGGAGAAGGCGCATCACTCCGGTGTGGCCCTTGGCGGCGGCCAGCGACAGGGGGCAATCTGAGTCGTTCGCGTCTGCCCCGCGAGCCAGGAGCTCCCGAACCGCTTCCTCGTCGCCGCGAAGCGCTGCGTCCCTTAGAGCTGAATCCAGGTGTCCTTGAGCAATGCACCCGGATACCCGCTGGACGCCCACCATGCAGGCGACCAGTGCCGGTGCCAGCAGAAGTGCTCGGCGATTCATGCGCAGCTACTCCCCGCCGGAGGCCGGAGCGGTCGACAAGCGCACCCGGATAAGCCGTCAACGCTCACTTCGGTGATGCTTACCGCCAGGATCGGGAGAGAGAGGGCGAGGCTTCTGGCGTAGTGCGTATCGCGTATTCCGTAGCGGACTGCATTCACCACCCACCGGCGGCGTCGTGCCGGGCGAGGCGCTTCTTTGCAGAAACCATCAGCAACCGATCCAATCCGGATTAGCCACTCGCCCGGCACGATCCTTCGCAAAGCAGAGAAGGCGAACCGCAACGCAATACTCGATACGGAATACTAGCGAAGCGCGTACCCCGCCGCTTTCCACGCCTTGATGCTCCCCGGCACGCTGTAGACCTCCCGGAAGCCACGCTGCTGGAGCAGGCTGGCGGCGATGCTGGCGCGGTAGCCGCTGCCGCAGTAGACGGCGACGGGGCGCTCCAGGTCGAGCTCGTGCATCCGCTCCGGGAGATGGGGCGCGAAGACGTGCGTGGCGGTGGGGACGTGGCCCTGTTCCCACTCGTCGTCGCGGCGGACGTCGAGCACCTGCAGGCCGCCGGATCGGCTGCGCACCCGCTCGTGCAGCTCGTGGACGCTCATCTGCGGCAGGGGGTCGAACGGGTGCCCCGCCTCCAGCCAGCCGCGCATGCCCTGGCGCAGGTAGCCGACCACGTTCTCGAGCCCGACCCGCAGCAGCTGGCGCTGGGCGGTCTCGAGGTCGCTCTCGTCCTCGAGCACCAGCAGCAGGGGAGCTTCCGGCGGAAGCATCCACCCGGCCCAGATCGGGAACTCCTCTCGCAGCGCGATGTTGAGCGCGCCGGGGATGTGGGCGCCGCCGAACGCCTCGATCTCGCGCGTATCGACCACCAGAGTTCCCGGCACCTCCCGCGCGGCTTCGAACCGCTCCGGGCTCAGCGGCTGGAGCGCGGGGAGACAGCCCAGCACCGGCGGGCCGGCGGCGTTGACCCGCTTCATCCGCGGGTAGTAGAACGGCGCCGGCGGCAGGCTCTCCAGCACCGCGGAGGTGAACTGCCGCACGCCGCGCAGGCGCAGCTTCTCGTTGTGCCGGCGCTCGTAGCCGATGGTGCTGGTGCGGCGGTCGCCGATGCTCCCTCCGCAGGGAGAGCCCTCGCCGTGGGCCGGGTAGATCTCCAGCCCGTCGGGCAGCCGGAGCAGCTTCTCGTGGAGTGAATGGAAGAGCTGCCGCGCGAGGTCTTCCTCCGCTGCTTCGCCGAGCAAGTCCGGCCGGCCGACCTCCCCGGCGAACAGGGTGTCGCCCGTGAAGACGCCCCACGGCTCCTTCGCGCCCTTGCCGCCGCTGATCACCAGGCTCACGTGCTCCGGCGTGTGGCCCGGCGTGTGGAGCACCTGCAGGCAGAGGCTGTCGAGCTCCAGGACGTCGCCCTCCGCGAGGGGGGAGTGGTCGAACTGGTACCCGCCCCCGGCCGGGAGCCAGGCCAGCGCGCCGGTCCGCGCCGCCAGCTCGCGGGCGCCGGAGACGAAGTCGGCGTGGACGTGCGTCTCCAGCACGTGCGTGATGCGGGCGTGGTGGTGCTGGGCCAGCTCCAGGTAGATCTCCACGTCCCGGCGCGGATCGATCACCGCGCAGACGCCCTCCGTCTCGTCGCCGACCAGGTATGAAAGGTGGGCGAGGCCAGGGGTCTCGATCGTCTCAAAGATCATTCGCAGGGCTCTCCGCGACCCGGCAGGGATCCTCTCTTACACGTAGCTTGCCCCCTTTCACGCCCGCTCACACGAAGCGCTGCGTCGCCCGAACGCGAGCGACCTCCCAGGCGTCTGAAGAGGGGACCGCCCGTCGTGGAGGGAGGCAGCCGATGTTCCGCGATCTCACCAATCCGAAGCTGATCTACCTGAAGGGCTTCCTCTTCCTGCTGGCCGGGATCATGGCCTCGGCCGCGCTGCTGCTGGAGTATCCCTCGCTCAAGGTAGCGCTGCTGCTGGGGCTGGCCGTGGGCTGCTTCGCCCGCTTCTACTACTTCGCCTTCTACGTGATCGAGAAGTACGTCGACCCGGGCTACCGCTTCGCCGGCCTCGGCTCGTTCGTGCTCTACTTGCTGCGCCGGCGCTGAAGCCGGGTGCCCAGAGCGGGTATCAAGAGAAGGGGAGCTGCTCCCGCCGTGAGCCGCTCCGCAGCTCGTACAGCGACCTTCCGGGGCAACTCCCAACCGAAACACTACCGCCCGGGTGCCACTCCGGGCTCGCATCGGTGTCCACTTTTACGTAGGATTACAGGGAGGACCTCACGCCCGGGGTCCGTGTCACGCGTTCTAAAGGGTTCTGTTACTATGCCGCGCCGGCTCACCGCTTCCGATGAGACGCTCCACGGAGCACCTGTTACAGTCCCCCGCGGACGGACCCGCCGGTGGAACCTGGCGGTGGGCGCGTCGCTGCTGGCGCTGCTCGGCGTAGGCCCGGCCGTGCTCTTCGCCGCGCCGGCTGGCAGCAAGGCGGCCCGAAAGCCGGCGAAGGCCCCGGCAAAGGCAGCGGTAAAGGCCCCGGCAAAGGCAGCGGTGAAGCCGGCGGCGAAGCCGAGCGCGGCGGCACCTGCCGTGGAAGCGGAGGCGGTTCCGGAGTTCACCCTGGAGCAGATCGAGTTCTTCGAGAAGAAGATCCGCCCGGTGCTCGTGGAAAGCTGCCAGGGCTGCCATTCGATGGCCTCCTCGTCGCCGATGGGTGGGCTGAGGGTCGGCACTCGCGCCGCGCTGCTGAAGGGCGGCGACCATGGACCGTCGATCGTGCCGGGCGACCCGGAGAAGAGCCTCTTCGTCAAGGCGCTCCACTACGAAGACGAGCTGAAGATGCCGCCGAAGGGCAAGCTGCCCGCGGAGCAGATCGAGGCGTTCGTGGAGTGGGTGAAGATGGGCGCCCCCTGGCCGGCGGAGGCGGGCGCGAAGGCGCCGAAGGCCGAGCCGGTCGCCGATCTGCGCACGCGTGCCAGCCAGCACTGGGCGTTCAAGCCGTTCAAGCGCCCCGCCGTGCCGGCGGTGAAGAACCAGGCGTGGGTAAAGAACCCGATCGACGCCTTCATTCTGGCCGGGCTGGAGAAGGCGGGCATTACCCCCGCCAGGCCGGCCGACCGCCTGACGCTGCTGCGCCGGGTGACGTACGACCTCACCGGCTTGCCGCCGACGGTCGAGGAGATCCGCGCCTTCCAGGCCGACAAGAGCCCGGACGCTTATAAGAAGGTGGTCGAGCGGCTGCTCGCTTCGCCGCACTACGGCGAGCGGTGGGCGCGCCACTGGTTGGACCTGGTCCGCTTCGCGGAGACCGACGGCCACGAGTTCGACTTCGAGAAGCCGAACGCCTACCAGTACCGCGACTACCTGATCCGCGCGTTCAACAACGACGTGCCGTACAACCAGTTCGTGACGGAGCACGTGGCCGGCGACCTGCTGCCGCAGCCGCGCCGGGACGCGGAGAAGCAGTTCAACGAGTCGGTCATCGCTACCGGCTACTGGTTCCTGGGCGAAGGCAAGCACTCGCCGGTCGACCTCCGCGAAGACGAGGCGGAGCGGATCGACAACCAGCTCGACGTCTTCTCCAAGACGTTCCTGGGCCTCTCGATGGGCTGCGCGAAGTGCCACGATCACAAGTTCGACCCGATCTCCGCCAAGGACTACTACGCGCTGGTCGGCTACCTCAAGAGCTCGCGCTACCACTTCGCGGCGATCGACTCGCCGGAGCCGGCGCGGGCCGCCGCGCGGGAGCTGGAGGGGATCGACACCCGCATCCGGCCGATGCTGGCGCAGGAGTGGACCTCCCGCCGCCTGCAGGCGCTGAGCGGGCTGCCGGCGCAGCTTCAGGCGACCCGGCCGCGCACCGCAGTCCTGGCGGCGGCGGGAGCGCCGGACCTGGCCTCGGAGGCCTGGAACAAGTACCTGACCGAGACGGCGGCGAAGAACCCGAGCGATCCGTTCCACGCCTGGGCGGTGCTCCGCGGCGAGAGCGCCGCGACCTTCCCGCAGAAGAAGGCGGAGCTGGCCGGCCGGCTGCGTGAGATCGCGGAGCGCTCCGAGAAGGCGCTGGCCGGCGCGGTCACCTTCGCGGACTTCAACGGCGCCACCTACGGCGACTGGGTCACCACCGGCGAGGCGTTCGGCTCCAGCCCCAGCCGCAGCACGGCGATCCGGTTCGCCCAGGACGACGCCACCCGCGTGGAGCAGGTGGTCGGCCCCGGCACCGCCAACAGCGGCCGCCTGGCGGACCGGCTGGAGGGGACGCTCCGGTCGCAGACCTTCGAGATCAGCAAACCGCAGATCCTCTTCCGGATGGCGGGACGCGGCGCCACCGTGAACCTGGTGATCGACGGCTTCCAGCGGATCCGCTACCCGATCTACGGCGGCCTGACGATCGACGTGAGGTCGCCGCAGCTCGCCTGGTACTCCATGGACGTCGGCCAGTGGACCGGCCACAAGGCCTACCTGGAGTTCCTCGACTACGGGGACGGCTTCATCGCGGTCGACCACGTCTCGTTCGCCGACAGCCGCGTGGCGCCGGCGGCGCCGAACCCGCAGGTGCTGAAGCTCCTCGACGACGCGGCGATCGACACGCCGGAGAAGCTCGCCAGCGCCTACGGCACCCTGCTGGCGGACGCCACCCGCAGCGCCATGGCCGCCGGGAGCGACCCGGCGCTGCTCGAGATGGCGAACTGGACGCTTCGGAACGAGACGCTGACCGGCGGCCCGGTCTCCATGCGGGACCAGGCGGAGCTGGCGCGGATGCTGGAAGCGCGGCGGAAGGTGGAGACGGAGATCCAGCTCCCCACCCGCGTGCTCGCCATCGCCGACGGCACGCCGGAAGACTGCTACGTCTACATCCGCGGCAGCTACCGCAGCCGCGGGCCGGTGGTGGAGCGCCGCTACCTGGAGGCGCTGGCCGGACCGAAGCAGCCGGCGCCGGCCGCGGGCAGCGGCCGCCTGGAGCTGGCCCGGAAGGTGACCGCCACGCCGCTCGCGGCCCGCGTGATGGTAAACCGGATCTGGCGGCACCACTTCGTGGAAGGCATCGTCCGCACGCCGGACGACTTCGGCGTGCGCGGCGAGGCGCCGACCCATCCGGAGCTGCTCGAGTTCCTCACCTCGGAGTTCGTCCGCAAGGGCTGGTCGATGAAGGAGATGCACCGGATGATGCTGCTCTCCTCCGCCTATCAGATGTCGAGCGCCCCGGCGCCCGGCGCGGAGGCGAAGGACCCGGCGAACAAACTGGTCTCCCGGATGCCGGTCCGCCGGCTGGAGGCGGAGGCGATCCGAGACGCCGTGCTGGCGGTTTCCGGCCGGCTCGACCGCACCCTTTATGGCCCCAGCGTGCTGCCGTTCCTGACCCCGTTCATGGAAGGCCGCGGGCGGCCGGCGTCGAGCGGCCCGCTGGACGGTGACGGCCGCCGCAGCCTCTACATCAGCGTGCGCCGCAACTTCCTGACGCCGATGTTCCTGGCGTTCGACTACCCGATCCCGTTCAACACGATGGGCCGGCGCAGCGTCTCGACGGTGCCCGCGCAGGCGCTCGTCCTGATGAACAACCCGCTCGTGGTGGAGCAAACGGGCGTCTGGGCGAAGCGTCTCCTCGCGATGCCGGAGCTGACTCCGGAGCAGCGGGTGGAGCGCATGTACCTCGAAGCGTTCGGGCGCGCGCCCACCGCGGAGGAGCGGGGCGACGCGCTCGCCTTCGTCGCCGCCCAGGCCGGGCAGTACGAGAAGGAAGGCGAGCTGCGCGCCTGGTCGGACCTCTGCCACGTGCTGATCAACGTCAAAGAGTTCATTTTCGTCAACTAGGACCCCAGCCGGATGCACTGTAAGCGATTCCAGAAGAACCCCCTCACGCGGCGCGACATGCTCGCCCGCTGCGCGAACGGCTTCGGCATGATGGCGCTCGCGACGTTGATGGCGGACGAGGGCCTGGCGGCTCCGGTGAAGCCGGCCGCGCCCGGCCGCTCGCTCGACCCGCTCGCCCCGAAGTCCGGCCACTACGCGCCGAAGGCGAAGAGCGTCATCTTCCTCTTCATGGATGGAGGCCCGTCGCAGGTCGACACCTTCGACCCCAAGCCCCGCCTCGTTAAGGAGCACGGCGAGCCGATCAAGATGAAGGTCCCGCCCACGCAGTTCAACGACGTGGGCAAGGTCCTCAAGTCGCCGTGGGAGTTCCGGCAGTACGGCCAGAGCGGCGCGTGGGTGAGCGACCTCTTCCCGCACGTCGCCACCTGCGTGGACGACATGGCGATCATCCGGTCGATGGTCGCCGACTTCTCCGAGCACACGAACGCCAACTACTTCATCCACTCCGGGCACGGCCTGCAGGGCCGGCCCAGCATGGGCTCCTGGATCACCTACGGCCTCGGCAGCGACTGCCGGGACCTGCCGGGGTTCATCGTCCTGAACAGCGGCATGATCCCCCCGGGCGGGCTCGACTGCTTCAACAGCGGCTTCCTGCCCGCATCGTACCAGGGGTCGCCGTTCCGGAACGGCCGGGAGCCAATCGCCGACCTGCTCCGCACCGAGCCGAAGCCGGAGTTTCAGGTGAGCAAGCTCGACCTGATGCGGAAGCTGGACCAGCGCGGCAAGGCGAGGCTGGCGGTCGATAACCGCGTGGAGGCGGCGATCTCCAACTACGAGCTCGCCTTCAAGATGCAGGCCGCGGTGCCGAACCTGATGGACCTCTCCGGTGAGACGGAGGCGACCAAGCAGCTCTACGGCCTGGACGAGAAGCCGACCGAGCTCTTCGGCCACCAGTGCCTGGTGGCTCGGCGGCTGGTGGAGCGCGGCGTGCGGTTTGTGGAGCTGCTCTGCCCGAACGTCGGCGCGGACCGCTGGGACCAGCACGGCGACCTGAAGGGCGGTCACGAGCGGAACGCGAAGGCGGTGGACAAGCCGATTGCGGGCCTGCTGAAGGACCTGAAGGCGCGCGGGCTGCTGGATGACACGCTGGTGGTGTGGGGCGGGGAGTTCGGCCGCACCCCGATGGCGCAGGGGGCGAACGGGCGAGACCACAACCCGTTCGGCTTCACCATGTGGCTCGCCGGCGGCGGCATCAAGGGCGGGGTCACCCACGGCGCCACGGACGATTACGGCTACTACGCCGTGCAGGACAAGGTGAGCATCCACGACCTCCACGCCACGATGCTCCACCTGCTCGGCATCGACCACAAGCGGCTTACCTACCGCTACAGCGGCCGGGACTTCCGCCTCACCGACGTCTTCGGCGAGCTGATCACCCCGATCCTGGCCTGAGTTGGCGGGCCGTCACCGTACGCGAGAAAGGGGAGGGCCGTTGTGGCCCTCCCCTTTCTCGCGTACCAGCGCGCGCCTAGTAGCGCCGCCGCCTCGGGCCCTGCGGCTGGTACCGCTCCTCATCGGCCGGGTCGCCGTACGGGTCCTGGGACGAGTCGAGCACCTGGTGTCCCTGGAACTGGTCTGCCGGATCCCCGTACGGGTCCATACTCGCGGGGCGCACCTGCTGCCCCTGGAATTCGTCCGCGGGGTCGCCGTACGGGTCCTCGCTCGCGGGCCGCACGTTCCTGCCCTGGTAGGTGCCCGTGGGCGCGTAGCCCTGGTCCGCGGGATCGCCCCACGGGTCCTCCGCCGCCGGGCGAACGTTCGGCCGGCGCTGGCGCTGGGTCTGCCCGCCGGTCAGCATGTCGAGCACGCCGCCCAGTAAGTTCCGGAAATCCATCTCCCCACTCCTTTCAGCCTCCGGCCTTCGCGGCCGGACGCCAGGCTCTTTACTCCGTCACCGCTGCGGGTTAATAGGCGTAGCCGAAGTCCCGCGGCGCGTTCTGGAGCACTCGGCCGTCGTAGCCGTTCACGTTCTCTCCCGTAACTCGCTCGTACTCGTCGATCGGCACCTGGATCGGCTGCCGCGGCGGGGTCACCCAGTGCGCCTGCCCCTGGGCGTCGCGGTAGTAGATTCGCCCGTTCCGGGAGCGGTAATACTGCCCTTCCGGGCCGTGTCCCTGGCGGTCTTTGTGCTTGTTCCACATGTAGTACAGCGCCGCGGCGCCCGCCAGCAGCATCACCTTCTGCCGGCCGCTCATGCCCTGCTGCTCCTGCTGCCGGTACGGCTGCTGATACGGAGTCGGCTCCTGATACGGCGACTCCGCGCCGATCCGCTCGCCGGCGCAGCCGGCCAGTCCAGCCATCATCAGGCCGGCAACCGCGCCGGCGGTAGCTCGAATGTTCTTCATTCCCTCTCCCTCTCCCCGGCACCCGGAGGTGCCGTCTACTCGCCGGTCACGGCCCCTTACGCCCGTCTATCCGGTGCCGTGAGCGTACCCCGCGGAAAGCGGATCAAAACGCCTCCGGCAGCGGGCGACCGCACGGTGAGCCGGTCACGAAAATGTCACCCGGGAAACGACTTGAATTCCCGGAGAACGGGTAATCACTGGCCGGAACGAGCTAACAAACTAACTTTGGGAATACGAAGCGAGACGAGGGAGAGACTGGGGGAGATGGAACAGAAGAACTGCGAAAGCTGCGGATATATCGCGGACGCGACCGCGCGGGAGTGCCCCGCGTGCAATGGGGTCGATTTCGGAGCGCCGTATCGGACCCCAACCGATGAGCCGACCCTGCAGTGGGGTGCGGGAAACGAGCCGACGATGGCGTGGACGCCGGGCCGGCTGGCGGTGGACGCCGTGGACAGCACCGAGTCGCGCCGCCGCTACCTGCCGCTGGTCGCCGGCGGGGTACTCGCGTGCGTGCTGGCCGTGGGGACGATGTTTGGTGGAGAGCCGACGACTGTGAACGCCGACTCCGGCACCCAGGTGGCGCTGGCTCCGACCGGCACCGGCTACGGGAGCTCCCTGGAGCTGCCGGTGTCGCCGTCCGAGGTGACGGTGCTCCCGCAGGAGAGCGCGATTCCGAACGCGGCCGCGGTAGCGGGACAGCCGGTCGTGACGATCACGCCGGTCTACCAGGAGGACATGGCCGCGCCCGCGCGTCCGGCCCGAAAGTCCGCCCCGGCTCTCGTCGCAGCCGCCCCGGTGGCGGTTGAGCAGCGCGGGCCGATGATGGCGCAGGCGCCCATGATGGCAGGGACTTCCGCGCCGATGGAGATCCCGCAGATCTCCAGCATGCAGCTGGCGGTGCCGGACTTCGCTTCGCAGGCTCCGGCCCGGCCGTCGCAGGCGTCGCAGCCGGCCCAGCCGCCGGTGCAGCAGCCCGCGGAAGAGCTGGCACCCTCGGTGCAGCTCTACGGCACCACCGCACACCAGGCGCCGCAGGTGATCGCCACCACCGAGCTACAGCCCGGCGTAAGAGTCTTTTAAAGGCTAAAGTAAAAAGGCAAAAGGCTAAAGTCCGGACCATTCTTCGACGAGAGGTGGTTCGGAACTTTAGCCTTTTGCCTTTATACTTTAGCCTTTACCCCTTGATGCCCGACGTGCTCATTCCCTGGATGAAGGTGCGCTGGGTGAGGAAGAAGAGCACCAGGATGGGGATCGTCATCACGGTGCTCACCGCCATCAGCCGGCCCGGGAAGGTGCCGTATTGGCTGTTGAACATGGCGAGACCGATAGAGAGCGTGAAGTTCTCCTCGCTGGCGAGATAGATGAGCGGACCCAGGTAGTCGTTCCACGCCGCCAGGAAGGCGAAAAGCGCCACCGTGGCGATAACCGGCTTGGAGAGCGGCATCACGATACGGGCATAGATGCCCCAGAGGCCGCAGCCGTCGATCCGCGCCGCCTCGCTCAGGTCGCGCGGGATGCCGAGGAAGAACTGACGCATCAGGAAGATGGAGAAGGCGCTGCCGAAGAAGTGGGGGACCGTGAGCGGGGCGAACGTATCGACCCACCCCATCCGCGTGAAGAGCACGAAGAGCGGGACCATCGTCACCTGCGCCGGCAGCATCATCGTGGCGAGCAGCAGGTAGAACAGCCAGTCGCGCCCCTTCCAGCGGGTCATCGCCAGGCTGTACGCCACCAGCGAGCAGGAGATCACCGTACCCAGCACCGTGAGTCCGGCCACGATGAGGGTGTTCCCCAGCATCCGGAAGAACGCCATCGAGCTGAGCGCCTTCTGATAGTGCTCGCCCGTCGGCGGGCTGGGGATCCAGACCGGCGGCAGCGCCTGGAGCTGAACGTCGGTCTTTACCGAGGTGGAGACCATCCAGTAGAGCGGGATCAGGAAGATACAGCTCAGCGTCAGGAGCGCGGCGTGCGTCAGCGCGACCCCGGCGGCTTTCCGGAGCGAGACTCGGCGTTTGGGCTTCAGCGCGGCCTGGGCCATCGGACTCCTCTCAAGCGTTCGGCTCGCCGCCCTGGTAGTGGATGTGGCGGGCGCTCGACTTCATCACGAAAAGGGTGGCGGCCAGCACGATCAGCAGCAGCACCCAGGCCATCGCGCAGGCGTAGCCCATCTTGAAGTCGCTGAACGCGACGTTGAACATGTAGAGGCTGTAGAGGGTGGTCGAGTCGACCGGTCCCCCCTCGCCGTTGGTCATCACGTAAACCGGCGTAAAGAACTGGAATGCGCCGATCAGCCCCATCACCACCGTGAAGAGCACCTGCGGGCTGATGAACGGCACCGTCACGTGACGGAACACGTCCCACTTCCGCGCGCCGTCCAGCCCCGCCGCTTCGTGCAGCTCCTTCGGGACGTCCTGCAGCGCCGCCAGGAAGATCACCATCGCCCCGCCGACGTTCCAGGTGCTCCAGAGGATGAAGGCCGGCTTGCTCCACTCGGGGCTCTGGAGCCAGCCCGGCAGGTACTTGGAAGGCACGCCGACGAGCCGCAGCAGATCGTTGATCGCCCCGCTGTCCGGGTTGAGCAGCCAGATCCAGAGCATGGCGCTCGCTACGATCGGCACCACGGACGGGACGTAGAAGCAGGTGCGGTAGAACGCCAGTCCGCGGACCTTCGTGTTCAGCAGCAGGGCGAGCGAGAGCGCCATGCAGATCCCGAGCGGCACCGCGAAGACGGCGTAGAAGACCGTATTCCAGAGCGCGGTGAAGAAGAGCGGGTCTTCCAGCAGGTGGGCGTAGTTGGCACCGCCGATCCACTTCGGCGGCTTGAGCACCGCGTAGTTGCAGAAGCTGTAGTAGAGCGAGGCGAGGACCGGGTACGCGGTGAACCAGAGCAGGCCGATCACCGCGGGCAGCGCGAAGCACGCCCCCTGGAGCTGCCGCAGGCGCGACCGGCGCACCGACTCCTTACTTCGGACTGTGGTGGACTGCATCGGTTCTATTGGGGGGCGTCGCTGCTCCGGGCCCGGCGCCTTCGCCGGTGGATCGATCCTTCCTAACTCCCAGCGAGGACCAGGTCCAGCTCCGCCTGCGTGTTCTTACGCGCGTCCGCCAGCGCCTCGGCTGGCGTCTTCTGGCCGTAGACCGCGGCGTCGACCGCGCGCTTCATCTCGCGCATGTAGAACGCCTGCACCGGCATCACCGGCCGCTGGTGCCGGCTCTCTTCCAGGATGCGGACGAACGCCTCCAGCCGGGGGTCCCGCACTACTTCCCGGAAGTAGGCGGACCGCCGCATCCCGGGCAGCAGTCCCTTCTCCCGCCCTACCAGGACCGTCCCTTCCTCGTCGTGACAGAGCCAGCGGATCAGCTCCCACGCGTCGTCCGGATGACGCGAGCCGGCCGGGATGCTCATGCACCAGCCGCCGACCCACGAGCTGCGCGCCTCTCCGTCCGGCGGCGCGGGGATGTAGGTGAGGCGATAGGGAAGATCCGGCGCGTACCGCTCCAGCGAAGAGACCCCGCTGATGTGCATGCAGCGCATCGCCATGCGTCCGCTGAAGAACGGGTCCTGCTCCGTGTGGCCGATACCCTGCTGCATACTCTGCATCCGCTCCGGCGGGTAACGCTCGGTGAAGGAGACCATCCACTCGAGCGCCTTCACCACTTTCGGGTCGTCTGCCGTCACCTTTCCCGTCTCGTAGTCGAAGAAGTCGCCGCCGAAGACCCAGCCCCACGTGAACATGCTGTTCGCGGGGCCGTATTGCGCCCACGGGATGATCCCCACTTTCGTCAGCACCCGGTTGCGCTCCCGGGTGGTCCGGTGGGCGAACTCCGTCAGCTCCGCGATCGTCCGCGGCGGCCGGTCCGGATCGAGGCCCGCCTGCTCGAAGAGCTCCGGGTTCCAGGCGAAGCCGAAGTTCGGATCCGCGCAGTAGGTAATCGCCCACACCTCGTCCCGGTAGAGGTTCTGCCGCCAGGTCGGCGGAAAGTAGTCGGCTTCCGAGATGCCCGCGCCGGACAACCGGTCGGTGAGAGGGGTCAGCGACCCGCGCTCCGCCCACGATGCCACCTGCGGCCCGTCGACGAAGACGACGTCCGGCGGGGTCCCCGCGGCCACCGCGGTGAAGAACTTCTGGTTGGCGGAAAGGTTGTTGGGCGTGAAGACCGGCCGGATGCGGATCCCCGGGTGAGTCTGCTCGAAGCGCCGGATCACGCGCGGAAAGGTCTCCGCGTGCGGCCCGCCCCAGGAGTGCCAGACCACCAGCTCCCGCGAGCCGGCGGCGGTGGCGGCCGGCTGCCGGCAGCCGGAGAGCGCGGCGGCGCCCGTCGCCGCGGCCGCCCCGGCCAGCAGCTCCCGCCGCGTCACCCGCGCGGCCGCTCCCGGCCTCACGCTTCCGCCTCTCCCCGCGCCGCCGCGAGACGTGCCACGAGCTCCGCATGCTCCGGCGAGGCGAGCCCCTCCTGCAGCTTGCGCAGCACGCCCGCGCTGTCGAGCCGCAGGAGCGCTGCCGGATCGAGCCAGAGGCCGGGGACGACCTCGGACCGGAAACAGCCATCCGCGTCCGGCGGAACCTGCTGTAACCGACCGTCCACGCTGCGGAACCAGAACACGAACGGCTGCCGGACCAGCACCACCACGTACTCTTGCACACCCGCGCTCTCATAGAGGTGCCTGGTGGCGTGGAGATCGATCGAGGCGTGGGAGGTGGCGACTGCTGCCACTAGCTCCGGAGCCCCGGAGAGGTAGTCGCCGTTGACGCCGCTCTGTCCCCCGCAGGACGGGGTAATGAGCAGGCACGCATCCGGCTGGAGCTCGCTCCTCCCCAGGAAAATAGTGGGACTGACGTAACTCTCCAGGCCCGGCGTGGCGGCACCGTAGCAAGAAAGCCAGGCCGCGACGGTGCTGTGAAAGCGGCTGTGTGAGCGGCTGTACGGTCCCGGAACCGCCGCGGTGAGATAGACGATCCCTTCGATCAGCTCCGCGCGGAAGTCCTCCGGCATCGCTTCGTATCGCGCGTGGAACGTTTCGCGGTCGAGCGTGTCGCCGCATTCCAGGGGGAACGGCGCGTCGTCTTCCGGTAGGGGCAGGTGGTGCGGGGCGGTGAGTGCCACGGGATCGTCCCTCCACTAGTGCATACTACGTTCGCCGCCGCGCGCGCCTCCCCTTCGGCGGCGTGCCTGCGGCGTACTGGCTCTCCGCAGAGTTGGTTTGCTCCCCGCATTAGGAGGCGTCTACTTTTCCAGAAAACGGCTCACCGCGGGCGCGATCCGTGCGGTCTCGGCGCCAGGGGCGAGGTGGCCTGCGTCACTCGTGAGGACCAGCGTCTCGGCCTTCAGGTGCTTCGCCAGCTCCAGCGACGGCGCCGGGTTCACCATGTGATCCGCCTCGGCCACCACGATCAGCAGCCGCGCGCGGATGGCGGCCGCACCCCGCTCCACGGAGCCGTCGAACGGGCGGTAGACGTCGTGCCCGATCATGGCACGGAGCTGCGCGGCCCAGTCGAACGGATGCCGGGAGAGGGCGCCGCGTTCCTGATCTTCCAGGATGCGCGCCGCGCCTTCCGCGGTGGTGTGCTCCACGTGATAGGCGGGGCTCCAGAGCGACAGCGCGTGGAGCGTGGCGACCGCCTTCATCGCTTCCCGCCGCGCCTCCGCGGAGCCGGCGCGCTCGATCATCCGGAGCTGCGCGCCCCAGAGCAGGTGGTCCGCGCCGCTCTGCCGCGGCGTTCCGACGATCGGCACTGCCCGCTCGACGAAGTCGGGATACGACACGGACCACTGGAACGCCTGCATCCCGCCCATCGAAATGCCGACGACCGCGTGCAGGCGCCGCACCTTCAGGACCTCGGTCAGCAGCCGGTGCTGGGTGGCCACCATGTCGCGGATCGTGAAGCGGGGGAACTGCCCGGCCGGCTGCGTGGGGCTGTTGGAAGGGGAGCTGGAGACGCCGTTCCCCAGCGCGTCGACCGCCACCACGAAGTAGCGGCTGCTGTCGACCAGCTTGCCCGGCCCGATCGAGCCCGCCAGGTCCTGCGAGGTCCCGGTGAACCAGCTGGGGAAGAGCACGGCGTTGCTGCCGTCCTCGTTCAGCGTCCCGAAAGTGCGGTAGCCGATGCGGCAGCCGCGGATCGTCTCGCCGCTCTCCAGCAGGAAGTCTCCCAGGTCGGCGAAGCGCTGCGCCTGAGCCTGTGCCGGGCCGCAGATCCCCAGCAGCAGCACGGCGCCGAGCAGCGCGCGCCGGGTCATCGAAATCCCCATCCTCGTCCCCTCCACGGTAGCTCGACTCTCGAGAGCGCGGCGTACCGCCGAAAGCGTTTCAAGCTCGCCCACTCTCCCTTGCGCCCACTCAGTCCGCTACGGTCCCGCGTCCCGCAGGGCGATCCACCGCCGGGAGCCGGCGGACTCCGCTACGGCCGCCAGCGCCTGCTGCGCCGCAAGGCCGTCCTGGAACGACGCGTCGACGTCGCCGTCCAGGCTGCCCCGCAGGCAGGCGTCGACGAAGCTGCGCATCATGATCCCAAGGCCGTGCGGGGTGCCGTCGTACGCTTCTTCGGGGAGCGGGACGTCTTCCCACTGCGGCTGGTCCGGCCGGGAGAGCCGGAGCCGCTCTACGTTGCCGCGGCTGAGGGCGCACTGGAGAGCGCCTTCCGGGCCGACCACCTCCATGTAGCTGTTGTCGCCCTGCGGCGGGGTGGCGCGGCTCATGAACCACTCGCCGCGGACGCCGCTCTCGTGCTCGAACCACGCGGCGGCGAGGTCGTCGGTCTCCACCGGCCGGCGCTCTCCCGTGAGGCGGTCCTCCCGCTCCCGCGGGACGTGGTGCAGCAGGCCGGTCAGCGCTTCCACCGGCCCCAGCGTGAAGTGGGCGAGGTCGTGTAGGTGCGAGCCCATGTCGTAGAGCACGCCGCCGCCCGCCTCTTCCAGCGTCTCCCGCCAGCCGGCTTTGAACCCGGAGCTGAGGCCGCCCCAGCCGTCCCACCGGAGCCGGATGTAGTACGGCTGGCCGATCTCCCCCGCGCGCACCCGCCGCCGCAGCTCCTGCACGCCGTAGGTGTACCGGAAGGTGAACGCCACCTGGTGGATCCTGCCGCTCTCCTCTGCCGCGCGCAGCATCTCCCGGACCTGCGCCACGGTCATCCCGAGCGGCTTCTCGCAGAAGACGTGCTTGCCGTGCCGGAACGCCTCGATCGCCTGCTCCGCATGCACGGCGTTCGGTGTGGTGATGGTGACGGCGTCGAGGTCGTCCCGCGCGCAGAGCTCGCGGTAGTCGGTGTGCACCTCCGGCACGCCGAGCCGGTCCGCCATGGCGCGGGCGTGCTCGACGCGGCGGCCGCAGAGCGCCACCACCTCCGCCTGCGGATGGGACTGGAGGCCGGGAACGTGGCAGATCTCCGCGAAGCCGCCGGCGCCGATCACGCCGACCCGCAGCTTGCGGGAAGAGAGGGGGGCATTCGACATCTGGGGAGCTCCAAAGGGTCAGGAGAAGACTTCGAAGTAGCGCTGGAAGAACTGCTCGGGCCGGACCGCGATCGCGACCGAGTGCGGACCCTCCGCGTTCCGCGCCCAGTGGGCGACGCCGGCGGTCCGTGGGTTGGAAAGATCGATCTCCACCCGGCCGCGGGCGTAGTCGCAGACCTCCGGCTCGAAGAGCGCGACGGCGGCGAGGGGGTCGTGGAACGTGATCTGCGGCCGGTGCCCGAACCAGACCACCGCCATCTCCGCCACCACGTCGAGCACCCCGCCGCGCAGCCTCCGCCGACACTCCTCGGCCTCCAGCTGGCACTGCAGCGTCACGTTCAGCCCGAACGCCGCCAGCTCCGGCACCGGCGCCTGGAACATGCGCGCGACGGCGTGGGGATCGCAGCCGGTGTTCCACTCCCGGCGGCTGAAGCCCGACTGCCCGTGCCGGTAGCTGCCGCCCATGATCACCAGCCGCTTCAGCAGCCGCGGGATCTCCGGATCGAGCGCGAAGAGCAGCCCCACGTTGGTGAATGGCCCCACCGCCAGCAGCGTCACCTCGCCGGGGCGAGATCGGATCACCTCCTGCAGGAACGGCACCGCCGTGTTCGGCGGAAACTCCGACCGGTGCGGCCACCGGGCGAGGGCGGTCTGCTGCGGCGCCCGCGGCTGGCGCTGGTCGATCAGGAGCGGCTCCTCCGCGCCGGAGTGGATCGGCACGTCGTCGCGCCCCGCGGCGCGGCAGACCGCGTCGGCCAGCCGCGCCCGCGCCTGCGCTTCCCCGGTGACGGTGGTGATGCCGAGCAGCTCGCAGCGGGGCTGCCGCAGCAGGTAGGCGAGCGCCACCGCGTCGTCGATGTCGCTGCCGATGTCGGTATCGAAGAGAAGTGGAATGTTCTCGGCCACGGAGCGCTCCTCACTACCAGCCGATGGCGTAGCCGGTTTCGTTGCGGGGGGAGGCGCCGCCGAAGATGAGGCCGCGGGCCGGATCGATGCGGATCCCGAGGACGCGGCCGTTCGACCAGTCCCCCGTCACCTCCACGTCGTGCCCGCGGCGGCGCAGCTCATCCCGCACCGCTTCGGGGATGCGGCGTTCCACCACCAGTCGACCCGGCATTTGCGCCCGGGGGTAAAAGCTGCTGGGGAAGTGCTGGGAGTGGAAGGTGGGGGCGTCGAGCGCTTCCTGCAGGCCCATGCCGAGCTCGACCACGTTCAGGAAGAACTGGAGCGTCCACTGGTCCTGCTGGTCGCCGCCGGGTGTGCCCCAGACCATCCACGGCGCGCCGTCACGGGTCGCGAGCGACGGCGTCAGCGTGGTGCGGGGGCGCTTGCCCGGCTGCAGCGCGTTGGGGTGAGCGGGATCGAGGGAGAACATCTGCGCGCGCGTGCCGAGCGGGAAGCCGAGCGACGGGATCACCGGGCTGCTCTGGATCCAGCTCCCGCTCGGGGTAACGGCAATCATGTTCCCCTCGGCGTCGATCACGTCGAGGTGCGTGGTGTCGCCGTTGTAGGAGCGCTCGTCTCCCAGGATCAGCTTCAGCGGGCGCGGGCCGGCGTCGCCCGGCCGCAGCTCCAGCGAGGCCCGCGCGGGATCGACCAGCCCCCGGCGCGCGGCGTTGTACTCGGGCGAGAGAAGGCGGGGGAGGGGGACCTCCGCGAAGTCCGGATCGCCGTAGTAGAGCTCGCGGTCGGCAAAGGCAAGCTTCGCGCACTCTACCACCGTATGGATGTAGTCCGCGGAGTTGTGGCCGAGGCGGGGGAGGTCGTAGCCCTCCAGGAGCGCGAGCTGCTGGAGGAAGACGGGGCCCTGCGACCACGGCCCGCACTTGGAGACGCTGAGTCCGCGGTAGTCGTACGTGACCGGGTCTTCCACCCGAGACCGGTAGCCGGCGAGATCGTCGTAGGCGAGCAGTCCGGAGTGCTCGTCGCCGGTGGCATCCCGGAAGCGGTTCTCGCGGCAGAACTCCGCGATCCGCTCCGCAATCGCGCCGCGGTAGAAGACGTCGCGCGCCGCCTCCAGCCCCGCCGCGCGGCCCCGGTGCGCCGCTTCCCGCTCCGCCCGCAGGAGCGCTTCGAACGTCTCCGCCCACTGCGGGTTGCGGAAGGTATCCCCCCACTCCGGCACGCGTCCGTTCGGGAGGTAAACGGCCGCGGAGCCCGGCCACTCGTCGCGGAAGCGCTGCTGGTTCGCCAGCAGGCAGCGGCGCAGGCCGTGGTACATCGCGAAGCCGTCGCGCGCCAGCTCCAGCGCCGGCGGCAGGACCGCGGAGAGGGGGAGCGTCCCGAACTCCTCCAGCGCGAGGAGCCAGTTAGAGACCTGGCTCGGCACGGTCGCGGCGAGGAGGCCGTCGCCCGGAATCAGGGAGATGCCCTGGCCCCGGAACCAGTCGATCGTCGCCGCGGCGGGAGCGGTGCCCTGGCCGTTGATCGCGACCACCCGCCGCGAGGCCGCGTGGTAGATCAGCATCGGCGACTCGCCGGCGATCCCGTTCAGGTGCGGCTCCAGCACCGCCAGGCAGAAGCCGGTCGCCACGGCGGCATCGATCGCGTTACCGCCGCCGCGCAGGATCTCCATGCCCGCGGCCGCGCCCAGGTAGTGCCCGGCCGTTACGACGCCCTTACGGCCGGTGATGACGGGACGCGTGGTGAATGCCTCGCGCCCCGTCCCCAGCACCTGTCCCGGCTCTCCGATGCTCCCGCTCTCCCGCGCCATACGCCCTCCCGTGTGCTCGTGGCACGGTTAGGCGCGGGAGAGCGGCATCCCTGCCCCTCGCGGGACTATCGGAAGCGCGGCGGCTCGACCCGCACGACCCACTCCAGCTCCGCCAGCTTCTCCAGCGCCTTCACCGGCACCGAGCCGAGGAGGAGCTTGCCGGGCGTGAGCTCCGTCGCCAGCTCGAAGCCGAGCTTTTCGAGCTGCGCCTTCCAGTCCGCCGGGAGCTTCCGGACCCAGAGCTGCACCTCCACTTCCTCGCCGGGAGTCGCTTGCGTCAGACGCTGGCGGAGGGTCGCGTGGAGCTTGGCGGGCTTTACTTCCCCGCGCCCGAACGGGATGTCCGTGAACCCGGTCGGGCTGCCGCTCTCCTGGACCTGCAGCGAGCGCGGTCGGCGGGCGATCACACGCGACTTGGACTTTCCAGGAATGGGGACGGCAGTCATCTCTGGCGTTTCCTGGAACGGGGTGACGCCGACCTCGGGTACAACACCACCATCCCCATACGCGTCTCCATTCCTCCGCTGGAGCGGAGCCTCGCTCGCCGGCATCGCGGCCACAGCACCACCGGGCGGTAGGAAGCCCGGTGCCATCTGCCCGCCGGCAGCCGGTGGGGTGGCCGGCGCCGAGTACCAGTGGCCAACCCGCTTCGCGCGGCCATCTGCGAAGGCGACCTGTTGCTCCGCATCCTCGCCGAAGATGCCGTCGTAGGAGACGCCGTCCGGCATCTCGACCGGCACGTCGATCGTCCGCTGCTTCCCGCCGACGTTGACCACGCGCTGCTCCACGGCGACGAACGAGGTGTACTGGCTCATCAGCCGGAATTCAAGCGCCAGGTTAACGATCTGCTCCTTGATCTGCGGGTTCGGCGTGCCGAATTGGGCGCCGCTCCAGTCCTGACCCTGCAGCTCCTCGATCTTCTCCCGCGCCCAGAGGGTGGCGATGCTCGGGTCGCCGCCGGTCTCCTCCGGGAAGCGGACCGGCACCTCATAGCTCCAGGGCTTGCCATCCAGCGCGCCGCGAAGGGTGAGTGTGCCCTCGCCGGGCGCCAGGTAGAGGCCCTTCAGGACGATCGGCCGGCCGCCGACGAACAGGTCGGGGATCCGTTCCGGCAGCAGGTCGGCGACCTTCAGTCCGCCCCAATCGAGCGTGAGATCGGTCACCAGCGGCTCGGCAACGCGGCGGTAGAAGCGTGCCGCCGCCTCTTCCGCGGACGACTTCAGCGTGACGTACTCGGCCACGCCGTGTCCTTCCTTCGCCATGCCGTCGATCAGGAAGCGGTTGGTGCCGTTCCCCATGCCGAACGGGAACATCTGCGCCTCGCCGCGGTGCTTCCGCACGTAGCCGAGCACCTGCATGTCGTTTCCGACGTAGCCGTCGGTCAGGTAGCAGACCAGGCGCCGGCGCCCGGAGGAGGGAATGGTGAGGGCGTAGTCGACCGCATTCAGGACGTCGGTTCCCCCGTTCCCCTCGAGCGGCTCCAGGAAGCGCAGCGCCTTCGCCACGTTCTCCGGCGTGTTCGGCACCGGCTTCTCGAAGCACGGCTCTACCTCCATGGAGAAGCCGAGGAGCTGGAAGGTATCGTCCGGGTTCATCGTCCGGATCAGGTACCGCATCGTCTCCTTCGCCTTCGCGATCGGCCAGCCGGACTGCGAGCCGCTCTGATCGATCACGAAGATGATCTCCCGCGGCTGGGCGGCCGGCGCTTCGGCGGCGTCGAGCTTCGGCGGCTGCACTAACAGCGTGAAGTAGCCGGAGCCCTTCTCCGTGGCGTGCGCCAGGACGGCCGCCTTTACGTCGTCACCCGCCACGCCGTACCGGAGGATGAAGTCCTTGTTCGGAATCGTCTTTCCGCCGCGCAGCGCTACCGTGGCCCGGCCCTCGCCCCGGCGCTCGACGTCGACATCGTGCAGCTCGGACTGCAGCGCCTGGATCGGCAGGCCGGCGTCGACGTTGACGGTCACCGAGATATCGTGTCCCGCGCGCGTGTCCTCCGGGGTGATCGGCGGGGTGATCTTCTCGGCGTCGGTCACGACGCTCTGCTTGCCCGGATCTCCCTGGAACTGGCGGATGGAGCTCGGCTCGCCCCGCAGTCCCGGCGCCTGGTAGCCGCCGCTGCCCGCGGTGAAGCGCGGCCCGACGACCATCGGATAGACCAGCTCGTACTGCCCGTCCTCGTACTTCAGCGTCTGCACGTAGCTGATGGTGACGGTGACCGGCTGCCCCGGCATCAGGTTCGCGACCGACTGCGTGAAGATGTTCGGCCGCTCCTGGTCCAGCAGCGCCGCCGCCTGTCCGGCTTCCTTTGCCGCGTCGTAGAGCTGCCGGGCCTCCTCTCGGCGCCGGATCTCCCCCTCGATCACGCGGTCGCCGATCGTCAGCGTCATGCGGTCGACCGCGGCGTCGGCCGGCAGCGGGAAGGTGTACACCGCCTCCACCGGCTGCCGCTCCCGGTTTTCGAACTGCTGCGTCACGGAGACGCGCGCCAGGTAGCCGGTCACGTCCGCCTTCACGTCGGTGTGCTTCAGCGGGCAGACCCCGGCGGCGCGGCCGGTGTCGTCCAGCACCGTGAGCTGGCCCGGCGTGGTCGCCGCCTCCGCGTAGGCAACTCCGCCGCCGCGCGGGGAGAGGAGCGGCAGGATCAGGAGCAGCAGCAAGCACGCCGCCAGCGCGTAGTGCAGGCGCGTCGGCCGCCGGGCGGGGCGTGCTGGGCTCCCGGCTTCCAATGCCGACCGGCACCGCTCGGCGACGCGGCCGCGCAGCGCTTCCGAGGCGGCCTCACGCGGGAACGCGTCCCGGATCAGCGCCGCCGTCTCTTCCGGTATCGAATTGACCGGACCGGGATCACTCGCGGGAGCGTCCGGCCGGAACCACAGGCGAAAGCGAGGGCTCCACATGGGAAGTCTCCATGGTCTCAAGTTGGGGAGCACTGTCGGCGGCGAGCCGCTCCAGCACGGCGAGCCGCGCCCGGCGGATGAGGCCTTTCACGGCGTTCTCCGTGCGGCGCAGAACGGCGGCGGTTTCGGCGAGAGAGAGCTGGTCTACGCAGCGCAGCCAGAGCACCTCGCGCTGCGCTTCCGGCAGTTGGAGCACGGCCGCCCGCACCGTGGCGAGGCGCTCCTTCTGCTCCAGCGCGGTCTCCGGAGAGACCGCCCGGCCGGACCGGTCTTCCGCGTAGAAGACCGGCTCCGGAAGATCGCTCTCCAGCACCTCCGGCCTCCGCTGCCGGCGCCGGAAGGCGTCGATCAGCTTGCGCCGGGCGATCCCGATGAGCCAGACCTCCGGCCGCGCGTCGCCGCGGAATCCGTCGATCGAGGCGACCGCCGCGGCGTAGACCTCGGCGGCCAGGTCCTCCGCGTCCTCACGCCGGCGGCACCGCAGGCGCAGGTAGCCGTACACCGCGTCCAACGTCTCGCGCTGCAGGCGGTCCCACGCCCACGGCTCTCGCCGCCGGAGCGCGCGGAGCCAGTCGTCCTCGCCGGGAGGTGCCGTATGAAGCTGCTCGGTCACCGCGAGCTCCTTGTCGTTTTCCGTACCTCAAGACGCGTCCATGCATAGGTTCGACGCGGAGCGGAAAAGGAGTCGCGGGATTTCAGAGGGATGAAGGATGAGGGATGAGGGATGAAGGCCGAACCGGCCCTTCCACGGAAGGATCTCTGCCGCTGAGACGACAATGGCCGGAGGTCTCCCCCCGGCCCGCTCACACCGATCACGCACCCGGGTGCGCGTCTTTCATCTCTGGGCTTTCGGCTTCCCCTCTTGTGCAAAGCGGATCTGGTAACTCACGCCGCCCAGGAGGTCGCCGATCTTCTCCTTGTTGTGGCAGGAGATGCAGGCCTGGTCGACCACGCGGATCTCCGTGGCGTAGCGGAGCACGTCGCCATCGATCTTCTCGAAGCGCGGCATCCCCTTACGGAAGGCGGCGGCGGCTTCGCGCTCGAAAGCGGTCTCGATCTTGTTCTCCGGGTTGAGGATCCGGTCGGTGGTCGCGAAGATGCGGGCCTCGGGCCAGCCCTTTTCTTTCACCTGGCCGATCACCTGCTTGGCCCAGGTGACCGCCGCGGGGACGCCGGGCTCCTGCACGTACATCTTGTGTGCGGAAAGCACGCCGGCCTGGTAGATGTCGTCCATCATCCGCACCAGGCGCTTCGCTTCCGCCAGCGAGGGCGGCGGCGCTGCTTTGGCCGGGGCGGAGCTCCCCGCGGCGGCGAGGCCGGCCGGGAAGAGCAGACAGGCGCCCGTGAGGGCTACGAGGGTGAGGCGGCCGGGGGCGAGGGTCAGCGGCGAGGTCATGGCGTGAACCTCCGGAAGGGGCGGGACCGGAGCCCCGCCCCGGCAGGTGCCCGTTACTGGGCGAGGTTGATCGTGTAGGAGAGACCACCGATCGGGTCTCCCACCTTGTCGCGGGTGTGGCACATGCCGCAGCTCTTGTCGACCAGCGGCACCAGCGTTACCACGCGCAGCTTGCCGTCCACCACGCGCTCGAAGCGGCTCTCGCCCTTCTTCAGCGCGGCGACGGCGTCCTTCTCGAACTGGTCCTTCGGGTTGGAGTCCGGGTTGAACGGCCGGCCGGTGGTGCTGAGCCAGCGGGTCTGCGGCCAGCCCTTCTCTTCCATCGCGTCGAAGACCTTGCGGGCGACGATCGCGGAGGCCGGCGTGCTGCGGTCCTTCACGTAGGTGGCGTGGGTCAGGACCACGGTGGTCACGTAGAGGTCGTTCAGCATGGTGACCGTCTGCTTCGCCTGGGCGAGCGACATCTTGACGGGCTGGGGCTTCTTATCCTGCGCGTTGGCGGAGAGTCCGATCAGTCCCGCCAGCGCCAGCGCGGCGCCCGAGACAAACAGGGGAGCGAGGTTCTTCTTCATGGCATCGGTTCCAGTGCTTCCGGGAAAACCCGGCAGGAGCGCCGACTCGGTCGCCGGCGGTCGGGAGTAATGGACTACTTAGCAGCAGGTTCTAACTGGATCAGCGCCGCCGGCTCCGGCACAGCCAGGTCACTCAAGGTCACCTGTCTGAGCCGCAGGATAAGCTGACGGCCCGCGTCGTCGAGGATGAGGCGCAGCCGGCACGAGGGCTGGATGGTGCAGACGTCGTCCGTGTTCACGCACGCCAGCAGCGCCACCGGTCCCTCGAACAGCTCCACGATCTCTCCCACGGTCACGTCGGCAGGCTTCCGGGCGAGCCGGATGCCGCCGCCGCGACCCCGCTCCGCCCGTACCACCCCGGCGCGCGCCAGGGTCTGGACCACCTTGCTCACGTGGTCGGCGGAGATCTCGTAGAACTCCGCCACCTCGCGGGTGGAGCAGTGGCCGCCGGGTCGCGACGCGAGGAACAGCAGCGTGCGCAGGGCGTAGTCAGTGGAGAGGTTGAGGCGGATCATCTTTAAACTGGTAGAACCCGTACCACTTCTACCTATATCTCAGGACGAGCACTTGCCTGCTTCGTGTCGCACCGAATCTTTAGGTTTCAGCGGCCAACGGCGGGACGGAACACGAGCACCGAGCACGGGGCGTGGCGCACGACTCGCTCGCTCACGCTGCCGAGCAGGAACCGCTCCAGCGCGCCCTCGGCGCCGGCGCCGATCACGAGCAGCCCCGCGCTTTCATCGGAAGCGATCGTCATCAACCCCCGGGCCGGATCCCCGGAGCGGATCTCGGTGGCGGCGCGGCGGCCCCTCGCCCTCATCCCGGCGGCGAGCGCCGACAGCCGCTCCTGGGCGCGGTCTCGCATCCAGTCGGACATCGCCTCCGGCGCCTCGCTGAGCGGTGGGGCCACGGACATCCGCTCCGCCGCCATGGCGTGGAGGTTCGGGATCAGCGTCACCAGCCGCAGCTCACTCTCCGCCGGCAGGGGAAGGTCGGCCAGCCAGGGCACCAGCCGGTCCGCGGTCTCCGACTCGTCGATCCCCACGATCACGCGGCCGATCGGGCCGTCGCCGCCGCGGGCTACCAGGACCGGACACTGCGCGTGCCGGGCCACTCGCTCGGAGACGCTCCCGAGGAAGAACCGGGCGATACCGGAGCGACCGCTCGCCCCCAGCACCAGCAGGTCCGGATGCAGCTCGTCGGCTACTCGGAGGATCGTCTCCGCGGGATGGCCGGTCTCGGTGTCCCGTTTCAGGGCCGCCGTGCTGTAGCGGAACAGCTCGGCCGTTTCGGCGAGCACGCGGCTCGGGTCGTGTTCCGGATCTTCCTGCACGCAGAGCAGGGTGACCAGCGCGTCGGACTCGAGCGGCAGCTCCGCGACCTGTCTGGCGGCCGCCTGGGCTCCCGCGGAGCCGTCCGTGGCGAGCAGAATAGTGCGTAACGGCATACCTGGTCTCTTCCTCCCCTGGAGCTTCCTCCTACAGCTTGCCCGCTTTAAGAGCGGCTGACGCGCTGACGGGGCGAGTGCCCGCTTACATCTGGCTATCGAGGATCAACGGCGGCACAGTCCCCGGAGGATCGTCCCGGCGATCCCCGGTCCTTCATACACGAGGCCGGTATAAACCTGCACCAGGGAGGCCCCCGCGTCGAGCTTCTTCCGCGCGTCGTCCGCGGAGAAGATCCCGCCCACTCCGATCACCGGCAGCCGGCCCCCGGTCTGGCGGTGGATGTGCGCGACGATCTCCGTGCTCCGCGCCAGAAGGGGCTGCCCGCTCATCCCACCGGTCTCGGTCTTTCGCGGGTCGGTCAGTCCCTCCCGGGAGAGGGTGGTGTTGGTGGCGATGAGGCCCGCGACTCCGGTCTCCAGCGCGATCGCGAGAATCCGGTCCAGCTCGTCCCAGGTGAGGTCCGGCGCGATCTTAACCAGGAGCGGCCGCGCCGCCGCTGCCGAAGCCCGCGCCAGCACCTCGCTTTCGGTCTGGAGCTGCGACAGCAGGTCGCGCAGGTAGACGTCGCCTTGCAGCGCGCGGAGGTCCGGCGTGTTGGGGGAGCTGATGTTCACCGCCAGGTAGTCCGCGTACGGGTAGACCGAGCGCATCACGGCGAGGTAATCGTCCGCGGCCCGCTCCAGCGGGGTCTCCTTCTGCTTCCCCAGGCTGACCCCCAGCACGAACCGTCGCCGCTCCCGGTCGAGTGCCCGAAGCCGCGGCAGCGCGGCCTCCACGCCGCAGTTGGGGAAGCCCATCCGGTTGATGATGGCGCGGTCGTCCGCCAGGCGGAAGATGCGCGGGCGCGGGTTTCCCGGCTGCGGCCGCGGGGTGAGCGTGCCGACCTCCACGTGCCCGAAGCCGAGCAGGCCCAGGCCCTCCGCCATGTGGACGTCCTTGTCGAACCCGGCGGCGACTCCCACGCGGTTCGGAAAGCGCAGCCCGAAGAGCGCGACCGGGTCTTCCGGCGTGGGGCCGGCCATGCGGCGCAGCAGCGCGCGCCCGGGGGAGGAGCGCTGGGCGGCGCCGAGCAGGCGCAGGACGAGGTGGTGAGCCGACTCCGGATCGAGGCGGCGGATGAGCGGGAAGAGGAGGCGGTAGAGGTTCACGCCTCCATTGTGCGCCGTCCGGCGGCGGTTCGACCGGAGCCGGGCGGACCGGATGGGGAAGGGGGCCGCCGGCCAGGTGTCTGCCTCGCGTGCACCTGGCCGGCAGCTGGGGCGCTACTTCTTGGGAGCGCCGGGCCTGGGACCTGCCGGAAGCGGCCGCGGCTTCACTTCCTCGATCTTGTAGCCGCTCGGAACCTTGAAGTGGTTGGCGGCGAACTTCGGGGCGGTCTCCAGCTTGGTGGCGGTCATGTTCATGTTCAGCTGGACGCCGCCCTGCTGCGGCCCCGCGACCTCGACCTTGAGCGGCAGGCCGTTCCACACCCACGCTTTGGCTCCCCCAGCCTCGCGGATCTGGCACGGCTTACCGAGCACGGTCGCTTTACCGACCACCTTTCCGGCATTCCCGACCTGCCCGCCCATCGGCATCATCGAAGCGAAGGGGTTGGTGTTGCCCTGCATCTTGATCCGCTTGACGGTCTTGCCCTGGTTCGCCTGGTGCATGTAGAGGTAGGTTCCGTCCGAGATCGCCCAGCCTTTGATCGACTGCGGAGCCTGGCCCTTCGGAGCGCCGGGGAAGGAGGTCTTCATGTCCATGTCCTGGCGGAACCGCTTCCCGGACTCGGCCCAGGCGAGCGTGGCGGAGCCATTCATGAAGCTGCTCTTGATCTGGTAGGCGATCCGGCCGGTCGGCGCCGGCAGCTTAACCGTGGGAGCAGCGGGCACTTCTCGCTGGCTCAGCAGGGCGCCGGCTGCCACGGCAGCGGCAGCCACGCCGACGGCGGCGCGGCGCGGGGTCAGGAGGGATCTCATCGCAAAACCTTTCATCCGAGGGTCGGCTCCGGCCACCGGCGCAGCGGTTGCGTGCAGGACATCCGGAGGGTACTCGCCCGGCTGGCCGTGCTGCCGTCTTCGGGAACGGAGAGCCACTTCCATAACATACGGATCGGACCACCAACTGGTTGCGCCAGTAACGAACTGAAATCACATACGCACCGTGACAGGCGGGTTGGTTGAGCGAAGATTGAGCGCGAGGCAGCACCGGCCCAAGGAAACCGCAGCGGAAAGCGGACGTGGAACACGGCTCGCCGGTGTCGAATAGACCTGTATGGAAGGAATCCACCCCAGCTCGCTCCGCGACAAAGCCCACACGCCCGTTCTCCCTAAGGTCCCGAACTTCCGCCACCGCGGGGGTCTCAGCATCGTGGAGGCGTTCCACGTCGCGTGGCAGGGCCTCATCTCCAACCCGCTGCGGTCGATCCTCACGATGCTCGGCGTGATCATCGGGGTCGCCGCCGTGATCGTGATGGTGGCGCTGGGTGAGGGGGCCGCGGCCGCGACCGCCGAAGCGATCCAGAAAATGGGCACCAACGTGCTCACCGTCCGCCCGGAGGCGCAGCGCTCCGCGGGCGTGAAGGGTGAGGCGGGGACCCGGCAGTCGATGGAGATCGAGCACGCCGACCAGCTCCTCAAGATGTGTCCGGACGTCGTGCGGATCTCTCCGGAGTACCGGGGTAACGGTACCGTCAAGTTCGGGAACAACAACACCCGTACGACGATCTACGGCGCCTATCCCAACTACTTCGAGATCCGCAACCTGCCGCTTGCCGACGGCCGCTACTTCACGATGAAGGAAGTAGAGTCGAGGGCGAAGGTGGCCGTGATCGGGCACCAGATCCGGGAAGAGCTGTTCGGTGAGCGCCAGCCCGTGGGGAAGAGCATCAAGATCAACGGGCAGAACTTCCTGGTCGTCGGCGTCGCGCAGGAGCGCGGCGGCATGGCGTTCCGGAACCCGGATGACCAGGTGACGATCCCGACCACCACCGCCATGCGCCGGATCTTCGGCGAGCGGTACCTGAATGCGATGAGCGTCCAGGCAGTCTCCGCGGAGCGCATGATCGCCGCCGAAGAACAGGTCATGGCGGCCTACTACCGCATCCACAAGCTGGGGGCGTACGACGATCCGCCGATCCGGGTCCACAACCAGAAGGACCTGATGGAGAGTGCCAACGAGCAGAGCGGCTTCCTCACCATGCTGCTCTCCGGCGTCGCGATGGTCTCGCTGATCGTCGGCGGCATCGGGATCATGAACATCATGCTCGTCTCCGTGACCGAGCGGACCCGCGAGATCGGCATCCGGAAAGCGATCGGCGCCAAGCGGCGGGACATTCTCTACCAGTTCCTGATTGAGTCGATCACGCTCAGCGTGTTCGGCGGTCTGCTCGGGATCGGGATCGCCATCGGCGTGGCGCTCTGGATGGGCTCCCCCGCCTCCGAAGGCGGCCTCGGCTTCCCGATGCAGCTCTCGGCCGCGCCGATCATCATCAGCTTCACCTTCTCCGTGCTGGTCGGCGTCTTCTTCGGGCTCTACCCGGCGGTGAAGGCTTCCGCCCTCGACCCGATCCAGGCCCTTCGCCACGAATAGACCGGGTGTTGCAGGTTGCAGGTTGCAGGTTGAGACCCGCCGGCGGTGGGGTTTCGGTACTTGAAACCTGCAACCTGCCAACAACCGCGACGGATTCAAGCGGCGCGCATGCGGTGGACGCGCAGGATAGCGAGGTAGGTGAACCCGACGGCGGCGCCGAGATAGACGACCGTGCAGACGAGCCACTCCATCGGCGCCCAGGACCGGAAGGCTGAACCCGGCTCCATCAGGCCGTGGATCGTCATCACCGGGTGCAGAAACAGGAGCGCGCTGCCATGCATCAACAGCTCGGACATTCCCGGCAGGTAGAGCGTACCGAGCAGCAGCGCCCAGCTCGCCCCGACGGTGCCGATCACCTGATACCGCTCGGGACTCTTCCCGGTGCGCCGCGCCTGGAGCGTCAGGATGCCGATTCCCACCGCCACGCCCGGCGCGAACGAGGCGAGGATTAGCGCGAGCAGCATGGCGAGGATGCCGAGCTCGGAGCCGTTCATCGAGGCGCTGTTCGCCGCCCCCAGGACCGCAAGCAGGAACGGCATGCCGAGCATTCCGGAGCCGACCACCAGGTAAGTGAGCGCGGTTGCCACCACCGTCCGCGGCGCCAGGGACGACATGACGAGCCCGAGCGCGCCGCTGACGACCACCGAGGCGGCGAGCACCGAGATGCAGGCGAGGATCTCGTGTGGGGCCACGCCACCGAGAATCAGCGAGATCGAGAGAACCGGCACGGAGGCGGCGATCAGGATCAGTCCGAGCCCTACCCCGCTCGCGAGCTTGCCGAGGCAGATCTGCAGGGCGCTCTGCCGGGTCAGCAGCAGCAGCTCCAGCATCTCCCGCTCCCGTTCCAGGGTGATCGCCCCGCAGGTGAATGCCGGCACCATCAGCGGCAGGAGGCACGCCTGCACCACGCAGCCCCAGAGCCAGATGCCGCGGCCCACCTCCGCCGCCCGCTGGTTCATCTGGGTGAGCTGGGTGGGGCCGCCGACCGTGAGCGCCCAGTAGACGATGAGCACGATCGCCGAGACCAGCACGGTGTAGCCCCCGGTGATCAGATAGCTGCGCGCGCCCCGCATCCGGCTGCGGAATTCGCGCCCCATCACCGGATTCTCGAGCTGCTCCCAGGTGGCCCGCAGCCGGCCGACCGCGCCGCTCTCGCCTACCGCAGCCACGTCACACCTCCTGTCCGGCGATGGTCCCCACGGCGGCGGGCCGGGCGCCGAGCGACTGCTCCGCCCGCCGGATCAGCACCAGCGTGAGCGCGAAGAAGAGGGCGGCACCCAGCAGGTGGAGGACGCTGGTGACGACCCAGAACGGCACCGCGCGGCCGAACGCCATCACCGGGTGCCCGCTCCAGAAGCCGGCGGGGTCGCCGATCTCCCGGAGCGCTTCGAACGGGGAGAGGTAGAGCACCTGCAGCACCGGCTCCAGGCGGGTGGTGGCGGACCAGAGCCCCTGGTAGGGGACCAGGGCGAAGTACGGGAGCACCATCGAGAGGACGGCCCCCAGGTAGGTCAACACGCAAGCCGCCCAGCGGCTGGGAAGCACCACCGAGAGCAGGTTCCCCAGGCCGACGAGGCCCAGGAGCACGGAGAAGATCACGAACACGCCGCGGAGCCAGTGCGAGAAGACCGACGCGTCGATCGAGTGGCCGCTGAGCCAGAGCCCCGCGAGCGCCAGGCCGGCGGCCGCGAGGGTCCACCAGGTCAACAGGGGCAGTCCGCAGGAGAGATCGTCGCGGAACAGCCGGTGCGGCAGCCAGCCGGCGAAGTAGCGGCCGAGCGCGCTTTCGCCGCGCCGCACGACCAGCTCTCCCGTGTTGAAGACGGGGGCCACCGCCGCGACCCCGGTGAGCACCACCATCAACACCTGCGCGAGGGCGGCCGCGACCGTGCCCTGGAAGCCGATGAAGGCGGTGGAGCCGTTGATCGCTCCGAGGAAGAAGATCCAGCCGGCGCACCAGGTGAGGGTGGCGAAGAGGCGCACCCAGAGCGCCCTCGGCGGATAGAAGTGCTCCAGGCGGTGCATCGCCGCCGTGGTGATGGTAAGCCCCAGCAGCAGGTTCATCACCACGCCGGAGACCCAGCTCGGAAGCTGTGTCTGGAACAGGTATTCCGGATGGACCGCCTGGAAGGCGGCGGTAAGCGGGTTCAGGCTCTTGAACGGTATCTCCGGCGTGCCCGCCCCGGTTCCCATCGCTATCGAAGCCGCGATCGAGCCGGGCACCACCGTCAGCACGAAGAACGAGAGGACGGAAAGGTAAGTGAGGACGGTCGCCACGGCGGTGGTCGCCAGCGTGGCGGACCAGAAGAGGCCGATGGCGCCGTAGACGAACGCGCTGAGCGCCACGATGGCGTAGCTGGAGGCGATCTCCGCGGGGGAGACGCCGCCTACCAGAAAGGAGACGCTCACCAGCGGCAGCGACGCGGTGAGCAGCAAGACCACGAACGAGACGCTGGCAATCAGCTTTCCGCGGACCACGTCGCCCGGCTTCAGCGGGGTGGTTGAGAGCAGCTCGTAGGAGCGCTGCTCTCGCTCGATCGTGATGGCACCGGAAGTGAGCGCAGGCGTAATCAGCGCCACCATCACCGCCTGGGCGATGAAGACGAAGAGGTACATCGTCCGGCCCAGGTCTCGCGCGGCCTCCGGCGTGACCCCTCCGCCGAGCCCGCCCCGGCCCTGAGCCGCCTCCGCCTCCATGGTGAAGTACATCAGGCCCAGCACGCCCGCCAGGAAGAGGGTGTAGCCAAGCATCAGCCAGTATGCCCGCGCCCCGCGCATGCGCGTCCGGAGCTCCTTCACCAGGACCGGGTTGTCGAACGTGGAGAACGCGAGCAGGCGGATCAGCTCTCGGGCGGAGCGCACCCGCGGGCCGGCAGACGCGCCGGCGCCGGAGAGAGCGCCTTCCGGCTCGCGGGTGACGGAGTCGTTCATACCGGGGTCTTCTCTCCTAGCTGACCACGCCGCGGGTGACCTTCATGAAGATGTCCTCCAGGTCGGTCTGCTCCTCGACGAACGCCCGCACCCGGATGCCCGAGGTTACCAGCGTCGTCAGCACCTCGTGCGACCGGTCCGGCTCGCCGACGTAGTCGACTTTCAGGTCGCCGTCCACTACGCGGGCGCCGCGCACCGAGGCGATGCCGCTCAGCACCTCCTGCGCGCGCTCGAGATCGTCCGCCACCACCCGGATATCGAGCACGTGGCCGCCGGTCACCTGGCGCATGATCTCGGTGACGTCGCCGCTGACGATCAGCTCGCCCTGCTCGATGATGCCGATCTTGTTGCAGAAGTCGGCGAGCTCCGGAAGGATGTGGCTGGAGATGATGATCGTCTTCCCCATGCTCTTGAGCTCCTTCAGAAGCTCCTTGATCTCGATCCGCGCGCGGGGATCGAGACCGGAGGCCGGCTCGTCCAGCAGCAGCACCTGCGGATCGTGGACCAGCGTCTTCGCCAGGCAGAGACGCTGCTTCATGCCCCGGGAGAGCTCCTCCACGTAGCTGTCCTTCTTCACGGTGAGGTCGGTCAGCTCCAGCACGTCGTCGATGATGCGCGGGCGCTTGTCCCGCGGGATCTTGTAGGCCGCGGCGAAGAAGTCGAGGTACTCCCAGACCTTGATGTCGTCGTAGACCCCGAAGTTGTCCGGCATGTAGCCGATGATCCCGCGCACGCGCTCCGGCTCGCGGGTCACGTCGACACCGTCGATGAACGCCCGGCCGGAGGTCGGCCGCAGCAGCGTGGCGAGCATCTTGATCGTCGTCGTCTTCCCGGCGCCGTTCGGGCCGATGAAGCCGAAGATGTCGCCGCGGTCGAGCTGAAGGGAGAGGTCCTTCACGGCGACCAGGTTGTTGCTGTATTCCTTCCGAAGGTGCTGGATGTCGACCACGGGAATCTTCGCTTTCTAGTCTAGGGTCTAGGGTCTAGGGTCTAGGGTCTAGGGTTGCCGCGCGGTGAGCTCGCTACTCTCCGCACGGCGGCACGCGCGGTCATCAAGAGTTCAGCCTGCCGGCGCAAACGCTCTCTGTCTCTCCGTCCCTCTGTCTCTCCGTCTCAAGGTGTAAGCCGGAGGAGCAGCAGGGAAGCGGACTGCTCGTTGGGGCGGCTGCCGTCTACCAGCAGCGGCAACACCGGCTCTCGGACCCAGCCGAGCACGAAGGGGGTGCCTTCGCTCAGCACGGAGGCGCCCTGGATCCGCTCCAGCACCGCCTCCTTCATCCGTCGCTCGTCCGGGGAGCCGCTGATCTTTTCGGTCACCGTGCCGGGCACGGAGGCCTGACCGGCGGTGGCGGTGCTCGGCCGCTGGAACTCGACCGTCGCGCCGGGAGCCAGCTCCGGCAGGGGGAGCGCCACGCCGTCCAGCACGATCTGCGCGTCGGTCAGCGTATAGGGGCTGCCGTTCCGCAGCGTCCCGGCACTCTTCCCCGGCACGCCCTGCCACTCCACGCTGAAGCCTTCGCCGAGCGAGGTGACCCCTTCCGCCTTCACCACGCGCATCGCCCACATGTCGACCGGCAGGTCTTCCAACCGGACCGTATCGCCCAGCGCCAGCCGGAGGTCGGAGGTGTCGGCACCGCTCGCCGGCTCTGAGAGGAGGACCCCCGCGGCCGCCTCTCCGGCGGCGCCGCTCGAGGCGAGCTGGATGTCGTACGTCGTCTTGCGCGGGGAGAAAAGCCCGGCGTAGGAGACCGCCGGAGCGCCCGCCTCGCCCACTCGCGCCTCGATGACGGCGACCTTTGAAACGAGCGTCCGCCCGCCTTTGTAGCCGTAGCCGATCATGTAGGCGCCGACCGAGAAGACGAGCACGATCAGCGGGGTAGTGAGCCAGGCGTATTCCTTCTTGTCCCGGCTTTTCAGGAAGAAGTAGTTCACCGGCACCAGGCAGACGATGTAGGCGACCAGGAAGAGCGCCACCAGGTAGAACGATGGGATGTCGAGCTGGGAGATCGCGAACGGCGCATCCGACAGCTGCAGGCCGCCGGCCCGCCCCGTCTGCATCGCGTAGCCCGCGTCGTAGCGGTTCTCTCCCGCCTCGATCGCCTCGACCAGTCCGGGAGACGGCCGGGATTGGAGCAGCTTGCTCCAGAGAGCTCCGGCGCCGTTCCACTCCCGGAACGGCGAGGTGCCCGGGTCATAGGCGAGGAAGATCACCTGCCCCGCACCGTAGGCGCCGGTCACCACCAGCGGGCGCCCCGCGGCATCGTGCGCCAGCGTCTTCGCGCCGGGCTTCGGCTGGGCGGTCGCCACGGCGAAGGTCGTGCCTGAGGGTGCCGTCGCTCCCGCCAGCGTGCCGAGCTGTGGGGCGCTGCTGGCGGTATGGGAGCCGGTCACCCGGACCGGGAGGAGATCCTGGTAGAGCTCCGAGCTGAGTCGCTGCCAGTTGAGGCCTCCGCCGATCACCAGGTTGCCGCCGGAAAGCGCGTACTGCCGCAGCGCCGCTACCTGCTCCGGCGTCAGCTCCCGCTCGCCCACGCTGCCGAGGTAGACGAGGTCGGCGGCGGCCAGGCCCTGGCCGCGGTCCGGCACCTTCGACGCCTCGAGGATCGCCACGTGGGCGCGGGAACTCTGGTTCGGCGGCTGCCAGGAGCCGCGGAAGGCAGCCCGCGGGTTAGCCGGCACGTTCGCGACGGCCAGCGACTGGAGGACCGGCGCGTTCTCGCCGATGCCGGCGACCAGCCAGTCCGCATCGTTTACCCAGTTGAGCTGCAGGCGCACCGGCGGCTGCGAGCGGCCCTCGATCCGGTAGTCGACCGCCACCTCCTGCGCACCCCAGTTCTGCGGCTCCTTCAGGTAGAGAACGTGCGCCTCGTTCGCCCCGCTGGAGAGCTGCCGCTCCGGCAGCACCGCGTGCACGCCGCCGTCCCGCCCGCTGGCGTACCGGGCGCTGACACCGACCCGCGCGGCAGCGCCCTGGTTCGTCAGCACCGCCCGCACCGGCAGCCAGGACTGAGGGCGACCGTAGCCGCCCAGGCCGGCTTCCGCGGTGACGGTGGCCTGCGCCGCCGCCGGGCTCGGGGCCAGGAGCGGCACTACGGCGAGCGCGGCAGCAGCGATGACGGCCGGCCGGGCGTGCCGGATGAAGCGGTGGGACAACACGCGCATGGGTAGGTGCCTGATCCGCGAAGACAGGAGAGGGCCGGCAGGTCTGCCGGCGCTCTACCTCTATAACGCCGCTCCCACGCGCAGGTTACGCGGCCGAAGTCCGGGCATACTGAACGAGGAGCGGATTGTGATCGCTTCCCCAAACGGGGGCAGAACTCCTGCTCTGCACTGATACATGACGCGTGCGGCGGCGGCGCCGTCTCTTTGACACGCGCATGGGCTCATGTTATATGTATCGACCGAGAGCTAACGCTTTTGCGTCCCGGCGTCCAGGCATGCAATCCACCCGACTTACGCTTAAATCCCTCTGGCGGCTGTACCACGACGCACAGGCGCTCTTGAAGGATGGCAATACCCACGACGCCGCCTGTCTCTTCCGGCGCCTCGCCTTCGCCCGGGTGCGCCGCTCCCGCGGGACCGCCGTGAACACGCCGGAGGAGCAGAACCCGCTGGTAGCGCAGGCGCGGCTCGGGCTCTGCTACTGCTTTGTGGAGCAGGGGGACCTGGAGCGGGCGCTGCGGGAGCTCGACGTGGTGCTGGCCATGGAGCCGACCAACCCGGAGGCGCTGTGCGAGCTTGCCTACATCATGAATCTCCGCGGGGAGCGCGACCAGGCCCGCGCCGCGCTGGAGAAGGCGATCTCACACAACCCGGACAGCGCCAAGGCCCATAAGGCGCTCGGCTACTTCTTCCTCCAGGAAGACCAGGTCGAGCAGGCGATTGCCGAGTGCTCGCTGGCGGTGCGCTGCGATCCCTCGTACGACGTGGCCCACGTGGAGCTGGCGGTCAGCCTGGCGCGTGCCGGCCGCATGGACGACGCCGTGCGCGCGATGGCCCGCGCCATCCAGCTCTGCCCCCAGCGCGTCGACTACTACTTCAGCCTCGCTTCCCTGCTGCGCGAGACGCGCCGCTCCGAGGAGGCCGGAACGGTCCTCCGCCAGGGCCTCCGGCTCGATCCGGAGAACGCGGACCTCCTCGAATCGGCCTCCGAGGTGATGCTGGAGCTGGGAGATGCCGACGCCGCGATCGAGTACGCGCGGCGGCTCCTCCGCTGCAGCAGCAAGAGCCTGGCCGCCCGCGACCTGCTGGGAGTCGCCTACCTTCAGCAGGGGCGGGTGAGTGAGGCGCTGCGGATGGCGGACCAAATGGTGGCGCTCAACCCGCTCGACCCGAGCCACCACTTCAAGAAGGCGGTGCTCTTCCAGCAGCAGGGGATGCTGCGCGAGGCGACCGGCGAGTTCCTGCGGGTCACCACCCTCGCCCCCGAAAGCGAGATGGCCGACGAGGCGCGCCAGGCGATCGAATCGATGGACAGCCATCAGATCCGGCAGATCATCCTCCTCGCCTCCGAAGATCCGGTCTTCCGCGCCAAGCTGCGCCGCAATGCCGCCACCGCCACGGAGGAGCGGCGCTTCTTCCTGAGCGAGATCGGCCTGGCGATGCTGCAGTCGCTCGACATCGACGCCATCGCGAGCTGCACCGGCTCCCAGAGACCCACTCACTATCATTAGGGGTAGGGGCCAGGTGTAGACCATCGCGCGCCGGGCTCGCCCGGGGCGACAGCGGCACGCCGTACCGTTCACGAACGGCTCGAATTCATCCCCTCATCCTTCCGCCCTCATCCCTCCCAACGTGCCCTCCACCGCCCTCAATCCGCACCTGAACCTCCGCCTCTTCGCGGCGGGGCACACGGCAAGCGCGGTGGCGGCGGCAGCGTGGATGGGCGGGAGCGTGCCGCCGCCACGGGGAGCGTGGACCGCCCTCCTCGACTCGCTCACGAGCTCGGAGCGGGAGGCGCTGGGCGAAGCGGCGGAGTCGGCGGAGGTCGATACGGCCCGCCACGAGACCCGCGTGCGGATCAGCGGCAGCCCAGCCCAGCTCTTCGATCTCTCCGGCAGCCTGCTGGCGGGGGACGCGCCGCACCTGGGAACGGAGCTGCGGGCGGCCTGCTCGGCGTTCGAGGCCTCTCTCTACCGGCGCGAGCGCACGCTGGTGATGGGCATTCTGAACGTGACGCCGGACAGCTTCAGCGACGGAGGTCAGTGGCCGTCCGCCCGCGCCGCGGTGGAGGGCGCGCTGCGGATGGTGGAAGAAGGGGCGGACATCATCGACATCGGCGGCGAATCGACGCGGCCGGGGGCGGAGGAGATCTCGGTCGAGGCCGAGCTGCAGCGCGTCCTTCCGGTGGTGGAGCGGCTGCGGGAGGCGACGAACGCGCTGATCTCGATCGACACCCGCAAGAGCGCCGTCGCGGAGGCCTGCCTGGAAGCGGGGGCGGACTGGGTGAACGACGTGAGCGGCCTCACCCACGATCCGGAGCTGGCGTACGTAGTGGCCGCGCACCCCGGCACCACCCTGGTGCTGATGCACAGCCGCAAGCGACCGGGGGCGGAAGTCTACTCCCACCAGTACGATCCGGAGGGCCGGCCGGTCTACGACGACGTGGTGGCGGATACCCTGAGCTGGCTTCGCGCCCAGGTTGGGCGGGCGTTGGAGGCGGGCATCCCGGCGGAGAGCCTGTGGCTCGACCCCGGCTTCGGATTCGGCAAGACCCCGCCGCAGAACATCGAGCTGCTCCGCCGGCTCCGCGAGTACACCGCCGCCGGACTGCCGATTCTCGTCGGCACTTCCCGCAAGAGCACCATCGGGCACCTCCTCGGCGGCCTTCCGGCATCGGACCGGCTGGAGGGCACCGCCGCCACCGTCTCCCACTCGATCGCCGCGGGCGCCGCGGCCGTGCGGGTGCACGACGTCCGGGAAATGGCTCGCGTCGCGCGCGTGGCGGACGCGTTAAGATAGCTTATCCTCGCCCGCCGTGCGGGGACTCCTTTGCGCTATGTCCACCACTCCTTCTCAAAGCGTCCTCGTCCTCGACTTCGGCGCGCAGTACAGCCAGCTCATCGCGCGCCGCATCCGCGAGTGCAACGTCTACTGCGAGATCCTGCCGTGCGACACGCCGATCGCGGAGATCGCCGCGCGGCGGCCCTCCGGCCTCGTCTTCAGCGGCGGACCGCCCAGCGTCTACGAAGAGGGCGCGCCGACCGTCGATCCCGCCGTCTACGATCTCAACGTGCCGATCCTCGGCATCTGCTACGGCATGCAGCTCATGGCCCGCCAGCTCGGCGGCGAGGTGGTGCCGGGTGGCCACGGCCGGGAGTACGGCAAGGCCGAGCTGGAGGTCCGGAACCCCGACATCCTCTTCCACGGGCTCGATAACCCGACGATCTGCTGGATGAGCCATGGAGACCGGGTGGAGGCGCCTCCTCCCGGCTTCGAGGTGGTCGCTTCGACGGGCAACACCCCGGTGGCGGCGATGGCCGATCCGCATCGCAAGCTGTACGGCGTCCAGTTCCACCCGGAAGTAACCCACACGCTGCACGGCAAGGAGATCCTGCGCAACTACCTGGAGAAGGCGTGCGGCTGCGCTCCGACCTGGACGATGGAGAACTTCCTGAACGAGTCGGTGGAAGCGATCCGGGCGCAGGTGGGGGACGGGCGCGTTATCTGCGGCCTCAGCGGCGGGGTCGATAGCTCGGTCGCGGCCGCGCTGGTCCACCGCGCCATCGGCGACCAGCTCACCTGCATCTTCGTCGACCACGGCCTCCTCCGTCTGGGAGAGGCGGAGCGGGTGCGGGATACCTTTGCCGGTCACTTCCACATCCCCCTCGTCTACGTGGACGCGCGGGAGCGGTTCCTGAGTGCGCTCGCCGGGGTAACCGACCCGGAGCGGAAGCGGAAGATCATCGGCACCGAGTTCATCCGTGTCTTCGAAGAGGAAGCGAACCGGCTGGGCGACGTGAAGTACCTGGTCCAGGGCACCCTCTACCCGGACGTGATCGAGAGCGGGCCCGGCAAGGCGGCCACGATCAAGACCCACCACAACGTCGGCGGCCTTCCGGAGGACATGGCGCTCGGGCTCGTGGAGCCGCTGCGGTTCCTTTTCAAGGACGAGGTCCGGGCGCTGGGCGAGCAGCTCGGGCTGCCCGCCTCGATGGTCTGGCGTCATCCGTTCCCGGGCCCCGGCCTGGCGGTGCGGGTGCTGGGCGAGGTGACCTGGGAGCGGCTGGAGGTGCTGCGCCAGGCAGACGCCATCGCGATGGAAGAGCTGGAGCGGGCGGGCCTCTACCGTCAGCTCGCGCAGGCGTTCGTGGTGCTCCCGAGCGACCGCACGGTCGGCGTGATGGGGGACCAGCGGACCTACGGCCACTACGCCGTGCTCCGCGCCGTCACCACCGAAGACTTCATGACGGCGGACTGGGCGCGCATCCCGTACGAGGTGCTGGAGCGGATCAGCAACCGCGTGGTCAACGAGGTGGCGGGGCTGTCCCGGCTGGTCTACGACCTCACGTCGAAGCCGCCCGGCACGATCGAGTGGGAGTAACCGTGAGCGCGTACGAAGATGTCCGCGAGGTGCTGATCTCCGAGGAGGCGATCGCGGCCCGCGTGCACGAGCTGGGGGAGCAGATCTCCCGCGACTACGCCGGCCGCACCCTCCACCTGGTAGTGGTGCTCCGCGGTGCCGCCGTCTTCGCCGCGGACCTGCTCCGGGCGCTGCGGATCCCGGCCTCGATCGACTTCATCGCCATCTCCAGCTACGGCGCGGAGACCCGCTCTTCCGGCGTGGTGCGCCTGTTGAAAGACCTGGAAGATGGGGTGGAAGGCCGTCACGTGCTGGTGGTGGAAGACATCATCGACACCGGGCTCACGATCAACTACCTCACCAGCCTGCTGCGCAACCGCGGCGTCGCCTCGATCGAGGTCTGCGCGCTGCTCGACAAGCCGCTGGCGCGGAAGGTGGAGGTACAGGCGCGGTACGTCGGCTTCTCGATCCCGGAGGCGTTCGTCGTCGGCTACGGCCTCGACTACGCGCAGCTCTACCGGGGGCTGCCGTACATCGGGGTGCTTCACTCCGCCGGAGAATGAGTGGATAGCCTACTTTCAGCCGTGAGCGTGTCAGGTAGACACCCGCCAGATTGCGTGCTAAACTCGCCTTGAGGCGCGCAGCTCCGCGCGCCGTCGTCGTCTTCCCCGTCCGCTTCACCGCCGCGCTGTTCCGGCATACCGCTCACCTCGCGGACCGCACCCCTTTTCCCTCGCATCGACCGAGGTGGTCATGGAACTCGCCGAGCTCGAATCGAAGACAGTCGCGGAGCTTCAGGGAATCGCCCGGGAGCTGAACATCGAGAACATCGACCGGCTGCGGAAGCAGGACCTCACCTTCAAGATTCTCCAGACCCAGGCGGAGAACAGCGGGCTCATCTACGGCCAGGGGGTGCTCGAGATCCTCTCCGACGGGTGGGGGTTCCTCCGGCACGACAACTTCCAGCCGGCGGCGGACGACATCTACGTCTCCCAATCCCAGATCAAGCGCTTCGGCCTGAAGACGGGGGACTGGGTGAGCGGCCAGGTGCGGCCCCCGAAGGAGAACGAGAAGTACTACGGGCTTCTCCGCGTGGAAGCGGTCAACGGCATGGACCCGGACCGCGCCCGGCAGCGCAAGGACTACGCCGACCTCACCACCGTCTACCCCAACGAGCGGCTCCAGATGGAGACGAGCGGGGACAACATCAGCGGGCGCTTCATCGACCTGATCGCCCCGGTGGGAAAGGGGCAGCGCGGCCTGATCGTCTCTCCGCCGAAGGCCGGTAAGACGACGCTGCTCAAGAACATCGCGCACGGGATCACGCAGAACAACCCGGAGGTGTTCCTGATCGTCCTGCTCGTGGACGAGCGCCCGGAAGAAGTGACCGACATGCGCCGGTCCGTGAAGGGGCAGGTGGTGAGCTCCACCTTCGACGAGCTTCCGGAGAACCACAGCCGCGTCGCCGACATGGTGCTGGAAGAGTCGAAGCGCCTGGTCGAGAGCGGCCGCGACGTCGTGATCCTGCTGGACAGCCTGACCCGCCTCTCCCGCGCCTCCAACCTGACCGTCACCCCCAGCGGCCGCACCCTCACCGGCGGCCTCGACCCCGCCGCGCTCTACCGCCCCAAGCGGTTCTTCGGTGCCGCGCGGAACATCGAAGAGGGCGGCAGCCTCACGATCATCGCCACGGCGCTGGTCGATACCGGCAGCCGGATGGACGACATGATCTTCGAGGAGTTCAAGGGCACCGGCAACTGGGAGCTCCACCTGAGCCGGGACCTGCAGGAGCGCCGCATCTTCCCCGCGATCGACATCAAGCGTTCCGGAACCCGCCACGACGAGCTCCTGCACGACGAGGCGACCCTCAAGCAGGTCTGGAAGCTCCACCGCGCCCTCGCCGCGCTCGATACCGTCCAGGCCACCGAGCTGCTGATCGACCGCCTGAAGAACACCACCAGCAACGACGAGTTCCTCAAGATCGTCGACAAGACCCTCCGCGGCGGCGGCGACTAACTCCCGGCGACAGAACGCGGCCGCGTCTATTTCCCACGCCGGTCACGCTGAGCGGAAGTGAAGAGTTTCCCGCCAGGACTTCTCGGCGCCTCGAGACAGCGCCGGTGGCGGCGTCGGCCCTGCGTGAGCGCGGCTCTACTCCCCGGGGGTCATCCTGAACGGAGTGAAGGATCTCCGTCACTCGGTTCTTCGAGGAGACGGTGTGCCCGCACGTTCGGGAGCGCCTCGCCAGGCCTTGTCCTCGTCACGAGCATGCGTACTCCGGACCAGGACGGCTGCCGAGATTCTTCCCTGCGTTCTCAAGAAACTCCCCCGCGAGCCAGCATCACCGGATCGGCGTCAGCCCTGCGGGAGCACAGCTCCGCCCCCGAGGGTCATCCTGAACGCAGTGAAGGATCTACGTCACTCGGCTCTCCGGAGGTACGGTGAGCACCCGCGTTCGGGAGCGCTCCGCCAGGCCGTGTCCTCGTCGCCCCGATGCGTGCTCCGGACCAAGCCGGCTGCCGAGATTCTTCACTGCGTTCAGAATGACTGCTTACGGTGAGTGGCGGGTCAAGCGGAAAGCCGTCGGGCGGTCGTCAGGGCTAGGGATCGTTTCTTCGGGCGTGGCCGGCTCTCGGCCGTGCCTGCGGCTCAGAATGACAGATTCGGGGAATGGTGCCTCCACCCGAAGGGCTGGCGGAAGCAGCCTGCTGGCGAACAGTCACAGTCGGCACACGTTCTCTACCGCACTCCCTGAAACCGGCGCCTCCGGCCGTTGTCCGAATGGCAGGACTACTGGGGAGGCGGCGATGCTGGAGATCCGGAGAGGGCGGTCGGTCTACTGTGATGGACTCACCCGGCGGGACTTCGTCCGGGTCGGCGCGCTCGGGCTCGGCGGGCTGACGCTGCCGACGCTGCTGGCGGGCCGGGCTGCCGGCGCCGCGGCTCCGCAGGCGAAGGCGGTACTGCTGCTCTGGATGGGCGGCGGGCCGAGCCACTACGAGACGTTCGATCCCAAGCCGGACGCCCCCGAAGCCTACCGCGGCCCCTCCTCGGCGATTCCGACGAACGTCTCCGGCATCCGCATCCACGAGTGGCTGCCGCGGATGGCGAAGATTGCGGACAAGTACGCGATCATCCGGTCGATCTACCACCAGGAGCCGGGCCACACGGCGGCGGACCACTGGATGCAGACCGGAGTCGCGCCCGGCCGTCCGGACTCGCAGGGGAACCCCGCGCAGGCGGCGCCCTACTTCGGCTCCGTGCTCGCCCGAACTCTCCCGCCGCAGAGCGCGCTGCCGCCGCTGATCAGCATCCGCAGCTACGGCACGTACGGCATCGGCGGCTTCAACTACGTCTACTACGACAACCCGGAGCGGCTCGGACCGGCGTACGCGCCCCTGCGCATGACCGGAAGCGACAAGCAGGGCTACGTGCTGAACGACCTGCCGCTGCCCCCCAACGTGACCAGTGGCCGCCTGGAGCGCCGCAGCCGCCTCGCGCGGATCATCGACGGGGCGGCCGGACTGGCCGACCGGGAGCTGGCGGCGAGCACGCTGGACGAGTACCAGCGGAGGGCGTATGGGCTGGTGACCTCCAGCGCCACGCGGGAGGCGTTCGACCTCTCCGGCGAGCCGGAGAAGCTGAAGGAAGACTACGGCAAGAACGGCTTCGGCCAGGCGTTCCTGCTGGGCCGGCGCCTGGTGGAGAAAGGCGTGCCGGTCGTTTCCGTCTCCACGGGTAACTGGGACACGCACGGCAACCTGATGGCGCAGGGGATCGAGATCGGGGCGCTCGCCCGGATGCGGGACCATCTCTGCCCCACGCTCGACCAGGCGTTCAGCGCGCTCCTGCGGGACATGGACGACCGCGGCCTGCTGAAGGAGACGCTGGTCCTCTGGATGGGCGAGTTCGGCCGCAGCCCCAAGGTCGAGGCGCCGGACAGCGGCCGGGACCACTGGCCGCACGCGATGTCGGTCGTCGCCGCGGGCGGCGGAGTGCGCGGCGGGCAGGTGATCGGCTCCACGACGGCGGACGGCGGATACGCGGACGAACGCCGCCTGCGCCCGATCGACCTGATCGCGACGATCTACCAGAAGATGGGCGTCTCGCCCGGCACCATTCTCCACGACCCGCAGGGCCGGCCGTGGGAGATCGCCGGCGAAGGTGAGGTCATCCGGGAGCTGGTGTGAGCCAGCCGAAACGCAGATGAGACGCCGAGAGGGCGGTGAAGCGCAAGCCTCACCGCCCTCTCTCTATTGTGTCGACCCCGAGGGGCCGTTGTTCGCATCTCGTGTTCAGTTGTGCGACCGCATAACCACGGCCGGTTGCCGTTCTTCTGTTGTCCTTCCGCTCCGGAGAGCGGCATGTTCTTCGGTTGTCTATTCAGTTGTGTGCCGTTCTTCAGTTGTGCTGCCGTTATGCGGTTGTAGTGTCCCAGATCCCGTGTGTTCCCTGTCCGGCTTTCCTGACGTCCGTTCCTCGTCTTCGCTTCTTATCAGAACCGGATCGAGCGTTCCTCGTTCCAGCGAAATCATACCCGGGGCGGAATTCCTCAAACGTCGGCGGTAGAAAGTTTTGCCGGACGGCGCGGACGCGCTCCGACGAGGAGCGCGCAGAGTGCCCCCAGCGCCGCGAGCGTGCCGAAGAGCCCCACCCGCCAGGGCGCCGGCTGGTAGGTGAGCTCCACCACCTGCGGGCCTGCCTCCAGCGGCACGCCGACGAAAAGATGGTCGGCCGGGAAGAGGCGAGCCGGCCGGCCGTTCACGGCCACGCGCCAGCCCGGCTCGTACTGCTCGGCCACCACCAGCAGTCCCGAAGACGGCGCCTCCCCCTCGAGGACCAGCCGGTTCCCGTTCCGCCGCCGCACGGTGAACGGCGTCACCGGGCCCGGGTTCGAAAACGTGGGCGCGTCCGGTCCCGCGACGAGGGCCACGAGCGGAGAGCGGTTCGGGTTCGCCAGGTTCTCCAGCACGGCGGCTTCGGACGGGAGCGCCTGCGCGAACGGGTGGAGCCGTGCGTACGGCAGCGCGCGCGGATCTCGCTGCAGGCCGGTGCCGACCACTTCTTCCAGTCCGGAAAAGGGCTCCTTCGCGCCGGTGAGGTAGTAGCGCACGCCGGCGGCGCGCAGGTTCGCCGCGCCGGGGCGAGACCACGGTCCCTCGCCGGTCGCCCGCGAGAGCGCGCGCTCCCACTGGCGGTAGCGTTTCGAGACGAACGAGTCGCTTCCCAGCGCGTCCGCCAACCCGAACACGGAGGGGAGGTTGGACGGCATTCGCTCGTGCAGGTGCCGCATCGGATCGGGCCCGGGCCCCACGGAGAGGAAGCGGAACGCCTCCGGCTCCGCCGTCACCGCCTGCAACTCCGGCACCTGGGCGGTGAGGAAGCGGGGATCGGCGCGGGGATTGAAGCCGAAGCCGAAGGTGAAGAGGTCGGCCGCGATCACCACGACAGCCGCTGCCGCGGCGAGCGCGGGCTGCAGCACCGGGCGCTGCCGCTGCTGCAGGGGCAGCGAAAGCAGCGCGATCACGACCGGCAGCAGGAGCCAGCCCAGCGCGAGGAGCAAGTCTCGGGTGAGCTGCGGGTCGGCCGCCGGAAGTCCCTGGCGCTGAAGCGTCTCGTCGACTGGGAGCGGCACCGGGTGGAGAATGTAACCGGCGATCGCTACCACCGCCCCGAGGGCGGCGGCCGCGGCGATACCCCGCAGCGCGGAGCGCCGGACGAGGGGGTCGGCGTCGCCGAGCGCGTGCACTCCGAGCGCGGCAAGACCTGCCAGGCCCCACGCGGCGATGCAGATGATGCGCGCCCAGGCGGTGAGGTGTCCGAACCCGGGGGCGAAGCGCCAGAGCGGCCAGTAGAGCGGCGGAAAGAGAGCCATGGCTATCCCGCCGACCGCCAGCACCAAAGAGAAGAGCGCGAGCCGCCGGTACTCCGGCGGAAGCCGCCGGGCCGCCCAGGCTCCGGCCGCGAGCACGAGCACGGCCGCGCCGGGGTAGAAGCTCCGCTCGAGGAAGGCGAGGCGGGCGTACGGACTGGTATCGTACCCGTTGAGCCAGCTCGGCAGCGTGCCGAAGCCCGCCGTCTCGTCTCCGAAGAGCCGCGGCAGGATGAGGGTCCAGAGCTGATTCGGCGGCATCCCGTTCGCCAGGACTGCCTCCCACGGCAGCCGCCCGGAACGGTCGGTCCGCGGCAGATAATCGAACGCCGGCAGGAGCTGTCCCAGTGCGAAGAGCACGGCGAGCGTGCCCGGCAGCGCGGCCCAGCGCGCCAGCGCGGAGAGCGGCCGCCCGGAAGTGAGGCAGCGGTAGAGCGCCCAGGCGGCCCAGACCAGGAGCACGTACGCGGAGCTCTGCGCGTGGCCGCCCAGCAGGCTAAGCCCCAGCGCGGCGGCAGAGCCGGCAATCCAGCGGAGATCGTCCCGCTCGCGGCCCTTCTCCCACAGGAAGAGGGCCAGCGGCAGCCAGCAGAGGGTCCACTGTGTCACGTTCGGATAGGCGAGCCAGACGACGATGAAGCCGTTGAACGCAAAGGCGACCCCGCCCGCGACCGCCGCGGCGCGCCGCAGCTCCATCTGGCGGAAGAAGAGATAGCTCCCGACTGCCGCCAGGGAGAGGTGGAGAAAGGCGGACCACCCGAACTGCTGCTCCGGAGGAAAGAGGGCGAGGAGCCATGCCGGCGGGTAGAGCAGCGCGCCTTGCTGGATCCCCGCGAAGGGACTGCCGGCGTAAACGTATGGGTTCCAGAGCGGCAGCCAGCCGCCGGAGAGCGCGCCGGAGAAGTAGACCCGGCGAGGGAAGTACTGCTGGATCGAGTCGAGCAGCGGGTTGTGGGGGAGCTGTCCGGGAGTCCAGACCTCCGCCGGCCAGAGGCTCGCGGCGTGCCGCACCCACGGCTGGAACCCCGGCAGCATGTCGAGCGGCACCATCGACCGGCCCAGGAACAGATACGGAAATAGGAAGGCCCCCGGCAGGGCGACCAGCAGAAGCACGGGGGCCAGGATGCGGAGCCGGGAGCGGGAGGCGGGCGTTTGGTGGGAGCGCATCGGGAGTCAGACTAGGAGCGTGTCCGAGCCGCCGCGGCTGACGCGGTGGTATCAGAGGCGCTCACGGAGCGCGGCGTAGGACTGTTGCCCCCGCGGGGACGCCGGTCCTCTCCACCCGGGGGCCAGGAGAACACCATGCGAGTCTACCTTCTTCGTCACGGCATTGCGGAAGATCCCCGAATTGGACTGTCCGACCGCGACCGCCAGCTTACCGCCGAGGGGATAGAAGAGCTCCACGCGGTCGCCCGGGGCCTGCGGCGCTTGGAGCTGAAGCTCGACCTGATCGTCACCAGCCCGTTCGCGCGGGCGCGCCGGACCGCGGAGATCGTGGCATCCGGCCTCTCTCTCGATTCGAGCCTCCGGGAGGATCCCCGGCTCGCTTCCGGCGAGGGCGTGGAGCCCCTCCTCGACCTCCTGCAGCGCCTCCCCGGGAACGCCCGCGTGATGCTGGTGGGTCACGAGCCGACGCTGAGCGAAGCGGTCTCCACGCTGATCGGCGGCGGAGCGGTGCGGATGAAGAAGGCGAGCCTGGCGTGCGTGGAGCTGAACCCGCGCTTCGGCGCCGGGGAGCTCCGCTGGCTGCTGGAGGCGAAGCAGATGGCCGCGCTCGCCGGCGACTGATCTCCGCTGCCACGCGCGTACACGTCCCGCAGGTTTGTAGCTGTTCCTCCTCCGGGGACTACGGGCCGGGAGGATGCTCGCCACCCTGGCAACTGGTGGGCCGGGCAGCAGGTTATGGATCCTTCACAGCTACTCTGGACCGCGGTACGGACCCTGGGCGTCTACGCGCTGATGCTGGCGCTGCTGCGCCTGACGGGGAAGCGAGAGATCGGCAACTTCTCGCCCTTCGACCTGCTGGTGGCGCTGATGCTGGGAGAGATCGTGGACGAGGCGATCTACGGCGACGTCAGCTTCCTGCAGTTCGGCCTCGCCGCCGTCCTCATCGCCGCGCTGCACGTGGCCACCGGCTGGATGGCGTATGCAAGCAAGACGCTCGACCGGATCCTGCAGGGCTCTCCCAGCATGCTGATCAAAGACGGGGAGCTTTGCCGGGACGAGATGCGCAAGGAGCGGATCTCGGAAGACGAAGTGATGGCCATGCTGCGCGAGCAGATGGTCGACGACCTGCGCGAGGTGAAGCTCGGAACGCTGGAGGCAAGCGGCCGGCTGGCCGTGGTGAAACACGAGTGGGCGGAGCCGCTGCAGAAGGGCGACCTCCGCGGGAAGGAAGCACAGCAGAAGCAGGCGGATACGGGCGGGCAGGACGAGCCGCCGCTGGAGAAGCAGACCTACTCTCCACGCGCGCTGAACCGGGAGGCCGCCTGATGACACTCGCTGCGATCGCTGCCCGCGTGATCTTCAGCTACCTGTTCCTGCTCTTGATCGTGCGTGTCTCCGGGAAACGAACGGTGCGGCAGGTGACGCCGATCGACTTCACCGCCTCGATCATCGCCGGGGACCTGATCGACGACCTGCTCTGGGCGGAAGTCCCGGCCAGCCAGGCGGTAGTGGCGGTGGGGACGCTGCTGTCCCTGGCGATCCTGATCACCATGGGGACCCAGGTGAGCCCCACCCTGGAACGGTGGGTGAGCGGTCGGCCGGAGGTGATGATCCGGGGCGGCGAATGGGTCAAGGGCTCGCTTCGACGGGAGCGGCTCGAGAAGTCCGAGTTGCTCGGACTGGTCCGCGAGCAGGGGATCGACGATCTCCGGGAGATCGAGACCGCTACCCTGGAGACGACCGGGCAACTCGGCATCTGCCCGCGGCCCTGGGCCCGGGAAGCGCAGAAGTGCGACCTGGTCCGCGTGCGTCAGCGTGGGGAGGCGGAGGCGTGAGATCACTCCTGCAGGTCCTGCTCGTCACCGCCGCGGCGCTGGGACTGCTGGCCGGGATCGTCTTCGGCCTCGGGGACCGGACCATCTTCGTCTCCCCGCCGGAGGCGGTCGCGGAGCAGTTCATGCGCAAGGTAGAGACGGAGCGCTTCGGGCAGGCGCTGGACCACCTGGAGTCCTCCCTGCAGCAGCAAGTCTCGGAAGAGGGGCTGCGCCGCGGGATGGAAGCGCTGGAGCGGCGGCACGGACCGTTCAGCGACGTCCGCGGGGAGTTTCTCAGCATCGAGGGTGACGAAGCGTCGGCCTCCGCGGTCCTCACCACCTCCGCCGGTGGAGAAGTGCCCCTGCGCTTCCGTCTGAAACGCAGCCAGGGGAGCTGGGAGATCTCCGACGTCACCTCCCTCACCGGTGCCGAAGGGGAGCTGACACGCCGCTGATGGAGGCGACCTACCTTCTCTGGGGGCAGGGGCTGTATTACCTGGCGACGGCGGCCTGGCCGCTGGTGAGCATGCGCAGCTTCGAGCGGGTAACCGGACCGAAGCAGGACCACTGGCTGGTCAAGACGGTCGCGGCTATGATCGGCGTCATCGCGATCGTCTTGCTGGCGGCAGCCTATCGCGGCGCGCCTTCCGTCGACGCCGTCGTTCTCGCCCTGGGCAGCGCCGTCGCGCTGGCAGCGGTGGACGTGATCTACGTGGCCCAGCGCCGCATCAGCCGGATCTACCTGCTCGACGCCGCCGCAGAGGCGGTTCTGCTCGCCGGTTGGGTTTTCACCCTGCTCGGCTGAGGTGCCCGATCGAGAAACGGCCCGCCATCCACTCCGGATGGCGGGCCGCTCTGCCTGTTCGGTAGGATGGAGGCGATTACTCGTCGTCTTCGTCTTCCGCCTGCTCCCGGGCCAGCACTGCCACGCGGGAGGCGGTCGCTTCCAGCAGCGCGCCGTTGCGCTCTTTCCGCTCTTCCTCCAGCTTCTTCGCGATCAGCGCCGCCGGCACGCTCTTGCCGTTCCCGTTCGCCGGCCCGTTCCCGTTCGCGGCCGCCACGGCCGGCACTACCGGCACTGCCGGGAGGGAGGGTGCCACCGGTTGCGAGAGCGGCGCGCCGGTCGGCAGCGAGATCCGCTCCCGCGTCTCCGCCTTCTCCCCCACCAGCTTCTCGAACGTCGCCAGCGCCTGCGCCACCACCTGGTCCATGTTGTAGTACTTGTAAGTCGCCAGCCGTCCCACGAACGTCACCCCCGGCGTCACCTCCGCCAGCGCTTTGTACTTCTGGTAGAGCGCCGTGCACTCCGGCTTCGGGATCGGGTAGTACGGATCGCCTTCCGCCCGCGGATACTCGTAGACCAGCCCGGTCTTCGCGTGCTCCTGGCCGGTAAGCTGCTTGAACTCCGTCACCCGGGTGTAGTCGTGGTCGTTCGGATAGTTCACCACCGCCACCGGCAGTACCTGCGCCTCGTCCCGCGTCTCGTGCCGGAACTCCAGGGAGCGATACGGCAGCTTGCCGTAGCAGTAGTTGAAGTACTGGTCGACCGGACCGGTAAAGATCATCTCCCGGTAGGGGATAACGCCCATCACCTCGCGGTAGTCGGTGTTCAGCATCACCTTGATGTGCGGGTGGTCGAGCATCCGCTCGAACATGCGGGTGTAGCCGTGCAGCGGCATCGCCTGGAAGGTGTCGGTGAAGTACCGGTCGTCGGTGTTGGTGCGGGTGGGGATACGGGCGGTCACCTGGGCATCGAGCTCGGAGGGATCGAGGCCCCACTGCTTGCGGGTGTAGCCGCGGAAGAACTTCTCATACAGCTCCCGGCCGACTTTGCTGACGACGACGTCCTCGCTGGTCTTGCAGACCTCGCGGGGCTCGGCGAGGGAGTCGAAGAAGGCCTGGCACTCTTCCTCAGTCTGGAAGTCCTGGTCGTAGAGGACGTTGACCGTGGTGCGGTTGATCGGGATCGGGAGGAGCTTACCGTCGACCTGCGCGAGGACGCGGTGCTCGTAGGGGCGCCACTCGGTGAACTGGGAGAGGTACTGGAAGACCCGCTCCGAGTTGGTGTGGAAGATGTGGGGCCCGTATTTGTGGATGAGCAGGCCGTCGTCGTTGTAGCAGTCGTAGGCGTTGCCGCCGATGTGGGGCCGCTTGTCGAGGATCAGCACCTTCTTGCCGGCCTGGCTGGCCAGCCGCTCCGCCAGCACGCTGCCCGCAAAGCCCGCTCCCACGATCAAGTAATCGAACATCCTGTCTCACTTCGCCTTTCTCGGCCCGATAGCTGCATGGAGTCCCACGCTCCGCCGCGGGGCGGGGCATGCGTTCCGGGTCCCGGAATGCTGCCGCCCGGGACTGGGCGCGCGAAAACGGGCGTCGGTTCTCCGGCACGGGACAGGGCGCGGAGCCGACGGAGCGGCAGCGGGGACGGTCTTACCTACCCGGCGAGAGAGCGAGGCCAAACCTGGGAGTTGAGTTGCCAGGCAGGCAAGGACTCGCTTCCGGAAAACCGCGCTCGAGGCAAACTCGGTGCTTGACCCGGCAAGGGGTGCGTGCTAGAATGCAGTCGCTTTCGGGGTGTGGCTCAGCTTGGTAGAGCGCTGCGTTCGGGACGCAGAGGTCCGCGGTTCAAATCCGCGCACCCCGATTAGTACCAGCATCCGCCCGGTTCAAGCCATCTTTTGAACCGGGCTTTTTGCTGCCTACAGGGGTGGTGCGAACCGTTCATCGCGCTCTTCCCAAACCCCCGCCAACTGGACTCACGGTCACCTGCTCTGAAAGGAGCCTCACCGTGGTCCTCTCTGAAGCCATCGAAGACTATGGTCGGTTCATGCGGCATGAACTCGGCCACACCGCCTCCACTTACCACGCGTACGTAAGCTGGCACCGGAACTTTGGCCGGTGGCTGGCGGAGAATGGGTTGCCCGACCCGCCGGTAACGGAGATCAGCGAGGCGCTCATCCGGCGTTACTCCTACTCCATGTCGAGCCGGGGCGTGCGTCCTCGTACCATCCGGGGTGCTCTCCACGCTTTGCGTGCTCTGTTCCGATACCTGCATGAGCAGGGTGCGGTACCGAGTAACCCGACGACCGAAGTGCGTCTTCCGAAGAAGGACGCAGCCACCCGGCTCACCGTCACCGACGAGGACCTGATGCGGCTCCTCGATGCTACGGGGCGGCAGCGGTCGGATTTCCGCTGTGTTCGGGACCGCGCGGTGCTCTCGGTGCTGATCTTCTGCGGGGTACGCCGACAGGAACTCCTGGACCTCACGGTCGAGGCGGTGAACCTGAATGACCGCTCCCTGTTGATCCAGCAGGGCAAGGGCATGAGGTCGCGGGTCGTCTACCTGTGCGATGAGGTGCTGGAGGCACTGCGGGAGTGGTTGGCGCTGCGGCAGACCATCCGGTGTCGCCGGAACGCTCTCTTCATCGGAGAGACCCGCGCGGCGCTGGGTGAGGTCGGGCTTCGGCACATGCTAGAGGAGATCAAAGCCATCGCCGGGCTGAAGGACGATCCCCGGATCAAGCCTCACAGCATTCGGCACGCCGCCGCCACCCGCCTAATGCGGAACGGAGCCGATATCCGATCCATCCAGGCTTGGCTGGGACACTCGCAGCTTCAGACCACCGCGGTCTACCTCCACACCGACGAGCAGCAGTGTCGGAAGATCGCGCCCCTGGCGGGTTTCCGCCCGGCGAAGGAAGCACCAGACGCCGCTTCGGAGCGAGATCGGTCTCGGACTGCGACACCCCAGCGAACGCCGTTCGCTCGTCGGCGGCTGCCTCGATAGCCGCTGCCAGTGAGCACGCCTGCTTTCGGCGGGCGACGCGGTCGCTCTCCGCCTCCAGACCCCGGCGCTTCGCCTGCTACTGCCGTCCGCACTCCCCGGCCTGTCCGGGTGGCTCTACGACTTTGACTGAACCTGACCCAATCCGATGAACAACACGAACCCAAAGCCCATCGACCTGCCGAAGCTCGTCCAGCGGATCTGCGAGCGCGCGAAGGCAGAGGACCTCCACATGACTCCGCTCGCGGGATACGCCTGCGAGGTGAAGCCCCGCAAGACCAAGACCATGACCCAGGCGATCATCCTGAACTTCGTGGAGCGCCTCGGCAGGATTGCGGACTGTTTGGTCCTCCAGACCGACCCGGCCGGAAACCCTCGCGCCGTCTACGTGGTCGGGGCGGAGACCGCCGAGGACACGCGGCTGGACCTGTCCGACGACGAGTATCAGCAGGTCCTGGACGTGTTCCGGGGGACTCCGATCCCGCTCTCCTGGATGCAGATCACCCTGGGACCGGACGGCTCGTTCGGGGACACCCGCCTGCAGACCCTGAACCCGGCCCCCGAAGAGCAGGACGCCGAGTAACTGTCGCCAGCGGCCTCGGGACGCTGACGTTCCGGGGCCGCACCCTTACCCTCGCCTTAAGAGAGCACCGACCCTATGAAGCATACGATTGGACCCACGAACCTCCCGGAGAAGGATGGCCCGGCGGATGAACGCGGCAACCTCCTCGCCGTGTCTGCCGCAGCCCGGCTGCTTGGCCTCCAGCGGACGCAGATGTGGCGGCTGGCGAAGGAGAACAAGCTGCCGTCGGTCGTCCTCGGGACGGTCCGGCATCCGCTCCATTACTTCTTCCGGGGGGATGTTCTCCGCCTGAAGCGCGAGCGGGAGGAGACGAAGGCGGCTGCGGCTCGCAAGCGGCGACAGAAGGCGCAGCCAAAGCTGCGGAAGCTCCTCGCGCTGATCGAAGCCGGGGAGATCGACCTCGACGCGATGCCTTCAATCTCGGATCGGGTCGGCTGACGCCGCGATCCGAACGAGCGCCCTCAAGACGAAGGCCTCATGGGGAAACCGTGCGCTGTGCGCCCTCATGAGCAGATAGGCGGTAGGGGAGGAGGGAAGCTGACCCACCCCTATTCATTCTCTAATGAGCGGAGTACCGCCAGGTGCAGGGGCCGATACACCCTTGGCCGCACTACAAGTGAAAAATCAAAAACCGAGGGAAGAGTCCCCGTGTAGCTGGAGACGGGTTACTCCGGAAAACCCGGATACCTCGGAAATCCCGGAATCTAGGTGTGCAATCCTAGTCCACGCGCGCCGCCGTTCGTGCCTGTGATGATTCAAGAGCACGTCCGCGCTCCCGATGCCCTCTCCTTCCGGGGAGAAAAAAACACGGGGGCTTGGGCGATACTCTTCCAACACCTGCGCTCCAAAGGCAGTAACTGAAAGCGCCCTCCGAGAATAGTTCCTGCGGGCTGCGGCTGACTGACCCACTCCTGCCATAACCGCGGTAACTAACATAACGCCCGCCGGTGCGGCAGTGTCGGGGCGCTTGCTGGTCGCGATGCAGTGGTTGTCGAGCCACCCGGAAGGGGCAGGCGGTGATTACCAACTCCACCGCCTGCCGCTCACGGAAGTCATGGCACGTCGAGTTCCTCGAAGTCCTGGATCTCGTCCACGTCAGAGGCAGGTTCTTCAAAGTCGGTGAGGCTCGCCTCGTTAGTTACGTTATCGAGGTTATCTGGTAGCGCGTACTTGCCCTTGATACGAACGAGCTGCCCGTCTCGTTCCATCTGCCACATCAGTTGCCGCACACCGTTGTAGTCTCTGTCGAGTGTTGAGGCTACCTCCTTCGGCCCCTTGGGCGCGGCAGCATATCCAAGCACCTCCACAATACGGCGTCGCTCCTCGCTTACGGGTGGGGTGATCCGGCTACTGTCCGCGGTCCACAGTCCAGCCTCGGGGTTCCAGAGTAAGTCCAACGCGAGTTCTTCCACATCCCTCCCGGTGACTGCCAGTTTACCGTGGCTTCGGTTCCGCTCGCGTTGCAGCAGCAGGATGGCATCCGCCGCGCCAGTTAGACCGACCGTCCCCGCAACCGTGTCGAACGGGTCGTCGGCACCCATTTTGCGGACGTGGTGGACCAGAACGACAGCCACACCGAAAGCGTCGGCGATTTGCTTGAACTCTTGTGTGGCGCGGTAGTCGTCCTCATACTGGGTAGATGAGGTCCCAGAGCCTGATCGCACGCAGGCGAGGGTATCCACGATCACCAGACGTGGCTTCGCCTGCGCCTCCAGCCACTTCTTCAGACCGCTGGCTCCACCTACACTCATTCGAGGCCAATCAGTTGCGTAGTGGAAGTCGTCGGGTACAGGCGCCTCGCGGAGAACCTTTTTCAGCCGGTCTTGAAGGCGTCTGTCCGTATCCTCCAGCGCCAGGTAGAGGACCGCTCCCTGCTCAACACGGTGGTCGCCGAGGATCACGTTTCCGGAAGCTACTGCAACTGCCACCTGTAGCGCCAGCCACGACTTGCCGAGTTTGGGCTTGCCCGCGAGCACCGACAGCCCCTCCGGGATCAGGCCATGCACAGCCCATGCGGGGTCTGGAAACTGCATCGACATCAACTCGACCGCAGTCCGTGTCCGACATTCCGGTTGCTTTGGTAAGCGGTGCTGCGCTTTCTTTCCGGAGCGTTGCGGAGAAGCAATCTCTGCGTCTCCCACTGTTTCATCCGGGTGCACGGACTCGGACGATGGGGCAGGATCGGATGTGACCATCAGGTCGCCCGGCGGGTACTCCCACCCAAAGCGATTCACCCGCTCGCGCAGCTCTGGACGAGCCTTGCAGAAGTCCGTCATCATCTGCACCAGCTTCAGGTGTGCGGTGCCCTGCCACCCATCTTTGTCGTCGTGGTCCCCGAACCAGAGGCTAGTGAACTCCTCTGCCCGCCCCTGTTCTTCCGCCACTTCGAGTAGCGCCACAAAGTCCTGATCAGTCACCAAGACCGTCTCGTCCGAGAGAGGTGTCATTTCCAGTTTTCCTGACTCTTCATCCGCCGGAGGGCGAGTAACGTTGCCTCGTGCATCGTGTCCGGCATTAGACCGGAGTACCCGGTAGCGTAGAGCATGGCGCGGGTAATCGGTTTAGGCAGGCAGTAGTGCGACCACGGTTGCGGATACCAGTCCGTATCTTCCTCGTCCGCACCCGGGAACTCGTCCCGGAAGACGGTTTCGCTTTCTGCGACCGCGTGTGCGAACCCGAGCAGGGTCTCGCGAGCAACGAGGAGGTACTCTTCGACTTCGCTAACCGTGGCGATCTGCGCCGACGACTTGGCGTCGGATTGCAGGCGGTTCTCCACCCAGGTCAGCATCTCGTGGGGATCGAATACGCCTGCCTCTACTGCCTCGATTAAAAGCGAGGCCAGCCTGATGCGAAACGCGAGAGACGCGGGAGACTTGACCGATGCTCGGTGCATGTCCGCGTCGAGGTTGGATGAGTGGTGCCCCACCCCTGAAGGTAGCTTGTTCATCGTACGGTTCCGTGCTGTCTTCCGGGCGGTTGGGTGACTCCCGCCGTGATTTCACCCTGAAAACGCCAACCAAAGGTGGCTGATGTCCTTTTAGCTTCCCGCAGTGGCGGAAGTGTTTACATCGTGAACAGTTCCGTTGCTGTGCCGCCGACCTGTGTTCGTCATTGCCTGACGCGGTAAGCCTTTTCCACCGAGCAGGACGGCGAAGACCCTAGGGGGGTTCCCCAGGGCGTCAACCTCATGCGACCTATGGTCGCAGGACCGACGGGGCGGGTCTGGCGGGATTCTCGTCGCCCGCAAGCGGAACGACGAGCGTTCCCTTCCCCGACCGAACTTCGCTCGCCTATCGGTCTAACTGTCGATCCTGGATAGCAAGACGCACCCAACCGCGGGAGCGTTGCATCGGCCCGTCGGGCTTTCTCGCCAGGACTTTGAGGCTGTCCCGACCGTCAGCCAGTGGTGCGCACTCGGCTGCATACTGTTCACCACGTGAACACTTGCACGCGGCACAGGCACCTGCCGTAATCCGCTTCCGACGGAACCAAACTGCTGGGGGAGGTGGGCACCCGGCTGGCAGCGCCCTGTCGTCAGGGGGTAGCGCGCCAGATCACAGCACCACTGGTGCGCACCTGGAGCGGGTAGAGGGCGGCACCTCGTTAGAATCCCGGCTCCAGGTGCGGTAGTGCCAATTGGATGGGTGAGGCAGGGCAGGATGCGGTCAAGGGTTCACGGCGTATGCTGCCGCCATGCCCTTTAGGGTCATGCTGCTCTGGATCGCGTCGTGCGGGATCAGCAGGTAGCGCCACGGCTTGCCACTGTGGGCCATCTCGTGCGCCGTGGCGTGCTCGCACCAGCGGACGGCGGCGCGGGCCTTCGCCTGGACCTCCTCATCCTGCATCTGATCCGCGCGCTTCGGCTCGCAGAGGTATTTGGCGTCGTTCGTCTCCACCACGAAGTCCGGCTCATACGCCTGGTCGTGATGGTAGTAGATCTGGAACTGACCCCGGGCAGGCTTAAACCACTTCAGGACTTCGGGGTCATCCTCGATCAGCACGGCGAAGCGGCGCTCCGCGTCCGAGTCGAACTTCTGCTCCGGGTAGAGGCACTTCTTGAAGCCGCCGAACAGCATTCCCCGGATATACTGCCGCTCCTCGACCGGTGCACGGAAGGGGCGGATCTTCTCACCCGCAGCCGCGGAGAAGGTGTTGGGGCGCAGGGTCTGGAAGCCCCGGCTGACCTTCGCCTCGTACTCCGTGTTGCTGGTCCAGACGTGCTGCTGCATCTGGGAATAGATCAGTTGGACCAGTTGTTGCTGTCGGCCCACTAGGACGTTCAGCACCGCCTCCTCATCCGGGAGATAGGATCGGAGGTGCGCCACCATCTGTCCGGCCAGCTTGTAGAGCAGGTCGGCGTGCTCGTCGTAGCAGATGTCGTTGAAGTCCATCAGGCCGCGAACGAGGTAATTCTCTAGCCGCTCCTCGCTAGGTGACACGGCCCCGGCGTCGAGGTAAACGCGCTCGTTGGAGTGAAGCCCCTGGGTGAACAGTCGTCCCTCCACCGGCTGGAGCCCAACGCTGCTCGTGTCCAGGTCGAAGTCGTTGAAGCCGGTCGTCACCGTCCCCTTCGGAAGGACCACGATGCGAGGAATGTCGATGGACTGCTGGATGAACAGCTCGACCGCCTTCTCCACCACTTCCGGGAGGTCCGCCCCCTCGGTGGTGCCTTCCAGTTCGCCCTGCCCGGCGCGGGCAGTGACGTAGGCGGCACGCACCTCTGCCACGAGGTCCTCCCGCACGTCCGGCAGCTTCAGGTCGGTGGAGCGCGGGCGCGACTCGTGGCGCTTGATCGCCTCGTAGGTAAGACGGGCAATCTCCTGCTCGCCGGATGTGGGGAAGGAGATCGCCTGCTGGTCGCCGTCCGAAGGTGCCTGCGTGAGCCGCTGGACGATCTGCGGCTGGACCGTGACCGATGCCTTCTTCTCCTTCGCCACGTCCTTTCCGATCAGCAGGATGTTCTCTTTCTTGATGATCGAGTTCGGATCGTTCGCCTCGTCCACAATGGCCTGGAACCGGTCGTGCGCGACGATGGTGAGGCGATCCAGGGCCGGGGTGCCGACTCGTTTGCCGTAGGGAAGGCGCAGGCCGCGCCCGATGGACTGCTCCACCAGGGTGCGAGAGTTGGCGACCCGGAGCGGGACGATGGTGTAGAGGTTCCGCACGTCCCAGCCCTCTTTGAGCATATTGACGTGGACTACGATCTCCGTCGGCTCGTCCGGGTCTTCTACCTTCAGCAGCCGCTCCACCGTCTCATCGGCTTCCTCGCCGCGCTGGTTGGAGTGGACGGTGATCACCCGGTCCCGGTAGCGGCCGTCGAAGAAGTCATCCTGCTGGATCGTCTCCACCAGGGCATTGGCATGGGCGGTATCACGCGCCACGACCAGCATGAAGGGCTTGACCAGCGGCTGGCCGTGCTGGCGCGCGTACACGTCCAGCTCCACCTTGACTTCTTCGTGGATCGCCACGCCGTCTTCTAGCTTCAGGCGCTCCAACTCGCCATCGGTGTAGCCCTCGGGGTCAAAGTTCTCCCGGGTGGCGACTGACGGCTCCTTCACGAAACCGTCCTGGATGGCGTTGGCGAGGGGATAGCTGTAGATGACGTTCTCGAACGGCACTTGCCGACCCTGGGTCTCCACAAAAGGCGTGGCCGTTAGCTCCAGCCCAAGGATCGGCTTCAGCTCGTTGATCGTCCGCACGCCCGCCGAGGCGCGGTAGCGGTGCGACTCGTCCATCAGCAGCACGAGGTCTTCGAGCCCGGCGAGGTAGTCGAAGTAGCTCTGGCCGATGTACTCGGACAGCCGCTTGATCCGGGGGGACCGGCCGCCCCGCACCTCGGAGTTGATCTTCGAGATGTTGAAGATGTTGATATGGACCTGGCCCTCGAACCCGAAGTCGAGGCGGCGCTGTCGAAGCGCCTCGTCCCGGACGCCGCGCCCGCTCTCGTAATTGTCGCCGGTGATGATCTCCGGCGGGTTGGCCGCGAACTCTCCGATGCCTTGAAGCACGTACTTGGGCGTGCTGGGCGTGAAGTCCGCAATCAGCTTGTTGTAGATCGTCAGGTTCGGCGCGAGGACGAAGAAGTGCCGGATGCCATGCTTGAGGTGCAGATAGGCGACGAACGCGCCCATGAGGCGAGTCTTGCCCACACCAGTGGCGAGCGCGAAGCAGAGGGAGGGAAAGTCCCGCTCGAAGTCTTCCACCGTGGGGTACTCGGTGCGAATCACTTCCAGCGCAAGTTCGAGATCCTGCTCCTTCTCGGGCGGGACGATCTCCGTGACTCGGGCCAAGATCTCCAGCGCCTGCCGCTGCGGCTGCCGCAGGCTCAAGCGCCCGCTGATGGCGTTGACGTGTCGGTCCATCAGGCGTCCCCCTCCAGGTTCAACGCAAGCGATGGTCCGGGTTTCGCAGCCTTCCGGCCTGCGTTACCCTTCTTGCCGTTCCCGGAGGTGCTGTCTGGTGGCGGCCCCTCCGCATTCCCAGCAGGTGCGGCGGGAAGGCTGGCGACGTTTAGACTGTAGTCGTCTTTGCCCCACTCACAGCGGTTCAGGACTGCGCGAGGGATCTTCTCCACCGTCAGGTTGTCGAACGTGTCTGGGTTGCCCCGATAGGCCGCGCAGCAGACGAGGAGAGAGCGGCCCTCGCCCACCTCCTCGCTCAAGCTGGCAAGCTGCTCGTGCGTGAGCGTCTGCGTAGTGACGTAGATGAAGTCGCTCTCCGTCGAGTGTCCGTGCTGCCAATAGACCGACTCACTCGGCGCATAGCTGAAGCCCATGTGCTTACACATGGCCTCGGCCATCATCTCCGGGTTGTAGTGCCGGTTAATAACCAGGTTGCCCCACCGGTCCTTTTGGAGCAGCGAGGGCGCGAGGCGGAAGTACCGATAGCCGCCACCGCCTCTCCAGCCCACCGACTGACTGATGCCGCCCTGATCCGTTCCCTCGACCACCTTCCGCAGCCGACGGATAATATGGGTATGGCAGTGCTCCCCCAACTCAATCATAATCCAGCGACGGCCCATCTTATGAGCAACGGCTCCCGTCGTACCTGATCCTGCGAAGGAATCGAGCACCCAATCCCCCGGGTCTGTGGCAATCTGCAAGACGCGCTGCAACAGTGCCTCTGGCTTCGGAGTCGAGAACGGCACCTCATTGGGGAAGAGCTGCGTTATCTCGGCTTTCGCAGTACCTGTGGTTCCCACTTCCGTATAGGGCCAGATAGTTGTAGGCACGAGTCCTACTTGAACCTCCGACAGGAACTTCTTAACCCGTGGAGCGTTATCACCGTTCTGGCCAAACCAGATGCGGTTGTCCCTGACCATCTCCGCAAATCGTGACTCCGTATACAGCCAGCAGCGACCTGCGGGTGGGTCAACTTTTCGGCCCGACGGGGTGGTAACGGTGAAGAACTGTGCCTGCCGCCTGCCTTTCTCCGCCTTCGCGTGGGCCGGTAGCGAAGCCCAGACGCCTCGTGGATCATTGTCTGGGTTTCCATACCGATCAAGCTGCTCCTCTGATGCCGGTAATGGATTCCTAGTGTTCTTGAAGGTTTCCCGATCCTTTGAAAACACCAGAATGTTGTCATGAGTACTAGAGATATCAGTTCGGTTCTCGCGGGTATGGGACTTCTGCCAGATGATGTTAGCGACGAAGTTGGCTCGTCCGAAAACTTCGTCACAGAGAACCTTAAGGTAGTGACATTCTGTGTCGTCAATCGCGATCCAAATTGACCCATCTTGGCGAAGGAGCCGCTTCAAAATCTCCAGTCGGTCTCGCATGAGGGTCAACCATAGCGAGTGCTCGACTCCGTCATCGTAGTGAGTGAAAGCAGCCCCTGTGTTGTAAGGTGGGTCAATGAAGATGCACCTCACCTTACCAGTGAACTCCTCCTCCAGCGCCTTAAGCGCCAGTAGGTTGTCCCCGTAGATCAGCCGGTTGTCGAACAGGTCGCACTCGGTGATGTGCGCTTCTGCGTGGCAGGAGAGTTCCGGATCTTCCAGCAGGATACGCGGCTCCAGGCGAGGCCGGTTCTCCTTGCCGATCCAGGTCAGTTCCAGTTTCGTGTGTTTACTCATTCCGACTGCACTCGTTCCTGTCGCTCAACCTTCTCGGTCCTCCGTTGACCCACTCCTGAAGCGCCCAGTAGTAGCCTTCACTGTCCTCCCCCACGTATACGTAGGGTTCCCGCCCCTCGAAGGTCCAGCGGGTGGGGTCGTAGACCCGCCCGTCCGGCAGTCGTATCCAGCTATGCTGGTATGGTGGCTCCGCAGTCCCCTTCGCGCACTCGCTCTCCGGGGCTACGGGACCCATCCAGTGTCCCAGGTGGACGATCCCCTGGACCAATGCCTCATCCACGATATCTCGCGCCACTGCGAAGCAGCGGCCCACCCACCGCTCGACCGGCAGCCGGATCACCTCCGCGATGGTATCTACGTCCGTTTGAACCTCGTCCACTGTTGTGCTTTCCGATCCCGTCTACACACGGATGCGCGGGCGCTGCCGGACCCGCTGGCTGATGAGGTTGTAGAGGCGCTCGTCCTCGGCTTCCAGGGTCACGGCAAGCGCGTAGTCCTGGTCCGTGATCTCGTCGGGTGCCCAGTTCCTGAACGAGCGCACCATCAGGTAGTAGGTGTCGCCATCGTTGAGGTCGCCTCGCCTGAAAGACCACTCCCGCCGGTGGAGGGTACTGGACTCGACCGCTTGGGGTCCCGGCTCCAGCTTGCACAGGTGCCGGTCCTGGAACGACTTCGGGGCAGTCTTCCGCTCCTCTTTGCTAACCGCTCTGTAGGCGGCTTCGATCTCGTCGGGCGACTTCCCGCGCAGCAGATCGACCTGCATCTCCACGCCGAGGTAATTGGCCCGCCGCCGCCGCACGGGAGGATCGAACGCCAGTGAGACGATCACCCTCTTCCTGCCGCGTGCTTCGATCATCTCCGTCGGGATCGGGATCTCGTAAAGGGTAATCGTGTCGATCCGCTGCGCCGCCTGGGCAACGAGAGTGACGCGCCAGTCGGTCGAGTTGAACGCGAGGTCTTCGTCCGGCAGACCGTAGCCACACACCCGGCGGATGGCTTTGTCGCCGCCGTGCGGGTCGAGGAGTGCCTTCGCCTCGTCGGGCACCTCGGCGGAAGACGCCAGGACCGCCCGGACGAGGTTGGGGTGCGGCTCCTGGCCCAGGTCGTCGCGGAGTCGGAGCCAGAGGCGGGCAGCCAGGCGGGCGAGGTGCGGGGCGGCGTAGCTCGTCCCGATCCCGTAGCCGAACAGCTTCTGGAGCGGCTGGCTGGACAGAGACATAACCGCGAGGCCGGGGTCGGGTATCTCATCGTGGATGAAGCGCCGGGACGAGCCGGTACCGTCGAAGCCGACGTTGCCGCCGTAGTCCACGAACTCCGGCTTCACGGCTCCATTGACCCCAGGGCCGATGCGCGTGAACGGGGACGGCTCGTTGCGCCGGGCGACAGGCCGCACGATATCGTGCTCCTGCGAGCCGCGTCGTATGGCCGCAACGTCGTACTGGGCCAGAGATCCCACGGTGACGGCAAGGGCAGCCGTGGCAGGTTCGCAGAGACCCGCCTCCAGGTGGAAGAGGAACTCCGGGTAGTCGTGCAGCACCTGCTCCGCATCATCCGGGCGGCGGGCACCAGCAAGGCGATGGTTGCCTGCGGCGACAAAGATCAACACCCCGTGCTCCCGCATCAGGCGATCCAGAGCCTCCGCCCAACGCCCCTGCCGATCTCCTGCCCCGCGGAGCAGAGGAGTGCGATCCCCGATGGAGATATTGAAGACCCGACAGTTATAGGGGGGCGCGGCGAATGTCTTGATCGCCGCCTCCATCTGCTTCTCTACCAGGCGACGCTGATCGAACTCGTTCTGGTCGTTAAGGACGCGGGCGCTGAACAGCGTGACCTCGGACATGAACATGCCAGCGTCGTACGCCGCCCGCACGTCTCCGAACACCGCAACTCCACCGACTCGCGTGCCGTGGCCGTTTTCATCGGCGGCACTCTCCGTCTCCGTCAGAATCGCCTCTTCGTGTCCAACGTGGTTCCGAAGGAGCGGGTGGTTTGAGGTGATTCCGCTGTCCACAACGCAGACACGGGGACCATCTTCCGGCGGGGCGGCGGGAGTGGGGAATTGGGCGGGGGTGACCTCGGCGGCTGCAAGAGTGTCGAAGGTGGGCTGCGGGGGCCGGTCCACCTCGGCGACGGATGAAAGGTTGAGGAGAGTGTCCAGCTTCGCCCCGGTGATCGCCACGCGCGCCAGGCACATCAGATCGCCCGCGAACTCGTCGTGAATCCGCTCCTCGGGATGCGGCTGCCCCTGGAGCAGCCTCCGCAACTCTGCAAGATCAGCCCGAGCCTGTTGTTGGCCCCGAGGCCAGAACTCCACGTCGAGATAGTAGAGCCGATCCCGGTCGATACCCGTCCCGTCCGCAGCAATCTCCTCGCGGAGCCGCAGGCCGATTCGATCCTCCCGGTTCCAGTTCCGCATCTGATCGGCCTGGATGTACCCGAACACGTCCCACTTGGTGCTCTCGTAGGGCTTCTGCGTCTGGGGATTGATGCCCGAGCGAGGCCCGGCACTGTACTGCTGGAGGGCCTCGTGGAAGGCAGAGAGGTCCGCATCCTCATAGAACGCGATGACCGCCCTGTCCGGCTCGTGACTGACGATGATAGCTCCCACGTTGCGGAGCGCGTCAGCCACCTGTTCCTGGGAACCTTCTTTAGTGAGGGGAACGCGGAACACCAGGTGTGGCTGAAACCCTGGCGTGGACGGACGCTGCCGCACCTCCTCCTGCTCCAGCGCGACCAGCTTCTCTTCGATCTCGGTAGCTGCCTCCTGCCGGGATCGTCCACTCGGGCGCGGCGGACTTGACCGCTTGCGCCGGTCCGGGTTCATCTCGTGCCGGAGTAGAAGCAGGTGTGGGTATCGATTGCTCTCGAAGGGCAGTCTCATGACGGTTACGATTCACCCGCCTCCTTCGCGCTCCGCCGCGTGCTCCGTCTGGAAGCCGGACCGACGCTCGGTTCACCGTCCGTGACCTTCCGGCGTTCCTGCTGCCGCGCCACGGCCTGTGCCAGCACCTCCGCTTCGACACGGTTCCCGCCGGAGAGGATCGTCTGCTTGGTTGCGTCCAGCGCCACCCGCTCCACGTCCGCGTGGGTCATCCCGGTGAGCGACCTGGCAACCGTTGCGAGCTTGATCTTCGGGGAGAGGCCGATCTGGCGCAGGTTGCGAGTGAGCAACTCCTCGATCTCCTTCGGGTCCGGCCTATCGAAGTAGAGAATCTCATCGAAGCGCCGCCAGAGCGCCGAGTCGAGCAGACCCTGGTGGTTGCTCGCGGCAATGGTCAGCGCGTCCCCCCGGAAGCTGTCCATCATCTGGAGCAGAGAGGTGACGACCCGTTTCAACTCGCCGTGCTCTTCCTCTGCCGCCCGCTCCTTCCCCACCGCGTCGAACTCATCAAAGAAGAGGACCATCGGCCTCGACCGGGCGAAGTCGAAGACCTTCCGTAGGTTGGCGGCAGTCTCGCCCAGATAGGAGGAGATCACGGCATCGAATCGCACCAATACCAGCGGCAGGTAGAGTGCGTTCGCCACCGCCTCGGCTGCCACGGTCTTGCCGCATCCGGGAGGCCCGCAGAAGAGAATCTTGCTGATCGGCCTCAAGCCGTACGTCCGAAGCACATCAGCTCGCCGCCCCTCTTCGATCACTCGATCCAGGACACTCCGCAGCGATGGCGCCAGCACCAGGCTCTCAAGCTCCCGGCGCGGCTCGCGCACCTCGACCAGAACCAGACCCCGGTCTTTATCCTTCGGGAGCGAGCCGTTCGATGTTCCTAGCGCCGTGAGGGAGTCGTGCCGACTCTTGCTACCGCCATCCGCGAGAATGCTTTCGAGATCGCGAGCCAGCACGCTGTGCCGCTTCCTGCGCTCTTCTTCGATGTACTCCCGTGCCGCATCCTGGAACGCTGCTTCGTCACCGGACACGTGGGCGAGGAGCATCTTTCGTACGGCCTCGCTCGATGAAGACATGGTTCTCGCCTCGTTGTCCTGAAGGTGGCCTTCACGGTTGAACAGGTCGCTCGATCAGCGGCACTCAAGCAACCTGCAAACTATTGTATCCGCCACTCCAGGGTGAAGAGGACCCGGACCTCCACGGCCTGCTGGAGCCGCGCCTCGACGCCGGAGATCAACTCTTCCTTCCGGCCATCGATCTCGTCCTGCGCCTCGTACAACTCGCGGCGTTTCTTCGCGCGGCGAGCTTCTAGGTCCCTGATAGTCCGGTGGAGAGCCAGCTTCCCCTCCAGGTCCGGGGCCAGCTTCGCGTCCTTCCGCGCCTGCCGAATCTCGGCATCCACCTCCTTCAGTTCCACCTCCAGCCCATGTTTGAGGTCATCGGCCCAGCGGTCCAGCTTCTCGATCTCCTCATCGAAGAAACGGCTATTCCGCTGCTGTATCTCCGTGAGGGCACGGGTCTCCAACTCCGCAAGACGCCGCTGAAGCGCCGCTTCTACCTCTGCGGAGGGCTCCGCCGTCCCCTCTACGTTGCCGCCCACCAGGAACAGCTTCTCTCCCACGTCCGGGTGGAGCCATGTGCCGTTGTCATCCATGACGGCGACGAGGAGACGGTCCTCGTTCTCCAGGGAGGAGACGGTCAGGCGTGCAAGGGTGAGCCACCCCGAGCGGCCTTTCAGCCCTTCGAGCAGGCCGATACGCCCTGGATAGGCGCTGTAGTGAAATGTGGTGCGAACAGGGGGCAGCGTCCGCTCGCGCGCGCGACGCAGTGCGGCCTCCGCCAGAGGGTGCCCGAGCCGGTAGGGAATATGCCCGTTCCTCTGCCGCGTGCGTGTCACGAACTGGTAGCAGCCCAGAGACGCATTCGGCCAGTCTGGCCCCTGGCGCTGCAGGTCGAAGGTTAGTGTTCCCTCGTCAAACTCTGCCGCGCCGTCCAACTCGTGACGGGTGAGATTCCAGAGGCAGCGTTCAAGGTGGTCCAGGCAGGCCCGGCTGTCCTCCAGGCTCATCCGCAGACGGCGGTGGACTTCCTCATCGAAGTTCTCTAGCAGCGCCGTCCGCGTCTCGCTCATCCGCGCGGAGATCTGCTCCTCCAGGTCCTGCTGCAACTCGCTAAACGCAGCATCGATCTCGTCGGGCGTGCGGCATTCCTGGTAGATCTCCGCGATCCGGCGCTCGAAATCCACGCCCGACTCCAGCGCCCCGAGCACCTCGTCCGAAGAGCCGAAGATCCCCTCAAACAGCCGGAACTTCTCGGAGAGGAGTTCAAAGACTCGCTGGTCCGCGGCGTTCGCCCGGTTCAGAAAGTTGATGACCACCACGTCGTGCGCCTGACCATATCGGTGGCAGCGCCCGATCCGCTGCTCGATGCGCTGCGGGTTCCAGGGGAGGTCGTAGTTCACCACCAGAGAGCAGAACTGGAGGTTTACCCCTTCGGCGGCGGCCTCCGTGGCGATCAGGATCTCCGCATGATCCCGGAAGTGCTCTACCAGTGCGGCGCGGAGGTCCACGGTCTTGTTTCCGGTGACCACCTCCTCCCCGCGGTGTCGTTCCACCCAAGCGCGGTAGATCTCTCCGGCGCGGTCGTCCGTATTGGTGCCATTGATGGTGAGCACTCGCCCGCCGAAACCGTTCGCATTCAGCAGGTCGATCAGGTACGCCTGGGTACGGCGCGACTCGGTGAAGATCACCGCCTTCCGCCGAGCGCCGAGTTCCGCCAGTTTGCTAAAGCCGTGGTCCAGAGCCTGAAGGAGCGCCTGCCCCTTGGCGTTAGTGGTGATCGACGCGGCCAGGTCGCCGTAAGCGGTCAGTTCCTCGATCTCCGCCCGGACAGCGGCATCGAGGTCGATCTCCTCTTCCGGAGTGCTCTCGTCGTCGGATTCGGCGGTCCACTCGTCCGACAGCTCGCCGTAGCCCTCATAGTCCGCTTCGAGCAGTTCCTCCACCTCCGCGTGCTTCCGCTTCAGCCGCTCGGCAAGCTGGCGGAACGTCCCGGCGATGGCGTAGGTTGAGGACGCGAGGAGTTTGCGAAGAACCAGCGTGGTCAGCTTCCGTTGGCTCGCCGGGAGAGCGTGCAAGGTCTCTCGCTGGAGGTAGGTGGTAACGAGATCGTAGAGGGCCTGCTCGTCGGCGGTCGGAGTGAAGTCCTGGGTGACCGGGATGCGGTTGGTGAACCGCACATACTCCGTCACCTGCCGCCGAAGCGTCCGCTGGCAGACGGGTCGCAGCCGCTGCCGCAGCTCCGCGAGCTGGCGTTGTTCCACGGTCCCGCGCATATAGCGGGCGCGGAACGCCTCGATGTCCCCGAAGAGGTGCTCGTCTAGGAAGCTGACCAGCCCGTACAGCTCCAGCAGACTGTTCTGGAGCGGCGTGGCGGTGAGGAGCAGCAGGGGACGATGGCCGACCGCGCTCTTGATCGCCGTCGCGATCTTGTTCCCCGGCTTATAGACGTTCCGGAGGCGGTGCGCCTCGTCGATCACCACGAGGTCCCACGGTGTCGCCCCGATCTCCCCGGAATAAGACCGAGCGAAGTGGTAGGAGCAGATCACCACGCTATCCGCAGGCTCCAGCGGCCGGTCACCTGCTCGCCTCCGAGCGTGGTACTCCCGCGAGTCCAGCACCCGCGAGGGGATGTGGAACTTGTCCGCGAGTTCCTGTGCCCACTGCTTGCGGAGGATGGTCGGTGCGATCACCAGGACCCGCCGCTTCCGCTCGGCCCAGAGCTGGCTGATGATCAGCCCCGCCTCGATGGTCTTCCCGAGCCCGACCTCATCAGCCAGAATCGCTCCGCGAGAAAGGGGGGAACGGAAGGCAAAGAGCGCCGCATCGAGCTGGTGGGGGTTGAGGTCCACCTGCGCGTTGAACAGGGACGGCCCGAGCTTGGCGATGCTGTCCGAGGCGCTCCGTTTGGTCAGCTCGTAGGCGTAGTACTGGCTATGGTAGGGGGTAAGCACGCGGGGGGAGTACTCCGGGGGATGTTCACCACAGAGGACCGGAAGCCCTGCCTTGCCTGCTCACATTCCGATCTTCCTAGCCTTCGACGGCAGTATAGGCTAGCCGCGCTTCAGGGAAGGCCTTGACCAGGCTGTCGAGCACTTTCCGGGTGGACGGTCCCCACTGGTTCAGGAAGGCCCAGGTCCTCCCATCGTACTGGATCAGTTCCGCATCCTCACAGAACCACCGCCTTCGATCAAACCTGCGTGATGACGCTGTGGCCCGCTCGCGGAATGTGGCTGCATCCACTTCGCCGTCAACCCAGTACCAAAGGTTCTCGGGTTGTCCCCACCATGTTCCGTGGTCCTGCTCTAGGGTGCGAGAGATCTCCGCTGGCGAAACTCCCGTAGCGCAGAGAGAACTCACGGCGGCGAAGATCGCGTGTCGCTTCGCAAGGCGAGGACGAGTTACCTCGCCAATGGTCACGTCAAACTTCGTGTAATCCCGACGCGACTCCGAAGCTGCCCGCTGCTGCGCCTGCTTGGCTCGAACTCGAACCTGGTAATCAGTGGCTTCCGGGAGGGGGATGCTCTGCCGCACGTCCACGAGCACCCGCCCCTCCAGGGCATAAACTTGGAGAGGCACGCAGCGGATATCCAGACCCTTCTGATTGAGCCACATGACGGCAGTGGTGATCTCTTTCGAGAAGTCGCCGGAGACCAGCACAATCCGCACGTCCTGGGCAAACTCCGGCTCGTTCGGCTCCATCCAGCCGAGGAACTCCAGGATCGCCGCTCGGGCGCCTTCCTCCTCTTGACCGTACTTCGCCCGATAGGCGGCATGAGCGTCCACCACCTGATCGAAGGTCATCGTGGAGACCATCGCGGCATAGCGAATCGCCTGTAACTCCAGGTGCCCCCCGTCCTCCGTGCGCTTCAGCTCGATGACGACGAGGTTCGCATCCCTATCGAGGGCCAAGAGGTCGATCCGTCGGCGGCTCTCCTCCCAATCTCCGAACTCCTCGGCGATCACCATCGTCCCCGGCGCGACGATCTCCACCTGCTGACGAAGCAGGCGCTGGAGGTCCGCCCGCTCTTTGAAGCCCTGGTTCCCGAGAGTGGTGGTCTCGATCCGCCGGAGCGTCTCTCTAGTCATCTCGTATAGTGCCATCTGCCGTCCTCTAGTCGAAGAGAAGCCCGGCCCGGAGCCGGTGCGCGGGATGCTACTCGCTGGGGCGAGTGAAGCTGCGTCGCGGGGTCAGGTGAGCGGCGTCAGTTGGACCAGGAGGTAGGCTCCTGGCGGCATGGGCTCTGGGTATTCAGCACACACCCGCTTCCCGAGTCGAGGTTCCCCTGCGGATGAGACGCGATGGATTACCGGCGGCAGGACCACCGGTGTCGAACTGCCCGGCATCACCACCAAGACCTCCAGCAGACAGTCCACACCGTCGAGTTGGCGCGGGTCCGGTGAACCGAAGAAGGCGTTGAACACCTCGGCCGGGATCTGGTGGCGCCGGGTGTCCGAGGGATACGGCGCTGCTTTGTACCGGGCAGAGTGAAGCATCAGGATTCTCTCCTCAAGTTGGGGACGCATTCAGTATGCCTGAACAGGCTCGAATTGGCAACTATTTTGGGGAGACGGTTTCGGAGCAGTTCAGCGAGCCGCGGAAGGAGTGTCGCACGTGCGCTTGCAAATGGTTCATCGGAGAAGGCTGGGATGAGGCACACCCTCCCGAAGCGGAGGTGGCGGGCCGAAGTCATGTAAACCAGTTGCCCGTGAGGTGCAGAGGCCGTTTTGGGTCGAACGCAACACGGGTCAACGATAAAAAGGTTAGTCGGGCCTGAAACCGTTCACGGCGCGAACACTTACAGGAGCAAGATGAACAGAGCACATCATCGAGTGAGCCCTCCCGCCGCGAGAGAGTTTCGAGGCTGGTCATTGCGCAAGGTCGCGCAAGCGGTTGGGATCTCGCCAGGGGCGCTGCACAAGTACATCGACGGCGGCTACGTCAGCCTTCCGGCACCCCGTCCGCTCGACTCCAGCCTTCTCCTCCAACCCGATGGTATACGCGAGGCGATCTTCGCAGCAGAACTCTTAACCCTGTTGCCGAGGGATCGGCGTCGCCAGGGCGATCCTTTCCGGGAAGCTGTGGAAGCACTGCGCCGGGTGGTCACCGAATCCGCGGACCTGGATCAGCTCATCGTGCTCCTCACCGGCCGCGAGGTGCGGTTCCTGACGGAGCAGGATCTCCACAAGAGACTCCGCTCGGAGGTGCTCGCCCTTTCGGGGCGGGTTGTCTTGCTCGCGCTTGGGAGACGACACCGAGAGGTGATGGCGAAGCTCCGCGAGATGCAGCCACGCGGCCCGGAAAAGGCGTGACCGGTGGACGCTACAGCCCTTCCTTTTGAAGCGCGTCCTCGACTCGCTTCAGGAAGTCCAGAAACGGGATTTCGATGGCCCGGCAGATCGCCCGGAGTTCCAGGGTGTCGATCCGCCGCTCGCCCGTCTCACACTGGCTCACCCACGCCTGTGTCTTCTGGAGCCGCTCCGCAAGCTGCGTCTGGGTCAGGCCTGCCTCCCGCCGTGCCTTCTGCAACTCGAACAGAAGTACCTCTTGTTCCGGGCTGAAGATACTCTTGCGCAAGACGGTCGCCTCCGAAGGGTTCGGAGGCCAAGCTAGCGCAGCGGCGCTGAATACCTGAAAACCTGGATATCAGTGCGATATACCTCAATCGAAATTGCTGTCAGGAGTCATGGCGTTCGTGCCCGGCGGCGCGTGCCCATTCGGTGCCGGGTCACGTGGCGGACCCTAGAGAGAAGCGGGAGGGAGTGTGAACAAGAAGGACCGGGCGAGGAAACTCGGGTGCGAGATTGCTGGAGCGTTGGGCTTCCTGGCAGCGCTGATCGGCCTGGTGATGGCAGCGTTCTACCAGTTCGGGTTCGACGTGACCGGCGGCACGCTACTCGACACCAGCGTGGTAAACCTGGACCGCCTCAACATGCGCGAGACGGGGGTCCAGTTCGGCGGGAACCTGATGATCTGCGGGCTGCTGGTTTACCTGGCGAACAAACGGGGGTTGGAGCGCTATCCCGAGGGTGGGTAGCACCCACCAGATTGTTAAGCTTGAGAAAGGGTGACAGATGGAAGGTTCCCCCTACTGCGCGGTGCCGCGCGATGACTTGGCGGAGTTTGCAGCCTATCTCCTGGACGGCCTCGTCCCGTGTTTGAGGACGCACAGCGAGAACACCGGCGACCTGAACGCCGAGCAGCACATGGACACTCTTCAGACTGCTTACCAGGAGTGCGAAGAGTGGCTCGAACATGCGAACACCCACGACGACCAGACCGGCGTGGACGAGGTGCTGGTGGACCGGGATGGGCTGCGGGCGTGCTTCTATGGCCTGCGGCACGCTCTTCGGGCGTTTCAGGACCGCAAGCAGACCTGTTTTGAGCAGGATGCCGGTGACACGGTGATCCAGATGGCGGTTGGCCTCTGGCTCCTGCTCGGCCTCTCGGATGAAGAAATGGACGAGTGCCGGACACGGCTGACGCGGCGAGCAAACCTGATCCAGAGTCTGGAAGAAGAACCGAAGACTGACCCGGTGCTGATCCCGGTCGCTCCAAGTAGCCTAACCACGCTACTGGACCTGGTTCGGGAGTATAACCACTGCTCGGAGCCAGCTCGTCGGAAAGAACTGTGGGACCAAGCGGCGGTATCGGCGCGCCGACTCGCCCGCTACATACAGGAGAAGGAGAAGGACCCCCGCAAGCCGTTGCCTCCCGGAATAGTCGAGGTGTCCGCGAAGCGGCTCGTGCGGATTCCGCGCTGGATTCTCGATGGCTTCTTTCAATCCGACGGCAAGGGGATGCTTGCGGCGGAGGAGTATCTCGACCGGTTCATCCAGGACCTGCCCACGCCTTGACGTGTGGGATTGGAGCGAGGACGGGCAGCTCCAAGACGGCGACTGTGCCTGGGAGTGGACGGGGTGGCCTGACGCCGGACACCAGGACACCCGAGGCGCAGGGGGACGGCGTTAGGCGGCGGCGATCCAGACACTCTCCACGCGCCGCTCATCGGCGGTCGGACATACGACCCTGATGAAGTCCTGCCGCCGCTATCGGTGTCGTTCCAGCACTGCGTAGCGGGGATGGGTGTAGCCGGAGACAACCGCTCGACCCTTAACAACGAGGAGGAAGTCCACAAGTTCGTGGTGGTCCTCCTCGCTCATCTCGTGCCCGTGCAGCTTCGGTCGGCTGCGGCTTTCGGTAACGTGCGGTGGGTCCACGCACCGCAGCATCTCCGGGCAGTCGTAGCGGCGGAGCGCCTGTCTTAAGTCCTGATGTTCCACCTGGACCCCACGAATCCAGTCGTGGGACTCGGGCAGCTTGTTCTACGGCCGAGAGGTGCTTCCCGAGTGCAGCAGTCCTACTCCACTTCGTCGAGTGCCAGACCTGACTGAAGCGTCCTCTGAAACTCTGCCGCGCGACGATCCACCACCGAAAGGTCCGCTCGGTCGGGCATTCGCATAGGTCCCAGGTCCGGCGGACCGAGATCGGCGTGACACCTAATCAGACGCCGCCGTGCCTGTCCACGCGATCCATGCAGTGGGCTTGGCACGGCGGCTCGTGGACGCGCAACTCATCGAAGTCGTCTGGTTCGGCCATCGTCCGCTTCTCCCGGTAGTGAGGGTAGGGGAGCTGTCACTCGCGACAACCTTTTCCCTGGTGGGGTTCAGGCACTCCCCGTCGCGCTATGCAACGCCCGTGCCGTTGAATACGTCTTGCTCGACAGCGGACTGGAACTCAACGGAAGAGTAAGTGTTTGAAGCGGATATAACAGAAGAGGCCGTGACATACGCCAGGTCCGTGCTCGCGAGGCATAACTTCGGGCGCAGGGGCGTCGCTGACGGGACTGTAGACCAACAGTTGACCGGCCTCGTCGGGGAGATCGTCGTTCAGGATCTCTTCGACTACCCTCGCGCAAGGGGACAGACCTCCCCGGATGGTGGGGTGGACCTCGTGTTCCACGGCATCACCATTGATGTGAAGACGATGCGACGTGATGCACCTGTTCGGCGCCACTACGTGAACAACTTCTCCGGACTACAGGCGGACACGTCTGCCCGCGCGTTTATCTTCTGTAGCCTGAACTGGAGCCGGCGCGTGCTCACGGTATGCGGCTGGACTCTGAAGGACCTCTTCTTCCGGATAGCAGATTTCCACCCCAGAGGCGCGCTTCGTCCCCGCGCCGACGGAACCAGTTTCCCCGCTGAAGCTGACCTCTACGAAATCAAGAACCAAGACCTATACAACCCGCGTACCATACGTGAGTTACACGACGACTTGCTCGTCATCTCCATCGCTGAAGGACGGTGCTCTTGTCAGTCCTGCGGGCGCGATAGCGGGCGAGCGCCGCGAGAAACAGCTCTTGACTTGCCGATTCTCTCGCACTAAACTGAAGCAAGCTGCGGGATGACCGGTTCAAGACCTTCAAGCGCTTGTGGGTAGCTTCGAGCATGGTGTTGAACCCGTTCCCTCGGCATTGATATTGTTGCGTTGGGTCCAGTTCTCGGGCAAGTTTGTCTGGTAGAGCGCTGCGTTCGGGACGCAGAGGTCCGCGGTTCAAATCCGCGCACCCCGATTTGGATAATCCTCGCCGGTGCGGCGGGGATTTCTTGTTTTCTGCCTTTGGCGCTCGATTTAGGCGCCGCCTCTACCAAGCGGCTCCTCTGCCCGCCGACCCGCATCTGACCAGGTGACACCAGGATGAGTGTGCCGTGGTGTAGGACAGGTGAAGGCCCAGAGGCGGGTCAGATGCCGAAGTCCACCATTCCTTCCGGGCCCCGCTGGCGGCGACATCGCCCACCACAGAACCCCAGATCTAATCGGCCTCGTTGGCAAATCGGGCCAAGAGTTGGGTGAGTGCTTCATCGAATCGGACGAGGGTCTCGCTCGTTTCGTATGCCTCAGCGCCCTCCCACGTAGCCGCTGCAACAATTAACGCAAAGAGCCGGCCCGCTGCGGTGGCGATGCTGCAGTGCGTCTGGGCGTCCTCCGAACTGGACAGTCGGAGAAGTGTCTGGGCGTCGTCAGCTCGCGCAGTCTCTACGATGAACACGATCAGTGATTGCCCGAGGTGCTCGGGGCGTTGGTTGGGACGGAGACGCGCGTGAATGGTCGCCCCTCCTCGCACCGCCGCAAGGATCCGCTCCAGTTCGGCGTTCCTCTCACGCGAGACCCATATCGGCGAGAGATCGGTTCCCACCGCAACCCTATTCGGTTGGTACCTGTCGGCTGACACCAACCGCGCAACCGCAATCACGAGCGACTCGAGGTCGAGGGTGGGGTCATAGTCTGCGATGCCTCGCTCGATAAACCCCACTCCCTTTCCGGTCTGAACTTCTACATAGAGCCCGGAAGGAAGGCTGCGACGCTCCGGGTCGCGTTCCAGGAATTCGAGCATCAGCCCTCCGACCCTCGTCTCGGTGGCGCTTCCGACCTGCCGGAACATTCCGTCCGCGTCAGCACCGATCCGCTTCGCCGCGTGGTACAAGAGGTGGAGCTCTGAACCGGGGAGGTCGCGCCAATCCACTCGTCCCTGGCCAATCATTGCGAGCGCTGCCAGGCCATCCCGGATGAACTCGGCGTTCCGTTCACGCATCGCAAAGACGGCGGACCGCCGGGCGAACGCCATCAGTGTGTAGCAACCATCGGTGCTGATTGAATTCCGGATAGCCCTCTGCTGTTTAGGCTTGCTCCCTACGTATCTTCTGACAGCTTCCCTCAGCGCACGGTCTACCAGGTTCGGCGAAGGATCGATAAGGGAGTAATCGCCGCGCCAGAAGCCATAGTCTTGATCCGGCAGCGGAAACTCCTCCGGGTGTTGCTGTCGCCGTCGCCTCTCCGCCTCGGCAGCCTGTTCGGCCTTTCGTCCGATGATAGTCACCCCCTTCTCGGAACTGCTACTGTCAGGTGGCTCGGCAACGCAGTTCGACGCCGCATAGGATGCTGCCGAGGCGTTGTTCTTCGCGCGTGAGCAAGCGGCTACCGACTATCGCGACATGAGGTCGCGACACGAGCGATTCTACCGACACGGGCCCGGACATGGCACTCGCCCGCGCGGTAGTCTGTCGCTAATCCCACAGGATGCCGTGGCGGCGGACAGAACTCCTGGTGCAGGAGGGTGAGCCCGCCTCGAAGAAGGCCCCGGCCCAGATCCGCCTCGCCGACCTGCGCCGCACCCCCACGTCTACTGCTCCTTCCTTACCGCACGGAAGCCGTAGCGCTCGTAAAATCCGCTCGCCACCGCTATCCTCGACACCGCGAGCTGTATCTGACATCATGGAGATCCGCGTTCTCGCGGTGCCGCCGTCTAATGTTGCGGGCCGGATCGGTCCGGCGGCGGGATGAGGATCAAAATGACGAAGACCAGTCTCAAACAGGCGGTGCAGCGGCGCCACCCGATGAACATAGCCCGGTTCGTGGCGCATCTCCCCAGCTTCGCCCGGCTCTTCCTGGGGCTCCTGCGGGAGCGGCGGGTCAGCGTCGGCGCGAAGCTGATCCTGCTTGGGGCGATCGCCTACGTGATCTCCCCCTTCGACTTCCTGCCGGACCTGATGCCGCTGGTGGGCCAGGTGGACGACCTGGCGCTCCTCACCTTGGCGGCGCAGGCCTTCATCCAGCTCTGCCCTCTGGAGGTGGTGCGGGAGCACGTGAGCCGCATCGACGGCAGCGGAAAGTGGCGCCCGTTCCACACCGAGTAGTGCGTGGGAAGCTGCGGATCGAGAGGAGAGGGGCCGGAAGCTGAAGATCAGCTACCGGCCCTTCGTTCGTTCAGGAGGCGCTGCTCGGCGTCTCGCAGGTCGAGGACGTTGTCCATGTCGTAGGCGAGCTCCGGATGGCAGTCCGGCACGGCGCGGCAGGCGCAGCCGGTGATCTCGGACATGCGCTGCTCCACGTCGTCGATCGAGAGCCGTCCGCGCACCAGCTTCCAGACGAGGCCCCATCCGAGCATGGAGGCGAGCGCGAGCTGCGACTTCCTCCGGTTGAAGAGGCTCTGCAGCAGCGGCGGGTTCTGCAGCACCGGGTCCGGACGGAAGAGGAACTGCCCGCCGGAGGTGAAGCGCCCCTCCGCCAGGCGCACGTAGACCCCCCAGTTGCCGGGGAAGCGCTCCACGAACCGTTCGCGACGGACCAGCGGCATCGTGACGGCGGCCCCGGTGGGGGAGCGGTCGAGGTAGTCGTCTACCGCGGCGCCGTTCAGGAACGGATGGTCGGAGGCGCTTACCAGCACGCGGCGGGTCGCATCGCCGCCCAGCTTCTCCAGTCCGGCTATCGCGTTTGCCAGGGCGGAGCCGGCGTCCGCCTGCCAGAGCGCCAGGTCCGCCACCGCCTCCCGCAGCGGCTCCGGCCCCACCACGCAGACCTCCCGCACCCAGCGGGATTCGCGCAGGCCGCGGACGGTCCGCCGCACCACCGCCTCGCCGGCGACCGGCGCGAGCGCCTTCACGGAGGTGCCGGCCGACCGGCGGAACCAGCCGCTGATGCGGCCGCCCGCCAGCACCACCACGTCGATCGGCTCCCGTTCCGGGCGCTCCGCCCTCGACTTCGCCATCAGCGGACGCCGCGGATCTGCCGCACGAAGATCGTCCCCAGCACGAACCAGACCGCCGCCATCGCGAAGATGGTGGTGTAGCCCATCAGGAGCGACTGGCTCTTGAACGCGTGAATCACCATTCCGCTGATCCAGGGAGCGAGCACCTGCGGAAGCACAATCGCCACGTGCCAGACCCCCATGTCCTTCGCCGCGTCCTCGCCGGACGGGAGCACGTCGAGCGCCAGCGCCCAGTCGACCGCCTGGTAAGCCCCGTTCCCGATCCCGTAGATGCCGGCGACGATAAACGTGAGCGCCAGGCTGGGGGAGAACGAGACACCGATGTAGATAGCACAGGCAATCGCCATCACGGCGCCGCTCAGGTAGACCAGCGGCTTGCGGCCGGTGCGGTCGGAGAGCATGCCTGCCGTAAGGCTGGTGGGGATCCCCATTCCGATGATGATCACCATCAGGATGGAGGTCATCTGGCCCGCGTACTCGCCCGCCTGCGCCGGGTTGAGCCCCCGCGCAGCGATGTCGCCGCGCAGGATGATGTCGCCCATGAAGTAGACGAAGTACGGCGAGATCGCGTAGACGCCCATGTTCACGAAGGCGCGGGTCACCAGCACCCAGTAGAAGTTCCGATGCTCCTTCGGATCGAGCACGAAGGAGCGCATGAACGGTCCCAGCCGGAACGGCTCGGCGGCACCCACCGGCTTCGGCTCTCGGACGCCGTAGAGGGTGAGCGCCAGGGTGATGAGCTGAACGCCGATGATGCAGAGGTAGACCGGCCAGAAGTTGCTGCCTCGCACCAGGAAGCCGCCGGCGAGCGAGCCGAGGATGAGCCCCAGCGCGGTCATGAGCGCCTGCCAGCCGCTGGCGCGTCCGTGGAGCTTCGGCGGCACCACGTCCGGGATCAGCCCGGCGTAAGGCCCGCCCCACCAGTTGCAGCCGAGCTGCGCGCCCATGAAGCCGATCGCGAGGATCCAGGCGCTGGTGCCCTGGCCGGAGGCGCCCAGGACGAGCAGGGCCGCGCAGTTGATGAGCGCCCCGACGACCAGGTAGGGCCGCCGCTTCCCCTTTGGATTGCGGGAGCGGTCGGAGAGCGCCCCGGTGATCGGCGTGATGATCAGCGAGAGTATGGCGCCGAGCGGCAGAATCTGCCCCAGCACCGCTTCCTTCTGCGCCGCGCCGACCGCCGCCTCGACCTGCATCGGCAGCACGATGAAGAGGATGGCGCCCCACTGGAAGTTGTAGGCGAGCCACAGGCACGAGACGTAGAACTGGTCCAGGTGCGTGAACGGCTCTTTGAAGCGGGAAGCAGCGGCGGTAGACACGGAATGCTCCTTGCTGGGCGGAGACTGCCGGAAGGCTCTCACAAGACTCTCTAGCGCGCCGCCGCAGAGCGCTTTATGGGCCGGAGGTCCTATCTCCTCCCGCCGGGGTGCCTGACTTCTCCGTGCCGCGTCTTCGGAGCTCCCGCTCGACGAACGCCAGGTCCGAGAGCTTGTCGACGTCCATCGCCAGCTCGGGGTACCGGCTGCGGTAGGCCCGCCCCCCGACTTTCAGAATGCGGGAGAGACGCTGCTCTACGTCTCGGATGCGCAGGGCTCCGAACAGATACTTGAACGCAATGAGCGGCCCAACCATCATCGCCAGCCTAAGCGGCGAGAGGCGGCGCGCGTCGAGCAGGCGCTCGGCCCACTCCCAGCGGCGCAGCACCGCGCCGGGGCGCACCAACCCGAGTGCGGAGCCGGTGAATTCGCCGTCCGCCGTGCGCGCGTAGATCCACTCCCGATCGCCGAACCGCCGCTCCGCCTCCGCGCGCTCCACAACCGGGAAGACGACGTCGGCCTCCGGAGCGTGCTCCAGCAGATCCAGCAGCGCCTCCCGCGAGACCAGCGGCAGGTCGGCGGAGAGGACGAGCACCCGCGGCGAACCGGAGAGCGCTTCCAGGCCGGTGCGGACGTTCGGCGCGAGGCCTCCGCGCTCCGGGATCAGGTCCACTCCGAGCGCCCGCAACTCGCCGGCGGAAAGGGAGGCCGGGCCGACCACCACGATCCGATCGACCGCCCCGGTCTCCCGCAGCGCGCGGACGGTCCACTCGACCATCGGACGACCGAGGATCGGGATTTCAGCCTTCGCGTCGACCGCCGCCGTCAGCCCCTGGAACCGCTCCCGCTCCAGCTCACCGCCGGCCAGCACCACCGCATCGATCATGTTCGTGACTCCCCCGGCCTGTTCTTCCACCAATGCGGCCCAGGGTAGAGCCCGATCAGGCCGATCCGTCGAGGTAGTCGTACACCTGTACCCGCTCCCAATGCTCGCGGTTCCGTTCGATGAAGTCCTGGTGGAGCGGGTGGTCCTGGTAGACGTCGTGATCCTCCCGGCTGGCGAAGAGCACGGTCAGGCCGCAGCCGTAGGAGTTATCGACCACGTCACGCGGCGTATTGGCGGCAGGGCCAGCCCACACCTTCTGGACCGTGGGAACCTGCGCCAAGAGGGTGCGGCAGTCGTCGATCAGCTGCTGCCGCGCGGCCTCGGGAGTGCCTTCCCGGAGCCAGAAGTAAACGGTGTGCACGAACATCTTCAGAGCGTCCTCGAGAATGGAGATCCCACCGCGCTTCCGCGCGCGGCGGAACAAAGGCCCGCGCTGCGAGCGGCGGCCGGTTCCGAATATCACAGCCGACCAGGGGAAGGTGCAGTTGGCGAATGGGGGAGTGGGGGAGTGGGGGAGGTGCGCCGGCGTGACCAGAAACATAGCGAGCCCCCACCGGGTAAGGGTGGAGGCTCGCAAAGTATTCTGGCGGCGACCTACGCTCCCACTCCTGATAAGGAGCAGTACTCTCGGCGCAGTGGGGCTTAACTGCCGTGTTCGGGAT
>JBKBRF010000028.1:0-94304 GCA_046292385.1 Armatimonadota bacterium | reverse complement strand
GGCAATGCGGCGGCAGCCATGCCTGTAACTCGGTGGAGACCTCGTAGCGCAACCGCCAGTCAGGCACGAAAAAAGGTGGTGGCAGTAATCTGCCACCACCAACTGCGGAACTTGGGCTAGACCCCACGCTGGAGAACCTATCGCGGAATACGGTTCAGCGCTTTCTTTCCTATTGCCGGGAACCGAATGAGACCGGCAGGTTTGGTTGCTCCCATGCCAAGGAGGCGGAAAGCCTCACACTTTGGCTGCCTAAGGGTTGCGGGAAGTCACGGACACGTTTTTCAGTGGAGTTCTGAGCCCGCGAAGGCGGGCTTCGCTCCGTGTAGCCTCGACTTTAGTCCGAGGCGAAAGCGGCCAATCACTCCAGCGGACCCTTTAATGGACCGGGTAACAGTTCGCTCTTCGACGGGAGGACCCACCTGCCGCCAACAGGGCGTCCGGAGGACGCGTGGCCGTAGGCCGTCCAGCGAGGTATTTCGATGCCTCGCTGGCCCGCGGGCTCTCGAGGCTCGAACCGGCCACACTGAGAACCTGGAACTACTGACGTCCTACTCCGGGCGAACGGCTCTTCTCCGGAGAGAATGGGGGCTCGCTGAGAAACGACGGGGGCCGGCAGTGCCGGCCCCCGCAGGGTTCTTCTCCAGCGATCGGTCCGCCGCGTTAGCGCGCGCGGTTGAACTTGTGGAGCCGGCCGAACTTGCTCCACTCCGCCACCACCAGGTTGCCCTCGCGGTCGAACGCCACGGCGTGCGGGGAGTTGCAGATGCCGTCGGTCCACTGCTCCGGCTCCAGGCCGAAGTTGGCGCGCTGCTCCGCCTTCGGGTTGTCGCCGATCTGGGCGGCGATGCTGTTGTCCTTCCCCAGCACCGTCACCCGCCCCTGGAGCTCCGCGATGGCGATGTAGTCGCCGCGGACCACCGCCGCCGCCGGCATGCGGAGGTCGCGGAGCAGCACCTTCACCAGGTTGCCGTCCGTATCCCAGTGCTCCACGCGGCCGGTCTCCCGGTTGCAGACCACCAGCAGCGGGGTGTCACCGCGGCGGTCGACCGCCAGCCCGTGGCAGCGGTGGAACTTACCTTCCTCCGCCGGGTTGCCGCCGGGGCCGCCGAACGACTTCACGTACTTGCGGTCCTTGTCGAACTTGTGGATGAAGTTCTTGCCGTAGCCGTCCGCCACGAAGATCGTCCCGTCCCGCAGCGCCACCACGTTGGTCGGGTTGAACTCGTCCGCCTTGGTGTAGATCCCGGCCGCCTCGGGATAGCCCATCGTCCAGACCGTGGTGCCGTCGGTCTTGATCTTTACCACCTCGTGCGCGCTGGGCCGGGCCGCGTAAAGATACTCGCCGTCCGCCTCGCGCTGCAGGTGCAGGCCGTGGATCATGGAGGGGCCGAAGTGGCGGAGGTACTTACCGTCCGGTCCGAACACCACGATTCCGCGCGGCGTATCGGTGCTGATGTAGACGTTGCCGGCCCGGTCGATCGCCGCGCCGCCGTGGGTCGGCCCGAGGAGCTGGTTGTCCGGCTGGGCCGGGAAGAAGTTGGGGACGTTGGTGTAGCTCGCCTGCCCCTGCGCCAGGCTCATCGCCGGGCTGGCGAGGCCGCAGGTCAGGAGCCCGAGCGCGGCCAGCAGCATGAATCCGCTTCGACTATACCGCTTCATCAAAAGTTACCTCGAGGAAAAGGAGTGTCCACAGGCGCGCAAGGCGCAGACGAGAGGCAGTTCGCCGCCCGCCCCGAGATTGCCTTTCTCTCCCGGTCCTGCTCCTGTTCGCTGGCGACCGGGTGCTCCGGCGTGTCCCCGACAACTCGATGAGGCTCCTGGTGCCCCTCCAGTTCGCTCTCGCTGCGCGTGGAGAGCCTACGCCCCCGCACGCTCTTCTCGCAGCGACGCCATGTCGATCACGAACCGGTACTTCACATCGCTCCGCAGCATCCGCTCGTACGCCTCGTTGATCTCCTGAATCGGGATCAGCACGATGTCGGACGTGATCCCATGCTCCGCGCAGAAGTCGAGCATCTCCTGCGTCTCCGCGATGCTGCCGATCAGCGAGCCGGCGATGCTGCGGCGCTTGAAGATCAGGTTGGCGACGCTGGGCGAAGGGTGCGGGTGCTCCGGCAGACCCACCAGGCAGAGCGTGCCGTCCCGCCGCAGCAGCGAGGTGTAGGCATCCAGGTTGTGAGGGGCCGCTACGGTATCGAGGATGAAGTCGAAGCTGTTGGCGTGCGCCTGCATCTCGTCTTCATTCCGGGAGATCACCACCTCGTCCGCACCCAGCCGCCAGGCGTCCTGCGCCTTGCTCGGGCTGGTGGTGAAGAGCACGGTGTGGGCGCCGAAAGCGTGGGCGAGCTTCACCCCCATGTGCCCCAGCCCGCCCAGGCCGACGATGCCGACCTTCTGCCCCGGCCCCACCTTCCAGTGCCGGAGCGGAGAATAGGTGGTGATCCCCGCGCAGAGCAGCGGCGCCGCTCCCGCGGGATCGAGCCGGTCGGAGATCCGCAAGACGAAGTGCTCGTCCACCACGATCCGGTCGGAGTAGCCGCCGTAGGTCACGCCGCCGGTCTGCCGCTCCGGGCTGTTGTAGGTCAGGATCAGCTCGCCGTCGCAGAACTGCTCCAGGCCGTCGCGGCAGTTCTTGCAGGTGCGGCACGAGTCGACCATGCACCCGACCCCCGCCAGGTCGCCTTCCCGGAACCGGGTGACGCGGCCGCCGACCCGCTGCACGCGTCCGACGATCTCGTGACCCGGCACCACGGGGTAGATGGTGCCGCCCCATTCTCCCCGCGCCGTGTGGAGGTCGGAGTGGCAGACGCCGCAGTAGAGGATCTCGATCTCCACGTCGCGCGGACCGAGGTCGCGCCGCGTGAAAGAGAACGGCTCCAGCGGGGACGAGGGGCTGGTGGCGGCATAGCCTAAGGCCGGCGTCCCCGCTGCCCCGACTTCGCGAGCGGGCGCAGCTTCCGCCGGAACGTGGTGCTGTTCCTGGTAGAGCTGCGTGATCGCATCCGCCTCGCCCGCCGCACTCTGCTCTGCCAACTGATCGCTGTTCTCTTCGGCCGCCACCGTGCCGCTGGCACGGGCACTCTCTTCGCTCATCTCTGTCCCCTTGCGCCCCCGCGAGTGGAGCGCCCCCGCCAGGATGAGAAGGGGGCACCCTCTCTCGGAAGAAGCATTCCCGCACTCCCGGGAGGCTCACGCCGAGCAGCCAGGGTCCTTCTGTAGGGCAGCGGGATCGCTACTGGGAAGCGAAGTAGAGCGGAAGGGGCGAAGCCCGGGATACCGTCGGCCTCGCCCCGTCCCATCCCATCGTGGTCATCGGCGAGTCGTACGGGGAGAGAACAATCGCCACCGCTACGCGGCGGTGGCTTCGCTCTTCTTGCGGCGCGACATCATGGCGCGCTTGCGCTTCATGGCGGCGTTGCGCCGGCGGATTCCCTCCAGGCGCTTCTTCTCGTCCGGCTCTCCTTCTTCGCGGATGATCTCCGCGGCGACCTTATGGTCGGGATCGATGCCGAGCAGTCCCCACGCCGCCGTGAGCCGCTCGGTAGCATCGTCCGCTTCCAGCCGCTCCTCCCAGTAGCTCTGGCAGAGCTCGTGGTAGGCGTGGAGCGCTTCGGGGAACTTGGGGCTGCTGAAGACCACCCCGCCTCGCTTGAGGAGATAGAAGCAGCCCTTCTTGGGGACCTCGCGCGTGTTCGCCTCGAGGGAGAAGTCGGTACCGGGCAGGTGCCGCCGGTAGAAGGTGTTCGGAGCCAGTTCGGCCGTCTGCTGTTCCTGTGCCATGATCCGTCCCACCGGGAGCAGCGGGACCTCGCCTCCTTTCATCGGGCCAGCCGGCGTGCTCATACGCCAGCTTTATTATACCAATAATTCGTATATATTAAAACCGGGGCGGGCACTCGGCCCGCCGTTCGAAGAAAGGAAACTGGATGAGCAAGAAGCTATTCGTCGGAAACCTCCCGGAGACCACGTCGGAGTACGAGCTGTTCCAGCTCTTCCGCCCCTTCAACTCCCTCACCGCCAAGGTCCCGCTCGACTCGGACGGCCACCCCCGCGGCTTCGGCTTCGTCCGCGTGCCGGACGAAACCGCCCTCGACGCGATCCGTAAGATGGACGGCTTGAAGCTCGAGGGCCGGCAGTTGACAGTGGAGGAGGCGGCGGCGTCACAGAGGGATGAAGGCTGAGCGATGAGGGATGAGTCCGAACCACCGGCTGCGGACGCTCCTACTCCTTCTCGTTCTCCTTCTCTTTCTCAAAGACCGGGCGGGAGTGAGGCCCCGCAGGAAGCAGCCGTCACACCGGAAAGCCGCGCCTGCCGCATCTGAACGTGCCGAACTGGCCACAACCTCCCGGGTGCGGCGGTGTCTCAATTTCCCGGCCGCGCGAGCGGGGCAGCCGCGCTGTCTCGCGCAACAATCAACCAAGGGCACTGCAGGTGAAGAACGGGCGACACCGAGCGCCTTCCGCGTGTCCTGAGAGCTGGATCGGCCGGAGCTAGGGAACGGAGACGGGGTCGCGATGCGGTGGCTTTACGGGGTGACGCTGGGGCTGGCGCTCGGGTCGGGCGCGGTGCTGGTTGGCGCGGAGGAGGCTCCGAAGCCGGCGGCAGGTACTCCCGCCGCGGGCGCGGTGCCGAGCGCGGAGGGGATCCGCTTCTTCGAGAGCCGCATCCGGCCGCTGCTGGTGCAGCAATGCGTCGCCTGCCATAACGAGAAGAGCCCGAAAGGGGGGCTCCGGCTCGATACGGCGGCGGGGCTGCGGAAAGGCGGCGACTCCGGCCCGGTGGTGGTGGACGGCGCCCCGGAGCAGAGCCTGCTGCTGAAGGTGCTGCACTACGACGGCCCGGTCAAGATGCCGCCGCAGGCGAAGCTGAAGCCGGGGCAGATCGAGGACGTGGCGGCCTGGATCCGGCTCGGCGCGCCGTGGCCCGGTCCCGCCGGCCGCGGGGCGGCCCCCGCGGAGAAGGACGACCCCGCCGGCCCGCAGGCGCGGGCGCACTGGTCGTTCCAGCCGGTGCGCAAGCCGGCCGTGCCGAAGGTGAAGAACGCGGCCTGGGCGCGAAGTCCCATCGACGCCTTCGTGCTCTCGAAGCTCGAGGCCAAGGGGCTGAAGCCGGCGATCGGCGCGCCGAAGCGGGAGCTGATCCGCCGCGCCTACTTCGACCTGATCGGCCTGCCGCCGTCGCCCGCGGAGGTCGACGCCTTCCTGGCGGATGCCTCGCCGGAAGCATTCGAGAAGGTAGTCGACCGCCTCCTCGCCATGCCCCAGTTCGGCGAGCGGTGGGGCCGCCACTGGCTCGACGTCGCCCGGTACGCGCAGACGAACGGCTACGAGCGGGACGACGAGAAGCCGTTCGCCTGGCGCTACCGCGACTACGTGATCCGGAGCTTCAACGACGACAAGCCGTACGACCAGTTCGTCAAGGAGCAGATCGCGGGCGATGAGCTGCCGCAGGTCACCGATGAGACGGTCACCGCGACCGCCTTCTACCGGCTGGGCGTGTGGGACGACGAGCCGGACGACGCGAAGCAGGCGGAGTTCGACAACCTGGACGACGTGCTCGCCACCATGGGGCAGGCGTTCATGGGGCTCACCGTCGGCTGCGCCCGCTGCCACGACCACAAGTTCGACCCGATCTCCGCCAGGGAGTACTACGGCCTCCTCGCCTTCATCCGCAACGTCCGCCGCTACACCAAGCCGGACGACAAGGAGGCGGACCAGGCGATCTTCGCCGCGCTGAAGGCGGGCGGGAAGACGCTGGCAGTCCACGAGGTCGGCCCCCAGCCGCTCAAGACCGAAGTGCTGATCCGCGGCAATGCCGCCACGCCGGGTCCGGAGGTCGGCCCCCTCTTCCCCGCGGTTCTCTGCGATAGTGAGCAGGAAGCGAAGCCGGAGCTGCCCGCGCAGTCCCCGAACGGCCGCACCACCGGGCGCCGGCGCGTGCTGGCGGAGTGGCTCGCCAGCGCGGAGCACCCGCTCACGGCGCGCGTCGCCGCCAACCGGGTCTGGCAGCACCTGTTCGGAAAGGGAATCGTCGCCACCCCGAACGACTTCGGCCGCACCGGCACCGCGCCGACCCATCCGGAGCTGTTGGACCACCTGGCCACCGAGCTGGTCAGGGGCGGCTGGCGCCTGAAGCCGCTGATCCGGCAGGTGATGCTCTCCTCCACCTACCGTCAGCGCTCCCGGGTCACCAACCCCCGCGGGGTGGCGGTCGATCCCGGCAACACGCTTCTCTGGCGGCAGAACATGCGGCGCCTGGAGGCGGAGGCGATCCGGGACTCGATCCTCTGGACCAGCGGCAAGCTGAACCTCCAGATGGGCGGGCGGGGGATCTTCCCCGCGCTGCCGCCGGAGGTGCTCTCCACGCAGTCGGCGCCCGGCAGAGGCTGGGACCAGTCGAACGAGGAGGAGCGCACCCGCCGCAGCGTCTACATCTTCCTGAAGCGGACGCTCGGCGTGCCGATCCTGGAAGCGTTCGACGTCGCCACCACCGACAGCTCCATCGCCTCCCGCGCCACCACCACCATCGCGCCGCAGGCGCTGATCCTGCTGAACAGCGCCTTCATGGATGAGCAGGCGGCGGCCTTCGCGGAGCGGCTGCGGCGGGAAGCGGGCGCGGACGCCGCCCGGCAGATCGAGCTCGGCTTCCGCCTGGCGACCTCCCGCCGCCCCACCGTCCGCGAGGCGCAGATCGCGCGGGAGTACCTGGAACGGCAGCGCACCGCGTGCGCCGCGGACACGAGCCCGGCTGAGGCAGAGCAGAAGGCGCTCACCGCCTTCTGCAAAGTGCTGCTGAACCTGAACGAATTCGTCTACGTGGATTAGCGGCAACAGGCTACCGATCGGCGGGGGTTGACCCCCGCCGGAGCCAAACCGGGGAGCTCACTCCCACCTGGGATCGATCGTGGAGAACGTCCGATGAACGATGGTCAGCGCCGCCGCGGCGGCAAGTGTGCCGGAACCCGGCGGGAGTTCCTGTGGCAGATGGGGGCCGGCTTTGCGGGGCTGGCGCTCACCTCGCTGCTGGACCAGGACGGCTTCTTCACCCGCCATGCCGCCGCCGCGGAGCTGCCGGCGCGCGCCGGCGGGCCCCTGGCACCGAGGCCGGCTCACTTTCCGGCGAAGGCGAAGCACGTCATCTTCCTGTTCCTATACGGCGGCCCGTCGCAGATGGATACCTTCGACTACAAGCCGGAGCTCCAGAAGCGGGACGGGCAGTCGGTCGACATCGAGATCCGCCGCGGCTCGATCCAGAAGCAGACGCTGCTCGCGTCCAAGCGCAGCTTCAAGCAGTACGGCCAGTCCGGGCTCTGGTGCAGCGACGCCTTCCCGCACCTCTCGCAGCACATGGACGAGCTCTGCGTGGTGAAGAGCCTCTACGCCGACACCTTCGCGCACGGCTCCGCGATGATCCAGATGAACAGCGGGCGGATCATCCAGGGCTACCCGTCGCTCGGCTCATGGGTCACTTACGGCCTCGGCAGCAGCAACCGGAACCTGCCCGGCTACGTGGTGATGCTCGATCCTCGCGGCGGCCCGATCTCCGGCGCGGCGAACTGGTCCGCCGGCTTCATGCCCGCCGCCTACCAGGGCACCCACCTCCGGAACAAGGGGGAGCCGATCCTCGACCTGGCGCCAAAGTCCGGCCTCTCCCGCTCCGACCAGCGCCGGCAGATCGACGCGCTGAACGCGCTGAACGAGGAGCACCTGAAAGACCGCCCCGGCTACTCGGAGCTGCAGGCGCGCATCGCCTCCTACGAGCTGGCGTTCCAGCTCCAGACCACCGCGCCGGAGGTGATGGACCTCTCCGGCGAGAGCGAGAAGACGCTGGAGGCGTACGGCCTGAACGTCCCCAAGCCGACCGATCACCGGCTGGCCTACGGCCCCTCCGTCTTCGGCCGGCAGTGCCTCACCGCCCGGCGGCTGGTGGAGCGGGGGGTCCGGTTCGTGCAGATCTACTCCGGCGGCGGCCACCAGCAGGAGAACTGGGACGCCCACGAGGGGGTGGAAGAGAACCTGAAGATCCACTGCCCGGAGATCGACCAGCCGATCGCCGCGCTGATCACCGACCTGAAGCAGCGAGGGCTCCTCGACGAGACGCTGATCGTCTGGGGCGGCGAGTTCGGGCGCCAGCCGGTCTCCCAGGGCACCCAGGGCGGCCGCGATCACAACCCGAAGGGCTTTACCTACTGGCTGGCCGGCGGCGGCGTCAAGGGCGGTACCAGCTACGGCGAGACGGATGAGCTGGGGCACGAGGCAGCGGTCAATCGCACCCACATCCGCGACCTCCACGCGACGATCCTGCACTTGATGGGGCTGGATCACCACAAGCTCTCCTACTTCTACGGCGGCCTCGACCACCGCCTAACCGGTCCCCAGGACGCCAGCATCATCCGAGATCTCCTGGCGTGAGGCTGCAGTGGTAACCGTGTGAGAACGTGTAAGAAAAGGAGATAGGGGGATGTAGTGGGGATAAGGGGATGGAACGGGCCAGTAAGCTCTACGGCGCCGCTGCGGATGCCGCGAGCAGAACAGCCGTAGCCCAGCGACCGCTGCGTGGCCGCACCCCGGACCCGTCCGGAGAGCGGAGCCCAGATTCATCCCCGTCCCCAGTTCCATCCCCTTAATCCCCCTCATCCCCTTATCTCCCTTCTTACACCGGTTCGGACGCTCGGGAAGCAGCATAGATCACGGTTGGCGGGTCGCCGTTCGCGGGAAGACCGTCATTACCGCGCGAGGAGGTTACGGGGGCGCGGACCGCTACTGGGCTGCCGACCGCTATGCATTCTCCGGAACGGACGGGCGTTCTCACTTTTCACCGCTGCATCAACTATGGAAGCTATTGGCAGGCGCGCTGCCTGGTGGAGGCGCTGCAAGCTCGCGGGCACGACGCGGTGCTGCTGGACCACCAGTCACGGCGCGTCAACTTCGCGGAGTGGCGCTGCGCCCTCCGGCCCACGCTGCCGACCCCCGTCCCTCGGGAAGACCGTCTCCTCTACCGCCTGAAGCTGCAGAAGTTCTTCCGCGCGTTCGCCGCACTGCCGCTCTCCCGTCCCTTCGATCTGGACCATCCGGAGACGATGGAGCCGTTCGACCACGTGGTGGTCGGCAGCGACGAGGTCTGGAACCTCCGCCACCCGTGGTACTCCCACTGCGGGCTCTTCTACGGGGTAGGGGTGCGCGCGCGGCGGCTCACCGCGTACGCCGCCAGCTTCGGGAGCTATCACTGCTGGGAAGGGCTGGGGGAGCCGTGGCCGAGCTTCCTGCGCCGGTTCGAGGCGATCTCGGTCCGCGACGAGAACGCCTGGTGGCACCTCCGAAACTCGCTCGGCGTCGAGCCGGAGGTGGTGCTCGATCCCTGCCTGCTGGAGCGCCCCCGGCCGTCCGGGCGCCGGTCGGGGGCGCCGTACGTGGCGGTCTACGGGCATAACTTCTCGGACCACTTCGCGCGGCAGGCACGCCGCTGGGCGGGGGCGCGCGGTCTGCCGCTGGTGAGCATCGGCTACCGGAACGCCTGGGCAGACCGCCACTGGCTCACCGCCGGCCCGCTGGAGTTCGCGCGCTTCATGGCGGGTGCGGAGGCGGTGGTCACCAACTTCTTCCACGGCTGCGTCTTCGCCCTGCGGAACGAGAAGCGCTTCGTCTGCGAGGTCACGCCGTACCGCTCGATCAAGGTGGAGAACCTGATGGCGACTGTCGGCGGGGAGCAGCATCTCATCTCCCCGGCGACCCCGCCGGAGCAATTCGAGACGCGGCTCGACCAGCCGCTCGATCCGGCGATGCTGCAGCGGATCGAAGCGCTCCGGCAGAGCTCCGGGGCGTACCTCGACCGGATCGCCGGCGCCGCTCCGAAGGCGCCGGCGCGGCGGGAGATGGCGGCGGCATGAGCGAGACCCGTGCGATCAGCCCCGAAGAGGTGGTCCGGTCCGGTCTCTGCATCGGCTGCGGGAGCTGCGTGGCGCAGTCCGGCTCGGCGGAGGCGCTGATCACGCTCGACGGGTTCGGGCAGCTCCGGCCGGCCGGCCCGCCGGAGTGGCGCCGGCGGCGGTCGGAGACCCTCTCCCGAACCTGCCCGTTCTCCCCCGCCGCCCGGAACGAAGACGAGCTGGCGGCGGAGCTCTTTCCGGACGTGGAGCCGCACCCCTCCACCGGACGCGCCCGCGCCAACTACGTGGGCTACGTGGCGGAGCCGGGGTTCCGAGACCGCGGAAGCTCCGGCGGGATGGTGAGCTGGGTCCTGGCGGAGCTGCTCCGGACGGGACGCGTGGACAGCGTGGCGCACGTGGCGGCGGTGGAAGATCCGCAGGCGGAGGGCCGCTTCTTCAAGTACCGCCTCTCCCGCACCGACGAGGAGATCTCCGCGGGGGCCAAGTCGCGCTACTACCCCGTAGAGCTCTCCGAAGTGCTGGCGCAGATCCGCGCCGTGCCGGGCCGCTACGCGGTGGTCGGGGTGCCATGCTTCATCAAGGCGATCCAGCTCCTCCGGCGGGAAGACCCGGTGATCCGGGAGCGAGTCGCCTACACTCTCGGCCTCTTCTGCGGGCACATGAAGAGCGCGCGCTTCGTGGAGAGCTTCGCCTGGCAGCTCGGGGTGCCGCTCGCGGAAGTGCAGCGCGTGGAGTACCGCCTGAAGGACCCCTCCCGCCCTGCGAGCACCTACACCGCGCAGCTCCTCCGCCGCGACGGGAGCGAAGCGCGGCGCGACTGGTGGAACCTCGCCGACGGCGACTGGGGCGCCGGCTTCTTCATGTACTCCGCCTGCAACTACTGCGACGACGTGGTGGCAGAGACCGCCGACATCTCGTTTGGCGACGCCTGGGTGGAGCCGTACTCCTCCGACGGCCGGGGCACCAACGTGGTGGTCCTGCGCTCCCGGGAGGTGGCGGAGCTGGTCGACGCCGCCATCGCGGACGGCCGGCTGGCGCTGGAGCCGGTCGACAACGACTTCATCCACCGCACGCAGGCCGCCGGCTTCCGGCAGCGTCGCGAGGGCCTCGCCTACCGGCTGCTCTGGCCCAAACGCGGCCTCCGCCCGCGCAAGCGAGTGACGCCCACGTTCCGGATCGCCGCCCGGCGCAGGCTGATCTACCACATGCGCGCCCTCATCAGCGCCGGGAGCCACCGCCTGGCCTGGCTCGCGGCCCGCACCGGCCACCCGGAGATCTACGTCCGCTGGGCACGGCTGGCGCTGACCGTCTACCACGGCCTCGCCTACTCCCGCGGCCGCCTCGGCCAGTGGATCGACCGCCTCACCGCCCACCGCGGCGAAGCCTAGCCCCACCCGCCCGGAAGGCTCCCAACCGCATCTGATAGAGTAATCCCGACTACGTCACCGGGAGCCCTCCCCCGTTCCCCCGCCTTCTGCCTTCCGCCATCAGCCTTCCGCCTTTTGCCTTTTGCCTTTTGCCTTTTGCCTTTTGCCTTTTGCCTTTTGCCTTTTGCCTTTAGAAGCCTTTAGCCTTTTGCCTTTTGCCTTTTGCCTTTAGAAGCCTTTAGCCTTTAGAAGGAGTGCTAGATGTCTGACATCCTGAACCAGTTCCGCCTGGACGGAAAGGTCGCCCTGGTAACCGGCGCGAGCCGCGGAATCGGCAAGGCGATCGCGCTCGGCCTGGCCGGCGCGGGGGCCGACGTGGCGCTCGCCGGCCGCGACGAGACCACGCTCGAGCCGGTAGCGGCCGAGGCCCGCGCGGCGGGGCGGCGGGCGCTCTGCGTCGCGCTGGACGTCGCCAACCTGGAGCAGCACGGGCCCGCCGTTGCGCGGATCGAGGCAGAGCTGGGGCCGGTCGACATCCTCGTGAACAACGCGGGGATCAACATCCGCAAGGAGAGCCTGGAATGCGATCCCGCGTCCTGGGACACCGTCCTCGACACCAACCTCCGCGGCGCCTTCTTCCTGACCCAGGCGGTGGGGCGGGGGATGGTGGAGCGGGGCCGGGGCAAGATCCTGAACATCACCTCCATGACCGCCTTCCTCGGGCTGCCGACCGTTCCCGCCTACAGCGCCACCAAGGCGGCACTCCAGCAGCTCACGAAGCTTCTGGCGGTGGAGTGGGCGGACCACAACGTCCAGGTGAACGCCATCGCCCCGGGCTGGATCACCACGGAGCTGACGCAGCCGCTCAAGGAGAATCCCGACTTCCGCCCCCGCTACGACTGGGTGCTCAGCCGCACCCCCGCCGGCCGCTTCGGAGAGCCGGAAGAGCTGGCCGGCGCCGCCGTCTTCCTCTGCTCCCCCGCGGCGGACTTCATCACCGGGCAGGTCATCGCCGTAGACGGCGGCATCCTCGCCGGCAGCGACTGGCGCAAAGGCCGCTAACGCATTTCAATCCTCACCCGCCGGTGAGGGCCGGTGCGACTACCCGCTCTACCTGACCGGGGCGACCTTCGACCTGTTTCAATCCTCACCCGCCGGTGAGGGCGGGTGCGACGCCGGGCTGGAGCTGCCCGTGCCGGTTGACGCCGCGGTTTCAATCCTCACCCGCCGGTGAGGGCGGGTGCGACCCGGCCCACGGCGCTCGCCATGCCGACGCGACGCTTGTTTCAATCCTCACCCGCCGGTGAGGGCGGGTGCGACGTTACGCAGTCGGGCGACACCTATTCGGTGATGCGGTTTCAATCCTCACCCGCCGGTGAGGGCGGGTGCGACATGTCGGATCAGGCGCGCTGGGCCTTCGAGCTCCAGTTTCAATCCTCACCCGCCGGTGAGGGCGGGTGCGACCTGGACGCTCAGTATTTCGGACTGGCCCAGCGACGGTTTCAATCCTCACCCGCCGGTGAGGGCGGGTGCGACAACTCCTGCGGGAGTCGCTGATCCGCATGGAAGCGTTTCAATCCTCACCCGCCGGTGAGGGCGGGTGCGACGGTCCACGTCACGCCGCAGGGGGAGCGGGTGTTGGTGTTTCAATCCTCACCCGCCGGTGAGGGCGGGTGCGACTTCACCGTCTCCAGGTCCTCGTTGAGCGCTTCGAGGTTTCAATCCTCACCCGCCGGTGAGGGCGGGTGCGACCAGCTCGGCCACAAGCTCGACAACACCCGCACGGTGTTTCAATCCTCACCCGCCGGTGAGGGCGGGTGCGACGGTGGACGCGCCCCACGGGCTCGCCGTCGTGATCGTTTCAATCCTCACCCGCCGGTGAGGGCGGGTGCGACGCCTGGATCTCCTCCGGGCTCTGCGGGCGCATCCGGTTTCAATCCTCACCCGCCGGTGAGGGCGGGTGCGACCCCGCCGTGCTCGGGCGATGACTGACACGGCGATGTTTCAATCCTCACCCGCCGGTGAGGGCGGGTGCGACAACCAGTCGCGGGGAGTGATGCCGTCCAGGTGGCTGTTTCAATCCTCACCCGCCGGTGAGGGCGGGTGCGACGGTCCGTCCAGGCACGCGGAGGGCGCGTTCGGGAGCGGGCCGCACCCGGAGTTGCCTCCGGGGTCGGGGCGGCCGGCCGTGCGGGGTAGCGCGGTCCTGCTGCCTGACGGTTCAGAGCTTCGGGTCCGCGCAGGGGGAGTCCTGCTCCGGCTCAGAGGATGATCGGGCCGGTGAAGTCGACGTACCGGTCCCGGCCGTGGCTTTCGACGACGGCGTCTCGGTCGGAGCCGAGGTAGTAGAGACGCAGGCTGTCTCGCTCCGGGTCGATCTCTTTCAGGAGGCGCTGGCGGAACCGCTCCAGCTTCGTCTCGGAGAGGGTGCACTCGAAGACGGAGTACTGGACCCGCTGGCCGTAATCCTGGCAGACGAGCGCCACGCGGCGAAGGCGCTTCTGGCCCGTCTCGCTCTGGGTGTTCACGTCGTAGCAGACCAGCAGGTTTATGGCCGGGCTCCGGGTCAGCGGTGGACGTAGGGCGGGTAGTGGAGCAGCTCGCCGCGGAGATGCCGGGCCAGGAGACGCGCCTGCAGGTGCGGCGCCAGGCCGAGCGGCACCGGCTGCCCGAAGAGCGGGTGCGGCACCTCGTCCTGCTTCCGGCGCTGGTAGGCGGCGAGGACCAGCTTGCGGCCTTCCGCCGTCAGGGTGGCGCTGCCGCCGGGGCGCTCCTCGAAGTGCTCCGGGCGCACCTGCCGGCGGTTGATCAGTGTGAGGACGAGGCGGTCGGCGACCGGCGCGCGGAACTCCTCTACCAGGTCGAGCGCCAGCGCCGGGCGGCCGGGACGCAGCGCGTGCAGGTAGCCGAACTGCGGGTCGAGGCCCACGCCCTCGATGGCGGCCACGCAGTCGGCGGTGAGGAGCGTGTAGAGGAAGGAGAGCAGCGCGTTCACCCGATCTCGCGGCGGGCGGCGGGTGCGGTGGCGGAAGGCGAACTCCTCCGTCGGAACTCCGAGCATCTCGCCGAACGCGCCGAAGTAGAGGGCGGCGACCTGCCCCTCGTGACCCCGCAGCTGGTCCAGCGACGACGCCTCCTCCATCCCCTCCAGCAGGAGGGCGCACTGGGCCGCTGCCTCCCGGAGGCGGTCCGCCGCCCCGGGACGGTGAGCCTCGCGGGCGGCGCGAACCAGCACCCCGCGGCTGTTGCGCAGCTTGCCTGCGGCGATCATCCGCGCGATCTCCAGGGTGCGGCGGCTGCAGCAGTGCGCCTCGTACTGGGCCTTGCGGAGCAGCACGTTGCGGCTGGTGGGGCCGACCACCCGCGCCTGGAAGCGCCCGCCGTGGTCCAGCAGCGTCACCTGCCGGCCCTCTTTCGCGCAGCGGCGGAGCGCCTCGCCGGAGATGCCGACGCCGCCGAACAGCACCAGTCCGCCGAGATGGTGGACCGGCACCTGGAACACCTTCTTCCCCTCCAGCTCCACGCAGAGCGTCTCGTGGTCGACCCGCACGTACGCGCCGGGCGTGGAGACGAAGAGGGTGTTGAGCAGCTCACGCGTCATCGAGGCACTCCTGCGGGTCGAGGCGCCAGACCCGGTCGGCGGCGATCCGGGCCGCGGCGGCGAGGGCTTCCGGCAGGCAGGCGTCGATCAGGGAGCAGCTCGGGCAGCGGGCATCGTTCACCGCCGGCGGCAGGGCGCCCCGGCGCAGCATGGCGCGCACGTCGCGCACCGCCTGCTCCGTCTCCGCCCGCAGCTCCGGGGTGAGCGCCAGCTCGCGCCGCCGGCGGGAGCCGTGGGAGAAGATCGCCCCCAGCGGCACCGGCACGCGCAGCATCTCTTCCAGGCAGAGCGCCTGCGCGCAGAGCTGGAGGGCGTCGTGCCGGGTCTGCCGCCGCGCGCCGTGCTTGTACTCCACCGGGTAGACGGTGCCGTCCGGCCGCAGCTCCACCACGTCGGCCACGCCGACCAGCCCCAGGCGGTCGCTCCAGAGCGGCAGCCCGCGCTCCACCCGCACGCCGTCTTCCATCCGGGAGACCGCCTCGTGCGCCCGCTCGTGCGCCCGCCGACCGCGGAGGGTGAAGACGTTCTCGTCGAACACCTGCTCCACGTGGATCAGGCCGCACTGGCGGGGGCAGTAGGAGTAGTGCTCCAGCGCGGAGATCATCACCAGGTCGTCGTCGGCCCACATGGCGCGCTCCCGGGTGCAGTGGGCGGAGGCGTCGGCCTCCGCCCGGGCGCTAACTAGCCGACGAGCCGCGTGAGAGTGACCCCCGCGGGGAGGTCCGCCTCGTTCACGGTGACGGCGTAGTCCTCCACGGAGCGGGGGGCGGCCACGCCGTCGTTCCTCCGGGCGCGGATGCGGCTGAAGAGCCGGTGCGCGGGCGCGTTCCCCAGCGGGTTCTCGTGCGAGAAGACGTAGAGGCCCTGGCACGCCAGCATGCCGCGGCTCGCGGAGCGGTCCAGGTCCCACATGTTCTGGAGGGCATCCCAGAACAGCTCCAGGTCCTCTCGGGTAACGCCCGTCCCACCCTTCGTGTTGCCGAGATGGGGCGAGAAGAAGCCTCTCCCGACGTAGAGACCATACGGTAGCAGCGCTTTGCGGCCCATCTGCCCGGAACCGGCCTCGTCCTCGTCCGCATCCTCCTTCCGCGTATCGCCGGGGTTCGTGAGAGCGACCCGGGTGATACTCATGTCGAGAGGCGTGATCGGATCGACCGATCGACTGAACGTGAGCTGCATCGGCCCGCGGACCTGACCGCAGTTCCACTTTACTTCCTTCTTGCTGCCTTCCGCGGCGGGAGCTTTCCCGGTAGACATCACGGCGCCGAACATCCGGACGTCGTAGTACAGCTCGCACATCTTCGCTTGTGCACCGGAATGGGCGCTGTCCTGCGGTGATGCATTCACCGCTTGGTAGGCACGCTTCTGCTCGTTCGCGAGAATGCCGCGGTGCTTCACGTAAACGTCGTAGCCGACGCCATTTCCGTCCCGGGCGCGGCTCACGTAGTCGCGGATCTTCCGCTTCAGGCAAACATCGGTGACCAACCCCTGCATCGTCTCCGGATCGACGCGCGGGAGGTTCCCCGCGTCCGGGTCCCCGTTAGGGTTGCCATCGGTAACATCGAAGAGCAGCACGAAGTCGTGGCGGCGCGCCGGATCGGCGCAGATCTCATACCTACTCATTCCTGGTCTCCTTCCGCATCATCCTGATCACCGGCGTTTCGCGCGGCGACGGCTTCCTGCACGGCTCGCCGGCTGTCCGCACGCTCATGGTAAAAACCAAGGGCGAAGAGCGCTTGTCCCTCTGCAGTCAAACAGGCCGGAAAGTTGCCTTCTAGGCGACTGTGAATCTCTTCGAGCCGGCGGTCGAGTGCCTCATAGGCACCCTTGTTTCCAGACCGCATCTGGCCGAGGTGTGCCCGAGCGAGTCGCTCGAGCGAGCCGAGCACGTACCGCGGGGAAGTTGAAGCGCCGCCATAGCACCGGTTGGCGACGGTGGTCCGAATCTGACGCGGGCGACCGCCGCGCGTTGGCGGCGTAAGCTGTATTTGCTCAAAGAGCGCGAGTAGCCGACCGCATTGGTACGCAGCGTCCGGATGGTCGGGATTCAGGCCAGGCAAGGTGTTTCCTCCCAGGTCAGGTAACGCTGCACGGATCAACGCAGCGCGTGGATAGGTGACATCTCGTTCAAATCGGCACCGCTGTACTGCCAGATGAAGGAGCCACGGCGGCAGAGATCTTCCCGAGAGTGCTGCATCCACGAGAGCAGTGGTGGCTGGCTGCAGCAGCCGCTCCTGTTCCTTACGAAAGTCGATTCGTTCAAGCTGACGAAAGTAGAGTGCACGGAGGATTCGTTTGATCCCCAGGGGCGTTCCGTCGGAGCCATCCGGAGAAACCATCTCTAAACTGGAAAACCAGGTGCCAAGGCTCTTCTGAACTTCGCCGACAGTGGTGTCCAGGTAGCTCCGGAAAGCCAGGCGCGCGATGTAAACCGTTACTGCGACCGCGTGGAAAGGACTATCGTCCAGCTCCACGAATTCCCCTGAACGCCATGGGGAGGTCAGGAGCAGCTTCACCTCGCCCGGGTCGGGATCGCTGAGGAACGTCACGACATCAAAGTCTGACTTCGGAGCCCAGAAGAGATAAGTAGTCGCTCCAATGTGCAAGTGTGTGTTGTCACCTGCAATCAGAGCGTTTGCAGCCTTCGCGGCACGCTCCGCACAAGTGGAGCAGATCTGCGCGGACAGGGCTTCCGCAAGACCGAATGACTCGGCAGTTCGAAGATCACCCGAAACCATCTGCACGCCACCGGCTCGTGCTGGCAGCCCCATTAGTGGAATTGGGAGCCGCCTGGCCAAGCTAGTGTGAAGCCCGCAAACCGTGCAGTGGCCAACTACTGCATCCGTCTCCTCGCCAGATACCTCCCGCGCCCAGAAGGCTTGAACCGCTGTATCAGCTATCGGACTGCGACCATCCACAAGGAAGATGGTCCTGTCCCCACCCGCGAAGTCAGCCGGCAGCGGAGTCGCATTCGCGTTCCAGGAGCGGAGGAAAGCGACGACCGCCGCGACATCGGCGTTTCCCGTGTCACGTGCACACCGCTCCAGCAACTCCAGGTAGCGCTCATGCTCCCCTGCCGCACGTGGCCCATCTACCTCAAGACCCCAGGTAAAGGACCGCTTGTCGGCCAGCAGAATGGGGGGAGCTTTGATGCCGGCGCGATTCCGATAAGGAATCAGCATCTCCTTCCCCTGATCGCCCCCTTCCACCCCGGAAAGCCGGCCCGGAGGCCAGTCTGCCGTACCTGCGGAGTCGAGGTGGACGACCCACTTGACCGGCTTGCGGTCGTAGCCGGGCGGCGGGAGATCGACCAGGGCGTCCGCGTCGCGGTTGAGCTGCTGCAGGATCATGACGCGCGCCCTCCGTAGAGGCTCTGCGGCACGCGGAGCACGCCTTGATTCAGTGACGCCGAGAAGAAGCGCGGCTCGTGCGGGCCGGACGCTCCGCGGTACTCCAGGTCGAAGAGCATCAACCCCAGATCGATGTCGAGCGCGACCGGGCGGTCATCCGGCTCGGGCGGGGCGAAGTCGGCGGCGAACTCACGGCAGCCGAGCGCCGGACGGTGGAAGCACTGGCCGCGCTCCAGCCGGCGGCGGAACTGGTCCCGGTACTTGGCGGGATCGTCCGGGCAGTGGGGCCGCAGCGCCATCTCGGCCCGGATCACGTACGCCACGTCACGCAGACCGAGCGTATGGCGTTGGGTGCGATCGTCCTCGATAAAGAACGGCTGCTCCGACCGGGGGCTCGCCTTGCGCTGCAGCTCATTCCGCAGGATGGAGAAGAAGCGGATCGGCTTGAGCACGGCGATCTCTCGCACCTGCCAGGTGAACTCCGGCTTCCAGAAGACCGCCTCCAGGATTCCGCGCGCGGCGGAGGGGGTCATCACGTGGTAGCTCACCCGCTCCACTTTTTGCTCGGGACGCGTAAAGCAGGCGTAGTCTCCCCACACTTTCACTTCCAGGGGCGGCATAGCGTTCGCTCGTCCTCCCTACGACCGGCGACCCGGTCGCTTACTCACACTTAAGTTCCGTTCAGAAACGCAATCTCATCCACGTTCCGCAAAAACCCTCAGATGATCAGATCAGCCGGGTCCCGCTGGGCGTCGGTGAGACCGCGCACCGGGTCGTAGCTGCCGAGCCAGAGCCAGAGGTCGGGTACCTCTTCGTGGACCAGGGCTTGATTCCGGAAGCGGTCGAACTCGTGGGCGGAGACGGAGACGAGGAACGGCTGCACGCGGCGCCACAGCTCTGAGGTCATCTGGCGCCAGTCGCGGATCTCCTCCAGCAGTGCCTCGATCTCCGCCTCCGCCGGCTTGTAGCGGACCAGGATTCCGACCGTCTCCTCCGGAATCAGGCGCACCTTCTCCGCCACCGCGGGGAAGTCGAGCTCCTTCCGCGACTTCTGGACGCCGCGGGCGTCGGTGTCGTCCTGCAGGAACGCTTCGCGGAAGTACCGCTCGTAGAGCGCGGGGTCGTGCAGGTTGGCATCGCCGCGGAGCAGGCGGTCGGCAACGCTGAGCGCCACCGCGTAAGAGCCCCGGGGAGCGCCGCCGCCTTCCGGCCGAAAGACCAGGACGCGACTCTCGTCCCGGGGACGCAGCCCCTCCCGGTTGCAGCGGCCCGCCGCCTGGACAATGCGGTCGAGCGGCCCGAGCGCCCGCAGCACTCGCGGGAAGTCCAGATCGCAGCCGCACTCCACCACCTGCGTGGAGGCGACGTAGCACGGCTCGCCCTGGCGCAGCCGGCGCCGGATCTCCTCCAGGGTGTCGCGCCGGTGGCGGCCACACAGCAGCGTGGAGAGGTGGAGCGGCTGGAGGTCCTTCACGGCGTCGAGGAGCGCCAGGGCATCCCGCCGGGTGTTCAACACTGCCAGGCACTGGTCCGTCTCCCGCATCGCGGCACCGACCCGCTCCCACGTCCACTCCCCCTCCGCCAGCGGCGAGAGATCGAACTCCACCCGCTGCAGCTTCCGAAAGAGCTGCGGAGGGTCCGGAGCGATCTCGGGGATGTCGGGGAATCCGGCCTCTGCCAGCACGTCGCAGCCGAGCACCGGCTGGGTAGCGGTGCAGAGCAGCACCGTGCTGCCGTACCGGTCGCAGAGCAAGCGCAGCCCGTCTACCAACGGGCGCAGAAGCTTGGGTGGCAGCGCCTGCACCTCGTCCAGCACGATGACCGAGCGGGCCATCCGGTGGACCTTTCGAGAGCGGGCGGGCCGGTTCCCGAACAGGCTCTCGAAGAGCTGCACCGTGGTCGTCACCACCAGGGGAGCATCCCAGTTCTGGCACTCCAGCCGCCGCAGCCATTCCTCGCGCTTACTGCGGGCGTCCGGCTCGACGGCGGAGTGATGCTCCAGCACCGCCTCTTCTCCCAGGATCTTCTCGAACTCCCCGACGGTCTGCTCCACGATGCTGGTGTAAGGGATTGCGTAGATCACCCCGCGGAGCCCATGCTCCACCGCGTGCTCCAGCGCGAAGGCGAGCGAGCTTCGGGTCTTACCGCCGCCGGTCGGCACCGTGAGCCGGTAGACGCCCGGGGCCCCTGCCGCCGCTGCCGCGCAGGCCTCGTAAATCTGGCGCCGGAGAGCGTTCAACGGAGTTACCGCTGCCTGCGCCTGCAAGTGCGCCTGGTCCTCGTGGAGCCGGTCCCGCATCTCGTGCAGGCCCAACCGCGGCGCCTGCCGTGCGGCAGCGACCTCCGGCCGGGTGTGCGCCTCAGTGTCGAGCGAGTCGGCATCGACCAGGCAGGAGTAGACCATCCGGATCAGGAAATCCGCCTCGCGCGGATCCGCCGCCAGCCGTCTCAGCTCCGCGGCGAGGTCCGGCCGCATCTTCAACTCCGGCAGGTCGGCGCCGGCCGTCTCCAGCAGCTCCGCGAGCGAGGGGAGGGATCGTTCCGCAGCCTCCCGCTTCAGCTCCGCCCGCTCCGGGAGCCCCCCGTGGTGCCCCAGGATCGCGAAGCCGAGCAGTGAAGCCCCATAGTGCACGGCGAGGGCGGCGCCGAACTGTTTGTGCGGAGCATCTCCGCGCGGTGGGGGTGTACTCCCGGTCAGCGCCGCGGTGTGACAGGCGCGGAGGTACTGCTGGAACTCCGGCGTGTACTTCCCGAGGTCGTGCCAGAGGCCGGCCCAGTAGGCCAGCTCTCCCACGCCGATCGGCGCTCCGAACTCCCGCGCGAGGCGGGCGACCTCCCGCAGGTGCTCCGAGAGCGAGTGCCAATTACCCCCCGGGTTGGGCGTATGCGCCACGTAAACAGCCATGATGGCCTCCTGCCGAATACGAACTTTCGTTCGCTATCCGTATAACGCAGCGGCCGCTTGACTGTCAAGTGAAAAACCTTCCCGGCCTCTGCACATAGGGCTGGCGGCCGGCTACCAACTCTTCGCCCAGTCCGGGGGTGGGATCGCTTCCGGCTCCATCGCGTTGAAGTCGGCGAGCTCGCGGGGCGGCTGGAGGCGGCGCTTCACCGCGTCGCGCGCCCAGAGCTTGCCGGCGGCGGCGTAGACCAGGCGGCCGGCCTTGTCCCAGTTGGCCCAGTCGGCGCCGGGAAGCTCCTCCAGGCTGCCGTCGCCCTTCCGCAGCTCGTAGCGGTCGGGCCACTTCGCCTTCGATCGGTAATCAATCGTGTGGACCAGCGTGGGGCCGCCGCCGGGACGCGGCTTCTCCCGGACGTGGGGCGTGCGCCAGACCTTCGGCTTGTCGTACTGCCAGTAGTAGGTCACGGTCCAGCCGCAAGTGAAGAGGGAGGGATCGCCCTTCCAATCGTCGTCGGAGCTTACCTTGACGCCCCGGGGGCGCTTGTCCGGGAAGGGTCGCAGGCCCTCGTGAGGCAGGTAGAGGACCACCTGCCGGTTCGAGGCGAAGAAGCCGCCCCCGTAGGTCAGGTAAGGCGGCCAGAGAGCGAGGGCGGTGAGCCACGGCGGCTTGCTGATCGCCGTCCAGTGCTCCATACTCTCGCGCTGCCCCTTCAGGTCCCCGGCTTGTAGCGCCTCATAGTAGGCGGACCACTTCCCCCACTTCGCGGCGTGGTAGACCAGCAGCTTTCCGTCGGGGGAAAGGTCGCTCTCGCCGGTGTAGATCGATCCCCGGAACCAGTGTCCCGGCTCGAAGGTGTCGTTCGCGGTATCCCACCGGATCAGCCGGGTCCACTCGGTGGGGCCGCGGCGGAAGATCACACCGACCGGCGCCTCGCGGGCGAGGATCGCGAACAGGCGCGCCGGCGGACGCGGGGTGCCCGGCGGACCCTCCTCGGCGGCGCCTCCCGGCGGGTTCACCCCCATCGCGTCGCCCATTCCGGTGGAGGCACCGGGTCCGGCTGCATGTCGCGGAAGTCGTACAGCTCCCGCGGCGGCTGCAGGGCGCCGTTCCGCACCTCCCGCGCCCAGAGCCGGCCTTCCGCCGTGTAGACCAGCCGCCCGCGGTGGTCCCAGTCGGCCCACTCCACCTGGAGCGGCTCCGGCTCGTCCGGATCGCAGCGGAGGAAGAACCGGGCGGACTGCGGGAAGAGCTCCTGCGGGTTGTCGTGAAGCTCCAGGGCATACCTCGCCTGCGGATGCGGCTTCACCGCTGGAAACGGTCCCGGAGTCCCGGCGAAGGCCGTGTTGAGCGCGCGTGCCACCAGCCCGCCCGGGTGCGGAGAGAAGCGCCAGCCGGATGCCGTCAGCCTCCGGCGCAGCACGGAGCGGAAATCGGTCGGCAGATCGGGGCTCGTCTCGATGCGCAGCGCTCGCGGCGGCCGGTGCTGGGGGTGAGCTTTCGGCAGCAGATAGCCGGCATGCAGCAGCAGCTGGTCGTTCCCCAGGAAGCTGCCCCCACCGTTGTAAGTCGTCCCCTGCGGCCAGAGCGCGTGCGCGTAGAGCCAGGGCGGCCGGCTCACGGCGGTCCAGGCCTCGCCGTAGCCGTCATCCATCACCGCCGCGGCCGCTCCCTCGGGCGGTCCGGCCACCTCGACGCGGCTGCCCCGTCGCCGGACCGATGCGGCGGCCTGCTCCAGCACCTCGCGATAGAACGCGTCCGGCTCCGCCCACCCGCCGCGGCCGAATTTCGCCGCAAAGTAGACGAAGAGCCGGCCGTCCGGGGAGAGGTCGCACTTCTCCGCGTAGATCCGCCCGCGGAACCAGGCGCCCGGCTCGAAGGTGTCGTCCTCCGTGTTCCACCCGATCAGCCGCACCCACTCCGTCGGGCCGCGGCGCAGGAGCAGCCCCACCGGCGCCGCGCGCGCCAGGTAGAAGTGCAGCCGCGGCGGCACCCGGGGGCAGCTCACCCCACCGCCTCCGCTACCACCCCGCGCCGCGCGTGCGGGTGCGCACCCGGCAGAGGTACTGGTGCGCGGTGATGAAGAGGGTGCTCCCGTCCTCCCCCCAGGCGCAGTTGGCGGTGGCGACTCCCGTATCGATCCGGCCCAGCCGCCGCCCGTCCGGAGCGAAGACCAGCACCCCGCCCGGCCCCGTGGCGAACAGGTGGCCCTCGGCATCGACCTTCAACCCGTCCGGCAGCCCCAGCAGCGTGCCGCCCCGCTCCGTCTCGTCCGCGAATACCTCGCCTGCGCCCAGGGTGCCGTCGTCCCGCACCGGGAAGCTCAGCCACACCGCCCGCTCCGGATCGGAGTTGGCGACGTAGAGCGTGCGCTCGTCCGGCGAGAAGGCTAGGCCGTTGGGGCGGCTCATGCCGGCTTCCAGCAGCGTCAGCTCGCCTTCCAGGGAGAGGCGGTAGACCCCGCAGTGCTCCAGCTCCCGGCGCGGGTCGTCCCAGTTCCCCGGCAGCCCGTAGGGCGGGTCGGTGAAGTAGAGGGCGCCGCTGGAGTGGACGACCACGTCGTTCGGACTGTTCAGCCGCCGGCCCCGGTAGCGGTCCGCCAGCGTCAGCTTGCCGCCGTCCCACTCCAGGCGAGAGACACGGCGGTCGCCGTGCTCGCACAGCACCAGCCGCCCCTGCGGGTCGAGCGCCAGCCCATTGCTGCCCGGCTCCGCGCCGTAGTCGGCCGCCCCGGTGTAGCCGGAAGGCCGCAGGAAGACCGAAAGCTCCTCGCCCGGCCCGCGGCCCTCCTGCCAGCGCATCACCGAGTTGCGCGGGATGTCGGAGAAGAGGAGGTAGCCGCCGTCCCGCACCCAGACCGGCCCCTCCGACCACTTGAAACCGGAGGCAAGCACCTCGATCGGCGCGTCGGGAGCGATCAAGCGGTCGAAGGCCGGGTCTTCGCGCACCAGGGCGCCGAGCGTGGGATAAGGCATGGCAAGTCTTGAAGAGGGAAGCAGGGAGATGAAAGAACCGATCGGCGGGTGACCCGCCAGAAGCGCGGTTCCCTCCCCGGCGCCGGATTCCCTGCCGGCGAGGAACGAGGAAAGACACGGCAGCGAGCGAAAGGAGGTCTGGCGGGAGACACGCGGCGATGGGCTGGCTCGACTACCTACTCGGCTGGGAACTGGTGAAGACGGCTCTCCCGTGCCTCACGTTCGGCTGGATCGCGCTCATCTGGTACCTGCAGTGGCGCTATCCGGACCGCTTCCCGCGGACGACAGATCCCGCGGTCGACTGGCCGGAGAACCTCGAGCTTTACGAGCAGGTTCTCCAGGGGCCAAACCGCAAGCGGGCCCTCCGCAAGCTGATCGCGCACCGCACTCCGGATGCGGTCCGCCTGCTCTGCCGCATCGTGGGCCAGGCCCAGCCGGAGCTGGCGCAAGAGGCTGCCCGCGGTCTCGTGCGCATCGGGAAAACGGCCGTGCCGCAGATCGCCGGCGTGGTGCAGGATACCGCGTCACCGGGGCGGGCCCGGCTGATCGGGGTACTGAGCGAGATCGCCGACCCCGCCGCCGTGCCCGCGCTCTGCAGCGTGCTGGCCGAAGAGAGGTCGGCGCTCCACGGACCGGCCGCGCAGGCCCTGCTCCGCACCGCGCGGAAGCGCCGCGGTCCCGTGCTGTCGTCCGCTGCGCCTCTCTTTCGTCGTCTGGTGGAGACGGCCTCGGCCCATCCGGATCCGAACCTGCCGCTCTACCGCAAGCTGCTCCAGCTCACCGAATTCGAAGCCGAGGCGCCCCACCTGCCGATCCCCGGCCACGCGCCCTCCACCCCCTCCCAGGACCTACCCCGCCCCGCCCGGGAGCCGTCCTCCGAAGACCTGCCCCTCCCGCAGCGCGCGAGACGTTCGCCCGAGCGAGAAGCAGGTGGATGCGGAGGGTCGCCCCGTCCCACGGGTAACACTTGAGCTCCCAATCGTTAGTAAACTGCTGCGGACAAATAATGAGAGAGATCTTAAGACCACGCCTCAGGTGCGGAAACTTGCCTGGCGCTGTGTCAAAACGATGAGAAGCTGCTCCCGCCACGCAGACGGCGCTTACGAGGTGCCTGCTCGGAGCCCGGAAGCCGTGCCGCAGGCAGGGCTGGAGGGGTCCAGTTGTGACCATCCCTGGCGAGGGGTGGTCGCTTGAGCCGCCCGGAGCAGCCCGTGAATCGCAGTGCCGACGCAGCCGCAGCCCACGGACGCGGCGCGCAGCCTGCCGGTGTCAACGCCCGGAGCAGTCCGCTAGCCCGAAGGGCGTGAAAGGACTGCGGGAGGGCCACCCACGCGGGAGGGCTGCTCCGGGCGGGGAGGGCGCGGGGTGGAACCCCGTGGAGATGACGGTCTCGCGAGGAACGTCTCTCTCGCCGACCAGGATCTGGGTGCGGATAGCCGCGCCGCGATGAGCGAGGCCCCTGAACCTGGCATGATTGAAAGAGCCTGATCCGCGCACCTCCGCGTGCCGAACCCGACTGGAAGTCTCCTGGTGAACCTATTCGGCTTCGACGCATACTCGCTCGGCTGGCTGATTCTCCTGCCGTTCGCCGCCTTTCTTTGGTGGGCCTTCCGGCCGCTCCGTGGGCGCGAGGGCGATGCACCCGCGCCCACTGAATCGATCGCGGAGCCCCGGTGGCTGCGTCGAGGCGCCGTCCAGGATCATCGAAAGATCCGCGTCGTGCGTCTGATCGCACGGCGCACGCCGGAGGATATCCAGGAGCTCTGCCAGCTCGCCGCCGAGGGTGAGCCGGGGCTGGCGCAGGAGGCGGCACGTGGGCTGGTTCGGATCGGATCGCCGGCCGTGCCCCGGCTTGCTGGCAGCGCCCGCGCCGCCGGACCCGCCGCGCAGTCTCGACTGGTGACGCTCCTCGGTGAGATCGCCGACCCGGCCGCGGTCCCGGACCTCTCCATCATCCTGAGCGAAGCGAGGCCCCCGCTCCGTGAGCAGGTTGCCAGCGCGCTCTATCGGATCGCGCGGAAGCATCCCTGGGCAGACCTCTCCCCGACGACGCCCACGCTTCGCGAGCTGGTGCAGTCTCTTGAGTCCGGCGCCGGTACCACGCTCTACGAGAGGCTCCTGCACCTGGCGGAGCGAAGCGCGGAGACCCGTCACCTCCCGCTCCCCGGCAGTGTCGCCCGGGAAGACGAGCCGGACCTACCCCTCCCCGCCCGGGAGCCGACGGCTGAAGACCTGCCCCTCCCGCAGCGCCTGCACCGGGAGTAGAGGCAGCGAGGGGCCGTGCGGTTACCGCCGGGCCCCCCAACAGGATGGCTCTCCGCCCGCGTGAGGGGGGCTTCACCCAGCCACCGGGCGGTTGAAACCGCGGCAAGCGCCTACCGAAGGGTCTGGACGTAAGTACCGCGAGGTTCTGGGGGCGGAAGAACTGAGCCCGCGCAGGCGGGCTTCGCTCTCAGTAGCCTCGACTTCAGTCGCAGGCGCGAACCCGGCCGCACTTCCCGCGTACCCTCAAGCGAGGTATTTCAATGCCTCGCGGACTCGCGGGCGGGCCGACAAAAACCGCGCTCAGCCCGCCGGCTCGATCTTCAGGCGGCTGAACTCCGTGTAGTCGAACTCCGGGAACGGGACGCGCCCCACCGGGACGGTGCCGGTCTCGCTCGCCCGCAGCAGCATCCGGCCGCCGCCCAGGGCGAGGGCGTCCTCCGCCGCGCCGAGCACGGCGTCCGGCACCGGGAGCGACCGGCCCAGCGCGCGGCGCAGGCCGTACATTCCGCAGGCGGAGACGACCGCGGCCGCGGCGCCCATCATCGCGGCGATCTCCGGACGGCAGTGCTCGTCATCGCACACCGCGGCGCCCGCGGCGGCGCCGGTGGCGGCGCGGCCCAGCAGCCCCAGCGGCGCCACGCGGTCCGGTATCCAGGGCGTCTTGTCCGCCGCCATCTCGCCGGCGGCGAGCACCTTCAGGGCCGAGGCCGCCTCGGGGGACTCGAGCAGGCGGGCCGCCAGCGTGCCGTTCGACGGCGTCTCTCCCCGGGAGAGCGAGTCGCTCACCAGCGCCGGGGCCGTCATGCTCCGCATCCCTGCAATCGCTCCGATCCCCAGCGACTTCCAGTACGTCATCCTCTCCGTCCTTCCCCGCCCCCGGTGGGCCGATCTGCCAGTAAGGCTTATGACCTCTAAAGAACTCCTAATGTTCCGGGAGCTTTCTCACCCCCTGGCGCATACCCCGGGAACCCTGTAGTTACGCCTTTGACGCGCGGCTCGACACCGGGGTAACACCGGCGCGCGCGGCGTGGTATAATGCTTGTGAAAGATTTCTCAAGAGCCGGGCGAGCACCCACCGGTGCACCCGGCGAGCAAAGGATAGCGAGAGTGATACGCAAGCAGATCCCGGCGCCGGCCCGGCCCCGGGTGGTCATCGTCGGTGGGGGCTTCGGGGGGCTCTACGCCGCCCAGCAGCTCGGGACGGCGGCGGTCGACGTCACGCTGATCGACCGCCGCAACTTCCACCTGTTCCAGCCGCTGCTCTACCAGGTGGCAACCGGCGGCCTCTCCCCGGCCGACATCTCCTCTCCGCTGCGAGCGGTGCTCAACCGGCAGCGGAACACGCGCGTGCTCCAGGCGGAGGTGGTCGACTTCGACCTGGACCGGCGCCGGGTGATCCTCCGGGACGGCGAGGTGCCGTACGACACGCTGATCGTCGCCGCCGGCGCCACTTCGCACTACTTCGGGAACCCGGAGTGGGAGGGCTCCGCGCCGGGGCTCAAGACGGTACAGGACGCGCTGGAGATCCGACGCAAGGTCTTCATCGCCTTCGAAGCGGCGGAGCGGGAGACCGATCCCGCCGCGCGGGCGGCCTGGCTCACCTTCGTGGTGGTCGGCGGCGGCCCCACCGGGGTGGAGCTGGCCGGCGCCCTCGGCGAGCTGGCGCGGCACACGCTGAAGCACGACTTCCGCAGCTTCGACCCGGCCTCTGCGCGGGTGCTCCTGCTGGAGGGCGGCCCGCGGATCCTGCCCGCCTACCCGGATTCGCTCTCGGAGGCGGCTGCTTCCTCGCTGGCGGCGCTCGGCGTGGAAGTGCGGACCGGCGTGCAGGTGACCGGCATCGAGGCGGACGGGGTCCGCGTGCGCGCGGGGGAGACGGAGGAGCGGCTGCCGGCTCGCACGGTCCTCTGGGCCGCGGGGATGAAAGCCTCCCCGCTCGGAGCGGCGCTCGCCCGCCGCGCCGGCGCGGAGTTGGACCGGACCGGCCGCGTTGTCGTGGAGCCGGACCTCACCCTGCCCGGTCACCCGGAGGTCTACGTGATCGGCGACCTGGCCCACTTCGCCCACGGCGTAGAGCGTCCGCTGCCCGGCGTGGCGCCGGTGGCGATCCAGCAGGGGCGCTTCGTCGGCCGGCGGCTCCGGCGCGGCGCGGGTGCCGGCCCGGACCGGTTCCGCTACCAGGACAAGGGGAGCCTGGCGGTCATCGGCCGCAACGCCGCCGTCGCCGCCATCGGCCGCTGGCGCGTGCGCGGCTTCTTCGCCTGGCTGCTCTGGATGTTCATCCACATCCTCTACCTGGTGGAGTTCGAGAACCGGATGCTGGTGCTGACCCAGTGGGCGCTCAGCTACTTCACCCGCAAGCGCGGCGCCCGCCTGATCACCCCCGAAGTGCCGGTCGATCTCACCTCCGACGTCGCCGCCCCCGCGGAGGCGGAAGCCGGCGCCCTACGGAGCTGAGTGGGAGTAAGGGATGCCGAGGGATGAAGGATGAGGGCGGAACGATGAGGGATGAATCCGGACCTCCCGCTCCGGAGGCTCCTACTGCTCTGGGAATAGTCGCAGAGATGTAACACGGCGGGTAAGCACTCCGGCGCGGCCTAACCCCCCAACCCCCTTCCCTGAGAGGGAAGGGGGAGCAGGCTGGGCACACACCCATAGCTTCCCTCTCCTCTCAGGAGAGGGACCGAGGGTGAGGCCCCGCGAGCAGGATCCGCCGCCGCACTCCTCACGGCCGCGGGTGACCTGGAGCGTCATCGACGCCTCTTACTCGAAGGCTCGCCGGAACGGCTGCCGGCTTCCGCCGAGCGATCCCTGCTCCGTCCCGCTGTCTCTCCGTCCCTCTGTCTCTCCGTCTCCGAAGGCTCTCCCACTCAGCCCCGCAACTGCGCCTCGAGGCGCGCGGAGAGCGCGTCCGGGTCCAGCCACGGCTCCAGGCTCTCCCGCAGCCGCTTCACGGCGCCCCGGTAGAGCTGGTCGACCCGCTGCCGGCTGCAGCCTTCCTCTTCCGCGATCTCCAGGAACGACTTGCCGGAGAGGAACCGTTCCACCACGGAGCGGGGACGGGCGGGCAGTGCGTCGATGGCACCGTAAAGCGCCTCCCGAAAGGCTTCCCCTTCCACGTCGTCCGGTCCGGGCACCGTGGAGTCGATGAACCACTCCGGGCTCGCCTCTTCGTGCACCTCGGAGAGCGGGGCGGCGCGCAGCAGCGACTTCCGCTCCCTCGCCTCCGGGGAGTTGCAGAGGCCGCCCAGCCGGTGCAGCCGGTAGCGCACGCTGGCGACGGCATAAGAGGCGAAGCTGCCGCGGCGCGGGTCCCACTTCCGGGCGGCGGCGTGCACCGCCAGCCGCGCTTCGGAGAGCAGGTCCTCCCGCTCCAGTCCCAGCCCGCCCGGAACCCGGAACCGGCGGAGGTAGGCGCTTACGGCGACCGCGCTCAGGTGCGGATTCGCCGCCACCAGCTCCCAGGCCGCCTGCGGGTCGTTGCCCGCGCTCTGCATCCGGACGGTGCGCCGGCTCCCCCAGCGCTCCGCCCGCTCTTGGTATAGGCTCATTGACGAAAGGCTTCCGGCCGGCCCCTTGCAGTAGACCGGTCCGCAGCAGCAGCCTGCCCGGTCTCCGCTCGCACTCGTCGGCGGCAGGCTCTCCCGCCGTCCACAGAAGTGGAGCGCGATCTCGGGCACGCGAAAACGGATGAAGCGCTTCGGTCTCGGGGCCGCGTTCCGTCCCCCGCCCGCAGGCACGGGGACGCTGTTCGTTGCTTGGCTCTGGCCGGCACACCTCGCTCGCAAAGCATGAGGTGCCGCTCGGCGCCTGGTTGATCGCTCCCTCGCTTGTCCATCGAGGGATGACCAGATGATCGGTAGCAAACCAGGGATCTTGATACTTTCGGATGACGCTTTTCTGCCGCCGCCGCCGGTTCGTGCCTGGGCAGCCGGGAAAACCCTACTAAAGTCGGAGCGCTGGCCGGGCCCGGAGGGATTGCCTCGCGGCCGGAAGGCAGAGTCGCGTGCGGCGTGGAAAGAGCTCCGCGAATGATAGAATCGGGTAGACGGGCGGGCAGCGAGCGGGCGCCGTAGATGCCGGCGGCCCGGCGGGAGGAGTAGAGCCGGATGCGCGGATCGCAGACCCCTATGGACCGGTACATCGAGCGCGCGGGGCTGGCGCCGATCTGGGAAAAGGTCCAGGCCGGAGAGCGGCTCAGCTTCGAAGACGGCGTCCGCCTGTACGAGAGCAGCGAGGCGACCGCCATCGGCGCGATGGCAAACTGGGTGCGGGAAGCGCGGCACGGCGACGTCACCTACTTCGTCCGCAACCAGCACGTCAACTACACCAACATCTGCAACAAGGACTGCAAGTTCTGCTCCTTCTTCGCGAAGAAGGGCGGACCGGACCCGTACGAGCTCGACGTGGAGGCGATCCGCCGCCGCGTGCGGGAGTACGTCGACGTTCCGATCACCGAGATCCACATGGTGGGGGGCATCAACCCGCGGCTGCCCTACTCCTACTACCTGCAGATCGTCCGCGCCATCAAGGAAGAGCGCCCGAACGCCACCGTGAAGGCGTTCACCATGATCGAGCTGCAGCAGATCGCTCGCAAGGCGGAGAAGCCGCTGGAAGAGGTGCTGCGCGATCTCATGGAAGCCGGGCTGGGCGCGCTCCCCGGCGGCGGCGCGGAGGTGCTGACCCCGCGCGTCCACGAGATCCTCTACAACAAGAAGCTCGACTGGCGGGACTGGCTGGAGACGGCGCGGGTGGCGCACTCCGTGGGGCTCAAGTCGAACGCCACCATGCTCTACGGCCACATCGAGACGCTGCCGGAACGGGTGGAGCACCTGGTGCGGCTCCGGGAGCTGCAGGACGAGACCGGCGGCTTCCTCAGCTTCATCCCGCTTGCCTTCGACCCCCAGAACACGCAGCTCGCCGACGTGCCGCGCTCCACCGGGGTGGACGACCTGAAGACGATCGCGATCTCCCGCCTGATGCTGGACAACTTCCCGCACATCAAGGCGTTCTGGATGATGATCACGCCGCCGGTAGCGCAGCTCTCCCTGCGGTACGGCGCGAACGACTTCGACGGCACGATCATGAACTACGAGATCACCCACGTGATCGACCGGAGCAACCGGCAGTCGCTCACGCTGGACGAGCTGCTGGAGCTGATCCGCGAAGCCGGCCGGGTGCCGGTGGAGCGGGACGCCCTCTACAACGTGGTCCACCGCTGGGACGTGGAGGGTCTCCCCGCCGGGGCCCGGCCGCCGGCCCGCGTCGGGCTGCCGGTCCTGAGCTAGCCCCCGATGGCGGAAGAGCGCAGCCCGGACGCCACCGACTGGTGCGCCGGCCTGCGTCTGGCGGAGTTTCGCGCCCTCACGCCGGCGGAGCGGATCGAAATCCGGTACGCCGCGTTCGCCCGGTACCTCTGGAGCGCCCTCGCCTTCGTTCTCTTCCCGCTCGCCTTCGCCACCTTCGTCGTGCTGGGCCTCCCGCTCGCCTCGCGGCCGGTCGCCTCCGGCCTGGTGGCCGTGGTGGTGGTGGTCGGCCTGGTCGTGATGGCGCTCCTGCTCCTCGCCGGCCGGGACTGGCTCCGCTGGGCGCGTGCCCTGTCCCGCGACGCCCGGCAGGGGGCGGTGCAGCGCTTCGAGGGGGTGATCCCGCACCTCCCGGCTCCGGACGAGAGCCTGCAGTCGCTCCTCAAGGAGGGGCTGCTGCAAGCCGGCTCCGAGGAGACGCAGTGGCTCGAAGTGCTCCCGGTCTCCGGCGGCGTCTTGCAGGCGAACGGCGTGCGGCCGCGGCGCTGGATCCGCGCGCGCCGGCGACGCGTGGCGGAGGTGCCGGAATACGCCGCGACGGCCGCCGAGTGGGTCTCCCCCGCCCGCACCAGCGGGGAAGAGGTCTACCTGAACCACCGGGAGCTCACCGCCGCGGAGACCGAGGAGCTCCGCCGGCACATCCGCCGCCTCACGCTCCGACCGCTCCTCCTCGCGGTGGCGCTGGATGCCTGGCTCGGCACCGTGCTGGTGCTCTCCGGAGGCCGGTTGGAAGGCACCCAGCTCCTCACCGGGCTGCTGCTGCTGGTGGTGGCGGTGCGCGCCAACTGGAGCGCCTACCGCTCCCTCGCGCTCGGCGGCCGCCTCCGGCAGGACCTCCGGATCGGCCGCGTCGTCATCACCCGCTCGCCCAAATCCGACCCGGAGCTGGAGACACTGCCGGGCGGCGAGGCGCCCACCCTCTCCGATCCGGACGAGTTCCTCCCCGTCTCCGGCGCCCTCTGGAGCGAAGCCGGCCAGCCCGCCCCCTGGCGCACCCTGGCGCATTAGCAGTGCGTTAAACGCATGAGCGGTGCATCCGGGAAGTGTTGGCAGGATCTGACGCTCCCCGCGGAGGGCACGATCCCGTGCCGATGCGCGCGTTCGGCAGCCATTCGGGGCGTAGCGTCCGCTCGACTCGGGGGCGAAGCCAGGCGGGACTGCCGGAGTGACAAGCTTGCTCGGCCTCCCTCTCGCGCCGGTTCCTGCTTTCGCAAAGGGGTGAGTTCTTCCCGGATGCCCCCGTGAGGCCGCCGGTGGCGTCGGCGGAGGTTTGGTTACTGGTGGTCTTCCCCTGAACCCACCACGCCACCCGCAACCTGCCAGCCTGCAACCTGCTAACCTGCAACCTGCTAACCTGCAACCTGCTAACGAGGTGGGACCGCCACTCCCGGCCAACCATCCCACGGGGCTCCGGACCGGAGCCTCGAGCTACCCTTTTCCCGGAGGAGTCGAGATGACCTACTGCCCGGAGTGCGGCGCCGCTTTCAGCAACTGGACGGAGAACTGCCCGGACTGCGACGTGCCGCTGGAGCAGGACGCAGAGGCCGCGGTCCCGCAGGCGGAGTGGGTGCGGGTCTACACCGGAGCCGGCCAGCCGCTCCGGGTGGTGGAAGGCAACCTCAAGGCGATGGGGATTCCGGTGGTCCGCCTGCCTGGAGAGGGCTTGAGCCAGTATCCGTTTACCACGATCGGAATGGCGGACGAGACGCTGCTCTGGTCGCTGGCGGTGCCGGCCGACGTCCACCGGACGCGAGCGGATCTGGTCGGGATGGCGGTCACCGCGGCGCAGTCGGTGCGGGACGGCGACGAAGAGGCGATCGCGGAGGCGGAGGAGGACTACGACGTCCGCGGCTGCCCCGAGTGCCTGCTCTTCTTCCACGACACCTACGAGGCGTGCCCCGGCTGCGGGCAGGCGCTGGTGCCGGCGGTGGAGATCTTCGAGGAGGGCCAGCTCGAGCCGGACCGGGTGGTGGTGGGTCACGGCACCGCGGAGAAGGCGAAGGCGCTGGCCCAGCGGCTGGAGGCGGCCGGCTTCGGGGCGGAGGCGTTCGAGATGGAGGGGTGGTCCGTCGCCGCGGTCGAGCTGCCCTGGGGTGAGCTCACCACCCGCACCGCGCAGGCGGAGGCGGTGCTGAACGGGGAGGGAGACGCCTGAAAGCGAAGGCGGCCGGCGTGGAGCCGGAAGACTCCACGCCGGCGGGCCCCACGCCGCCAGGCCGAGGTTCTCAGTAGATGTAGATGATCCTCCGCTCCGGGTCCGCGCCCACCACCTGCGCGTCGCGAATCAGCCGCGTGTCGCGCAGGAACCGCGTCATGAGGAGCTGGTTGCGCCGGGCGCCGGAGTTCTGGTCGATCAGCCGCATCAGCGGCGTCGCCTCGTCCAGGCTGTAGCTCCGCTTCAGATCGACGATCTCGTACGAGGCCACCGCCCCCCGAAAGTCGGTAAAGTCGATCGCGGCGAGGCCTCGGATCACCGCGTCGAACGCCACGCGGCCGGTGCCGCCGTTCACGCTGCCTCCGCGGGGCGTAGTCCCCGCGCCTCTCTGCCGCTCCCACCGGATCCGGCGGTCGTCGACCCGGCCCAGCAGCTCCACCGGCACGTAGACCTCGTCGCCCACCAGCACCGGCGCCTCGGTGAGGGTGTGGGTGTTGTCGCCCTGGGACATGGTGCGCTCGCCGACGGTAGCGCGGACCTCCCCCCGCGGGGTGGTAAGCGTGAAGTCATCCGCCCCCGCGGTGTGCTGCAGGGTCCAGTCCGCGTCGCGCGAGACCGGGCGCAAGGGCACGAAGAGAACGCCGTTGATCCGAAGCGGCTGCGTCGTGCCGAAGTCGACCGCCCGCTCGTCGATCAGCAGCCGCGTCCGGGAGCCGCGCGTCTCCTGCCGGGAGCCGAGCACGCGCTCCCCGGCCCGGTCCCGGCTGGCGATGTAGTTCTCACCGGGAGTGAACGCGAGTTGCCGGTCGAGCCGGATCCCGAGCTCGGTGCCGCGAGAGAGCTCCACCTCCCGGTACTGTCCGCGGTCGCGGTCCCGGTTCAGGTAGCCGTAGATCGCGCCGCCGAGGCCGCCGAGCAGCGCGCCGCGGAGGAAGTTGTCGCCGAAGATCTCGCCCAGCACGGCGCCTCCTCCCGCGCCGTAGCCGACCCACTTCCAATCGAAGCCGCCGTCACCGCTACCGCGGCGGGCCTCCACCCGGCCGCCCGCGCGGTAGCGGACGTTCTCGTCGGAAAGGCTCGCCAGATCGCCGCGCACGCTCAGGGTTTGCCCGTCGGGAAGAATGGCGCGCTGGAAGTCCATGTCGAGCACCGCGGGACGGTCCTCCGAGGCCCGCCGGACTTCGGTAAGGGTTCCTTCGAAGCGAGTCCCGACCGGAAGCTCACTGGTGTCGGTCGCCGAAAGGACGGCGGCCACCCGGTCCCCCTCCTGTGCGGTGCGGCTGCTGAGCGGCTGGGTCAGCTCGGCGCGGAGGACGGTGTTCGCCGGCACTTCCACCCGCTCCGCCTGGGCCATGGCGCCCCCCGCGCCAGCCAGCGCCAGCGCGCCGATGAGTAGCCACGGCGCCGTGCGCCGAAAAGCCTGAGCCTGATCGTTCATTTCAGTCCTCCCTCTCCTGAAACTGGCTGGATCGGGTTGTCGAACCTCCGGTGGAGCCTCGCGGTGCTCGTGCCGCCGATCTCCGGGTAAGCGTCGGACCGGAGGCGCTCCGAAGTACCGCCCCCTACTTCGGAGCGCCGACCGCGCTACGAACGCCCCCAACGCACCCGCTGGTCTCCAATGCGGCCGAGGAATTCCACCGGAACGTACACCTCGTCGCCCACGAGGACCGGGGCGTCGGTCAGGGTCATGCTGCTTCCGCCGCGGCGGAAGCTGCGTTCGCCGACCGAGCCTCTCACCTCCCCCTGCGGTGTGCGGACCGAGAAGTCATCGGCGCCGTAGCTGTGGCGGTAGGTCCAACCTGCCTCTCGCGCCACCTCACGGAGGGGCACGTAGGCGCCCCCGTTGATGCGGAGCGGCTGCATGTCCCGGAACGTCACCGGACGATCGTCGATAAAGAGCCGCGAGGCTCTCCTCCCCGTCTCCTGCCGCGTGCCGAGCACCCGCTCCCAGTTCCGCTCCCGGCTCGCCACGTAGTTGGCGCCCGGATTGAATGCCACCTGGCGGTCGAGCCGGATCCCGAACTCGGTGCCGCGGGGAAGCTCCACTTCCCGGAACTCGCCCCGGTCGCGATCCCGGTTCAGGTAGCCGTAGATCGCGCCGCCTAGACCGCCGAGCAGCGCCCCGCGCAGGAAGTTGTCTCCGAAGATCTCGCCCAGCACGGCGCCTCCCCCCGCGCCGTAGCCCACCCACTTCCAATCGAAGCCGCTGCCGCCGCCGCGCCGGCGGGACTCCAGCCGGCCGTCATCCCGCTGGCGGACGTTGTCCTCGGAAAGACTCGCCAGGTCCCCCCGGATGTTCACGGTCTGTCCGCCCGGCAGGATCGCCCGCCGGAACTCCATGTCCAGAATCGCCGGCCGGTCGTCCGAGGCCCGGCGAACTTCCGTGATCGTTCCCTCGAAGCGGGTCCCCTCGGGGAAGTCGCTCGTGTCGTCCCGGGAGAGCTCCGCGACGACGCGGTCTCCCTGCCGGACAGAGCGGCTGTTCACCGACTGGGTGAGCTCGGCCCGGACGACGGTGTTCGCCGGCACCTCCACGCGTCCGCGCTGGGCGAGGGCGTCGGTCGTGCCGGTCAGCGCCAGCAGGGCGGTGAGCACCCACGGCGCCGCGCGCCGGGGCGTCGAAACGTGGTCTCGCATGGTGGTTCTCCCTCTCCTGAAACTGGCCTGGATCGGGCAGTCAAACCCTCCGGCAGGGCGTGGTAAATGCGCCCACCGCCGGCCTCCCGGTGCGAGCCCGAAGGCTGGGAAAAAAGCACGGTAGAGCAGACTGCTCCACCGAGTCCCTGCCCATCCCGCGCCCGCCACAAACCCGGAATCGGAGGTTCTGGCGAGTCATGAAAACCCACCGGCGGCACCGGTACGCGCGCGAGGCTCCCCCCGCCCGGAGGCGAAAGGAGCCTCGCGCCGTCGAGGCGATCCCGGTCAGGGCATCGCGCGGTGACGGTCGGTGGCGGGCGACAGCTTCGTCAGGCTGTAGATCGCATACACGCCCGCTAGCCCCACCAGCGTGTAGACGATCCGGGACAGCATCGAGTCCTGCCCCCCAAAGATCGCGGCCACCAGGTCGAACCGGAACAGGCCCACCAGGAGCCAGTTCAGCGCGCCCACGATGGCGAGTGCGAAGGCCGTGTAATCTAACCCGTTGAGACGGTTCATCTTCCCTCCTCTGTGCGCTAGCGCAACCATGGGAGGTGTCCCCGGCCGGCTCCCGGATCAATCTCGCCGGCCGAGGTTTTTAGAGCCGATCCGGACCGGCTCTTATCCGTAGCTCAGGGTGGAGGTCGCCTCTTCCTCGTCGGCCAGGTCCGCGTCCGGCTCCGCCGGCTGCGGGGACCGGCGAGGCGCCGGCGAGACTGGCCGCCCCGCCCCCGCGTGCAGCTCGAACGGCCGGGGATCGAAGTAGCCGGCGAACTCGGCGATGCCGCCGTCCCCCTGCCGCAGGATCGTCACCCCGCGGTAGGCGATCGGCGAGCCGGAGGGCAGGGTTCCCTCCGCGTGCCACTCCAGGGCCGCGTCCCGCTCGCCTTCCACGATCCGGTCGAAGTCGGAGCGGATCCGGTCGAACTGCCGCCGGTACGTCTCCCAGAACTCCCGCAGCGCCTGCGGCCCACGGCGCGGCTCCGCGTGCGTGATGTTCCAGATGGTCGCGTCTCCGGCGAAGCAGGCCAGGAGCGGCTCGATCTCGTTCCGACTTTCGAGGGCATGCAGCCCGTCGATGAACTCCGAAATCCACGTAGCGCGCATAGCTTCCTCCGCGCCGGCACTGCGCCCGCCGGCCTCCGTTCTATTGCCTCGGAGCGGGCGGCGGAAACCGAAGTCACGGGATTCGGAACTGCCGGGGGACAGGAGACGCAGGGCTGGCGCTGCCTGTCCCGCCTATGGGTGATTGGCAGGGGCGGTGCCGGTGCCCGGACTGTTCTCGCCGGCAGGCGGCAGACCCTGGGGGTTCTCACCCGGCGGCGGCGGCACGGCGTTATTGCCGCCGGCGGGGCCGTTCGGCTCGATTTCCGTGCCCACCTCGTTGTTGTCGCAGCCGGCCGCCATCATCATCGCGCTCAGCATGCCGGCTAGCAGTGCCAGTCGTGTCCATCTCAGCATCACGGGTCTCTCCTTCCGGGGGCCGTCACATGGGCCGCCCGTCATTCAGGCAGGTCTACCCCACCCGCCGCCGCGCTGAAGCACGGAAGCATGCGAGCCCGACGTAGGAGATGCGGGGGCAGGAGCGGTATCATAGCCTGTGTCCCTTTTGAAACCAGGAGCGCGCCCGCGATGACCGATCTCCTCCACCGACCGCAGCCGCAGTCCCCCCACGAGACGCCGGAGTACGACGTGCTCGGCAAGCCGGTCCCGCGCGTCGACGCCGTCGACAAGGTGACCGGCGCGGCCCGCTACGCGGCGGACGTGAACCTGCCCGGGCAGCTCTGGGCCACCTTCCTGCACAGCCCGCACGGCCACGCGCGGATCAAGCGGATCGACACCCGCCGGGCAGAAGCGATCCCCGGGGTGGTCAAGGTGCTCACGGAGGAGTCGCTCGGCGGCGAGCGGACGATGGAGACGGTCGACACCGTCCACGGCTTCCGCCTCTCCCAGAGTCTCTTCGCCTCCGACGTGGTGCTCTACGAGGGGGAGAAGATCGCCTGCGTCTGCGCTGTCTCGCCGGAGATCGCGCGGGACGGCGTGAACGCGATCGAGGTGGAGTGGGAGCTGCTCGCCCCGGTCGATACGGAGGAGCAGGGCATCCGGCCGGAGTCGCCGCGGCTTCGGGACGACGCGAAGACGGTCGACGCCGTTCCCGGCAGCCCGTGGGCGGAGCTGGGCCGCTGGGGGAACGTGGCGCAGGAGGCGCATTTCGAAGCAGGCGACGTGGAGGCCGGCTTCGCGGAGGCCGACTTCGTGCTGGAAGACGTCTACCGCATCCCGCGCGTCCACCAGACCTACATCGAGCCGCACGCCTGCGTGGCGCGGGTCGACGCCAGCGGCAAGGTGACGATCTGGACCAGCACCCAGAGCATCTTCGCCATCCGCAGCGGCGTTGCCAGCAGCCTTGGCATCCCCGCGTCCGACATCAACGTGATCGGCCAGACGATCGGCGGCGGCTTCGGCGGTAAGTTCGGCACCCTGGTCCACCCCTACGCCGTCCTCCTGGCGCAGATGACCGGCCGCCCGGTAAAGATCGTCTACAGCCGCGAAGAGGAGATGCTCGACGGCCGTCCCGCCCCCGCCGCCACGATCTGGGTGAAGACCGGCGTGAAGAAGGACGGCACCGTCACCGCGCGCCAGGCGGTCGGCCTGTGGGACTGCGGCAACGTCCCCGGCGCCAGCATCCACGCCACCAGCCGCATCATCGGCGTCTACGGCTTCCGGAACGTCAAGTGGGACGCCTACGGCATCTACACCAACAAGCCGGGCACCGCCGCCTACCGCGCCCCCGGGGCGCCGCAGGGCACCTACGCCTCCGAGGCGAACCTCAACCGCTGCGCCGACGCGATCGGCATGGACCCGGTCGAATTCCGCCTCCGGAACATGGTCGAGGAAGGCGAGAAGCGGGTCAATGACCGAGCCCCTCTCCGCCGGGTGGCGTTCAAGGAGACGCTGAGGACCGCCGCCGAGCTGGCGGGCTGGAGCGAGCGCCGGAAGGGTCCGAACGAAGGCTGGGGTGTCGCCGTGGGCGAGTGGACCAACGGCGCCGGCCCCGGCAGCGCCGTCTGCTCCCTCGGCGAGGACGGCACGCTCAAGGTCTTCTCCGGCGCCATGGACATCACCGGCACCGACACCGGCTTCGCCCAGATCGCGGCGGAGGTGACCGGCGTGCCGTACGAGGCGGTGCGCGTGGTCCGCGGCGACACCGACAGCGCCCCCTACGCCACCGGCTCCGGCGGCTCCGTCGTCCTCTTCTCCATGGGGAACGCCGTCAAGCGCGCCGCGGAAGACCTGCGCCGCAAGATGCTCGCCCTCGCGGCGGAGCACCTGGAAGCGGACGAAGACTCCCTGGTGCAGGACGTCTGGCCCAGCGAGCAGGGCCGGCGCATCGGCCGCATCGCGGTGAAGGACGATCCGGAGAACAGCGTCACCCTGGCGGAGCTGGGACAGGTCGCCCTCCGCACCATCGGCGGGCCACTGGTCGGCACCGGCACCTTCGCCAATGAGCCGAGCCACCCGGTGATCTCCGCCCAGATCGTGAAGGTGCGGGTCGACCCGGACACCGGCGTGATGGAGGCGCTGGAGCTCTACCAGTCGCTCGACGTCGGCCTCGCCGTCAACCCGTACGAGGTGGAGGGGCAGATGGACGGCGGCGCGGTGCAGGGGCTCTCCTGGGGCTGGATGGAGGAGATGCAGATCCAGGGCGGCCGCAACCGCAACACGCACCTCTCCGACTACCGCCTGCCCACCCCGATGGACACGCCGGTGCTGCGCAACCGCTACGTGGAGGTCCCGAGCGAGAACGGCCCGTTCGGCGTCAAAGGCATCGGCGAGCCGGTGATCGTCCCCACCCTCGCCGCGCTCCAGGCCGCCGTCCACGACGCTGCCGGCGCCTGGGTCAACGACCTACCGCTCACGCCGGAGCGGATCTACTTCACGCTCCACCGGCGGTAAGCTTCCGGGCCGGATCCGAACCGGATTCACCGCAGAGACGCAGAGGACGCGGAGAGAACCAGCCTTTACCGCCAAGAACGCCAAGCTCGCCAAGAGGAAGGGGCCGGCTGCGCGTCTCGAGCCCCGTACAGCGACCCGGTGTCACGCTCTTCTGTTCCCCTCTCTGCGTCCTTTGCGTTCTCCGCGGTGAATCTCCTGGTTCGGAATCTCCGTGTCCTCTGTGCGCTCTGTGGTGAATTAGCCCCTAATCGTCATCCTCATCGTCGTCATCACCCCCGCCGTTGATCGCGGCGGTGACGGCGGAGTCGACGTCGAGGATTTCGGTGCGGTCGCCGCCTCCGGGGCCGCTGTTGCCGCCGTCATCACCGCCTCGGCCGCGGCGCAGGCTGCGGGCGGCCTCTGCGCGGCGGGCGGTGTCTTCGATCAGGTCGCCCACGTCCTCCAGCGAGAGGCCCGGGTTGCGGGAGAGGATCAGGGCGGCGGTGCCGCTCACCATCGGCGCGGCGAACGAGGTGCCGGACCACGCCACGTAGGTGCCGTCCCAGAAGGTGCTCACCACGTCGACTCCCGGCGCGTAGATGTCGACGTCGCTCCCGAAGTTGGAGAACTTCGCCCGGCTGTCGTCCGCGTTCACGGCGCCGACCGCCACCACGTGAGAGTACTTCGCCGGGTACTGCGGGCGAGAACTGGCGTGGTTGCCGGCGGTGGTGATGATCAACACCCCCGCGTCTTCCGCCTCCTTGATCGCGTCTTCCAGGATCTCGGAGCGCTCCTGCACGCCAAAGCTCAGGTTCAAGACCCGCGCGCCCTTCGAGATGGCGTACTCGATGCCGCGCACCGCGTCCCAGACCGTTCCCATGCCCTCGCTGTTCAGCACGCGCACCGGCAGCAGCGTCGCTTTCGGGGCGAAGCGGGCGATGAGGCCGGCGACCACCGTCCCGTGGCCCAGGCCCTCATCCCGGACCCGGTCCCCGTCCAGGTCGAGCTGGTAGGGGCGGTCGTCCGTGTCGGCGTTGTCGTCCACGAAGTTCCAGCCCTCCACCGTCTGCGCCGCCAGGTGCGGGTGCCGCCGGGAGATGCCGGTATCGAGAACCGCCACCGTCACGCCGGCGCCGTCTGCCAGCGTCGGCGCCTGCGTGAAGCGGACCTGCCCGATCGCCAGCTGGCCGTCGTAGGCGCGCGGGCCGCGGTCGCCGTCGAAAGCGGTGGTCCACTGCGCCTGCTCCCCCGGGGGCGAGGGGGCCGGGAGGTTCTTGTCCGCGCTGATGATGCGGGTATCCTGCAGCCGCTTCGCCAGCAGGCGCGCGGCATCCCGGGTGTTCCGCATCTTCACCCGGTAGCGGCCGCTGCCGGTGCCCTGGGAGATCACCTTCACCCGGTAATCCCGGGCGAACTTCTGAGCGTCGGTCCCTGGAGCCAGGCGGACCACCAGCTCATTCTTGGTGAGCTCCTTCAGCCGGTTCCGCCCCCGCCGCGCCTGGGCCTCCGTGGCCCCGGCCAGCAGGATCAAGACTGCCAATCCAATCGTGGTTAAGCGCATCGGTTCGACTCCGGAGCCGGCCCTGCAAATCGGTACCATTTCGTACCGTTCGTCGGCAGAACTCCCAGGTTACTTCAGCCAGTGACTAGATGAAAAAGAGGGGAGAAGAAAGATCGAAGAACTGTTCGCGCGCGGCTGCTCCTCCCGCCAACCGGGCTCGCCCCGGCGCGCTCCCGAGAAAGAGAAGGAGAACGAGAGAGTAGGAGCGACCGGACACGGAAGGTCCGGATTCATCCCTCATCCTTCATCCCTCATCCCTCATCCCTCATCCCTCAGGAAGCTCCCACCATCACGAACGGCGCCCAGTGGAACGGGTGCGGATAACGGGAGCGGACCACCCGCTGAGCCTCCCGCAGCGCTGCGGCGCGGCTCTCTCCCGCCGCCAGGCGCGCGTAACACTGCTGCATCAGCTCCGCGGTCGCCGTATCGTCCGCCACCCACAGGCTCACCAGCACCGCGCGGGCGCCCGCGTGCAGGAAGCCGCGGACCAACCCCAGCGTCTCGTCGCCCGGAGCCACGTGGCTGACCCCCGTCCGGCAGGCGGAGAGGGTGGCGAGGCAGCACTCCAGCCGGCGGCGATAGAGATCGTGCGCGATGAGCCAGCCGTCCGCCAGCTTCAGGCCGGAGAAGAGCGGGTTGTCCTCACGGAAGACCGCATGCGTGGCGAAGTGCAGGTACCGGAACGCTCCGTCGCGGGGGACGGCGGCGAGGGTCGCCTGCCCGTCGTGCAGCGCGCGGGAGCTGTCGAGCAGGGCGGCGAGGCCTTCGACCTCCGACCGCACGTGCGGCAGCGCCGGATCGGAGACGCCGTAGAGCAGCGACTCCCGGGTCTCCGGCTCCGGCCGCAGCCGGCAGGCGCGCCAGACGCCGGCGCTGGGGGCGTAGGCGATCTCCCAGCGCTCCAGGAGGTAGTCGACCCCGTCGTGCAGCGCGTGGAACGGCACGCCGTGCAGCGCGCCGTGCGGGATCAGCGTGATCCGTCGCCCGGTGAGCAGCGGCTCCAGCGGCTCCACCAGCGCCTCGTACAGCTCCCGCAGCACCGCTTCCGTGCTCTGGAGCAGCCGGTCCCGGAACAGCGGCGGCAGCCCGCCCGACGCCGCCCGCGCCCACTGGAGGCCGAGCCGCCGGGCCAGCTCCTCCACCTCCCGGCGGGAGGCGAGGCCGCGCACCGCGTGGAAGCGGCGGCGGTCGACCACGAAGGCGATCACCTCGTCCCGCACCGTCACGTACTCCACCAGCTGCTCGTCGTCCTGCAGGAGCGACTGAAGCGCGCGCAGCTCCGGCGGCTCGCCGAAGGCGACCTGCCGACCTCCGGAGAGCTGCAGCCGACGGCGGGTCTGCAGGTACTCCTGCTCCAGGCGGCGCACCCGCTCCGGCAGCTCCGCGTCGGCAGCAGGCAGGCGGCTCGCCTCTCCGCCGCCGGTCTCCTGGCGGTCGTGGTCCCACTTCAGCTGCGCCCGGAGCTCCTCCAGCCGCGCCGTCAGCGCCTGCCGCTCGGGGTCGTCGCTCTCCAGCGCCTCCACCGGGCCGGAGAGCAGCTCCGCCAGCACGCGCGACTTGGCGCGCTCCGCCAGCCGGAACGCCTCCCGCAGCGCCGCGGGCGTGCCGCGGTCGAGCAGGAGGCCCAGCAGCTCTTCCAGCAGGCGCGTCTTGTCCCGCAGGAAGGCGATGCGGAGCTCCTCCCCCGGCAGCAGGTGCCGCGCCCGCTCGATCTCCTCCACCGCTCGCCGGTAGTGCGTCAGCGCGGACCGGGGCTTCCCCGCATTCACCGCCGCGCGGGCCAGCGCCGCCTCCACCCGCCAGCGCAGGGAGAAGAGCGCCTCGGTCTCTACCTCCGCCCGCAGGCGCCGCAGCGACCGCACCGGGCTTCCGCCCGCCTCCACCCGCTGCTCGAGCGGCGCCAGCCGCGCCCGCGCCGCCGCGAGCACCATCCCGTGGCGGCGGAAGATACGCTCCGCCGCGCGCGCGCTTCGCTCCCGGTCCGGCGCCTCCTCCAGCTCCAGCTCCACGCGCAGCAGCGCCGCCCGGGCGGTGCCGACCTCGTTCCCGGCAGCGCGGAACGCCGCCTCCGCGCGCTTCAGCGCCTCCTCCGCCTCTGCGCGCCGGTCGAGCCGCCCGAGAGCGGTCGCCAGCCCGAGGTCGCAGCGGGCTGCCTCCACCGGCACCTGCAGCTCCTGGAAGAGCGGCCGCACCCGCTCATACGCCTCCACCGCCTCCGGCAGCAGGTTCAGCTCCAGGTAGATGTCCGCCGTCTCGCGGTCGCACTTCGCCAGGTCTTTCGGGAGCTCCAGCCGCTCGAAGCGGGTCCGCGCCTGCTCCAGTCTGCGCAGCGCCTCCGGATAGCGGCCGGCCACGAACTGCAGGAAGCCGAGGTTTCCCTCGACGCCCGCGACCACCGACTCCACCCCGGCGGCCTCGAAGGCGCTGCGGGCCTCCTCGTAGCGGCGGACGGCGTCCGGCAGCCGGTTCAGGTGGGTGAGGACGTTGGCGATGTTGATCTGGAGCTGCGCGACCGCCGGCTCGTTACCCGCCGCACGGAAGAACTCCAGCGCCTGGGTCCACGACTGCAGCGCCGCGGCATACTCGCCGCGCTGGAAGTGGATGTTCCCCGCGTTCGCCACCACCTTGGCGGCGTCCAGCTCCGCTCCCAGCGACCGGAGCTGCGCTTCCAGGCGGTCGGCCAGCGCGAGCGCCTCCGGATGCCGCCCGAGCTGCGCCAGCACCTCGACCGCCAGGATCGGCACCTGCGCCGCCAGGAGCGCGTCGCCCGCGTCGAGCGCCGCCCGCTCCCCCTCGGTGAAGGCGGCCAGCGCCTCGCTCCAGCCGGCGCGCGCCCAGAGCGCCACCCCCAGCGCGCGGGAGGCGACCGCCCGCCCGCGGGGATCTGCAATCGCCTCCGCCAGCGCCCGGGCGGTCTGCGCCAGTTGCAGCCCCTCCGCCGGATTGGCGCGCGCGGCGGCGCGGGCCCGCTCGGCAAGCTCGTTCACGTCGGAGAAGCCGGCGTCGGGCTTGCCCCGGAGCAGGCGCGCGCGCTCCTCGGGGGACGCCGCCAGTAGTTGTTGAACGAGAGAAGACATCCGGGGCTCAGGCGGGGGAGAGCCGGATGTCCGGCAGCAGGATCGAGCGGCCCTGGCTGGTGAGCGTCAGGCTGTAGGTGCCGGGTGGCACGTTCTCGAAGGAGAGCTCGCCCCCCCGCGCCACCTCCGCTTCCCGGCTCTCGCCGCCCCCGTGCAGGCTGGCGCGCCACGGCAGCTCCGCCGGGGGCTCGGAGAGGACCTGGCCGGTGATCCGCCAGGAGTTGCCCTCTCGCTCGCAGAGCAGGTCGACGTGGATCGAGTCGGCCTTGAACAGCAGTGAGAAGGCGTTGCTGCCCGCGTCCCGGATCCCGGCAGGGACCGGCTGCGTGCGGCTGTCCCACACCAGGGCGGCGGTGATCCGCTCCCACAGCGTCGGCTGCCGCTCGATGCGGTCGATCATTCCCAGCGCGCGCTCCAGCACCCAGTCCGGCGCGCCCGGCTCCCGGTCGGCCTGCAGCGCGGAGTGCATCCGCGTCCAGGAGTCGAGCTCGGCGGAGCAGCCGGCGCACCCGCTCTCCAGGTGGCGGCGGACCCGCGCCAGCAGGCGGTCGTCCGCGCTCCCCTCCGCACAGGCAAGGAGCTCTTCAGGGGTCAGGTGGTCGCGGGTAGCCATCGTTAACTCTCTTCAAGTCCGGGTGGGCTGAAGTCTGTTGGTAGGTTGCAGGTTGGCAGGTTGCAGGTTTGCATCCCGTCAGCGGGGGTTCCCAACCTGCTAACCTGCAACCTGCCAACTTGCAACAGGTGGGCCGGCAGCGCCCATCCGCATGGTTAAAGACCCGAAACGGCGCGGAGATACATCAAAAGCCGTTGCGATCCAGGATCTTCTTGAGCTGGACCAGGCACCGGCCGCGGGTGGGACCGATCGCGCCGGTGGAGACGTTCAGGCGCGCCGCCACCTCCGCGTAGGTGAGCGGGGGATCGGAATGATAGAGGAGCTGCAGCAGCAGCCGGCAGCGCTCGCCCAGATCCTCCAGCGCCTCGCGCACGAGCTGCGCTTCTTCCAGGCGCTGCACCGCCTCTTCCGGGAGGAGTTCGTCGGAGACGAGGAGGTCGGTCGTCGCGTCGGTGCTGCCGAGCGCCTCCGGCTCGACGAGCGCCTCCAGCCGCTTCCGCTTGCGGTGGATGTTCCACGACTCGTGCTTGGCGGTGGTGATGAGCCAGCCGGTGAGGTGTCGCTCGTCTCGCAGCCGGGAGAGGTTCTCCACCAGCTTCATGCAGACGGTCTGGAAGACGTCGGCGGCGTCTTCCTCGGAGAGTCCGCAGCGGCGCGGGATCGCCATCAACAGGCGCTCGTAGCGCCGGATGAGCGTCTCCCACGCCTTCCGGTCTCCCGCCTCACAGGCGCGGACAAGGGGCCAGTCCTGCTCTCTCACGTACACCTTCTCACCGCATACCGGGCGCCGTAGTTAGCCAGAGCCACAATTCGGCCGGGTCCTCACTCTCAGCATACCCCCGGCGCATCCCGCGGTACGCCCGCGCCACCATAATACAAAACGCAACACTCCACCCGATACGTCACCCCAAAACGCGAAGAAGGCCCGGGACCGGAAACGCCTCCGGTCCCGGACCGCGGATCGCAGCAGATCAGCGGCTGCGCGACCGCGTCAGCACCGAGGTCAGCAGCGTCACGGTGGAATCCTGGTCCGTCACCTCGAAGCCGGCGACCTGGCCCGGCGAGGTGATGCCGCTGGGGAAAGCGCGCAGGTCGACCTTGTCCTCCATCAGGTTCGCGTGGTTGTCGCTCGGCTGGAGCACCAGGGAGCCGAGGAAGAGCCGCTGCACGCCGCCCGCGCCGTTCACCAGCGCGTAGGCCTGCAGCACGGTGCCCTGCGGCAGGACCGGCGTCTTCACCTGCACGCGCAGTCGGAAGCGGTCCGACCGCGCCTCCAGCCTTGCCTTGCCGAACAGGCCGTCCTCCTCGCCGGCGGCAGTCGGTACCAGGCGGTAATCATTGCGGATTCGTCCCCGGCTGCCGCCGCGGTCATCGCCGCCCCGGCCCCGGCCACGGCCGCCGCCGTCGTCGTTCCGGTCATCGTCGCCGCCGCGGTCGCCGCCGCGGTCGTCGCCGACGCCGCGGTCGTCCCCACCGCGTCCACGGCGGGCTTCCGCCGGGGTGGCGAAGACGGGGAGCAGCACGGTCAGCGCCGCCGCCAGCGCCAGGGCGCGGCGGAAGCGAAGTGAAAGCGTAGTAGCCACGGGTGATCTCCTTCGTAAACCAGGATGCGGTCGATTGGCGGTCTCGCCGCCAGGGCACCGCCGTCTTCCACCCGGATAAAGGCCGGATCCCCGTGAGAAATACATCGGGCGCGCTGCCGGCCGGCCGGCGCGAGAAAAAAGGCCCCGCCGGCAAAACCGGCGGGGCAGAGTTACACCACTCTCCGACCCAGCTCAGCCAGGTTGGAGGAGACAGGAGCACAATCCGGCAGGAGGTGCTTCCGTCTTAGCAGACCCCTGGGCGCACCGCCGCGTTCCCTGAAACGGGTCGCCCTTTCGTTGGAATCGGGGGTCGTTCAACCAGCGGCTTCCCAACCCACCAGGCGAGCGTGCTACAAGAGAGTGGGCGCGCCTCCCGCCCGCACCTGGAGAACACCGCATGTCCCACCCGATCCTGACCCAACGCGCGCTGAACCGGGCGCTCCTGGCGCGGCAGATGCTGCTGCGGCGGAAAGCCGTCTCCGCGGTGGAGGCGATCGAGCGGCTGGCGGGCCTCCAGGCGCAGCAGGCGCGGCCGCCGTTCGTCGGCCTCTGGTGCCGGCTGGAGGAGTTCCGGCGCGAGGAGCTGGTCCCGCTGCTCCACTCGGGCCAGGTGGTCCGCGCGCCGCTGATGCGCTGTACGCTGCACCTCTGGTCGCGGCGCGACTTCACGGCGCTCCGCCCGGCGATCCAGCCCGCGCTCGACTCGGCGGTCCGCAGCATCCTGCGCGAGCGGCTCGACGCGCTCCCGCTGGAGACGGTGCTGGCGGAGGCGCGCCGGCTCTATGCGGAGCGGCCCCGCACCTTTACGGAGCTAAGGAACGAGCTGCTGGCGCGCTTTCCGGGCGCCGACGAGCGCGCCATGGGATACACCGTCCGCACCCAGCTCCCGCTGGTCCTGGTGCCCGGCTCCCACGAGTGGGGCTACCGCGCCGACTGCGAGTTCGCGCTGGCGGAAGAATGGCTCGGTCACCCGCTCGACACCGCGGACAACGCCCACACCCTGGTGCTCCGCTACCTCGCCGCCTTCGGGCCCGCGTCCGCCGCCGACGTGACGGCGTGGTCCGGCCGCGGCGGCCTGGCCCCCGTGCTGGAGGAGCTTCGCCCGCGGCTGGCGGTCTTCCGGGACGAGCGGAACCGGGAGCTGTTCGACCTGCCGGAGGCGCCGCGCCCGCCGGAGGAGACGCCCGCCCCGCCGCGGTTCGTCGCCGACTTCGACAACCTGATCCTCTCCCACGCCGACCGCACCCGCGTCATCGCGGACGAGCACCGGAAAACCGTCATCACGAAGAACGCGCTCGTTCTGCCGACCTTCCTGGTCGACGGCTTCGTCGCCGGCACGTGGAAGGTCACGCGCCAGCGCAAGACAGCCATCCTCACCCTCTCCCCGTTCGGGGCGGTGCCGGAGGCAGCGAGAGAGGAGCTCACAGCGGAAGGAGACCGGCTGGCCCGCTTCGTGGAGCCCGCCGCCGTGAGCTGCGAAGTGCGATGGGAGTCCCGGTAGACGCGGCTGGGTGTCGCAGGCAGCCCGGTGCAGCGGGATCCGAAACCGGTCCCGCCTGTGGAGTGCGGAAGCTTGCTTCCGCTTTGGGGAGCCTGCCGCGAACGCAGAATGCTTCCAGGCGAAAGCAGGCATTCGCAGGAGGCGACGGTGCGCTTCCGCAGTCGGCGGCGAGAGCGGGAGCAAGCTCCCGCACCCTAAAGCCGTCGGCCTGCGTGGGCGAAAAGGTCGCCTCGCCGGCAACCGGATGCCCAGAGTGGCAGGTTAGCAATTACAGGTTGGGCCGCCCGGGGGCGGGGTTCCGAACCTGTAACTTGCAACCTGCCAACCTGCTAACCGACCGGTAGCTACGCCGGTCGCGCGCCCGGTTTCCCGGCCTCCACCACGAACGAGGCGCGGGTGGAGGCCTTTCCGCCCGGTTGGAGCACGTCGTCGATCACCACGTAGTCGCTCCGCCAGGAGGTGGGGCTCAGGGTACAGCGCACGTAGCCGCGCTGCCGGTTGTGGAACCGGACGCCCGGGTTTTCCGCGAGTAGGGCGTCGAGACCGGCCGGCTGGTCCATCCCGTTGCCGCCGCTGGAGATGGAGGTGCCGACGAACTCGGTCGCCACCACCGGCAGCTCCGGCTGGCGGTCGTCCGTGCGGACGTCGTTCACCCAGTTGGAGTGAATGTCCCCCGTGAGGACCACCGGGTTCGACACGCGCGCGTCGGACAAGAAACGGACCAGCTCCATCCGCTCGTGCGCGTAGCCGGGCCACTGGTCCATGGAGTAGCGCTCCCCCTCGCCTGTCGAGCGGTCGACCAGCGCGATCATCACCTGCTGCGCCAGCACGTTCCAGGTCGCGCCGGACTCCTTGAGCGACGACTGCAGCCACTCCCGCTGGCGGCTGCCGAGCAGGCTCGCCTTCGGATCGAGCGCGGCGTCGTTGAGGGGCGACGCGGCGTCCCGGTTCGGCTGGTCCGTACGGTACTGCCGCGTGTCCAGCACCAGCAGCTCCGCCAGCCGGCCGAACGAGGCCTTGCGGTAGAGCAGCATGTCCGGGCCGCGGGGGATTGAGCGGCGCCGGAGCGGCATCATCTCGTAATAGGCCTGGTAGGCGTTCGCTCGCTGGATCAGGAATTCGTCCGGGTCGACGCCCCGCAGCGAGGAGATCTCGGCCGCGTAGTTGTTCTCGAATTCGTGATCGTCCCACGTGACGAGCCAGGGGCAGCGCGCGTGCATCGCCTGCAGCAGCGGGTCGGCGCGGTACTGCGCGTGCCGGATCCGGTAGTCGGCCAGCGTGTAGAGCTTCCGGCCCGCGTGTCGCCGCACTCCCGTCTCGCGACCTGCGCCCTCGTAGATGTAGTCGCCCAGGTGGAAGACGAGGTCGAGGTCGTCCTTCGCCATCTGCTCGTAGGCGGTGAAGAGACCCGTCTCGTAATGCTGGCAGGAGGCGAACGCGAACCGGAGCCCCTGTGCGGCAGCGGAGGCTTCCGGCAGGGTGCGCGCGCGGCCGACCGGGCTCTCGGCCTCCCCGGCGCGGAACCGGTACCAGTACCAGCGGTCCGGCTGCAGATCCTTCACCTCCACGTGCACGGAGTGGCCCAGCAGCGGCGCGGCGGTGGCGGTGCCCCGCTGCACCACCTGCTGCATCCCCTCGTCTTCCGCCACTTCCCAGCTCACCGGCACGCGGACCGGCTCCATGCCGCCGTCCGGATCGAGGGGACGAGGCGCGAGGCGGGTCCAGAGGACGAAGCCGCTCGCGTCCGGGTCGCCGGAGGCGACGCCAAGGCTGAACGGGTTAGCGCTAAAGGTGGGCGCGTCTTGGGCGGCCGACCCCTGCTCCGCGCACCAGGCGGCGCCGGCCAGGGCGGAGGCGTAGGTAAGGAAGAGCCGCCGGCTGAGGCCCCCCTCGTGCCGCAGCGCCTTCCGAAGCTCGTTTCGATCAAGCATAGGAATCTGTTTCAGGTTCGCAGGTTAGCAGGTTAGCTCGCCGGTACCAGGGTTCGAAACCTGGCAACCTGCAACCTGCTAGCCCGTTAATCGAAAAGAACGGGTTCGGGATCAGTTCCCCGACTCGGGCTGGTAATCGTTGTCCCGGTAGGCATCTCGCGCGGCGCGTGCCTCCGGGTTTTCCGTCAGCGCTTGCTCTCGCTGGTTGTGCTCTCGCACCGCCTGGGAGAACGTCTCCGACGATTCCTGCCGCTCCACGAGCGTGGAGGTGGGCGAGGTGCCCGCGCGTGGCCCGGTGCCGAGCCAGAGCAGCCCCACGAAGAGCGCGCCGACGAGCACCAGGACGCCGATGATGAGTGGACGTGAGAGTTGTTGCTGCATCGATGTCGTCCGCTACGGGATGAAGTTCTCGTCGCTCAGCTCGCGCGCGCGGGTCGCCTTCACGTGACCATCGTAGAAGAGGACATTCACCGTATTGCTGTGCCGCGTGAACCAGGGCAGCTTGAAGCTCTCCAGCCCGCTGCCGTTCGCCCGCACGTGCGGCCAGTCGGTGGTCTTGCCGCCGTCCCAGGTGTTTCCCTCGGTCCAGCCCACCTCGCCGGGATCGGAGTCGTGGGTGATCACCAGCTCCGCCGGGCGGGTCATGACGCTGTCAACCTTGTTCGAGAGCCCGTTGTTGAACATGTAGCTCACGTAGCGCGGATCGCTCAGCGCCCGCACCCGGGCGTCGGCATCCGAGGGGCAGGCCCAGATCGCGCGGTTCCTGGTGTAGGGCTCCAGGATATGGACCGGGTAGGTACCATTGCTCTGGCCCCACGGCAGGAAGCGGCCGTCGTAGTCCTGGACGTACATCTGGACCGCGGTGCCGAGCTGCTTCAGGTTGGAGGCGCAGCTTGCCTTGCGGGCTGCCTCTCGCGCCTGGGCGAAGACGGGGAAAAGGATCGAGGCGAGGATGGCGATGATCGCAATCACCACCAGCAGCTCGATCAGTGTAAAGCCGTAACGTCGGTTTCGCATCGTGTGGCTCCTGCTGGCTACGGAAGCTGGGAGGGATCGAAGCAGCGGCCGGGGCCGGCGTCCGGAGGCGGGCAGTTGGGAGCGCAGTCGCGCCACCCGATCATCCACGGCGCCACGTTGTCCGCCTTGCGGGTGAGCAGCGTCCGCCAGTCGATGTTCTTGGCGTGGCCGTCCGCGTAGACCATGTTCAGCCGTCCCGCGTGGCGCAGCGCGCTTTCCTTCGTGTAGCGGCTGAACCGGTTTTCCCCGCAGGTGAGGTTCAGGTCCAGCTCTTCCAGCAGGCCGGGCCAGTCGTTGTTGCCGGCCCGCACCTGCGTGTCGCCCGAGTCGAAGAAGACGAAGGTGCCGGACGGATCGTCCAGCTCCGCCAGGATGCGGGGCGGGGTCCCTTCGTCCCGGGTGAGGCCGGAGTAGTTGTAGGCGTAGTTGCCGTCGTTCCCCCAGTTGGTCCGCGTCAGCTCGTAGGTGTCGTCCGGGCTGGTGGGGCAGTCGAAGACACCCACGTTCTTCACGTAGGGCCCGTAGAACCAGGGCCAGTTGTCCCAGCCGTCGATCTTGCTGTTGGCGCCGAAGCCGTTCATCGCCGGCATTCCGCGCATGTTGGCGCCCTTGTGGAACGTCTCGTCGTAGTCCTGCAGGTACATCTGCAGGGCGCTCCCGAGCTGGCGCATGTTGGAGAGGCAGGCGGTAGAGCGGGCCTTGTCCCGGGCCTGGGCGAAGACGGGGAAGAGGATCGCGGCGAGGATGGCGATGATCGCGATCACCACGAGCAGCTCGATCAGGGTGAAGCCTCGCCGGATGCGGTGCTTCGGTTGCATGGCAGATCCTGTTCCGGCCGGTCCGGGGGCTCCTCACCAAACGGGAGCCGCCGTGTCCGGCCGCAGGATCAGGGTAGAACGGCCACCTTAAACCGAGCGGTGCCGGGTCTTAAGGGCCAACTAAGCGCGGCTTAACGGCCGCGAGGCCGGTTTCAAATCCCGGCAGGGTCGTTTCAGGCGCCGGCCAACTCGCGCCAGAGCCGGTTCAGCAGCTCGGAATCGGTGGAGCCGTTGTGGACCACCACCCGGTACCGGAACCGGTGTGCCTCGCCCGCCCGGAGGGTGAGGTCGCCGCTCTTGGATGGGGAGTAGACGTAATACGGGTTCTCCGGCGGCACGCGGAGCTGGTTCGGCGCGCGGAGGTTCTCCGGATGCTCCAGCAGCGCCACCCCGGCGGTCTTGCCGCCGAGCGGACCCGCCATGTCGATCCACCGCGCGGTGCTCCCCTCCGCGTCCTTCAGCGTCTTCCCCTCGGAGGTAAGATACCGCATGCCGGAGTTGCCGGGAATCCACTCCCGGGCGCCGCGGATCGAGATCCCGCCGTAACGGTACTGCGGCAGCAGCAGGTCGACCTTCGGCTCCTGGATACACACAAGGTCAAAGACGTAGGCGGAGCTCGCCGCGTCCCGCTCCCCCTCCGCAAACAACGGCGGCAGCACGCTGGCAGACCAGGTCTCGTGGAGCACCTGCTTCCAGTCGTCCCCGACCTTCGCCTCCCACGCGTGCTCCGAGGACCAGCGGCAGCCGCCGGCCGGAGCTTCCCGGACCCCGCAGTGGACGCTGCGAATGCGGCCGGTGCCGCTGCCGAGGTTCCAGAAGTCGGGGTGGAACACCGTGCCGTCCAGGGTCAGCTCCGTCTTGGTCCAGGCGAAGAAGAGCCCCCGCTGGTGCGGATGGTCCGCGGGGAAGTCGTCGGTCACCTTCGCGCCGTTGGGAGCGTGCAGCGGGTGGACGTAGCCGCTCCGGGTAAAGAGTGGCCCGGTGCCCTCCGGGCCGGCGGTCGGCGCGTGGCGGTACTCCAGCACCGGGTGCTCTCCGTCCAGCACCCGCAGCACGCCGCCGTCCCGCACCGCTCGCAGCCGTCCCGGCTCCGCAGCCCCGCCCGCCCGGCCCGCAGCCAGCGCGAGCGCGGCACTCCCCAGGAACTCCCGGCGCTTCATCGTACCCCGCCTTTCGTGAGAGTGGTCGCACGGCGAGGGGCTTCTCCCTCTCTCCCTTGCGCCCACTCTCCCACTCAGTCCTATTCAGGCAGCGGCTTGCCCTTCGTCTCCGGGGCGAGGGCGGTGCCGATGAACCCGAGGATATAGACGCTGGCAACGATGGTGGCCGCCATCGGCAGGCCCCCTCCCACGGCACCCGGCTGCTTGGCGAAAAACAGGGAGAGCTGCCCGGTGAGAATGGGGATCACGGCGGCCAGGAACCGTCCGCCGTTGTAGCAGATCCCGCATCCGGTGGCGCGCAGGCGGGTGGGGAACAGCTCCGGGAAGTAGACGGTGTATCCGGAGAACGGTCCCAGGGTGGCAAAGCCCATAAAGAACGCCAGGATCGCGGCGATCTGGACGGTACTCCGCGCGCCCTCCGGCAGGCCGCCGGAGAACGTGATGGCGGAGAGGAGCGGCTCGATCGCGCCGGGTATCGTCACCCCTGCCGCGCGCGCCACGCCCCAGAAGAAGACCGGGATCGAGATCCAGGCCAGCGCGAACCAGGCGAAGAAGGCGGTGCGGCGGTTGGTCCGCTCGCTGAAGCCGGCGAACGCATAGATCCCGAGCATCGCGCCGATCTGCTGGATGAAGAACATCACGCTCTTGGTGCGGTTCAGGTCCCCGGATTCGACGGAGAACTTCTCCATGATCGCGAGGAGCATATCCACGCTCCAGAAGCCGATCCCCCAGAGCGCCCCCTGGCCGGCGATCGCCATCAGCAGCGCCGCGGTGGTGTTCCTCCGGAGACGCGGATTGCTCCACAGCTCCGAGATGTTGCCCATCTCCTTGCCGAGAGAGGCCTGCTCCTTCGCCTCCTGCCACTTCTCCGGCTCCCGGATGGAGCGCCGGATCCAGAGGACGAGAATGGCGGGGAGCGCGCCGACGGCGTACACCCAGCGCCAGCTCAGGTCGGCCATCCCGAAGGTGATCACCGCCGCCATCATGTTCCCGACCGCCGAGAGCGCCTGCAGTGCCCCCAGCGCCATCGCTCGGGACCGCTCGGGGAACACTTCGGCCACGATCGCGGCGCCCGCTGCCCACTCCCCGCCCACGCCGACGCCGGTCATGAACCGCATCACGGCGTACGACTCCCAGTTCCAGGCCAGCCCGCTCAGACCGGTAAAGAAGGCGTAGATCAGGATCGTCAGGATCATCGTCCCGGTGCGTCCGATCCGGTCTCCCACGATCCCGAAGATGAACCCGCCGACCGACCAGCCGACTAGAAATGCCGCGGTGACCCAGCCGCCGATCTGCTTCACTTGCCCGGTCGTGGCGGTGGGTCCCAGCAGGTCCTGGATCGAGGTGGTGCGGACCAGGTTGAACAGGTTCTGGTCCATCGTGTCGAAGAGCCACCCGAGGGCCGCGATGACCAGCACCACCCAGCAGTAGCGGTCGAGGCCCTGGTACCAGCGGAGCGATTTCTTCGGAGGAATGGCGGTGGACATGAGGTGTGTCTCGACAGAGGCAGTGGGGGAGAGAACACGCACAGGTTAGGCAGGGCGGGGCATTTAGCCTTCGACCCGCTTAAACCGCTGGGGAATTGCAACGGTTCAGAGCTGGAACAGCCCGGCGCCGGTCACCACCGCCCGCCGGGTTTCCGGAAACGGGAAAGCCCGGCGGGTGAATACCTCACCTGCCGGGCTCCTACACGCTGCACCCTCAACGCTGCACGCTCACTCAGACGTGCAGCATGTCGTGGGTGATCTCCACCCGGGTGCCTTCCTTCATCGCCTTGAGCGACGCGATCACGCAGCCCACGTCCGCCAGGCCGATGCGGCCGTCACAGAACGGCTTGCGGTCGGTGCGGATGCAGTCGACCCAGTCTTCCAGGGAGAGCGCCCAGTTGTTCTTGTTGGTGCCGCCGCCGGCGAGGGCCTGGCCCGCGGTCTTCTCCCGCTTGTCCTGGCGGGTGGTGGCGCCGGCGTCCAGCAGGATCGCCTCCTTGTTGCCGACCTTCGTCTTGCTCTGGGAGAACTTGGCGAACTCGAAGTCTTCCGCCGACTGCTCCTTGAACATCATCGACTTGCCCGCCGCCTCGCTGACGATCATGGTGCCCTTGGTGCCCATGAACTGCTCGGAGAAGTCGTCGAAGGCGTTGGTCTGGATCGACTGGTAAGTCAGCTTCTCGCCGCCCGGGTACTCGAAGACGACCTGGACGTTGTCGTACACCTCGCGGCCGTCTTTGTAGTGGTCGATGCCGCCGATGCCGACCACCGCGATCGGGTGGGCGCCCAGGAACCAGTTCGTCACGTCGATCTGGTGGCTGCCCAGCTCCGCCATCAGGCCGCGGGAGAACTCATCGTAGAGCCGCCAGTTCAGCAGCTTCTCGAGCTTGGGGTCCGGCACGGCGCGGCGCCAGCTTCCGTTGCGGTTCCACTGCGCGCGCACGTGGGTGATCTTGCCGAAGTAGCCCTTCTTGATCAGGTCGAGCGCGTGGTGGTAGTCCGCGCTGTAGCGGCGCTGGTGACCGATCTGGAGCTTGCGCTTGGTGCGGTCGGCGGTGCGCACCATCTTCTTGGCTTCGTCGATGGTGTACGCCATCATCTTCTCGCAGTAGACATCCTTCCCCGCTTCCATGGCGGCGATCGCCATCGGTGCGTGGAGGTAGAGCGGCGTGGCGATGCCGACGCCCTGGATGTTCTTCTGCTCCATCATCTTGCGGTAGTCGCTGTAGACCTTGCAGTTCGGTCCCGCGATCTCCAGCGCTGCCTTGACGTTCGGCTCGTAGATGTCGCAGATGGCGACGAACTCCACGCCCGGCACCTTGGCCAGCTGCTTCATGTCGTTCTGGCCCTGCACGCCGGTGCCGATCCAGGCGAGCTTCACCGGCTCCGCCTTGGCCGCGTCCTGCGCCGCCTTGGCTGCCGCGGCCGGATCCTGCGCGGCCTCGATGGCGCGGGCTACCGCGAGCGGCATGCCGGCCGAAAGCGCTGCGGCAAGGCTGCCGCCCTTCAGCACTTCTCGTCGGGAGACGTTCTTTTCGTCGCTCATCAGGTCTCTTCTCCTCTGGTGCCGGCGGCGGCGTCTTCCAGCGAGAAGTCGATCTCGCCGTGGACTTCCACCACCCGCCCGCTGTCCAAGCTCACATCCGGCAGCAGCACCGCCCCGGTTCCGGGGAACCGCTCCAACACCTCACTGGCGCCGGTCGGCCCCAGCACGAAGGCCGCCGTGGAGAGCGCGTCGGTGTCGGTAGCGCTCGCCGCAGCCACCGTCGCGCTCCGCATCCCCACCGCCGGATACCCGGTGCGGGGATCCAGCAGGTGGCTGTAGCGCCGCCCTGCTATTTCAAAAAACTGCTCGTAGTCGCCGGACGTAGAGAGCGCCCGGTCCCGGAGCCGCACCACACCCAGGCGCCGCGTCCGGTCGGACGGGTCGCAGAGCCCCACGCTCCAGTCGGTGTCTCCCGGCGGCGCGCCCAGCGCGTAGAGCGTGCTGGTGCCGCCGTGAACCAGGGCGGCGCGCACGCCGACCTCCCGCAGGACGCCGACCATCCGGTCAACCGCATACCCTTTCCCTATCGCCCCCAGGTGCACCTGCACGGGTCGGAGGAAACGGACGGTCCGGGCGTCGTCATCGAGCTCCAGCCAGCGGCTGCCGCACTGCTCCAGCGCTTCCTTTACCGCCGCCTCTTCCGCCAGCGCGCCCTGCCCCCGGAAGAACCCCCAGCAGCGGATCAGCGCGCCGAGGGCGCAGTCGAACGCGCCGCCGGTCGCCTCGCTCAGCTCCACCGCGTGCCGCAGCAGCCGGTAGAGCAGCGGCTCCAACCGCACCGCCTGGTGATACGCGCGGACGTTCAGATCCGTGACGTCACTGTCCGGCCGGTAATGACTGAGCTGCGCCTCCAGGCGCTCCACCTCGTCCAGCGCCTGGCTGCCCGCATCCCGCAGGTACTCCGGGTCTTTGCCAGCCAGAATCGCCTGGAACTCGGTGCCCATAGACACCCGCGAAAGGCGAAGGATGCAGGAATCCACAGCAAACTCTAAAGGCTAAAGTGAAAAGGCTAAAGGCTAAAGTCCGAACCTCCCGGACCCTCGCCCCGCTCTCGTGCGACGGGGTCCGGAGCTTTAGCCTTTAGCCTTTAGCCTTCAAGACGCCTTTAGCCTTTAAGAGGCCTTTACCTTCGCCTCCAGCTCTTCCAGCGAGCGGCGCTCCGGGTGGACGCCGAAGGTCTCGTGGAAGCCGGCTTCGATCGCGTCGGTCGCCTCGGGGAGCTCGACCGGCCGCCCGAGCACCCGCTCGAGGGAGGTGACGCCCCGGTCGCTGATGCCGCAGGGGACGATGACGGAGAAGGCGTCCAGGTCGGTGGAGAGGTTCAGGGCGAAGCCGTGCCAGGTGACCCACTTCCGCACGCCGACGCCGATGGCGGCGATCTTCTCATCGCCGACCCACACTCCGGTCAGGCGGGGCACCCGCCCGGCGGTGACGGAGAAGCGCTCGAGGGCGCGGATCAGCGCCTCTTCCACGCCGCGGACGTAGCGCGTCACGTCGCGCCCGTGCACGTTCAGGTTGAAGATCGGGTAGCCGACGAGCTGGCCCGGGCCGTGGTAGGTCACGTCGCCGCCGCGGGCGGTCTCCCGCACCTGCACTCCGCGCGCTTCCAGCACCGCGGGATCGACCAGGATGTTCTCCCGCTTCGCCGCGCGGCCGAGGGTGATGACCGGCTCGTGCTCCAGCAGCAGCAGCACGTCCGGGATCCGCTGCTCCAGCCGGGCGCGGTGGACGCGCTCCTGCAGGGCCACCGCGGCATCGTAGTCGATCCGTCCCAGGTGGACGGTCCAGAGAGGGAGAGAGGTCATGGGGAAATCAGGCGGGGAAATGCTCACTTGCTCGGCAAGTAACGTGCCAAGAGCCGGCCGGGAGCGCCCCGCCACCCAACGCAACCATATCACTGCTTTCTATCGAGCCGGACCTCACCCCCGCATGCGCCCTATGTCTTCCGCGCCTCGCCGAGGTAGCCGCGGAAGCCGAGCCATTTTTCGCAGGCGCGGGGCCAGGCACTCAGGTCCGGATCGTTCAGCGCCAGTCCGAAGCCGTGCTGCCCCTTCTCGAACATGTGCAGCTCGGAGGGAACCCCCGCCTTCCGCAGCGCCAGCGTGTAGTAGAGGCTGTTCTCGGGCGGCACGACGGTGTCCTGGTGGCTGTGGACCAGAAACGCGGGCGGCGTCTGCGGCGTCACCTGCCGCTCGTTGGAGAGGAGGTCGACCAGCTCCGCCGGGGGGTTCGGCCCCAACAGGTTGTTCCGGGAGCCGGCGTGGGTGAACGACTCCCGCAGCGAGATCACCGGATAGATCAGGATGCTGAAGTCCGGCCGGCTGCTCTGCCGCTCGATCGGGTCCTCCGCGCCCGGCTTACCGGCGTCGAAGTGGGTCGAGAGCGTCGAGGCGAGATGCCCGCCCGCGGAGAAGCCGAGGATGCCGATCCGCTGCGGATCGATCCCCTGCTCCGCGGCGCGCGCCCGTACGGTCCGCACCGCCCGCGCCGCGTCCTGCAGCGGCACCGGGTGCCGGTAGCGGGGAGCGTGGCGGTAGCGCAGCACCACTGCGTTCACCCCGATCGAGTTGAGCCACACGGCGACCGGATGCCCCTCGTGCTCCGCCAGGCCTCCGTAGCCCCCGCCGGGGCAAACCACCACCGCCGCGCCGGTATTCCGGTCTTTCGGCGCCGGGTAGTAGGCGAGCGTCGGCACGTCGGCGGCTTCCTGACCCACCGCACCCGGCGCGCCACCGGGCCAGAGCGGTACCGGCGTCGGCCGCGCCGGCTCCTGCGCCGCCGCTGTCCCCGCGCCGCCCGCCACCGCCAGCGCCCCCAGCATCAGTCCTACGAAGATCGCCTTCATCGCACCGGTTCTCCCGTCGTCAGTCCTTCTTCCGGCAGCAGCGTCGCGCCGAGCGTCCCCGCTTCCGTGCCGAGCTCCGCCGGGACCACTTCCACCCGCTGGTACGGCTTGATCGCGTACTCCCACACGGTCTCTTGCACCGCCTGGAGCAGCAGCGTGTTCCCTTCCGCGATCCCGCCGCCGACGATCAGCCGCTCCGGCGCCAGAATCTTCACCAGGTTCGCCAGGCCGATGCCGACGAACCGCCCGGTCTCCCGCACCACCTCCGCCGCGGCGGCATCACCGGCCGCGGCGAGGGCGAAGACCTCCCGCAGCTCCGGCTCCCCCGCGCGGAACCGGGACGCCAGTTCCGACACCGGGTGGCGTGCCGCCGCCTGCCGGGCGCGAGCCGTGACCCCCTCCTTGGCGGCGAGCGTCTGCCAGCAGCCGGGGAGGCCGCAGTGGCAGTGGACCGGTCCGTCGAAGTCGAGGATCTGGTGGCCGACCTTCCCCACCCGCCCGCGCCGGCCGAGGAGCAGCCGGCCGTCCGACACGATCCCGCCGCCGATACCGGTGCCCAGCGTAATCATGGCGAAGTCGGAGGCGCCGCGCCCCGCTCCCGCCCGCAGCTCCGCCAGGGTGGCGCAGAGGCCGTCATTCAGCACCACGGCCGGCACGCTGAACCGCTCCTCCAGCAGCTTCCGCAGCGGCGCCTCCTCCAGGAGCGGAAACCGCTTCATCGAGTAGCAGGTCCCGGCGCGGTAGTCGAGGTCGCCGGTCGAGCCGAAGCCGACTCCCGCGGGAAACAGCGCCTCCCGGCACCGCACCGTGATCCGTGCGAGAAGTTCCGCCATTACAGAGAGAAGCTGCTCCGCGTCCCACTCCGGCGAGGCGGGAATGGCCTCCCGGTAGAGCAGCCGCAGCTCTCCCGCCCGCCGCACGCCCACGCGGAAGTGCGTCCCGCCCAGGTCCGCCCCGACGTAGATCGGCTTATCCATCGCAGCTGCTTCTATCGAGCGGCCCCGGCGCTGTTAACAGGTTGGCAGGTTGCAAGTTCCAGGTTAAGAGCCCCGCCTTCGGAGAACCCAACCTGCAACCTGCCAACTTGCCAACCTGCAACCGCCTTCGCTCACGCATTTGCGGCTGCGTCCTCCGCTTCCGGACCGCCGAAGAACCGCTCCGTCAGTGCGCGCTTCGGCTCGGGGGTGGCGAGGGTGAACACGACGCCGCAGACAATGGAGACGACGATCCCCCAGACGAACGGCGCCAGCTCCAGCGGGTAGATCGGCGCCCAGCGGCCGCCGGTGTCGATCCGCGGCTCGCCCGGGAGGATCCAGCCGGTCACGTAAAGCGCCAGCACCGTCCCGACGCCGCCGACCATGCTCGCGATCGCTCCCTGCGAGTTCGCGCGCCGCCAGAAGCAGGCCATCACCGCGGGGAAGAGGAACGCGCACGCCGCCGCGCCGCCCGCGAAGACGATGATCGCCTGCAGGAACTCCGGGGAGAAGATCGTGGCCCCCGCCGCCACCAGTCCGACCGCGATGATGAAGCTGTGGGAGAGGAGCCGCAGCGTCCGCTCGGAGGCGTTCGGGTTCACGAAGCGGTGGTAGACGTCCTGCACGAAGCCGGAGCTGATCTGCACCAGGTAGCCGCTGACGGTCGCCATCACCGCGCCGAACGGGGCGGCCAGGATCAGGCCGGAGACCCAGGGGGAGGCGACGGCGAGCGCCATCCGCGGCATCACCTCGTCCGACTTCTCCAGCTCCGGCAGCACCGCGCGCGCCGCGATGAAGATGAAGACGAGCGGGAGGTAGATCAGCGTGTTGTAGACCGCCAGCAGGAAGGTGGCGTGTCGAAGCGTGCGGGTATCGCGGAACGCCATCAGCCGCACCAGGGTGGCGGGCTGCGCCATCCCCGCGATCGACCACATGCAGAAGTAGGAGAAGGCGAGCCCCACCGGCAGGAACTCCCAGCCGGCCCCGCCCCCCGGCGCGAAGGCGAAGCCGGGACCCGCTTGCTCCATCCCGGCGCGGGTGCCCGCTTCCAGCCCGTTCCAGAACCCGCCGGCCCCGCCCGCCGCCGCCAGCGCCAGCGGAAAGAGCGCCATCACGCCGATCGCCATCAGGACGCTCTGGAAGAGGTCGGTCCAGACCGCCGCCAGGAAGCCGCCGTAGACGGTGTAGGAGACCACCACCAGCGTAAAGATCGCCAGCCCCCAGAGGAAGGCGGGCGACTGGCCAAGCACCGTCGGCCCGCTCTTCGGGAGGCCGGGCAGCACGTGCTGCAGGATCAGCGCCCCGCCCTTGAACTGCGCCACCAGCCCCACCGAGAGGATCAGCACCATCAGGCCCGAGGCGATGAGCCCCAGCTGCGGACTCTGGAACCGCTCCCGGAACAGCTCCGGCATGGTGATGGCGCCGGTCTTGCGGGAGAGCTCGCCCATCCGCTTGCCCAGCACCGCGAAGGTGCAGAGCGGCACCACCATGTAGCTGCAGATCCAGAGCGCCAGCGACCACCCGTGCTTGTAGACGAGCGACGGGAAGCCCATGAAGGTGCCGCCGCTCATCACCGTGGCGGTGAGCGCCATCGACCAGGAGCCGAGGCCGCGGTTCCCGAGAAAGAAGCCGCGCATGAAGCCGCCCTTCTCCACGGTGCGGTTCGCGGCGATCCCGATCGCCATGGAGACGGCCATCAGGGCGACGAGGGCGAGCAGGGGGGCGAGGTCGTTCAGGTGAGGCATGGGCGCAGCGGAGAAGGAGGTGTGATGAGGGAGCGGTTCTCGCTCTCTCCGGGCCGCTCCTCCGCGTTTCTCAGCGTCCCGCCTCCCACTCCCAGAGGAAGACCCGTCCTCGCCAGTCGCCCGCGGCCAGCCGCCGGCCGTCGGGACTCAGCGCCAGCCGGTAGATCCACTCCCGCGTGGGGCTCCAGCTCCGGAGTACCTGGTCGCTCTCCGCGTCGATGACGCGGACCACGCCCTCCGCGCCCGCGGAGAAGAGCTGCTTCCCATCCCGGCTGTAGAGCACCGCGAGCACCGGGCCGGCATGCCCGCGCACGATCCGCACCATCCGGCCGAGACCCGGCTGCCAGACGCGCGCCGTCCGGTCATCGCCGCCGGAGACGCAGTACGGGTGCGGGCCGCTCTCGGCGCTCTGCGGCCGGGCGGCGAGGCAGTGGACGATCTCCGTGTGGTTCGTCAGCGTCCGGCGCAGCCCGCCCGTGCCCGCATCCCACACCCGGAGGGAACGGTCCGCGCTGCCGGTGACCAGCAGGCTGCCGTCCGCGGTGTAGGCGATCGCCAGCACCGGTCCCGCGTGGCCCGCCAGCGTCAGCAGCGGCTTTGACGGCACGGGCGCTCCCGGACCGGGCATCGCCCACACCCGCGCCGCACGGTCACTGCCGGAGACCGCCAGCCGGGCACCGTCCGGGTTGAACGCCAGGCTGGTGGCGAGGTCCCGGGAGGCGCCGAGCTCTCCGATTCGCTTACCCGCCGGCCAGGAGAAGAGGTGCGCGGATCCGGAAGCGCCGGGAGTGCCCCCCGCGGCGGCCAGAGCCTTTCCGTCCGGATGGAAGGCGAGGGCGTGGATCTGGGGGAGGCCGCACGGAAGGCGGCGGACCACGCGCAGCTCCGGTACGGATCGGACCAGGATCTCCCCGTAGCCGCTGCAGAGCAGGAAGCGGCCGTCGGGGCTGAAGGTGAGGCCGGTGATCGGAGCCGCGGGCGCCGCCGCCAGTCTGCCGCCCGCCAGGAGCGGGAGTCCGAGCAGCAGGTCGCGCCGCCGCATCAGCGGAGCCCCGGGATCGTCCGGCCGCTGGCGACCAGCTTCATCGGGCGGCCGTCCGGGGTCCGGACTTCCTTCCCCGGCTCGATCCCGAGGAGCTCCAGCAGGGTGTGCGCCAGGTCTTCCGGCCGCACCGGCTGCTCCACCGGCGCCTCGCCGTAGGCATCGGTCTTGCCGATCACCTGCCCGCCGCGAATCCCAGCCCCCGCCAGCAGCACCGAGCCGGCGCGGGGCCAGTGGTCGCGACCGCCGGCGCTATTCAACTTGGGGGTGCGGCCGAACTCACCCATTAAGACGACCAGCGTGGAGGCGAGCAGGCCCCGGTCGTCCAGGTCCCGCAACAGCGCGGAGTAGGCGCGGTCGAGCGCCGGGAGCTTGCCGCTGCCCGGGAAGAAAGCGTCCGGCAGCGCCTTGAAGATCTGCTGGTGCGTGTCCCAGCCCGGGTCGACCACCGTCACGAAGCGCGTCCCGGCTTCCACCAGGCGGCGCGCCAGCAGACAGGCGGCGCCGAGGCGGCTGCGGCCGTACGCCTCCCGGGCGGCGGGAGGCTCCGCGGACAGATCGAATGCCGCCTTTGCCGCCGGAGAGGTGATCAGCCGGTACGCCTGCTCGAAGAACGCATCCCGGCTCTCCGTGGCGCCGCCGGCTTCGACCCGGCGGGAGAATTCGTCCAGCGCGCGCACCATCGCCCGGCGCTCTTCCAGCCGCGCGGACGGCAGCGAGACCGGCGGAGAGAGATCTTGGACCCGGTAGCCGGACTGCGAGGGATCGCCGCCGACGGAGAACGGGGCGTAGGCGCCGGGAAGATAGCCCGGCCCGGCGCTGGCGACCGCCTCCGGAATCGCCACGTACGGGGGCAGGTGGCGCGCGCCCGTGGACTCCCGCGCGGCAACGCTCCCCAGGCTGGGGTGCTCCACGGCCGGGGTGGGCCGATGGCCGGTCAGCAGGTAGTGGCTTCCCGTATCGTGGTTGCCGAGCTCGTGCGTAAGCGAGCGGATCAGCGCCACACGGTCCATCACCTCCGCGGTCCGCGGCAGGTGCTCGCAGATCTGTACCCCGTCGGCGCGGGTGGGGATCGGCCGGAAGTCGCCGCGCACCTCCGATGGGGCGTCGGGCTTCAGGTCGAAGGTGTCGAGATGGCTCGGGCCGCCGTCCAGCCAGATGAGGATGCACGAGACCTCTCTCGCGCCGGTCCCGGGCGCGGCATGGGCCAGGCGGAGCGCGTCTGCCAGTCCGAGAGCCGGGACCGCCAGGCTGCCGATCTTCAGGAGGTGCCGCCGGGTAATCCCGTCGCAGCGTTGCTGGGGTGAGCGCATCGTGGCCTCGTCAGTGGTTGAAGGCGAATTCGCGGCTGCTGAGCAGCGCCCAGAGGAGGTCTTCCACCCGCTCCCGCCGCGCCGGCGCTCGCGCCAGGAGGTCCGCCCAGTGGGCGCGCTCCCGCTCCTCCGGGAAGCGGCAGAGGGTGCGGAGGTAGAGCTCTTCCACGATCTCCCGGTCCGGCCGTCCCTCCTGCAGGAGGCGCGCGGCGATCCCGGAGGCGACCCTGGCGTTGATCCCGTCCCCGTTGATCAGGTGGAGCGCAGACCGCAGCCCTCCCTGCAAGGCGCCGGGCTCACAGCCGGTCTCCCGCCGGCAGCGGCCGAGGGCATCGAGCGTCTCCGACGGCACCCGGCCGTCGACGAGCTGCACTGCCCGGGTGCCGGCGGGGTAGCCCGCGTACTCTTCCGGGACGCCGGTCGCCTGGGCGATGCCGTCGGCCAGCACCTCGGGCGGAAGCGGGCGGACCAGAGCGTGGGAGAAGAACCGGTCGTCCCGCTCGTTTCCGGCCACGGCGCGGGAGCTCGACTGGTAGGTCCGCGAGCTGACGATCGTGCGCACCAGCCGCCGCAGGTCGTAGCCGCTCGTCGTCAGCTCCCGCGTGAGCGCCTCCAGCAGGGCCGGGTTGGTCGGCGGGTTACTGACGCGAAGGTCATCCACCGGCTCGACGATCCCGCGACCCAGCAGCCGCTTCCAGACGCGGTTGGCGAGGTTCCGCGCCAGCCGCTCGTTCCCCCCGGAGAGGAGCCACTGCGCCAGCGCCGGCCGCCGTTCCGCAACAGAGACCGCTTCCACTTCACCGAGCAGCCGCGGCGCGACCGGCTCCCCCGTCTTCGGATGCTCCAGCTCCCCCCGGTCCAGGTCGACCAGCTGGCTCCCGTTGAACCGGACCCGCGCGAAGAACGCGGCGAAGCCGTAGTAATCGTCCTGGGTCCACCGGTCGAACGGGTGGTTGTGACACCGCGCGCACTCCAGCCGCACGCCGAGCAGCGACCGGCTGGCGATCTCGGAGAGATCCCGCGGATCGGTCGCCGCGCGATAGAAGTTGACCGGACCGTGCTCCCCGGCGTCCCCGGCGGCGGTGAGGAGCTCCCGCACTACCTCGGAGAGCGGGCGGTTCTGCTCGATCTGCGTCCGCAGCCAGCGATGATAGGCACTCGCCGGCCCGGCGCCGAGCCGCTTCGAATCAATCCGGAGCAGCTCGGCCCACTGGAGGGTCCAGTAGTCGGTAAACTCGGGCCGCGCCAGGAGCGCCTCGATGGTCCGCTCCCGCTTCCCCGCGCTGCGGTCCTGCAGAAAGGCACGGACTTCTTCCGGGGTGGGGAGGACGCCGAGCAGGTCGAGGTAGAGGCGGCGGAGGAATTCGTCGTCGGCGGAACGCGGCGAGAGCGGCAGGCGCAGGCGGCGCAGCTCGGAGAAGACAGCGGGGTCGACCGGGCCGCGGGCTGCGGGAAACGGCTCCGAGGACGGTCGGTCCGAATACGGGGAGCCGGCCCGCACCGCGGCCACCAGTCCCAGGTACCGCACCAGCACCGGGCTGAGACCGTGCCCGGTGACCGTCACGATCCCGGCGTCATCCACGCTCGCGACCGCCTCATCGTCGGCGCTGTAGAGAGCGAGCGGGGTCACCTCTTCCTGCGAGCCGTCGGAGAACCTGGCGACCACGCGGAGTGCCTGCCGGCCGCCGGGCGCCGGCAGCAGCAGCTCTTTCGGATTGACCTCCAGCGTCGTGATCCGGCGCGGCTCCTCCCCGTACGGCGCGCCCGCGGAGATCCAGTCGCGGAGCTGCCGGTAGGCGCCGGTCTCCTTCGCCAGGCGCACGCCGCCCCCGTGCGGGAGGTTTCCGGAAGCCTTCCGCAGCAGCAGACTCTCTTCGGCAGCCGCCAGCTGCAGACGCCGGCCGCCGAGCTCCCGGGCGATGGCGGCGTGGTCTGCCTCCGGATCGTAGCCGAGCAGGCTCAGGCGGAGGCCGCCCTGGCCGATTGCCGCCCCATGGCAAGTGCCGGAGTTGCAGCCGGCTTTGGTGAGGAGTGGGAGGATGCGGGTCGGAAAGTCGGCCCGGACCGCAGCCGCGGGACGCGCGGCGGGCGCCGCGACCGCCGGTGAACCGAGGAGCACCGCCGTGAGGAGCCACCCCGCCGCGCGGGTCATCGCCGGAGACGCTCCAGCAGCTCGGCGCCGGCCTTGTGGGCGTATTCCGTGCCGTACTTCAGGTGGAGCACGCGGGTCCACCCGTCGACCGCCTGCTTCCGCAGCGCGGCGTCGTCGCGGACGTAGCTCTCCACCTCGGCGACCACCCGGTCGACCGCGGCCGGATCGTTGGTCCGCTGGATGAACGCGCGGAGGAGCTGCACCAGCCGCGGGTCGGTCGGCGCCGCGCCGGGGAGCTCACCGCCCGCGGGACGAGCGGAACCGGCTCCGGGCGCGCCGCGCTCCTGCCGGAGCCGCTGCACCTCTTCCCGCAGCGAGCGCACCTCCGCCGCCAGCACGCGGACCGCTTCACGGAGCCCCTCCTGGGTGTTCAGGTCCAGCCGCGAGAGATCGGCCGGCGGCGTCTCGGTCCGGCGCCCCGCGCCGCGCTCCGGCGTGCCGCGGCGAGACTGCAGCGCCTCCGCCATCGGCGGCTGCGGGTCCCCGACCAGCTCCGCCAGCTTCGCCAGCACCCGCGGCGCGTCGGCAATCCCCGGCTGCACCAGGGCAAAGTTGGCGGTCACCCGGTTCTCCCGCCCCATCACCACCGTCATCAGGCACTGCTTGTTCAGGCCATAGTTCCCGGGCCCTTCGGGACCGTCGAGCGAGAGCACCAGCGGCGACTTCAGACGGAGCGACTGCGCCACCAGCGGCAGGCGCTGCTCCGCCGCGACCCGATCGTCCGAGAGCGCCACGAACTGGGTCCGAAGCCCCGGCGCCTTCTCCGCGCCGTACTGGTCGAGGGTGGTCAGCAGCGGCACCATGGAGCGCTCCAGCCCGTGCAGGAAGACCAGCACCGTCGGGGCGCCCCCCGCGGCGCTGACCGGATCGATCTCCTTCCCCGCCTCCGGGCCGGTCACCGCCAGCGCCCGGACGGGCGTGAGCTTCTCCCCCGGCTGCGGTCCGGAAAAGATCGGGTCGTCGCTGAGCGCCGGCCCGGCGAGAGCGAGTGCGCTCACCAGCGGCAGAACCGCGGCACGAAGAAGCTGAATCGACATGGTGAGAGGTCTCCGGGGAACGAGCGAGGCCGGGAGAGTGCGGCGGCATCGCTCTCCACACAGCGTTTGGACGTTCCGGCGCGACAAGGGTTTAGGGTTTCTGAGTCCCCGGCGCCGCGCCGCTACTCCCCGGCGAGCCCCTCTCCGGGAGCGTGCTCTTCTCCCAGGTCCTCGTCGCGGATCCCGAAGAAGGCGTACCAGACGGTGACCACGGTGCAGAGCACCCACGGCGCCACGATGCCCCACGCCACCCACGCCGGCATCCCGGCCACGAACTGGGGATTCGGGTCCGCGCGGTAGCCCGCGAAGGCGCTGTAGCCGACCGTCCACCCGCACGCCAGGATCCAGACGGCCGCGGTGAAGAGCGCCTCCCGGCGGGAGCTGCGAAGGATGCGGGCGGTGTTGCTCATGTTTCCAGCGTCTCCCTTGTACCACGTGCCGCTGGCACTCGGCGGCTCGAGCTCAGTCCACGCGCGGCGCGTGCCGCCCACTCGAGGCACCCGGAGGGTGCCACTTGTGACCACCCCTGGGTGCCAGGGGTGGTAGCTCGACGGCGCGCGGATCGGCCCGTGAACTTCCTTTTCGAAGCGGCTCGATCTACCAAACGCGGAAACCGGCTGCCCGGGCCGCACTCCCGGAGCGGCCTGCTAGCGGAGCCGAAGGCGGAGCGTGAAAAGGCCGCGGAGGGCCACCGTCGCGGGAGGGCCGATCCGGGCGACTAGGGCTCGGGGTCGGACCACGTTCTGGTAGCGCACTACGGCCGATAAACGATCCATCGGGTTGCAGGAAGCCGCTCCGCTGCGAGCCACGCCGCTTCGTTCGTGAAACCCGCCCGCTATCCCTGCGCCCGCAGCACCGCCCGCACGGGCGATCCGTCCGCCCCCTCCAACCGCAGCGGCAGCGCGATCAGCTCGTAAACCCCCGGCTCCACGCGAGAGAGATCGAGCGACTCCAGAATGCAGATCCCGCCCGCCGCGAGCGCGCGGTGGTTCGGCAGCGTCTTGCTGTCGATCGCGTCGACCGACGGCACGTCGACCCCCAGCAGCCGCACGCCGCGCCCGGCGAGAAAGGCGGGGACGTCTTCCGCTACTACGGGGATCGTCTCGGGGAACGACGCGCCCGCCGGCCAGGCGTCAGTGCGGAGGAGCAGGCGGGGAGCGGCGCTGAAGTCGAGCGGCTCCAGGTCGGCGATCCGGATGATCTCCCGGCCGCGGAGGTCCGCCACGACCGCCGGCCCCAGGAACGGCTCCAGCGGCAGTTCGGCAGCAGAAGCGCCGTCCGCCAGGAAGTGGAGCGGCGCGTCGACGTGCGCGCCGGCGTGGACCGTGCACCGGATGGCGCCGACGTTCACCGGCGTCTCGGGTCCCATCTGCCAGGTGCGCTCGTACTCGTACGGCGTGTCGCCGGGCCAGACCGGCATCCCGTTCCGGAGCACGCGGGAGATGTCGTGGATCTGCATGGCTCTTACGCAACCAGCCCGCGCCCGGCGGGAAACGCCTCGTACCGGCGCTCGCGGACGATCCGCTCCAGCGCCAGCACCGCGGCCCGGCACTCCTGGAACGAATTGTAGAGCGGCACCGGCGCCAGCCGCACCAGGTTGGGCGGGCGGAAGTCGGGGACGATGCGCGCCGCCTTCAGCGCCTTGCAGATCCGCGCCGCCTCCGGGTGCCGCAGCGCCACGTGCCCGCCCCGGCGCGCCTCCTCGCGCGGCGTGGCGAGCCGGAATCCCAACTCCGAAAGGTGCGCGTCGGCCAGCGCGATCAGGTAGGCCGTGAGCCGGAGCGACTTCTCCCGGATCCGCTCGAGCCCCGCCTCCCGGGTGATCCGGAGCGCGCCTTCCAGCGGGGCGAGGCTCAGGAGGTGCGGCGTCCCGATCTGCAGCGCGCCGGCGTCCGCCGCCGGGGTGAAGGTGGACGCCATGTCGAACTGGCGGCTCTTATCGGAGCCCCACCAGCCGGCCAGGCCCGGCGCGCGGCCGTGATAGCGCCGGTGCAGGAAGAGCGCCGCCGCCGCGCCGGGGCCTCCGTTCAGGTACTTGTAGCCGCACCAGAAGGCGAAGTCGACGCCCCACTCGTGCAGCCGGTGGGGGACCACCCCGGCGGAGTGGGAGCAGTCGAGCCCCAGCAGCACCCCGCGCTCGCGCGCCGCCGCGGCGAGGCGCGGCAGGTCGAGGAGCTGCCCGCTCGTGAAGAGCACCGAAGGGAGCACCGCCGTCTGCACCTCCGAGGTCAGGTGGTCGAGGATCTCACCCTCGTCGAGCGTCAGCCCGTCCCGGCTCGGCACCTTCACCAGCGCCTCCGCCGGATCGAGGCCGCGCAGCCGCAGGTGGCTCTCCACCGCGTAGACGTCCGAGGGAAAGGCGAGCGCGTCGATCAGGATCTTTCGCCGGGCTCCCGCCGGCCGATAGAGCGTGGCGAGAAGCTGGTGCAGGTTCCCCGTGGTGGAGCCGGTCACCGCCACCTCGCCCGGTTCCGCGCCCACCAGCGGCGCCATTTCCTCCGCCAGCCGCTCCGCCAGGCCGAACCAGGGCGGGCCGGCCTCGGTCCACCCGTCCACCGCCAGCGCGCGCCACTCGTCCATCACCCGCCGCAGGCTCGTCTCCGCCTCGCGCGCAAGCAGTCCCAGGGAGTTGCCGTCGAGGTAGATCGTCTCCGGCGGCACGCAGAACCGCTCCCGGAACACCGCCAGCGGATCGTTCCGGTCCCACCTCGCCGCTCCCACCTCGCTCAGGTCGAGTTCCATCTCTCGTTGCCGGTCTCCCCACCGTTCACGCTTGCTTCCCGGGCGATTCAGTTGGTTTTAAGCCTTTCGCGGCGGCCGGACGGTAGACTAATCCCTGGGGTAACCCTGGCTCCGACGGAGCCTTCCGCCCGCGAAGGAATTCCCGCTCTCATGTTCTCCCGCCTCACCCGTCCCCTCCTCGCGCTCGCCGGCGCTGTGGCCTGTGCTCTGGCCGGTACCCCCACCGCACCGGCCTGGAGTGCCGACGCCGCGGTCGAGCGTCCCCGCCTGGTGGTGGTGCTCTCGATCGACCAGTTCCGCGCCGACTACCTCCAGCGCTTCGGCGATCTCTACCTGCCGCCGAAAAGCCGGGACGGCGTGGGCGGATTCCGCTACCTGATGAGCCGCGGCGCCTGGTATCCGGACTGCCGCTTCGCCTACCATCGCACCGCCACCGGCCCCGGCCACGCCACCCTTGGCACCGGCGCGCAGCCGGGCCTGAGCGGCATCGTCGGCAACGCCTGGTGGAACGCCCAGACCGGGAAGTCGGTCTACTGCGTCGACGACCCGAACAGCAAGGTGGTCGGCGCGCTCCCCGGCAGCCGCGAGACGCCGATGTCGGCCGCGAACCTGCTGACGACCACCGTCGGCGACGAGCTGGAGCTGGCGACCGGCGGGCGGTCGAAAACGGTCGCGCTCTCCCTCAAGGACCGCGGCTCGATCCTCCTGGCGGGGCACCGCGCCGATACGGTGCTCTGGTTCGATGAGGACACCGGCGCCTGGATCTCGAGCTCCGCCTACTGCCCGAGCGGGCGCCTGCCGGGGTGGGTGACCGCCCTGAACGACCGCAAGCTGCCGGACTCCCTGCGCCGCGAGCCGTGGGTTCCCTCGGTCGACTCCGCCGCCCTGCGCCGGGTCTGGCCGACCGACGGTAAGGCGCCGACCTTCAGCCACAACCTCGGCGGCAGCAGCTATGGGCCGTTCACGGTGAGCCCCGCGGGCAACGACTACGTCTTCCAGAGCGCGCGGGAGGCGGTGAAGGCGGAACAGCTCGGGCAGGACGAGATCCCGGACATCCTGAGCCTGAACCTCGCCTGCAACGACTACGTGGGACACCGGTTCGGCCCGGACAGCGCCGAGGTGCTCGACATCTCCGTCCAGACCGACCGCATGCTCGCCGAGTTCCTCCGCTTCCTGAACCGCGCGGTCCCCGGCGGCCTCTCCCGCGTCACCTTCGCCCTCTCCGCGGACCACGGCGTGGCGAGCGTGCCGGAGCTGCAGGCGAAGTCGGGCGTGCCGGCCTCCCGCGCCATCGGGCGGGACATCGCCGCCGCGGCGGAGAAGGCGCTCGACGCGCAGATCGGCGCTGCCGACTGGATCGCCAGCTCGGAGAACGGCGAGCTCTACTTCAGCCCGCGCGCGTTGGCGGCGTTCCCGCAGGTGCCGCGCAGCCGCGCGCAGGAGATCGCCGCGGAAGCGGTCCTGCCGGTGCGGGGAGTCTTCTTCGCCGTCGGCCGCCAGGCCGCGCTCTCCGGCGCGCTCCCGAACACCGAGTACGGACGGCGGATCGGGCGCGGGGTCCACCCCAGTCGCTCCGGCGACGTCATCGTGGTCCTGGATCCGCACTGGCTGCCCGGCTCTGCCGCCACCGGCACCGGCACCTCGCACGGAAACCCGTTCGCCTACGACGCCCACGTGCCGATGCTGCTCTGCGGCTTCGGGGTGCGGCCCGGGGTCTACAGCAAGCCGGTCAATCCCGCCTGCCTGGCGCCGACCCTGGCCTACCTGGTAGGCACGGTTCGCCCCTCCGGCGCCGAAGAGCCGCTGCTGCCGGGGTTGGCGGGGGTGACGGATTAGGGTGTAAGGGGTAGCGTTTAGGGTGTAGGTCTGTGCCGGGCCGGCGGCGCCACCCGTGCACAACTACTCCTACTCGTTCTCTTACTCCTACTCTTACTCTGGTTCGGAATCACACGGCACCCACTCTCGAACCGACTCTCCGAAAAGCAGGCTCAGTGGTCCTTCGGAATTGGGCGCGGGCCGGGGCGCGCATCGCCGCGCAGCACCCGGAGCTGATCGTCTGGTACGTGCGCAACCGGCTCCGCTCCGCCACGCTGCCGCTGGAGCGCCGGCGGGCGGACGGGCGGAGCCGCGCGCCCCGGTTCGTCTCGCTCAAGCCGACCCTCCGCTGCAACCTCCGCTGCGAGTTCTGCCGCTTCGTGGCGAACGGCGACGTCTTCGGCAAGCGGGACTGGCTGGAGCGGGACGACTGGCTGCGCATCATCGACGAGCTGGCGCCGTACCGCCCCTACGTCTGCCTCACCGGCGGCGAGCCGCTGATCTACCCGCACCTGCCGGAGCTGATCGCCCGCGTCAAGCAGCGCGGGATGATCTGCGTCCTCACCACCAACGGCACGCTGCTGGAACGGCGCGCCGAGGAGCTGGCCCCGGCGCCGCCCGACCTGGTGATCCTCTCCCTCGACGGCCCGCGGGAGGTCCACGACGCCGTGCGCGGCGTGGAAGGGACCTTCGAGCGCGCCCGCCGGGGAGCGCGGCGGCTGCTGGAGCTGCGGGATGCCCGCCGGAGCGCCTCTCCCGAGCTGCTGATCAACGCCGCCCTCACCGGGCACACCTACGAGAGCGCGGCGGAGGTCGCCCGGCTGGCGCGGGAGTTCGGGGCGCTGGCGCTCAACTTCCAGCACTTCTGGTTCCTGACGCGGCAGATGGTCGACGCCCACAACGCCCGCTGGGGCGACTGCTTCCCGCTGGAGTACGGGCGGATCGGCGGCACCGCCACCGAGGGGATCGACACCGACGCGCTCTTCGAAACGATGCAGCGGCTGCGGCGGGAAGACTTCGGCCTGCCGATCCACTTCTATCCGGAGCTCGACCGGGAGCAGCTTCGCATCTACTACGCGGAGCCGGAGCGGTTCGTGCTCCAGCGCACCCCGGACTGCGCCTGGATCAGTACCGACATCCTCCCCAATGGCGACGTCTCCCCCTGCTTCGAGCTGGTTTGCGGCAACCTGCGGGAGCAGAGCTTCGAGGAGATCTGGAACAGCGACTCGTTCCGCGCCCACCGCCAGCGCCTCGCCGGCGCCGGCCCGTACCCCGTCTGCGCCCGCTGCTGCGCCTATTTCCGGCACGATTGACGGACTGAGTAGGGGAGTGGGCGCATGGGAGAGTGGGAGAACCCACCGGCAAGAGGCCGTCCCCTCTCAGCGCCCTTCAGGGTGCTTCCAGAGGAAAGAGACAGCCGGGTCCTTCAGGGCCCGGCGTCCGTATCGGCAGTCACCCTGCGGCGCTCGAGCTCACGAGAACGTGCCGGAGCCCCGGGCGTCGCCAGCGAGCAGGAGCAGGAGCAAGACCCTCCGCGCGCGGAAGGTCCGGCTTCATCCCTCATCCCTCATCCTTCATCCCTCGACCTCCCCCCTCAGTTCTTCTTCAGCAGTCCCGCCTTGCGCATCCACTCCTCGCAGCGGGCGGGCCAGGTGGTGACCGGCTCCTCTGTCTTGCGGAGGCCGTAGCCGTGGCCGCCGGTGGAATAGACGTGGAGGTCCGCCGGCACGCCCGCTTGCTTCAGCGCGCGGAAGAACTCGATGCTGCTGAAGACGGTGACCGGATCGTCCGCGGCGTGCGCCAGGAAGGTGCGCGGGGTCTCCTTACTCACGCGGATGTCCTCCCGGAGCGCCGTCCCCTCCCGGTTGGTGAGGTAGGCCGGGTAGATCAGCACCAGGAAGTCGGGCCGGCAGGAGACCTTGTCGACGTCGTCAACCGCATCGTAGGCGCGCTTGTCCCAGCTTGTCCCCGCCGCCGCGGCGAGGTGGCCGCCCGCGGAGAAGCCGAGCATGCCGATGCGGTTGGGGTCGAGATTCCACTCCTTCGCCTTGCTGCGCACCAGGCTGACCGCCCGCTGGGCGTCCTGCAGCGGGCCGATCGGGGGCTGGTCGCCCGGCTGCCCGGGGCGGCGCGGCACGCGGTACTTCAGGACGATGCCGGTCACGCCGAGGCCGTTCAGCCACTCCGCCACCTCTTCGCCCTCCAGGTCGAGCGCCAGGATGTGGTAAGCGCCGCCCGGGGCAATCACCACCGAGGCACCGGTGTCCTTCTCCTTCGGCGGGCGGTAGAGGGTCAGGGTAGGCGTGGAGACGTTGCCGAGGCGGATCAGCCGCCGGCCGGCAACCTGGTTATCCGAATCTTTCGTGAGGTCTCGCTCCGGCTCCAGCTCCGCCGTCTCACCCGGCGGGCGGCCCGGCCAGACCTGCAGCGTCTGCGGCTCCTCGGCGCGCGCGGCGCCGGCCAGGATCAGAACGGAAGCGAGGGAGAGGGCGAAGGTCAGCAGCTTCATGCGCGTTTCCATCTCGAACGGGAGAGCCCACCAGTGCGCTCGTCCCCCTGTTCGAGATGGAGCCGCCGGATCACTGCTTCCGGCGTGACGCGCTTCTCAGCGGAGCGGGATGTGGCGGTCCAGCAGCTCCGTCACCGGGGAGAGCTGCTCCTTCACCGTGGGGGCGAGGCCGGCGTAGAGGCGCCGCCAGGGGGTAACGGCGGGGAGGAGGAAGCGGACACAGTCGCGCCGCTGCGCCGCGGGCATCGCGTCGAGGTGCTTCACCAGCTCCTCCCCGAAGCGCCCGAACTCCCGCACCGCCTCCGGGCGCGCGTCGGGCGCGGCGATCACGACCCGCTTCAGCGCCTCCCGCAGCGCATTCCGCAGCACGAGCGGGGTCACCGCGGGCGGCTCCGGCTCCCTCGGCTTCGGCGTCTCCGGGGCTGTGCCGGGTGGCGGCGCCGGCTTCTCCGGCTCCGCGCGGGGAGTCTCCACCGGCGCCGGCTCCGGCTCCACGCGCGGCACCACCGGCGGCACGGGCGCGTCCGGCAGCTCGATGACGTAGACCAACGACCAGCTCGCCTCGACGGCGGCGCAGAGGCGGTCGAGCACCACGTGCGCCGGCACGTTGACCGCCACCAGCGAGACCGGCACCTCCAGCTCGTCCCGCAGCTCCAGCTCCGCCTTCAGCTCCCGTGCCACGGTGGCGAAGGCGCGGGCGGCGCTGACGTCCTGGAATCCAATGGCCAGCGTCTTCTCCAGCTCCGGCGACTCCTCCGGCTGCTCCATCCGTCCCGCGCGCACCACCAGCTTCGGCTTCCAGGTACCGCCGAGCCGGGCGGTGAACGCGGCGAGCGTGCGCGAGGGAGCGCCGCCGGGCAGCTCCAGGCTGAGCGTGCGGCGGGCGCCGCCCCGGATCTCGACCGCCGTCCCGAGCGCCCTCCCCAGCTCCCGCGCCGCCTCCGCGGGCGAGGCGTCCCGCAGCGTCAACGGCCGCGCCTCCCGGGCGGAGAGGGCGGGCGACGCGGCCAGGGTGAGCGCCGCCAGGCCCGTGAGGTAGGTTGCGATCCGGTTCATCGTTGCCACTCCGAGACGATCACCGGCAGCTCGAGCTGGCGCTCGGTCAGCCACTCGATTCCGGTGTCGGTGACGCGGACCATCTCTTCCACGCCCAGATAGCCCCGGCCCGGCACCACCACGCCGAGCTCCAGGGTGTAGACGTGGCCCGGCTCCGCGGGCAGGTGCGGCGTGCGGCCGTACCGCTCCCAGTGCGGCCCCAGGATCGCGCCGCCGTCGTGCGCCGCGCGGCCGACCTGGTGCCCGAAGGCGTGCTGGAAGTCCGGGTACCCCTGCGCCAGCAGGAAGTCGCGCGCGGCGGCGTCGACTCGCCACCCCGGCACTCCCGGACGCAGCGCGTCCGAGCCCGCGGTGATGGCGCCGGTCACCGCCTCCAGCGCCCGGGTCACCTCAGGAGGGATGTCGGTCTCCCCGGGCGCCGCGACGTACCAGCAGCGCTGGATATCCGAGCTGTAGCCCGCCGAGATCACGCCGAGGTCGAGGTGCAGCACGTGCCCCGGCTCGATCCGGATCTCCGCGGACGGCACGCCGTGCCCGAGCATCGAGTGCGGACCGCTGTTGACGATCGGGTTTCCCGCGCGGTCCCAGCCGTAGCCGAGGCCGCGGGAGTCGACCCGCGCCTGGATCGCCTCGAACAGCTCCCGCTCCGACCCTCCGCGCGCCGCGAGAGCCGGTACCTCCGCGAAGATCCGCTCCGTCTCCCGGATGGCGCCGCGCATCCGCGCGATCTCGGCGGGGGTCTTGCGGGAGCGCAGCGCCGTCACGATCTCCTGCGCGCTCTCCAGGGTCCCCTCGAACCGGGTGCCGCGGAGCATCCCCTCCAGCAGCAGGAACATCCCGTGGGAGAGGCCGTCCGCCTTCACGTCGTCCGTCGAGAAGTTGACGGCGAGCCGCGGCCGCTCCAGCCGCCCGCGTGTCGCCTCGTCCAGCACCCGCAAGAGCGGCTCGCGGATCCCCTCCACGTAGGGGAGCACCTCATCCCAGTCGCCGCAGGCGCGGAGCGGATCGGCGTCGTACGACCCGACGAGGGCGATCCTCCGCCCGGTGCGCGTCACCAGCAGCGCGCTCTGCCAGGTGAGCCCGCCTTCCAGGATGAGCGGCAGCACCGGGTCACCCCCGTCCGCCGTCTCCCGGTCGAACGTCAGCCACGCGTCGACTCCCGACGCGGCGACGAGCCCGGCCGCCTGGGCCAGCTTTTCCCGGATGAGTGCGGACATAGAGCGGATCCCCCCAGCAGCAGGAGAGCGCCTGCACCAGGAGCATACCGCACTTTGCAAACCGGGTAGTTGGAGCCTGGGCAGCAAAAGAAGGCCATGACTGATCCCAGTAGCACTCGGTCAGCAGCCAGAAACCAGCGGCGTCCGGAGACCCGGCCGCAGGCCGGGGCGAAGGGCGCCACCTGTGAGCCCCCCTTGGCGAAGGGGGGCTCGCTCGAAGGGCCGGGATGCAGCCCGTGAATCGCCATCCTGAAAAGATCCGCGGCTGCGGCGCGGGAAGAGCTTTCCGAATTGCACTCCCGCAGCGGCCTGCTAACGGAGCGCAGCGGAGTGTGAAAAGGCCGTGGAGGGCAACCGTCGCGGGAGGGCTGCATCCCGGAACGAGGGCGCGGGGTCGGACCCGCGGTATCGACGCTGCCGTCCGGCGAGTAAAAGGCACGCATCGGAGTAGACAACCGCGACGCTGCCTCTCGCCACGAAAGCAAAGCGCAGCGGTACAAAAGAAAACCCCCAACCGCAAAGCGGAAGGGGACACCATTGGCACTTCCTGTCGTTGCAGGTAGATATTCCGCACGGCCCACCACGCCGGGCTCACCGGCCCGGCGCGGTGCCGCGCACAAGCAGCTCACGCAGGGACTCCGAGCCGAGGTGGCCGGGCCAGCGCTCGCCGGAGCATCAAATCCACCTTCATTGTATGGCAAGCGGCCGGCACTTAGCCACTCTGAGGCGGGCGTGAGCTCTAAAGCTTTACTAAAACTTTATCTCTAGCCGGTCTGCTCCGCTTGCTCCGCCGCCTCGGCGGCCTTGCGCGCCCGCTCGCGCTCCCAGCGGATCTGCCCGCCCCGCCGGCCCAGCTCGCGGAAGTGGTCCTTGCCGTGCTTCTCGCGGTTCGCCGCGCCGCCCACCTTGCCCATGCTGACGAAGTGGTCGCGGCCGAAGCGCTCTTTCAGCGTCTCCGCGCCCTTCTTGCCGGCCATCGACGCACGGTCCCGGTCATCGAAGCCCCTACCTGGCATGGATGATTCCTTTCCCGGCCGCTTCCCTGTTCCCCGAATGGCCGGTCCCTACTCAGTCTGGCATCATACCCCAGGCCAGGCTGGCAGGCAAGGGCTTATTCGGAGAGCGGGTGCGGCGAGTGTAACCTGGGGGGATGATTCGCGTCGAAGCGACAGCGGATGCGAAGGGGAAGGAGTGAATGCGATGCACAGAGGACGAGTGAGCCGGTCGGTCTGCCTGTTGTTAGGGCTGAGCGCCGCCCTCGCAGCGGTACCGGCCGTCGCGCGATTTGCGGGCGGCTGGCGCGAGGTGCCGCTGCCGCGGCTGCTGGAGAACGTGGGCCGGTACGCGGCGGCACAGCCGAAAGACGCCTCCGCGCAGTACCTGCTGGGACGGCTGCACAGCCTGGGCTTCTCCCAGGAGGCGGAGGAGGTGCTGGTCACCCCGCCCCCGGACCGGATCGAGAAGGCGGAGCAGCTCCCGCGCTTCCCGCCGTTCTCCTCGCTCCAGGTCCAGCCGCCGCAGTCTCCCACACCCGCGGCGCTCCGCCACCTGGAGGCCTCCCTGCGCCACTACCACCGGGCGACGGAGCTCGAGCCGAAGGCCGGTCTCCATTGGATGAGCCTCGGGTGGATGCTGGAGCACGGTGCGGCGTTCGCGGACAAGGCGCGGATTCCGTACCTTCCCGCCGATCAGCCCACCAGCCCCGCGCTCTGGAGAGAGAAGGCGCTCGACGCCTACCGCAAGGCCTACGCGCTCACCGTCGAGACGGACCTGCGCGAGGGGAGCATCGGTCCGCGGGCCGACAGCGTGATCAGCCTGGAGGCCGGCGAGGGGATCATACGCGTACTGGCGGACCGCAAGCTCACCGACGCGCAGAAGCGCGAGCTCGAGAAAGTGAAAAAGACGGTCGCCGAGCTGAAGAGCCGTCCGCGCGTGGTGACGCCGATCCTGATCGGAGCGGAGCCGGGAGGGAGCCTGGACCAGCTCCTCGCCGCGGAGCGCACCACCCGCTTCGACCTGGCGGGGGACGGATCGTCCCGGCGGTGGCCGTGGGTGCGGCCGGACACGGCCATCCTGGTCTGGGATCCGGAGGGCAGCGGGCGGATCGAGTCGGGCCGGCAGCTCTTCGGGTCGTTCACCTGGTCTATGTTCTGGAAGGACGGCTACGAGCCGCTGGCGGCGCTGGATGACGACGCGGACGGCCAGCTCTCCGGGCCGGAGCTGCGGGGGCTCGCCGTGTGGCGGGACCGGAACGGCAACGGCCGCTCCGACCGCGGGGAAGTCCGCCCCCTCGCCGACGAGGGGATCGTCGTGCTGGCGGTCCGCGCCGCCGGAACCACCCTGCGCGGCGAGCCGGCCAACCCCCGCGGCGCCCGCAGGGCGGACGGCACCTGGCTGCCGACCTTCGACTGGCTGCCCACCTCGCTGCCGGATGGACGACCGCGGTAGGGGCGCAGAGGCTTCCGGGCAGGACCCTGGTAATGTAGTACGGAGCCGCGGTCGTTCCGTGCGGCCGCGGCTCCGTACTGTCGAGAGGATCCTCCATGAAGCTGTCGCTCACCCGCCGCGCGATCTTCGCCCGCACCTCGCTCGGAGCCGCCGCGCTCCTGGGCGGAGCCGCCGCCGCCCAGGAAGGCGCGCAGCCCGCGCAGCCGCGCCGGGAGCGGCCCGCCCCGCTCGACCCGGCGAAGGTCCAGGAGTTCGTACGGGTGGCGCACCGGGATCTCGATCGGGTGAAGGAGCTGCTGGCGGAGACTCCGGGCCTGCTGAACGCCACCTGGGACTGGGGCGGCGGCGACTTCGAGAGCGCCCTCGGTGCGGCCTCTCACACCGGCCGCCGGGAGATCGCGCTCTTCCTGCTGGAGAAGGGCGCCCGGCTCGACCTCTTCGCCGCCGCGATGCTCGGCGACCTGGAGGTGGTGCAGGCCGCCCTGAAGGCGCGGCCCGACCTCCTCCACTCGAAAGGCCCGCACGGCATCCCGCTGGTCGTCCACGCCCGCCAGGGCGGCGAAGAGGCGAAGAAGGTCACCGAGTACCTGGAGGAGCTCCTCCCGCCGCAAGAGAAGCAGGCGGGATAGCCTCTCCAGACGACCCGTCCTATACTAGTCCCGCGGCAGGAACTTCACGCAGACCGGCATCGGCACCGCCACCGGGTCCCCCACCTGCGTGAGGCGGCCGCTCTCCGGATCGATCCGGAACACGACCAGCGTGTCGGAATCCTGGTTGGCGGCGATCAGGAAAGTGCCGCTCGGATCGATGCCGAAGTTGCGCGGCGTCTTGCCTCCGGTCGGCTGGTGCCCCACCAGCGTCAGGCGACCGGTCCGCTCGTCGATCCGGTAGATCGCCAGGCTGTTGTGCCCGCGGTTGGAGCCGTAGAGGAGCTTCCCGTTCGGATGCACCTGCACTTCCGCCGTGGAGCTGTTGCCCTGGAACCCGTCCGGAAGCGTGCTGAGCGTCTGGAGGCTCTCCAGCTGCCCGCGTCCGGAGTCGTACCGGAAAGCGGTGACGGTGGAGAGCATCTCGTTGATCACGTAGGCGTAGCGGCCGCTCGGATGGAACGCGAAGTGGCGCGGTCCCGAGCCGGGCGCGACCGCCGCGAACGCCGGCTCGCCCGGGGTGAGCGTGCCGTTCCGGCCGTCGTACCGGTAGATCACAATCCGGTCGAGCCCCAGGTCGGCGGCGAACGCGCGGCGGTTCTCACGGTCGAGGTTGATCGAGTGCGCGTGCGGCGCTTCCTGCCGCTGGGGGTTCACGCTCTTCCCCTCGTGCTGCTCGAAGTCGCTCGGCTCGCCGAGACGGCCGTCCGCCCCGATCGGGAGCACCGCCACGCTGCCGCCGCTGTAGTTCGCCACCAGCGCGTGCCGCCCGGCGCGGTCGATCGTCAGGTGGCACGGCGCGCCGCCGCGGGAGGTGCGCTGGTTCAGGAAGGTGAGCGCGCCGGTCTGCGGATCGATCGCAAAGGCGCTCATCGCCCCGGCGCGGGCGCCGCCGAAGTCCTCTACCTCGTTCACCGCGTAGAGGTACTTCCCGTTCGGGTGCAGCGCCAGGAACGACGGGTTCCGCGTCTCCGCCGGCGTATTGACCGGCGTCAGGCGGCCGGTGGCGGGATCGAGCTGGAAGGTGTAGATCCCCTTGCTGCCGCGCTGCGAGTAGGTTCCGATGTAGACGAGCATCTTGCTGGGCTTCCCCGCGGCGCGCTGGAGGGCCTGCGCGCCCGGCGCCGCGGCCAGCAGCGCCCCGGCGCAGAAGAGCGCCGCCACCCGGGCGGTAGAGAAGACGATTCGGGAAAAGGGCATCTCGGTCTCCGGAGCCGGGTCGAAGGCGTGGTGCCCGGGCTGCCGGCAGGCCGTTCGGCGGGTGCGACCGGTTCTCCTCGCAGGGCGCTGTCCCTCACCCCCGCGGAGCTCCACTCCCCGCGCAGGGTTCGCCCGATCCGGTGCGGAAGTGGCATCAAAGGAGAGGGGGACGGGGGAGATGAGAGACGCGGTGGATCGCAGGACGGTGCTCGCCGCGGGCCTGGGCGCGCTGGCGTCGCTGGCGGGACGCTCGGGCTCGGCCGGGGCGGCGCGGATCCGGACCGTAACCGGCGAGGTGGCGCCGGAAGCGCTCGGCACGGTGCTGATGCACGAACACGTGCTGGTCGACTTCATCGGCGCGGACCGCGTCTCCCGGGACCGGTATGACTCCGACGAAGCGTTCCGCGTCGTCCTCCCGCACCTGAAGGCGGTCCGGGAGCTCGGCTGCCGCACGCTGGTGGAGTGCACGCCGGCCTACCTCGGCCGAGACCCGAAGCTGCTCCGCCGCCTTTCCGAGGCCTCCGGCCTCCACCTTCTCACCAACACCGGCTACTACGGCGCGGCGGGCGGCAAGTACCTGCCGGCGCACGCGCGGACGGAATCGGCCGAGCAGCTTGCCGCGCGCTGGATCGACGAGGCGCGGCACGGCATCGACGGGACCGGCATCCGGCCCGCCTTCCTCAAGATCGGCGTCGACGGCGCTCCGCTGCCGGAAGTGAACCGGAAGCTGGTCCGCGCCGCCGCCCTCACCCACCGCGCGACCGGTCTCCGAATCCACCAGCACACCGGCTCCGGCGCCGCGGCCCTGGAAGCGCTCGATCTCCTGCGTAAGGAAGGAGTCGCGGCGGAGGCGTTCGTCTGGGTCCACGCGCAGGGAGAGCCGGACGCGGCGCTGCACCGCGAAGCGGCCCGGCGCGGCGCCTGGGTCGAGCTCGACGGCATCGCTCCGGACAGCGTCGTCCGGCACGTAGAGCTGGTGATGAGCCTGAAGGAAGCGGGGCTGCTCCACCGCGCGCTCGTCTCGCACGACGCCGGCTGGTACCAGGTCGGCGAGCCGAACGGCGGCACCTTCCGCCCGTTCGACACCCTCTTCACCCGCTTTATCCCCGCCCTCCGCCAGGCCGGCGGCACGGAGGAGGACGTCCAGCGCCTCATGGTACGCAACCCCCGCGAGGTGCTGACGCCGAGCTTCAAAGGATGGGGGATGAAGGATGAGGGATGAATCCGAACCCTGCGTAGGCGGAAGGTCCTGCTCCTACTCTTGCTCCTGCTCGCTGGCGACCCTCGGCCTTCCGGCGCGTTCTCGCCACGAGGCAGCCCCAAGGCCCCCAGGTTAGCAGGCTTCCGCCGTCCCGCGATGAGCGTAACCTGCCAACCTGCCAACCTGCTAACCCGAAACGCTATCCCGGCGTGCGAAGGTAGTCCGCGGCTTCCTCGTCGGTGAAGTCGGAGCCGGCCGCCGTCTTCATGTGCGGCACCCACGCTTCCACGTCTTCCGGCCTCAAGAACGGGGCGCCGCTCTGGTACCGCGCGGGCAGCTCGCCCGCCTCGACCGCCTTCTGTACGTCCGCCACCGGCACGCCCTTGCGCTGGGCGGCCTCCGTCATCGAGAGAAGATTCTGGTCCTGCATAGGCCGGGTATACCCCACGCACTGCGGAGATATGCCGAGTGAATCCGGCGATTCCGGGAACAACGGCGCTATGGAGCGGCTGGAAAGGTGGCTGCCGGTAATCGGCCTGGCGCTGGTCGGGGTGATCTCCCTCGTGGCCAGCGGCCAGGCGCTCCTCGCCCTGCACGAGGCAGTGGGACACGATCCGTTCGGGATCGACCTCCTGCTCCTGCGGCTGGTGCGGGAGCGGACGCCGGTGAGCTGGGAGCCGGCACTGCGTGCCCTCACCGCCATCCTGAACCTGCAGAGCCTCTGGCTGGTAGCCCTGGCCGCGGCGCTGGTGATGGGGCTGCTCTGGCGGAGCGGCCGGCGCTTCGAGGCGGCGGGGGTGGGCACCGCGGTGCTGCTGGCGGGAGCGGGAGTCGGGATCGCCAAGCTCTACTTCCAGCGCGTGCGCCCGGCGGGCCCCTGGGCGCTGGTACACGAGCCGGGCTATAGCTTTCCCAGCGGACACTCCGCCTCGTCCGTGCTGCTCTACGGGATGTGCGCCTACCTGCTCTGGCGGCTCACGAGGCGCTGGTGGGTAGGAGTGCTCGCCCCGGTGATCGCGGCGGTACTCGTGCTCGGGACCGGCTACAGCCGCGTCTACCTCGGCGCGCACTACCCGAGCGACGTGCTCGCCGGCTTCATCTCCGGGGCGATCTGGCTCTCCGCCTCCATCGCGGTGACGGAGACGCTCTACCTGCTAAGCCGGCCCGGCCTGCTGCAGCGGACGCACCAGCGGCTCCTGATCGCCCGCGGCCTGGTGCGCCGGCACGTGGCGCGATACCGCGCCCGCAGCTCAGACTGAGTGGGGGCAAGGTGGAGGGATGAGGGCGGAAGGATGAGGGATGAATCCGAACCTCCCGGTACGGGCACTCCTACTCCTACTCGTTCTCCTACTCTTACTCGAAGGCGCTCCGGAATCGTTGTGCTCTGCGCCAAGAGATCACCCCTCATGGGGGCGGTTTCTCCCACTCTCCCTTGCGCCCACTCGCCCACTCAACGGCGCAAAGCGGACCAGGCTCCACGGATACTCAGACGAACGCCTTGTGTTTCACTTCCACGCGCGGCTTGTACTCCTGGCAGGAGACGCTCTGGCTGTCGTCCAGCGGCATCTCCGCTTCGGTGGTGTAGATGTAGTAGCCGTGGAAGGAGCACTGCTGATAGGTGGAGTCGTAGTGGCCGCAGTCGGCGCAGCGCTTCAGGATGCTGCCGCAGACGCTGCACTTGCCGCTGCCCACCAGCTCCCGCCGCCCGCAGAGGCCGCAGAAGACGTAGGTCTCCATAAAGCCGTAGTCCTGCGCGATCAGGTCCTTCCGGCAGGCGCGGATGAACTCCTGCAGGTCTTCCAGCAGCGTGGTCCCGCTGGCGAGGAGCTGGTTGAGCTGCTCGAAGTTGAGGTAGCGGGTCACCTCGTCGTCCAGGAGGTGGCTCAGGGTGGTGGAGGTCTTCTGGAAGCTCTCCAGGTACTCCGCGGCGGTCCTGCGCTTGAAGTTCTTGCGCCGCTCCAGTTTCACGCCGCTGCGCTTCAGGATCTCTTCGGCGGCGTCGAGGGAGATGCGGAGGAACGCCTCTTTCCGCTCCGGCGCCTTCTCGATCGCCTCGATCAGCCGGTCGGTCTCGTCGACGGAGAGCTTCTCCCGCTTGATCTTGTCCAGGATGCGGATCTGCGTGCCGTAATCGTGGTTCATCGCCCGCAGGGAGCGCGCGTGCCCTTCCGTCACCAGGTGCTGCTGCTGCTTGCCGGGCGGGTAGGAGAGCTCCTGCTGGACCGCGGGAGGGAGATCGAGCAACTCCAGGTGGCGCCGCAGGGTGCTGGCGCTGCAGCCCAGGCTCTTGGCGCACTGGTCCATCGACATGTAGTCGAGCAGGCCCTTGATGGCGTGCGCCTTCTCCATCACCGTCAGGTCCTCCCGCTGGAAGTTCTCCAGCAGGGAGTCGGCCATCGCCTCCTCGTCGGTGAGCTCCCGGACGATCGCCGGAATCGTCTCCATCCCGGCCAGCTTGCTGGCGCGATACCGGCGCTCGCCCGCCACGATTTCGTACCGGCCGTCCTTCGGCCGCACGATGATCGGCTCCATCACGCCGCGCTCGCGGATCGAAGCCGCCAATTCCTCCAGCGCGGACGGATCGAAGAACTTCCGGGGCTGGTTGGGGTTGGGGTGGACGCTCTCGAGGGGTAAGCTCGTCACAGTACTTCTCTCCCGTTCGGCACGCTGATCTTCCCGGCCGGACCTCGCCCGGCCACCGACACCTAACCGCGGATTATGGGCGGAGCCAGCCTGAACTGGAGAGGAGTCTGCCCCGGAGGAGCCGTTTGTTGCAGGTTGGCAGGGCAGCTTCCCGCCGGCCAGGGTTCCAAACCTGAAACCTGCCAACCTGCAACCTGGCAACAATCAACCCCGCGGGCGGCTACTCTGCGGCGGTGGGAGCGCGGCGCGGCTCCGGGACGAAGAAGGCCCAGACCGTTGCCGCCACCGGAAGCAGCGCGGAGGCGGTGAGGACCGGGGCGTAGCTGCCGAACGTCTCCAACCCCCAGGCGAACGGGAGCGGGCCGAACGCGGAGCTCCCGACCATGATGGAGAAAGCGAATCCGCGGATCGCCCCGTAGTGGGTGCGGCCGAAGTAGTGCGCCCACGCGGTGCCGCCGACCGCCCCCTGCATTCCCTGCGTCACGCCCAGGACCGTGCCGTACAGGTAGGCGCTCCCCAGGCCCTCGACGCGCGGCGCGACGAGCAGCGAGACCGCCAGGAGCGCCTGGCCCGCCGCCAAGACGTACCGCGGCTGCACCCGGTCCAGCACGATCCCGCTCAACAGGTTGCTCAGCGCGGAGACGACGGCGAGCGGGACGAAGACGGTCGCCGCGGCGCCCTGGTCCAGCCCGTTCCGCTGCATGATGGAGAAGTGGTGGAACGTGAGACCGGTCACCAGCGCCGCCGGGAGCAGGCTGCCGACGATCAGCAGCCAGAACATGGCGGTGCGGCGCGCCTCCGGAAGCGTCCACTCCTCTTCCGCCGGGGCGGCTTCGGCCTTCGGGTCCGCGGAGCCGCCGTCCGGCAGCAGGCCGAAGCTCTCCGGGCGCTCCCGGAAGAGCGCCGTGCCGAGCGGCAGGATGGTGGCGGCAACCAGGATCCCGAGCACCACGTAGGAGGTCCGCCAGCCGTGCTCCGCGATGAGCGACTGCGCCGCGTTGGGAAAGAGCGCCCCGGCGACGGCGAAGCCGATGCCGGTGAGCCCCACCGCGAGACCGCGCTTCCGCACGAACCAGAGGTTCACCACGTGCAGGCTCACCAGCCCCAGCGCGCCCTGCCCGAAGCCTCGCAGCGCGGTGAACCCCAGCAGCAGCGTGAGCGGACCCGAGATCCGGCTCATCCCCAGGCAAGCGAGCGTGAGCCCGGCGGCAATCACGCCGACGGCAAGGCGCGGCCCGCGGAGGTCGACCCAGCGCCCCACCCACGGCATCGCGAGCGACCCCGCCAGCGTGCCCACGCTGTAAAGCAGCGAGACCTGCGACCGCGGCATCCCGAGATCGGCGATGATTGAGTCGACGAAGGCGGAAACGCCGACCGTCTGCCCCGGGATCGTCATGACCATGCCGACGGTGGCGGCGATCAGGATCACCCAACCGTAGTAGACCGGCGACGCCTCCACCACCCGGCTCCGCCGCGCCCCCGGCGCCTCTGACGCTCTCTCGCTCACTCCGCCTACCACTCTGTACACTGGGAGCCTCACCGGCCGCTCCGTAGTGTATCGCACGCTCCTCCCATGGGTTAACCAGCAACCCGCGCAGGTCGTTGCCGCCCCAAACGGAGTGGTCCCTACTGCTCACAACCAGAAGAGTGCAGTTACTGGTCCAGATCGATCATCGTTTGCCGTACCCAGGCGCGGACCTTCGGCCAATGGAGATCACCGCCGCTAGTGTCGGCCGCCCCGCCCGGGCAGTCAGTCAGGTCCTCGTAGCTCATTTCGAGGAGCGCGCGTTCTCGTCCGTTTACTACTCCCCAAAGGCAGAAGTCCAGGCTGGAGCCCTCTCTCCAATCACGCACCTCGACACCTGCTGGAGCGTACTCAATGGCACAGCCCCGCACGAGCCCCATGCCGTCTCTCAACTCGCGATTCATCTTCTGGTTCCTTATCGAGGAGCGCAGCCATGGCGCGTTTCCGGCGTCAAAGCATTCAATCCTGGATTGAAGAAGGATGCCAGGCGCTCGTCCACCAAGAATCCTAGCGACCGACCGTGTGACAGTGCGGAGGACTGAATGCTGTTACGCATCGCTTTTCCCCTCCTAGTAGTTGCCTGCTTGATGGGCTGTGCTACTCCATCAACTGTGCAGAAAGCCGCGGCGCAACCGAAATCGGTAGCAATACCCTCAAGACCAAGCCCGTCAATTCAGCAGTCTGCAACCGAAGAGCAGCGGCTTCGCGATCAGATGGCCTATTGGGAGAATCTTGACAAGAGCTGGACGCAGCAGAAACGACAACCCTCTGAGCTTCGTGAGCCAATTCCGGACGCTGCTTCCTCACCGTCAATCGCCCCGCCTATCCCACCGTTCGGGGCTGTCGACACCGTGTCCGCAGCGAATGCTGCACAGCCGTACTACCTGCCTGGGATTACGGTAGGTGCAATCGAACAGAAGTGCAGCCAGTACCTCGGAATGCAGTTCTCCGGACTGCGTCGCCTGACAACTATGTCCTGCAGCACCGGACAGTCTACGCACGTGACTGGGACTACCATCCGTTGCGACATCTACGCCGACTCTCCCGATCAGGTTCTGTGGGTGGAGTTCACCGTTGAGGGCACCCTTGGTATCCAGACGGAGGCAGACATCAACCAGGCGGCGTCTTGGGCGCTCGGAAGCGCATCCCAGTTACCGTGGTTTGGGCAGCTCGGACGAGCGCCAGCAATGGCGGAGCAACCCCAGATCGCCGAGTGGGTCGTTCAGCGAGTCGGCCTAGCGAATACTCCCGGGCGGGTGATGAACGTGACGACTCACCCTTTCCTGTACGAACTCTATGGTCTTCCCAATACACGGTTTCTTGAGATAAAGCCGGTAGGGCTTGAAGCTCATCTGAGGACCCGCAATTGACGGTTCGGCTCTTGTTTGGTAGCCAACTGCTAGCTCGGGTATTGATCCACCTTACCGATTAGACAATCCGGCGTTGGCTCAGGCTCTACCTCAAGAGCTGCTGCCCAAAGTGCGTCCTTACAAAGTGATCGCGGCGGCGTCGGATGGTAGGTCAGCTTGGGCAGGGGATCCCTATCGGCGGAACAGCCATGGGCTCCGAACCGGCATGTAACCGGATGGGTCTACTCGACGGCTTAGACTCGTGAAGGCGATTGAATCCCCGGAATGACCACCGTCGTTTCTACCGAGACTCTTCTTCCGCACATGTCCGTCCTGAAGAAAATGAAATGGACGCTGTGTGCGACTAAGGGGTTGCGGGAAGTCACTGACGTTTACCAGTGGAGTGCTGAGCCCGCGCAGGTATAGCCCCCGTACGGGGGCCGGGCTTCGCTCCGTGTAGCCTCGACTTTAGTCCGAGGCGAGAGCGGCCAATCGCTCCAGCGTACCCCTTAGATCTCAAGAGAAGCAGGTCAAGTGGCGCGCGGAGCCGCTGATCTCGAATGGCCACCATTCGTAAATCGACCGTTTATCCCGCCTCTGCCCGGCGGTAGACCAAGCCAGCAGCCGGGTCCCCGGGCGCCCCTCCCCGCGGCTCTCCGGCTCCGAGGCGCCCGGCCTCGCCTGTCTCCCCGGAGGCTCCCATGAACACCCGTGCCACGCGACGCTGCGTGCCCCGCTCGCTGCTGCGCTGCCTGCTGCTCCTGTGCGCCCTGCTCTTCCTGCCCCGCTTCGCCGTGCCGGCCGCCGCCGACTCGGTGACGGTCACGAAAGTAGGCCAGGGCGTCTGGTACAAGAAGTTCCACTACAACTCGCTCTTCGGCGCGCCTCAGGACGTCTACATCCTGGACGCCAACCTGAACGACCCGGAGGTGGTGGTCCGCTTCCCCTACCTCACCGGGGGCTCGCGCCGCACCACCAGCGGCTTCGCCACCGGGACGGGGCGGGCGGTCGGCGCCGTGAACGGCCAGTTCTTCGACGGCACCGGCTCCGTGCAGTACCTCAAGGTGAACGGGAGCGTCATCAACGGCACCAAGCCGGACGTGCACGACCAGCAGGCGATCACCCAGTCGAACGCCGGCCCGAACGGCACCGCCGGCGTGAACCTGATCCCGAAGCCGGCCAACGGGTGGGGGAGCCTCGGCACCCCGAACATCATGGCGAGCGGGCCGGACCTGATCCAGAACGGCGTGCGGATCAGCTTCCCCAACCACTCGTTCTACCAGGGGCGCAACGCCCGCACCGCCGCAGCGTGGACCTACGATAACCGCTTCCTGCTGATGGTGGTCGACTACTCCTCCACCTCCGCCGGGATGAGCCTGCCGGAAGTGAGCCAGACGCTGGTGAATTACGCCAACGTGCGGCACGCGCTGAACCTGGACGGCGGCGGCTCCTCCACCTTGTGGGCGGGAGGGGCGCTCAAGAACCGCCCCAAGGACGGCAGCGAGCGCCTGGTGGCGAACGCGGTGGTGGTCACCTCCGCCGCCGCCATTCCGAACCGGGTCGGCATGGCGCGCACCCCGAGCGGCAACGGCTACTGGATCGTCTCCTCGGAAGGCTACGTCTTCTGCTTCGGAGACGCGCCCTACTACGGCTCCATGGGCGGCCAGCCGCTGAACCAGCCGATCGTCGGCATCGCGGCGCGCCCGCAGGGTGACGGCTACTGGCTGGTGGCGAGCGACGGCGGCATCTTCTGCTTCGGGAATGCGCCGTTCCGCGGCTCCATGGGCGGAACCCCGCTCAACCAGCCGATGGTCGGCATGGCCTCCACCGCGGACGGCAATGGCTACTGGACCGTCGCGAAAGACGGCGGCGTCTTCTCGTTCAACGCCCCGTTCCACGGCTCCACCGGCAGCTTCGGCATCACCAACGTCAAGGGGATGGTCGCCACGCCGGGCAACGGCTACTGGCTCTACGCCTCCGACGGTGGCATCTTCTCGTTCAACGCGCCGTTCCACGGCTCGATGGGCGGGCAGGGCCTGAACGACTTCGCCGGCATGGCCTCCCTGGCCGACGCCTCCGGCTACTGGCTGGTGCGGGCCAACGGCTCCATCTACTCGTTCGGAGCAGCCGGCTACGGCGGCGGCGCGGACGAGCCGGGCCAATTCGCCGGCATCGCCCGGGGGCGCTCCGGCACCAACAGCTACTTCCTGCTGAAGAAGGACGGCGCGATCTACACCTACGGCGACTCCCCCTACGCCGGCGGCGCGAACTACTAACGTTCGGTTGGTTCCTGGTGTAAGAAAGGAGATGTGGGGATGAATTGGGGATGTGGGGATGGGAACCAGGAAACTCGGTGGGGCGGAACCCGTGGGGTGTTCACAACTCTTCGGCGCCGCTGAACCTGGATTCTGGTCCGATCTCCCTCATCCCCACATCTCCCACTCGTCCGCGGGCTAGAGCTGGCGTGTCAGCCGGGGGAGCAGCGATAGGGCCGCCGGGGATGGGCACGGCAACGCTACCTCGATGTTTCGCGAGGAACCTGTGCTCTGGGTCCGGTCCACGCTGGAGCGAAAATGGACGACCGTTACAACGACGATTACCTCTGCGGCGCTGTGGCCGGGGTAATAACGACGGTTGTTACCTCGATCCTCCGCTGGCCCTTCTGGAAGGGACTCGTAGCGGCGACGGCCATGTTCGTGGCCGGAATGCTGATCCACCGAGGGAGCATCGCCGTTCTCAACTGGATCGAGGAGAGAAGGGCGGTCGTTACTCGCGAGCAGCCGGAGCCCTCACCCTCACAAGAAGAGGAAAAGGAAGGGGAGTGACGGAAGCTCTCCGCCATCCCCTTATCTCCGTTTAAGTCCGGTCCTGATCAGCCCACCTGCTCGCGCAGGAAGCGGCGGAAGGCCTGGCCTTGCTCGCTGTCGCCCCACTCTTCCAGCAGGTAGCGGATCATCGCCTCGTAGTAGCCGAGCGGCTCGCCGGTGTCGAGGCGCTCGCCTTCGTAGACGCAGCCGCTGAGCTTGCCGTGACCGGCCACACGGTGGAAGGCGCTGGTGAGGTAGAACTCACCGGTCTGGTGCTCCCGGTACTCCTCTTCCAGCGCGTCGAAGATGGCGGGGGTGATCAGGTAGCGGCCAACGGAGATGTAGCGCGACGGCTCCTCGCCCCGCGGCGGCTTCTCGATCAGGCCGGTCACCTTGATCGGGCTGGAGCCGGCTTCGACGGCGGCGACCCCGTACCGGGAGATATCCTCGCTCTCCGGCCGCTCTTCCAGCGCCAGCACGGCGTTCCCGGTCTGCTCGTAGACCTGGAAGAGCTGGCGAGCGAGCGGGGCCGACTCGCGGCGGACGTGCAGGTCGTCCGGGAAGGCGAGCACGCACGGATCGTTCCCCGCGAACTCCCGCGCCAGCAGCACGGCGTCGCCGGTGCCCTGCATCCGCTGCTGCCGGATGAAGTAGAAGCGCACCCCCTGCGGCGGCGTGATCTTGCGGAGGTTCGCCTCTTTCCCCTCGCGCTGGAACACCGCCTCCAGCTCCGCTTCCCGGTCGTAGTAGTCCTCCAGCAGCTTCTTGCGGCGGGAGTTGATCACCAGGATATCGGTGATCCCGGAGTCGATATACTCCTGCACCACGTAGTCGAGCGCCGGGCGCGTACCGAGCGGCAGCATCTCCTTGGGGACCGACTTCGTGATCGGAAGGAACCGGGTGCCGTAGCCGGCGGTAAGAATGACGCCTTTCATCGATCTTCTTTCTTGGAGGGTCTAGGGTCCAGGGGATAGGGTCTAGGGCTTCCGAAAGCGGAATGCGCCATCCGTGTACAGGTTCTCCTACTCCTGCTACTGTTCTTGCTCCTGGCGGCTCCCGCTGGGCGTCGCGAATTGGAGAGGTAAGGGTTTTCGGTGAGCTCCGCGGAGTCGAGAGCCCGGGCTGTCGCACGGCAGTCTCCGCCTCCACAGACCTACACCCTACCCCCTACCGCTACACCCTCTCACGGCAGCTCCTGGAGCAGCGGCTCGGGGGTGGGGCGGTCGGAGGTGCCGAGCAGGGTGTCGACGACGCGCAGCAGCGCGAGCGAGCGGTCGACGGGGCGCTCCAGGGCGCGAATCGCTTCCAGCGCCGCGTCCGGGTCTGCCGGGTAAAGGTGGGTGGCCGCGAGAGCGGTCGCTTCGGCGCGGGTGCGGCGGTCCTGAATGCGCGGGGAGAGCTGGAGCGCCAGACGCGGCGCGGTCCCGGCAATCGCCCCGGCGAACTGGCCCATGGAGAGGCAGTCGACCCGTTCCTCCACCTTCCGCAGCGTCCGCTCCAGCGCGGCGTCTCCCGCCGCTTCGTCGATCCGGCGCAGCGTGAGCGAGGCCCCGGTCATGCCGTCCGGATCGTCCGCCGCTTCCGCCGCCTCCAGCCAGCGCCGCAGTACCGGGCCGGAGCCCTCCGGGTCGACCTGCAGCATCAGCCGCGCCGCGTCCGGCAGGCCGAAGACGCCGGGGATGCGCGGGTCCTCGTCGGTGAGGCGCGCGATCACCCGCTCCAGCAGCGCCTTCACGCCGCTCACGTCGAGGTAGGGAGAGCGGTCGTCCCGCAGCACCACGTCGAGGAAGTGGGCATGCTCCCAGAGCGCGTCCAGCTCCTCCGCCTGCGCGAGAACACGGTCGAACAGCTCGGACGCCTCGCGGGGGAACGGGTCGGCCATCGCGTCGGCGCAGACGGCGAGGGCGGTGAGGCGCCGCACCAGCTCCGGCTCTTCGCCGGCCGCCGCCTCGGATTGGGCGAAGATCTCGCGCGACCACTCCCGGTCGAGCCCCGCCACCGCGCCCGCAATACCGGTAAGCTGCAGGCTGCGGAGCTGCGGACCGTTCCGCTCGGCCGACTCGACCGCCCGCCGGAAGAACTCCCGGGAGCGCTCCGGCGAGAGCTCCGTCAGCGCCTGCCCCACGCGGACCAGCGCCTCGGGCCCCCGGTAGTGCTCCACCCACGCCGCATCTTCTTCCGCCGCCTGAAAAAGCTGTTCTCGCAGCTCCCCTTCGCCCGCCTTTTCCGCAAGCTGCAGCCGCGCCTCCAGCCGCTGCGACGGGTCCTGCAGGCCGGACACCAGGTCGGCGGCGCGCGCGGGATCGCGGTCGGCGTAGGCCCCCGCCAGGAAGAGCAGCACCGGGTCGGCGTGCGGCAGCTCCCGCGTCAGGCGCTCCGACTCGTCCAGTAGCGCGAGCCCGGCCTCGTCTTCCAGCATCAGCAGCGCCTCGCCCAGCAGCGCGGCGGCGAGGGCGCGGGGCTGCTGGAGGTCGCCGGGAACGGTGAGCGTCTCCAGCTCCGGCAGCAGGCGGTGCAGCACCTGCCGCGCCGGCTCCGAGTGCTCGTCGGCCGCCTCGATCGCCGCCTCGGAGAGCAGGTTGTGGACGCGGAGACGGTCGTCCAGCTCCATCTCTCGCGCCAGCGCCAGCAGGTCGCCGAGCTGCGGCTCCAGCTCCGAGTCGCCGCGGCGGAGGCGGTCGCGCATCACGCTGATCAGGAGCTGCGCGCGCTCGATCGCGTCCTCCCCGCACTCCGGCAGCAGCGCCGCCGCCCGCTCCGGCTCCTGCGCGGAGATCCGGTGCGCCCACGCGGCGACATGGCGCGCCCGCGCAACGGGGTGACCGACCCCCCGCGCGCTGCGCAGGCCTTCCGCCAGCAGCCGGCCGGCTTCGGTGGTGGGGGCGGGACCCGGGTCGTGCCCGGCCGAGGGAACGAGAGGAATGGAGCTGCCAACGGGGATGTCCATACGACCAATAGGTTATCCGATACGCGCCAGCCGCCGCCTGTTTGCAGGTTATAGGTTGGCAGGTTGCAGGTTGAACACGCTTTCGGCGGGAGACTCCGGCTGCCGAGGCTCCACTCCTCCTTCGAGGTGGGTCCAAGCCCCCGTGAGCCCGGAAGCTGGGCCGGAGGCACAGCAGGAGGGCTCCCCTTGTGACGGTCCCTGGCGAGATACTGTTGGCGAAATCGGGAAGCTTCTCCGGGGCCCCGCTGGCGCGGGGCGCGAAAGCAAGCATTCGCACTCCACAGGCTAGCCCGGATGAGATTCCCTCTCGTCGAAAGGGAGACTGCGTCGGGGAAGTCTGTGGAGTGCGGTGGCTTGTGTCACACGCTGTAAAGTTACGCCGCTGGTGGCGCAGGAAGGTTTTGCCGCATCGCTCGC
>JBKBRF010000027.1:62187-94790 GCA_046292385.1 Armatimonadota bacterium | reverse complement strand
GAGCGGATCGTGGGCCTGCAGGTAGCGCATCCCCGGCCTCCTTCGCGCAAGCGAGCGATGCGGCAAAACCTTCCTGCGCCACCAGCGGCGTAACTTTACAGCGTGTGACACAAGCCACCGCTTCCCCGCTAGGGGAATCCCGCCGGAGTGCTCGATACCCGGTAATCATCCTACCCTGCTGATTTCGCCAACAGTATCCTTGCGCGGCCCTTCATTCGGAGTGAAGTCACCTCCACCCGGTGTGCGCGGCTCGACGAAGGCGTGCGCCAGCATGGGATCGCGCCCTCCGGCGGCCGGCCGTACGTGCCGCACGGGCGGCATTCCGACGCCGCGCATCCAGCTCGAAGCAGCAGCAGCCGCAAGACACGAGAGATGAATCCCTCTCCATCTCGCGAAGTCCTCTCGCTGATGGTGCAGTGCCAGGTTGACGTACTCGAGGCCGTACAACACGGCGAGGTAGAGGAAGAGGGGTGAGAGCAGCCACCGGGGCCAGGCGCCGGCAAGTGCCGTGGCGACGAAGAGGATGAACGCCACCGCAAGAAGGCGGGCGAACGCCCGTCGAGCCTCGTGCCGGTGAGCGTAGGCCTCTTCGAAGTCGACCATGACTCCTCCCCTGGAGGCGCCGGTCACGCCAGGATGTCGCGGACCAGCTTGCCGTGGACGTCGGTGAGGCGGAAGTCGCGGCCGGCGTAGCGATAGGTGAGCCGCTCGTGGTCCAGACCGAGCAGGTGCAGAATGGTTGCCTGGAGGTCGTGGACGTGGACCGGGTTCTCGGCGACGTTGAATCCCAGCTCGTCGGTGCTGCCGTAGGTGACGCCCGGCTTGATCCCGCCGCCGGCCAGCCACATCGTGTAGGCCTGCGGGTGGTGGTCGCGGCCCATGCTGCGGCCGAGCGCCGCGTTGCTCTCCACCATCGGCGTGCGCCCGAACTCCCCGCCCCAGACCACCAGCGTATCGTCCAGCAGCCCGCGCTGCTTCAGGTCGGTAATCAGCGCCGCGGAGGCCTGGTCGGTGGCGCCGCAGTTGCCGCGCAGGTTGCCGGCCACGTCCGAGTGCGCGTCCCAGCCCTCGTGGTAGATCGTGATGAAGCGGACACCCCGCTCCACCATTCTCCGCGCCAGCAGGCAGGCCCGTGCGAACGAGGCTTTCTCGGGGTCCGCGCCGTAGAGCTTCAGCGTCTCCGCCGACTCGCTCTTCAGGTCCATCAGTTCCGGCGCGGAGGTCTGCAGCCGGTACGCCAGCTCGTACTGCGCGATGCGAGTGGCGATCTCGGGGTCACCCACCCGGGCCAGCCGCCGCTCGTTCAGGCTCTTCACCAGGTCGAGCGAGTCGCGCTGCAGCTTCGAGTCGACCCCCTCGGGGCTGGAGACGTTCAGGATCGGGTCGCCCTGGTTGCGGAAGCGGACGCCGGTGTAGACGGTCGGCAGGAAGCCGCTCGACCAGTTCGCCGCACCGCCGCTGATCCCGGCGCCGGTCGACATGACGATGAACGCCGGCAGGTCGCGCGACTCGGCGCCGAGGCCGTAAGTTACCCACGAGCCGAAGCTCGGCCGGCCCGGCTGGGAGAAACCGGTGTTCCAGAAGATCTGCGCGGGGGCGTGGTTGAACTGGTCGGTCGTCACCGACTTGATCAGGCAGATGTCATCCACCACCTTGCCCAGGTGCGGCAGCATCTCGGAGAGCTCCGCGCCCGACTGCCCGTGCTTTGCGAACTTGAACTGCGGCCCCAGCACCGCCGCGTCCGTCCGGATGAAGGCGTACCGCTGCCCGCCGATTACCGAAGGCGGGATCGGCTTCCCCTCGTACTCCTTCAGCTTCGGCTTGTAGTCAAAGAGATCGAGCTGGCTCGGCGCCCCCGCCATGAAGAGGTGGATCACCGCCTTCGCCTTCGGCGCGTAGTGCGGCTCCCGGGGACCAAGCGGGCTCTCCGCGCCCGGAGCCGGCGCCGCCGCGGCCGCGCGCCCCATGCTCTCCGCCAGCAGCGAGGCGAGCGCGATCTTCCCCACCCCCACGCCGCACTGGTCGAAGAAGTGGCGTCGCGTCATTCGGAGCAGCTTATCGGGATTCATGGCTTTCTCTCGGAGGCTTTGCGTAAGCGCAGCCGGTCTATCAATGCTTATACGACGAACGGATGGTGAGGCGAGATGCCGTGGACCGCGAGGCATTGAAATACCTCGCTGTTCGGCCTGCGGCCACGCGTCCTCCGGACGCCCAAACCAGGCCCTTCAGAGTCCCCGAAGGGGGACTTCGTGCCGTGGTTGCTGCGGTTTCAACCGCCCGGAACTAGTTCCTGGTAACAACCTCGTCCACATTAAGCAGCGCTCGCGCCGTCAGCGTCCACGCGGCGCGCTCGGCTGCCTCGCCTTCTCCGGGTCCGGCGATCGTCTCCGCTTTCAGCTCGCCCTTCGCCAGCCGCGCCTTCTGCGCCTGGTAGAAGGCGACGATCTGCGCCAGCTCTTCCGCGTCCGGCGGGCGGACCACGCACCGCCGGAACAGGTAGCGGGCCCGTTCCTCGACCGAGCCCTCGCGCTTCGCGAGGTCCCTGCCCAGTGCCTGCGAGGCCTCGACGAAGACGGTGTCGTTCAGCAGCGTCAGCGCCTGGAGCGGGGTGTTGGAGACCTCGCGCCTCGCGACGCACGCCTCGCCGCTGGTGCCGTCGAACGTGATGAACATCGCGTAAGGAGCGGTGCGCTTGGTAAAGGTGTAAAGGCCGCGGCGGTAGCGGTCCTCTCCCTCGCTCACCTTCCACTCGAGCGCGCCGTAGGTGCCCTCTCGGGTGACGCTGGCAGGCTGCGGCGGGAAGACGCTGGGACCGCCGAGTTTTTCGGAGAGCAGCCCGCTCACGGTGAGCGCCGTGTCCCGGATCAGCTCGCCTTCGATGCGGAACCGCGGGCCTCGCGCCAGCAGCTTGTTCTCCGGGTCTTTCGCCAGGAGCGCCGGGGAGACGTCCGACGACTGGCGGTAGGTGGCGCTGGTGACCATCAGCCGGTGCATCTGCTTCATCGACCAGCCCTTCCGGATGAACTCCAGCGCCAGCCAGTCGAGCAGCTCGGGATGGGTCGGCGACTCGCCCTGCAGGCCGAAATCTTCCACCGTCCGCACGATTCCCCGTCCGAAGAGGGCGGCCCACTGCCGGTTCATCGTCACGCGGCCGACCAGCGGATTGCGGGGATCGACCAGCCAGCGCGCGAAGGAGAGCCGGTTCCGCGGCACGTTCGCCGGGAGCGGATGGAGCACGGCCGGCACCGCGGGCTGCACCGCATCGAGCCGCTGCAGGAACTCGCCGCGCTTGTGCATGTAGGTGGCACGGGGATTGTTCGCCGGCCGCTCCGTCATCACCAGGGTGGTCGGATGGCTCGGCATCTGCCCGCGTAGCCTGTCGATCTCCTCCCGCGCTTCCTTCAGCTCCGGCGCGGTGGCGACGAACTGCCGCAGCAGCGCCTCCCGCTGCTCCGCGGTGCGCTCCCCTTCCGGCACCAGCAGCGCGGCTTCCACCTCCGGCGGCAGGCCCGCCTCGGCGGCGCGCGCGTCTGTGGTCACGGAGACCCGGAAGCGGCCGAGGCCGGCGGCGTAGTAGCGCTCGAACAGCAGCCGCAGGGAGAGCTCCTTCGGGTCGGCCAGCGGCGCCTCCAGGTTGAAGACCGCGGTGTGGACCTTCCCCTGCCCGCCGTTGATCGACCAGCCGGTCTGCGGATCGCCGTCGATCGCGGCGCCGGCGCTGCCTCCGCCGGCGAAGCTGTGGCTCGCCTTCGAGATCTTGACCGGCAGACCGCCTGCGGTGAGGGTCACCTCGCTCAGGAAGAAGTCGCCGTGCGGGCCTTCGTAGTAGACGCGGCCGGGCCCGCGACGCGGCAGTCGCTCGTCCGGCAGCGCCTCCAGGCGAATGGCGGTGATGCCGCGGAGGTCGGTGCGGAATCCGAGGTCGTAGACGTCCCGCTTCGTCTGGTCGCCGCTCGCCAGGACGGAGGCGTCGTCCAGCACCGTCAGCAGCGGCACTTCGGACTTCGCGCTCTCCGGGCGCAGCGGGATCCACTTCACCGCTTTTGCCGCCTGGGCGGCCTGCCACTCGGCGAGCTTCCGCTCCACGTGCGCCCGCCCGGTGAGTCCTTCCGCCGGCGGGAAGCGGTCCGGCAGCGCCGTCTCCATCTCCCGCACCTTCGTCTCGATCTCCGCGCGGCGAGCGGCGATCTCCGGCCGCGGCACCTCGATCTCGGGCTCGTTGGCGTTGTTCAGGAACGCGAAGAGCTGGAAGTACTCCTGGTGGGTGATCGGATCGTACTTGTGCGTGTGGCACTGCGCGCACCCGATCGTCAGCCCCAGCCAGGTGGTGCCGGTCGTCGCGGTGCGGTCGACCATCGCGTAGTAGCGGAACTCCAGCGGATCGATGCCGCCCTCTTCGTTCAGCATCGTGTTCCGGTGGAAGCCGGTCGCGATCTTCTGCTCCAGCGTGGCGTCCGGCAGCATGTCGCCCGCCAGCTGCTCTACCGTGAACTGGTTGAACGGCATGTCGCGGTTGATCGCGTTGATCACCCAGTCCCGGTACGGCCAGATCGAGCGGGCGCGGTCCTTCTCGTAGCCGTTCGTGTCGGCGTACCGCGCCAGGTCGAGCCAGCGGCGCGCCCAGCGCTCGCCGTAATGCGGCGAGGCGAGGAGGCGGTCGACCAGCTTTTCGTACGCGTCCGGGGAGCGGTCGTTCACGAAGGCGTCGGCCTCCTCCGGTGTAGGCGGAATGCCGATCAGGTCGAGGTAGACTCGTCGCACCAGCGTGTACCGGTCCGCCTCCGGCGACGGCTTCAGCCCGGCGGCTTCGAGGCGGGCGAGGACGAAGTTGTCGATCGGGTTGCGCGGCCACTTCGCGTCTTTCACCGGCGGCACCGGCGCCGGCTTCGGAGCCACGAATGCCCAGTGCTGCGCGTATGGCGCCCCCGCCGCCACCCACTGCCGCAGCGTCTGCTTCTGCTGCGTGCTGAGCGGGATCTTGGCATGGGCCGGCGGCATCATCCCGCCCTCGGTCAGGGAGATGCGGCGGATCAGCTCGCTCTGCTCCGGTTTGCCCGGCACCACCGCGCGCCTGCCGGTCGCCGCCGGCTTCAGCGCCCCCTCGCGCGTGTCGAGGCGCAGGCCGCCCATGCGCTGCTGGTCGTCCGGCCCGTGGCACTTGAAGCAGTGTGCCGCCAGGATCGGCCGCACCTCACGGGAGAAGTCCGGCCCGTCCGTGCGCGCCAGGCCGACCGCGGCGCTAAGCGCCACCAGCGCAAAAACGGCGAGGGGATAGATAAAGCGCATCCAGGTCACTCCGGCGGACCGCTCCGGTGGTCCACCCATACCTCTATACGGAGACTCCAGGCCCCCCACAGTTTCTTGCGGCTCCGTGGCATCCCTCCACCGGCCAGGATCGGGCATCCTCCACCGTCCAATCCCTCGAGGGTGGGTAACATCTCCACGGGAGCGACGGGATCTGGAGGGGACGGCGATGACCGGATTGGGGAAGCTGCTGATCGGCGCGGGGATCGTGTTGGTGCTGGCCGGCGGCTTGCTGTGGGCGCTCGGGCGCGTCGGCTTCCGGGGACTGCCCGGAGACCTCAAATACGAAACGAATAACGTCCGCGTCTACTTCCCCATCGCCACCAGCATTCTGATCTCGGTGCTCCTCACCGCCGGCCTCTGGCTGTGGCAGTGGCTCTCCCGCCGGTAGCTCGAGCTGCACGCGGGGCAGCCCGGGACCGGCGCGCGGATCTCATTCCTCACGCTTCGTCGCCCATCCCTCCAGCGCGAATCCTGGGATCGAGGATCGGGTAGAGCAGGTCGACTACCAGGTTGGCGGTCACCACGAAGGCGGCGGAGACGAGCACCACGCCCAGGATTACCGGGATGTCGGAGCTGCGGACCGCCTGCACCGCCAGCTGGCCCATGCCCTGCCAGTCGAACACCGTCTCGGTGAAGACCACCCCACCCAGGAGCGCGGCGAGGTCGGCGCCGGCTACGGTGACCAGCGGGAGCAGCGCGTTCCGCAGGGCGTGACGGAACAGCACCCCGAGCGGCGTTACTCCCTTGGCAACGGCGGTGCGGATGAAGTCCTCCCCCAGCACGCCGCGCATCGAGGCGTGGGTGAGGCGGGCGTAGTAGGCGACGCCCGAGAGTGCCAGCGCCGCGGTGGGCAGGACCAGGTGCTTCGGCGTGCCGCTGCCGCCCGCCGGGAAGAGGTTGAGACGGATCACGAAGAGGTAGAGCAGCAGGATGCCGACCCAGAAGGTCGGCGTGGAGACGCCGAGGATCGAGAAGCCGAGCAGCGCGCCGTCTCGCACCGGGCCCGGGCGCGCTGCTGCCCAGACTCCGAAGGCGGTGCCGAGCACCAGCCAGCAGAGCCAGCCCGCGACGGCGAGCTGCAGCGTGGCGGGCAGGCGCCGGGCGATCGTTTGCGCGACCGGCTGATTGCTGACGTAAGACGTGCCGAGGTCGCCGCGAGCCACCTGGGAGAGGAACGTTCCGTACTGCTCCCACACCGGCCGGTCGAGCCGGCGGGTCCGGCGGATGTTGGCGAGCAGCTCCGGGTTGGCGCTGCCGACCGGCCCCGCGATGACCACCGCCGGGTCGGCCGGCAGGCGGTAGAGCACCACGAACGCGAGCAGCGTGACGCCGAGGAGCGTCACCACCGCCGCCGCCAGCCGCTTCGCCAGGTAGCGGAGCATCAGCCGCCCTTACTGATTCCGGTGAGCATCTGCCGCCAGACCGGGTGGACGGTCACCCCCCGCACGCCGTCCCGGAAGTAGCGCGTCTCCACCTCGAAGTAGAGCGGGATCCATGGCAGGTCCAGCAGGATCTGGTCCTCCGCCTGCCGGTAGAGCGCCTGGCGCTTCTCCCCGCGCGGCATCGTGTGCGCCAGGTCCAGCAGGGCATTGACCTTCGGGTTGTCGTAGCGGGCGACGTTCGGGCCGCCGGGGCGGATGCTGCGGCCGTGCAGCACCGGCTCCAGGAAGTTGCCCGCGTCCGGGAAATCGGGATACCAGCCGCCGTACCAGCAGTCGGCCTTCTGCTTGTACCCGGTGAGGTACTCGCCGAAGCTGACGGCGCGGAGCTCGACCGGGATGCCGACCGCCTGCAGATCGCTCTGGATCGCCTCGGCGTGGCGGCGGTACTGTGGCGTGGAAGCGAGCCACATGGTGCTCTTCATCGAGGCAGGCAAGCCGCTCGGGTAACCCGCCTCCGCGAGTAGCCGCCGGGCCTGCTCCGGGTCCGGCTCCGGCAGCTTCCGCTCCGGATCGTAGCCGGGCACGTGGGGCGGCAGGATGCCGTTCGCGACCTGACCGGGACCGGCGATGTCTACGTGCCGCGCCCGGTTGATCGCCAGCAGCGCCGCGTGGCGCACGCGGGGGTCGTTCCACGGCGCCTTGCGGGTGTTCATCCCGAAGTACCAGGTCTGGTTCACCACTCCCTGGGCGACGTTGTCCTTCTCGGACGGCATCGCCATGATCCGCGCGTAGTCCATCGGCGGAACGGCCGGCAGGAGATCGACCTCGCCGTTCTGGAAGCGGGTGCGCTGGAGCGACTCCTCGACGTTCATCTGCACCACGATCCGCTCCACCATTCCACTCGCCCGCGGGTCGTGCGGATTGCGGGAAAGGACCGCTCGCGCGCCCTGCTCGAAGCTCTCCACCTGGTACGGACCGCTCGCGGGCGGCTTCGCCGCCGACTCCCCCTCCGGAATCGGCGCGGCGAAGGTGAGGCCCAGGACGTTCAGCAGCGTCGGATCCGGCTGGCCGAGTACCACGACGAGCGTGTGCTCGTCCGGTGTCTCCAGCGAATCGATCCCGCGGTAGAAGTCGGCGCCCGGCGAGGCGGTATCCGGATTCTTCACCCGCTCGATCGCCGCCTGGAAGTGCTTCGCCTGGATCGGGGTGCCGTCGGAGAACTTCGCGTCCTTACGCAGAGCGAAGGTGTAGACCTTGCCGTCCTCGGAGATGTCCCACCGCTCCGCCAGGTCGGGCACGATCTGGCCCTGCATGTCGTAGTCGACCAGCCGCCGCGTGCAGGCGTGGACCACCGCCGTCGACCAGGTGTCGTACGCCAGCGCGGGGTCGACCGTCTTCACTTCTTCCGCGGTCGCCACGGTCAGCACACCCCCGCCGGCAGCCGGGCCGGAGCCGCCAGGCGAGGTGCCGCCGCTGCAGCCGGCGATGCCCAGGGCAAGCGCCGCCGCGCACAGCGCAGCACGAGAGAAAGTGGAACTACGGGTCATGAGAATCTGCCCTCACGGGCGCTGCCGATGCGCCCGCCTTAGCATAACCCTGCGACCCACGAGAGACCAGCCGCCGCCTCGCTACGCGCCGTCTCCATTGCGGCGCAGGTCGAAGGCGATCAGGTTGAACGCGGCAACCGTGAGCACCACCGCCAGCCCGGGGTAGACCGCCAGCCACGGCGCGACCGGGTACCACTGCTGCGCGTCCTGCAGCAGCCCGCCCCAGGTAGGATGCGGCGCCGGCACCCCCACCCCCAGGAACGCCAGGCCGGCGTCGAGCAGGATCGTGGTGGCGGTCCCGAGGCTGCCGACCACCAGCCCGGTGGAGAGCAGGTGCGGCAGCACGTGGCGGAAGAGGATGCGGCCGTGCGAGGCGCCCAGGGCGCGGGAGGCGTCGACGTAGAGCCGCTCCCGGAGCGAGAGCGTCTCACTGCGGAAGATGCGGGCGGCGCCGGCCCAGTTGATGAGGCCGATCACCAGGAGCAGCGTCAGCACGCTCCGGGTTAACCCCTCCCGCGGCAGCACCGCCGCCGCCGCCAGCGCCAGCAGGATGGCGGGGAATGCCATCACGACGTCGGTGAGCCGCATCAGCGCCGCTTCGACCCACCCCCCGAAATAGCCCGCGGCCACCCCCACGGTCATCCCCAGCGCCAGCGCGAGCAGCGCGGCCCCGAGGCCGACGATCAGGCTCAGCCGCGCGCCGTAGAGCAGCCGGCTCAGCACGTCGCGCCCCAGCGAATCGGTGCCGAGCGGATGCTCCGCGCTGGGGGGCACGGGGCGCCCGACCGGAAGCTGCGCGGTCGGGTCGTGGGCGGTTAGCCACGGGGCAAAAACCGCGGCGGCGATCACGCAGGCGGCGATAAGGAGCCCCAGCGCAAGCCAGGGCCGGGCCCGGATTGATCGAGAGAGGGTTTGGGCGCGCGACATGGAAACGCGGACCGGTTCGGCGTCCGGCCGTTTTCCTCCTGCGACCGTAACCCGGCGGCTCCTCACTCGTTCCTAGGGAAAGGAGCACGCCGCGACGTGCCAATGAATGGCGTGCCGGAGAGTAACCGAAATGATGACCCCCAGTTGGGCCCTGCTGGGGCTGGTCGCCCTCGCCCTCGTCGGCGCCGTAGTCGCCGGCATCATCGCACTCGCCGCCTCCTCCCGCCGGAATCGGTAGGCGGCAGCGGAGCGCGTAGATCGACCACCGGCCGGCGGGCTACCCCGGCCACCCTAGACCCTAGACCCTAGACCCTGATTTCAGTGCGCGTGGCCGGACTCGCCCTGGACCTGCACGCCCTGCCTGCCCGTGTCGGGCCGCGCGCTCTTCTCGATCCAGTACGCCATCCCCACCGTCGCCACTGCCAGGGTCACCATCACGATAATCCGCTTCATCGCCAACTCCTTCAACCCGCCGGTGCCGCCGGGTGTCTCGGGACCGCGCCGGTCGTCCCCCTATAATCCGCAGAACGCGATACGCCCGGTTCCGGAAAGTGACGCCGAGCTACCGAGCCACTTTCTCCAGGCGGGTGCCCGGGTAGTAGTGGGCCAGAATCTCGCGGAAGCTGGCCCCTTTCCCGCTCATCCCGTTCGCGCCGATCTGGCAGAGGCCGAGCCCATGGCCGTTGCCCCGGCCCTGGAACCGCACCTGCTGCGGGTCGGACGCGTCGATCTGGAAGAGGGTCGAGAGGAGGGTGCGGGCCCCCACCGCGTTCCGAAAGCTCCACCCGGTGATGACCCGCTCCACCGGCTTCGGCTCCGCCGCGGCATCGCCGCCCAGGACGCCGGCGGCGCTGGCGGTGGACTCGACCGGCGCTTCGAATCCGGTAAGCCGGATCTCGGTGACGCGTCCGGAGTCGTCGGTCTTCGCCACCTCCACGCCTCTCAGCTTCCCGATATAGGTGGTCTCCCAGGCGTTCAGGCGAGACTCCAGGTCGGCCCAGCTCACGCGGCGCGTCCACTGGTGGAAGGGACTGGAAGCGCAGTAGTCGGCGCCGCGGGCGGGGGCGTCCTTCACCACGGTGAGATACGGCAGCGGGTGTTCCGGCTTGTCCTTGAGCGGCACGTCTTCGACGCGAGTGCTGATGCCGCCGCAGTCGGCGGAGTAGAAGGTGTACGCCAGCTCATCGTCCTGCCACAGGCAGAGGCGCGCCGTGGCGCGCACCGCCGCCAGGCCGCGCCGGGAATGGGACGACTGTCCCAGGTACATCTGGCAGCAGGTAATGTCGCAGAGGTCGTACTCGCCGTGCTTCCCCCGCTGGACCAGCGCGTAGGTGCGGGCGGCCACCGCCTGCGCCTTCTGCGCTTCCATGCCGAAGCCGCGCGGCAACTCGCCGGGGAGCACGCCCTCCAGATACTGCTCGATGTCGAGCTCGTTGATCAAGGAGAGGCCGGTGCCGGATAGGCGGACGCGCACCCGGCCGGGGTAGCGCCGATCCCCAATGCGGAGCCGGCTGGCGGCGAGCACCACCTCCGGCTCGCTCACCTCGAAGCCGGGGCCGCGCACGCGCACCTTCTGCTCGGAGAAGTCGGCCGTCAGCCAGATCGGCTTGTCGGCCGGCAGGCTGCGCAGCTTCTTGCCCGCGGCGTTCAGGAGCTGCCCGCGCGTGGCGGCGCGCAGCCCGACCGACGTCCGCCCGCTGATGCTGCGGAGCCCGATCCGGACCGATCCATTGACCGGGGCCTTCTTGACCGCCTTCGCGGCCGCCATCTCCGCCGCCGGTACCGGCGCGGAGCTCTTCTCCGGGGTGGCTCGCGGCAGCAGGAGCACGGCGCCGGCGGCGAGGGCGAGGCACGGCACCCCGACGAAGGCGGCGGTGCGGAGCGGACTGGAGATCGGTAACTGCGGCATCGACGGCTCCCCGGGGCGGATGCGCCCCGCCATGAGTTACGGAAGCGGAGCGCGCTGCGGTTGCGGGCGGGTCAGGAAAGCCGTAGGTCCCACTTCCCGGCACCCGCGGTATGCGCCGCTCCCTGCTCATCCAGTACCAGGAAGTCGGCATCCGGGTAGCGATCCGCCAGCCGCGAGAGCCCGGCGGCGCCGAGGACGAGCAGCCCGGTGGAGAGGGCGTCGGTGACGGTGGCGGAAGGGTGCGCCACCGCGGAAAGGAGCGCGCCGTGGGTCGGCTCCCCGGTGCGTGGATCGAGCACGTGCCCGTAAAGGCGGTCGCCCTCCCGGAACGACTTGCCATGGGGCGCGGAGACGGAGAGCGCGCGGTCTCGCAGGCAGACCCGCCCCAGCGCGGCGTACTCCTCCCGGCGCGGGTCGCGGAGCGCGACGCTCCAGCCCTCCGCCTCCGGCGGCGCGCCGAGACCGTAGACCGTGCTCGTGCCGGCGTGCACCAGCCCGGTGGTGATCTCGACCAGCTCCAGCTCCCGCACGGCGCGGTCGACCGCGTACCCCTTGCCGATCGCGCCGAGGTCGAGCCACACTCCCTCCCGCGCGAACTGCAGCGTGAACGCCTCCTCGTCCAGCTCCAGCAGCCCGGCGCCGGTCAGCTCCCGCGCCGCGGCCACCGCCGCCGGATCGGGGAGCGAGCCGCTCCCGCCGATGAAGCCCCAGGCGCGCAGCAGCGGCCCGAGCGTGGGATCGAAGGCGCCCTCGGTGTCGCGGCTCAGCTCGACCGCCCGCTGCAGCAGCCGGAAGAGCTGCGGCTCTACCGGCACCGGCCCTTCCGCCGCGTAGGCATTCAGGCCGGAGACCTCGCTTGACTCGCGGTAGATGGAGAGTTGGGCCTCGAGACGGTCGACTTCGTCGAGAGCCACGCCCGCGGCGGCGCGGAGGAAGCGGGCGTCCTCACCCGGGAGCACGATCTCCCACCTCGTGTTCATCGCCGCGCGGGCCACGATGACGTGCGGATAACCCGGAGCGTTTTCCGGCCCGGCGCTGCCGCCGGCGATCTCGGGCTCCTCCGTCATTGGGCCCCCGGTCCGCGGTAGCGGTGCGCCTCGCAGAAGGTGGAAGCCGGAGACTGCGCCGCGTCTCCGCAGACCCGGCAGACCCCGGGCCGCGGCGCCAGCTCGACGCCCTCCGCGTCGGCATCCGAGACCGGCATCGCCATGCGGATCCCCGCCGCGGCGAGGATCAGGGCGGCCCCGACGATCGCCAGCCAGACCGGGACGACCTGGAGCACGACCGCCCCCGCCAGGAATCCGGCGGCCAGGCCCGCCGCCATGAAGAAGGTCCGCCGCCGGCGGGCCTTCACTACCTGCTTGCGCTGCGGTGCCGTGCGCTCCCGCATCATTCGCGTGGCGATCGCCAGCACGTGTTCCGCCGGAATATCGAGCTGCCGCGCGATCTCCAGCGCGTCGTCCAGAGTAGCGACCTCCGCCCGACGCTCCAGCTCCCGCTGCTGCTGCCCGTGCCGGGCAATCGCCTCGCTCATCAGGCGAGACAGGTCGTCCTGGCTAAGCTGCATTCCCGGCGCGGGAGGCGCGGGGGTCCGGTCCTGCTTCAGGTGATCGTGATCCAGGCGCATGGGGCTTCCCAGGTGGAGCCGCGAGGGGGAGGCTCCTGTCCCCATTGTACCCGGCACGGGCTGGCCCCGCCCCGGCCCGCAGCGGGAAGGCGCGCTTGAAAACGGGGCTTTCGGGCGCCATGGGAAGTGGCGTAAAGACCGAGGAAGCCCGCGGGTGGTCGCCGAACCGTGCGGTAGCGCGGCCCCTTTTCCGCGCGACGGGCGGACCACTCCCATCATGCCAGACGCGAATTTCGAGAAGAGAGTCCACGCGGCGATCGAAGCGGGCGAAGGCCTGCTCCGGCTGGCGCCCAACTGGGTGCCGCGCTCGTTCCTGATGCCGGGCCGGCGCCTGAAGCTGCATCCGAACGACTACTACGCGCTCGGAACCGACCGCGGCGGGATCGACGAGCGGTGGTTCTCCTCCACGACGGTGGCGATGAACGAGGGCGCGCCGCCGGACGAGGGGCTGAGCTACGTGGTGGACGGCGAGGGCCGGTTCACGCTGCGGGACGCGGTGGAGGCGGCGGGCGACCGGATCATCGGCGCGGAGCTGATGTCGAAGTACGGGCGGTGGCCGGTCTACAGCAAGTTCTTCGACAACATGGGCCCCATCCCCCACCACATGCACCAGAACGACGAGCAGGCGGCGCTGGTGGGCCAGCAGGGCAAGCCGGAGTCGTACTACTTCCCGCCGCAGCTCAACAACGTGGGGAACAACTTTCCTTACACCTTCTTCGGGCTGGAGCCGGGCACCACCAAGGAGCAGGTGCGCCGCTGCCTGGAGCGCTGGAATGAGGGCGACAACGGCATCCTCGACCTGAGCCGCGCCTACCGGCTCAAGCCCGGGACCGGCTGGCTGGTGCCGCCGTGCGTGCTCCACGCGCCCGGCTCGCTCCTCACCTACGAGCCGCAGTGGGGCTCCGACGTCTTCGGCATGTGGCAGTCGATGGTCGAGGGCCGCGCCGTGTCCTGGGACCTGCTGGTGAAGGACGTGCCGAAGGAGAAGGCGGACGATCTCGACTTCATCATCTCCCAGCTCGACTGGGAAGGGAACGTCGATCCCTCCTTTAAGGCGAACCACTACCTGGAGCCGATCCTGGCGGACGGCGGCCCGGAAGCCGGCTACGAGGACCGCTGGATCGTCTACGGCCGCATCGGCGGCGAAAGCCTCTTCAGCGCGAAGGAGCTGACGGTCCAGCCCGGCACCCGGGCGGTGATTCGCGACCACGGCGCCTCCGGGCTGATCGCCGTGCAGGGGAGCGGCCGCATCGGCAAGCTCCCCCTCCAGACGCCGGTGATGATCCGCTTCGGCGAGATGACGCAGGACGAGGTCTTCATCACCCAGCCCGCCGCGCAGGCAGGCGTGGAAGTCGTGAACACCGGCACCGAGCCGCTGGTCACCCTCCGCTACTTCGGCCCGGAGCAGTCCCCTGGCATCCCGGAAGTCGGCGCCTACCGCTTGCAGTAGCTGGTTTTTCAGAAACGGAGCCACTCGTGAAGCGAATCTCGATCGGCAGCTGGGCGTATACCATCGGCCCGTACGCGGAGCATCCGGTCCCCTGGACCGAGGTCCTGGACAAGCTCGCCGCCCTCGGCTTTCAGGGCGTGGAGCTGGGCGGGTTTCCGCCCCACCCGAACCCGAACGACCTGCCGACGAAAGAGCAGCGGGAGGAGGTGGTGCGGCAGCTTAAGGAGCGGAACCTCGGGTGTTCCGGGCTGGCGGCCGACCTCTGGAGCCAGAAGCTGATCAACACGGACGATCCCGGCCCCTACATCGCGGAGTTCCAGAAGAACGTCGACTTCTGCCGCGACCTGGGGATCGACACGATCCGCGTCGATACGGTCCAGCCGCCCTCCATCCTGGAAGAGGTCCACCCCATCACCGGGCGGGACCGGGTGGTCCACACCTGGCGAGAGTGCTCCGAGCGGGCGGCCGCCGCCGGCGTGCGGGTGGTGTGGGAGTTCGAGCCCGGCTTCGCGTTCAACAAGCCATCCGACATCGAGCGGATCCTGGACCAGGTGGCGAGCGACAACTTCAGCGTGATGTTCGACACCTGTCACGCGCACATGGTCGCCGCCGTCGGCGCCCGCCAGCCGGGCGAGAAGGAGACGCTGCCCGGCGGCGCGCTGGAGCTGGCGCAGCGGCTGCGCGGCCGGATCGGGCACGTCCACCTGATCGACTCCGACGGCACGCTCCACGACGACGAGACCTCCACCCACGCCCCGATCGGAGAAGGCCTCCTCGACTTCGACGCGCTCATCCCCGAGCTCAACCAGTCCGGCGTCCCCCACGACTGGTGGACGATCGACCTCTGCTTCTGGCCCGACGCCTGGGCGGTGACCGAGCAGTGCAAGCGAGCGGTGGACGTGCTGAACGAGAAATACGGCTGATGCCTCACCGCAGAGACGCAGGCTCTCCGCACCTGATTCACCACAGAGTGCACAGAGGACACGGAGAGGAACCGAACGGGGAAATCACCGCAGAGTGCGCAAAGGACGCAGAGAGGAACCCGAACCTGAATTGAACCGCCAAGAGCGCAATGGACGCAAAGCGGAACCAGAAGGGACGAAGCCTGGGGTCGCTGTACGGAGCCCGATAGGTGAGCCAGGCCCATCCCCTCTACTTCCCCCTCTGCGTCCCCTCTGCGCTCTCCGCGTCCTCTGCGGTGATCAGGTCCGGACCGGGGCCGCAGCACGGCTTGCGTGAAGCGAGAAGCGCCCAAACCGCTGTTCCCCTCTCTGTGCCCTCTGTGCGCTCTGTGGTGAATCAGGTTCGGAGGAACCATGACACGTAAGAAGATCAACGTTGCCATCGTGGGGTACGGCTTCATGGGCCGGGCGCACTCCAACGCGTACCGGCAGGTGGGGCGCTTCTTCGATCTGCAGTACGAGCCGGTGCTGAAGGCTGCCTGCGCGCGAGACCCGGAGAAGACCCGCGCCTTTGCGGAGAACTGGGGCTGGGAGTCGGTGGAGACCGACTGGCGCCGGTTGATCGAGCGGGACGACATCGACGCGATCGACATCTGCAGCCCGAACAGCAGCCATCGGGAGATCGCCCTCGCAGCGGCCGCGGCGGGCAAGATGGTGCTGTGCGAGAAGCCGCTGGCGATGAACGGCGCGGAAGCGCGGGAGATGACGCAGGCGGTGGAGAAGGCCGGCGTCCCCAACATGGTATGGTTCAACTACCGCCGCGTGCCCGCCATCTCCCTGGCAAAGCAGATCGTCGACGAAGGCCGCATCGGCCGGCCGTTCCACTACCGCGCGCAGTACCTGCAGGATTGGACCATCAACCCCGACCTGCCGCTCGGTGGCGCCACCCTCTGGCGCCTCGACGCCGACGTGGCCGGCGCCGGCGTCTCCGGCGACCTGGTAGCGCACTCGGTCGACACGGCGCTCTGGCTGAACGGCCCGATCACCGCCGTCACCGGGATGACCGAGATCTTCGTGAAGGAGCGTGCCCTGCAGGACGATCCGACGCAGACGAAGCCGGTCACCATCGACGACGCCTGCCAGTTCATGTGCCGCTTCGAGAACGGCTCGCTCGGGCTCTTCGAGTCGACCCGCTACGCCCGCGGCCGGAAGAACTACAACACGCTGGAGCTAAACGGGGAGCAGTCGTCGGTCTACTTCGACCTGGAAGACCCGCACCGGCTGCAGTACTACGATCACGCCGACCCGGACCACCTGCACGGCTGGCGCAGCATCCACGTCACCGGCTTCGAGCACCCCTACATGAAGCAGTGGTGGGTGCCCGGCTGCACCATCGGCTACGAGCACACCTTCACGAACGCCCTGGCCGACTTCCTGCGCGGCCTGGAAACCGGCACCCCGGCCCGGCCCGGCTTCCGTGAAGCGCTCGCCACCCAGCTCGTCCTGGATGCCGTACTAGAGTCCGCCCGCACCGGCCAGTGGGTCAACGTGGAGAGAGCTTGAATTACAGGGGAGTGTAAGAAAAGGAGATAAGGGGATGAGTTGGGGATAAGGGGATGGATTCTGGCCCCGCTCGCCTTACGTGCGGCTTCTGCGGCCCCGGCGCCGTAGGTGGATTGTAAGGTTCCCGCAGCCGCCGGACCCGCAGAGCTAAGGTGGTTCCTATCCCCACATCCCCAATTCCATCCCCTTATCTCCTTTTCTTACACAACACACGAAGGGAATGATTGATGAAGATTGGGATGAACCTGCTGCTCTGGACGGCGGGAGTGACGGAGGAGCACTTTCCGCTGCTGGCGCGGCTGAAAGAGATCGGCTTTGACGGCGTGGAGCTGCCCCTGTTCGAGGGGGACGAGGCGGGGATGCGCCGCGTGGGCGCGGAGCTGGACAACCTGGGGCTGGGGCGGACGGCGGTGACGGTCTGCACGCCGGAGACGAACCCGATCTCCCCGGATCCGGCGGTGCGCCGCGCGGCGGTCGACACCCTGAAGCAGCGGATCGATCTCTGCCGCGCGGCCGGCGCGGAGCTGCTCTGCGGCCCGTTCCACTCCGCGCTCGGCGCCATGCAGGGCCGGGGCCGCACCGACGAGGAGTGGGCCTGGTGCGTGGAGGTGCAGCGGGAGGCGGCACAGCACGCGCGGGACGCGAGGGTGAAGCTTTCGGTCGAGCCGCTCAACCGGTTCGAAGTCTACTTCCTCAACACCGCCGCCGACGCGGACCGGCTCGTGCGGGAAGTGGACGTTCCCGGGTACGGCTACCTCTACGACAGCTTCCACGCGAATATCGAGGAGCGGGACGTCCGCGAGAGCATTACGGCGAACGCGGCGGGGATCAACCACGTCCACATCTCCGAAAACCACCGCGGCGTGCCGGGCGAGGGTCACGTCCGGTGGGAGGAGACGTTCCAGGGGATCCGCGACTGCGGCTACGACGGCTGGCTCACGATCGAGGCGTTCGGCTCCCGCCTGCCGGAGCTGGCAGCCGCGACCTGCATCTGGCGCCCCCTCTTCGACTCGGAAGAAGAGCTCGCCCGCCGCGGCCTGGAGCACATCCGGCGACACGTCGCCTGAGCACAGCGCGGCAGCGGAGGCGGCCCGGGATCACTCCCCCGCGGCCGCTCCTCCGCCCTGCTTCTGCGACATCATCCGCTCCTTCCAGCTCCGGAGACTCTCCGCCAGCCGGATCTCCGCCGCTCGCAGAGTCTCCGGACGTCGGAGGTCGGCGGTGAAGCGGACTCGCGCGGCGTTTTCCTTTGCCGGCAGCTTCCAGTCGAGCTTCTCGTTGAGCCGTACGGAGCGGAACGTCACGCTCCAGCCGTCCGAACGCTCGAAGCCCTCCACGTCGGCCCGGACCGGGAGGTACGTCGCGGCATCCAGGTCGACGGTCCACGGCACCGAAAGCCGAGCCCCGTAGAACTCCCGCTCCAGCCCCTGGAAGCCGCGCAGCTCCTCCGGAAAGTGCGGGACGACGGCGAGGGTGACGGTCGGGCGGCCGTCCACCCGCGACTCGCCCACCACGCGTACCTCGCCGGCCTCCTGAACCACCCGTACCACGTCGTGAATTCCGGGATAGCCACAGGCGCGCCAGGCTCCGTAGGGGGACTGCTGAAGGCCTGCGATCTCAATCGAAGCCAGCACCTCCGCCCCCGGCTGGTAGTAGAGCCGGGTGTTTCCCTCCAGGACTTCCTGGTGGAAGAAGCCGCCGAGATCCGGAGCGCGAACCCCCTGCTTCCCGCTCCGCTCCCACCGTAGGTTCGCGTTGCCGACGGGCCCCGCCGTAGCCTGCCCGCCTACCATCGCGAGGGCGGAGTAGCTCTCTACCGACGCCCAGGCGTCGCTCATGCGGCGGGTCAATTCCGCGGCGGACGGCACCGGCCGGAACACGCCGGAGGCCTCCAGCCCGACCGCGGCGATCAGGACGGCCGCAGCGCAGGCCCAGAGCCAGCCACTTCGCCAGATCGATCGCTTCTGCATCGTCTTGCGTCCTACTGGGAAGCCAGCAGCCGCTGCTCCGCGGCATCGGCGCTCCGGCCCAGGCCGTCATAAGCCGTCGCCAGGGCGGCCCGGACTTCCCGCGACTTCGGCTGCTGTGCACCCGCCACCTGGAGCTCGCGCGCGGCCGCCTGGTAGTCGCCCGCGTGGAGCAGGAACTGCCCAAACTCCAGGCGGAGCTTGCCGTCGTTGGGGTTTGCGCGGATACGGCGGTTGAAGTCGCCGATCGCGCGCTCGAAGCCCTGGAACTTACGGTACTCCGCCAGTGCCCAGGCTGCCCGCTCCGGATCTCCCGACTTCTGGCAGAGCTGGCCGAGCTGCAGGTAGTAGGCGCCGCGTCCCGGGGCGAGATCGATGGCGTGCCGCACGAGCTGAGACGCCTCGTTCAGCCGCCCCTGGTAGGAGTAGACTTCCGCCAGCAGCCCGTGCGGCTCATCCATCGTCGGGGCGTTCTCTACCAGCCACTGGAACTGTGCCTCGGCGCGTTTCAGCCGGTCGCCGAGAGTCCGCCGCTGCAGGTAGAGCTTGCCGAGGCGAATGCGCGTGTCGGTGGACGAGGGCTCTTCGGCGAGGCTCCTCAGGTAGTACTCCTCCGCCTCGTCGTAGCTCGCCTGCACGGCGGCGATCGCCGCCAGATCCTGAAAAGTGCCGGCACGGGTCTTCTCATCCCGCTCCAGCAGGTCCTGGAGCAGTGGCTTCGCCTCGTCGAGGCGGCCCAGCAGTATGAACAGCTCCGACTTGCGGCGAGTCAGGGAGATGTCTCCCGGGACAGACTTCAGCCCGCGCTCTACGATCTGCAGCGCCTCCGGGATCTTGCGTGCCCGCCGCAGCGCGTCGCTGTGGTGCGCGAAGCCGCTGGCGCAGCACGACTGCGTCTTCCAGATGCGGGAATACTGCTCGAGCGCCTGGTCCGTCAGGCTCTGCGCCTCGTAGTACTGGCCCATCCGGAAGAAGCCTTCCAGCTTCTTCCCCGCCAGGCGGCACGACTCAGCCACGCCGCGAAGCGCCCGCACCGGCTCGGCGCCGAGGTCGTGCGCCTTGAGGAACTCCCCCGCGGAGTGCGCCCACATCTTGCGCGTGGCATAGTACTCGCCCAGGTAGTAGTGGGCCTGGCCCAGGTAGGGATCCAGCTCTACCGCCTTCTGGAGGCCGGCCACTACCTGCGGCGTGTAGCGGTAGCCATCGCGGGCGTAGCGGGCCTGGGCCAGGAGCATCAGCACCGTGCCGTCCCTGGGGGCCAGCTCCCGGGCCTGCTCCAGCGCGGCGATTGCCGCTTTCAGGTCTCCGGTACCCCTCGCGGACTTTGCCACCGCTACGTGTCCGCCCGGGTCATCGGGGGCCGTCGTCGAGTACTCCCTCGCCAGCGCCAGGGAGCGCTTTACATCGCCCAGCGTAAAGTACGCCTGTACGGCTTCCCGGAGCACCGCGGGCCGCTCGCGCGAGCCTTCCGGCGCCGCGGCGATCAACCTTTCCAGCGTGGTCCGCGCCGCCTCCCGCTTCGAGAGCTGTACCTGCGTTACCGTCAGTCGCAGCAGCGCGTCGAGATCGGCCGGCTGAGCCTGCACCAGCTCCCCGTAGAGCCCTTCCGCTTCTTCCTCGCGCCCCAGAACCATCAGCGACTGCGCGTGGAGCCGCAGCGCGGCCGGCGTCCGGACGCCCATCTCCCGCGCCGCCTCGAAGTGCTCGAGCGCGCTCAGGTGGTGGCCGTGCTCCGCCAGCGCCTCCGCCGTCCGCAGGTGCGCGGCCGCTGACTTGGGAGCTCCCTGGGAGAGCTCCACCAGCGAGGGAACCAGGAAGCGCGGCGGCACTTCGTCCGAGTACCGGGTCCAGGGGCGAGCGGCGACCAGCACCGCGGTCGCGGCCAGCAGGCAGCACGACAGCGCGATCAGGCGGCGGCGAGAGCCGTGACCGCGCTCCGCCTGCGCGGCGCGGCGCCACGGCAGAGTGACGGGACGAGAGGTGGGCGTGCGGATCTGCATAACGGCTTTCAGAAAGGTTGGAAAGGGGTGCATGGACCGGCCGGTCGGCCGGCCCATGCCGGGACGCCCTACGGGCTCAGGCGGAACGCGTTATCCGGTCGGTTGTTCCATTCGGCCCGCGTACGGATCCAGAAGCGGCTCGGGCGCATCGCCTTCGCGTGACCGTCCGCGTAGCCGACGTTGGCCATCCCCTGGTGGCGGGCAATCGGCACGTCGACCGAGCACCAGCCGGCGGCCCCGTCGATGTACTGGTTGGGGCTGCGGATGATCATGGCCGGCACCTGACGGTTCCCGGGGTTCGGAAGGTCCGGGTTGATCAGGTACTTGTCGAAGGCGGTGTTCATCCCTTGCCACGGGTCCGCACCGTCGAAGATCGCCGCCGAGTCGACGTAGTAGACGATGTCCGCCGGGCGGGAGACGGCGGCCAGCGATACCGAGCCGTCCCAGCCGATGGTGTCGTGGACGTGGCCGTAGCCGAGCGGGGTGTGCCGGTCCGGCCGGTCCGGTCGCACGTGGGTGTGCGTGCCCCAGCCGTCCGCCACGTCCGGGCACTCCGCAATCCCGAAGTTCTTCATGTACGGCTGCAGCATCCCGGACCAGGTGGCGCGCCAGTCCTGCGGCTGGTAGTTCAGCCACGACGGCACCATTCGCTCGTCGTAGTCCTGGCTGTACATCCCGGAGGCGGTCAGGATCTGCTTCAGGTTCGAAAGACAGGCGGTGGCGCGTGCCTTCCCGCGTGCCTGCGCGAAGACCGGGAAGAGGATTGCCGCAAGTATGGCGATGATCGCGATCACTACCAGCAGCTCAATGAGCGTGAATGCCCTCCTCCACCCGTGTTCAGGTCTCCTCGATCTCATTTTCATCATCGAGTCTCCTCAAGTTCCTTGCTCGGTCACGAGCCCGTGCCGAGGTCACTTTCCGCTACATCCCACCCCCCGTCCCGGGGCCGTTGCCGCCGGGTCTGCCCGGCTGCATCGCCCCTGCGGGCATCATCCCGCGCGGAGGCATGCTTCCGCTCGTGGGATAGGCCTGCTGACCGCCCTGCTGGAATGCGGGGTTCTTCTCTCGCATCATCGCATCGAGATTGGCCGGGCGGGGGGTCTCCTTCGTGCGGAAGGTGGCCCAGCCGGCAGCCCCGATAACGATCAGCACGGCCACGATGACCGCGGCGACAATCTTGTTGTCGACCTGCATCGCTCCTCCTTTCCCGGCCTGGGGGACCGGTGCCCTTACCTGGCGCGTTCCGGTTGCCCTCCCTGCTCCAGGTAATAGTGATGACCTGCCTCGAGCCCGCTCCAGGTGTCGCGATCTCCGTTCGCCCAGCGGACCTCTACGCGGTCGGCGCGCTCGGCGGAGCCGAGGCCCACGGTGAGCGGAAGCTCGCTCTGGGAGAGGAAGCTGGACCCGCTCTTTACGAGGTGCTGCCGGGTCATCCCGCCGGCGGTGACGGAGACGACCGCGCCGATTCCGTCGCGGTTGGCGCGCTTGCCCCGGAGCTCCAGCCGGATCCACCGGTTGCGGTTGCCGCCGTCGTTGCGCCAGAGGCGGGCAGGCCCGTTGTTCCAGACTGCCGCGATGTCGAGGTCGCCGTCCCGATCGTAGTCCGCGAAGGCGGTACCCCGCAGCACCATCCGCTCCGACAGGGCGCGACCGGAGGTCTCTCCGACCTCCCGAAACCGCTCGCCCTGCTCGCTGCGGAACAGGAGGGGGCGCTGCTCGTAGGTGATCTGCGCGTTGTTCTCGTTCACGAAGGTGTCGATGTGCCCGTTCGCGGCGAACGCGTCCTGCCACCCATCCAGGTCAAAATCGAAGAAGAACGCTCCGAACGTGAGAGAGGTGAGGCTCGTCTCGCCCATGCCCATCGGGTAGGTCCGGTCCGTGAACAACCCCTTGCCGTCGTTCTCATAGAGCGAGAGACACTCTTCGGAGAAGTTGCCGACCAGGAGCCCCCACCTGCCGTTGTTTCCCCAATCGGCCGCGTCGATTCCCATACCGGCCTTGGCGTGCCCCATGTTCGAGAGCGCGATGCCGGCTTCCAGTCCCCGCTCCTCGAAGCGCTTCCCCTCCTGGTTCAGGAAGAGGAAGTTGGGGCTGGTGTCGTTCGCCACGGCCAGGTCGAGCCATCCGTCGGCGTTGTAGTCCGCCACGGCGACTCCGAAGCTCTTCCCCACGAAGTCGCCGATGCCGGTCTCCGCGCTGACGTTGCGGAATCGTCCGTCGCCTTCGTTCCGGTAGAGGAGCGACGGCACGCCGGCGAAAGAGTTGGGCGGGCAGTAGGCCTTCCGGCCGTCGCGAGTGCCGCACCAGACGTCGGTCTGCGGAGTCCAGCTCACGTAGTTGCCGACGAACAGGTCCAACCGGCCGTCGCGGTTGTAGTCGATCCAGGCCGGGCTGGAGCTCCACTTCCACCGGAGACCGCCCACCTCTACCGCCTCCCCGGCCACGCCCGACCGCGCCGTGACGTCCTGAAAGGTGCCGTCTCCCCGGTTGCGGTAGAGCACGTTGGGGCCGATGCAGGTGAGGTAGAGGTCCGGGAGTCCGTCGTTGTCGAAATCGCCGACCGCCACGCCCATGCCGTAGCGCTCGGTCTTCAGACCGGCTGCCTCCGTGACCTCCGAAAAGGTGCCGTCCCGGTTATTCCGGTACAGCGAGGGATACGACGGCTTACGCTTCTCGCTATCCGGCCAGTCGCTCCCGTTCACGAAGAAGAGGTCGGGCCAGCCGTCGCTGTTGTAGTCGATCCACCCGCAGCCGGCGCCGACCGTCTCCGGCATGTACTTCTTGCCGCGCGCGCCGCTGTTGTGCCGGAAGTCGATCCCCGCCTCCGCGGTGACGTTGGTGAACCGGACCGGAACGGAGGGCGACTCGGGACGCGCCGACGCGGAGGGAAAGAGCTTCCACGCGGCCGCGACGGCCAGCAGAGACGCACCCGCTATCAGCAGTCGCGGCACGCGGCCGCGTCGCGACACACTCCACTCGCCAGCGGACATCGATCACCTCTGCCGAGCAGCGCTCGACCACGGGCAACAGGGGGTCCAGTTCAGGACGGGTGAAAGTGTATTCTTCGCCGGAGACGCAACTCCTTCTTAATAGAATCTTCGTCTTGCCTCTGCACCCTCGCAGTTTATTGTGTTCCGGGCGCGCGCCGGAACTCACGAGCGGGGACCGGGCCTTCCAGCGGCATCAGGATGCGGCGGACCCCGTCCTGGAACACGACTTCGGAATCGTCCTGCGGCTCGTAGCCGACCACCCGCCGTGCGTTGGTGATGCTCCAGAACTTCCGCGTGTTGTCCGAGATCCCGAAGAAGATCTGGAACGGAATCTGGTGCGCGTCCCGGATGTCGTCCGCGTCGATACTGCGCACGAAGAGCTGCGTCAGATCGCGGGGGCTGATATAGGCGCCGAGGTCGCGCGCGTAGCCGACGGGGTCCTCCAGGAACTGCTCCGCCACGATGGGGCGCGGCGCGCCGATCCGGATCTGTACGTTCTCCAGCTTCCGTCCCAGGTTGCCGGTGGCGTAGACGAATCCCAGGTGCTCATACGCCTCTTTGGCCCAGCCGTAGTAGTTGTCGCTGACCGCCCGCTCCCAGGGATCGACGATGTCCCGCCTCTTGGCGTGGACCTGCCCCTCGTACCAGTCCGCCGCGTGGTTGCTGCTCGCGACTACCACCCGCCGGACTCCCTCCTCCAGGGAAAGCTGGTAGACGTGGAACGCCATGTCGACGTTGGTGCGCTCGACGTAGTAGCTCGCGGGGGTGCGGGCCCCCATCCCGCCCACCGGGCTCACGTAGGCGAGGTGGACCACCGTGTCGATGCCGCGGAACAGCTCGCGGTTGGCGTCGTAGTCGGTGCGGGTCAGGTCAGCCAGCCGGATCCCCTCGATCTCGCGGCCCTCCGCATCGGTGGTGCGCGCATCGACCAGCAGGCAGTCGTACCGCTCCCGCAGGGTCGGCAGCATCTGCGAGGCGACGTAGCCGGACGCGCCGGTCACCAGGACTCGTCTCTTCTCCATCGGAACCTCCCGAGAGAGGTTCCACACCCGGCGTCGGGAAGCCCTTCGCCGCCTGGCGCGCGGAACGGCGCGTACGGCGAGCGGCGGAGGGAAACCCCTCCGCCGCGCCGGCGTCGAGCCCGGGTCCGGCTACTTGTTCCCGCCGGGCTGCTCGGTCTTCTTCGAGCTCCGACCGCCTGAAGTCTGCTTCTCGCCCCCGGTTGGGCTGCTCGTCTCGCCGCCCTTGGCCCCGGCGAGCTCCCGCTCTTCTTCGTACTCTTCCTGCCCTGGCTGACGAGATCCGACCGCCTGCCGCATCTCGCCTTCGGAGCGCTGGCGGCCTCCCGCGGTGATGGGACGCTGCGTGTCGACGTCGCTCACGGGGATGCGGCGGGCACCCGCCGGGCGCTCGCTCTGCGGCACGTGGACCGTGAGCACGCCGTTGCGGAACTCACAGCGGATGTTCTCCTCATCCACGTTCTCCGGCAGCGGAATCACGCGCTGGAAGAAGCCGTAGCGGCGTTCGCGGTGGTGGTACTGCCGGCCGGCGCGGCCTTCGCCGGCGCGCCCTTCCCCGCCCTGCTCGTCACCGCTCTCCTGCCGCATCTCCGCGCGGAGGACCAGGTGGTGGTCCTGGACCTCGACCTCGATCTGGTCCTTCTCCACTCCGGGCAGGTCCGCCTCGATACACCACTCGCCGTTCGTCTGGCTGATGTCGACACTGGGTGCCCACTGCCGCATGGCGGTCATGCCCTGCTGGGCGCCCTCCTGCGGGCTGCCGATGAGCTGGCCGAACATGCGGTCCATGTCTTCCTGCATCCGCCGCATCATCTGCCAGGGCGAGCCGCCGAAGCCGAGCGACGGCTCCATCCAGCTGCCGGGAAGGTCGCCCAGGCGGGAGAGTCCGGTCTCGCGGCTGCGTCGCATGGGATAGTTCTCCTGATCTCGTCGCATGGCTGCAACTCCTTTCGGAAACTGGAGAGATGCGCCGGGGGTGGGACCCCTGCCCGGCGCCGACGTGATCCATCCTGAGAATTCCCTTCCCCCTCACGCTCAAACCGCGTGATCCGCGGTCGCTCCCAGCCGCGGGATCCCGCCGGGAGGCTCGCATCGCGAGCGGGTGCCCGGCTGATGGTCGAGAAAGCAGAGACGCTATGGAGCCGATCCTCGTATTCATTACCGCGGGTGACGACGCGGAAGCGGAGCGGATTGCGGAGGCGCTGCTCTCGTCCCGCCTCGCCGCCTGTGTCAACCGCCTGCCGAACGTTGAGTCCGGCTTCTGGTGGCAGGGCGCGCGCGACCGGGCCTCGGAGGTACTGCTCCTCGCCAAGAGCCGCCGCGAGCTCTGGCCCCGGCTGCTGGACGCGGTCCGCGCCAGCCACAGTTACGAAGTCTTCGAGTGCATCGCCGTTCCGATCGTGGAAGGCAGTCCCGAGTACCTGCAGTGGATCGAGGAAACGACCCGGCCGCAGTAAAGACCACGCTCCCCGCGTGGCTCCGCTTCTCGCTCCTCGGCGCCGCTCTGCTCCTGGCGCTCGCCCTCTCGCCGCTGCGCCCACTCAAGATCGAGGGCAGCTCCATGGAGCCGACCCTGCGGAACGGCGAGACCTACGTGCTGGACCAGTTCTACTGGAAGCTGACCGGTCTGCAGCTCGGGGACGTAGTGGTGCTGGAGCGTGAAGACGGGGACAAGTGGGTCAAGCGGCTGGTCGGGATGCCGGGGGACGTGCTCCAGATCGGTCGAGACGAGCTCGGCTGGATCCGCCACATCGCGAACGTCACCCGCCACCCGGAGCAGCGCCTGAGCGACGCCTACCTGGAAGAGCGGACGGTGCAGCCGGGCGAGGTGTTCATCATCGGCGACAACCTGAACCGCTCCTCTGACAGCACCAACCAGGAAGCCGGATCGTTCAAGCTGACCGACGTGATCGGCGTGGCGCGCACCTTCACGATGCGGCGGTCGTTCCCGTTCCGGAAGCACCTCTAGTGCTCCGCCAGTCCACGATTGGTGCATGGATCTGGCAAGAGAGACAGGTTAGCAAGTTGGCACGCTGCAGGTTGAGCTCCCCGGTGGGTGGGGTTCGGAACCTGGAACCTGCTCACAGCAGCCCGGGGGCGGATCTCCCCCGCCCCCACTCTCCCTTGCTCCCACTCAGTCCCGCAAGAAGTAGCTGGAGAGACTACTAGCTCCGAACGCCTTCGCGGCCGGCAGAGGGATTGGCGCCCCCTCTGTCGCACTCCAACCGGCGGACCGCCCGCACCGTCGGGGTGCGGCGGCTACTTCCGCCGTTGGAGTGCCGGATGTCCATGCGTTCCTCGCGCCGCAGCGGCTTCACCCTGATCGAGCTGCTCGTGGTAATCGCCATCATTGCCGTCCTCGCCGCGATCCTCTTCCCCGTCTTCGCCCAGGTCCGTGACAAGGCCCGCTCGGCCGACTGCCTCTCCAATCTCCGGCAGATCGGCATGGCGACGTCGATGTATTTCCAGGACCACGAAGGGCAGCTCTACTTCCACCATGCCGGCCTGGAAGAGATCACCTGGGCCAGCCAGCTAGGCCCCTACATCCAATCGCAGCAGATCTACATCTGCAAGAGCGACCCCGCCACCGCGCTGGTGAACCCGAACAGCGGTGAGGTCTACCGGCCCAGCTACCTGATCAACGCGTACTTCACCCACAACTTCCCGCCCGCGTCCAGCGAGGAGGTCCCCTATCCGGCCAACCGGTACGTCCAGGACGACCCTCGCATGGTAAGCACGGCGGAGACGATCCTCTTCTGCGAGAGCGGCATTACGGAGCAGGGCCACAACCAGGACGACTACGACGCCTGGAACGGCCTCAGCTCGGTGGAGCCGCTCTTTAACGTCACCCGGCACAGCGGCGGCACCAACTACTGCTTCGCGGACGGGCACGTGGCGTGGCGGAAATATGACCGCGTGAAGCACATGCACTTCCCGGACCACCAGGTGATCCCCTGACGACCGCGCGGTCGTCCGTAGAACGAGGCCCAACGCAGCGAGCCCCGGTCAGCCTTTCGAGGTGACCGGGGCTCGCCTTGCTTTCCTGGCGCTGCTGCTGCCGTCGCGCCGTCACTCCAGGGAGAGCGGGCTGCGGCGGCTGAACTTATCATTGTACATCCGCTGGTCCGCTACCGCCAGCAGGTTCCGCACGTCCTGGCCGTCGTGGGGGAAGCAGGCGGAGCCGATACTCACCCCCAGGGCGGTCGGAAGGGTGCCGCGGGTGCTCCGCTCCAGGGCGTTCCGCACGCGGCGGGCGAACTGGCGCGCCGCCTCCTGCTCCGCACCGCCCAGTACCACCACGAACTCGTCGCCCGCGTACCGGCAGGGGAGGTCCTGATCCCGGCTCATGGTGCGGAGGATCTCCCCGAACTGCTTCAGCACTTCGTCGCCGCGGAGGTGACCGAGCGTGTCATTCACGTTCTTGAAGCCGTCCAGGTCGAACATCAGCACGGCGAACTGGTCGGTGATGTGGCCCTGCGGCACGCCGGACCAGGGCTGGCAGAGCGTCTCCATGTGGTGGATGAGGCTGCGGCTGTTCGGCAGCCCGGTGAGCGGATCGGTGAGGGAGAGCTCGCGCGTCTGCTCGTACCGGCGGGCGCTCACCAGCGCGGAGGCAGCGTGCTCCGCCAGGATGTTCAGCACCCCCAGGTGATGCTCGTTCAACACGCTGTAGCCGGTGGTGTAAAGGGTGAGGACCCCCAGCGTCCGCGCGCCCTGCACCAGCGGCACCGCGGTGGCGGCGGAGAGCTCCATCACTTCGTTCGGGTTGAAGCGGCGGGCGATGTCGAGCGAGGCCTGGGCGTTCACCTGCGGCTGAAGCGTCTCCGCCACCCAGCCGGAAACCCCTTCCGCACGGTGCATGGTGAGGCCGGAGAGCTTCTCCACGTAGAGACCGCCGATTGCCTCGGCGCGGAGATCCCCTGTTTCCTCGCTGCAGAGGTAGATCACCGCCGTGTCGGTCGGCAGCAGCCGCAGCGCGCGGTCGATCACCACTTGCAGCACTTCCTGAACGGAAGAAGTCTCCGCCAGCCCCTGGGCCAGCTCGCAGGTGGCGGACATCTCCGCCGCGGCCTGGGTGATCTGGGAGTAGGCCCAATCCGGCTCGCCGTCGGCGGAGCTCGACGTGCCGCCTTCCCGGGTCGCTTCTCGCAGCTCCAGCTCTTCGACCTTCCCGTGGACCCCCGGCAGAATGCGGGCGAAGACCTCCACCAGCGTCGGATCGAACTGCTTCCGGGCGCCTTCCCGCACCACCTGCAGGGCGTCTTCCACGCTCATCGCGCGGCGGTACGGACGGTTGGAGGTGAGGGCGTCGAAGACGTCCGCGATCGCCATGATGCGGCCGCCGATCGGGATATCCTCGGCGCGCAGGCCGACCGGATACCCCAGGCCGTCCCACCGCTCGTGGTGGGTCAGCACGATGTCTTTCACCGGCCAGGGGAACGGCACCGGCTCCAGGATCTCGGCGCCGATGGTGACGTGAGCCTGCATCCGGCGGAACTCTTCGGGCGTCAGCTTTCCGGGCTTACCGAGGATCCGCTCCGGGATGCCCAGCTTGCCGATGTCGTGGACCAGCGCGCCGATCCGCACCGCTTCCAGCTCCGGCCCGTCCAGTCCCACCGCCTCCGCCAGCGCCACGGCGTACATCTGCACCCGGTTGATGTGGGAGCGGGTGTGCCGGTCCTTCGCGTCGATCGCCATGGCGAGGGAGGCGATGATGGCGGAGTTGAGATCGTTCAACTCGTGGATGTGGCGCATGTCCTGCTCCATCTTGGAGACGTAGAGGTTCATGCGCTCCATGTAGAGCCGGTACGAGTAGTAGATGAAGTAGAGCGGCATCAGCCCCACCAGGGCGAGAATGCCGATGCTCGGGTTCTGGAAGGCGGCGTAGATGCCGACGGCGATCGAGGCGGAGGCGAAGTAGCTGGGCCACGTCCAGAAGAAGTTGTCCTTCCAGATCTGAAGCACGTTCTGGAGCTTCAGCAGGGAGAGCGCCACGGAGACGCCCGCCGTGTTCACCAGGAAGTAGACCATCTGGAACGCCATGATCCCCGCCGCCTTCGCGGGGATGTCCGGCAGGCCGAACGTCTGCGTCATCCAGGCGGTGGTCGCCATGAAGGAGTGGGCGCCGGCGGAACAGGCGAGCGCGCAGTTGGCGAGATTGAAGAGCGGACGGTGCAGATCGAAGGTGCCCCGGTGCGGCTCTCGCCAGGAGAAGTCCGGCAGCCACTTTCCGGGCACCGTGCGGACCAGCGTGCCGACCAGCGCGCCCGTGGCGGCGCACAGGACTGCCGCCAGGTCCCCCTGCAGCAGCATCGCCACGCACACGACGGCGGAGGTCACCGTCATGCGTCCCTGCCGGATGGTGAGCTCCACCTTCCAGGTGCTGAAGATGATCGCGGCCAGCACAAGCCCCGTCAGCAGCGCCGGGTTGAGGCCCGGCGCCGGCAGCATGAACGTCGTCGCAATCGCTCCGATGCCGGAGAGAATCATCGCGGAGACGTAGAGCTTCAGCCAGATTGAAAGGCTAACGAACTTCATGTGCTGGGGTTCGGCCGGGCGGCAAGCAAGCGGCGGGTAGGTAAACCGTTAGGCAAGCCATCAATGGCATACTACCCGATCTGCAAGATTCGTGCCGCGCGCGCGAGCTTTCCGCAAGGCCTCGGCACGCTGGAAGCGACCCGCTGCCCTGCGGGACCGGCTCAGCATACCGGTCGAGCCGGGGCCTGATGCCTATAATAATCGGCAGCCGGTTGCCGCTATGCAGATTGGCACGCGACCTTTTAGACGACGCGTGACCCTTACCGCGTTCCGGAGACACGAATGTCAGATTCCGCCGGTCGGAGGGAGTATCTCTCCCAGCTCCGCGACGAGCTCTTTCAGGAGTGGGAAGCCGCGGAGCAGGAGATGCTGCGCGTGCGACTGCGCGTGGAGCGGTTGGAGAGCGACATCCGCATCGGCCGACCGGTCACCGCGGAGTACGAAAAGCTGAAGGGGCACGAGCTGCCGGGCGCCGAAGCGCGGGTGCTGGAGCTCTACCGCGATCTCCTGAAGCTGGAAGACCGCATCAACCTGACCCCGAAATAGGGCGGTCCTATCCCTCACCGGCGGAGCCGCGCGGCTGCCGGACCGCGGCGCTGTGAGTGGGGAAGCCGATCGTAATCGGCGGCGAGGTAGCGGCGAACGATTGTCCGGGGAGCTCCCGCAAGCGGCCGAGAATCCGGTCCGCAGGGATCACCCCGTAGCTCCGGCTATCGTCGCTCGTGGTGCCGTCTCCCACCAGGAACACGAAGCCTTCCGGAATCTGGTAGTTCTGGATCCGAAGGTCCTGCCCGAACCGGGCACGACGCTGCGCCGCGATCCTCTCGAAGCGTGCGCGGTCTCGCGCGTCAATCGGGTCCCGGCGCTGGCCGCTCTCCACCGTCTGGCGAAGGGCCCAGAAGGCGCTGCCGCCGGTGGCGTAGACTCGTTTGACGGAAGGGGCTCCGTGCACCCACGCCACCACGATCTCTCCCGCACTCACCGGCTCCCGAGGCGAGATGCGCTCGTAAACAAAGATCGAGCCGGGCGCGAGCGTGGGAGCCATCGACTCACCGACCACCACCCCCAGGCGCCAGGGCAGACTGGCCGCGCCCCCTACTACACAGGCGCCCAGGCCGAGTATCGCCGCCAGCCGCCGCCACGACGGCCTCGCCTTCGCCCGACATGCCTCCCACCAACCCGCTACGCGGCCCCCACGTTCCCTGCTCATCTACCGCCTCCTTGCTGCGCCTGCCTTTTGAAGGAGCCGCCGCCCAGGAGTCAGGATAGAAACCGCTTCATCAAGAGAATCTTAAGAAACCGATCCGCAATAGATTTGCAGCAACTCGGGTCGCCGCCGGCGGCAGCTCAGCGGCCCCACTCGTCGACCGCCCGGAGGAGAGGGTGAGCTTCGATCCAGCGACTCAGGGAATTCCGCTCCGCCCACGCGTGGAGCGCCAGCAGGAGGGCGGCCGCCGCCGCCTGGGCCCAGAGCGGAAGGGCCGCGGTTAGCGATACTCCGACCAGCCCTCCCAGGGCGTTCGCGCCGGTATCGCCGAGCATCAGCTTCTTGCGCGCTTCCCACGGCGCGTAGCCGAGCGTGTGGCCGAGGGTCTGCGCCAGGATCGCTGGGCCCGGGAGCAGGAGGAGGGCGGCCGAAAACAGCCAGAAGACCTTCAGCGACCGCAGCGGGCGCAGGTCGAGCAGGTTGAACAGGTTGGCGGAGAGCGCGATCAGCGCCGCGCCGGCCACGGCCCCGAAACCGGGCTGCAGCCACCAGGCGAGCAGGCAGGCCAACAGTCCGCCGCCGAGGGCCTTGACCGCGCCGGTGGTGACCCGCCCGCCGCGCAGCGCGCGCAGGTGTCCCCGGAATCCTTTGTAGTCCGCGGTTCCCCAGCGGTCGTCCAACAGCCCCAGCAGGCCGAACCCGAGCAGCGCCGCAGCATGCGGGCCGGGCGCCCAGATCAGCCACGGGAGGGCGGCCAGCAGGAACCCGAGCCCGGCGGCGGTCCCGATCGGCTGGCCCTGGAAGTTGACCCGCTGCAACCCGAGGCGCCGGAGCAGCGGCGGGAGGAGCGGAGAGAGGGCCGCGCCGGCGAGCAGGCCGGCTCCGAGCCAGAGAGCCGAGTTCACGGTACCGTCTCTCCGGAGGACGGGCCGGCGGACCGCTGGAGCGGCCAGCGGCGCGCGATGGCGAGGGCGACGTCCCGGAACTGCCGGCCGCGGTGCAGGAAGCCGCGGAGGTCGCGGCCGGTCCGCCGGTGTTTCATCTCGGTCTCCACTTCGAGCAGGCGGAGCCGGTGCCGGAGCGCGTCGAGGTTCAGCCCCATCTCCAGGCCGAAGCCCGGGTCGAGGCGGCCGATGCGCTGCCACGCCTCGCGAGTCAGCGCCCGCTGTCCGGAGAGCGGCGCCTCCAGCGGCGGGGGGGGGGGGGGGGGGAGAAAAAAACAAAAAAAGGGAAACACAAAGCAAAAGAAGGAGGGAAAGGACGGGGGA
>JBKBRF010000027.1:0-62177 GCA_046292385.1 Armatimonadota bacterium | reverse complement strand
CCCATTGTCTCTCTTCCCCCGCCCCCCAGGCCCCACCGCGCCAAGCGCATCACCAGTCCGAAGCCGGCCGGCCCGGCCTGGCGCGGAAACCGCGCGATCGTCATCTCGGCGTCGCCGCGCCGCACCGGCTCCAGGAGCTTCCACGCTTCGGAGGCCGTTTCGCGCAGGTCGGCGTCGAGCAGGAGCAGCAGGTCGCCGCGGGCTTCCGTGAGACCGCGGGCGAGCGCACCCCCCTTGCCGAGGTTGCGAGGAAGGCGGACCACCCGCGCGCCGGCCGCCTCGGCCTCGCCCGCGGTGTCGTCCGGAGAGCCGTCGTCGATCACCAGCAGTTCCCAGGGGCCGGCGTCCAGCCGGCGCATCGCGTCCGCGGCGGCGCGCACCGTCTCCCCCACCCGGCCCGCCTCCGCATAGGCGGGGATGATGACGGAAACCCTGGGGGCCGGGCTGGCCCCGGCGCTGCCCGTCGCTCCCGCACGTGCCTGCCCCGTCCGGCTCATCGTCTGCCGCCCGATCTCAATAGACGCCGGGGTCCGGCAGCGGCTGCGCCCCGGGTCGGGACCCGAAGTGGCCGTCCTGCCCCGCAAGCGCGAGCACGGTGGAGATCCGCCCGGCGACCGTGTCGACGTTGTCGACCGTCGCCACCTCCCGTCCCCGCAGGTGCTCCACCACGCTCTTCTCGCTCGCTTCCGGCTCGGCAACCACCACGCGCAGATCGCGGTCGAGCGCGGTCCGTACGACCTCCGCTTCCGGGATCAGGCTCCCGGTCACGCGTACCTCGCGAGCGGCGTTCGCGGTGGTAAGCACCAGCACGCGGTTGGAAGGTCCCTCATAGGCGCGCAGCTCGGCACCCAGCGCGCTCGCCAGGTCCCGGACTTCCGCCCGCGTAGAGTCTCCCGTGATCCCGCGGAGCAGCCACCCGACCGGCTCATAAGGACGCCGCTCCGGCGCGACCGGCGTGGCGGACGGATCGCTCCAGATGCGGGCGAAGCGGGCGTGGTCTTGCGGGGTGAGCGACTCCATGAAGTCCGGCAGCCGGAGCACCGGCCCCACCTGCGCTCCCGCCACCTCCAGCGCGTTCTCCAGCTCGCTCCAGAACCGGCCTTCGTCCACCCCGCCGCAGACCACCACCGCCACGGTGGTCCCCGCCAGGCGTCCGCGCACCGCCAGCGGCAGCAGGCTGTGGAGCGCCTGGTCCCGGGCCTCGAGGCGCCGCTTCACCGTATCGTTCTCATCCCGGACGCGCTGGTTCTCCGACCGCAGCAGCTCGAACTCGTCGCGCAGGCCCGCATAGGCTGCGTCCCGCTTGTCCGGCCCGCCGAGGGCGGAGCCGGCCATCATGCCGACCGCCAGCGCCAGGAAGATGAAGATGCCGGTAAGGGCGACGTAGCGGAGATCGATCATCGCAGGCCGTGCCTCCGGAGCCAGACTTCGATACTCATGCCGAGCAGCCCCAGCCAGCGCTGGAGGCCCGCGGAGTTGGCCACCGCCACGGCGATACAGACCCCTGCGGAGAGGAAGATCCCCGCCACCAGGGTCGGGCTCAGCCCCGGGCGGTAGAGACGCCGCAGGCCCTTGGCATCGACCAGAATCGAGCCGACCTTGAGCCGCGTCAGGAAGGTGCTCGCCATCCCGGCGCGGCGCTTGTCGAGGAACTCGACGAGCGAGAAATGCGTGCCGACCGCTACGATCAGCGAGGCGCCGCCCTGGAACGCCATCAACATGGCCACGTCTTCCGAGGTCCCGGGAGTGGCCAGCTCGTGTCCCGTCAGGCTCAGCTCGCGGAGACGGTCCACGCCCGGACTGTGCCGGCCGTCGGCGTAGGTGTGCACCACCAGCTCCGCCCCGCTAGAGAGCGCCTCGTCACTGGCGCTGTCCATGTCGCCGACGATGACGTGCGGCCGGAACCCGGCCTGCAGCAGGGCGTCCGCCCCGCCGTCCACGGCGATCAGCACCGGCTTCTGCTCCCGGATGTACGGCTGCACCCACTGCAGGTCCTGGCGGTAGCCCTCGCCGCGGACCACCACCAGCGCCGGGCGGTTCTTCATCACGGTCCGGAGCGGCGGCATCGGGATCTCATCCAGCGCCTGCTCCTGCTCCCGCTCCAGGTACTGGAGCGTGTTGCGGGTGAAGTCGGCCAGCTCCCGGCCCAGGTTGCCCCGGGCGCTCTCGAGCGTGCGCTCCAGCGTGGCGCGCTCCAGGCGGGTCCCCCGGGCCGCCAGCCCGCGCGGCGACCAGACCTCGTTGCCGCGCAGCTCCAGCCGCTCGCCTTCGGCCACCTGGTCGAGCAACTCCGGGCCGCACGCGTCGAGCAGCGGGATCCCGGCTTCCAGCAGGATCCCGGGGCCGCTGTTCGGATACCGGCCGGAGATCGATTCGGAGGCGTTCACCACCGCGGCGGGGCGGCACTCGACCAGCGCTTCCGCGGCGGCGCCGTCAAGGTCTCGGTGGTCGATGACGGCGATCTCACCTCGCTTCAGGCGGCGGCAGAGTCTCTTGGTGCGGCGGTCGACCCGCGCGCGACCGCTGACCGGGACGTCAGCAGGCGACGCCCGGCCCGGCAGACGCGGCCAGTAGCTCGCGAGCGTGCTGGACAGCCGTTGCTTCAGACCCACCGAGCATTCGCGCGAGTTCGCCAATCCGGGCCTCTCCCTCCAGCGGAGCGACGTCGACCACCGTGCGCTCCCCTTCCACGCCCTTGCGGACGCGGACGTGCAGATCGGCCAGGCAGGCGATCTGCGGCAGGTGCGTGATACAGAGTACCTGGTTACTCTTACTTAGTTCCGCCATCTTGGCGCCGAGCGCCTCTGCGGTTTTTCCACCCACGCCGGCGTCGATCTCGTCGAAGATCAGCGCCACCGGGTGGCTCCCGGCCATGGCGGTCTTGAGCGCCAGCATCACGCGGGACATCTCGCCGCCGGAGGCGATCTTCGCCAGCGGCCGGAGCGGCTCCCCCGCGTTCGCCGAGATCAGGAACTCCGCCCGCCCCAGCACGGCGGCAGCGGACGGCTCCCCCGGACCGCCCAGGGAAGCCGGCGGATCGAGCTGGACGGCGAAGCGCGTGCCGGCCATGTTCAGGTGGCCCAGGTGTCCCGCAATCTCCGTCTCGAAGCGGGCCGCCGCTTCCTTGCGGGCGGCGTAGAGCGCCCCGGTGGCGGCTTCCACCTGCGCCGCCAGCGCCGCGCACTGCCGGGCCAGCTCTTCCTGCCGCTCCTCGCTGTGGTCCAGCGCCTCCAGCTCCGCGGCGATGCGCTCCCGGTAGCTGAGTATCTCTTCCACCGTATCGCCGTACTTACGCTTCAACGAGCGATAGAGGTCGAGCCGCTCCTGAACCTCCGCCAGCCGCTCCGGGTTGAACTCGATCGCCTCGACGTAGCCGCGCAGCTCCGAGGCGGCTTCCTGGGCGGCGGCAAGCGCCGTCTCCAACAGCTCCCGGATCGCGCCGGCCTGCATGTCGAGCTCCGCCAGCGTCTCCACCTCCCGCGCGGCGCTCGCCAGCAGGTCGAGTGCGGAGGGCTCCGCCTCGTCGAGCGCTCCGCGGGCGGCGCCGGCGCCGGCGGCCAGCCGCTCCGCGTTCGCCAGCCGGGAGCGGTCGGCGGTCAGCTCCTCTTCCTCCTCGAGGTCGAGCTTGGCCGAATCGATCTCTTCGAGCTGAAAACGGTAGAGGTCGAGGCGCTGCACCCGATCGCGCTCGCCGGTCGCCAGGCGCTCCCGCTCCGCGACGGCGGAGCGGTACTCCGCCAGCCGCTCCTGGGCCGTGCGCCGCAGCGCCACCACATCCCGCCCGCTCCAGGCGTCGAGGAACTCCACGTGCCGCTCCGGGTTCAGCAGCGACTGGTGGTCGTGCTGGCCGTGGATGTCGATCAGGTCGGCCGCGACGTCCCGCACCGTCGAGGCGGTGCACATCCGACCGTTGATCCGAAAGCTGGACCGGCCGCTCGCACTGATCTCACGAGAGAGGATTACCAGCCCGTCTTCCGCCCACTCGCTAACGAGCGGAAGGGCGTCTTCCTCGATCTCGAAGACCGCCTCCACGGAAGCACGGTCGGCACCGCGGCGCACCAGGTCGGCCCCGGCCCGCTCGCCGAGCGCGGCGGTGATCGCGTCGATCAGGATCGACTTCCCCGCGCCGGTCTCCCCCGTGAGCACGTTGAAGCCGCGCCGGAACTCCAGGGTGACGGCGTCGATCAGAGCGAAGTTGCGGATCGAGAGCTGCGCGAGCATGCGAGAGAACGGGTGATGGAGAGCCGGAGAGGCACGATTCCGGCGCTATTATAGCGGAGCGGGTCGTATTGCGTGTTCCGTATTGCGTAGCGGTCGGCCCCTACCGTTTACCGTCGACGTCGTGCCGGGCGAAGCGCTCAGAAGCACCTCGCCCGGCACGACGTACTGGAGAGCGGCAAAAGCACCTCGCTACGCAATACGCGATACGGAATACGCCCCCGTCCGCCGCAGCGCCGCCTCCCCGCGCGGCAGACACGCCCCGCGCGAGAAGCCTCAAGAATTCCCGAACCGCTCTCCGAGGCGGTAGCGGCGCTGCACCTTCTGATAGAAATCGGCGCCGTCCAGGGAGATGAACCGCGCCCGCAGCGCGCTGCGGCGGAAGGCGATCTCGTCTCCCGGGGCGGCCTGAAAGCTGACCTGCCCGTCCGCGGTGAGCAGGTTCGTGTCCCGGTCCCCCGACTCCACGCGCACGTGGATCACGTCGTCTACTCCCACCAGGAGCGTCCGCACGTTCAGGGTGTGAGGACAGATCGGCGTCAGGAGGATCGTATCGACCCCGGGGAACACGAGCGGCCCACCTGCGGCCAGGTTGTAGGCGGTCGAGCCGGTGGGGGTGGCCACGATGATCCCGTCCGCCGCGTAGGTGGCGATGTAGGTTTCGTTCACCGTCACGCGCATCTTCAGCATCCGCGCCTGCGCGCGCAGGACGATGTCATTGAGCGCGTCGTGACGGTGGACCGGCTCCCCGCCTCGCACCACCTCCGCGCTGACCATCAGGCGCTCCTCCACCCGATAGCGTCCCTCCGCCACCGCCAGCGCCGCGGCACAGGCATTCTCCGGCGGCATCTCGGTCAGGAAGCCGAAGCTGGCCGGACCGCCGAGGTGGATCCCCAGGATCGGAGTGCCGTGGCGAGCCGCCACCCGGTGGGCCGCCAGCAGCGTGCCGTCACCGCCGAGGGCCAGGATCACGTCGGACTGCGCCACCTCCTCTTCCGTGGCAGCGCTCGACGGCGGCCCGCCCCGGCCGGCGAGATCGGGATGGAAGCGCACCGCTACGCCCGCGGCCGAAAGGCACTCGAACAGCTCCCGGGCACAGGCGACGGCAGGGTCGCGCTGCGCGTTGGCGATGATCCCGAAGGTCGGCACGAAGGTCCTCTAGTCTCCAGACGGTGAAGGGGCGCCCGACCACCAGGCGCCCCGCACTCCAACCGAGTGTCAGTCTACCCCGGACGCCCGGGGGGATGCAGCGTCGGGCTGCTGCAGGTTTGCAGGTTTCAGGTTAGCAGGTTGCAGGTTATCCGGTTTCCGGGGCTCGGGAACCTGAAACCTGGAACCTGCCAACCTGCAACCTGGATCGTCTAGCTCCCGCCGAGGCGGTCCAGGTTCTTCTTGGCGTCGGCGAACTTGGGGTCGATCTCCAGCGCCTTCTGGTAGTGCTGCCGGGCGAGATCCTTCTGCCCCTGGCGGGCGTAGCAGGCGCCGAGATTGTTGTGCGCGACGGCCAGCTTCGGATTGGCTTCCACCGCCTGCTTGTAGGCGGCGATCGCCTCGTCGGTCCGGCTTAGCTTCTCCAGCGCGAAGCCGAGGTTGTTGTAGACGCTGCCGTCCTGCTTCAGCTTCAGCACCTCGCGGTACTCGGCCACCGCCTCTTCGTGCATCCCCTGCGAGAGGTAGGCGGAGGCGAGGAGCACACGGGTCTCCGCGTCGGCCGGGTCCAGGCGCACCGCTTCACGCCAGTGCCGGATGGCGCCTTCCGGGTTGGCGAGCCGCTCCAGCACCAACCCCAGGTTGGCGTGGGCCGCCTGCGAGTCCGGCGCCACCTCCAGCGCTTTCCGGTACCACTCCGCCGCGTCCTTTGTCTTGCCCGCCTTGAAGCAGACGTAGCCCATGGCGCTCAGGGCGCGGGGATCCTTCGGCTCGATCTTGACCGCCTGCTGAAGCTCCACCAGCGAGGAGTTGTAGTGGCGCAGCCGCTGGGTGTTGTTCCCGGTCTGGGCGGCCTGGCGGGCGTAGAGCAGCCCCAGGTTGTAGCGGGGGACGAACTCGTTCGGGCGCAGCCCGATCGCGGAGCGGTAGGAGGCGATCGCCTCCGCCGTCTTCCCCGCCGCCTGGTGCTCCTCCGCCAGCGCCAGGTGGCTGCTGAAGTCGCGCGCGTCGAGCTCGACGGCCCGGGTCAGCGCCGTCACCGCTTCCGCGGCCCCGCCCTCCTGGCGCCGGGCTGCCAGGCCGAGGTTCCGGTAGAAGACCGCACTCTTCGGCGCCAGCTCGGTCGCCTTCCGGTAGTGGGCTACGGCCTTCTCCAGCATCTTCGGGTCCGGCAGCGCCGCATACTTCCGCTCGTAGACGTAGCCGAGGTTGTTCTGTACCAGGGCGTCCTTCGGAGCCTGCCGCTCCGCTTCCTGGAACGAGGCGAGCGCCGCATCCAGGTCGCCCTTCTTCACCAGGGCGTTTCCGAGGTTGTAGTGGAAATCCGACTGGCCCCCGGGACGGTCCTTCACCTTCTCCACCGCCTGCTGGTAGGCGGCGATCGCCGGCTCCACCTCCCCTTTCGCCAGGTAAGCGTTGCCGAGGTTGTTGTAGGTGTCCGGATCGTTGGGGCTCAGCTCCAGCGAGGCGCGGAGGTGCTGGATCGCCTCGTCATGCCGGCGCAGCTTGAAGTGGACGAACCCGAGCCACGACTGGACCACCGCGTCCTTCGGGCTCTTCTTCTCCGCTTCCTGGAAGGCGGCCAGGGCATCGGCCAGCTTCCCCTGCTTGAACAGCTCTTTCCCCCGGGTGAACGGATCCGCGGCGGGGGCCGGCGCCTTGGCGGCGGACCGCGACTTTGCGGGGGCGGCGCTCAGGCTCTGCGGTCCGGCCAGGACCAGCATGGCCGAGGCCGCCAGGGTGAGGCCGAGGCCGCGCCGTGCGCGAGTGGGAAAAGGCGTGTCCATAACTGCTCCTTCACGGGCGCGCCGCGCCGCCGCCCACCCCCACGCGTTTACGCACCGGGCGCGCACGGGTAAGGCGCACCGGAAGGGCGTTGATGCGCGAACCGAGAGGCGAGCGCGGACGCTGACAGGCAGGGCACATGGCGATGGGTCCCGGTGGTGGCACCGGGACCATTTTTTTATGCCATCGCTCGAGACGGTTCGACTCCGCACCCGCCGAGGCCTCCCGGATTATCGGCAGGTGCGGAGTCTGCTCCAGCCCGCTCGGAAGCGTTGGTGCCTATCCGGATCGGCGCTACTCTTCGTCCTGGCCGCCGAAGTAGGTCCGCAGCCCCTCGGCGTCCGGCTTCATCCCCTGCGCTTCCGGAGTCCAGTTGGCGGGGCAGACCTCGCCGTGCTCCTCGCAGAAGCGCAGCGCCCGCAGCGTGCGCAGTGTCTCGTCCACGCTCCGGCCGAGCGGCAGGTTGTTCACGATCTGGCTCTGGACGATCCCCTCCCGGTCGATGATGAAGGTGCCGCGCAGCGCCATGCCGCCGGGGAGCAGGATGTCGTAGTCCTGCGCCACGGTCTTGTTGAAGTCGCTGATGATCGGGTACGTCACCCCCTGGATGCCGCCCTGCTTCTTGGGCGTCTGCAGCCAGGCGAGGTGGGAGAACCAGCTATCGGTGGAGCCGCCGATCACCTGCGCGTCGAGCGCTTCGAACTCCTGCAGCTTGGCCTGGAACTGGTGGAGCTCCGTGGGACAGACGAACGTGAAGTCGAGCGGATAGAAGAACAGGACCACGTACTTCTTCCCGCGGAACTGCGAGAGCGTGAAGTCCTCCAGGATCTCGCCGTTCTGCACGGCGGTGACGCTGAAATCCGGTGCCGGCTTTCCGACCAGTACGCCCATTACGTGTCTCTCCTCTGGCGGCTGTTCGCCGCGGCGTGAACTGACTGCGCCCGGGGGTAGACTAGTCCGTCGCCTCCGAGCGCGCGCACGAACCACACAAACCGATGAACTGAACCGTCGCGGTCTCGAGCTGGAAGCCGCAGTCTTGCAGCGCCGACCGCGCGGCGGGGCGGAGCGCGTCCTCGGCGCGGATCGGCACATCTTCGATCCGGTGGCAGAGGCGGCAGACCGCGTGCTGGTGCGGGGCGGCGTTCAGATCGTACCGTCGCCGCAGCTCATCCACGATCACTTCCCGCACCTGCCCCATCTCCGTGAGGAGCTGGAGCGTGTTGTAGACGGTGGCGAACGATAGCATGGGGTAGCGCTGGAGCACCTCCTGGTACACCTCGTCCGCAGACGGGTGCCCGGGATGCCGTAGCAGCGCCTCGAAGATCGCGGTGCGCTGCGGGGTGACTTTGATGCCGCGGGCGCGGCAGTCGTCGATCAGGCGCTCCAGAGCCAGCATGGATCGTTTCCAGAATAATAACGATTCTAATCTACTGCCAGTCTACCGCGCGGTGGGCAAAGTGTCCACGCCGCCGCGTCGGGACCGTGAAAGGTGACAGGGGGATCGAGCGTGGCCGAGCCAGAGAGCCTGTGGATGATCGTGGATCCGGAGACGCGAGAGGCGTTCCGCGGCGGTGGGACCGATCCCCGCAGCAGCGGACCGCTCTTCTTCACCTCGCGAGAGAACGCCGACGCCTACGCCCGAGAGCACGGCATCGCGGAGTACACGGCCCATGAGGTGCCGGGCTCCCTGCTGAGCCGGATGAAGGGCAAGCCCCACTGGCTCGACGGTCGCCCGGGGAGTTAGGGCTTCGGGGGGTACGGGCCTCCTGGCTGCCTGCACCGTCCACATGGCCCGGAGCGCGGATTCGAGACACGTGCGAGAGCATCCGCAAACGGGCTTCGGGTACCCCGCGCCCCGGGCTTCACGTCACGGTCTCCCGGTGGGGTCAACCCCTCTCCGCCACCGGGAGCTCCGGTTCCGTGGGCTCCGGACGTTCTTACCTCCGCCGCGCCACCTGGTAATCGCGACACGTCCGGCAGCCGGGGCCGCGCTGACAGGTCGGCTCGGCTCCCAGGTAAGACGGAGCGTAGCAGCGTGGCAGGCGCTCCCCCGGCCGGCGCCGGCGCCGGGAGTAGCCGTACGCCCCAGCGGCGAGAGGAACGCCGGCCGCGGCAATGTCGCCCCCATCGAGCCCGTCGTTTCCCTCGTCCCCCCGGTTTCGGGGCTTGTGTTTGCCTTTCTTGCCAGGCTTCTTCGGGCCGCCCGAAGCCGCTTGCGCGGCGGTGGGGGCGGTGATCGAGATCACCGACGGCACGAGGACGGCCAGCGCTCCCGTAAGATGGGCCCTACGCGAGAGCTCCCGCCGAGAGGCTGACGCCGAGGCATCATCCGGGAAGCCGGAGTCGTCCAGCAGCTCCGCCTCGCGAAGCTCCGCCAGCGCGTCCTGCACCACCCCACCCGGCACCGCCGTGCCGAGCTCGCGCTCGAGCCCCGCCGCGATCTCCTCAACGGAAGTGTTTCCATCGCACAGCTTCCACACCAGCGCCGCCGTGCGGTTGAGGCGATGCGCCCGATGCCGACGCAGGTCATAGAACAAGACCTCATCCCCCAGGGTCGCGCTGATCAACCGGTCCGTTCGTGCTTGGTAGCTCATCGTGCACCCTCCACATGACCACGGGATTACCGCGGGACGGAACGGCGAGCGAGTACTCGCCGGTAATTGGCAACCGCTCCTTCCGGAGCGTCGAATGGGACCGGTAAAGGCAGGGGTATCCCGATCCCACCTTGCAGTGTTGCCTCGGAAACGGAGATCGGTGGGTGTTACCCGGAGAGGAAACGGGCCAAACCTCCCCGGGCTGATAGACGGGTGTTCTCCGGGACGGCGCCCGGGCAGGGGTGAGCTACGGTGGTACACAGGCGCCTCGCAGCTCGCTCCCCGGGGAAGGATCGCCGCGGCTTTCAGTCGGCGCGGAGTGGAGCACCCGTACGCCTGGCGGCGCGCGGAAGCGGCGCGCCAGCTCGAGGGCCGGCGCGCCGTTTCCGTAGACCCTGGCAGCCCGAGGCAGGCTCTGCTACTGCCGCCTGCGGCGGCGGATCTCTACCACGCCGGCCTCAAAGAGCACCGGCGTGGGCGGCTTGAGCTTGGCGACCCTCAGCTCCACCGCGCCCACGAGTGGAAAGTCCGCGAGGAGCCGCTGCGCCATGCGGTGCGCCAGCGCCTCCACGAGCTGCACGGAGGGGCCGGTGCCCTCCTCGATCACGGCGGCGGCGGCGGCGGCGTAGTCGACCGTCCGGGTGAAGTCGTCCGTCTCCCCGGCGGCCCGGAGGTCCAGCTCGAAGGTGACGTCCACCCGGTACCGGTGCCCCACTTCCCGCTCGGCGGCCGGCACGCCGTGGAACCCGTGCAGCTCGATCCCCTCGATCCGGATGCGGTCACTCAAGTGCGTTTCTCCCCCGCGGTGATTTGGAGGCCCCGGCGAACGATGCTTGCCCCGGAGCCCGTATAGAGGATATAGGGTTTACGTGACCACCGTCCGGCGCCGCCAGGCCTGGCGGCAGGATTATCAAGCGGACTCGTGGAACAGCGCCGTGGTCCATTTGCGGAAGAGGATGTCGTACTCCGCGGCGGATAGGCAGTATCTAACTAATGGCTGAAAGCGTTCCTCTCGCCGTCGATGCCCGCATGAGCAAAGCCGGCGTAGTGACCTCCATGTCCGAAAGTCCCCGACGCGCATTGAGCGACGATCCCCAGGAGCTGCTGCGCGAGTACGCCCGCACGCGAGACATCGCGATCCGGGATCGACTCGTCGTGCTCCACGAGCGAATGGTCCGTTACCTCGCCAGCCGCTTCGGCGCCGGCGCAAGCACTTCCCAGGACGACCTGGTCCAGGTTGGCTACGTCGGCCTGATCGCCGCCATCGACCGGTTCGATCCGGACAAGGGGGTCAGCTTCGTCACCTTCGCGGTGCCGACGATCCTGGGCGAGATCAAGCGCTACTTCCGGGACCAGACGTGGGGCCTCAAGGCGCCGCGCCGCCTCCGGGAGCTGGGCCTGAGCCTGCGCAAGCTCCGGGAGCAGCTCGAGCAGAACCTCGGCCGGCCCCCCACCGTGGAGGAGATGGCGCGGGCCGCGGGAGTGAGTGAGGAGCGCCTCCTGCAGGCGATGGACCTCGACCGGATCTACCAGCCGGCCTCGCTCGACGCGCATCTGCAGGACGAGCACGGCGACGACAAGTCATCCTTCTGGGAGGCGATCGGGCGCTCCGATCCGGAGCTTTCCGCCATCGAGGAGCGGGAGACGCTGCGGCGGGCGCTGGACCGCCTCGATCAGCGGCAGCGGTCGATCATCTACTACCGGTTCTTCGAAGAGGCGTCCCAGGCGGAGGTGGCCCGGCGTCTCGGCATCTCGCAGATGCACGTCTCCCGCCTGGAGCGGCAGGCGCTGAAGCGGCTGAAGGCGATGCTCGCCTAGTCCCGAGCGGAAGCGAAGGGTCAGAAAATCAAAAGCGGGCGAGTGGACCGGCATTCCGGAGCCCACTCGCCCGCTCTTTGCGTCTTCCGTCCGCATTTGCGCGGGCGCCCGTCTAAGTGGCGGCCATCGCCTCCGGCGGGCGCGCCTCGAACAGCGCCTCCAGCCCCGTGACCTGCAGGATGCGGCGCACCTCGCGTCCGGCGTTCATGAGCCGCAAGTCGCCGTTCATTTCCCGGGCTTCCTTCAGCACGCCGACCAGCATTCCCAGGCCGGTGCTGTCGATAAAGCTCACCTTCCGGAGGTCCACCCAGAGGACAGGGCCGTTGGAGTAGAGCGCCTTCAAGAGGGCCGGCCGCACGTCCCAGGCGGTACTGGCGTCGATGCTCTCCTGAGGAATCTCGTACACGTGATCTTGGGGTGCAGGGGGCGAATCCTGCGCTTCTTCAGGGCTGAGCATAGGGCACTCCAGCAGTAAGGTGGGATAACGAGACGATACCCCAGTTCGGCCGTCCCGGAAACCCCGCAACGAGGGAGGGGACCCCTTACCATTTAATAGAACGGGCGGCCGTTGTCCACAAAAACGTTCCACCAGGAGCCGGTCGAGCGAGACTGCCGGCGCCTGGCCGGGAAGCGACCGGCGCGGGGCGGGATGGCAGCCCTACATCCCTCCCCCACTCACCCTGGCGCGCAGCCGGCTACCCGGAGGCAGTCTCCAGCCGGAGCCGCGCCTTCCAGACCGAGATCGCTCGCCACACCTCCGCCACGGCTGCCGCCGCCAGGACGATCCCGATCAGCGCCGGCAGGAAGAGGACCAGGAAGAGCGCCAGCGTCGCCCCTGGGTGCAGCGACATCGAGTGGTAGAGCACCGCAGCCTCGCCGATCAGTGACGCTATCGAAACGACGATCGCCAGCATCGTGAGCGCCCAGGCCGTAGCCGGAGCGAATCGCTGGGAGAAGTCGTGCTGCAGTGCCCGCGCCAGCGAAGTGAAGGTGAAGCTGATCGGGTTCGCCGTCCGCAGCAGCCGCTCCTCATCCGCGGTGACCAGCAGGTAGCGCATCACCACCTGGTCGTCGCGCGGCACCGCCTCGGTCGGCTGCACGCAGAGGCTGGTATGGAAGGCGGTGTCGCCGGGATCGCGGTACGAGAGGTTTCCCAGGCTGTCGAGGCGGTAGATCCGGCCCGGCCGCTTCCCGGACGGCAGGTCCAGGTAGCCCACTTCTTTCAGGCGCTGGTAGGCGGCGGTGCCGAGGACGTCGCGCAGGAGCTGGTCCGCGCGCACGCTGGGAGAGTCGAGCTCGGGATACATAGCGGACGGTATCGTTTAAGTGGAGTGAGGGCGACGGCTAAATGAGACTGGGCCCGGCCGCTCCCGGCCGGACCCGCGGTGCCTAAAGCGAAATGTGGCGCTACCCACCGCAGATCGGTGGGGTCACGACGATGCTGCGCACCTTCGGATCGAACTGGTGCAGACGAGTGCCGACGCCCTCGTCGTCGATGGCAAAGACACCCCGGCCTTCCTGGTATGCGCGCTCGATCATCTCCCGCGCGCGCTCCAGCGAGGCGGTGTCGGTTTCGTCCCAGGCCACCTGTGTGTCACCGGCGGCGCTCATCCAGCGGATCATACCCATCTCATCTCTCCCGACGCTCGCGGCGCTCTCTTCCAGCTCTCGTCTCTGCTAGCTCCGGGCTCGCAGGCTCGCCCCGAAGCGCGCTCAGTTGGTTCCTACCCAGATGGCGCACCTCTCAACCGGAACCTCTCCGGCGCTCTGGCTTCCGGAGTATGGACCGGACGATACAATGGTCCCGGAGGGCGGTCCCCGCACCGCTCCCGGGAGTCTCACGATGCCTTCCCCCCCTGGCGCCCGGACAGCGTTGGACCGCGCCGAGCTGGCGCAGGCGAGCACGCCAGAGGAGCTGGCGGCGGCTCTAACGCGGGCTCGCGAGCGCCTGCGAGACGCCAACCTGCAGCAGCCGCAGGGGCTGCGCGCCTGCCGCGCGCTCACCGATGTCTGCGACCAGGTCATCGGGCGGATGCTGATGCTGGCGCGGCCGGAAGACCCGCTCGGCTGGGAGGCGATCCGCCACAAGATCTCGATCGTGGCGACCGGCGGCTACGGACGGCGGGAGCTCTGCCCTTACTCCGATATCGACGTCACCTTCATCGTTGCGGAGGAGGACGAGCCGACGCTCGACGCCACCGTCCGCTCCATGTTCCTGCTGCTGATGGAGGTGTTCAGCCAGCGCTGCGGGCTGAAGGTGGGCTACGGCTACCGCAGCCCGGCCGACGTGGCTCAGCTCGACCACCAGACGCAGACCTCGCTGCTCGACCTCCGCGTCATTGGCGGCAGCCACTCGCTCACGAACGTCTTCGGCCTGGAGCTGGCCCGGCACATCTGGCCCGCCGCCTTCGTGCGGCGGAAGCTGCTGGAGCGCCAGCAGGTGATCGAGAAGCACGGCAGCGCACTCCACCGGATCGAGCCGGAGCTGCGAGAAGGCCCCGGCGGCCTGCGCGACCTCCAGATCGCGGAGTGGGTCGCCGCGGTCTCCTTCCCCTCCACTCGCGGCGACGTATGGCGCCAGCTCCAGAAGCTGGGCGTCGTCACGCGCGGCGAGGCGCAGCAGGTCGCCGCCGCGCGGGAGTTCCTGCTCACCGTCCGGACCTGGATGCACTGGCACGCCGGCCGGCAGGCCGATCTCCTGGTGCGGGAGCGCCAGGAGCTGCTGGCGGAGGCGCTGGGCTTCAAGGACGACGACCACGCCTGCCGGGTGGAGCGCTTTATGGAGCGCTTCTATCAGCACGCGGAGAACGTGGCGCGCATCTCCCGGTTCGTGGTCGACCGCTGCCTGGCCGAGCGCCTGAGCCTCACTGACGAGCTGGCCTGCTCCGGGAACGAGCTGGTGCCCGCCTACTCCTGGGTCAAGACCGGCTCTCCCCGGTTCCTGGTAGACATGTTCGTCGAGTGCCACGAGCATGGCCTCACGCCCGGCTACGAGCTGCGGCGCATGGTGGCGCAGTACCTGGACGACTGCGCCCCGCTGGGCGGTGACTCCGAGACGTCGGACGACTTCCTCTCGCTGCTGCGCCCGCCGGCGCCGTCGGAAGTCGGCCGCCTCCCGGGCGCTTACGAGACGCTGCGGAAGATGGCGGAGATGGGCATTCTCCAGCGCCTGATCCCGGAGATCGGCGAAGCGTTCCGCCGTGTGCCGTTCGATCAGGTCCACCGCCACACGATCGGCTTCCACTGCCTGGAGGCGGTGAAGGCCCTGGAGGTGCTCCGCACGACGGAAGACGAGCGCCTGGCGGAGTTCCGCCGGATCTGGTCCGAGATCGACGCGCCGGGGATCCTGATCCTCGCCGTGCTGCTCCACGACGTCGGCAAGATCGCGCCGGAGAAGGGCCACGCGGAGCTGGGCGCCGGCATGGCGGAGGAGATCTGCCGCCGGCTCTCCCTCGACCCGCCCTCCGTGGCCCGCGTCAGCGCGCTGGTCCGGCACCACCTGTTGATGTCCGAGACCGCCCAGCTCCGGGACCTCACCCTGGAGAAGACGATCCAGGATTTCACCGAGGTCATCGACTCGGTCGAGCTGCTGAATATGCTGACGCTGCTCACCTACGCGGACATGGAGGCGACCGGCGTCCTGACCTCCATGAAGATCCGGTTCCTGCTGGATCTCTACTACCGCGCCGAATCCGCGCTGATGGGAGCCGCGCCGGCGGCGGCCGGCGACGAGCGCGCCCGCCGCTTCCGCAGCCGCCTCTCCCGGCAGCTCGCCTCCGCCAACCTCACGCCGGAGCAGATCCGCCAGCATACGGAAGGGATGCCGGTCTCCTACCTGGTCAACACGCCGACGCAGCAGATCGCGCTCCACGTGCGGATGGTCGAGGCGCTGCAGCACGACGGGCCGGTGGTCGAGTTCGAGAGCGAGCAGGGCGAGGACGTCACCACCCTCCACGTCTGCACGGTGGAGCGGCCGGAGCCAGGCCTGCTCTCTCGCATCGCCGGGGTCCTCTACGCGCACGAGATCGGCGTCCACGGCGCACAGGTCTTCACCCGCGCCGCCGGCAGCAGCGGCGAGCCCGCCCTCGCGCTCGACACGCTGTGGGTCGACTTCCGCGACCGCCCCGTCCCGCCCATCAAGCGGATGGAGGTGGAGCAGGACCTCGTCGCCGTGCTCAAGAGCGGCGACGTGGAAGAGGTGATCCTCCGGCGCCGGCACCGCTACCCCACTGTCACGCCGCCGGAGCGGATCCGGATCCACCAGGACGTCGCGGAAGCCCACTCGGTCCTCGAGATCGAGGCCGACGACCAGCCCGCCCTCCTCTTCCGCATCACCCGCGCCTGCGCCGCGCTCGGCTGGAACATCCACAGCGCCCGTATCAACACCAAGGGAGACCGCGTCCGCGACGCCTTCTACCTGACCGACGCCTCCGGCGGCAAGCTCCAGGGCGGCGAGGCCCGGCTGATCGACTCGTTCGTCGCGGAGCTCAGCCGCGATCCTGAGGCCCCGTAGGCGAGCGAGCGGCCCACTCCTCCCTCTCCGGGCTCGAAGCGGGCGCGCTCCGTTCGATGGTTGCTCTCTGGGGCCGCGGACGGTTATGATTAGGCGTCGCTAGACCCGGAACGCGCGGCCCTTTCTGCTGGCTGTCGCACGCCGGGTGAGGCCGAATCGCATGCCAAAAGCCCGGATCATGATCCGTCTCAAGCCCACCGTCCTGGACGCCCAGGGAGCGGTGGTGAAGAACGCCCTCCACAGCCTCGGCTTCGAGGGAGTGCAGGATGTCCACCTGGGGAAGTACGTAGAGCTCGACCTGGCGCCGGGAACGGACGAGGCGCAGGTCCGCGAGATGTGTAACCAGCTCCTCGCTAACCCGGTGATCGAGCAGTATTCGATCTCCATGTCGTCGGAGGGGTAGATGACCGTCGCCGCCCCCACCCTTTCCGACTCCCCGTCCCGGACGTTCCGGTGGGGAGTCGTTCTGTTTCCCGGCTCGAACTGTGAGCACGACACCGTGCACGTGCTGCGGGACGTGCTCGGCTACGAGGCGGAGATCGTCTGGCACGCGGAGCAGGACCTCTCCTGCTACGACGGCCTGGTGCTGCCCGGAGGCTTCGCCCACGGCGACTACCTCCGCGCCGGCGCCGTGGCCCGGTTCAGCCCGATCATGGACGCCGTGACCCGCTTCGCGGAGACCGGCAAGCCGGTGATCGGAATCTGCAACGGATTCCAGGTGCTGCTGGAGGCGGGCCTGCTCCCCGGCGCCATGCTCCGCAACCGCAAGGGCTACGTCTGCCGCTGGGTCCACCTGCGCGTGGAGAACACCGACTCCCCGTTCCTGAGCGGCTACCGCGAGGGCGAGGTGCTCAGGATCCCGATCGCCCACGGGGAAGGCAACTACTACGCCGATCCGGACGTGCTGGCGCGGATGGAAGAGAACCGCCAGATCCTGCTGCGCTACTGCGACCCCGCGGGCGAGCTGTCGGAGGTCGCCAACCCGAACGGCGCCACCGCCCACATCGCCGGGATCAGCAACGAGCGCGGCAACGTGATGGGCCTGATGCCCCACCCGGAGCGCGCCAGCGAGGAAGAGCTCGGCTCGGTCGACGGCCGCCGGATGTTCGAGAGCATCGTCCGCTCCTTCGGACGGGCTAACAGCGAGGGCTAAGCAACGTGTCCATCCGGGCCGCGCTCGTATCCACCACGGTGGCAATCCTGGCCGCTGCCCCGGTGACAGCCGGCGTGGGGGACCCGCAGGTGCGCACGGACCACCCGTGGTATCCGGGCGAGCTGGCCTGCTCCACCTTCGAGCGGCTCTTCGCCACGCAGGCGGAGCAGTACCGGCGGGTGACCGGCATCGATCCGAAGACCGACGAGCAGAAGGCGCTGGCCTCCTGGTTCTGGCGCAACACCCACTACTGGCACGGCGAGGAAGGCGCGGAGGACCTCTGGGGGAAGGGGTTCAGCGGGGGCGACCTGCGGACGCGCGAGTACTGGACCGGGCTGTTCGCCCACGGCTTCGGGCTCTGCGGCACGACCCACTCGCAGTGGACCGCGGAGATGGAAGCGCTGTTGGGACACGGCCGCGGCCGGGGCGTGGGGGTGGCGGGCCACAACTCGTTCGAGGTCTACCTGACCGGCGGGGAGTACGGCGAGGGGAAGTGGGCGCTGCTGGATCACGATCTCTCCACCGTCGTCTTCAACCGGGCCGGCACCGCGCTGCTCTCCATTCCGGAGGTGAAGGCGGACTGGCAGAACCTGGTGAACCGCGCCTTCAATCCGGAGAAGCAGCGCGGCTGGCTCGTCTGCGGGCTGCACCCGGGCGACGGCGGCGTTTACCAGGACTACAACACGGCGGAGTACTTCGCCGGTTACAGCGGTCCGCCGCCGATGGTCCACCTCCGCCGTGGGGAGACGCTGCGCCGCTATCTGCGCCCCGGGCTGGAGGATGGGCGCACCTTCGTCTTCTGGGGCCGTAACTATCAAACCGGCGGGGTACCGGGTCCGGAGCGCTCCCTCACCTGGGTGAACCAACCGGAGGCGATGCACGGCTCTACGAACGGAGCCCCCTATCGGGAAGGCCAGGCGCGGTTCGCGAACGCGGTCTACACCTACCGGCCGGACTTCACCGACGGCTCCTACCGGGAAGGCGTCGCCGCGGAGACGCCGGGGGCGGTCACCTTCGAATTCACCACGCCGTTCATCATCGGCGCCACCCCGCCGGACGCGAGCGAATGGGGCGTCTACCAGCCCGGCGGCCGCAACGGACTGGTGGTGAAGGGCTCCGGCGGCGCTCCGGTAGCGGTGAGCGTCGACCGCGGCCGCACCTGGAGCGAGGCGGGCCGGCTTGACGGCACGCTCGACCTGACGGACCACGTGAAGGGACGCCGCCAGTACCTGCTGCGCCTCGGCGCGGGCGCCGCCGCGCTGCGGAACGCCGGCCTGGTCGTGACCACCGTCTGCCAGGTCAATTCCTCCGTGCTGCCACGCCTGCGGGACGGCGGGACCCGGCTCACCTTCGAAGCGTCCGGACAGGCGGTGGTCTCCGCGGGGCCAAACCTGGAGCAGGCGCGGACGCACGTGGTGGAGGGAGCGTTCGGCACCCCCGCGGTGACGCTGGAGCTCTCGACGCCGCGCGGCGAGCGCGTGACCGGCATCCACGCCGCCGCACACGTCCTCTCCGGCAACCCGCCGAATGCCGACATCCGGTACCAGATCGAGTACTCGCTCGATGCCGGCGCCTCGTGGCAGCCGCTGGTGAAGGACTGGCAGATCGCCCGGAAGGGGGATGAGCCGGCCGACTTCTGGTCCCAGAGTCTCTGCTGGGGCTCCGTCCCGGTGCGCGGGGACGCCTCCCGGGTGCGCGTCCGGTTCCGGAACGACGGCGGCCGCGCCTACGCCCGCGCGGAGCTGCACCTGACGTACCAGGTTCCCGCCGCCGATGCGACAAAGGTGACCTTCCAGTGGAAAGATGAGAGAGGCGAGCGCCGCGCCTCCCACCTGTTCACCGCCGGCCGCGGCGAGTGGACCGTTCCGACCGGCACCGGCGTCGAGACGCGCTGGGTCGAGCTCGAGCCGATCGCCCGTTGATCTGAAGAAGTGACATGACTGTAGCCGCAGAGCCCCAACTCACCCCCGCACAGCTCCGGCAGGCCGCCTACGACTGGGGCCTGACCGAGTACGAGTACGACCGCATCCTGGAAGGCCTCGGCCGGCAGCCCACGATCACGGAGATCGCGATGTTCTCCGTGGAATGGTGCGAGCACTGCGGCTATCCCAAGAGCAAGAACGTGCTCCGGATGCTGCCGAACACCAGCCGGCGCGCGGAGGTGCTGGTCGGCGCGGACAGCGGCGGCTTCTACCTCACGCCGGAACTGGCGGTGGTGATGAAGGTGGAGAGCCACAACCACCCGTCCCAGGTAGAGCCGTACCAGGGCGCGGCGACCGGCGTCGGCGGCATCGTGCGGGACATCTTCACCTGCGGGGCGCGTCCCATCGCCTCCGGCAACTCGCTGCGGTTCGGCCCCCTCTCGGACCCGTACACCCGCTACCTGCTCGCGGGGGTGGTGCACGGCATCGGCGGCTATGGGAACTCCATCGGCGTGCCCACGGTCTGTGGAGAGGTGCAGTTCAACGAGTCATACCTGGGCAACTGCCTCGTCAACGCGATGGCGGTCGGCGTGGCGCCGGTCGACCAGCTCCTCTCCTCCGCCGCGAGCGGCCCCGGCAACCCGGTGCTCTACGCCGGCAGCAGCACCGGCCGGGACGGCATCGGCGGCTGCTCCGTGCTGGCCAGCCACGAGTTCGGCGAGGGCGAGGAGAAGCGTCCGACGGTCCAGATCGGCGACCCGTTTACCGAGAAGCGGCTGATCGAGGCGTGCCTGGAGGCGGCGCAGACCGGCTACATCGTCGCGATGAAGGACATGGGCGCGGCGGGCGTTACCTGCACCACCTCCGAGATGGCCGCCGCCGGCGGGATGGGGATGCGGGTGGAGCTGCAGAACATCCCCCGCCGCGAGTCCGGCATGGAGCCGTACGAGGTGCTGATGAGCGAGTCGCAGGAGCGGATGCTCCTGGTGGCGCAGAAGGGGCACGAGGACGACCTGATCCGGATCTTCCGGGACAAGTGGGGTCTCCAGGCCGCGGTGATCGGCGAAGTGACCGACGACGGCATCCTGACGGTGCTCGACGGCGGCCGCGAGGTGGCGAAGCTCCCGGCCGACTTCCTCACCACTCCGCCGCGCTACGACCTCCCCACCGAGGAGCCGGCCTACCTGCGCGAGGCGTGGGCGTTCGACGTCGCTTCGCTCGCGGAGCCGGCGGACCACGGCCAGGCGCTGCTCCGTCTTCTCGGCTCCCCGAACATCTGCAGCAAGCGCTGGGTCTACGAGCAGTACGACACGATGGTGCAGACCAACACCGTCGCCGGCCCCGGCGGGGACGCCGCCGTGCTGCGGATCAAGGAAGCCGCGCCGCTGGGGATCGCGCTCACGATGGACGGCAGCAGCCGGCTCGTCTACCTCGACCCGTACGAGGGCGCGCGGCTGCTGGTGGCGGAAGCCGCGCGGAACCTTGCCTGCGTCGGCGCCGAGCCGCGGATCGTTACCGACGGGCTCAACTTCGGCAATCCGGACAAGCCGGACCGCTACTACCAGTTCCGCGAAGCGGTGCGCGGGATCTCCGACGCGTGCCGCGACTTCGACGCAGCGGTTGTGAGCGGAAATGTTTCATTTTATAATGAGAGCCCCAGCGGCCCGATCCATCCGACGCCGATCATCGGTATGCTGGGGGTAGTTCCGGACATCGCCCGCTCCGGCGGGATCGGCTTCCGGAACGAAGGCGACCGGGTCTGGCTTCTCGGCGACTTGCAGCCGGGGGGCAGCCTCGCCGCGAGCGAGTACCTCGCGGTGGAGCACGGCCTGGAAGTCGGCCGCCCGGCGCGGCTGGATCTGGAGCTGGAGCTGAGGCTCCAGGAGGTGCTGCGCGGACTCGTCCAGGACGGACTGGTCGAGTCGGCGCACGACTGCGCGGAAGGCGGTCTCGCGGTAGCAGTGGCCGAAAGCTGCATCGCGGGAGGCCGGGGCGCTTCGCTGGAGCTGCCGTGGACTGCGTCCGCGGAAGCGCTCTACGGCGAAGCCCCGTCGCGCGTGGTCGTCACAGTGTCACCGGAAAAGAGCGACGCGGCACGGCAGCGGCTCGAAGCGGCCGCAGTGCCGTTCGCGGAGCTCGGAGCAGTTGAGGGAGACCGGCTGACGATCCACGGGGTCCTGGACCTGACCGTGGCCGAGATGGAGGCGACATGGGAGCGGACTATCCCAGCAGCGATGGCGCCATAGACCTGGCCCACTTCGATCCGGACCTGGACCGGCCGCACGACGAGTGCGGCGTGTTCGCAATGTATGCGCCGGGCACCGAGACGGCGCGCTTCACTTACTTCGGGCTCTACGCGCTCCAGCACCGGGGGCAGGAGAGCGCGGGCATCGCCGTTTCCAACGGCGAGCGCATCGCCTGCCACAAGGACATGGGGCTCGTGAACCAGGTGTTCACCGAGGAGAGCCTGGCGCGACTCCGCGGCAGCATCTCCATCGGCCACACGCGCTACTCCACCACCGGCTCCAGCATCCTGTGCAACGCGCAGCCGATCGTCGTCGAGACGCCCCACGGCCCGATCGCGGTGGCGCACAACGGGAACATCGTCAACACCCGCCAGCTTCGACAGGAGCTGGAGGCGGACGGGATCTCGTTCGAGACGACGAACGACAGCGAGGTGCTGGCCAAGTGCATCGCCAGTCTCCACCGCGGCGACATCGTCCGCGCGGTGCGGGAGACGATGGCCTGCGTGGAGGGCGCCTACTCCGTGGTGGTGCTCACCAACGACCAGATCCTGGCGTTCCGCGACCCGAACGGCATCCGGCCGCTCTGCCTCGCCGGGTTCAACGGCTCCGGCTACGTCGTCTCCTCGGAGACCTGCGCGCTGAACGTGGTCGGCGCCCGCCTGATCCGGGAGATCGAGCCGGGCGAGCTGGTGGTGATCGGGAAGGAAGGCGTGCTGGAGTTCCCGCCGCTATTCCCGCAGCGCCCCGCGATGTGCGTCTTCGAGTTCATCTACCTGGCGCGCCCGGACAGCCATATCTACGGCCGCTCGCTCCACGCCACGCGCCGCCGGATGGGTCACGAGCTCGCCGCGGAGCATCCGGTGGACGCCCACATCGTGATCCCCGTGCCGGATACCGGCGTCCCGGCCGCGATCGGCTTCAGCGAGGCGACCAAGATCCCGTTCGGCGAAGGGTTGATCAAGAACCGCTACATCGGCCGCACCTTCATCGAGCCGGACCAGCGCATGCGGGAGCTGGGCGTGCGGATGAAGCTGAGCCCGCTCAAGGAGAACCTGGCCGGCCGCCGCGTGGTGATGGTAGACGACTCGATCGTCCGCGGCACCACCACCGGGCAGATCGTCAAGCTGATCCGCGAGGCCGGCGCCACGCAGGTCCACGTCCGCATCAGCTCGCCCCCGGTGAAGTGGCCCTGCTTCTACGGCATCGACATGGCGGACCAGAAGGACCTGATTGCCGCCAGGAAGACGATCGAGGAGATCCGGAAGCACATCGGCGCGGATAGCCTGGGCTTCCTGAGTGTCAACGGCCTCAAGCGGGCGGTCGGCATGAAGGGCGACAAGTTCTGCACCGCCTGCTTCACCGGCAACTACCCGATCGAGATCCCGCACGACGTCAAGGTCTCCAAGTTCGCCCTCGAAGAGCCGCTCCCGGGCCGCGAGCCCGTTCTCGTCTAATCTGTTGCAGGTTCGCAGGTTGCAGGTTTGCAGGTTTCCGGCCGTCGGCTGGCTTAACCTGGAGCTTGCAACCTGCAGCCCTGCTAACGACACCCCGTTTCCCCACTCAGCCCACAAGACGTGAATCCCCCAGCCTCTCCCCTCCGCATCGGGATCCTGCTCTCCGGCAAGGGCCGCGGCAGCAACATGCAGGCGATTATCGATGCCACCCGTGACGGGCGCGTACCCGGCGAGGTGGCGCTGGTGCTCAGCACCTCCCCCGGAGCCCCGGCGCTGGAGCGGGCACGGGAGTCGGGTGTTCCGGCCCGGCTGGTCTCTCCCGCGGAGCACCCGGACGCCGACGCGCTGGATACCGCGCTGGCGGACGCCTTTGAGGAGGCCGGAGTGGAGCTGGTCTGCCTGGCCGGCTACATGCGGCTCCTCGGCCCGAAGTTCCTCTCCCGCTACTCCGGCCGGATCATGAACGTCCACCCCTCGCTGCTGCCCGCGTTCGGCGGGAAGGGCTGCTTCGGGCGGAAGGTCCACGAGGGCGTGCTGGAGAGCGGCGCCAAGGTGACCGGCGTGACGATCCAGTTCGTCGACGCCCAGTACGACCACGGCCCGATCATCCTCCAGCGGGTGGTGCCCGTAGAAGAGGACGACACCGTCGAGACCCTCGCCGCTCGCGTGCTCACGCAGGAGCACCAGGCCTATCCGGAGGCGATCCGGCTCTTCGCCGAAGGGCGGCTGCGGATCGAAGGCCGGCGGGTCCGAGTGCTGCCTCCCACTTCGGCGTAGCTTCGCCGCATTTTTACCGGCGTCACCCCTCCCCCGGGATCGAGTGCAACTTCGGCCGCTCCCACCAGCGCCTGAAGGTGTTCCGCTGCGGCCCAGCGAAAGCATCCACGCGCCTGCTCGCTCACTTAGCTCTAGCGTGATCAGGCGCCGTCAGTGAGCCCACGGCACCCCTGTTTGGGGCGGATTGGATCGGGAGGGACGGATTGACACCCGAGTTTGACGCAACCGAGTTCGCCAGGGAGCTGTCCCGGAGCATCGTAAAGGAGTTGCAGAAGCGGCACGAGCAGCTTCGGGAGTACGAGCTCAGCGCGCTGGTGGTAGACTGTCACCCCTGGCACGGCATTCTTGATCTGGCGGTGCTGACCGACCAGGACGAGGCCGGAAAGTGGGAGATCGGCGAGTGGGAGCTCTATCCGCTCACCGACTCCGAAGATGCTGAAGATTCCTGGAGCGAGACGCAGGTCTGGCGAGAGCGGATGCGGACGTACTGGCAGGCGCGGGTCGCGGAGAGTCCGGACGCGGCGGAAGCAGCCACCGACCTGATCCTGCGGGCGTGTGCTGCCGCGCTCTCTTCGGATGAGGTACAGGCGGAGATCTCACGCCTGCGTCTGGCTTCCGACTTCGAGCTGTTCGTCGGTAATCCGGACGACGCTGAAGATCGGAACTTCTGCAGCTCCGGATAGATCCGGGTGAGCGGGAGACGGCTCTCCAATGGAAGAAGCCCCCGGACGCGAGTGATCGTGCCGGGGGCTTCTCTGGATTTGAGACTGGGGCTCGCTTACGCCTTCGGGGCGGCCGGCTTGGCGGGCGTGGTGCGCGCGCCGCCGTTCTGGCGGTTGCGGCGCGCCTCGCGCTGCATCTCGCGCAGCTTCGTCTTCTGCTCCGCAGTCAGGATCGCTTCCAGCTTGGAGCGGAACTGCTTGGCAGCCTCGCGCATCTTCGGGCGCTTCTCCTGCGGAGTGCCCGGCGCTTCCCGGAGCTTCTTCATCTCCGCGGCCTGGTTCTTCATCAGCGCGTCGACCTTCGTCTTCTGGTCCGCGGTCAGCCCGAGCTTGTCCAGAGCGGCCTTCAGGCGGGCCTGGCCGCGCTGGCCGCGCTGGGCGCGCTGACCGTCCTGCGCGGCGGGCTTCTGCGCCGGCTTGGCGGGGGCCTGGGCCAGCGCGGAGCCCGTAAAGCTAAGGGCCAGCGCACCGGCGGCCAGGGTCGTCATCCAGCGATTCATGAGGGAAGACTCCTTTCAAAGGGGGTTCTGAGCGTCATGACGGGGGGACGCGCCCACAGGTTCAGTATCGCGGGCGGCCGGGTGGTTAGACCCTCTCTTCTCAGTAAGGTTCCCTCGGACTCCTTTTTGCTTCCGAACGCCAACGGGCACAGCGTTGCAGAGAGTCAACCGCAGTTGGTCGCAGGAGAGACTCTTGGCGTCGCCGTCATCTTTCCGGGGTTCCACCCCCCGGCCCTAACCTGCCGGAGCGGCCCTCCCGCGTGTTTGGCCCTCCCGCAGTCCTTTCACGCCCTGCGGGCTAGCGGACTGCTCCGGGCGTGCGAGCCGGCAGGCTGAGCCCCGCGATCTGGTGCGGCGGCAGCCTCAGTACTGCGGTTCACGGGCCGCTCCGTCCGGCTCAAGCGAGGCCCCCTCGCCAGGGGACCTCACAGGCGAACCCCTCCACCTCCGCCTTTGGCGGAGCCTCCGGGTTCCACAGGACGCGCTCCCGAGTGCGCATCTGCGCGGTATGTCCACGAGTGGCGAACCCCAGCTTCCTAGCCACTGCTGTGTTACTCTGTTGGTTCTTCTGTGTCCCTCTGTGTCGGAGAAAACAGCCCGTCAGAGCACTTCCTTCACCGGCTCCCGGTCCATCACGCGCTTCGCTTCCAGCGCCACCTTGCGGAGGTCCTCGTCCAGCATCGGCGCGTGGTAGATCTGCTCCAGCAGGTCGACGGTCCGCCGGAAGATCCGGACCACGTCCCCCTCGTCCAGGTTGGTGAACTCCATCACGTGCTCCCACTCCTTCTCGGAGGCCCAGAGCTGCGTGAGGCCGGTGGCGTCGGCGTGGATGCGGGTCTCCAGCTCCAGCCCGTGCCGCCACTGGACGGTGCGCACCTGCCGCGCCAGGCGGACCAGGTGATGGAGCGACCGCGCGGCACCGCCGGTGGGGCGCAGCTTCACCCAGGCGTTCCGCCGCAGCTCCTCCCCCACCAGCGCCGTTACCACGCCGGCGAACTCGGACGGCTCGAGCGCGTTCATCGCGCCGGAGAGGAGCGCCTCGGCCACCAGCAGCTCGTGCTCCGCGCGGAGCGAGGCGGCGGTCACGCCGGGGGGCGTGGGGTGGTTGTGCTCCACGTAGCCGAAGTCTTCCAGCACGTCTTTCAGCGCCAGGAAGCGGCGCCAGTTGCCGGAGGGCGCCTCCCCCTCCTCTCGGCTCGCGCGGCGGCGCTCCGGCCGCTGCCGGCGGCGAGCGGGACGCTTGGCGCGGCGCACGTCGTCGAGGAACTGCCCGAAGCTGCGGGACACCAGGAAGCCGCACTCCTCCAGGGTGTGCCGCTGCAGCAGGTTCAACACCATCCCGTAGGTGGGCGTGAAATGGCTGCCGAGCGGATCCGGCGGCGCCGTGGCGAGCATCTGCGCCTCGGACATCGTCTGACGCGGGTTCGCCGCGATCACCACGTGGCCCACCGGATCCATCCCTCGCCGCCCGGCGCGGCCGGACATCTGCAGGAACTCGCTCGCGGTGAGCGTGCGATGGCCGTCGTCGGTCCGCTTGGTGATGCTGGAGAGCACCGTACTGCGTGCCGGCATGTTGATCCCGGCGGCCAGCGTCTCGGTGGCGAAGACGACCTTGATCAGCCCCTTCTGGAAGAGCCGCTCCACCAGCACCTTCCAGGTCGGCAGCAGCCCCGCGTGGTGCGCCGCCACGCCGCGGAAGAGATACGGCAGGTGCTCGTGGTCTGCCACGGAGGGGTAGTCGCGCACGTACCGCTCCACGAATCGCTCCACCTCCGCCTGCTCCTCTTCCGAGAGGAGCTGCAGGTGCCCGCAGGTGTGCATCGCCTGGTCGCACCCTTTCCGGCTGAAGACGAAGTAGATCGCGGGGAGCATCTCCCGATCGTCCAGCGCCTCCACCAGGCCGTAGGGATCGACCTGCATCTCCCACGGCCGCAGCCGGCGGCTCGTATCGGTGTCGATCCGAGACTTGAAGTCGCCGGTGCGCGGCTGCCGGCGGAGCAGCGACCGCATATTGCGCCCGTCGTAGTAGTGGAAGCGGAGCGGGACGGGGCGGTAATCGCTCAGGATCAGCGTGGTATCGCCGTGGACCTTGTTCATCCAGGCCGCCATGTCGACCGCGTTCGCGACCGTGGCGGAGAGCGCCACCAGCTGCACCTGCGGCGGGCAGTAGATGATCGATTCTTCCCAGACGGTCCCCCGCTGGGCGTCGTTCATGTAATGGACCTCGTCCAGCACCACGAAGTCGACGTCGCGCAGGTTCGTCTCCACGGCCCCGAGGGTGGTGCCGTAGAGCATGTTCCGGAAGACCTCCGTGGTCATCACCACCACGTCGGCGTCCCGGTTGAGGCTCACGTCGCCGGTCAGCAGACCCACCCGGTGCTCGCCCAGGGCCGCGCCCAGGTCGCGGAACTTCTGGTTGGAGAGCGCCTTGAGCGGCGTGGTGTAAAAGAGCCGCTTGCCCGCCGACAGGGCTCGATGCACCGCGTACTCGGCGATTACCGTCTTTCCGGAGCCGGTGGGCGCGCAGACCAGCACGCTGTGCCCCTCGTCGATCCGGGCGATCGCGTCGAGCTGGAACTCATCCAGCGGAAACGGGAACAGCTCTTTGATCGGTCGGATCGCCGTCGCGACTTTCGCCATATCTCTCTCCTCGGCACGAATTACCCCCAATTCGTCACCTCTTACGCCTCCGCAGGGTTGGCCCGCGAGAAGGGTGAATGGGAATGCGTCTCCCGCTGCTCCGAGGCTCCCGGTACCTCAGTCGGCGGCCGGAAGACCGAGTGACAGTTTGAGCGCGGAAGGGGCAAGCGTTGACGACGGAAGTACTGGAGCGGCTGCGAGCGGAGCACCTGGTGGAGCCGGAGTGGCTGGAGGCGCACCTGGCCGACCCGCGGGTGCGGGTGGTCGACATGCGCGGTCGAGTGAGCACGCAGACCGACGCGACCGGCTACCAGACGGCCGACTACCTGGGCGCACGGGAGGCCTACGCGGCGGGCCACGTCCCCGGCGCGGTCTACCTCGACTGGACCACCGATCTCGTCTCGGATACCGATCCGGTGAAGGTGCAGGCCGCTCCGCCCGAGAAGCTGTCGCGGGTGCTCGGCGCCGCCGGCATCGGAGACGACACCCTGGTGGTGGCGTACGACGACCACCCGAGCAGCCAGTTCGCCACCCGTCTCTGGTGGCTGCTCCGCTACTACGGACACCCGGGCTGCCGGGTGCTGAACGGCGGCTGGAAGCGCTGGACCGCGGAAGGCCGGCCGGTCTCCACGGAGGCGCCCTCGTTCCCGCCCGCCGAGCTCACCCCGCGGGTGCAGCCGGACTGGCGGCAGACGGCGGAGGAGGTGCTGGCCCGCCTCGGCGATTCCGGTACCCTGCTCCTGGACGCCCGAGACGAAGGACAGTACACCGGAAAGCTGCGCCGCGGCCCCCGCGGCGGGCACATCCCGGGCGCCCTCAGCTTCCCGCGAGAGCTGCTCACCCACGCCGACGGCACCTTCCGCGGCTCCGCCGAGATGCTGGAAGAGCTGCGTGAGCGGGGTATCGGTCCGGAGCGCGAGATCGTCGCCTACTGCAACGGCGGGGTGGCCGCGACCTCGGTCCTCTTCGCCCTCAGCATGCTCGGCTATCCCCGCCTGAGCAATTACGACGGCAGCTGGAACGAGTGGACGGAGCGGGACGACTTGCCGGTGGCAATGTAGCGTTCCGTATCTCGTATTCCGTAGTGCGTAGCGATCGGCTTCACCCGCTTTACCGGACCGTCGTGCCGGGCGAGGTGCTGACTTGCGGTCCGGCAACGCGGCTGCCTGCTGGTGCGGCCGCAGGTAATCTCGCGGCCGGGTGCCGAACTACCCCGCGATAGATGACGAAAGGTGCGGGCCTGATGAGCGAGAAGAAGCTGCGGGTGGGCGTGATCGGCATGCGGGCGATCGGGAACACCCACGCGGAGGTGTATCGGAACGACCCCCTCTCCGAGCTGGTGGCGGTGTGCGATATCGACCGCGCCCGCGCGGATGAGGCGGCGGCGAAGTGGGGTGTGCCCGCCTTCTACAGCGTGCGGGAGATGCTGGAGGCGGTCGATCTCGACGCGACCAGTGTCGCCACCGGCGGGTTCGAGAACGGCAGCTTCCACTTCGAGCCGGTGATGGAGAGCTTCGCGGCGGGAAAGCACGTCCTCTGCGAGAAGCCGATCTCCAACGACATCGAGCAGGCGCGGGAGATGGTCCGCACCGCCGCGGCGAAGGGGCTCTACTTCGGGATCAACCTGAACCACCGCTTCGTGCCGCCCGCGGCGAAGGCGAAGGGGTGGGTCGGCGAGGGCCGCCTGGGGCAGCTCCTCCTCATCAACATGACGATGTGGATCGACAACCCGAACGAGACCTCGCCCTGGTTCCACCTCCGGGCGCTCCACCCCCACTCGATCGACATCATGCGCTATTTCTGCGGCGACGTGCGCCGGGTGCAGGCGTTCGCCAACCACGCGCCGAAGGCGGACGGCGAGCCGCGGGTCTGCTGGTCGAACGCCCAGGTGAACCTGGAGTTCGCGAACGGAGTGGTCGGCCACCTCACCGGCAGCTACGACGCCGCCCCGCGCCACAACCTGGAGCGCTGCGAGGTAATGGGCACCGAAGGCCGGTTCGTGCTCGACAACTGCTTCGAGGAGCTCACCTTCTATCCCCGCCGTGGCGACGAGCTGACCGTCCTCCGCAACAGCATCATGGGCGGCATCACCGGCTTCCAGGCCACCTTCAAGAGCCGCATCCACCGCTGGCTGGAGCAGGTCACCGCCGGAGTCCCCCGCGAGGAGATCGAGGCGAGCGGAGAGGACGGCCTGGCAGTGCAGGAAGTGATCGAAGCCGCTATCCGCTCCATCGAGGGCGGCAGCGTGGAGACGGTGCCGGCGGTCTCCGCGTAGTGCGTATTCCGTATTGCGTAGCGGTTGGCCTGGCTCGCTTTACCTAACATTGTGCCGGGCGAATCGCCATCGCTCCAATCCAGAGGGGACTCCCTGCGGAGACTGCCGGAGTGACGCGCTTGCGGATACTGTTGGCGAAATCGGGAAGCTTCTCCGATGCCCCGCTGGCGCGGGGCGCGAAAGCAAGCATTCGCACTCCACAGGCTAGCCCGGAAGAGATTCCCTCTCGTCGAAAGGGAGACTGCCTCGGGGAAGTCTGTGGAGTGCGAATGCTTGCCACCGCTTCCCCGCCAGGGGAACCTTGCCGGAGTGCTCGCGCGCCGGTAATTCTCCTGCCCTGCTGATTTCGCCAACAGTATCCTTGCGCGGCCCTTCAATGGCAGTGAAGTTGCGGCCGCGAGACGGTTCCAACCGATCGCCCAGCGCAGGCATTCCGAGTCCATGGAGGCTAGCGCGAAAATGGCATCGGCGGGTTCGGACTGATGACACTCGACAATCGGCGCACCGGCATCCTGGTTCTGAGTACCGCGATGCTCGGTCTGTTGGTGATGACCAGCTTCAAGCTGTACCAGTCGCACCGACACACCCAACTCGTAGCCCGCGCGGCGGGACTACGGCGCGGGACTGCGATCCGGGAAGTCGAAGAGAGAATCCCCGAGCCAACGCGGAGGTGCACTTCGGCTGAAATGGTTCGTCGGCTCTTCCCGCCGGGATCGCCTCACCTGAGCCGGCTGCCAGGTCGGTTGGAGGGCCCGGTACTGGCTTACCGAGTCGCCGGAATCGACCATCTGACACTGATCTACTTCGATGGAAACCGGCGGCTCTCCAGAGTCGAATTCTACTTCTCACGCGGATGACGATCGACGAAGCCCGAGACTACGCCCTCTCCCTCCCGGAGGTGGTGGAGGCGCCGCACTTCACCTGGGGGTCGTTCCGGGTGGGTGGACGCATCATCGCCACGGTGCCGCCGGACGGGGAGCACCTGCACGTCTTCGTCGACGAGGGGGAGACCCGCGCCGCGGTGGCGGAGGATTCCAGCGCCTTCGAGGAGCTCTGGTGGGGCAAGAAGCTGCTGGGCGTGCGGGTGAACCTGCCGCGCGCCGGCTCCGACCGGGTGCGGGAGCTGCTCGACGAAGCCTGGCGCCGCCGCGCCCCGAAGCGCCTCCTCTCCACCCGCTGAACGGCGAGAACGCGACGCGCCTTCCAGCCCCCGCTCGCTGCCTGCTTGGGGTAGACTTCCCTCGGCGCGGCCGTTAAGACTCGAGCGGAGGACAGATGGCGGAGCGGGACTACGACGTGGTGGTGATCGGGACGGGCCCCGGCGGCGAGGGGTTTGCGATGCAGGCCGCCAAGCAGGGGCTCTCGGTGGCGGTGGTGGAGCGCTTCCAGAAGATCGGCGGTGGCTGCACCCACTGGGCGACCATTCCGAGCAAGGCGCTGCGCTACTCCATCTCCCGGCTGGCGGAGCTGCGCCACAACCCCCTGATGCGGGAGGCGGGCGTGCCGCCCGTCGTCTCCTTCCCGGAGCTGCGGCACTCGGCCGATGCCGTGATCGAGCGGCAGGTCGACATGCGGCAGGGCTTTTACGAGCGGAACCGCATCCCGGTCGTCTACGGTCACGGCCGCTTCGTCGATCCGCACACCGTGGAGGTGGAGGAGCCGACCGGCGCCCGCCAGTGCGTCACCGCCAACCACTTCTGCCTCGCCATGGGCTCCCGCCCCTACCGGCCAGATGACGTCGACTTCTCCCACCCGCGCGTCTACGACAGCGACACGATTCTCGACCTGGAGGAGACGCCCCGCTCCCTGACGGTCTACGGCGCCGGGGTGGTCGGCTGCGAGTACACGTCTATCTTCCGCAACCTCGGGGTGAAGGTGAACCTGGTCAACACCCGCGCGCGCTTGCTGGAGTTCCTCGACGACGAGATCAGCGATGCCCTGAGCTACCACATGCGCGACCTCGGCGTGTTGATCCGCAACAGCGAGGAGTACGCGCGCGTGGAGCCGCAGGACGACGGCGTGGTGCTGCACCTGAAGTCCGGCAAGCAGATCAAGTCGGCCGCGCTGCTCTGGGCCAACGGCCGCACCGGCAACTCCGACAACATGGAGCTGGACGACATCGGCATCCACCCGGACCACCGCGGCCAGATCCGGGTCAACGAGAACTACCAAACGGAGCAGCCGCACATCTACGCGGTGGGCGACATCATCGGCCCGCCCGCCCTCGCCAGCGCCGCCTACACCCAGGGCCGCTTCGCCGCGCTTCACCTGGCGTGCGAGCGCACCGGCACGAACCGCACCGAGGGCATCCCGACCGGCATCTACACCAGCCCGGAGATCAGCTCCCTCGGCGCCACGGAGCGGGAGCTGACGGAGAAGAAGATCCCCTACGAGATCGGACACGCGCTCTTCAAGCACCTGGCGCGCGCCCAGATCACCGGGCAGACGGTCGGAATGCTCAAGCTGCTCTTCCACCGGGAGACGCTGGAGCTCCTCGGCATCCACTGCTTCGGCGCCAACGCCTCGGAGATCATCCACATCGGCCAGGCGATCATGGCGCAGAGGGGCGAGGCGAACACGCTCCTCTACTTCATGAACACCACCTTCAACTACCCGACGATGGCGGAGGCCTACCGGGTGGCGGCGCTCAACGGCTACAACCGGCTGGGCTAAACCCGCGAAGGCTGTGCGCCTCCCCGAACCCGGGAGAAGGGAAGCTTCACATCCATAGCTCCCCTCTCCCCGCGGGAGAGGGGCCGGGGGTGAGGCCGCACGAGAAGCAGCCGTCTCCGCCGATGCCCAAGCCCATGGGCCGAGACGGAAACCACCTGGGAGGCCAGAGGTCGTCCACTGCCCAACCTAAGCGAATGGCAGGATCGGGCGAGGTGGTCCGATTGCCCCGAGGGAGAGGTAGATGGTGCAGTCGGTCCGGCCCCAGGTGGAAGCGCTGCGACAGAAGCTGCTGGAGCTGACCCTCCGCAACCGGATGCTGAACTTCCGGCCGTCCACTCGCCTGGGCGTCACGGTCACGGGTGAGGACGCGACCCAGGTCCACCGCATCCTGGTGGAAAACGGCCGGAAGATGAGCTTCACCGGCCGGCCCGACCCGCCGAAGCGCCCGGCCGCGGAATCGACGCACCGGCTCTACGACGATCCCGTCGCCGAAGAGCAGGCGCGGCAGGAGGCGATCGACGAGCTGAACGCCTACCTGGAGGTGCCGTACGCCACCGTCAGCCAGAGCGATTCGAAGCTGAACACGGATGAGCCGGAGTCGTTGCTCCAGGCGAAGCTGCGGACGATCCAGCGCGAGGCGAACCTGGCGAGCGAAGAGCTGGGGATCGATACCCTGTTCCTCACGCTCGGGATGCTGGAGTGGCGCGAGCCGGGGGCGGACCGCGCCTACCGCGCGCCGCTGCTCTTCGTGCCGGTGGTGCTGGAGCGGCAGTCGAACGGCACCCTGCGGCTGGCCCACGCCGGCGGCGACGTCGGCGATAACCTCCCCCTCCGCGCCAAGCTCCAGGAGTACAACCTCCAGCTTCCGGTCTACAGCGACGACCACGACGTCGCGACCTACTTCGACATGGTCCGCTCCACCATCCGCTCCCGCGGAGACTGGGCGCTGCTGGCGGACGAGGTCTATCTCGGCTTCTTCAACTACGAGAAGTACGTGATGTACGTCGACCTGGGCGGCGAGGCGTGGCCGGACGGGCGCAAGCCTTGGGAGCACCCGGAGCTGGTGGCGCTGCTCGGCCGCGGCTACGAGACGCCCGAGTCGCCGGTCGACGACCGCACCTTCCTGGACCCGATCCGCCCGGTCCCGGAGTGCCACGAAGTCTACGACGCCGACAGCTCCCAGACCCTGGCGATGATCCGCGCCGCCGAGGGCCTCTCGATCGTGGTCGAGGGCCCGCCCGGCACCGGGAAGTCGCAGACGATCACCAACATCATCGCGGAGGCGGTGGAGGCGGACAAGAAGGTACTCTTCGTCTCCGCCAAGCGGGCGGCGCTGGAGGTGGTGAAGCGGCGGCTGGAAGAGGCGGGGCTCGGGGCGATGTGCCTCGACCTCCACGACAAGCTGACCAACCGCCGCGAGTTCTACGCGGAGCTGAAGCGGACGGGCGAGCTCTCGCTGAACGTGCGGGACGAGCAGGAGCGCGTGGAGCGGCTGACGGAGCTGCGGGAGCGGCTGAACGCGCACGCCGCCGCGGTGAACGAGCCGCTGCCGCGGTTCGGCTGCACCCCGTTCCACGCGATGGCCCGGCTCGCCGCGCTGCCGGCGGAGACGGCGGAAGACCGGCCGGGGCGGATCGACTTCGCCCGCCTCCAGCAGTGGACCGAGTCCGAGATGCGGAAGCGGCTGCCGCTGGTCGAGGCGCTGCAAACCCGGCTCCAAGAGGTAGGCGTGCCGCGGGAGCATCCGTTCTGGGGCGCGGAGCTCGACTACCTGGATCCCGGCCTGCAGCTCGATCTTCGGGAGGACCTCGGCACGGCAATCGACGCCTGCGAGCGGGCGCGGGAGGCAGTCGGCCGCGCGGCGGAGGCGCTGCGCGTCCCCGCTCCGGAGACCTTCGGCGAGGTGCGGGTGCTGCGCGCCTGCGTGGAGCGAGCCCTGAGTGCCCCGGGCCTCGACGGCGTAGCGGTGCGGCTCCGCACCTGGTCCGACGAAGAGCCGCGGGTGCGCGAGGCGATCTCCCGTCTCCGGCGCCGGCGGGAGATCCGGTCGAGCCGGGAGGCCCAGGTGGCGCCGTCTGCCTGGGAGCTCGACTGGTCGCCGCAGCTCGACGCCTACGAGCGGCTGGCCGAGCGCTGGTATCGCTTCTTCTCCGGCGACTTCCGCCGGGCACGGGCGGCACTTACCAAGGTGCTGGCGGCCGGTGCTCCGAGCGATGCGCCTGCCCAGCGAGAGCTGCTGCGGGAGCTGGTGGAGGCGCGCCGCCTCACCGCCGCGCTGGCGGAAGCCGATGCGGCCATGGGCCGCCTCTTCGGCGTGCAGTGGCGGGGCGTCGAGTCGGATCCGGAGCTGCTGGAGCGACTCCTCGACTGGGTCCTGCGGCTGCACGCCGAGGTGGAGCAGACCGTCGTGCCGGAAGGGCTGCTCGACTTCTTCGCGGGCCGGGTAGAAGATCCGGACCTGCTGGGCAAGGTGGAGGCCGCGGAGCAGGCGGCGGCGCGGGCACGGCAGGCGTATGAGGTCGCCGCCGGGCACCTGCGCTATCCCGCCGAGCCCGAGCGGGAGCCGATCGGCGCCGCCCTCGACCGGCTCCACCGCTGGCGGGATGGGCTCGGGCAGCTTCAGGCGTACATCCAGCACGCAAACGTCCGGCGGCAGGCGGTGGAGCAGGGCCTCGACGCGGTGGTGGAGGTCGCGAGCGGCTGGGCCGGGGCGGCAGACCGGCTCTCGACCGGCTACCTGCGCAGCTACTACGAGGGCGTCGTCCGGACCGCGATGGCGGAGCGGCCCGCCCTGCGGAGCTTCGACCGTACCGGCCACGAGGCAGCGGTCGCGGAGTTCCGGAAACTCGACGAGTTCAAGCTCGCCTACAACCGGGCCCGGGTGCGGCTGGCGCACCAGCGGCGGCTGCCCTCGTTCTCCGCGGCGGCCGGAAACCTGCTGATCCTGCGCCAGCAGTGCGAGCTGCAGCGCCGCCACAAGCCGATCCGCTGGATCATGGCGCGGGCCGGCGAGGCGGTGATGCACCTGAAGCCGGTCTTCATGATGAGCCCGCTCAGCGCCGCGGTCCACCTGCCGCCGGAGGCGCCGCCGTTCGACCTGGTGATCTTCGACGAGGCGTCCCAGGTGCGGCCGGAAGACGCCCTCTGCGCCATCCTCCGGGCGAAGCAGACGATCGTGGTGGGAGACACCCGGCAGATGCCGCCGACCAGCTTCTTCGACCGGGTGGTCGACGACGGGGACCTGGACACGGACGACCTGGACGAGGCGGAGCAGCTCGGCGTGGAAGCTCGCAAGATGGAGAGCATCCTGAGCATGATGAGCGCCGTGGCGGTGGGCCGCGTGCGGCGCCCGGACCTCCGCTGGCACTATCGCAGCCTCCACCCGGCGCTGATCCAGCCTTCGAACGAGATGTTCTACGACAGCCGGCTGGTCGTCTTCCCCAGCGCCTCCACCGTCACGCGCGGGCGGCGGGTCGGCGTCGTCTTCCACCACCTCCCGGAGACGGTCTACGAGGCGGGCGCGCGCAAGCGGGTGAACCGGCTGGAGGCACAGCGAGTCGTCGAGGCGGTGTTAAAGCACCTGCGCGAGCATCCCGCCGAGAGCCTGATGATCGCGGCGATGAACAAGCCGCAGGCGGACCTGATCTACGAGCTGCTCCAGATCCGGGAGCAGCAGGAGCCGGAGCCGTTCGCGCGCTTCCGGGAGCGGCACCCGCACGAGCCGCTCGACGTGAAGAACCTGGAGAACGTCCAGGGCGACGAGCGGGACGTCGTCTTCGTCAGCGTCACCTACGGCCGCGACTCGGCCGGCGTGATCCGGCAGCAGTTCGGGCCGCTGCTCCGCGACGGAGGCGAGCGGCGGCTGAACGTGCTGATCACCCGCGCCCGCCTCCGCTGCGAGGTGTTCAGCAACCTGACGGGGGACGACCTGCGCGTGGAGGCGGGACGCCCCGGCCTCGCCGCCTTCCAGAGCTACCTCCGGTTCGCCCAGAACGGGGTCCTCTCCGCCCCCGTCTCCACCGGCGAGGAGCCGGAGTCGCCGTTTGAGGAAGAGGTGCTGGCGGAGTTGCGGTCGCTCGGGTACGAGGTCGAGCCGCAAGTCGGCTCCGAGGGCTACCGGATCGACCTCGCCGTGCGGGATCCGGAGGCGCCCGGCCGCTACCTGCTCGGGATCGAGTGCGACGGCGCGACCTACCACTCCGCCCGCAGCGCGCGCGACCGGGACAAGCTCCGCCAGCGGGTGCTGGAGGCGCGCGGCTGGCGGCTGCACCGGATCTGGTCGACCGACTGGTGGCGCGACCGCCCCGGCGAGACGGCCCGCCTGCGGGAGGCGATCGAGCTGGCGCGCGCCGCCGTGGCAGCAGCCGCCGCGGAGGAGGCGATCTCTCCCCCACCCGCACCGGAGCCACCACGGGTGGAGATCACCGAGGAGCGCCGCACGGAAGCCGCGGACGCCGCTGCCCCGTACCAGGTGGCGCCGCCGTTCGTCCCCGGAACCGACCTCCGCCTCTACGCCCGGCAGGTGGTGGAGGTCGAGGGTCCGATCCACCACGAGCTGCTCCTGCAGCGCCTGCGCGTCGCGGCCGGCTACGCCCGCGTGGGACGGCAGGTCCGCGAGCGGTTGGAAGCGCTGCTGGAAGAGGAGACAGAGCTTCGACAGCGCGGCGACGCGTGGGTGGCGGCGTCGCACTCCGGAGAAGTGGAGCCGCGGGATCGGTCCGACCTGCCTTCCGCCGAGCGGCGCATCGAGTACGTGCCGGAGGTGGAGCTCGCCGCCGCGCTCCGGCAGGTGATCCGGAACGCCTACGGAATCGAGGCCTCGGAGTGCGCCCGCCGGACGCTCCACCTCCTCGGCTTCCGCGTGGCGAACGAGAAGGCGTCCAGCCGGGTGGAAGAGGTGCTCGAGACGCTGCTCCAGGCTGGCGAGCTGGTCATCCGGAACGGCGCTCTCTGGGCGGACGGTCGCTGATCGGGACCCCAGCCTAGAAAAGCCCAACCCCGCTGCCTGCTTCCTACGCGTAACATGGAGGTAGTCACCGGGTCACACCCGGCAGGCGTATCCGCGCCGTCTCCTCCGTCCTCGATTTCCAAGATGCTTCAAGCTCGCAACCGCCGAACCTGGCTGCTCGTCCTGGCGCCCGGACTGCTCTACGGCGCCGGCCTGGCGCGGATGGCGGTGGCCGTCGATCCGGCGGCGGACCAGGCGACCTACACCCAGACGGCCCAGCCGTTCATTGCCAAGTACTGCGGCGCCTGCCACGGCGAGAAGAACCCGCGCGGGGGGATCGATCTCTCGAAGTACCCGGACCTCGCCTCGGTTCAGAAGGACCAGGAGACCTGGCGCAAGGTGCTGGAGCAGATCCGCGAGCGCAGCATGCCGCCGCGGGGCACGCCGCAGCCGGCCATCGAGGAACGGGAGCGGCTGAGCGCCTGGCTGGCCCACGCGCTCGATAACGTCGACCCGGCGCTGATCCCGCCGGACCCGGGCCGGGTGCTGATCCACCGGCTCTCCCGCGCGGAATACAACAACACGGTCCGGGACCTGTTCGGCGTCACGTCGCGCCCGGCGGACCGCTTCCCCGCGGACGGGGGCGGCGGCGAGGGGTTCGACAACAACGCGGCTACCCTCTTCATCCCGCCGATCCTGATGGAGCGGTATCTCGTCGCCGCCGGGGAGGTCCTGAGCGAGGCGCCGCCCGACCGCCTCTTCTTCATCCGGCCCGGCAAGGGCGTCGACGCGAAGACGGCGGCCCGCAAGATCCTGGCGCACTTCTCGTTCGGCGCCTACCGGCGCCCGGTGACGGGGCCGGAGGTCGACCGCCTGATGGCGCTGTTCGACCAGGCGGCAAAGCGCGGCGACTCGTGGGAGAATTCGGTCCGCTTCGCCCTCAAGGCGGTGCTGGTGTCGCCGCACTTCCTCTTCCGCGTGGAGAAGGACCAGCCGACCGCCGAAGCCTACCAGGTCGGCGAGTTCGAGCTGGCAAGCCGCCTCTCGTACTTCCTCTGGAGCTCCATGCCGGACGACACGCTGCTCCGGCTGGCGGGGCAGAAGAAGCTGCGCGACCCGAAGGTGCTGGAGGCGCAGGTCCGTCGGATGCTGCGGGACCCGAAGGCGAAGGAGCTCTCCGAGAGCTTCGCCGGGCAGTGGCTGCGCGTGCGGGAGCTGTTCACCTCGGCCCAGCCCGATCCGCGGCGCTTCCCGACTTACAACGACTCGCTGCGGGACGCGATGTACGCGGAGACGACCGAGTTCTTCCACTCGGTGCTGCAGGAAGACGCCAGCCTGCTGCGGCTGCTCGACGCCGACTACACCTACGTCAACGAGGAGCTGGCCCGGCACTACGGCATCCCCGGTGTCACCGGCCCCGAATTCCGGCGGGTCAGCCTGCCGGACCGGCGGCGCGGCGGCGTGATCACGATGGCGAGCGTGCTCACCGTGACCTCCTTCGCGCAGCGGACCAGCCCGGTGCTGCGCGGCAAGTGGGTGCTGGAAGAGGTGTTCGGGGCGGAGATCCCGCCGCCGCCTCCGGACGCCGGCGGCCTCCCGGCCGATGACCGGCGCCGCGAGGGGCTTACGTTCCGGGAGCGGTTGGCGAAGCACCGGGAGAAGCCGGAGTGCGCCTCCTGCCACATCCGGATGGACCCGATCGGCTTCGGGCTGGAAAACTTCGACGCCGTCGGCCGCTGGCGCGACGACCTGGGCGGGGAGCCGGTCGACGCGTCCGGAGTGCTTTCCACCGGGGAGCCGTTCACGGGACCGGTGGAGCTGAAGCAGCTCGTGCTGCAGCGCAAGGACGACTTCTTGCGCAACCTGACCGAGAAGATGCTGTCCTACGCGTTGGGACGCGGCCTGGAGCCGTACGACATTCCCACGGTGCGCCGGATTACGGACGCGGTAAAGCAGGACGACTACCGCAGCTCCACCCTGGTGCTCGAAGTGGTGAAGAGCTACCCGTTCCAGTACCGGAAGAACCTGTGAGGCAGGAAGAGATGAGGGATCGACACGCCGTCCACGTATCGCGCCGCGCCGTGCTCCGGGGCATGGGCGTCACCATGCTGCTCCCGCTGCTGGAATCGCTGCCGGCCGGCGCGGCCCCCGCGGCGAAAGCGGCCGGAAAGGCCGCGGCCGCGCGCCCGGTGCGCCTGGCAGTGCTCTACATGCCGAACGGCGTGAACCCGAAGGAGTGGACGCCGAAAGGCTACGGGAGCGAGTTCGAGCTGTCGTCGATCCTGCAGCCGCTGGAGAAGGTGAAGTCCGACCTCCTCGTCTTCTCGGAGCTGATGAACAAGAACAGCATCCCGGGCGACGGGCACTACGTGAAGGTGGCGCCGCTGCTCACCGGCACCCCGATCACGAAGACGACCGGCAGCGATCTCCGCTGCGGCGCGGTCTCCCTGGACCAGCTCGTGGCGCAGCAGCACGGCAACCTCACGCCCCTGCCCTCGCTGGAGCTCAGCATCGAGCCGGTCACCACCGGCGTCGACTCGAACGTCGGCTACACCCGCCTCTATGGCTCCCACATCTCCTGGAGCACGCCGACGACGCCGGTGACGCGCGAGGTGAACCCGCAGCTCGCCTTCGACCGCCTCTTCCGCAACCAGGGCGGCGCCGGCTCGGCGACGATGAACGACCGCTCCATCCTCGACGCGGTACAGGACGACGCGAAGCGGCTGAGTGGCCAGGTCGGCAAGGCGGACCAGCTCAAGCTGGAGGAGTACCTGGAGTCGGTCCGGTCCGTGGAGCGGCGCATCCAGTTCGATGCCACCCGCCGCAAGCAGGAGTACGAGGCGGATCCGATCGCCCGCGCGGAGGTGGAGAAGCTGGGCGGCCGCATCGCGGACTACTACCGGGATCCGGGCCGGCTGAGCGAGCGCGGCATCGACCACACGGAGCAGGTGCGGCTGATGCTCGACATCATGGTGCTGGCGTTCTGGACCGACTCCACCCGCGTCTCCACCTTCATGTTCGGCAACGAGGTGAGCGGCAAGAACTTCTCGTTCCTGGAGGGGGTCAGCGGCGGTCACCACCAGATCTCGCACCACGAGAACGACGCCGCGAAGATGGAAGAGTACCGCCGCATCAACGTCTGGCACCTGCAGCAGTACGCCTACATGGTGGAGCGGATGAAGTCGATCCGCGACGGCGAGGGCACGCTGCTGGACAACTCGATGGTGATGTTCGCGGGCGGGATGCGGGACGGAAACGCCCACAGCCCGTTCAACCTGCCGATCGTGCTGGCGGGCCGGGGTGGCGGCACCCTGGCGACCGGCCGCCACCTCGCGTTCGAGAAGAAGACGCCGCTCTGCAACCTCTACGTCGGCATGCTGAACCGGCTCGGCACGCCGGTGGAGCGCTTCGGCGACAGCACCGCGGAGTTGCCGGGCCTCAGCGATCCCGCCTACCGCGGCGTCGTGCCCGCGACTTAGCTCCTCGCGTACCGCACCGTTCCGACGCCCCCGGTCTCCACTGTGAAGCCGGGGGCGTCTTTGCTGGAGCGAGTGCCAACCCAGCCGGGTATATCCTGGGCGGTGTCGCCTCTAGTCCGGGCGCGCCGGGGAGGAGTGCGGATGCGGCAGCTGCTCGTAGAGGTGCCAAGGGGGTACGGCGCGCGAGTGTTGGAGCTGGCGGAGCGGCATGACGCCGTTAACCTGGCCCGCTTTGAGGCGACCGGTCGCCGGGGCGACCTCGATGTGGCGGTGATCCACGTCCCCAACGGCGAGATCGAGACGCTGGTCTCGGAGTTGGAGGAGGTGCCGGATCTCCGCGTCGCGTACGCTCCCCAGGGCATCATTACGCTGAAGCCGCCCCCGGAGGAAGCGCCGGATGAGGCGCTGGAGATCGAAACCCGCAGTCCAATCGAGGTGTTCTACTCCGGACTGCAGAGCATCGGCTCGTGGCGCGGCTTTCTCGCCTACGCGACGGTCGCCGGGTTCGTGGTCTGGACCGGCCTATTCACCAACACGGTGTTTCTTCTCGTCGCCGCCATGTTGATCGCCCCGTTTGCCGGGCCCGCCATGACGGTAGCGATGGGCACCGCCCGCGGAGACGCGACCCTGCTCCGCCGCGGCGCCGTGAGGTATATCGCCGCGCTGGCGGTAACGACCGCGGTCTGCTACCTGCTGAGCCTCGTGCTGCAGCAGCGCATCGCGACCGAGCAGATGATCGCCACCAGCACAGTCTCCGCGGTGGCGATCGTGCTCCCCCTCGCCGCGGGCGCCGCGGGCGCGCTCAACCTGGTGCAGTCGGAGCGGAACAGCCTGGTCTCCGGGGCAGCGGTGGGGGTGCTGGTGGCCGCTTCCCTCGCGCCGCCGGCAGGAATGATCGGCATGGCCGCCGCCATCGGTGAATGGGAGATGGTCCGCTCCGGGTTCTTCCTGCTGGGGCTCCAGTTACTGGGGATCAACCTGGCGGGCGGGTTGGTTTTCCGGCTCTACGGGCTCTCCGCGGAAGGGGCGCGGTATTCCCGCGGAAAGGAGTGGCTCTTCTGGGGGGCACTGGCGCTGACGATCCTCGGACTGGCCGCGATGTTGACGTGGCAGTTCTGGTCCGTGCCCAACCTCCAGCGGAGCAGCCGGAGCCAGCGAGCCGCCGCCGTGATCCAGCAGACGGTGCAGGGGAGCGGGCTCGCGCGCCTGGTAGAGGTGAATTCGCGCTTCACCCGGGCAGACAGCGACGGGCAGAGTACCCTGTTGTGCGTCGTCTACGTGCAGCGCAGCTCGAAAGTCGAGGTGAGTGAGGATCAGCTTCGGGACGAGTTAACGCGGCGGATCCAGCAGCGGATCCTGGCGGAAGGCTTCAACGTCACCCCGCTCGTCTCGGTCACGGTGCTGGAGCCGCCGGACGGCTCTCCGTAGTCTCACTGCTCGATCGCAGTACATTGCCGCTTCCAGAACCGAGGAGCGCCATGGAGCGGTGTTGAACCGGACGACAGTAGCCCCTCACGAGGGGCCCGTTCTTCTTTTACGCGTCCACGGAGGTCTCGAACCATGTCTCCGCGACCCACGCTCCTCGCGCTCGGGCTCTCGCTCCTGCTGGCTTCCGCAGCCGGCGCACAGAACTGGCCGAACTGGCGCGGCCCGCACTTCAACGGCTCGTCCGACGAGAAGAATCTCCCCGTCCGCTTCTCCCCGACCGAAGGCGTGCGCTGGTCGACCGAGCTGCCGGGACCATCCGCGGCCACCCCGGTGATCTGGGGCGACTCGGTCTTCGTCACGGCGGCCGACCTGAAGAACGAGAAGCTGCTGGCGATCTGCCTCGACCGCAAAACCGGCCAGGTGAAGTGGCAGAAGGACGCCGGCAGCGGCTACAAGCCGGCGGGGCGCGGCACCCCCGTCTTTCTCGACGCCCGCAGCAACTACGCCTCGCCGTCTCCCGTGACGGATGGGAAGCAGGTGATCTTCTTCTTCGGCAACGGGGACCTGGCGGCGTACGACTTTGCCGGAGAGCGGCTCTGGGCGCGGAACGTCCAGAAGGAGTACGGCGACTTCAACTTCGGCTGGACCTTCTCCAGCACGCCGCAGCTCTTCGAAGGCCGGCTCTACGTCCAGGTGCTGCAGCGGGATATCCCGGTCGACGGCCGCGGTCGCGACGGCGCCGACTCGTTCCTGCTCGCCCTCGATCCGGCGACCGGCAAGGAGCTCTGGCGCGTCTCCCGGCCCTCGCCCGCAAAGATGGAGTCCCGGGAAGCGTTTACCACGCCGATCCCGTTCGTGCACAACGGGCGCAAAGAGCTGATCCTGGCGGGCGGGAGCATCCTGAGCGGGCACGACCCGGCCACCGGGAAGGAGCTGTGGCGCTGGGGCACCTTCGACCCGGGCAACAACCACCCCACGCTGCGACTGGTACCTTCCGCTGCCGCCGGGGCGGGCGTGGTGCTGATCTGCGGGCCGAAGCGGCTGCCGGTCTTCGCCGTGAAGGCGGGCGGCAGCGGCACGATGGCGGACGAAGCGCTGGCCTGGAAGAGTGAAGAGCGCGGGCCGGTGACGACCGACGTGCCGACACCGCTCTTCTACCGGGACCGGTTCTACGTGCTGAGCGACGTGCGCAAGAACCTCTCCTGCGTGGAGCCGGGAACCGGCAACGTGCTCTGGACCACTCCGCTGGACGGTCCCACGATGTGCTGGGGCTCTCCCACCGGCGCGGACGGCAAGATCTACGTGATCAGCCTGCGGGGCGAGGTGCACGTGCTCGACGCTGAGAGCGGCAAGCTGCTAGCCACCAACGCGATGGCGGAGGACGAAACCGAGATCCGCTCCTCCGTCGCGGTGGCGCACGGCGATCTCTTCATTCGCACCAACACCCGCCTCTTCTGCGTGGGCAAGTAGGTCCGCCCCCCGTACACGAGAGAGGCCGCCGATCAGCGGGATCGGCGGCCTCTCTCTGTCTCAGGATCTCCCCGGGATTACCGGGCCGTGCGGCGCTCGTCCTCGTAGCGCCGCTCGTCTTCGTAGCGGCGGTCGTAGCGCTCGTCGTAGCGCTCGTCGTAGCGCCGGTTATCATACCGTTCATCGTAGCGGCGGTCGTCGTAGCGCCGATCGTCGTAGCGGCTGTCGTACCGGTCGTCGTACCGGGAGTCGTACCGGTCGTCGTAGCGGGCCCGACCCTCGCGGCGGTCGCGGTTGTTCCGCACATCGTCGCGGTTCCGGCGGTTGGAGGCGTAACGGTAGCTGGCGCTGTCGTTGAACGCCACCGACTGCCGCAGGAGCACGCCGAACTCGGTCCCGCGCTTCAGCTCCACGTCGCCGTCCTTCGCCTTGTCCTTCTTCAGGTAGCTGTAGGCCGCGCCGCCGACCGCGCCGATCAGCGCGCCGTCCAGCAGGTCGCCTCCCAGGATGGTGGAGAGCACCGCGCCGCCCGCTGCCCCGTAGCCGACCCACTTGAGGTCGAACTTGCCCTTGTCGCCCCCGCCTTCCCGGGCGGAGATGCGGCCGTCCGAGGAGCGCCGCACGTCCTCGTCGCGGAGGCTGCCGAGAGTACCGTTGATCGGGACGCGCCGTCCGTCCGGCAGCTCCATCGTGCGGAACTTCACGCCGAGCACGCCGGGCCGGTTCTTCTCGCCGCGCCGGGCCTCGGTAACGGTGCCGATAAAGCGGGTGCCTTCCGGAAGGCCGCTGCGGTCGTCGCGATCCAGCGTCGCCTCGAACGTCTGGCTGACGCGCGCGCTGCGGCTGTTCAGGCTGTCTTCCAGCCGGACTCGCACCACGGTGTTGCTCGGCACCACGCGTCGGCCGTAGCTCGGAGCCGCTTCCGCCGACACGGCGGCGGCGAGTACCGTCGCCAGGGCGGGCGCCACGCTTCGCTTCCAGATCCCCGTATTCATTGCGCGCTCCCCCATCGCTCCGCCGGTAACCTGGCATTCTCCAGGCTCCGCGGGCGCCTCTGCCTCCGCAGACAGCCGAAGGACCCGGCGAGCAGGGCGGAGGTTCCCGGAAGATTTGGGGTGCGTGCACCCCGGCTTGCCGCGATGCCGTTTGGCTTCGGCGAGGGTGGGTATAGAGGGGCGGATACCAAGAAAAAGACGCCGCTGTCCCGGGGGGCGAGACAGCGGCCAAGCACAGCCGGCTGCCGCACTGGCAGCCGTGAACGCGACTGATTCTATCCACTTCGCCCCCACTCTAATCCCCCGGATTGCAGCTCCCCGCGGGAATCGCCGGTCTCACCCGACTAAGGGAGGTGGAGTGCGGTTCCGGCGCGTAACCCATGCATATGAAATCCAGGTGGAGCAGCGTGGGCGCGGCGTGCCTTTGCGTCCTCATCGCCGTGGTTGGAATCGAGGTGTATCGGTCGGCTACCGGCGTAGTAGCCGGAGAGATTGAGCCGGCTCCTCCGGAAGCGCCGCCCGGAGCTCTCGATCCGACGAGTACGGCGGTCCGTCTCTCAGATGCTGACTGGAAAGAGTACCTGTCCCTACCGGTGCTGGCGGTCGGCAGCAAGGCGCCGCGCCTCCGAGTGGAAGACAACCGCGGCGACCGGCGCACCCTGCCCGTGGCCGGAAAGCCCTCCGTCTGGGCGGTGCTTTGCGGCTGCCGCGACTGTGCCATGGGCGGCAGTCGCGTGTGGGAGTTGCAGAAGAAAGTCGGCGATGAGATGGAGACGAACATCTTCGTCGCCAACACTTCCGAGTTCGTCTGGAGCCGGATGCTGGGAAGCTTCGGTGGGGCCTGTCGCCTGGTGCAGGACGCCGACGGCGAGTACTCCCGCCGGCTCCGCGCTCCCGGAGATCAACATTCGGCGAAGCCGATGATCTGGGGAATCGATCCCAGTGGCCGCGTCTGTTACTTCGGCCGCCCTACCCGGAAGCAGACGGAGTGGGTAGAGGAGCTCCGCGAGAGCCTGAAGCTTCCGGAGGCCGACGCGCGGCATCTCTAGCGCGAGCGACGAACTCGCCTCCGGTGCCGGAGCTGCCCGGCGAGACGCGGATGCGCCTGGTCCGGGGCGGCGAATCCGGCAGAGCTTCTCGCCCCACCCTCTGCGCACCCGTCTGTAGCTCTTGACCCCCTCGGGCGGCCGCCTCGACCGGTGGCGCTGCGGCGCCGATTCCGACCGTTTGGCGCGCTAGCTGCCCGCCGAGACGGTTCCCACCGGCGCCATGAACTCCACCGCGTGCCACTCCGGCTGCGCCGCCAGCTCCGCGTGCTCGCCCACCCGGTTCACCACCGTGAGCGCCCGTCCCAGCTCCCGCCTCGCTTCCGCGCTGGCGGGCCGGAGCTGCAGCGCCCGGCGGAGGACCGGGCACGCTTTCTGCGCCTCGTCAACTTCCAGGTAGAGTCTCCCCAGCTTCAGGTGGGCGTCGAAATCGTTCGGAACCATGGCTACTTTCAACGTGAGCTGCTTCAGGCGGTCCTGGAGCTGCAGGCCAGAAGCATACCGCTGGTTCAATCGCCGGGCTTCCGCTTCCTTGCCCTCGCGGGCATAGAGCCGGGAGAGCTCCAGCGACGCGAGCGGGTGATCCGGATAGCGCTGCAGCAGTCGCTCCAGAATGCCGCGAGCCTCGTCGGTCTTCTTTTGTGCCAGCAGCGACTGCGCAATCATGAAGAAGGCGTTGCGATTGCCGGGGTCGGCCCGCAGCGCCGACTCGGCAGTCTTCTGGGCTTCTACGACCGACTCCGGGGTGCTCTTCCGCAGCAGGACATCCGCGAGGTGGAGCAGATACTCCGGCTTCTCCGGCTGTACCGCCAGGGCGCGCCGGACGGTTACCTCGGCCTCTGCTAGATCGCCGGCTTCTGCCTGGATCCCAGAGAGGAGCGCCAGTGCGGTGTCGTTCTTCGGCTCTACTTCGACGGCACCTTTCAATTCCTGCTCGGCATGCTTGGCGTCCGCTACCTGGCGGCGGATCAGCGCCCGGGCGATCCGCACCCGCGGATGGCTCGCCTCGGGAGTTCCATCCAGGAGTTTAAGCATTTTCTGTGCGTGGCTGTTCCACCCCACCAGGCTGTCGAGGTGCACCACGCTGAGGATCAGCTCCAGGTCGCGCGGAGAGCGTTCCAGGCCGGCCACGGCGTAGTCGTAGGCGCGGTCGTACTGCGACTGTGACATGTAAACCTGGTGGAGCGCGCGGTAGACCTCGATGTTGCTCGGATCGATGCGCCGCGCCTCGTGGAGCAGGAAGAGCGCGTCCTCGTGGTCCCGATCCTCCGCGAAGAGCTGCCCGGTCTTGAGCAGCAGTGTCACGTCCTCCGGTGTCGCTGCAAGCTGCGTCAGGAGCTTCACCCGGTCTCCACGCCTGCCGCGGGCGCTCAACTCCTCATCCCGCCGCCGTTCCGCGTCGTCGACCTCTCGCCGGAGCTGCTCCGTGCGCGCGAGCGCCTTCTGCCGCATGGGTGCCGTAGCGAAGTACGCAGCGATCGCCAGCAACAACCCAACGACGAGGAACGGCAGCGCAGACCGCTTCCCCCTGGGCTTTACCTGCCCCGACACATCCGGCGCACTGCTCACGGGTGGGATCCCTCCGTTACGGTCAGTACCTGTCCCGCCGGTACGTCGCGGAGCGTGTCGACGGTGCCACTCGTCCAGCGGATCACCAGCTCGCCCGCCTTCTCGTCCCCGCCCAGGCCGAAGTGGATCCGCTGGTCCGACTGGCTGCAGTAGCTGGAGCCGCCGCGAGCTTCCCGCGTCTGGGTGCCGGCGCTCGACTTCAACGTCACCCGCGCCCCGTAGCCGTTGCGGTTCGACTTGGTACCGATGAGCCGAAGCTTGAGCCAGTTCCCCTGCCCCTCGGTCTCATTGGACCACAGGAACGCCGGGCCCTGGTTGTTGTTGATGGCGATGTCGAGCCGACCATCGTCATCGATGTCGCCGAAGGCCGCGCCGCGCGCCACCAGGCGGGTCTTCATCGCCTCTCCCGCGTCCGGCGTGACGTCGCGGAATTGCCCGCCTCCCATGTTGGCCAGGAGCAGCGGCGGCTGTTTGTAGGTGATCCCTTCGGAGAATTGCTCGATCTTGTCCTGGACGTGACCGTTCGCCACGAAGAGATCCTGCCAGCCGTCGTTGTTGAAGTCGAAGTAGAAGATGCCGAACCCCAGCAGCTTCTCGCTCGCCTTCCCCACCCCACTGACGACGCTCTCCTCTTTGAAGAAGCCGTCCTGGTCCGCGCGGTAAAGACCGACCATCTCCCCGGAGAAGTTGCTCATCACCACCGTGGGAAGGCCGGAGTTCCGATCGTCTGCGATGTCGATCCCCATCCCGGCCTTGGCGGTGCCGGTGACGCCGTACGCCACGCCGACCATCGCCGCGCGCTCCTCGAAGGTGCCGTCTTTGCGGTTGTAGTAGGCGTGGGTCGGAGTGGTGTCGTTCGCCACCAGCAGGTCCGGCCAGGTATCGCCGTTCAGGTCCCAGACTGCGACGCCCAGCGACTTCCCGTCCGGTCCTTCCACTCCCGCCTGGGCCGCCACGTCTTTGAACGTGCCGTCGCCCTGGTTCTGGTACAGGCTGTCCTTCTCCGGCGAATAGGCGGAGGGAATGCAATAGGAGCGGATTCCGTCTTTGAAGAAGCAGGGCAGGTCGTCGGCGACGCTGCGGTAGCGGACGTAGTTGCAGACATAGAGGTCCAGGTCGCCGTCCTTGTCGTAATCGAGCCAGGCGGCGCTGGTGGGGAAGCTGCCGGGCCGGTCGACGCCGGCTGCCTTCGCCACGTCGGTAAAGCGGCCGCCGTCGTTCCGGAAGAGGCGGCTGGGACCCAGCACGGCGGTCAGGTAGAGGTCGTCGTCCCCGTCGTGGTCGTAGTCCCCCACGGCAATGCCCATCCCGTACATCTCGACCGCGAGTCCCGCCTCTTTCGTGACATCCTGGAACTTGCGCGCGCCCAGGTTCCGGTAGAGCGCCGGCAGCATCGGCCCGGACTTCCGGTAGCCCGGAAGCGGGGCGCCGTTCAAAAAGAACAGGTCCTGCTTCCCGTCGCCGTCGTAGTCCAGAAATGCGACCCCGGCGCCCATCGTCTCTACGAAATAGTGGCTTCCGGAAGCGGCAGAGTTGTGGGTGAACTTCACGCCGGAGGCAGCGGTGACGTCCGAGAACGCGGGTCGCGAGGCGGAGGCGCTGGCGGGGGCGAGCGCGGTGCCGTCCTTGCGTGCGGCCGCCGGTCCGTCACACCCGGCGGCGAGAGAGAGCGAGGCAGCCGTCACCAGCGTCGGGACGGCCAGACGACTTACAAGCAGCCTGTTCATAGGAGGTAGGCTCGAGTTGATTCATTCGGCAGCAGTGGCTCGGGCAGAGGGAGGACTCAACGGCGCCAGGCTCTCGCGTGACCGCGACTGGCGCTCGAGCGCTGTCCCTACACCCTTGGCTGCCGCCGTGTTGGCGGGGTCCAGACGCTGCGCGGTGAGATACTCCACCACCGCCTCTCCGTAGCGGCCGTTCTCCAGGTGAACGGACGCCATCTCCAGGTGCGTCTCCGGCGAGAGGGGCTTTACCACGATCCGGGTCGCGGCCCGGCGGTGCTTCTGGCCTTTCTCCTCCCGATTGGAGTACTCATTCAGCAGCCGCGCCGCCGCGTCGGAACGGCCGGCAGCACGGTAGAGCTCGGCCAGGTGCAGCCCTACGGCTCCGGACCCGGGATCAACCCGGTACGCCTGCTCCATCTCGCGGACGGCGTCGGCCTGCCGTCCCTGTCGGCGATAGACCACCCCCAGCCAGTAGTGAACGTCGGCGTCGTTCGGCGCTTTCTCGACGGCCCGATTCAAGAGTGACAGCGCCTCGTCGGGATCGGGCGCGTCGGTGCGGGTCACCTGGAACTGTGCCAGGCGCACCAGGAACACCGGATCATCGGCTGGTGCGCGGCGCACGGCCGCGCGTCCCTGCTCCACGGCTTCGCGCCAATCGCCGGCGTCTGCGGCCATATCGGCGAGCAGGCTGTAGCCGTATGGGGATTGGGGAAACTTCTTCACCAGTTCCCGGGCAAGCGAGCGAGCCGTCTCCAGCGGGCCGGTGACAGCAAAGAGCGCGGCACGCTCTCGCAGTACCGCCAGCGAGTTGGGCGCCAGGCTCTGCGCCACGGCGAGCTGCTGGTTCGCGTCCGATTGCCACCCCAGGCGACGATAGAAGCTTCCGAGAGCCAGACGGGTGACGGGGTCATCGGGATCGAGCCGGATCGCCTCCCGCCAGGCGTAGAGGGTCCAGTCGAGGTAGTCCGCCTGGTCCGCGGCCTGCGCCAGGCTGACCCAGAGGCCAACGTTTCCGGGTGAGATCTCGACAGCTCTTCGCAGCGAGTCGAACGCCTTTTCGTCTTGCTGCTCGGCCGCCTGCAGGGCCGCGAGCCGGACGTAGGCGCGCCAGTGCCGAGGCTGCTCTCGCACCAGCGCTTCCAGGTACCGCGTCTTGAGTTGCGGCTCTGCCTGGGTGAGAGACGAGGCAGGCTCCGCCGCCGGGGATGCGTCGTTCGATCCGATGCATCCGCCGAGCAGGGAGCCTGTCGCCATGAGACCGGCGGCCCATCGCCAGCAAAGCAAGTTCGTCATCAACTACACTACGGTCTGCTCGCCGGCGAGGGTTGCCGGAATTGTTCTGGGTGCGATTCTACTGACCCGGCGGTGGCGCGGGCTGCGGTGCCGCCGCCCCACCGGAGGTGCCGGTGCGCGCGCCGCGGCTCTTCGCGTCTTGAATGGACTTCTCCATCGCCGCCTTCATCGCCTGCGCCTGGTCCGCACCTGCCGCCGCCGGCTCGTTCATAAACGTGCTGCGGAAGCTGAACGCCAGCAGCACCAGGGCCACCACCACCGCCGCGATCAGGCCAACTTTCTTGGTATCCATCTGGATCTACTCCTCTGGCTGTGGCGTGCCTTAGAAGTCCGGCCGCGTGATGTTCTCACGCATCTTGTCCGCCTTGATCCACTTGACGTGGCCGTCGGCGTAGACGACGTTGAGACCGCCCCCGTGCCGGGTGTTGTTGTCCCAGGCGGGATTCCACTGGAACACCTGGTCCGTGCCCCACGGAGCAGCCGCCGTCTTGGATGCCGCGAAGCGCATGGCGATGCGGGCGTTCGGCCGGTTGTCGATGCCCCACAGGTCGCCCAGGAGGCAGGGAGCCTCGGAGAGCACTGCGGTGCTAGCCGGCGCCGGAAGCGCGGACTCGCCCCAGCCGGCGTTGTGGAACGTCTCGCCGATGCCGTAGCTGAGGACGATCTCATCGCGACCGCCGCTGCCGCTGCCGAGGAGCGACTCGAACTGCGGCGAGTCCCGCAGGCGGTCAGCCTTGGGGATGCCCCACCAGTAGAGATCGGTGGTGGACTGCCCCCAGTTCTGCGCGTCGCTGGGGCAGGCGTAGATGCCCCGGTTCTTCACGTACGGAAAGATGGCGACGTGCCACAGGCTCTGCATGTTGCCGGCGCCCCCGTAGTTGTTGCCCCACGCCCAGAACGGATACCTTTCGTCGTAGTCCTGGTGATACATCGCGATGCCCATGCCGAGCTGGCGCAGGTTGCTCGAGCAAGAGGCTTTCCGAGCGGCTTCGCGAGCTTGAGCGAAGACGGGGAACAGGATCGCCGCCAGAATTGCGATGATGGCGATGACCACCAGCAGCTCAATCAGGGTGAAGCCTTTGATCCGATGACTTCTCATCATCGACGTTGCTCCTTTGCTGCCTCCACCTCCGCGCCGATGCGGGAGGGATCAGGCCGATACCTCAGTGATTAACTCGTATTAAGATTTGCCGTTCTCCTGCTCCAACCTTCTAAGTAATTACTAATGGCCATCTATGGTCGCTTTACTATCGGACTGCTCGCTCCCCGGGCTAGGTGCGCGGCCGCACTCGCCGGATCGCTCCTGCTCCTGGGCGCTGGCTGCGACCGGCCCATGGATTCGAGCGGTGCGCCGGCGCTGCGGCTCTCTGCGGTCACTTCCGCCGCGAAGGTCGAGTTCCGGCACCAGGACGGCGGCACCGGTAGGCTCTTCCTGCCGGAGGTGATGGGCGGCGGCAGCCTCTTCGCCGACCTGTCGGGCGACGGCCTGGCGGACGTCTACCTGCTGAACGGCGCCCCACTCTCGAGAGATGCCGAGCCGTTCGAGAGCCGCTACTTTCGAAATACCGGCGACGGCACCTTCGTGGACGAGACGGCGCGCTCCGGCCTCGGGCGCCCCGGGTACGCCATCGGCTGCTGCGCGGGGGACTTCGACGGCGACGGCCGGCTCGACGTCTATGTGACTACTCTCGACGGCAACCGCCTCTACCGCAACGAGGGCGACGGCAGCTTTACGGACGTGACGGAGCGCGCCGGGGTGGCGGCGGGCGGATTCAGCGCCGGCGCCGCCTTTGGCGATGCGGACGGGGACGGCGATCTCGATCTGTACGTCGCGCGGTACGTCCGCTGGTCGCCGGAGACCGACCGCCCTTGCGACGTGCCCTCCGGCGGAAGGCGCGTCCGCTCGGTCTGCCGGCCGGTCGTCTACCCCCCGCTGCCGGACCTGCTCTACCGCAACAACGGCGACGGCACCTTCACGGACGTCACCCGCGCATCGGGACTGGCGGTGCCCCCGGGCCGGGGCCTGGGCGTGATCTGGACCGACTTCGACCGGGACGGGGACCAGGATCTCTACGTCGCCAACGACATGACGGCGAACTTCCTCTTCGTGAACGACGGCCGCGGCCGCTTTACGGAGGAGGGGCGCGAGCGCGGCGTGGCGACTGACGACCGCGGGCAGCCGCAGGCTGGAATGGGGATAACGACGCTCGATTACGACGGTGACGGTCACCTCGATCTGGCCGTCACCAACTTCAGCGACGAGTACCTGGCGCTCTACCGCAACCGGGGCGACGGCACCTTCGAGGACCGCAGCGCCCGAAGCGGCCTGGTGCAGGCGACCTCTCCGTACGTCGGCTTCGGGCTCACCTCGGATGATCTCGACCTGGATGGACTTCCGGACCTCTTCGTGGCGAACGGTCACGTCAGCGCCACGGAGGATCCGCGCACGCGGGAGGCGCTCGTGGCCCCACCGCTCTGCCTGCTGAACGACGGGCGCGGCGGATTCGTACCGGTCGACGCGGGTCTCGGCGCCCTCGAACGGAAGGTGGGACGCGGCTGCGTCGCCGCCGACTACGACCGCGATGGCGACGTAGACCTTCTGGTCACCCACTGGACCGACTCCCCGGACCTGCTCCGGAATGACCTGCTCCCGAAGGGTTCGGGGACGGCCGGACCGCACTGGCTGCGCCTGGAGCTGAAGGGACGCGCGCCCAATCACTCCGCCATCGGGGCGTTGGTCTCCGTCCGCACCGGAGATCGCGTGCAGCTCCGTGAAGTACGGAGCGGCGGCAGCTACTGCTCGCAGAGCGAGCTTCCGCTCACCTTAGGACTGGGCACGGCGGGGCAGGCCCGCGTAGAGGTCCGGTGGCCGGACGGCTCCCGGGAGGCGTGGGATGCCCTCGCCGCGGACCGGGCGCACACGCTCCTGGCCGGAGAGGGATCAGCGGCGGGCAGGTAGTCGGCGCCTCGCTCCCAGGTCCACCGGGTCAGTCCCGGCCGGCCACTGCGTCCGGGAGTCGTAGACGCTGTCGCGGAGGATCGCCCGCTCCAGGCGGGTCTCTCGAAGGTCCGCCCCGGAGAGGTCGGCGGCGACGAGCAAGGCGGAGGAGAGGTCGGCTCCCCGCAGGTCCGCGCCCTGGAGCACCGCCTCGCGCAGGGTGGCGCCCGCGAGGCGCGCCCCGGCCAGATGGGCGTCCCGAAGGTCTGCCTGGAGCAGGTCCGCCTTCTCCAGATCGGCCCCGCGGAGCTCCACACCGGGGAGATCGGCCGCCGTCAGCGAGGCGCCCGTCAGCTTCGCGCGGTTCAGCGTTGCGCGCGACAGCTCCGCTCCCGCCAGGTTCGCGCCGGTCAGGTCCGCGCCGGCCAGGTCCGCGCCGCGAAGGTCCGCCTCGCGCGCGTCGATCCCCGGCATCCGCGCCCCGGCCGCCAGCGCGCCGCCCATCCGCGCGCGGTGCAGCACCGCCCGCGAGAGCTCCGCCCGGCCGAGGTCGGCCCGGGTTAGCTCGACGCCGGTGAGGTCGGCTCCGGTCAGATCGGCTCCGGAGAGGTTGGCGCCGTTCAGCACCGCACCGGAGAGCTTCGCCCCCTGCAGCCTGGCCCCGGAAAGGTCTGCCCGCGTCAGGTCGGCACCGGTCAGGTCCGCGCGGCGGAGATCTCGCCCGCGCCAGGAAGCGCCGGCGAGCGACCTCCCCGCGAGCTTCTCAGGACCGCGGCAGCCCCCGGCGATCAGGAGCGGGGGAAGAAGGAGCGCCGTGATGAGGACTGCGTACGAGCGAGGTCTGAGCAGCATCTCCGGTCAGTTCGCCGGATCGGAGGCCGATTCCGCACTGGGTCACGGGTTCAGCTCATCCCGCTCGACCAATCCGTCGACCATGTAGACGGTCCGGTCGGTCTTGCGGGCGAATTCCGGATCGTGGGTCACCACCACGATCGTCTGCCGGTTCTCCAGATTCAGGTCCCGCAGGAGCTGGTAGACCGCGCCGCTGTTGCGGGTGTCGAGGTTGCCGGTCGGCTCGTCGCAGAGCACGATCTGCGGCCGGTTGATGAGCGCCCGCGCCACCGCCACGCGCTGCTGCTCCCCGCCGGAGAGCTTGGTGCTCCGCTGCTTTGCCCGGTGCGCCAGCCCCACCCGCTCCAGCAGCTCCAGGGCGCGGACCTCGACCTGGGACCGCTCCGCGCCGCCGATCAACGCCGGCATCATCACGTTCTCCACGGCGCTGAACTCCGGCAGCAGGAAGTGGAACTGGAAGACGAAGCCGATCTCCTCGTTCCGGAGCGACGCGAGCTGCGACTGCGAGAGCTCTTCCACCAGCCGGCCCCCAATGCGGACGGAGCCGGACGTGGCGCGGTCGAGCGCCCCCAGGATGTATAGCAGCGTGCTCTTGCCGGAGCCGCTCGGCCCGACGATCGAGGCGAACTGGCCCCGCGGGAAATCGAGCGTGATCCCCTTCAGCACCTCCAGGGTGACCTGTCCTTCGAAGACCTTTCGGATGTCGCGCGCGGCGAGCACCACGTCGTCGCCGGTGGGCGGCGCCGGCTGCGGGGTGGTCGGGGTCATTTGGAGGTCCGGATGATCTCGACCGGGTCGTACCGCGCGGCCCGGAAGGCAGGGAAGAGGCTCGCCACCAGGCTCACCACGAGGGCGAAGCCGGAGGCGGTGAGATAGACCGAGGGATTCCGGAGCATCACGAACGTGTCCGCGGTGGAGAGTCCGCCTCGACCGGCGAGCGGGGTCTCGTCGAGCACCGCGATCGCCCACGCGGCAAGCAGCAGGCCGACGATCGTCCCCGCAATGGCGATCAGCACCCCCTCCGAGGCGAAGATCGAGACGATCCCGGCGCGGGTCACCCCGAGCGCGCGCAGGATGCCGATGTCGCGCCGCTTTTCCAGCACCGCGGTGATCAGGCCGTTCGCGATGCCGAACCCGGCGACCAGGAGCGTCATCGCCACGGTGCCGAGCGTGATGAAGTTCTGCTGCCGCATGATGGCGTAGAAGTTCGCGTTCAGCTCGTCCCAGCTCTGCGCCTCCAGCCCGGTCACGTGCTCGATCCGGCGGGCTACCGGCGTGGAGACCTCGTTGCTGGTCGTCTTGATCGCCAGGTCGGTGGCGGCGTTCGGCAGATCGAGCAGGAGCTGGCCCACCGGCAGGTTCACGAAGGAGTAGGAGCGGTCGATCGCGGTGATCCCGCTCCGGAAGAACGCGACCACGCGCAGGTCCGCGAAGCGCCCCTCCGCCCCTTCCATCCGGATCCGGTCCCCGCTGCGGATCCCCAGCTCTTCCGCCAGCAGGTAACCGAGGATGACCGACTGCCGCCGCCGCACCAGGTCCTCCACCGTGCCGGCCTCGATCTTGGAGCGGAACTCCACCACCCGCTCGTAGTCGTCCGCCTGGATGCCGATCAGGCTCACCCCGCGCTCCCGGGTCCCGTAACGGAGCAGGCTGCGACCCTGGGCGATCGGAGCGACCGCCACCACTTCCGGAATCGCGGCGATCCGCTGGGAGAGCTCGCGGTAGTTGAGGATGCCTTTCTCCTTGTCGACCGGCCGCAGGCGAGTCTGCGCGTAGAGAGTCCCCGCCTCTCCCCCGTAGAGCCGCCCCTCCCGCTCGGCGCCGAGCTCCCGCCCCTGCACCAGCACGCTCGGGCTGATCGTCAGGATGATGCGCATCGCCTCGCCCTGGAAGCCGAACATCATCGACTGCATTACCGTGTTCACGAAGACGCCGAGGCTGACACCGAGCAGGATCAGCCCGGACGAGCGCAGCCGGGTCACCAGGTGCCGCACCGCCACCAGCAGCGTGAACCGGAGCCCCCTCATCCTGCCCCCCGGATGATGGTGAGCGGCTCCAGGCGCGCGGCGCGGAGCGCGGGGGAGATCCCGGCCAGCACGCTCACCGCGAGCGCGAAGCCGCCGGAGATGGCGTAGATCGTCCAGTCGTTCACCACCGGCATGGTGTCGGTCACCACCACCGCGCCGAACTGCGCCCGCTGCGCGCTCGGGATCTTGCCGATCGCCTCGATGGAGAAGTAGGCGCCGGTCAGTCCGATCGCCACGCCGATCGCCATCGTCATCACGGCGAGCAGCAGAAAGACCAGCGTGAGCTGCCGCGCCTGCAGCCCCATCGCCTTCAGCACCCCGATGTCGAAGCTCTTCTCCGCCACGGTGGTGATCAGGTTCCCCGCGATCCCGAAGCCCGCCACCACCATGGTGAAGCTATTCACGAGCAGCATGATCCCGGTGAACATCGAGAAGAGGTTCAGGTAGTTGCGGTTCGCTTCCATCCAGCTCTCCGCTTCCATCCCCACGGCGTACTCGATCCGGCGCGCCACCTCGTCCGCCGCGTTGTAGTCCGCCACCCGCACCTGGATCTGGTTGACGGTGCCGTCCAGCCCCAGCAGCGCCTGCGCGCGGCGCAGGTTGACCCAGATGCTGGCGTTGTCGACCTCGTAGACCTGCGAGCGGTAGAGGCCGACGATCCGGAAGCGGAGCGGCTCCCCTTCCTCCGATCGGACCACGATGCGGTCTCCGACTTTGAGGCGCATGCGGTCCGCCAGGTACCAGCCGACCACGGCGGTGCTCAGGTCGCGCTCCAGCGGCTCGGCGGTGCCTTCCTTTACGTAGGAGGAGAAGTTGAGCACCCGGTCCTGACGGCTGGGTAGGATGCCGTTGACGGAGACCGGCTCCCAGACCGCGCCGAAGCCAACCATCACTTGCCCGGAAACGGTGGGGGTGGTCGCCACCACCCCGGGCACCTGCCGGATTCGCTCCTGCACTGTCTCCGCGCTGCGGATCGGCTTCTCCTCGTCCGGCACCGGGGGCCGCGGAAGCTGCACCAGCAGCGGGTCGTTCAGCGGGCGCAGCGCGTCTCGCGTCGGCGCGGAGGGGTCTCGCGGCTCCAGCGGCCGGTCCCGCACGGTGACGTGCGGAGTGGCGATCAGCAGCTTCTGCACGAAGTCCCGCAGGAAGCCGCCCATCAGCGCCTGGATCACCGTGAGCGCGAGCACGCCCACGGCGATGCCGCCGATGGTGAGCAGGCTCTGCCGGAACCGCGCCACCAGGTACCGCACGGCGATGCTGACGACGACGCTCACCGCTCCCGGACCTCCACCCGGTCTCCCGCTTCCAGGCCGTCCGGCGGGTTCAGGACCACGCGCTCCCCCGCGCTGAGACCGGAGAGCACCTGCACGGAAGTCGCGTCTTTCGCCTGGGTCCGTACCTCTCTCCGCTGCGCCCGCCCGGACGGATCGACCACCCACACGACTGAGACGCCGTTCTCCGACCGCAGTGCCGCCACCGGAAGGAGGAGCGCGCGCTCCGTGACCCGTCCCTGGATGTTCACGTCCGCCGTCATGCCGATCCGGAGGCCGTCGGTCGCGCTCAGCTCGCGCACTTCCACCCGGTACGTCTTGGTGGTGCGGTCCGCCGCGTCCGCGATGCGGGTCACGTGGCCGGTGTAGGTGCGGTCGGGGATCGCGTCGACCTGGAACCGCGCCTCCGCGCCGCGCCGGACGCCGGCGATGTCCGCTTCGTCGACCTCCGCCTCGATGAACATCCGCTGCTCGTTGGCGACCGTGAACAGGCGGGACCCGGAGATCACGTAGTCGCCGGGATCGACCGGTCGCTCGGTGACGACGCCCGTAACCGGAGAGAGCACGGTGTACTTCGCCAGGTCTTCCCGCGCCTGCGCCGCCGCCGCCTGGGCCGTGCGTACTTCGGTGCGCAGCGGCTCCACGTCGACCGAGCGCGGGCCGCGCCGGGCCTGCGCGAGCTGGCTGCGGACCGCCGCCAGGTCGTCGCCGGCCGCTTCGGAGGAGCGCTGCAGCTCCGAGATCGTCTCCGCCGCTTCCCTCACCTGCGCCCGGGCCGCTTCCGCGTTCGCGCGGGCGGTCCGCACCGCGGCGTCGGCGTCGTCGGCCTGCGCTGCCGCCGCGTCGGCGCTCGCCCGCGCCGACTCCACTCCCTGCACCGCCGCGCTGACCCGGTTCCGTGCCGCCCGCGTCGCGGCTTCCGCCGCCTCCGCTGCCCGGCGGGCCTCTACGGTCATCCGCTCGGAGATCGCGCCCTCGCGCAGCAGCTCGCCGTAGCGCTGCGCCAGGTCACGAGCGGACGCGGCCGAGGCGGCGGCCTGCGCCGCTTCCGCCCGGGCTGCATCCACGCGCTCCTGCGCGACGTCGACCTCCTGCCGCGCGGCGCGGGCCGAGCTGCGCATCGCCCGGGCCTTCGCCTCGGCGCTCTCCACCGCCGAGTCCGACGCCCGCGCGCTGTCGCGCAGCGTCTCGACCCGGCGGCGCGCGCCGTCGGTCCGCTCCGCCGCCGCGCGCGCGCGAGCCTGGGCCGCCCGCACCTGCGCTTCCACCTGGCGAACGTTCAGCGGATCGGTCGGCGCGCCGGCCTGCTCCAGCCGCGCGCGCGCCGTCTCCACCCGATACTCCGCCTCGCGCAGGCGAATCTTCGCTTCCGTATCGTCGAGCCGGGCTACCGCCTGCCCCAGCGCGACCCGGTCCCCCTCGTCGACCAGCAGCGCCACGATCCGTCCGGTAACCTCTGCCGCCAGCTTGGTCTCGGTATCCGGACGCACGGTCCCCGTCGCGTAGACCACCTCCACCACACGTCCCGTCTCCACCCGCGCGACGGATACACTCTCCGGCCGGAGGCGCGTCCACGCGAACGCGGCGACGGCGGCCGCGAGTGCGATAGGGATCACGATCTTCAGGTTCGGCATCGGTTTCCGCCGGGAACTCTCTCCCTCAGCATAGGGCGGGTGAGGGGCCGGGACAACCTTCCCTCGTAATCATGTGCATTCTTTCACAAGAGACGGATATGAACCTCAGCATTCATAGAATTCCCGTAGGAGACCGGCCGTCTCTGCGGAACTGAATACCACTCTCTATCGGGAACGCGTTCACAGTCTCCTGAGGAGCCGCCGATGCCCGACGCTGCCCTGACATCCCCCGAGCCTCGCACCGGCTCGGGGCTCCACCGACGCCCGGCGCGACTGCTGCTGGCGGCCCTCGCGCTCGCGGTGGCCGCGCTGCTCGTCTGGCGCAGCGATCCGGTGCAGGACTGGTGGCTCTCCCGGCAGCCGCTCGAGCGGCTGGAGGAGCTCCTCAAGGAGGACCCCACCTGCCCGCGGCTCCGCTATCACCTGAGCCGCGCCCATTACCTCCAGGGCGACTGGTCGGACGGGATGTCGCAGGCGCTCGAGGGACTGCGCCTCAACCCGGGGGACACGCGCCTGCTCCAGCACGTCGGCAAGCTCCACCGCGGCGCGGCCGCGGACCGGGAGGCGCTTCCATTCTTCCAGCGGGCGTACGCGCTGGGCGACCGGAGTCAGGAGCTCCTGGAGAACCTGGCCGAGATCGAGGTGGCGGCCGGCTCCCCGGGGGCACGCTCCCTGGTCAACGCGACCGTCCGCCGGTATCCGGAGTCGTCGCTCTGCTGGTGGCTCCTCAGCCGTCTCGACCGCCGGGACGGGGATCTTCCGGCGGCCCGGCGCGCGCTGGAGCTGGCGGTCGAGACCGGCCCGGAGGAGTTCCGGTATCAGCGCGAGCTCGCGAGGCTCCACCTCGACGCGCGGGAGCCCGCCGCCGCGCTGGAGGCAGTGCGTCGATCGTTAGAGCGAAATCCCGCGGACCGTGAGTCGTGGCTCATCCGGGCCCAGGCGTTGGAGATGCTCGGCACCGCTCCGGTGGAGGAGGTCGACACCGCCTACCGGCGCGCGGAATTCGATCCCTACAGCCCGACCGAGCAGACCGCCTACATCTGGCGGGATCACGGGATCTTCCTGCTGAACAGCGGGAGGTCGCGGGATGCGATCCTCCCACTGGAGCAGGCGGTGCAGGTCTCACCCCGGGACCGCGCGGCGTGCGCGGCGTTGATTCGCGCCTACCGCGAGATCGGAGAGCGGGCGCGGGCGAGCGCGGCGGCGCAGTGGCTGCGGCGGTGCGAAGAGACCGACCGCCGGATCACCGCGTTGCGCGGTCGCCTCGCTAGGGCGCCCGGCGATACCTCCGCCCGCGCGCGGCTCGTCCGCCTGCTCCGGGCGGAAGGGCTGGACGACAAGATCCAGCTGCCTCCCGCTCCCCAGTGAGCCGCTTCTCCGGGGACCCGTCTGGGCATACCGGGGGCCGGTGAGATACCACTCCTTGGCGAGCTTCCGCGTCGACGCCCGCTCGACCGAGCCCGCGCCTCCCTACCGAACCAGAAGAGCAGGAGTTCCATGGCAGAGATCTTTCGCCTTCCGCAGATGGGTCAGACGATGACCGAAGCGACCATCCTCCGCTGGATCAAATCCGAAGGGGACCGCGTGGAGAGCTGGGAAGGCATGGTCGAGATGATGACCGACAAGATCAACATGGAGGTCGAGCCGCAGATCACCGGCACGATCCTGAAGCTCCTGGCGGACCAGGGCGCGGTGGTGCCGGTGGGCGCGCCGATCGCCATCATCGGGCAGCCGGGCGAGGACATCTCCGGGCTCGTCGCCGAGCTGGCAGGCGGAGCCCCGCCCGCCGCCGAAGCCGCGCCGGGCGCAGCCGCGGAAGCCGTGCCCGTCCCGTCGATCTCTCCCACGGCACCGCTTGGCATTCCGAACGCCCCGAGCGTCCCGAGCGCTCCGGTAGTCCCAGGTGAGATCCCGAGCGTCTCCCCCCGGGCGCGCGAAGCCGCCGCGGAAGCGGGCATCGACTGGAAGTCGCTCCAGCTGGAGGGCACCGGCTTCGAAGGCATGGTGGCGGAGCGAGACGTGCTGGCCTTCCTGGAGTCGGCCGCCGCGCGGCCCGAGATCCTGGCGACGCCGCTCGCCGCGAAGATGGCGGACGACCTGGGCGTGAGCCTGGAAGACCTCGTCGGCTCCGGCCCCCGGGGCCGGGTGCGAGCGGAGGACGTCCGGGGCGCCGCCGCCCGCCGCCGCCGGCCCGCCATCGAGCCGCGAGAGATCCCGCTGCAGGGAATGCGTAAGGTGATCGCCTCCCGACTGGCCGCGAGCTACCAGGGAGCGGTCCACGTGCCGCTGCGGGCGGAGGTCGACATGACCGCGGCCGCGGAGCTGCGCCGTCAGCTCAAGCCGGAGCTGGAGGCGCGCGGTGCCCGGGTCACCTACACCGACCTGATCGCCGCCGCCGTCTGCAGCGCGCTGGTCACCTACCCGCTCCTGAACGGCACCCTGGAGAACGACGTGATCCGGGTGCACGGCTCGGTCAACCTCGGCATCGCCGTCGCGCTGGACGAGGGGCTGACCGTGCCGGTGGTCCCCGCCGCCGATGCGCTCCCGCTGCCGGAGCTGAGCGTGGCGATCCAGGACCTGGCGAAGCGCGCGCGGACCGGCCAGCTACCGCCGGACGCCTACGCGGGCGGCACCTTTACGATCACCAACCTGGGTGCCTACGGGGTAGAGAGCTTCGACCCGATCATCAACCCGCCGCAGGTCGCCATCCTCGGCGTCGGCAGCATCCAGGACCGCATCGTCGCCGTGAACGGCGCGCCCGCCGTCCGCCCGATGATGACTCTCACCCTCAGCTTCGACCACCGCGCGATGGACGGCGCCCCGGCCGCCCAGGCGCTGGCGCGGATCAAGGAGCTGCTGGAGAACCCGGCGCGGCTGCTCATTTAGGGAAGCGGGTCGGGGAGCCGAAATCTCGCAAAGAGGATCTACCACAACGATTCAGTCTTTGGAGTGCGGTAGCTTGTGTCACACGCTGTAAAGTTACGCCGCTGGTGGCGCAGGAAGGTTTTGCCGCATCGCTCGCTTGCGCGAAGGAGGCCGGGGATGCGCTACCTGCAGGCCCACG
>JBKBRF010000026.1:0-97022 GCA_046292385.1 Armatimonadota bacterium | reverse complement strand
GGCAATGCGGCGGCAGCCATGCCTGTAACTCGGTGGAGACCTCGTAGCGCAACCGCCAGTCAGGCACGAAAAAAGGTGGTGGCAGTAATCTGCCACCACCAACTGCGGAACTTGGGTTAGCCCAACGCGAGCACGACTCCGCTCCCGACGGTCATCCTGACCGCAGGGAAGGATCTACGTCACTCGACTCTTCGGTAACCACGATGAGCCCCTTCGTTCGGGAGCGCCTCGCCAGGCCGAGACCTCGTCACGCGGATGCGTACTCCGGACCAACACGGCTGCCGAGATTCTTCACTGCGTTCAGAATGACAAATTCGGTGAAAGGGGCCTCGATCGGAGTGGATGACGGTGATCGCAGGGGGAACCTCCCGTTTCTTCGGGCGGTGGTCGGCCTTCGGCCGTGCCTGCGGCTCAGGATGACTGAGGTAGGGGCACGTGACGGGCCGCTCGTCCTCATCGGCAGAACCTACGCTGCGCCCCGAGTGCACTGACCTTACAGCGTGTGACGAGAGCCACCGCACTCCGAATCCTGGCTCGGAGCGGCTACCCTGACCGCCGGCACGCGGCACCGGGACCTTTCCCGCGCTCTGTGATTCGGCGGCGCCGCCGTGGCTACTGCTTCGGCGGGGCAGCGGGGGCGGGCATCGCGGCCGGCATCGGCGCGGGCGCCGCCGGGGCTGCGGGGGCCGGCATCATCGGGGCCGGGGCGGCTCCGCCGTTCACCTTCGCGGCGACGGCGGCGGCGAGCGCGGCGGCCTCTTCAGCTTCCTTCGCGGCGGCGGCCGCGGCCGGGTCGACCTTCGTCGGGCCGCCCATCATCGCGCCGATCAGCTCGTCCCGCCAGCCGGTGTGGAAGCGGACCAGGTCCTCGATCGTCGGGATCACCACCGGCTCCAGGATGATGACGCTGCTCTGGTAGATCCCCTTCTCGCGCTTGCCTTCCTTGAACGGCTTCAGCGGGATGTCCTTCGCCACGTCCTTCAGGATCGGGATCTTGCGGATGATCGGGATGCCGCCGGAGTTCTCGTAGTAGCTCACGTTGCTGGTGAGCGAGGAGAGCACCATCGGCTCGTAGGAGAGCGCCGTGACCGTGGCGTTGTTGATGCTGTGGTTGGTGACGCGGTCCGCGACCTTGTCCGAGTTCGGCTGCAGCGTCTGGCTGGCGGTAAGCGTGAGCGCCACGGTGCCGGCGTCGAAGCCGATCGACGGCGTCGCGGTCAGGTTGATGCCGCTCTGCACCGGTACCGCCTGCCCCCCCGCGAGGAGCGACTTGACCAGCGACTCGCCGTTGATGCCGAACTGCTGGCTCAGCGCGTTGATAGCGCCGGAGGCCTGGCTCGCCTGCTGCACCCGCTCCTGGATGCTCTGCTTGGAGGGGAGCTGGGCCTGCACCTGGGCGGAGACCGAGTTCATCGTCTCCTGCGCGAACTGCAGGCTCACGCTGTTGGTCACGAAGATGTTGACGCCGGTATCGTTCAGCAGCAGGTCCCGGGTAACGTCCGGCACCTCGTCGATGCTCGCTTCCTGCAGGAGGTCGCGGTTGCTGCTCTTGCCGAGCTGCTTGTTCGCCAGTAGGCGCAGCTCGTTCACGTAGCGGCGGTAGAAGTGCGACTCCAGGGCGCGGGCCATCCCCTCGCTCACCCGGCGCATCCAGAGATTGAGGGCCGATTCCAGCGCCTGCAGCTTCGGATAGTTCACCTGGGAGCCGGGCGGCAGCTCGCCGTAGAGGATGCCGTCCAGCCGGCGGCGCTCCGCGCTGTACTGCGAGAACATCGCGATCACCTGCTCCGGCGTGGGGGCGGAGTTGTCCGCGGCGAGCGCCACCGTCTCGAAGAGCGCCAGCGGGGCCGGCACCATCTCGTCCGCCAGCGTCTTCAGCGCCAGCAGGTTGTGGCCGGTGCGGTCGATCGGGATCGGCGCCGCCTCTCCGTCCTTGGCGTCCTTCTTCGGCTGCTCTACCGCGGCCGGAGTCGTCAGCGCCGTTTCGATCTTGGCAACCCGGTCCAGCGCTTCCTGGAACCGGCGCTGCAGCTCTTCCAGGCTCTGGTGGGTGTGCTTGCGCACCAGGTTCGGGTAGAGGCGGTCGGTCAGCTCCAGCGAGCGCTTCATCCGGCGGGCGATCCAGCCCGGGAGCGGAATGCCGGGATGCTCCAGCGCCTCGCGGAAGGCGTTCACGCTGGCGCCGCCCTGCTTCTTGTCCAGCTCCTGGGCGAAGTGGGCGCACCAGTCGCGGGCGGCGGTGATCACCTTCTTCCAGGCGTCCAGCTCGCCGCGCATCTCCACGAACGCCTTGGCATCGTCGCTGCGCGGGTTCTTCGCCACGTGCGCCAGCACCCGGGAGAGCTCCAGCAGCACGGAATCCGGGTCGGCTTCCGGCGCCTGCATGTTGGGCGTCAGGGCGGCCGGCGACGGCGAGGTGCGGTCGAGCATCAGGAGCATCAGGATCTCCGGCACCGTCATCGGCCGGGTCCCGTCCGCCAGCGTGGGGAACAGCTCCTTGGTCGATTCGAACACGGCGCGCTCGGAGCCCTGGCGCTGCTTCAGCCGCGTCTGGAGGTAGTCGCCGAGGTCCGCGAAGGCGCGCACCACCTCGTCCCGCTGCGAGTCGACCAGCGCCTTCACCGTCTCGGACATCTGGATCACTTCCGCGTTGGCCGGCCCGGTGAGCTGGACCACGCGGAGGTTGAGCTGCAGGTGGGCGCGGGGCCGATCGAAGAGGAAGCCCATCAGGCGGACGGCCTCAATGTTCCGATCCACCCACTCCTGGCTGCCCATCACCAGCAGGAAGTTGCCGCTGGAGAGGAAGCTGATCTCGGTATTGATCGGCTTCTTGGGGTCGAAGCTGGGGAGCGCGTCCCGGAAGAGGCCGGTCGACTTGAACTGCTCGAGCTTCGTCTTGAACGCCTCGGCCGAGGCGGCGTCCTTCATCACGATGCGACGAACGACGATCCCGGGCTGCAGCACGGGGGCCGGTGCCTCCTGTGCCGTTGCCGGAAGGAGGGCTCCGATTATGCTAACCGTCAGCCAGACGACTGCGGCGATCTGCTTCCATCGGGTCTTCATTCGTTGCTCGCTCGCTCAACGCGTAGCTACCTAGATTGTCCCATCGCGGCCCCCAAAGCTCTCGGGCGTTCCCGCAACATCTAGATTGCAACGTTGTTGTGCCCCGGGCGTTTGTTTGCAGGCGATACGAAAGCACGCCTATTCGGGGCTCGAAGCCCTGGTTTCCACCTCCGCGAGCGCCGGTCGTACGAGCGCAACCGCCCCCGGATGACCCGCTTCCTTGGCGTACAGGCCATCAGGGGGCGGTTTGCCACGATTCCGCAACCTTTCACACCGGTTACAGCGGGGGATTGTCGCAGGTTGAGTGCTCCCCGGCCAGTCGAAGTTTCACTGATTGCACTTCGACCGGCCTTAGGGCGGGGAGCGGCGGACGAATTGCGGTGCGCCCGCCCTCCCCCTCCCGGCTGCCAAGGCTGAAACCGGCCGTTGAAGCGCCCATGGGGCGTCCCTTCCGGCCCGGGCTCGTCTCGATTGGAGGAGGCTGGAGATAATAGAGGTGGGAGGCCCACCATGATCTCCGAAAAGGTCGAGCTGCGCGGACATATCGTCGATTCGCTCCTGCTGCCGCGGGTGCTGGACGAGATCACGGGGCGCGACGCGCGCTTCGAGATCGAGGAGCTGACCGTGGGGCGGCGGCGGGAGGACCCGAGCTACGCCCGTATCCGGATCGAGGCGGAGAACCCCCCGCTACTGGAGGAGATCCTGCAGCGGGTCCAGGAGCACGGCGCGGAACTGGTCGACGCGGGCGACGTGCGCCTGGAGCCGGCCCCGGCGGACGGAGTGTTCCCGGACGGCTTCTACGTTACCAGCAACCATCCCAGCGCGGTGCGGCACGGCGGCGACTGGCTGCCGGTCCACCCGGTGCGGATGGACTGCGGCGTGGTGGTGGATCCCCAGGCCCGGACCGCCCGCTCGGTACGGTTTCCGGAGGTCCGCGCCGGGGACCGCGTGGTGGTGGGGCACCGCGGCACGCGCGTGGAGCACCTGCAGCGGGACGTGCGGAAGCGGGACGCCTTCGAGTTCATGGCGAGCGACGTCTCCGCGGAGAAGCCGAAGTCGGTCGCCATCCGCGCCGTCGCGGAGACGATGCGCGAGCTGCGCGACGCGGGGAAGAAGCTGCTCCTGGTGGCGGGACCGGCGGTGGTACACACCGGCGCGGTGCCGCACGTGGTGCGGTTGATCGAGCTCGGCTACGTGCAGCGCCTCTTCGCCGGCAACGCGCTGGCGGTGCACGACATCGAGCGGGACCTCTACGGCACCGCCCTGGGCGTGCACCTGGAGCACGGCTACCCCATGGAATCGGGCCACCAGCACCACCTCCACGCCATCAACCGGATCCGCGCCGCGGGCGGCATCCGGCCCGCCGTGGAGCAGGGCCTCCTGAAAGGCGGGATCATGCACGCCTGCGTCCGGCACGGGGTCGACTTCGTCCTCGGCGGCAGCGTGCGGGACGATGGCCCGCTGCCGGAGGTGATTACCGACGTGATCCAGGCCCAGCTCACGATGGCGGAGAAGGTCCACGACGTCGGCTTCGCGCTGATGGTCGCCACGATGCTCCACAGCATCGCCACCGGCAACCTGCTGCCGGCCACCTGCCGCATCGCCTGCGTCGACATCAACGCCGGGGTCGTCACCAAGCTCGCCGACCGCGGGAGCTTCCAGGCCGTCGGCATCGTCACCGACGTAGAGCCGTTCTTCCACGAGCTGCTGGGGCACCTCGACCCACGCTGAGCCGGATCCTGAAGAAGGTGACCGCCGACCAGGCGGTCCGAAACGCAAGCGCGAGGTATTGCAGCGGTGTCTCACCAGAGTAAAGCAAGAAGCCTCTCCGGTACGAAGCGCGGGGAGCAACTCGAGGAGAGGATGGGCAGCCTACTCTCACGAGGCCGCTATCAGGAGTTCACCCGCTACCTGGAACGGGTATTGATGCATCCGCGAGTCAGTTCCGCGTTCTTCTCCTCGCGCCACGGAATGACAGTAGTCTTGCTAATGGTGCATCGTTGGGAAGCGCTCGGCCTGGACTGGGTGCGCAGCGTGCTGACAGCACTGGAGCCGAGTGTCGGCGCGCTCGGTGCGAGTGGCATTCGGCTCTATCGATTGCGTCTCGATGAGCTGTCCGGAGCTCCGGTGGACCGAGATCTGAAGGATCGGTATCGGTCCGACTTCGCCCGACAAGTTGAGCGCGAGATTGGGATTGATGACGGGAGGCGCAGCGAGGTTGAACGCAAATCATTGGTCGAAAACCCTTTCTCCCGGTTGTCTGACCCAGCCAGTCCCACTGACTGATCTCGGTATCGATCTCTGCGAACTCCTATAACAGACGTGAGAGTTCTGAGCCGTTGCGGAGTTTTTCCGGACCGGTAGGTCTGAGCCCGCGCAGGCGGGCTTCGCTCTCAGTAGCCTCGACTTTAGTCCGAGGCGCGAATCCCGCAGAACTTCCCGCGTACGGAATCACTTCACAGACTAAGCTCTATGAGCACCGATCACGCCGTCTACTTTTCGATTATCGGAATACTGCTGTTCGCGGGATGGGGTGTTTTCTCACGCAAGGTAGGACCGCTCGGCGCCGCAGCGGGATTCGGACTCTTGCTCATGTCTCTGTTGACCAGCGACGCCCGACTATCCGCCGAGCTGCGCTTCCTCTCCGTAGTCATCGTCCCGGCATGTCTCGCGGGTGTGTGGAGATCCACTCCACAGCGCAAGGCTTCGAGGCGGCCAAAGGACCGGCGTTAGAGTCCGCCACGGCAGCACGCGATTCAGTTGTCGGTGTGGCGGGCTGCGGGCGCTCTGATGAACACCGCGAGCTCGCGCGGGTAGGATAGTACCATGCGCGAGCTCCTGATGGTCCCGCCGGCCCACTACACGGTGGCGTACGAGATCAACCCCTGGATGAACCGGGTCCGCGCCGTCTCGCAGGAGGCGGCGGCCGGCCAGTGGGAGGGCCTCCGCCGGGTGCTCACGGAGGAGATGGGGGCGGTAGTCCACCTGGCGGAGCCGCAGCCGGGGCTGCCGGACATGGTCTTCACCGCCAACGCCGGCCTGGTGCTGGGAGAGACCGCCATCGTCAGCCGCTTCCGGCACCTGGAGCGCCAGGGCGAGGCGCCGCACTTCGCGCGCTGGTTCGCGGAGCGCAGCTTCCGGGTGGTGGAGCTGCCCGCCGACTGCTTCTTCGAAGGCGAGGGCGACGCGCTCTTCCTGGACGACACGCTTTTCGCCGGGTACCAGTGGCGCACCGACGTCCGCGCCCACCGGGCGGTGGAGGAGATCCTGGGGGTGCGCACCCTCTCGCTGCGGCTCGTCGACCCGCACTTCTACCACCTCGACACCTGCTTCTGCCCGCTCGACGCGGAAACGGTCGCCTACTATCCCGGTGCGTTCGACGACTACGGCCGCGAGGTGATCCGCGCCAACGCACGGGAGACAGTCGAGGTGGTGCCGGACGAGGCGCAGCGCTTCGCCTGCAACGCGCTGGTCCTCGGCCGCCACGTGGCGCTCAACACCGGCTGTCCGCAGTTCGAAGCGCAGCTCCGAGAGCGCGGCTTCGTCCCCCACGCCACGCCGCTCGACGAGTTCCTGAAAGCGGGCGGCAGCGCCAAGTGCCTCACGCTCCACCTCGACCGACCCGCGTTCCTGGAACACGGAGGGCGGACAATCGAGAGCGGAGAGCTCGCTGTTCCAGGTTAACAGGTTTCAGGTTCCAGGTTGGGAACCCCGTGCTCACGCGGGGTGGGGTTCCCAACCTGCCAACTTGCCAACCTGAAACCTGTCAACCCGAAACCTGTCTGGCCGGCTAACCGGCTACAGACCCGGGGAAGGGTTCCGGCGCCAGTCGTTGTCGAGCAGCGTGCGGAACGTCTTCTCCGGCCGGGTCCACTTCACGTGGCCGTCGGCGTAGGCGATGTGCCCGCCGCCCAGGTGACGCGGCAGGAAGCGGGCCTGCTGCTGGCCGTCCGGCAGGGCGGCATCGTTGAAGACCCACGGCTGCGGATACATGCCGCCCCGGGAGGGGAGCCCGCTCGCGCGGCCCGCGTCACCCAGCAGGATGAACTGCGCCGGAGCGGCCAGCGTCGCCAGGGTGGTCGTCTCGTTGAAGCCGAAGTCCGGGTTCGCCTGGTACCACGCCCGCTGGCTCGCCGAGGCCAGGTTCGCCTCGTTGTGGTTGTTCCCGTAGTCGGTGGTGTACCAGCGCCCCGGGGCGGCGTCGGGCCACTTCGGGGCGGAAGGGCACCGGAAGACCTCCGCGTTCTTCACGTACGGCTGCAGCTTGGTCTTGTAGGTGAACGGCGCGCGGCCCTCCAGCGTGTCCGGCGTTCCGGGCGGCGCGGTGCGCTCCGTCACGTGCGGCGGAAACGTCTCGTCGAAGTCCTGCAGGTACATCATGTAGGCGCTCCCGAGCTGCCGCACGTTGGAGAGGCATTGGGTCGCCCGCGCCTTCTCCCGGGCCTGGGCGAAGACGGGGAAGAGAATTGCGGCGAGGATGGCGATGATGGCAATCACCACCAGCAGCTCGATCAGGGTGAAACCCCGGCTGCGGAGACGTCGGTAAATCACGGTCACGGTTCCTTTCTTCAGCACAGAAAACGGGAGAGGCCCCGTCCCGAATGCCTTCGGGGCAGGGCCTCTCGTCGTCGAGTCAGCCAGCTTGTAAACGGTCCTATCCGGAGTGGGAGAGCCCCCACTGCTCCCGGACGCGCTGCTCCAGCGCTCCGAAAATGGCGCGGTCAGTCAGGAGCCCGAGCGCCACGATCACCAGCATCACGGCCATCACCTGGCTCATGTCCGCCAGCTCGCGGCCCATCATCAGCAGGTGGCCGAGCCCCATGCTCACGAAGAGCAGCTCGCCGGCCATCAGCGATCTCCAGGCGAACGACCAGCCCAGCTTCGCGCCGGTGAGGATCGCGGGCAGCGAGGCCGGGATCAACACCTGCGTGTAGAGCGCCAGCGGCCGCGTGCCCATTGTCTGCGCCGCCCGGAAGTAGACCGGCGGCAGGTTGCGCACCCCGTCCTGCACCGCCACGGTGACCGCCAGGAGCGAGCCCATCACGATCACGAACAGGATCGCCCGGTCGTTGAGCCCGAACCAGAGCAGCGCCAGCGGCAGCCAGCAGATGCTCGGCAGCGTCTGCAGCCCCATCACCAGCGAGCCGACCGTCTCGTCCAGCCACCGGAAGCGCGCCAGCAGCACGCCCAGCGTCACTCCCAGTACCAGGGAGAGGCCGTAGCCGATCAGGATCCGCCGCAGGCTCACCCCGGTGGCGAGCAGCAGCGAGCGGTCCTCGATCGTCCGCCAGAGCGACTGCAGCACCTGGAGCGGCGACGGGAAGAGCGTCGCTTCCCAGACACCGAGCCTACAAACGGTCTCCCACGCTCCCAGGAGCAGCAGGAAGAAGATCACCCGCCGCCAGATCCCACTCTGCATCGATTTCACTCCTGCGCGCCCGCTTCGGGTCGCGCTTCCGGTCGCCCCGGAGGGCGTGAGAGATCTCCTGCGCCAGCCGCGCCACGTCCGAGTCGTCCGGGAACCGGGGGCGGTCCAGGTAGACGGGGAACTCCGCCGCCACCCGCCCCGGGTGGGCGGAGAAGAGCACCACCCGGTTCGCCAGACAGACCGCTTCCCGGACGTTGTGTGTCACGAAGACGATCGTCTTCCCCGTCTCCTCCCAGATCTCCACGAGCTGCCCGTAGAGGTCCTCGCGCGTCTGGGCGTCGAGCGCGGAGAACGGCTCGTCCATCAGCAGCACCTCCGGCTCCAGCGCCAGCGCCCGGGCAATCGCCACCCGCTGCCGCATGCCCCCGGAGAGCTCGTGCGGGTAGCTGTCCCGAAAGTTGCCCAGGTGGACCATCCGCAGGAAGTGGTCCGCCCGCTCGGTCCGCTCCCGCCGGGGCAGGCCCATCTGCTTCAGCCCGAACTCCACGTTTCCCCGCGCCGTCAGCCAGGGGAAGAGCGCCCCGTCCTGGAACACCACGCTGCGGTCCCGGCCCGGTCCTGTGATCTTCCGCCCGTCCTCCAGCAGCTCGCCGGCATCCGCGCGGTCCAGCCCCGCGATCAGGTTGAGGAGGGTCGACTTTCCGCAGCCGGAGGGGCCCACCAGCACCAGCAGCTCCCCGTCCTGAACGTCGAGGGAGACGTTCTCCAGCGCGTGGACCTCGCCGCTGCGGCCCTGGAACCGCTTGGAGACATTTCGGATCGATAGCTTTGCCATAGTGAGGCTCCCTAGTTCGGCCGGACGGCCACGCGTTGGAGGGCGTTCTGCAGCGGCTCCAGGTGGAACAACCCGGCGAGGGCGCTGCTCCCGCGCGGGAGGTAGCCGGCCTGCACCGCCGCGTCGGCAAACGTCTCGATGCTGGCCTGGTGCGGGTCCGAAGTGAACTCCACGCGGGCCCACGCCTCGTCGAGCACCTGCTCCGAGAGCTCCTTGCCGGTCAACCGCTTCAGCTCGGCGTTGACCAGCTTCTTGCCTGCCTCCGGCTGCGCCTTGAGCCAGTCGATGCTCTGCAGGTGGGCGCGAAGGATCGCCTGAACCGTCTCCGGCTGCTCTTCCAGAAACTTCGTCCGCGCCACCAGCACGGTGGTGGTGAACCGCCCGCCTTCCCAGAGCGACCGCTCGTCCACCGCCACCGTTGCGCCGGCGTCGTGGACCAGTCGGCTCGCCCACGGCTCCGGGACCCAGGCCGCGTCGACCTGCTTCCGCTGGATCAGCGCCAGGATATCCGGGTTCTTGGCGGTGACGATCTCCACCGAGCCGCCCTTCTCCCAGGGCTTCAGCCCCTCCCGCGCCAGGAAGTGACGGAGGGAGACATCCTGCGTCCCACCCAGCTGCGGCACCGCCACCCGCTTGCCGTCGAGATCCTTCACCGCGGCGATCGGGACCTCGGCGCGGGCCACCAGCGCGGCCCCGCCGCTGCACGCCCCGGCGAGGACGCGCAGTGCCCGGCCGCCGGACTTCAGGTAGGTGTTGATCGCCGGGCTCGGCCCGACGTAGCTCACGTCGATCTCCCCCGCCAGGAGCGCCTCCATCGCCTCCGGCCCGGCGTTGAAGACCTTCACGTCGAGCGACGTGCCCGCGGGCAGCGCCCGGTCCAGCTCGCCGCGCGCGGAGGCCGCCAGGGCCGGCGCGTGGGTCACGTTCGGGAAGAACGCCACGCGGACTCGCTTGCCGGTCACCTCCGGCTCAATCCGTCCAAACACCAGCGCCCCGCCGATCAGCAGCCCCAGGGCCGCCGCGGGCCAGGCAAACTGCGTCCATCCTCTCGCTCGTGTCAACTTCCACTCCCTTCGCCGCGGTCTGCGCCGCTTTCCGGGACCGCCCCAGACAGAAAAGGCCGGGTCTCCCCGCCCGCTGCGAGAGAGTCCCGGCCTCCAGTCGTCTGGTCAGCCCGCTATGAGATTGGGGAGGTCACCCGGAGCACCGGGACTCCCGAGAGGGGTCAGGTGAGGCGGATCTTCTCCGTCCGCTCGATCTGAACCACGCGCCCATCCTGAATGATCACCTGCACCACCCCGAAGCGGACGCTGCGGACCGCTTCCTGGATGCGCTCCAGGGGAATCTCGGGCTCCGCGGACGGCCGCTCCGGCCGCGGTGCTGTCTTCTTGTCCATCACGTTGCCCTTCAGATGACGTAATCCAGCACGCTGCCGTGCTCCGCCCGCAGGCGCGCCGATCGCGCCTGGATATCGGCGAAGGTCGTTCCGTCCAGAACACCCGCCAGGGCGTCCCGCGCTTCCTTCCATGCCGCTCTCAGCCCACACGTCTCCGGGTCCGGACACCCGCATTCCATATAGCCGGAGACGCTCACGCAGCTCATCGGAGCCAGCGGACCGTCCATCGCCCGCACCACGGACCCCAACGTGATCTCCTCCGGCGCCCGCGCCAGCAGATAGCCTCCCCCCGGCCCCTTGCGACTCTGGACGAAGCCGTGCCGCTTCAACGAGAGCATCACCTGCTCCAGGAACTTGAGGGGAATCTCCTGTCGTTCCGCCGTTTCGTGGATCGGGATCGGCTGATCGCCGCCGTGAATCGTCAGGTCCAGGAGAGCTCGGGTGGCGTATTTCGCTCGGCTTGATAGCATTCAGCAGTGAAGTCCGAATACCCTATCGGAGAAGTCGGGTATTTAATATCAAAGCCCTTGCTCGCCCGTCAAGAAAAAATACGCGCCCCTCCGAATCGGAGGGGCGCGCGGTGGAAACCGGTCGGCGTTGCCTCAGGCGGCCGCCGTGGCCAGGGAGTAGTCCGGCTCCCGCGGCGGCGCCTCCGGCTCTCCCACCCACTTCTCGAGCTGGACCAGGGTCCCGTCCGGCCCGGTGCGCAGGCGCACGCAGTCGACCAGCTTGAGCATCATCTCGTAGCCGAGTCCGAGGGAGATGGCGGTGGAGAAGCCGGGCAGCAGTACCGCCGCCGGCAGGTCCAGGGTGGGAATCCCGGGGCCGCGATCCCGCACCCGCACCACCACGCGGCCTTCGCGCAGGAAGACCAGGCACTCCGCGCCGCCGCCGTACTTCATCGCGTTCGAGATCGCCTCGCCGGTCGCCAGGAGGAGGTCGGTCGTCCCCTCCGGCGGCATTCCGGCCAGCTCCGCCGCCTGGGCGATCGCCACACGCGCGGCGGCGTAGCCCTGGGTGTCCCGGACCTGCAGCTCGGCGATCAGGCGACCGCCCTCCGGCTCGGCGTCTGGCGGCAGCAGCTCCAGCCGCCCATCCGTGGCGGCGCGCAGCAGCTCGCGCTGCAGCGTGCCGCAGTCGACCGGGCCGGCTTCCGCGCCTCCGGTCATCTCCAATGCACTCATCGATACTGCCTTCTGTGTTGGAGGGAGTGGAGCGGTGAGCGGCCCCCACCTCCGGCGCTCTCGGCCGAGCCGCCCCGGATCCCGGGCGGCACTGCGCTCAAACGGTGTCTTCCCATCCCGACCGTCAGGGAAACGACGGCTTGCCCTGCGCACCGTCTCCGGCCGACCGGCCGTTGATAGCTACAAAGAGGAATACGAGAGGAGTATAAGCCTGCATCACCTCAATTGTTTGCAGATCACCCACCGGGCGGGATTCCGCGGTACCGTCGCCCCTGAAAGGACCACCCCCTGAATGTACGCGGCTGCGGTTCACGAAGGTAAGACCCGCCACGAGGCGCGTGTCACCTCCCGGCTGCTCTCCGGCTGGCTGGAGCACGCGCCGGAGCAGCTCTGGATCGATCTCCCGGAGCCGACGGCGGAGCAGCTTTCCGAGCTGGGAGAGCGGTTCGGCCTGCACCCCCTGGCGCTGGAAGAGTGTGACCACACCGGGGTCCGCCCCAAGATCGAGCAGTTCGAGCGGCACCTCTACCTGGTGCTCCACGGCATCAACCACAACGAAGGGGCCGACGCGCTCGACACGGTAGAGTTCAAGATCTTCCTCTGGAAGGGACACCTGGTCACCGTCCATAACAAGCCGAGCTCCAGCATCCGCGCCACGCAGGAGCGCCTGCAGCGGGATCCCCGGTTTCTGACACGTGGCGGGGTCGACACGGTGCTGCACCACATCGTCGACGCAGTGGTCGACCACTACTTCCCGATCCTGGAACGGCTGGAGGCGGAGCTCGACCAGATCGAAGAGCAGCTCTTCCAGGACGGCGGCACCGAGCTGCTGGAGCGGATGCTCCAGCTCCAGCGCCGCTTCCTGACGGTCCAGCGGCTGATCCATCCGCAGCTCGACGTCCTCGGCGCGCTCTCCTCCGGCCGCTTTCCGGAGGTCGAGTCGGAAGACCTCGCCTACTTCCGGGACGTCTACGACCACCTGCAGCGGATCCACGAGCGGGTGCAGGTCTCCCGCGAGATGCTGACCGGCGCGATGCAGTGTTACCTGACCCAGGTCTCCAACCGGACCAACAACGTGATGAAGGGCCTGGCGGTGCTCGCCACCGTGGCGCTCCCCGCCACCTTTCTCACCAGCTTCCTCGGGATGAACCTGGAGCATCTCCCCGGCCGCGGCTCCCCCACCACCTTCTGGCTGGTCATCGGCTTCGCCCTGCTCCTCTCCGCCGCGGTGCTGGCGGCGCTCCGCCGCCTGCGATGGCTCTGAACAGCCTGACGGAGAGACAGAGGGACAGAGGGACAGAGGGACAGAGCGAACTGCACTCGAAGCGCGGTGGCCGGTCTTCGCGTCGGGCCGTAAACGACCGCCTGCGGCTTCGGCAAAGGGACGCTGAGGAGGGTTTGTTAAACAGCCGCGTACCGGGGCGAGCCACGCCCGGGGCCGGGCTCAGTCCGCGGAGGCGGACTTCGTGCTGTTGTTGCCGCGGTTTCAACCGCCCGGTGGCCCAGAGAGCCGCCCGCGTTCGCTCCATCCCTCCATCCCTCTGTCTCTCCGTCTCTCCGTCTCTCCGTCTCTCCGTCTCTCCGTCTCTCGACGGTCAAGGCTGTCCCCGGAGTCGGGTCTTGTGGTATACGAACTCCTGCGGGCGTCCTTCTCATTCCAGTGCGTCCGCGGGAGCTTCCGGTGCCGCAGCGCTACTACCTGACCACGCCGATCTACTACGTCAACGACATCCCGCACATCGGGACGTCGTACACCACCGTGGCCGCCGATATCCTGGCGCGGTTCCACCGGCAGCGGGGCGAAGAGGTGCTCTTCGCCACCGGGACCGACGAGAACGCGCCGAAGGTGGCGGAGGCGGCCGCGGCGCGGGGACGGGACCCGCAGGAGTTCGTGGATGAGATGGCGGGCCGCTTCCGCCAGGCGTGGGCCGAGCTGAACGTGGAGCACGATGTCTTCATCCGCACCACGGAGCCGCGGCACAAGCACGCGGTCAGCACCTTCGTGAAGACGCTGCAGGAGCGCGGCGACATCTACCAGGGCCCCTATGAGGGCTGGTACTGCATCTCCTGCGAGACCTACTTCAGCCCGGAAGAAGCGCCGGAGACGGAGGGAGAGCGCCGCTGCCCGAACATCCCGGAGCACCCGCCGCTGCGGCTGGTGCAGGAGACGAACTACTTCTTCGCGCTCACCCGCTACGCGGACCGGCTGCTCCAGCACATCGAGGCGCACCCGGAGTTCCTGCAGCCGGAGTTCCGCCGCAACGAGGTGGTCTCGTTTATCCAGCAGGGGCTGCGCGACGTCTGCATCAGCCGCGGCGCCACCGGCTGGGGCATCCCGGTACCGGGCGATCCGTCGCAGGTGGTCTACGTCTGGTTCGACGCGCTGATCAACTACATCACGCTGATCGGCTACCCGGACGACCGGGAGACCTTCGAGAAGTGGTGGCCGGCCGATCTGCACCTGGTGGGCAAGGACATCTACGTGCGGTTCCACTGCACCCTCTGGCCCGCCATGCTGATGGCCGCCGGGCTGCCGCTGCCGCGCTCCGTCTTCGGGCACGGCTTCTGGCTGAGCGAGGGGAAGAAGATCTCCAAGAGCCTCGGCAACATGATCGAGCCGCTCAAGCTGTCCGATTGGCTGGCGGAGCTCTCCGGCGCGAGCAAGCCGGTGGCGGTCGACGCGATCCGGTACTTCCTCTTCCGGGAGATGCCGTTCGGCGAAGACGGCAACTTCACGCGCCAGTCGCTCTGCGGCCGCTTCAACGGCGACCTGGCGAACGACCTGGGCAACGCGCTCAACCGCTCGCTCTCCCTCACGCTGCAGAACTTCGGCCCCGTGGTGCCGCCGCCGGCCGAGACGGAGACCCGGCTGGCGGAGCTGGCGCGAGAGCTGCACCCGCGGATCACGACCGCGCTGGAGCGAGTGGAGCTGCAGGCGGCGCTGATCGCCATCTGGCAGTACGTGGCGGAGATCAACCGGTACCTGGGCGACCGCGCCCCGTGGAAGCTCGCTAAAGAGGGAAAGCGGGAGGAGGTCGGCGGCATTCTCTACCACGCGCTGGAAGGGGTGCGCGTGGTAACGACCTGGCTCGCGCCGTTCATGCCGCGGGTCGCGCAGGAGATGCAGCGCCAGCTTGGGCTGGAGCGCGCCCCCGCGTGGCAGCAGGCGGAGGTGTGGGGCTATCTACAACCGGGAGCGGCCGTGGAAGCGCCCTCCCCCATCTTCCCGAGGATCGATAAGAAAGCTATGGAAGAAGCGCTGAAGAACGTCGAGCCCGCTCCGTCCGCGGACCGGTGCCCGACCACTACCACCCAGTTTCCGCCGGCCCCCGCGTCCGCGGTCGGAGCGCCGCCCGCTGGCGGCGATGCCGCGGCGGAAGAAGCGAGCGCTACCATTGGGATCGAAGACTTCATCAAGGTGGAACTCCGCGTGGCGGAGGTGCTCTCCGCGGAGCGGGTCCCCAAGGCGGACAAGCTGCTCCACCTGCGGGTGAGCTTGGGCGACGAGGAGCGGACCGTCCTGGCTGGGATGGCGGAGTACTACGAGCCGGAGACGCTGGTCGGGCGCAAGGTGATCATGGTCGCCAACCTCGCGCCGCGGAAGATGCGCGGTCTCGTTTCCCAGGGGATGCTGCTCGCCGCGGAGAGCGAGGACGGCCGCGTCAGCCTCCTGCAGCCGGACCAGGACCTGCCGGCCGGAGCGAAGATCCGGTAGCGAAGCGGCCGTGCCCGCGGGGATGCTCGCGAGAGCCTCCCCGCCCCCTCCAGGCCGGCCGACCAGGCGTACCGCGGCTCCGGTCAGCCCCGGCTCGAGCCGTGGTGGTGCGCCTCGTACTCCATCGCCTCCGCCCGCGTCTTGTGCACCGTGCCGTCCGGATGCTCCGGCGGGGTGTAGAGCGTGTAGAGCTTCAGGGGCTGGGAGGTGGAGGTGTTGACGACGTTGTGCTCGGTCCCCGCGGGGACGACGACCGCCGACCCGTCCGCCAGGACGTGCTCCTCCCCGTTGAGGATCGCCTTCCCCTCGCCGCTCTCCACCCGGAGGAACTGGTCGATGCCGTCATGCACCTCCAGTCCGATCTCCTCGCCCGGCTGGAGCGCCATCACCACGAGCTGACTGTGCGGCGCGGTGAAGAGCACTTCCCGGAAGTAGCCGTTCTCCAGCGACTTCTCTTCGATGTTGATGACGTAACCTGACATCCAATCCCCTTTCGCGCGGCCCTGCCCAGAAAGCCGGGTACGGTGCCCGCATGCGGGCACGGCGAGCGAGCCATCCCGGCGGCGCAGCCGGAACGCGATCAAAGCTACCCGCGTCTCCGCCCGCTCCAAGCCTCGTTTCCGCGCGGTGCCGGCGCCCCGCGGAGGGGGCAGGTCAGTCCGCATGGCTGGCGCCTACGGACGCGCGGCACTCCTCCGGCGACTTGTCGGGCCGCCAGCGCAGGAAGACCGGGGCGCGGAGCTTTCCGCCGGCGCTCCAGCCCTGGTGGCGCACCTCGCAGACCCGCTCCGGCCGCACCCAGTGGGCCCGCGCATTCGTTCTGGGGGTCTCCGGGAGGGGGCAGCGCGGCACTTCGAGCGGCTGGAGCAAGGCGAGCGCCTCCGCGAGCGCCCGGCGGTCGAATCCGGTGCCGACGTGCCCCACGCCGATCAGCCCCGCGGGGGTGTTCAGCGCCAGCAGCAGCGCGCCGGGCAGGCCGCGCCGCTCTCCCGCGCCTTCGGTCCAGCCGACCACCACCGTGTCGAGCGTGTGGTGGACCTTGATCTTGAGCCAGTCGGCCGTCCGCTTCCCCGGATGGTAGAGCCCGCTCCTCCGCTTGGCGAGCACCCCTTCCAGCTCCAACCGGCTCGCCACCTCCCAGAGCTTCTCTCCGGACGGCCAGACCGGGGAGAGCTGGACCCGCGCTTCGGCCTCCACCTCCTCTTCCAGGATCCGGCGCCGCTCCTGCCAGGGGCGGCCGGTCAGCGGCTCGTCCCCCCGGCGCAGGATGTCGAACAGCATCAGCACACACGGCTCCTCTCGGGCCAGCGCGGCGATGCGGCGGCTGTCGGTGGTGTGAAGGCGCCGCTGGAGCGCCCAGAACGAAGGCCGGCCCTGCTCCAGGCGGAGCACCTCGCCATCCAGCAGCGCGTCCGGCCGGCGCAGGCGGCTGCAGACGGCGGAGAGCTCCGGAAAGCGAGCCGCACACTCGATCCCGTTGCGGGTGAGCAGCTCCACCCTCTCCCCGCGCACGCCGACCAGCACCCGGATGCCGTCCCACTTCACCTCGTAGGCCAGCTCCGGCGAGTCGAGCGGCCCCTCCGCGGCGGTGGCGAGCATCGGCCGCAGCGACGCCGGGATGATCCGGGAAGCGGGCGCGGAAACCGGCACGCTACGCCGCCTTCTTCGTCCGCTGCCGCTTCGCCGGCTTCCTCTCTTCCGCGAGCTCCGACGCGCCCTCCGCGCCGCCGCCCGCCGCCTCTACGCTCCGGCGGAGGACGTCGAGCAGGTCGACCACTTCACCGCGCGTCTCCCGGTCCGGCGCCTTCCGCGCGCGGACGGTGCCGCCTTCCACCTTCGCCTCGATTAAGCGGGTCAGCTCCTCACGGTAGTCGTCGCGGTACTTCTCCGGCTCGAACGGCGCGCTCATGCTCTCGATCAGGAACTCCGCCATCTTCAGCTCGCGCTCGTCGACCCGCACCTCCGGCGGCGCTACCACTTCCTCCACGCTCCGGACTTCGTCCGGGAAGGAGATCAGCTCCATCACCAGGGCGTGCTTCATCGGCCGTACCAGCGCCAGGTGCTCCCGGTCGCGCAGCGCCACCTTACCCACGCCGACCCGCCCGCTCTCGGTCATCGCCTGGTGCAGCAAGGCATAGGTGCGGTCTCCCCCGGCACCCGGCTGCAGGTAGTACGGCCGCTCGAAGTAGACCGGGTCGACCTGCGACATCTCCACGAAGTCCAGAATCTGGAGGGTGTGCTTCGCGGGGGTTGCGAGCCCCTGCAGCTCCTCGTCCTCCACCAGCACGTACTCGCCCTTGGTGTACTCGAAGCCGCGCACCAGCTCGTCGCCGGAGACCTCGCGCTCGCAGTGCGGGCAGTACTTCCGCGTGCTGATGCGGGTGTGGCACGGCTGGTGGATCAGGGAGAAGCGGATGTCCTTGCCGCTCTGCGCCGGCACCGCCTTCACGGGAATCGCCACCAGCCCAAACGAGATCGCCCCGGTCCAGATCGCACGTACCATCCGCCTCACTCCCGCGCCGCCCCTGATCCGCGGCGCCTCCGCGAGACTCGCCTACCCGGCAAGCAATGCCGGACAGTCTCGACTCCGGTGCCAGGCTGTGGCAGTTCCGGCTAGGACTCCGTCAGCCCGAGATTGATGAGTCGATTTGGCAAGGGAGAGTGGGCGAGAGGGCGAGCTTGAGAAGCTACTTACGGGAGCGGCTCTCCTACTCCCCCTCTCTCCCTTGCTCCTACTCCAACAGAGTAGAGGTACCGGGACATATCACCAGGCAGTGGTTTGGGTGGTTGCGGGTCCGCCCTCAGCTTGCCTGCCCGGCGCTCAACAGAAAAAACATCTCCCCTTGCCTGCTATCGGTGCACGACTTTGCCCGGCTCTAACGTTTACAGGATGGAAGCGCCGGATGCTTTCACGGAGTTGGCAACGATGCAAGCGAATCTGAAGCGATGGATGTGCGTGATGGGATGTGTGGTAGCGACTGCCGGGATCGGCCTGCCGTACCTGGCGAAGGCCGAGAGCGCGGCCACGAAGCGGGAGCAGCAGGCTGAAACGCGGGCGGAGTGCTTCCTGGCGGTGGCCCGTCGCGAAGAGGCGCTCGTGGATGAGGCCCGGATCCGCCATCGCGACGCGCCGCACACGTGGAGCACCAACTTCTGGCTGGCATTCCGGATCCGCAAGCTGCACACCGCCACGGAACGGCTGGTAGAGGAGCTGGGCAATGACGCCCGCGCGCTGGTGCAGCCGGCGGACCTGTCCGAAGCGGAGCGATATGGAAGCGATGCGGCCCGCCTGGCGCAGAACCGACATGAACGCGAGATCACCCGCACCATCCTGACCCAGATCAGCGCCAGCGCCGAGAGGGAGTCCGCCTACTCGATCGCGGGGTAGCGGCTCGATCAGCGGTCCGGGAGTTTTCGGAGCGGGGGAAGGGGGGTCACCTTCCCCCGCTCGATCTGTACGGTCACTTCGACCGGCGCCCATTTCCCGGAGGCGGGCTGCAGCCGGCCGTCCGCGCCGCGGGTGCGGTACTCACGCACCACCCGGTACTCCCCCGGGGCGACCCCCTCCAGCCGGGCCTGGCCGTTCCGGTCCAGGGGTAAGTACCGCCAGCGGACCGGCCCCCAACCGCCGTCCCCGTTCTTCTTGCGAAGGCCCACCGCCAGCTCGCCCTGGACGGCGGGACGGTCGTCGATCAGCACGGCGCCGGCCAGGCCGGTAATCGCTTCCCCCACGGGGGGAGCCTGCGGGTCCAGGTTCGGCTTCCCGCGCGCGGGAGGCGCCTCCGGGGCCGGCTCCGGCGCCCCGCGACCGCCCGGAAGCGGGATATCCTGGATGGAGAACGGCACCCGCTGGGAAGGCTGCGAGCGGACCACCATGTCCCAGACCAGTGCCTGCGGGGGATCGTCCGGAGAGACCCGCAGCGAGATGTCGACCTGCGCCACCTGCCTGTCCTGGCGGGGGAAGATCACGGCGCGCCAGTCCGGCGTCACCAGCTTCCCGGAGCTCAACCGCACCGCCGGAGCCGGCCAGCCCTGCTCTTCCAGATCGGTGACCAGGTCCGGGCCTTCCGCCGGCCAGGTCGCCTCCAGCGCTACGCCCAGCCGCCCAAACGGGACCGTGGGGGAGTACTCCAGCCGGCTGATGTTGATTTCAAGTGGCTGCAGGCTGCGGTCCAGCGGCAGGGTCTGGCCGCGGACCGGCACCTCCAGCCGCCGGGTCTCCACCACCCGGTAGAGCACCACTTCCCCGTCCAGCCGGGCGATCCGCCGGACCCGCGGCCGCAGCTCGTCGAGGTACACCTCCGAGACCCACTCATCCGGCCGCTCTCCCCACCAGTTGCGGCGTACCGGCTCCAGCTCCAGCACCTTGCCGCGGTCGTCGGTGACGCGGAGATTCTCGATCGCGCGGATCGCGTCCGGATCGGCGTCGTCCGGGCGGACGTGCAGGCGCACGCTCGTTTCCGCCTCCAGATCCTCCCCTTCCGGGGTCAGCACCCGGGTTTCGGTGCGCGCGATCTCGCCGACGTAGCAGGTCAGCCCGGGCACGCGCGCCGCCCACTTCGGCGCGGCGGGAGCCTTCTGCTCCGGCGCGAAGAACCGCACCTCGTGCGTCTCCAACTCCTCCGCCTCGAAGGCGTAGCCGTAGGCGGCGGCAAGGTCGCGGCAGACCTTGCCGAGCGGCGCGTTGCTCCAATCGAAGCTGGCGGTGGCGCCCGCCTTCTCCGGTCGGGCACGGGGCTGGGGATCGTTGACGTCGACGTCGTCAAGCGCCAGCCTCCAGCCGGTCTCGCTGGAGACGCGGCGCAGCGCCTCGTGCACTCCCACCCCCTCCAGCTTCAACGTGACGCGCGGCAGCGCGGCCGCCGGACGGAGCAGGAAGAGGCTCAAGAAGGCCAGGCTCAGGGTGCAGAGAAGTCGGCGCATCGGAAGGCTCCCAGAGCGGGCGGCACCGTGCCGCTCCCTCCAGCTAACTATACGGAGACAACGGCCCGCTTGCCGAGCTTAACTGCCCGGCGCTCGGGACGGATTTGCATCGCTCCGGCACGGGCATGGCTCGCATGCAACAGGAGCCGGGAGGGGAGACGTGCAGATGCGACTCAGCGGCGATCGCGGGATCGATCGGAGTGCGGCGGAGAAGGGGCGGATCACGGCCCGTCCGGAGCCGGCGCCTCCCGAAGCCCGGACGCTGGAGCCGGGGCAGCACCGGCTCGGCCTGGACGGTCGCCGGGACGGGCTCCTCTACCTGCCGGCTTCCTACCGGCGCGACCGCCCCGCCCCATTCGCGCTGCTGCTGCACGGGGCGGGCGGGAACGCGGAGCACGGCCTCTCGCTGCTCCGGTACCTGGCGGAAGACTTTGGCCTGGTTCTCCTGGCGGTCGACTCCCGGGGGCGGACCTGGGACGTGCTGCTGGACGAGTACGGGCCGGACGTCCTCTTCATCAACGCGGCGCTGGAGCACGCGTTTTCACGGTGCGCCGTCGACCCTTGCCGCGTCGCGATCGGCGGCTTCTCGGACGGCGCCTCCTACGCGCTCTCCCTCGGGATCGGCAACGGCGACCTGTTCAGCCACGTCGTAGCCTTTTCGCCCGGATTCATGGCCCCGCCGCGCCAGGAAGGCGCCCCACGGATCTATATCTCCCACGGCATCCGCGACGACATCCTGCGGATCGACCCGTGCAGCCGGCGGATCGTGCCCCAGCTGGAGCGCGCCGGATACGACGTGCGCTACCGCGAATTCGACGGCCCCCACACCATCCCACCGGAGATCTCCCGGGAAGCCGCCGCCTGGCTCACCGCCGGCTCACCCTGAAACGTCGGCCGCTTCCGGGCACTCCGATCCTTTCCCCTACAGAAATCGTGCGGCGGAAAGGTGTCGGCGCCGGAACACCGCGGGCATATCGACGCGACGGAGAGCTCCCCGGCGCCGGGGAGCTCTGGAACACCTGCAAGACCTGAGAGCCGATCCGAACGGGCCCGATGAGTCGCAGCCGGCGGCCGGGCCCTGAACCGAAGCAAAGTTCGGCTCGCAGCCAACCGTGCTCGAACGCAAGCACAGGAGTAGTATCGATGGCCACTACAGGTCAGAGCACCCATCTGCGTGTCGTCGGGTTGCTGATCGCCGCCTCCGCATTACTGGCGCAGGTGTCGATCGCCGGACCGCAGCCAGAGCCGGACCGGCAGCCGGGGCAACCGGACGCCGCGGCCGGTCAACCCGGAAATGAAGGCCGCGTCTCCATGATGGACCGGCGGTTCGTGGTCGCCTCCGCCCTCGGAGACATGATGGAGATCGACTTGTCCCAGATGGCGCAGCAGCGAGGCAGCAGCGACAACGTGCGCAGCTTCGCGCAGCGCCTGGTGCAGGACCACCAGGCACACAGCACCCGGGTGCGGGCACTCGCCGAGTCCAAGGGGATCGAGCTCCCCGATCCCATGCCCGCGCGGAACGGCGCTGGAGCCGCACCGCAGGGTGCCGGCGGCGGCGCCGCGCCGGAGACGATCCGGGTACAGGAGATGCGGGGCAACTTGAGCCAGCTCGGGCTGCAGTTCATGCCGGTCCAGCACCGCGAGATCCGCTCGGTACTGGGGCGCCTCTCCGGCTCCCAGTTCGACCAGGCCTGGGTCGGAGAGCAGCTCAAGCACCACGCCAAGACCGTGGCAGACTTCGAGTTCCACGCGCGGCATTCCACCGATCCCGATGTCCGCGCCTTCGCCTCGGAGAGCCTGCCGCCGCTGCGGGAGCACTTGCGCACGTCCCGCGGCCTCGCGGGTCTGAACGGGCAGAACGGAAACGGAGCCCAACAGTAGCCGCCGAGCTCCGCGGAGCCCGGCCGGTCTGTGGCAGGCGCAGGGCGCGCACTCTGCCCAGATCCACGAGCCGGGGCCGGGCGAGATCTCGCCCGGCCCCGGTGCATGCTGCCTCCGGTTCACCGGAGGGAATCAGGCGGCCGCGGCCCGAGGCCGGGACATCGCCTCCCGGTTGATGCGGCTCTCCGCCAGGCGGGTGAGGCGCTTGTCGGTCTCGCCCTCCTCGTCTGCCGTCTGCTGCAGCAGCTCGGCCGCGTCCAGCTCGTTCATGTGGACCGCCCAGGAGCGCGCCGTCCCGTAGCCGGCTATCTCGTAATGCTCGATCTTCTGCTGGGTCGCAATGATCAGCGCGTCGAGAGTATCCGGGGCCCCGCCCTGGCGCAGCTTCTCCTGTCCGTCCTGGATCATCGCCTGGACGATCCGGCACTGCCGGCCTCCGGGCGCCTGTCCGAGGCGCTGGAAGATCTGCTCCAGGCGCCGCACCTGCCCCCGCGTCTGCTGCTCGTGCTCCTGCAGCGCCCGCCGCAGCTCGTCGTGCGAGGCAGCCTGCGCCATCTGCGGGAGGGCCTGGAGGATCTGCTGCTCCGCGTCATAGAGATCCTGGAGCTCCATGATGTAGGCGTCGCGCAACTCATTCATCGGTAGTGCGTCTCCTTCCCCGGCTCGAGATGAGCCGGACCGCTTCGGGAGTAACGGGGTACCCGGGTCAGGGGAGCGGCGCCGGCTCTGCGCCGCAAGTCCCGGGCAAGTCCACGCTACTCTGCCCGGGCGGAGAGCCGGCCAAAACTCACCGTGGACAGAAGGAATCGCAAGGTCGGAGACCACCCCGGCCGACCGGCGACGGAGGAGCTCAATCGGCGGGGAAGAGGTGGCAGTAGGCCTCGACCACCACCGGGTCGAGCTGGGTGCCGGCCAGATCCCGGAGGTGCTGCTGCACCCGGGCGCGGGGCCAGGCGCGGCGGTGCGGACGGTCTCCGCGGAGCGCCACGGCGACGTCGACCACGTTGACGATGCGGACGACCCGCGGGAGGGCGTCGCCGGAGAGCCCATCCGGGTAGCCGCTCCCGTCCAGGCGCTCGTGGTGCCAGCGCACGAGCTGCTGCACTCCTTCCGGCAGGGCGGAGCGGCGCAGGAGCTGCTCGCCCCAGACGGGGTGCTGGCGCATCAGCTCCCACTCCGCGGGGGAAAGATGGTCCGGCTTGACCAGCAGCTCGTCCGGCAGCCCGATCTTGCCCACGTCGAGCAGCGAGGCGCCGGTCCGCAGGATCTCCAGCTCCTCCGGAGAGCAGCCCAGGTGCTCCGCGATGGTGACCGCCACGCGGCCCACGCGCTGGCAGTGGGCGCCGGTGTAGCGGTCCCGCAGGTCGATGGCGGTCACCAGGGCGTTCACCGCCTCCGGAGAGGCGCCCTGGAGGCCGGAGCTCAGCAGGTCGACACTATCGCAGGGTCCCTGGAAGAGATCCGGGCGGAAGCCGCAGACGCGGTCTTTGCCGGAGCGCTTCGCCTGCAGCAGCGCCATGTCGGCCGCCTTGAGCAGCGACTGCGCGGTGGAAGCGTGCGCGGGATACGAAGCGACGCCGACGGAGCAGGTGACGGGCCCCGCGCCGGGAACGATCGGCGGCGCGTCCTTGAGCCGGCGCCGCACGCGCTCGGCGGCCTGCAGCGCCGCCTCGAAGTGTGCGCCGGAGAGAATCATCACGAACTCCTCGCCGCCGTAGCGACAGGCGAGGTCGTGCCCGCGCAGCGATTGCCGCATCGATTCGGCCACGGTCCGGAGCGCGCGGTCGCCGGCATCGTGTCCGTAGCGACCGTTCCACTGACGGAAGAAGTCGAGGTCCAGCATCAGGACGGAAAGCACCTGGCCGCTCTTCCGCGCCTGCAGCACCCGGTTCTCCAGCAGCTCCTGCATGGAGCGGTGGTTGTAAAGGCCGGTCAGCGCGTCGGTGCTGGCGAGCGCCATCAACTCCTGGGTGATGCGGGCCTGCTCCTCGTCCTCCCGGCGGCGGGCGGTGATATCTTCCGCCATCGCGATGAAGTAGATCGGCTGCCCCCGGGAGTCCCGCACTACGGAGACGGAGAGGTAGACCCAGACCGAGTGACCGTCCCAGCGGCGGAAGGTGCGCTCCAGGTGAAACGTCTCCTGGTCCGCGGTGAGCTGCCGCCACTCCTCGTTGGTCGCCTGCTCGTCTTCCACCAGCGACGCGATGGAGCGGCCCAGCAGCTCCGCCTCGCGGAAGCCGAGCATCTCGCAGAAAGAGCCGTTCGCCCGGAGGATGCGGAGGTCGGAGGAGATGAGCGTCATCCCGACCGCCGCCTTTTCGAAGCTCAGGCGGAAAAGGCTGTCGGTCTCCCGCTGCGCGGACTGGGCCGGCACGGGAGCCGCGGCCTCGAACAGGTGCAGCTCGAGGGAAGCGCCGTCGATCTTCTGGGGCAGCGGCAGCGTCTTCCAGAGGAGCTGGCGACCGTCCTGCAGCAGGAGGTACGCGATGACGCCGGACTCATCCGGGTCCAGCTCCCGGCGCTGCTGCCAGAGGCGGGAGACCAGGTCCCCGTCCGCCGCGGCCTGCCGCATCGCCCGCTCCAGGTTGGCGAGCGAGCCGATCGCCTCCGTGGACCAGAGGCCCTCGCACGCCGGGTTGGCGACGACGAGCGTTTCCCGCTGCAGGCAGGTCACCAGCAGGGGAGTCGGCAGCGCGGCAATCGTCCCCCGCAGCAGCTCCGCCAGGTGGGGAGAAGCTGAGCCTTGAGGGGATTCCGCTCCGATTCCAGCTACTTCCAGGATCGGGTACACCATGCGCCGGTCGATTCGCACCTCGCCCCAGAGATCAAGCAGTCCGGCTCGCGATCGCACTCGAGCCGCTGCCGGCGGCGAAGGTTAGTTCCGGACCGCAATGCCGGGAGGCGCCGGCGGTCCCTTCGGCGGAGGACGTTGCTGCAGGAGACTACAAGAAGCGTGCCAGTCGCTCGTTCGCTTCACGGACAGCCAGTTCGGATACATTATCGGCCCTCGGGACCCATCCTTTAGGCTGATCCACGCAGGTTAAAAAATCCGCCCAACGGAGGAAGCTGATTGCCCGGAGACCGAGCAGCCAACCGGCTCTCGGCTGCCCTGCAACCACTCTTCCTCATAGCTTCAAGAATGTGAGCGAGCAATCCTTCCCGGCGCGAAGCCGAAGCGAAATACTTTCCGAGCGTGGTTGCGTTCTCCAGCATCGCGGAGAGCAGCAGCGGCTACCCTGAAGCTCCCCGCACGGCCCGGATATCATTGCGCAGGGCCGGTTGTCCTCGGTCCGGACCGGAGTCTTTTGCGGGAGACCGCACGATCATAATGAATCCTTTTGAACTGCTTCCCCTGGCGGCGGCTCCCGAGGGCGGAGGCGCCGCGCACGACGCGCTGGGACTGTTCCTGCCGCTGCTCCTGATCTTCATCTCTGCAAAGATCGCGGCGGAGATCTTCGAGCGGCTCCGGCAGCCGGCGGTGGTCGGCGAGATCCTGGCCGGCGTGGTGATCGGCCCGCAGGTGCTCGGCCTCGTGCGTCCGAGCGAGATCGTGCACGTGCTCTCGGAGCTGGGCGTGCTCTTCCTGCTCTTCTCCGTAGGTCTGGAGACCCGTCCCTCGGAGCTCCGCCGCGTGGGCAAGCCGGCGGTCACCGCGGCGGTCGGCGGCGTGATCGTGCCGTTCCTGCTTGGATACGCGCTGATGTTGATGCTGGGAGCCACCCAGCCGGTTGCCCTCTTCGTCGGCACGGCGATGGTTGCCACGAGCGTCGGCATCACCGCCCGCATCCTGGCGCCGCTGGGGCTGCTGACGGTGCTGCCCAGCCGCATCATCCTGGGGGCGGCGATCCTGGACGACATCCTCGGCTTGCTGGCGCTGGCGGTAGTGAGCGGCTTCGCGCAGGGCGGCCTCGACCTGGCGGGTATCGGCGTCACCGTAGTCACCTCGCTGCTCTTCGTGGGGGTGATGCTGGTGCTGGGGGGACGGGTGCTCGGGCGAGCGCGCCCGCTGATCGAGCGGATGCGCATCGGGCACGCGCTCTTCGTCGGCGCGGTGGCGCTCTGCCTGGGACTGGCGGTCGGCGCCTCCGTAGCGGGGATCGCGCCGATCATCGGGGCGTTCCTGGCGGGGACGGCGTTCGCGGAGTTCTCCGAGGAAACCGGCCTGCACCACCGGATCGAGAACCTGACCGAGTTCTTCCTGCCGTTCTTCCTCGTGTCGATCGGCATGCAGCTCGAGCTGACCAGTCTCGCCAAGCCGTACGTCCTCGCCCTCTGCGCCGGCATCACCGTCCTGGCGGTAATAGGCAAGCTCGTCGGCAGCGGCCTGCCGCTCCTCCGCTCCGGGCGCACGCTCGCGCTGCAGGTCGGCTGGGGCATGGTGCCGCGGGGAGAGGTCGGCATCGTGGTCGCCCAGCTCGGCATGAGCATGGGGATCCTGAACGCCGATCTCTACGCCGTGGTCCTCTTCATGGCGGTGGCGACCACCCTCCTGGCGCCGCCGTTCATCCTCCAGACGTTCCGGCCGCTCATCGGTACGCCGGGCGAGGGAGAAGGGGTGGTGGAGCTGGAGCCCGGCTTCTCCACTGAGCTGGGCGACTACACCCCGCCGGAGGTCGGAACCCGGCCTCCGTAAACCGTAGATGTTGAGAGGGGACCCTGCGGCGAGGGTCCCCTTCGCGCGTTTGACTACCTTCCCGTGCCTAGCTCTTCGGCTTCCGACGTCGAAGCCGGACGGCAGTCCGGATCATTGGTGTCGCAGAGCAGCGGGTGCGCTCCCAGGGCTTCTTCTTCCCAGTCCTGCAGGTGGTAGCGGATGTTGGTGAGCACCACGCCCTTCTTGAAGAGCAGCGCCCACTTGAGCATCAAGCCGGTCTGATTGTGGAGCAGCACGGTCCACCACTTCTCCGGCACGAACTCCGGCAGGATCACCGTCACCACGTCATCATCCCGCTCCCGCTCCACCTGGTCGATGTACTCCAGCAGCGGCGTGGTCAGTGCGCGGTAGGGGGAGTCGAGCACCACCAGCGGGATGTCGGGCACCCACTTCCGCCACCGCTCCAGCGCTTGCGGCGTTCTGGCGGGGTCGATCTCCACGTAGACCCCGCGGACGTCGCCCCCGATCGAGCGGGCGTACTCCAGTGCCGGCATGATGCCGCGGTGGACCCCCGGCACCGAGACCAGCACGGTATGCCGGAACTTCCGCGGCGGCTGGTAGCGCTCCATCGTCAGCTTGCCGGCAACATCGTCGTAGTGCGCGTTGATCCGGAAGCACATCCAGATCACGGTGGGAATCGCCACCATCACCAGCCAGGCGCCGAGACGCACTTCGAACGACCGCAATAGGTCAGGCTGCGCGGCGAGCGCCCAGGCGGCGAAGCCGAGCGTGGAGAGGGCGAGCAGCCAGCGCCCCATCCAGCGGTGCCACATGGAGATCAGCACGAAGCTCCCGAGCGTCAGCACCAGCCAGAGCCCGAGCGGGGTGGTGACCGGCCAGAGGCTCACCGGGTCGCCCGCCATGAACTTGGTCACCCCGATGATGATCAGCACCACGAAGGTGGCGAGTGCCCCCACCCCGCTGACTGCCGCGCCCATCTGCCACCCGCGCGGTCGCAGCCGCAGCCAGCGCACCACCATGCCGGACTGGCTGAGGGTGAACGAGAGGAACACGCCCAGCGCATAGAGCGGGATCAGGTGGTGGGTGCTGGCGTTGAAGGCGACCACCGTCAGGATGGAAAGGACCGACAGGCCGATGATGCCGTTGGAATAGACCAGCCGATCCCCCACGTTCGCCAGCTGCCGCGGCAGGAGTTTATCCTGCGCGAGGAACATGCTCAGGCGCGGGAAGTCGACGAACGCCGTGTTCGCCGCCAGGATCAGGATCACCGCGGTTGCCGCCTGGAGCACGTAGTAGAAGGGGGTCTGCCCGAAGACCGCGTAGGCGATCTGCGACACGACCGTATGCCGGTGCTCGTGGTTCGGCCCCTCGAACTCCGCAGGGAACGGCACTACCTCCAGCCGGTGCGCCAGGTAGGTGATCCCTACGAACATGGTGATCAGAATGACGCCGAGGATCGCCAGCACCTTCGCGGCGTTCTTCGCCTCCGGCGGGCGAAAGGCGGGCACGCCGTCGGTCACCGCCTCGATCCCGGTCAGCGCGGTGCAGCCGGAGGAGAAGGCGCGCAGGATCAGGAAGAGCGTCAGGCTCTCCGTCGTGTTGGCCCACGTATCGGTGGGTGGCACCGGGGGGGTCATCGGCTGGTTGGTGAGGAGCTTGAAGAAGCCGACTCCCAGCATCGTAAAGATCGACCCGATGAAGAGGTAGGTCGGCACCGCGAAGAGCAGCCCCGACTCCTTCGCCCCGCGCAAGTTCGCCAGGCCGACAAAGACGATAAACGCCACCGCCAGCCAGACCGCGTAGGGAGCCAGCGTTGGCCATGCAGAGGTGATGGCCGCCACCCCAGCCGAGATACTCACCGCGACGGTGAGTACGTAGTCGATCAACAGCGAGGCGCCGGCCATTACGCCCCAGAAGGGCCCGAGGTTCTCCCGGGAGACCCGGTAGGCACCGCCGCCCTGGGGGTAGGCGTGGATCGTCTGCCGGTACGACGTCGCCACGATCGCGAGCAGCAGAGCAATAGCTAGGGCGACCGGCCAGGACTTGCTTAGTACGCTGACGCTGGCCCCAGCGAGTACCAGCACTAGCAGAATCTCCTCGGTGGCATAACTCACCGACGACAGCGCGTCCGACGCGAACACCGGCAGGGCCAGGGCGTTCGGCAGCCGCGTGTGGTGCGCCTTGGCCGTCTCGAACGGCCGGCCGAAGATCAGGCGGCGGAGCATATTCGCCATTTCGTTCACCCCACCGGGCGCCTGCTCCGGCGTCCCGTACGCAAAAAAGGCCATCCCAAGCCCGGGGACAGCACCCGACTCAGGATGACCTACTCGACGGTTGATCCCCACAGGGCCCCCCGTCCGTCTGCCATCGCTAGAAAACTTCCGGTCCGCGGGGCGACCGCCCCCTTCCCCTTCTCCACCTGCGGAGCGGCGCCGGACCCTCCCGTCTTTACGGGCCAATCCGGCTGCCTGGCAGGCCAGGGAAGCAAGCGATACGCGCCGACTGCGCGAAACCGCGTCATTTTACACACAACTACCTGGGGGTGTGTCAATCACCATTTTCCGGCGAGATTGCGAGAGCCGAGACGGGCGATCTCGTCCGACAAACCCGAATCGAATCGGAGCGCCGGACGGCAGGGCCTCTCCCCGGTTACAGTCTCACGAGATGGCTGCATTCTGCGAGGGCGACCGGGTCTGCTTCAGCCCGCTGGGCGAGGCGAAGGTCCGCTCCATGCCGGAGGCATGGGGGCTCCACACCGCGCTCTCCCGCGCGGAGGTGGGCGAGGTGGTCGACTACTTCCCGCCGGAGGACGACCTGCCCGCGCAGCTCTCCGTCGAGTTCCCCAGCGGCGGCGCCTACCATTGGGACGCCGACTGCTTCGTCCCTGCCCCTCCCGCCCCAGACCGAGACCCCCATTGACCGCGCCCCTGAACCACTTCCAGGCCGCCACCTCCGCGGAGAAGCTTCGCGGCAGCTTCTACACCCCGCCCGGGCTGGCCCGCCTGGTGGTGGAGCGCGCCGCGCCGCGGCCCGGGGACACGGTGCTCGACCCCTCTTGCGGGGACGGCGAGCTCCTGGTGCAGGCCGTCCGCTGCTTCGCCGCGCGCTATCCCCACGCCGATCCCCGCCGGCTGGCCGAGAGCCTGGTCGGCCTCGACTCCGATCCGCAGGCGGTCGCAGCGGCGCGGCAGCGCGTAGCGGCGGCGATCCGCGAGGCGTTCGGAGTGGATCTGTCGCCCGAGCGACTCGGGCTCCGGCACTACGACGCGCTGGAGCTGCCGGACCGCACTTCGCTTCAGGCGCTCGTCCCGCCCGGCGAGGGACGGCTGCTCGTAGTCGGCAACCCGCCGTACGTCGAGGCAAAGCGCCTCTCCGCGGAGCAGCGGCGCCGGCTGCAGCAGCGGTACCCGGAGGCGACCACCGGGGCGCCGGACCTCTACCTCTACTTCCTCCACGCCTGCCTCTCCTGGCTCGGCCCGGGCGACCTCCTCGCCTTCGTGCTGCCGAACAAGTGCCTGGTCAACGCGAATGCCCGCGCCCTCCGAGAGCGGCTGCTCGCGGAGCGGCGACTGGCGGGGATCGACTTTGCCACCGACACGGGGGCGTTCGCGGGGGCGGCGGTCTACCCGGTGGTGCTCTACGCCTCCGGCGCAGCCGGGAAGGCGGCCGTACTCCGAAAGGTGGACCGGTCCGGGGACGAGTTCCGCGCGGCGCCGCTGGCGGACGTGGAGGGAGAGCTCTTCGGATTTACCTCTTCCCGCGCCTACTTTCCGGTGCCGGCCGACCCGCTCCTCACGGGAGCGCTGCAGCGGATGGTCCGCAGCCTGCCGGAAGGACGCCTGGGGGAGCTGCTCGACATCCGCTGGACCGTCTCGTTTCACCGCCGCGGGCTGCGCGAGCGGTACGTCACGCCGGAGCGGCCCGCCTCGCCCCACGCCCGGCGATTCCTCGGCGGCGGCGCCTACTCCGGCAACGGCGAGGTGCGACGCTACGAGCTCCGCTGGAACGGCTGGTGGATCGACTACGACTGCGAGCGCCTGCGAGAAGACGGCAACGCGCTGCCGGACCCGGCGCTGTTCTCCGGCCCCAAGATCGCGATCTGCCAGAACGGCCGCACGCTGCGCGCCGCGCTGGACGAGGACGGCTACGTCCTGAAAGACACCTTCCTCTGCGGGCTCCCGAGGGCCGTAGAGCACCCGCTAGCGGAACACCCGCGCGCGCTCGTGGGGCTCCTCTGCTCCCGGGCGGTCCACTTCTGCTACTCGCACCTCTTCTTCGGGGGGCACGTCAACGGCGGCTACCTTCACTTCCTGCGCTCGTTCCTGGACGACGTGCCGCTCGGCCGCTGGACGGAGCCGCAGGCGGCCGAGGTGGCGGAGCTGGTGCGGCGCCGGGAGCGCGCGGAGCTTCCCGGCGAGGCGGAGGAGTGGGAAGCGGAGATCGAGCGGAGAGTCAGCGCCGCCTTCGGCTTCTCCCCCGAGGAAGACGAGCGGATCGCCGCCTGGGCCGCCGCGGACGTCAACTGGCCGCTGCGGGAGCGAGTCCGCTCACGGAATCTGTAGTCCGCATCCCGTATTGCGTATTGCGTAGCGGCGTGCCGGCACCGCATTTCGAAGCATCCTGCCGGGCGAGGCGCTGCGAAGGCCGCCCGCCCGGCACGACGTCCGGGAAAGCGGAGAAAGCGTTCCGCTACGCAATACGCGATACGGAATACGTCTGCTACGCGCTGCGCGATACGGAATACGACGGCAGCCGCTGCCGCCGCTCCAGCGTCCCAGCCCAGGGCTCGTTCCCGGCCTCCAGGCGCTCCAACACGCGCGGAACGGTGAAGTCTTCTAGCCGCGCCCCGGCTTCCAGCTCCTCCCAGGCCAGCGGGCAGGAGACGGTGGCGCGGGGGACCGCGCGCACGCTGTAGGCGCTCGCCAGGCTCTTGCCGTAGGCGTTCTGCTCCCAGTCCACGTAGACCTGACCCGGCCGCCGCGCCTGGATCCGACGCTCGCCGGTGGCGATCTCCGGGTGCTGCTCCGCCACGAAGCGGCCGACCGCCTCCGCCAAGTCGTGCACCTGCCGGTAGGTGTAGACCGGCTCCACGGGGACGTAGAGGTGCAGACCACGCGATCCGGAGGTCTTAACGTAGGCCTCCAGCCCGAAGATACGCAGCGCGTTCCGGACGGCGAAGGCGACCCGTACCACGCTCTCCCACCCCGCTTCGAACGGGTCGAGATCGAGCGCGAAGTAGTCCGGCCGATCGGGGTGCGGCACGCGGGAGTGCCACGGGTGGTGCTCGATACAACCGATATTCGTCAGGTAGAGCAGCGCGAGCGGGCTGTCGTAGACGGCGTAGCTCGCCGGCCGGCCGCCCTCGCGCGGGAGCTGGACCACGCGCACGCCCTCCGGCGCGGAGGTGAGGTCGTGCTGGTAGAACGCCGCGCCGCCCGGCCCCTCTGGAAAGCGGCGGAGGATGGCCGGCCGGTCCCGCAGCAGCGGCACCAGGTACGGCGCCGCGCGGAGGTAGTAGCGAAGCAGGTCTCCCTTGGTGAGGCCGAGCTCCGGCCAGTAGGGGCGGTCCAGGCTGGTGAGGCGGACCCGGCCGCTCTCCAGCTCCAGAACCACGTCGCCGCGCAGCTCTTTCCGGGAAAGAAGCTCCTCCGGCGAGAGAGCTCCGCGCGCGGAGGGGGCGGCGGTGCGCGTGATCCGCGCCTCCACCGGCAAGAACGGCGGCTCGGCGCTGCCGGCGCCGGCGGGCTCGCGGGAGCCGATCTTCTCCGCGGCGTGGCCCGGCTGCGCGTGCTCGTCGTCCACCTTCTGCAGCAGCCACTGCGGCTTTTCGCCCCCCTGGGTGCGGAAGAGACGCCAGTCGCCCCGCAGGCGCTCTCCGAAGAGCGTCAGGTGCAGCCGCCCTCGCTCCCAGGCCGCGAGCGGATCCGCCTCCCGCAGGCGGTACTCGCCGAGATCCCAGACGAAGACGCTCCCCGCGCCGTAGCTCCCCTCCGGAATGCGGCCCTCGAAGGTGAGGTAGTCGACGGGGTGGTCCTCCACCTCCACGGCCAGGCGGCGGACGCGGGGATCGAGCGAGGGGCCTTTCGGGACGGCCCAGCTCTTCAGGACCCCGCCCATCTCCAGGCGGAAGTCGTAGTGCAGCCGCCGCGCGTGATGCTCCTGCACCACGAAGCGAGGCGCGGGCGGCTCCGCGGCCGGCTCCGGACCCGGCTCCGGAGAGCGGGTGAAGTCCCGCTTGCGGCGGTACTCTTCCAGGGGCATCGACCGTTACCCCGCCGGGGGCTCGCCGCCCGGGGAGCCCCCGGCGTCCGCGTCCGTGGGGGCCACCAACACCCCCGCGGCGTGGGGCTCGAAGCCGTCCGGCCAGAGGGTGTGCTGGTCCGCGCGGGCGCCCAACAAGTCCGCCCCGTTCAGGCGCGCCCAACGCAGGTCGGCTCCTTCCAGGCGTGCCCGCTGCAGGTTGGCGCCGTACAGCCGGGCACGGTCCAGGCAGCTCTCCCGCAGGTCGGCGCCGCGCAGGTCCGCGGCCTCCAGGGCAGCGAAGGTCAGGTCCGCCCCGCGCAGGTCCGCCTCCCCCAACTCCGCGCAGATCAACGAGGCGCCAACGAGGGAAGCGCCGCGCAGGGACGCGCGCAGCAGGTGCGCCCGGTGGAGGTCCGCGCCGTCGAGCGCCGCTCCGTCGAGGGTGCGGCCCACCAGATCGCCCTCACGCAGCGTGCGAAAGCTCAGGTCCGCCTCCACCAGCGTCCGCCCGCTGACCCGCAGGAGGTCGCGGTCTGTTCCGCTCTGCTTGATCCGGATCATCGCAGCCGGCCCTAGCCAGGGGTTAGTGCGGCAGCTCTTCCCGGGTGCGGGGCTTGCGCCAGGGGCGGCCGTTTCCGTCGAACGGCTGGATCCGGCGCGTGGCCGGGTCGAGCCAGTAGACCACCTCCACGTCTGGCCCGGTCAGCAGCACGGGGCTGCCGGAGCGGGCGTGCCGCCGCGCCTGCCGCGCCGCGATACTGAGTGCCGTTGCGGAAGACGGAAACGCCGCTACCGGTACTTCCAGCAGCGTCGTATCGCTCGTTACCAGAGAGATTCGATACACCATAACCACCTCTGCCGGACGGACACGCCCGGCGAGTCTGATCGTATCCGCGCTATCGCACGGCTAACCCGACCCGGGGTGGCAATGAGTGCCTCGGAACAGTTGCACGGCGAGTTTTAGTGGTTCATTCGTGGAATCAGCCGGTTTTCGGGGCTAGACGAGGATTCCGTGGAATCCGGTTGACACGCTCAGCGCGCTGGGCTCCCTGATCGAAAGCCCGGAAAACGCCCGGGGATTACGCGATGCCGGGCGGTTGAAACCGCGGCAACCACGGCACGAAGTTTTATCCCCTGGACGGGGGACCCCCTGCGGGGACTGTGAAGGGCCTGGTTCGGGCGTCCGGAGGACGCTTGGCCGCAGGCCGTCCAGCGAGGTATTTCAATGCCTCGCCGCCTCCTCCCAGAGCTCTCGGCTTTAGTAACCGACTCTCCTCAGAAGACGCTCTGGACCGCCTTCTCCGGCTCGCCGCCGGAAGGCCGGGAACGCTCCGGCGCCAGCGCGTCCTCGACCAGCGCCCCGGCGGCGTCTTCCAGCGCCTCCGCCTCGCGAGAGAGGAACTGCGACTGGTAGAGCGTGGCGTAGAGACCGTCCGCCGCGATCAGCTCGTCGTGGCGCCCGCGCTCCACCACCTCGCCGTCCTTCAACACGATGATCAGGTCGGCGTTGCGCACCGTGGAAAGGCGGTGAGCGATCACCAGGGTGGTGCGGTGCTGCATCAAGCGCTGCAGCGCGTCCTGCACCAGCCGCTCGGAGCGGTTGTCGAGGGAGGAGGTCGCCTCGTCCAGGATCAGGATCGTCGGGTTGCGCAGGATGGCGCGGGCGATGGCGATCCGCTGGCGCTGTCCGCCGGAGAGCATCACGCCGCGCTCGCCGACCATCGTATTCAGCCCCCTCGGCAGCTTCTCGATGAACTCCCACGCGTTCGCCGCCTTCGCCGCGGCGGTGATCTCCTCCAGCGTGGCGTCGACCCGGCCGTAGGCGATGTTGTCCCGCAGGCTGCCGGCGAAGAGGACGGTATCCTGCGGCACGATCCCGATGTGCTTGCGCAGCGACGCGAGCTGGTACTGCCGGATGTCGAGCCCGTCGATCCTGACCGCGCCGCCGGTGACGTCGTAGAAGCGCGGGATCAGCGCGGCGATCGTCGTCTTGCCGGCGCCGGTAGGGCCGACCACCGCCACCACCTGCCCCCGCTCCATGGAGAAGCTGACGTCCTTCAGCACCGGCCGGGAGGGCTGGTAGGCAAAGTCGACGTGCTCGAACTCCACCCGGCCCGCGGGGTTCACCATTTCGCGGGCGTCCGGGCGGTCCTGGATCTCGCTCTTCATGTTGAGGAGCGTGAAGACGCGGTCCGCCGCCACGGTAACCACGCTGAGGTGCAGGCTGATGTTGCCGCAGTCCTTCGCGCCGTCGGTGACTTGCTTCAGCACCATCAAGAACCAGACGAGGTCGCCGAACGTGAGCTGCTCGGGGTTGCGGACCGCCTGGATGCTGCCGATCCAGACGATCACCAGCAGCGCCAGCATGCCGGTGAACTCCACCGTCGGCTTCATGATGCTGCGCACCCGCACGTTGCGGAGCACGTTGCGCGCCACCTCGTGACTGTGGTGCCGGAACTTGGCGATCTCGTGCTCCTCGTTCCCGAAGCACTGCACCGTCCGCACGGAGGAGAGCGCCTCTTCCGCCACGTCGAGCACCCGGGCGCGGCTGTCCTGCAGCGACGTGACGTACTTCTCCACGCGCTTGGTCGCCTGCCGGATCAGGAAGGCGATGGCGGGGACGCAGATCAGCGCCACGAACGCGAGCTTCCAGTTGAGCCAGAAGAGCAGGAGCGTGCCGCCGACCAGCGTGAGCGGGGCGTTGATGGCGTCCTTCAGCGCGTCGAGCACGTCCGAGACCTGGGGCACGTCGCTGCTCAGGCTCGACATCAACTGGCCGGTCTTGCGCCGGTCGAAGAAAGAGAACGACATCCGCTGCAGGTGGGCGAAGATGTCGTTCCGCATCCGCAGCGTAAGCCGGTTGGACGAGTAGGCCCAGGAGTACTGCATCGCGAAGAAGAGCACCACCCGCACGGCGTAGACCAGCACCAGCATCCCGATCAGCCAGTTGATCCGGCTGATGTCTGCCGCGACGCCCTTCTTACCGGCCTGCTGAAGGATGTCGAACAGACCCTTGAGCAGGTAGCCGGAGCCGATGTTGATCCCCACCCAGAGCGTGGTGGCGAGCAGGGCGAGACAGAGGACGCCCCGCAGCGGCTTCATGTAGGCGAAGAGGTGCCGGAACGCTTCCTTCCGACCGAGCTCGCCCTGAATCGGCTGGAATGCGCGCCAGCGGCGTCGTCTGTTATTTCGGGCCATGCAGAGTTACCGGGTACATCAGGAGCTTCGCCACCGCCCCACGCGGGCGCCGAAGCGGGCCTCGAGCCGTTCCAGCTCCGGGGCGCAGCGCGCCTCCAGGAGCTCTCTCACTTCCGGCGGCATCGGCGCGCCGCCGCCGCGGCGCACCACTTCTCGCAGCGGCAGCCGCTCCCACTCGATCTCCTCGCGCACCCCCAGGTGGCGGAAGATCTCGCGAAGCAGCTCCTGCGGCCGCTCCGCGATGTCGTCGAAGAAGCCGACGTAGAGCTGCTCCGCCGGGTAGACCGCAGTCCACTGGTCCAGCGTCTCCGAGTAGCTGCTCCGCGCGATAAGACCGGGCCGCTGCAGCGCCTTCAGCAGGCGCGCCCGGCCAATCTCTTCCACCTTCTTCCGCCGGCGCATCCAGTAGTGCATCTGGACGTGAGACCACGCCCGCTCTACCGGGTCTCTCATGATGAAGATCAACCGCGCGTCCGGCAAGAGCGACCGTACCAATCGTATCCGGTCCGGCGGCAGCACGCCGTACGCCGGCGTGATCTCCCCCGGGAGGCGGTCGCCGGCCGCCTCGAACCAGCGGGCGTACCAGCGCAGCGAGCGGCCCCAGTGGCGGTCGAAGTAGTGGAGCTCCTTCTCTTCCGGCAAGAAGAGCTCCGGGTGGTACCGCAGGTTCCGGTCCAGCCAGCTCGTGCCCGCTTTCTGCGCCCCGATCCCCAGGAAGTGAGGTAGGGTGAGGCCGCGGGCGGACCGCAGCCCGGCCAGATAGAGCCAGCGGTCGAGCCGACCGGGCACGGTGGCCACCTGCCGCGCCAGCAGCGCAAGCTGACTTCGACGACCCCGCGGCGCTCTGTTGCGTGACATCGTGGATCCGGAAAGCGAAACGCCGACCGGCGGAAGCGCTCACGCTCCCACCTCTCCGGAAGTCGGCAGCTTGACGGGCGGAGCGTAGAGAACGGGGGGAGATTCCGATCTGAGGACGGAGTGCAGATCTGAGGGCGGAGTGCAGAGGGCGGAGTGCAGAGGACCGAGCCCCCCGTGGACGGGAACTCCTGCTCCTGCTCTTACTCCTGCTCCTGCTCGCTGGCGACCCTGTACTTCCGGCCCGGTCTCGGCAAGCCAATACAGTCGGAAGTTCGTGGCGGGAGCGACGAGCCGGGCGGAGTGAACTCCGCGGTTGGGGCCGCCGGCAGTCAACTGTCGGCGATCGCTGGAGGTAAGCGGGTATGAGGCCGAACCTCTGGCGCGATGGGGCCGGCCGCTTTACGCTCGGCTGGTCCCGGTACGGCCGGCCTCCTGAGTAAGAGTAGGAGAACGAGTAAGAGTAGGAGCCAGTCTGAGGACGGGGTGCAGAGAACCGAGCCCCTCGTGTGCAGGGTTCGAATTCCGCACTCCGCCCTCTGCACTCCGCCCTTCTCAGGCTTCCCGCGGCCCGCGGGGTCCACGGGGGGCGGGCGGCTCGGGGAACCGGAACGGGGCGCCCTGCATGCCCTGCCACTGCCGCTTCTGGGCTTCGGTGAGGATCCCACCGAGAGCGGTGTCGGCGGTCGAGCGGATCTGCTCCACGCGCCCGCGCATCACCGCCGGATCGGGGCGCTGCCCGCGGTTCTCCTCGAAGAGCCGGCGCATCGCGTCACGCTCGCCCTCCATCGCCGCGCGGACCCGGTCCCGCTGGGCCTGCGTCAGCTTCAGCTCGTCCGACACGTCCGGCCGGCCCAGCGCGCGGAGGCCGGCGTGCTGCAGCGTGAGCTGCTTCAGACGGGCGAGCTGCCGGGTGTCCAGCACCTCCGCCAGCTTCCGCTCCATCTCGCGGCGGCGGGCGTCGTTCTCGGGTCCCCCGGGGCCACCCGGCCCACCGGGTCCGCCGGGGCCACCCGCACCACGCCCGCCAGGGCCGCCGGGGCCGCCAGGGCCGCCGGGACCGCCTGGACCGCCTGGACCGGGACGGAGCTGGGCCAGCTTCTCCCGCTGCTCCGCGGTGAGGCGCAGCTCCTGCTGCACTTCCGGCATGGAGAGCAGGAACATCGGCCCTCCGGGAGGCGGTCCCCCGGGAGGCGGACCGCCTGGCCGGCCCGGACCACCCGGACCGCCGGGGCCCTGCGCCAGGGCCGGCAGGGAGATCAGCGCGCTCAGTGCGGTGAGACAGAAAGCTCGGCGTTTCATCTGGTTGACCCTCGACTGTGGCTTCGGGGAGCGGCTCGTCCCCGCCGGTGTGGCGGCTCCCGTCCCCGGCTCTGCACCCCCGGACGCCCCGGTCATGACGAAAGGATGAAGGCCCAGAACGGATCCACCGCTTCGCTCGCCGCCCGGCGTGATACGACTCGCTCGGCTCCCACGGACCACCGGCGCGCGGGGAAGGCAACGCCTCCCCACGCGTCGAAGTGATCTGGCTGGAGAGCAAAGGAGCACTATGAAATCACGTTTCGCAACCGTTCTCGCCCTTGCCGCCGGCTTGCTGCTGCTGGCGCGCCCCGCCGGCGCGGAGGCCCGGTGGTCGCCGGAGCAGGCGAACGAGTGGTACCGGAAGACCGGATGGCTCGTCGGCTGCAACTACGCGCCGCGCACCGCCATCAATCAGCTGGAGATGTGGCAGAAAGAGACCTGGGATCCGAAGACGATCGACCAGGAGCTCGGCTGGGCGGAGAGCCTCGGCTTCAACAGCGTCCGCGTCTTCCTGCACGACCTCCTCTGGAAAGACGATCCCCGGGGCCTCACGCAGCGGATGGAGGAGTTCCTCCGCATCGCGGACCGGCACAAGATCGGCGTTATGTTCGTGCTGTTCGACAGCGTCTGGGACCCCCACCCGCACCTGGGGCGCCAGCGCAAGCCGACGCCGCACCTCCACAACTCCGGCTGGGTGCAGAGCCCCGGCGCGGAGATCCTGCGCGACCCGTCCCGCCACGACGAGCTGAAGGGCTACGTGCAGGGCATCCTTCGCCGCTTCGGGAAAGACCGCCGTGTGCAGGTGTGGGACCTCTGGAACGAGCCGGACAACAACAACGGCAACAGCTATCGCGCCTGGGAGCCGCCGAACAAGGCGGAGCTGGTGCTGCCGCTGCTGAAGAAGGTCTTCGCCTGGGCGCAGGAAGCGAACCCGGACCAGCCGCTCACCTCCGGCGTCTGGATCGGCGAGTGGTCGAGCGATGACAAGCTGAAGCCGTGGGACCGGGTGATGCTGACCGAGTCGGACGTCATCAGCTACCACAACTACGGCCCGCGGGAGCACCAGGAAGATCGCGTCCGGTGGCTGCGGCGCTACAACCGGCCGCTCCTCTGCACGGAGTACATGGCGCGGCCGATGGGCAGCACCTTCCAGGACGTGCTCCCCTACCTGCGAGAGCAGAACGTGAGCGCCTACAACTGGGGCTTCGTGGCGGGGAAAACCAACACCAACTACCCGTGGGATAGCTGGAACAAGCACTACACCGCGGAGCCGCCGGTCTGGTTCCACGAGATCTTCCGCGCGGACGGCACCCCGTACGTGGAAGAGGAAGTCCGCGTGATCCACCGGGTCACCGGGAAGAGCCAGGCCCGCGAGCGCGCCCGCCGCCGCCCCGCGGCTGCCGCCGCGCGATAGTCGCCTCGCGACTGTTGGCAGGTTGCAGGTTAGCAGGTTTACAGGTTCCGAACTCCCATCTGCGGAGGGCTCAACCTGCAACCTGCTAACGAGGTTCTGGAGAAGGCAAGCGGACCCTGCAGCGGCGAACCTCCTGTACATCCAACCCGTGAGGATCCGCGCCATGCCTTCGCTCCTCTCGCCGCCGCGTGTGCGGCGCCTGCTCCTGCCGCTCCTGGCACTCGCCTGTGTCGCCGCTTCCGGGCAGGCGCAGGGAGAGCGGGTTTTCCGGGCCGGCGCCGCCACCAGCAACCTCACGCCTCCGCTGGGCACCTCGATCAACGGCGGGTTCGTCGACCGGCGCGCGGAGTACGTCCACGACGAGCTCCAGGCGCGCTGCCTGGTGCTGGACGATGGCCGGGGCTACCTCGCCTTCGCCGTAGTCGATGCCTGCATGCTCCCGCGGGAGATCACCGACGCCGCGCGGGAGCTGCTGCGGCGAGAGATCCAGCTGCCGCCGGAGCGCCTCCTGATCTCCGCCACCCACTCCCACTCCGCCGGCACCTGCGCGCCGGTCTTCCAGAGCGAGCCGGACCCGGAGTACCCCCGCTTCGTCGCAAGGCGGATCGCGGACGGGGTGCGGCGCGCGGTGGTGAACCTGGCGCCCGCGCAGATCGGCTGGGGCAGCGCCAGCGTGCCGGAGGAGGTCTTCAACCGCCGCTGGCGGATGAAGCCGGGCACCATTCCGCCCAACCCGTTCGGCGGCCAGGACCAGGTGCAGATGAACCCCGGTGTCGGGAGCCCGAACCTGGTGGAGCCGGCGGGGCCGACCGACCCGGAGGTCGCGTTCCTTTCCGTCCGGACGCCGGAGGGCCGTCCCGTGGCGCTGCTCGCCAACTACTCGCTCCACTACGTCGGCGGCGTGGAGGCCAGCCACCTCTCCGCCGACTACTTCGGCGTCTTCGCCGACCGCGTGCAGGAGCTGTTGAAGGCGGATCGCCAGGAGCCGCCGTTCGTCGCCATGATGACCAACGGCACCAGCGGCGACGTGAACAACATCAACTTCCGCGGGACACCCGGCCCGCCGGCAAAGCCGTACGAGAAGATGCGGCAGGTGGCCCACCGGGTGGCGGGCGCGGTGCACGCGGCGCTCCGGAACGTGCGGCACCAGGACCGGGCGCTCCTCGCCGCGGCGCAGTCGGAGCTCACGCTCCGGGTCCGCAAGCCGCAGCCGGAGGAGGTCGCCCGCGCGCGGGAGATCCTCGCGAAGGCGAAGCCCGGCGTCCTCCACGAGCGGGACCAGGTCTACGCCCGTGAGACGGTGCTGATGGCCGACTACCCGGAAGAGGTCCCGCTCTTCCTCCAGGCCCTGCGCATCGGCGACCTGGCGATCACCGCCGTTCCGTGCGAGGTCTTCGTGGAGATCGGCCTGGAGCTGAAGCGCCGCAGCCCGATCCGCCCCACCTTCACCATCTCCCTCGCCAACGGCTACAACGGCTACCTCCCCACGCCCGAGCACCACGCCCTCGGCGGCTACGAAACCTGGCGCGCCCGCTCCAGCTACCTGGAAGTCGACGCCTCCCGCAAGATCACCGACCGACTTCTCAACCTCCTGAAGCAGCTCGGACCCGGAAAGCAGAAGGCAAAAGGCTAAAGGCAGAAGGCAAAAGCCGAACCCTCCGTTAGCGGGGGGTCCTGCTCTTGCTCTTGCTCGCTGGCGACCGCGGGCATCCGGCACGTCCCCGGGAGCTCGATCCAGGACGGCGGGCCGGCTGAAGCCTGGTCCCTGAAACCTGAACCCCGCCCCTCTGCGTCATCCCCCGGCGCTCCTTCCGTCCTCATGGGTGAGCGGCTTTGAGCCGCTGCCGGGAGAAGGGAAGCGGAGCGCGATGTCGGTCCAGGCAGTTTGGGAGCGGTATCGGGCGGCGGAGGCGGAGCTGAACAGTCCCGCGGCGCCGCTGCTGGTGCGGGACGAGGGGCTGCGGCTGGTCTTCTGGACCGGCACGGCGTATGTCCGCCGCACGCGGATCCTGGTCCGGGCGGGCGGCATGCTGGCGCTCGCCGCCGGGGCTACCGCCGGAGCCCTCTTTTCCCCGTGGGGCTGGCTCGCGGCGCCCGTGGGCCTGCTCCTCGCCGCGCTGGCGCCGGGACAAATCCGCGCGGCGCGCCTTCTGGAGATCGATACAGCGGCTGGACGGCTCACCCCTACGGCGCTCGCTCCGGAGCTGTCCCTGCCGCTGGACCGGGCTGCGAGGCTGCGCGGGGTTTACGAGACGCAGGGCTGGGACCCGCGCACCGTGATCGACCTGGTCTTCGCTGACGGCACCACCGTGCCGGTCCTGATCTTCCCCGGTACCGACGAGCGGCTGGCGGAGTACGCCTGCCGCACGCTCGGCCAGCTCCTCGGCTGCCCGGCCACCTACAAGGGCCCGTTCGGCGGCGAGACGAGCTGCTATACGCCGCCCCCGGAGGCGCACCACCCGCTCGCCCGGAGCTGAGCGGCACCGCAGCCCCGGCCCGCCCGGCGGCTCCCTCACGGCACCTCGCTCCGCGCGGTGTCTCCCCCTCAACTCGTCAGAAAAATCACCTCTAGACTTTCCGGTAGCTAGCGGATACTATGCTCCGGGTTCCGCACTGGAAGGGGGAGCGTCACAAAAACCGGCGATTACTCAAGCCTCATTTGGAGTAGTCGTCCCGAGGCGGGAGTGGTGGCAACAAGCGTCTCGCGCGACGCGCACTCCCCCCACCGACGCAGCGAGCGTCAGCTAGGCGGAGTCCTGGAGACCTAAATTGCCATCACAGTTCGTACCGCGTAAGTTCTTTCTCACCCGCGGGGTAGGTGTTCACCAGGACCGGCTGGTCAGCTTCGAAATGGCTCTGCGGGATGCGCAGGTTCCGCAGTTCAACCTGGTGACGGTTTCGTCGATCCTGCCCCCTAACTGCGTGCAGGTCGAGCCCGAAGAAGGGCTCCGCCATCTCTCTCCCGGAGAGATCGTCTTCTGCGTGCTCTCCCGCAACGAGAGCAACGATCCCGGCCGCACCATTGCCGCCTCGGTCGGCATGGCGGTGCCGGAGAACCGCAACCGCCATGGCTACATTGCGGAGCATCACGACTCCGGCATGACCGAGCAGCAGGCCTGCTGGTACACGGAGCGCCAGTCGGTGGCGATGCTCTCCACCGCCGTGGGTGAGCCGTTCAGCCTCAAGGTGGCGGCCGAGCCGCTCGATCCGTCCGAGCTCCCGGACATGGTGCGCGGCACCCTGAGCATTGCCCAGGAAGCGACCATCGACGCGGAAGGCAACTGGACCACCGTGGTGGCGGCGGCCGTCTTCGTCCTCCCGGAAGCCTAGGGAGCGCCGGGGCAAATGGCGGCTTACGGACGCAAGCTCGACCCGGAATCGATCCCGGGCGAGATCACGGTCACGCGCCTGGTGGATGAGTTCCTGCTCTCCTACAACGCCGGGCGCCTGCGAGAGGCGTGCCAGCTCCTGGCGCGCAAAGTCCTGAATCCGGACGTGGTGGTCGGCGTGACCCTCTCGGGCGCGCTGACCCCCACGGGCCTCGGCATGGCGGCGATCGTGCCGCTCATCCAGGCCGGCTTCGTCGACTGGGTCGTCAGCACCGGGGCGAACCTCTACCACGACATGCACCGGTCGCTCGGGCTGGAGCTGCACGGCTCTTCGCCGCTGGTCGACGACCGGGAGCTGCGGGAGCAGGGCCTGATCCGGATCTACGACATCCTGTTCGAGTCGGACGTGCTCTACGAAACCGACGCCTACATCCGCAAGGTGATCGAGGCGCCGGAGTTCCAGCAGCGGATGGGCACCGCCCAGTTCCACTACCTGCTCGGCAAGTACCTCCGGGAGCGGGAGCGGGTGACCGGCATCACGCATCGCTCCGTGCTCGGCGCGGCCTACGAGGCCGGGGTGCCGGTCTATACCTCCAGCCCCGGCGACTCCAGCATCGGAATGAACGTGGCGGCGAAGCGCCTCTCCGGCAGCCAGCTCGCGCTCGACCCGGAGCAGGACGTCAACGAGACGGCGGCGCTGGTCTACCACGCCAAGAGCACCGGCGGTCGGAGCGCGGTGGTGATCTACGGCGGCGGCAGTCCCAAGAACTTCGCGCTGCAGACGGAGCCGCACCTCCAGGAGATCCTCGGGATCCCGGAAGCGGGGCACGACTACTTCATCCAGTTCACCGACGCCCGGCCGGATACCGGCGGCCTCTCCGGCGCCACGCCGAGCGAGGCGATGACGTGGGGCAAGATCGATCCGGAGCAGCTTCCGGACACCGTGGTCTGCTACGTCGACAGCACCGTGGTGCTCCCGATCGTCACCTCCTACTGCCTGGCCAACGCAGCGCGCCGCCCACACCGCCGCCTCTACGACCGCCGCGAAGAGCTGGTCCAGGCAATGCTCGCCGCGCATCAATCCGCGTCGGGTTCTGACTAACCACAGAGCCCACAGAGGACACAGAGAGTCCGAACCTGATTCACCGCAGAGGACGCGGAGAGCGCAGAGGGAACGCAGAGGGGAATCAGAGAGGTGTGGGCCTGATCCGCTGACGAGTCCGTGAGCGGCCCCGGAGTTTCTCCTTCTGGTTCCCCTCTCTGCGTCCTTTGCGCTCTCCGCGATGAATTCCCGTTCCGGTTCCTCTCCGTGTCCTCTGTGCGCTATGTGGTGAAAAGGGTTCCATCCGATGGCTGCGTATGAACTGGAGCCGCCCGGCGGCTTTCTCAATCTGCCCGCGGAGTACACCGCCTGGGAACGGGCGGGCGTGGTGGTGCTGCCGGTGCCGTTCGAGCTTTCGACCAGCTACGGCGGCGGCACGCGGCGGGGGCCGGCGGCGCTGATCGAGGCTTCCGCGCAGGTGGAGCTGTACGACCGGGAGCTGGACGATGAGCCGGCGCTCCGGTGGGGGGTCCACACGCTGCCGCCGCTGGCGCGGGAGCTGCGCTCGCCGGAGGCGGCGACCGACGCGATCGCCGCGGCGGTCGAGGAGCTGGCCCGCTCCGGAAAGCTGCCGGTGATCCTGGGCGGAGAGCACAGCATCAGCCCGGGGGTGGCACGGGGGCTGCACCGCGTGTTCGGCGACTTCGTCACCGTCCAGCTCGACGCCCATGCCGATCTCCGCGCGGAGTACGAGGGCACTCCGCACAGCCACGCCTGCGCCGCCGCGCGCATCTCGAAATTCTCGCCGGTGATCCAGGTCGGGATCCGCTCGCTCGACGTCACCGAGATGGAGTTCATCCGCGAGCAGCCGGAGCGGGTCCGCACCTTCTGGGCGGAGGACGTGCTGAGCGATCCGCAGGGGGTCGCCCGCCAGGTCGGCGAGCTGGTGGCAGGGAAGCGTGTCTTCCTGACGCTCGACCTCGACGTTTTCGACGCCTCGATCATGCCGTCGACCGGTACGCCGGAGCCGGGCGGCCTGCGCTGGCACGACGTGCTGGCCCAGGTGCGCGCCGTGGCGGAGGCGGGAGACGTGATCGGCTTCGACTGCGTGGAGCTGGCGCCGATCCCCGGTTTCCACGCGCCCGACTTCACTGCCGCCAAGCTGGTCTACAAGACGATCAGCTACATCATGCGCCGCCGCGCCGGCTCGGCTCCTTAGCGAGCCCCGGTTGCAGGTTCCAGGTTCCGGTTAGCGGACTTGCTAACGTGGGATAGGGCTCAAGACCTGCCAACCTGCAACCTGCAACCTGCAACAAGCCTCCTTCCCACTCAGTTCGTTGACCGGGTTACGCCGCCTCCGCAGGGGGTAGATACTCGCCTGGAGGTGCTGGGCGTGGGGGAAGACGAGCGCGCGCAGGGCGTGTCAACTAGTCGGGAAGCACTATCCAGGGAAGCTGCTGCGTCGCTCGATGCACAGCGCGATCTCGAGATTCTGATCGAGAGCGCCCGCGACTACGCGATCCTGACGCTCGACGCGGACGGCCTGATCCTCTCCTGGTCTCCGGGAGCCGAGCAGGTCACCGGCTTTACCGCCGCGGACACCCTCGGCCGCCACGTGTCCCTGCTTTTCACGCCGGAGGACCGCGCCGCCGGGGTCCCCCAGTGGGAGATGGCTGAGGCGGACCGCACCGGCCGCGCGCCGGACGAGCGCTGGCAGCTCCGCAAAGACGGCAGCCGGTACTTCGCTTCCGGAGTGATGCTCGCGAACCGCGGGGAGCGGCCGTATCGCTTCGCCAAGGTCTTCCGCGACGCCACCCGGCGCCGGTGCGTGGAAGAGGAGCGCGACCGCCTGCTGGCGAGCGAGCGGCACGCTCGCGCGGAGGCGGAGCGGAGCATCGAGGAGTACCGCCGTCTCCAGCTGGTGACCGACATCGCGCTCGACCACCTCGGCGTGGACGAGTTGCTGGAGGAGCTGCTGCTCCGCATCCAGGGCGCGCTCCACGTAGACGCGGCCGCGGTCCTTCTCCTCGAGGGCGACGAGCTGGTGGTGCGGGCAGCGCGGGGCCTCGAAGCCGAAGTGGAACAGGGAGTGCGCGTCCCGCTCGGGGCGGGCTTCGCCGGCCGGATCGCCGCGGAAGGCCGGCCGCTCCTGGTGGAGGACCTGCGGAGCTTTCCGGTCCACAGCCAGATCCTGCGGGAGTCCGGCATTCGCTCGCTCAGCGGTGTGCCGCTGCGAGTCGGAGAGGAGATCCTGGGCGTGCTGCACGTCGGCTGCTTTCAGCCGGGGCCGATCAGCCCGGAAGCGGTGCATCTCCTGGAGCTGGTGGCGGAGCGCGCCGCCCGCGGCATCGAGCGCGCCCGGCTCTACGAAGAAGGAGAGCGGCGCCTCGACCGCCTCCACCTGCTCTCCGAGGCGGCGAACGGGCTGCTGCTCTCGGACGAGCCGCATCAGTTCCTCGACCGTCTTTTCCCGCGGCTGGCAGCTCACCTGGGCGTGGAGCTCTACCTCCACTACGCCGTCGCGGAGCAGGGTGACGCGCTGGAGTTAGAGGCCCACCGGGGTCTCCCGGAGGAGATGGTCTCCCGGTTGAAGCGGCTGCGGTTCGGAGAGGCGGTCTGCGGCACCGTGGCTCGCAGCCGGAAGGCGAGCGTGCTCTCCGGTCTGAGGAGTGACTTGCGTCCCGAAACGGAGCTGATGCGGGATCTCGGCCTCACCGCCTACGCCTGTCACCCGCTTATCGCCGCGGAGCGCCTGATCGGCACGCTCTCGTTCGGAACTTCCCGCAAGCCGGCTTTTACCCCGGAAGACCTGGAGCTGCTCGGCACGGTCTGCGATCAGGTCGCCGCCGCCCTGGAGCGGGTCCGGCTCTCCCAGGAGCTGGAGCGGCGCGCGCTGGCGCTGGAGGAGGCCGACCGCCGTAAGGACGAGTTCCTCGCCACCCTCGCGCACGAGCTGCGCAACCCGCTCGCCGGCATTGCCAACGCTACCTACGTGCTCGACCAGATCCCCGTGGCGGACGAGCAGCGTCCCCGGCTCCGCGGCGTGATTCGCCGCCAGACCGAGCACCTCTCCCGGATGGTCGACGACCTGCTCGACCTCTCCCGCATCACCCACGGAAAGATCGAGCTGCGCCGGGAGCCGGTCGACTTCGCTGCGGTGATCCGGCAAGCGATCGAGACGACCCGCCCGTTCATCCAGACCCGCCTCCACGAGCTCTCCGGCACCCTACCGGCGGAGCCGATCTGGGTTCTGGGAGACCCGACTCGCCTGGAGCAGGTGGTGAACAACCTGCTTAACAACGCGGCAAAGTACACCGACCCGGGCGGCCACATCTCCCTGGCGGTGACCCGCGACGATGCACAGGTGGTGCTCCGCGTGCGCGACAACGGCATCGGCATCGCGCCGGAGCTGCTTCCCCACATCTTCGAGCTGTTCATCCAGGCGGAGCAGAAACTGGACCGCGCCCCCGGCGGGCTGGGGATCGGTCTCACGCTCGTGCACCGGCTGGTGGAGCTGCACGGCGGAACGGTCCGGGCCTTCAGCCAGGGAATCGGGGCGGGGAGCGAGTTCGTAGTCCGCCTGCCGCTGCTGCCGGACCAGCACCCGCCGCAGGCAGCAGGGGCAGCGGAGGCGGAGAGCCGCGCGCCGGAATCTCACGCGGCGCTGCGGGTGCTGGTGGTGGAGGACAACCCGGACGCCGCCGAGACGCTGGCCGAGATCCTGACGCTCTGGAACGTAGCGGTGCGGGTGGTGCGGGACGGCCCCTCCGCCGTGGCGGCAGCAGAAGAGCTCCCGTTCGACCTGGTGCTCCTCGACATCGGGCTGCCGGGGATCGACGGCTACGAGGTGGCCCGCCGCCTCCGCCGCCTCCCCGGCATGCATCGCACCCGTCTCGTCGCCCTGACCGGCTACGGTCAGGCGGAAGACCGCCGCCAGTCGCAGGAGGCGGGCATCGACCTGCACCTCGTGAAGCCGGTCGACCCGGAGCGCCTCCGCCGCACCCTCTTCCCCAGCGAAACCTAGCCCACTCTCCCTTTCTCCCCGCACTCGCAGCTCCGGAGGGTTTGCTACCGTAACTCCTCGGGGAGTACATACCGTCGGCACCGGCGAGATGGCATGGCGGAAGGTACATGATGAGGAGATATGAGGCAGAGGGAGGAGCGCGGAGCGGGACTCTAGTGGGGAGTGGTCTCGACCGGGAGACGGCCCGGGCCGGACGGTCGGCCATTCCCGACGAGGAGATCCGCATCCTGGCGATGCGCGTGGCCGATGCCCGCGAGTGGGTGGCGCGGGACAAGGTCGCGCTGGGATACGCGGTGCTGCTGCGCGGCTTGATCCACGCCGAGCAGCGGCTGATCGACGGTGAGCCGTGGGCGCCGTCCCTCGTCGCCTGCTGGCGAGAGGTGATCGACGACTTCTGCGCCCGCTACGATCCGCAGACCGACGACGAATAATCGTCGCCCGGCCCGGAGCCGGCGCGGCCGATCGGAAAAGAGTCGGCGGCCCCACGAGGTGGAGACACGGGTGGGCAACCCTCGCGAGGCCGCCGACAGGAGGGGTGAGGCTACTCTGCCGCACCGGGAGCCCGACAGCCCGGCCTCCCCGGCGGCGCACCCCAAGCTGCCCTCGCCGCGGCGTCCCATAAACCTGCCGCAGCTTCTGTTCTGAAGCGGTTCCCCTGGCCCAAGACCCGTGTTCGCCGCATGCGGCAGGCGGCCCCACCGAAGGAGGAAGCCGCCGCCCCCGCGCCCGACATGCGCAGGGGCGGCTCTCTCCGCCCGCTCCAGACTTTCAGCACCGGATCTCTAGCGAAGGAAGCTTGATGGACAGACGCACTCTTCTCCTCAGCGGCGCCGCGGCGTGCCTCGCCGCCGCCCTGCCCGCCGCGGCGGCCCAGGAGATCGACCTGAAGAAGGTAGACCGCATCGTCACCCTGGGCGACAGCATCACGCAGGGCGGCGCCCGGCCGGGCGGCTACGTCTGGCTGATCGACCACTACCTCCAGGTCCTTTACCCCCAGCGCAAGATCGAGATCGTGAACGCCGGCATCAGCGGCCACAAGAGCAACGACATGCTGGCCCGGTTCCAGAAGGACGTCCTGGACCGCAAGCCGGACGTGGTGACGATCAGCGTCGGCATCAATGACGTCTGGCACGGCTTCACGCCCGAGCATCCCGCCGGCTACGGCCCGCGCCGTATCCCGCTCGCCGATTACGAGCGGAACGTGGAGGAGATGATCCGCCGCGCCAAAGACGCGGGCGCGAAGGTGGTGCTCTTCACCACCACCATCTTCGAGGACGAGCCGGAGAGCATCCGCAACCTCCGCATCGCCTCCTACAACGACGCGCTCCGCCGCCTGGCGAAGCAGCACGACGTGACGCTGGCGGACCAGAACGCCGCCTTTATGGACGCGTGGGCCCGCAGCCGCCAGTCCGGCGGCGGCAAGCTCACCTCGGACCAGGTCCACCTGGCCCCCGCCGGCGACGAGTTGATGGCACGCACCGCCCTCCGCGCCCTCGGCGTCTCCGAGAAGCGGCTCGACGCAGCCCGCCCCGAGGTGATGAAGCGAGTGGGAAGGGGATAGGTTCCAGGGTCTAGGGGATAGGGTTTAGGGTTTAGGGTGTGGTCGGCCGTGCGGCGAGCCGCGCTGTGACATCGGACTAAAGTCGAGGTTACAGAGCGCGAAGCCCGCCTCCGGGCTCAGCGCTCGCCTGGACTAAACCCTATCCCCTAGACCCTATGCCCTCAAGAAGATCCGCCCAGACGTCGTCTACGTGGTCGATGCCGACGGAGAGGCGCAGCACGGCGGGGGTGATGCCGAGGGCGGCGAGCTCTTCGGGAGCGAAGCCGCGGTGGGAGGTGGCGACGGGGTAGGAGATGGTGGTCGCCACGTCCCCCAGGCTCGGGGCGAAGCGGACGTGCCGGAGGCGCCGCAGGAGCTCGCGGGCGTCGTCCGCCGTTTCCAGCTCGAAGGCGAGCATGGCGCCGTAAGAATCCAGTAGCGCCTCCGCCAGCCGGTGCTGCGAGTGAGACGGGAGGCCCGGGTAGAAGGTCCGCCGCACCCGCGGGTGCGCCTCCAGCCGCTGGGCCAGCTCCAGGGCGTTGGCGCAGCTTCGCTCCATCCGCAGGGGAAAGGTGGTCACGCCCCGCAGCGCCAGCCAGCACTCGAACGGGTTGGCGGCGCCGCCGAAGAGGCGCGCCTGCCGGCGCAGCTTCTCCATCAGCTCCGCGCGGCCGGCCGCGGCGCCGAGCGTGACGTCGCTGTGGCCTCCCCAAAAACTGGTGACACTGTGCAACACCAGATCCGCCCCCCGCTCCAGTGGCCGGCAGCAGGCGGGAGAGGCGAAGGTGTTGTCGACCGCCAGCAGCGTGCCGGTCTGGCGGCAGATCCGCGCCAGGCGGGGGAGATCGGCCACCTCCACCAGCGGGTTCGCCAGGGTCTCCACCAGCAGCAGGTCGGCGCCGCCCTGGAGTGCCGCCTCCACGTGGGAGAGGCGGGTCATGTCGACCCACTCGGTCGTCACGCCGAACCGGGAGAGCTCCCCGTCCAGCAGCCGCGCGGTGGCGCCGTAGAGCTGGCGCGCGGCGACCACCCGCCCGCCGGCGCGGGAGAGCGCGGTAAGCGGGGCGGCCAGGGCCGCCATGCCGGAGCCGAACACCACCGCCGCCTCCGCCCGCTCCAGCGACGCGATCACCCCCTCGAGGGCGGTGTGGTTCGGGTTGGCGTCGCGGGTGTAGATGTAGCCCGGCGTCTCCCCCTGGTAGATCGCCTCGCACTGCTCCGGCGAGTCGAGGGCCCAGACCGCGCTCTGGTAGATCGGCGCCACCAGCGGGCGGGACTCGCTCGGCACGTCTTCCCGCGCGGTCGCGCACAGCGTCTCCAGGTGCAGCTCGGGCTCCACGGATCCAGTCCCCCAGGGTCGGCGGTCGGCCGGAGCGGCGCCGGCCGCCTCGGGGTGGCGGAGCGGGGGAGGCGCGGGTCGGCCTTCAGGCATTGGTGATAAGAATGTTAGCACGGCCCGGCACGCCCCGCCGGGTCCGGAGCCGATCCCACCGGGTAGCTGCAGGCTGCTCTCGCGGAGGGGATCGGCTCGTAATCCCTACGTTGTCTGTGAGTGTCCGGCCGCGCCGGACGGGAGGTCAGGATGTCGCTGGTCCTGGGGCTGAAGTGTAAGGAGTGTGGACGCGAGTACCCGAAGGAGGCCACTTACGTCTGCGAGTTCTGTTTCGGACCGCTCGAAGTCGCGTACGACTACGAGCGCATGTCCGGGCGGATCTCGCAGGACGTAATCATGTCCCGGCCTCGCAACCTCTGGCGGTACCGCGAGCTGCTCCCCCTGGACGGCGACCCGACCGATGGGCTGATGTCCGGCTTCACGCCGCTCGTGCGCGCCGATAACCTGGCGCGGGAGCTGGGCGTGCGGGAGCTGTGGGTGAAGAACGACGGGGTGAACTTCCCCACGCTGTCCTACAAGGACCGCGTGGTGCCGGTCGCCCTCTCCAAGGCGAAGGAGCTGGGGTTCGATACAGTGGGATGCGCTTCCACCGGGAACCTCGCCAATTCGGTGTCGGCGCATGGGGCGAAGGCCGGCCTGAAGCGGTTCATCTTCATTCCGAACGACCTGGAGCCGGGTAAGGTAGTCGGCTCACTCATCTACCAGCCGAACCTGGTGGCCGTAGAAGGGAACTACGACGACGTCAATCGGCTCTGCAGCGAGATCGCCAGCAAGTACCGGTGGGCGTTCGTCAATGTGAACATGCGGCCCTACTACACCGAGGGCGCCAAGACCTACGGCTTCGAGATCGCGGAGCAGCTCGGCTGGCGCACGCCGGACCACCTGGTCTGCCCGGTGGCCGGCGGCACCATCCTGCCGAAGATCTGGCGCGGCTTGCAGGAGCTCCAGAACCTGGGGCTGATCCCGGAAGTGACCACGCGGGTCTTCGCCGCGCAGGCGGAGGCGTGCGCGCCGGTGGTGCAGGCGATCCACCAGGAGACCGACATCATCCGGCCGGTGAAGCCGCGCCCGGTGAGCGAGAGCGTCGATACCTCCCTCCGCATCGGGAACCCCGCGGACGGGCCGTACGTGGTCCACGCCGTGAAGGAGAGCGGCGGCTGGGCGGAGATGGCGAGCAACGACGAGATCATCGCCGCCATCCAGCTCCTCGCCCGCACGGAGGGGATCTGGACGGAGACCGCGGGCGGCACCACGCTGGCGGTGGCGAAGAAGCTGATCGAGCAGGGCAAGATCGATCCGGACGGCTCCACGGTGGTCTGCATCACCGGGAACGGCCTCAAGACGCTGGAGGCGGTGAAAGACCGCATCGGCGCTCCCACCACGATCGCGCCGACGCTCAGCAGCTTCGAGGAGCGCGTCCTGGCCGGCGCCGGGGGTGCGGCCGCGTAAGAGGCAGCCCTCGATCAAGAGTGTGAGAACGAGTAGGAGTAGGAGTAGGAGCCAGGTCCGGATGGCGCAGCCGCCCCTCGGAAGCCCTACACGCTACCCTCTAACCGCTACACCCTGAATGGGTAGGAGAGAATCCACGACATGGCAGTAACGGTACTGATCCCGACGCCGCTGCAGAAGATGACCAACGGCCAGGCGGAGCTGCAGGCCGACGGCGGCACGGTGCGGGAAGTGATCAATAGCCTGGAGCAGCAGTTCCCCGGCATCAAGGAGCGGCTGTGCGACGCCAACGGCAACCTGCGGCGCTTCGCGAACGTGTACGTGAACAGCGAGGACATCCGCTTCGCGCAGAACGAGGAGACCCCCGTGAAAGACGGGGACGAGCTCTCCATCGTGCCCGCCGTGGCCGGCGGCCGGTAAGCAGACCGGTTCCGAGAGGCTCTTGCCCCGGACGCCGGCGGCGGCGGCCGGGACCGACGATTGGCGACGGACCGCAGATCGGGAGATCCAGACGATGGCGACACGCAAGGTCACGCTGACGTATCCGGAGCAGCTCATCCGGGAGCCGCTGCTCTTCCGCATGGTCAAGCAGTTCGACGTGATGCCGAACATCCGTCGGGCGCGGGTGACCGACTCGGTGGCGGAGATGGTGGTGGAGCTGGAAGGTGACGAGACGGCGCTGGAAGGCGGCGTCAACTACCTGCGCGAGCAGGGAGTGCAGGTAGCCCCCGTAGAGGGGGACATCGTCGGCGCCTGACACCGCATCCAGTCCCCCACAGCAACAAGAGGAGCCGCCAGCCTATCACGGCCGGCGGCTCCTCTTCGCGTGTCTGAGAGGGTGAGGCGTCACTTCTTGAAGCGCGCCACCTGCACGATCTCGTCTTCGGTGTCGCCGTCCATGTTCAGGTCCCGGTTGCCCTGGTCAAACTCCGGCGTCCCGAAGGCGATCCCCTCGCTGGTGATGGCGACGTAGTCGGTCGCGGCGGTACTCGTCGGGGCTATGTTGAGCGTCCGCAGGTCCATGGCGAACAGGATGCTATCCTCCACGTCGCGGTCGCGGTTCAGGTCCTGGCCCTTCTGGTCCTCTTCCAGCACCGTCCAGGCGAGGTAGCCTTCCTTCGCTTCCAGCACCGCGTCGACCGCCCAGCCGGAGTTGCTGATGTGGTTCTTCGCCGGATCGTAGATCATCAGCACGTAGTCGTCCGTATCGCGGTCGTTGTTCAGGTCCCGGTTGGCCTGGTCCGCTTCGGAGCAGGCAAAGGCGAGCTTGCCGCCGCCGATCGCGATCCCGCCGGAGGCGTCTCGCGTGAGGTTGGTGGGACCGGCGGCGCCGAGCACGTAGGACGAAGCGACCTCGTCGTCGGTATCCTTGTCACCGTTGAGGTCCTGGTTGCCCTGCGCCTCCTCCAGGGTGATGAAGCCGACCAGGTCGTCATCCGCCACCAGGTCTCCGCTGCAGTCGCGCGCCAGGCTCATCCCGGTCCCCGCGGCCAGGTTCCAGACGTGGGCCACCACGTCCTGGGAGTCCTTGTCTGCGTTCAGGTCCCGGTTGCCCTGCCGCTGCTCTTCCACGCCCACCGCCAGCAGCTTCGGCGTGAGCGCCATGCCGTAGGAGCAGTCCCAGGCGGTGCTCGTCCACTTCTTGGTAGAGACCTGGTAGAGGTGCGCGATCACGTCGGAGACGTCGTTGTCGAGGTTCTGGTCCCGCGCGAACTGCCCCGCCTCGCTGGCGGCGACCGCGATCCAGTCGCCCGCCACCTGGTAACCGTTCGCCGCTTCCATGCCCAGGCTGTCGATCTGCCGAGTCGCCGGATCGTAGCTGCAGAGCACCGCGTCCTGCATGTCTCCGTCGCCGTTCAAGTCCTTCTTCGCATCCGCCTCCGGCCGCACGAAGTAGAGCTTTCCGTTCAGGAAGCGCGGCTGGCCCCCCATCACCCCCAGGGAGGTGAGCTGCTTGCTGAGCGGGTTGTAGACGCAGAGGACGTTGTCTTCCGCCGTGCCGTTGCCGTTCATGTCTCGCCCGCCGTTATCCAGCTCCGAAACCTGCAGCGCGATGAGATTGTCCGACACGGCGACCGCCCAGTTCTCCTCCTCGTCCTGCAGGCTGTAGTCGATCGCCACCCCGGTATTGGTGGTATCGAGCGAGCGGATGTTGAAGAGGTGCAGGACGCTGTCTTCCACGTCCTTGTCCCCGTTCAGGTCTCGCTCTTCCTCATCGACGGCGAAGGCGACCCACTGCCCGGCGCCCCAGAGCTCTCCGGAAAGCTCCCGCCGGGTATTGAACACCTCTACCCGGAAGCTCCCCTGTGCGGCCGCCGGGCGCGGCGAGCCGGGCAGCAGCGAGACGGAAGCGAGGGCCAGCAGCAGCGCCGGCAGCGCGCGGAGCGGACAGCTCATCATCAACAACCTTTCCGGTGGAGACCTCCCGGCCGCACAGAACAGCCGGCGGACGGCGGCCGACGGCAGCCTGGGGGCGAACCGGTTTATGGTACCGGCGTCGCTCCGCAGGGTCAACCGCGACAGGCGCCGGAAAAGTGCTCTAACGCCCTCCGGCCGACATGCCGACACCCTGAGGGACGATCCGGTTCCATCGCCGCGCTCGCCCTCCGTCCCCCCTATCGTCTACCCTACGAGGAAAGGGTCCCGCCATGTTTCCCGACTCGCTCAACGCCGTCCTCGCCGTCTCCGCCACCGCTGCCGTCGCCCTGGGAGCCACCGGGGTCGCCCGCAAGAGCGGCCTGCTCCTGGTGCTCGCCGCCTTCATGGTGATCCTCGCCGGCGGCTTCGGCCTGACCGTCTTCTCCCTCGGCGACGGCTTTTAGCAATCAGGGTCTAGGGTTTAGGGGATAGGGTGTAGGCCGCCGCGGAACCGGGAGGCGTCGCCGGTCGGGATCACTCTGCCGGTGAAGCGGGACGAGCACGCGGGCCGGTCTGTGGAGTGCGGCAGCTTGCTGCTGTTTTGGGGAGCCGGCCATTCCCGTAGTAGGCTCCCAGGCCGAAGCAGGGTCTTGCCGGTCACCACGGCTCGGTCTCGCCGCCCGTTGTGCCTGGCTCGGCCTGGACCCCTCATTGTTCATCCCACTCCCGCCGGTGTTGCGCTCCCCCGCGGGCGGACGGTATACTGGGCTGGCTCCGGCTCGGCCGGACCGGTCCCGGATCGTCTAATGGTAGGACAGCGGCCTTTGGAGCCGTGAATCGAGGTTCGAATCCTTGTCCGGGAACTCCAGAAACGCGTGAAGCGCTCCGCCCGCACCGGGGGAGCGCTTCGTTGCGTCTGGGGCAGCTTGCCCGGCTCGGGCTACTGCCGGTTGGGATTGGCGTCGCGGTTCCGGCGCTGGCGGGGAACCGGGTTGCCCTGCTCGTCCAGCTCGCGGAGGTAGATGTTCCGGAACTCCAGGCGGTTGCCGTGGTTCTGGAGCTCGATCGGACCCTTCTCCGGCAGCGGCTTGCCGCGCTCCCAGAAGTTCTCCAGCGGGGTGTTGTCGACCACTACCTTGTCGTTCAGCTTCACCGTCACGCGGTCGCCGACCATCCGGATGAAGAAGGTGTTCCACTCTCCCACCGGGTTGTCCGCCACGACGAGCGGCTTGCTGGGGTTCTTCTCGTTGTTGAAGAGGCCGCCGGAGCCGACCGGGTTCTCCGTGTGGTCCCAGATCTGGATCTGCGGATTGCCGCGCACGTAGATGCCGCTGTCGCCCTTGGGCAGGATCTTCCAGTCGACGTACATCTCGAAGTTGCCGTAGTCCTTGACGGTCTGCAGGCTGTCGCCCTTGCCGTCGAAGACCAGCACCCCGTTCTCCACGCTCCAGTGGGCGCGCATCTTCTCGTCCGCCTTCGCCTGCTCTTCCTTGAGCTGCTCCGGCGTAAGGGTGGCGCGCCGCTTGATATCGATCAGCCCCTGCCAGTTGGTCAGGTCTCGGCCATTGAAAAGCCGCTGGAAGCCCCGCGGGCGATTGCCCCGCCCGCCTTCCGGAGCCTGCGCGCCGGCCGGCAGCACCGCCGCCGCGAGCACTAGGGCCGCGGCCCAGCTCCATGCCTTCTTCATCTGCATCGTGTCTCTCTCCCGGAGCGGCGCGGAGGCCGCTCGCGGACATAACCGGAATCACTTTCATCACATTCGGCGTCCGGGGCGAACTCCCCTTGCCGCGCGCGGAGGATTGCAAGGTCGGCCGTCGGCAGCGTGCCACGCTCTGACACCTCCGAGCCGCCGCGGGATGGCGCGGGTCATCCGAAAGTTGGATGTAAAGCGTTCCGGCACCCTCCGAAGAATCGGCTGTGATTACATCCAACGCACGAGAACTCAACGCGGAGCGAGAAGGCGTCCTCGCCTACTCCCGCGGGTTGGCGGAGGCGGCGAATCCCTATTCGCCGGAAGAGCCGCTGCACGGGCTGTGGGTGCGCGGCTGGCGCTGGGCGCGCAAGCTGGAGGTGCTGGCCGATCAGCTCTCCAGCGCGACGCCGCTGAACAGCACGGCGTGGATCTCCGGAGGCGTCCCTCGCGACCGCTCCCGCTGGAGTTAAGAGCCTATCCGAACCGGCCTGCCTGGCTGCAGCCGGCTGCGAGCTCGGCTTCGCTAGCAACCGAGCCTGTCCGGACAGGCTCTAACCACGGCGCAGGACCGGCTCGAGCTGCTCCGCCCACCGCAGCAGGGCACGGTCGGCCCTGCTGCGCGCGATGAGCTGCAGCCCGAGCGGCAGGCCGCTTCCGGATTCGGCGCCAGGGAGGGAGATCGCCGGCAGGCCGGCGTGCGTCCACGGAAGCTGCATCTGCGGAGCGCCGGTGAAGTCGAGTCCTTCCGGTGCCGGACCGCTTGCCGCGGGGCAGACCCAGAGATTGATCCCCGCCTCGTCCATCCGCCGCTCCAGCTCCCGCCGCAGCGTCTCCCGGCTCTCCCGCAGCGCCGGCAGCTCGGAGGGGTCCACCTGCTCGCCCTCCCGGATCAGCGCGAGGGTGCGGGGGCGGTACCGGTCGGCGTGCTCGCGCACCCAACCGGCGTGGCCCGCGGCCGCTTCCGCCGCCATCAAGCGCCGGTGCCGCGCGCCGATCGCCTCGATCTCCTCCAGCGCCGGCACCTCCTCCACGCTCCAGCCGGCGCGCTTCAGCGCCTCTACCTGCAGGCGGAACGCGGCGAGACCCTCCGGCGACGCCTGCTCCAGGAACGGGCCCGCAGGGATCCCGAGCCGCGCCGGCACGGAGGGCTCCGGCTGGTCGCTCCACCCGTCCACCAGCACCGAGGCGGCGAGTGCGGCCCCGGCGGCGTCCTGGGTCAAGATCCCGGCGTGGTCGAACGACGGAGCGAGCGGCACGACGCCGTCGAGCGGGATCAGGCCGTAAGTCGGCTTGAAGCCGACCACTCCGCAGAAGGCGGCCGGACGCAGCGTGGAGCCGACCGTCTGGCTTCCCAGCGCCAGCGGGCAGATCCCCGCCGCCACCGCCGCCGCGGAGCCGCTGCTGGACCCGCCGGGGGTATGGTCCGGTGCGTGCGGGTTGCGAGTCGGCCCCGGCTCGATGAAAGCGAACTCGGTCGTCACCGTCTTGCCGAGCACCAGCGCGCCCGCCTCCCGCAGCCGGCGCACCGCCGCCGCTTCCGCCCTGTCGAAGAACTCCGGCGGCAGAGTGGAGCCGGCGCGGGTGGGGAAGCCGTCCACCCGAAAGATGTCCTTCACGCCCACCGGGACCCCCCAGAGCGGCGGCCGCCCCGCCGGATCCGGCCAGCGCTCCAGCAGCGCCTCCGCCTCCCGCTGCAGTCGCTCACGCCGGTCTGGCTCCGGCAGCACGGCCAGGATCTCCGGGTCGACGGCCTGGAGACGGTCCAGCCGGTCGCCCAGGTAGGTGAGCAGATCCAGCTCCCCCCCGCGCAGCCCCTCCGCGATCGGGGCAAGGGGCTCTCTCTCGATCAGGTAGCTGCTCATAGCGCCTCCGAAGTCAGGGATGAGGGCGGAACGATGAGGGATGAACCCAAACCATCCGTACCAGGGCTCCTTCTCTTTCTCCTTCTCCTTCTCGTTCTCAGATGGGCTCCGGGAAGGTCGGTGTCCCCGGCAAAACAGCGCCGCTCTCGCAGACAATTTCTCCGACTCTCCCTTGCCCCCACTCCCCCACTCAGTCCTGACTCGTTACGTCTCGCGGATCGTGCCGGCCACCTGCGCCACCAGGGAGGCGTCTCGCAGCGCCTCCGAGAGCACGACCGCGGGCACTCGCTCGAGCGGGAGGCCGGGGCGGGCGCGGTTCACCACGCGCTCGCCGGCAGGCAGAAAGTAGAGCCGGCCGAGGACGACGTCCTCTTTGCTGAATCCCCTCGCCGCAGGGGTGCGAAACTCCAGAAAGGCCGTCAGGCGCGCGCTCCGGAACTGCCGCTCCGCGCCGGTCTTGGTCACGCGGTACCAGCCGCGCCCTTCCAGCAGCGCGCGCGACTGGTCCCACCGCACCTGCTCGCCGGCCAGCCGGGCGGTGCAGCCGGGCGTCTCCCGGTCGCGCGGGGAGATGCCGTACAGCTCCCGGCGGAGCTGCTTGATCGGCTGCGTGAACGGCGCCCGGTTCAGCCAGGCGTTCCACCCGTCCAGTCGACCCATGGAGCGGAGCAGGACCGGGTGCACCACCTTCAGCGGCGACTCCAGGGGGAGCAGGTGGCCCTCCAGCGTCAACATCAGCCAGTCGTCCGGCACCGGCACACCGACCACCCGATCCCGCTCGAAGAGGATCCGGCCCATCAGGCTGCGGCCGAGCGGATCGAGCGCCAGGGTCGCCAGGTCTTCCGCGGTGAACGGGATCCCCTCCACCATCGCGTTCTCCAGCAGCGCCTTGAGCTGCCGCTGGTGCTGCTCCGCCGCCTCCTTCGCCAGGCGGATCCACGCCATCTCCCCGCTCGCCCGCACCGCCGCCGGCAGCGACGCCAGCCGCTGCCCCTCCCGCTCCGCCACCAGGCGCACGCCGTCCTCGAAGTCGATCCGAACGACGTACCCTTCCACGGGCCACGGACCGTAGAGCTCGGCAGGAGTCAGCATGGGGGGATTCTTTCCAGGCGCGGAGCTTGGTCGCACCGGACAGGCAGTCCGGCTAGAATGAACTGCAAATGGTACGAGAGGAGGCCGAGCGGTGACCATCACGATCCAGCTATCCCCCGAGCAGGAGAGCCAGCTACGCGAGCGCGCGGCTCGCCAGGGACAGGACCCCGCCGACTTCGCTCGCGGGCTCATCGAGCGCGGCCTCACACGCCCCGACCTGGACGAGATCCTGGCGCCTCTCCGCCAGGAGTTCGATCAGAGTGGGATGTCCGAATCCGAGCTCGACCACCTGATCGAGACTGCTCGAGACGCCGCCTATGAGGAGCGTCCAGGTCGCGCATCCTGATGCGCGACCCGCCAGTGGTCGTATTTGACTGCAACACCTTTCTGCAGGGCTTGATTAACGTTCGAGGCCCGGCGGGGGCGTGCATTCGGCTGTTCCAAACGGGAGAGATCTCGCTGGTTCTGAGCTCCGCTACGCTTTCTGAGCTCCGGGATGTGCTGAGCCGACCGGAGCTGCGCCGAAAGTTCCAGCAGCTCACGCCCGAGCGAGTCGAAGCTCTTCTTGAGCTGATCGCCGAGAATGCCATCCTGATTACTGACGTGCCTCACCAGGTCGCACTGCCCAGGGACCCGAAGGATGAGGCCTATCTAGATCTGGCGCTGGCGGCGAAGGCCGATTACCTCGTGACCAGAGACAACGACTTGCTCCACCTGATGGACGCTGAACGGGATGAGGGCAGGGAGTTCCGGGCTCGATTTCCTACTCTGACTATCCTCGATCCGGTCGCGTTCCTCCAGGTCCACACAGCCGACTCACCTGACCGGCCGTCCCAGTAGGGGTCGCCGCACTCGTTAGCCGGTCAACGCGAGGCAATCGAAACGCCGGCAAGCTCCCGGACGCGGGCGGCGGGGTCGCGGTCGCGCATGAGCGCCTCTCCCACCAGCACGGCGCGGGCCCCGCGGGACGCCACCTGGGCCACGTCGGCGGCCGTGTAGATCCCACTTTCGCTGACCAGGGTGCGCCCGCTCAGGTCGCCGGCCAGGGCGGCCAGGCGCTCCGTCGTCTCCAGCGTTGTCTCGAAGGTGTGAAGATTGCGGTTGTTGACCCCGATCAGCGGCGCGTCGATCTCGAGCGCCACGCGCAGCTCCTCTTCCGTGTGGGTCTCCACCAGCGCCGCCATGCCGAGCTCGTGCGCGCGGCGCTGGAAGTGGCGCAGCTCTTCCGGCGAGAGGATCGCCACGATCAGCAGCACGGCGTCCGCGCCGAGGGCCCGCGACTCGTCGATCTGCCACGGGTCGACCAGGAATTCCTTGCGCAGGAGCGGGACGTCGACCGCGCCGCGGACCGCCTGCAGGTACCGGTCGTGCCCCTTGAAGAACTCCTCGTCGGTCAGCACGGAGATCGCGGCGGCGCCGTTCTGCGCGTAGGTGCGGGCGATGGCGACCGGATCGAAATCCGACTGAATGACGCCTTTCGACGGCGAGGACTGCTTCACTTCCGCGATCAGGCGCACGGTCTCACCGCGGAGCGCGGCGGCGAAGTCGCGGACCGGCGGAGCGTCCGCGAGCGAGACGACCGGCCGCGCGGCTTTGCGCACCGCGACCTCTTGCCGCTTGTGCGCGACGATCTTCTGCAGGATGGAGGGGACGGACATATCTCGTAGAGGGATCAGGTTTCAGGGGTCAGGGGTCAGGGATCAGTCGTGGTGCCGTAGGCGGAACGGACTCCTGGTCCCTAGCGGTTCGTAAAAGCGACCAGTGCCTCGAGCTTGCGGAGGGCGGCGCCGGTGTCGATGCTGCGGGCGGCGAGGGGGATCGCTTCTCGGAGGTCGTCGGCGGCGCCTGCCGCGACGAGCGCCGCCGCGGCGTTCAGGAGCACGATGTCCCGGCGCGGGCCGGGGGCGCCGCGCAGGATGCCGCGGATGATTTCGGCGTTCTCCGCCGGGCTCTCGCCGGGCCCGATCTCCTCCGGCAGCGCCCGGTGGAGGCCGACCTGGTCCGGGCTGATCTCCCGCTCGTGCACCGCGTTGTCCCGCACCTCCGCCAGGTAGGTCAGTCCCAGCGTGGAAAGCTCGTCCAGGCCGTCCTCGCCGTGGACCACCAGCGCCCGCTCGCAGCCGAGGCGTCGCAGCACCTCCGCCACCAGCGGCACCAGCCTCCGCTCGTAGACCCCCACCACCTGCGACGCCGCGCCCGCGGGATTGGTGAGCGGGCCGAGGCAGTTGAACACGGTCCGGAACGGCAGCTCCTTGCGCACCGGCGCCACGTGCTTCATCGCCGGATGATGCGCCTGCGCGAACATGAAGCCGATCCCCACCTCCTCCACGCAGGCGCAGACCCGCTCCGCCGGGAGGTCGATCCGCACGCCGAGCGCCTCCAGCACGTCGGCGCTCCCGCAGGCAGAGGTCATCGCGCGGTTTCCGTGCTTGGCGACGGAGATCCCGGCTCCCGCCACCACGAACGCCGCCGCCGTGCTGATGTTGAAGGTGGTCACCTTACCGCCGCCGGTGCCGCAGGTATCGACCAGCCGCTCGCAGCGGGGCTCGATGCGGACCGAGTGCTCCCGCATGGCCCGCGCGAAGCCGGTCACCTCTTCCGGGGTCTCGCCCTTGATCCGGAGAGCGGTCAGCACCGCGGCGATGAGGGCCGGGGATGCCTCGCCGGACATCATGTGGCCCATCAGGAACGACGCCTCTTCCTCGTCCAGGCTCCGCCCTTCCACCAGTCTCCCCAGCAGATCCCGCACCATCCCGTCGCCTCCAGATCTCCAGGCCCGCTTCCGCGCCGGCCGCTCCCCCGCTCACCGAACGCTATTGTTCTACCACCGGCAGCTCGGGCGCGCTGGGGGCGTTGATGAGGCTCACCCCGTCGGCGGTGACGGCGGCGATCACCTCCAGCCGCACGCCGATGCGGCCGGCGAGGTAGATGCCGGGCTCGACGCTGAAGGTCATCCCCTCTTCCAGCCGCTCCGTGTTGCCGGACACGAGGTAGGGCGGCTCGTGGACCTGCAGACCCAGGCCGTGACCGGTGCGGTGGAGGAAGTACTCGCCGTAACCGGCCGCCGTGATCTGCTCTCGCGCGGCACGGTCGAGCGCCTCGCAGGTGACGCCGGGGCGCACCGCTTCCAGCGCCTTCTGCTGCGCCTCCCAGACCACCCGGTAGACCTTCCGCACCTCCGGATCGGCCGGCTCGCCGACGGAGCCGGTGACGGTGATGTCGCTGTGGTAGCCGTGGAAGCGGGTGCCGAAGTCGAGGATCACCACGTCGCCCCGCTGCAGCGCCCGGGAGCCGGTGTCGTGGTGCGGCAGCGCGGAGTTGGGTCCGCCCGCCACGATCGTGAAGGCCACCCCCACCTCCTCCCCCGCCGCCGCGGACGGCACCAGCGCAGTCCGGAGGTCCGCCGCAATCTCGGACTCGGTGCGGCCGATCCGGCAGAAGGAGAGCGCCTTCGGAATCGTGGTGTCAACCATCTCGGCCGCGGCCCGCATCAGGCCGAGCTCCGACTCGTCCTTCCGGATCCGGAGCCCGCGGGTCACGTCGCTCGCGCGGCGCACCTGGACCTCCGGGAGGGCGGAGAGCAGGTCGAGCAGGAACCCGGCGCGGGTCTCGTCGTCGAAGGCGACCGACCGCGCGCCCTGCAGCGTCTCCCGCAGCGCCGGCAGGTAGGTCTCGGCGTCGGTCCAGGCGCGCAGGCTGTTCCCCGGCAGCAGACGCCCCCGCACCTGCTCCGCGTTCATCGCCGGGGAGATCCACGCCCCGGAGCCGTCCGGCCGCACTACGTAGGCCAGCAGCCTCTCGCCCGCGTGCCCGTGCGAGAGGCCGGTCAGGTGGAGGAGGTCGGCGCCGGGGGTCAGCAGCAGCGCGTCGACCCCGGACTCCCGCAGCGCGGCGGCGGCCCGGTTTACCCGCTCGGTGAAGAGGGCCTGTGTGTCACTCATGTCTGCTCACCTCCTGACCTGCACTCTAGCTCCGGCACCTGACAGGCGATCCCGTCCGAAGCCCGTGACGAATGCGGCAGCGCCCGTTCCCAACCCCAGTCATCCTGAACGGAGTGAAGGATCTCCGTTACTCGGCTCTCCGGGAACACGGTCAGCCCCCACGTTCGGGAGCGCCCCGCCCGGCCGACTCCTCGTCACGCGGATGCGTAATTCGAGCCAGGACGGCTGCCGAGATTCTTCACTGCGTTCAGAATGACGAATTCGCGGGGTCCGGCCAACCCAGCGATGACATCGATCCGCCCCTGAGCCACCCGCCCTACTTCTGCTCCGGCTCCGCGTGGACGAAGTTGCGCAGCAGCTCTTTGCCATGCTCCGTCAGCACGCTCTCCGGATGGAACTGCACGCCTTCGATCGGCAGCTCCCGGTGGCGCACGCCCATGATCTCGCCTTCCGCGGTCTCCGCGGTAATCTCCAGGCACTCCGGGAGCGTCTCGCGGCGGATCAGCAGCGAGTGGTAGCGCGTCGCTTCGAACGGGCTCGGGAGGCTGCGGAAGACGCCTTCGCCGCGGTGGACGACCGGGGAAGTTTTCCCATGCATCAGCCGCTCCGCCCGCACGATCTCTCCGCCGAACGCCTGCCCGATGCTCTGGTGGCCCAGGCAGACGCCGAGGATCGGCACGCGGCCGGCCATGCGCCGGATGAGCGGCACGGAGATGCCCGCCTCGTTGGGGGTGCACGGCCCGGGGGAGATGATGAGCCGGTCCGGGTGCAGCGCCTCCACTTCCTCGACGGTGATCTCGTCGTTCCGGAAGACGCGCAGCTCCTCGCCCATCTCGCCCAGGTACTGGACCAGGTTGTAGGTGAACGAGTCGTAGTTATCGATCATCACGATCATCGCGATTGCTCCCTGCTACTCCAGGCCCCGCTCCGCGAGCTCGACCGCCCGCAGCAGCGCCCCCGCCTTGTTGACCGTCTCCTGGTACTCCGCTTCGGGATCGCTGTCCGCCACGATGCCGCCGCCCGCCTGGATATACGCGGTGCCGTTCTGCATCACGATGGTGCGCAGCGTGATGGCGGTATCCATGTTCCCGTTGTAGCTGAAGTAGCCGATCACGCCGCCGTACGGGCCGCGCTTCACCGGCTCCAGCTCCTCGATGATCTGCATCGCCCGGATCTTCGGCGCGCCGGAGAGCGTGCCCGCCGGGAAAGCGGCGCGGATCAGGTCGTAGGCGTCCTTTTCCGGCCGGAGCCGCCCCACCACGTTGGAGACGATGTGGATCACGTGCGAGTACTTCTCCGTCACCATCAACTGGTCGACGTGCACCGAGCCGTACTCGCAGACGCGGCCGATGTCGTTGCGGTGGAGGTCGACCAGCATGATATGCTCCGCGCGCTCCTTCGGGTTGGCGAGCAGCTCCGCCTCCAGCTCCGCGTCTTCCGCGAGAGTCTTACCCCGGCGGATGGTGCCGGCGATCGGCCGGGTCACCACGCTGCCCTCCCGCTCCGTCACCAGCGTCTCCGGCGAGGCGCCGATGAGCTGGCAGTCCTCGAACTGCAGGAAGAACATGTAGGGCGACGGGTTGACCGAGCGGAGCGCCCGGTAGACCTCGAACGGAGTGGCGCGGACCTTCGCCTCCATGCGCCGGGAGAGCACCACCTGGATGATGTCGCCCGCGGCAATGTACTCCTTGGCGCGCAGGACCGCCGCCTCGTGCTCCTCCCGCGAGGGGATCGAAGTCACCTCCAGCGGCTCCTCCCGCGGCACGGGCTCCGTCTCCGGGTGGGGCAGCGGCTGCTTGAGCTGCGCCACCAGCCGCTCGATCTTCTCCACCGCCTCCGCGTAGGCGGCGCGGGGGTCGCTCCCCACGCGGGCCAGGCAGAGCACCTTGATCCGGTGCTTCACGTGGTCGAAGATCAGCAGCGTGTCGGTAAAGACGAAGTAGGTGTCCGGCAGGCCGCGGTCGTCCGGCGTCAGGTCCGGCAGCCGCTCGAAGAAGCGGACCGTGTCGTAGGAGAGAAAGCCGACCGCTCCCCCACAGAACGGCGGCAGCTCCGGATCCGCCACGAACCGGAAGCCGCGCATCAGCTCCTTCAGCAGGTGGAGCGGGTCCTCCCCGTCGGCCAGGGTGCGGGTCTCCGTCCGCCCCTCCCGGCGGATCTCCACCTCGCGCCCCTTCGTCTTCACCACCATGGACGGGTCGCCGGCGATGAACGAGTAGCGGCCGATCTGCTCGCCGCCCGCCACGCTCTCCAGCAAGAAGGAGTTGGCACCGCCGCCGATCTTGAGAAAGGCGCTGACCGGGGTCTCCAGGTCCGCCAGGATCTCCCGGTAGACCGGCACCAGGTTCCCCTGCTCGCAGCGGGTTAAGAACTGTTCCAGGCTCGGCGTATGCATCATCGTCTCTCCCGCGAGACCATCGCTGAAGTGTAAGAAAAGGGGATGTGGGGATGGGGAACGGAGATGTGGGGATGGGAACCTTCCGAACCTAGACTCCTACTCTTACTCGTTCTCATACTCTTACTCAAGAGGCAGACCGAACCGGCACCCGTCTCGCCACGCGAGCAGCTCTCGCGTGCCAGGGGTTCGGAATTCATCCCTCATCCCTCATCCTTCATCCTTCTGAAGCTCCGCCTTCAAGAACACGAAAAGGCCGGGGCGTCACTCGCCCTCGGCCTTGCCCATGCAAAAGGGCCGGGGCGCTCTGCCCACGGCCTGAAAGTTGTCGGAAACGTCAACGGCAGCGGACAGAGATCAGTTCTGCCGCCACCACCAGCCATTTTGCGGTTGGAGTTGTTCCACTCGCATGGTTCGCTTCCGCAGCCCACTATAGCGCTCCCTCTTCCCTCCGTCAAGCGGGACAAGCGGGGAGAAGGAAGATGAAAGAAGAAAGAGCTGCTCCTCGGTAGGCCGAGCACCCCACCGGGGAGTCTTCCCTCTCCCCTCTTGTTCGTGAAGGGCGTACCCCCTTACCCGGGTATAGTGAGCCTGAGCGGCTCCCCGGAGGCACAGAGAGCCGCGCGGCTGCCCGGGGAGCGGGAGAATCGAGGCTTAGCATGAGCTGGTCCTGGAAGATCGGAAGCTACCGCGGGATCGCGGTCTACATACACGCGACCTTCTTGCTGATCGTAGGGTGGATCCTGGCGATCCACTTGCTGCAGGGGCACGGGTGGGGCGTGGCGCTCCTGGGCGTCGTCTTTATCCTGATGCTCTTCGCCTGCGTGGTGCTCCACGAGTTCGGACACGCGCTGACGGCGCAGCGGTACGGGATCGACACGCGCGACATCACGCTCTACCCGATCGGCGGGATCGCCCGGTTGGAGCGGATCCCGCGGGAGCCCTCCCAGGAGTTGACGATCGCGCTCGCCGGCCCGGCCGTGAACGTGGTGATCGCGGCGGTGCTCTGGGTGCTGCTCTCGCTCACCGGGACGATGCGCGGCTGGGAAGTGATGCTCTCGCTGGAGGGCAACCTCTTCGCGCGGCTGCTCTGGGTGAACCTGTTCCTGGCGCTCTTCAACCTGCTCCCGGCCTTCCCGATGGACGGCGGCCGCGTGCTCCGCGCGCTGCTGGCGACCCGGATGCCGTACGAGCGGGCGACCAACGCCGCGGCGACCGTGGGGCAGGCAATGGCGTTCCTCTTCGGGTTTCTGGGGCTGATGGGCAACCCGATGCTGCTCTTCATCGCCTTCTTCGTTTACATGGGGGCGGGGCAGGAGGCGGCGACGGTGCAGGCGGAGCTGGCGTTCCGCGGGGTGCCGGTCTCCGGCGCGATGATGACCCAGTTCGGCACGCTCTCGCCGCAATCTCCGCTGGCGGTGGCGGTCGACCGCCTCCTCGCCGGCGCCCAGCACGACTACCCGGTGGTCGACGAGGAGGGCGCCGTGGTGGGGATCCTGACCCGCAGCGCGCTGATCGAGGCGCTGGAGAAGCTGGGACCGGAAGGACGGATCTTCGAAGCGATGAAGCCGGCGCCGGCACCGGTGCACCCGGACCAGTGGCTGGAAGACACCTTCCAGCAGATGCGGGAGCAAGAGGCGCAGTCGATCCCGGTGGTCCGGGACGGGCGGCTGGTCGGCCTGCTCACGATGGAGAACGTCGGCGAGCTGTTGATGGTCCGCACTGCGGTCCTCGGAAACCTTCGCGGCCCCGGCGGCGGCCCCACCCGCGCGCTGGAAGAGCTCCACCTGGAGACCGAGACGCAGGCGGAATCCCCCGCTCCGCGCCGGCGATGGCTCCCCAGCCGCCGGGCGAGAGGGTGACGTATTTCGTATTCCGTATTGCGTAGCGGCGGGCTGGCAGCGCTCTGCGCGAAGCCACTGCCGGGCGGAACGCTTTGACACGGTTTCGTCTGCGCAGATGCGTCTGGCGGACGGGTGCCTCTGAAGGAGCACCCTGTCTGCAGGGAAGGACGCTGAAGCGCCCTGGTCTCACGAGAGCCATTGCGGAGGCCCAGGGCGCTTCAGCGTCCACAACAGGCGGGTCGTTCACGGCCCGCCGCGCCGGGCGGCGCAAGCTCTGCGCCACCGCACCACCAGCCTCCCGCTCGGCAGTCCGTCTCCGCCGAGCGGAACCCGCCGCACTTACGCAATACGCGATACGGAATACGTCCTCCCGCCTCGGCCTCCGATCGATCTTCGCCAGGGGTTGACACGTGCGCCGGGAGGTGGTAAATTAACGTTGAACTATTTAGACTGGAGCGGTTATGGGGACTCACTACCAGGGCGGGGAAGCAGTACGAGCCGCGCTGGACAGCTACATCAAGCTGCTCCGGGCTACGGAGGCGGTCACCAGCGGGCTGAACAGCCGGATCGTGGCGGCCGGGCTCACCTGGAGCCAGTTCGGGGCGCTGGAGGCGCTCCTGCACCGCGGCTCGATGTGCCAGCGGGACCTGGGCGAGAAGCTGCTGAAGAGCACCGGCAACGTCACCATGGTGGTGGACAACCTGGAGAAGCGGGGGCTGGTGCGGCGGGAGCGGAGCGCGGAAGACCGGCGGTACATCACGGTCCACCTCACCGACACGGGACGGGAGTTGATCGAGCGGCTCTTTCCGGAGCACGCCGCGGCGATTGCGGCGCGGATGTCGGTGCTGGAGCCGGAAGAGCTGGCGGAGCTGGGCCGGCTCTGCAAGAAGCTGGGGCTCGGGGCGCCGTAAGAGGCGCCTTTCTTCAGCCCCATTAGTTCGACATTAAGTGAAAGAACATCTAACGGAGGAAGCGATGATCCGAGTGAGACGCGCGGAAGAGCGGGGCGTGACGCGGACCGGGTGGCTCGACAGCCGCCATTCGTTCTCGTTCGCGGAGTACTTCGATCCGGAGCAGATGGGGTTCTCCAGCCTGCGAGTGCTGAACGACGACCGGATCGCCCCGGGCGGCGGCTTCGGGATGCACCCGCACCGGGACATGGAGATCCTGACGGTGGTGCTGGACGGTGCCGTGGAGCACCGGGACAGCCTCGGCAGCGGGTCGGTCATCCGGCCGGGCGACGTGCAGCTCATGACGGCGGGACGCGGCATCCTGCACAGCGAGTTCAACCCCTCCGCCGAGGAGCCGCTGCACCTGCTGCAGGTCTGGCTTCTGCCGGAGCGCGCGGGGCTGCAGCCGGAGTACCGGGAGAAGAGCTTCGGAGAGGAGCTGGAGGGGCGCCTGCGCCTGATCGTGTCGCCGGACGGCCGGGACAACTCGCTGGTGATCCACCAGGACGCCTCGGTCTACCAGGGCCGGCTGCGCGCCGGACAGGAGGCGAGTCACTCGCTGGCCCCGGGCCGCCGGGCGTGGGTCCACGTGGCCCGCGGCACGGCGGAGCTGAACGGCACGCCGCTGGCGGCCGGAGACGCGGGCGTGGTGGAGGCGGAGACGGAGCTGCGCCTGCTCGCGGTGGACGACGCCGAAGTGCTGCTCTTCGACCTCGCCTAAGTCCGCAAACCGGAGAGGGAGCCCGCCTCCCTCTCCTCACCCGCGTAAGTCAAGTCAACGAACACCCCTGGAGAGACGACCGTGAAAACCCCCCGAATCCTCGCTTTCGCCGGCAGCCTGCGCGCCGGCTCGTACAACAAGACGCTGGTCCGGATCGCCGCGCGGGCGGCACGGGAGGCAGGCGCCGAGGTGACCTACCTCGACCTGCGCGAGTACCCGCTGCCGATCTACGACGGCGACCTGGAAGAGGCGGAAGGGCTGCCGGAGAACGCGCGGCGGCTGAAGGCGCTGTTCAAAGCGCATGACGGCCTGCTGATCTCGGCTCCGGAGTACAACAGCTCGATCACCGCCGCCCTGAAGAACACGCTCGACTGGGTTTCCCGCCCGGAGCCGGACGAGCCGGCGCTGGCGGCGTATCAGGGTAAGGTCGCCGCGCTGATGAGCGCCTCCCCGGGGGCCCTCGGCGGCCTGCGCGGGCTGGTGCACGTGCGGGCGATCCTGGAGAACATCGGGGTGCTGGTGCTGCCGGGCCAGGTCGCCGTCCCCAGGGCGCACGAGGCGTTCGATGAGGAAGGGCAGCTCCGCGAGGAGCGGCAGCAGGCCTCGATCGGGAAGCTCGGGACGGAGCTCGCAGCCGTGCTCCGCAAGCTGGCGGCATAGCGTCCGACGCGGCCAACGCAGAGGTGCCGGCGCAACTCCCGAGGAACCGCGCCGTTCCATGGAGAACCGTGGGGCGGCGCGGCGTTTTTGCCGCCTGGGAGAGACGGATGGCCTACTGCGTAAACCACCCGGTCGTCGAGACGGAGCAGCGGTGCCCGAGCTGCGGCGGCCCGTTCTGTGATGCCTGTCTGGTGGAGTTCCTGGGACAGCGCTACTGCGGACCCTGCCGCGACCGCAAGCTGGCGGAGATGGAAGGCGCCACGGCGATGGGCGGCGGCGCGCCGCTGGCGGGCACCGGAACGGTCGACGTGGGCGGCTGGCTCACGGCGGGCTGGCAGATCATTGAGAAGGACCTGATCACCTGGTGCGTCGCCTCGCTGCTTCTCTTCCTGCTGTCCGGCTTGAGCTGCTACGTCTGCCTGCCGCCGCTGCTCTGCGGGATGTACATGATGGCGTTCCGCAAGATGCAGTACGGGGTGGTCGAAGTCGGCAACATGTTCGACGGCTTCCGCCGCTTCCTGAACGCGTTCCTGCTCGGGCTGCTGATCTTCGGCGTGCAGATGGCGGTCAGCCTCGCGCTCACCCTCCCGCTGATGGGCGCCCAGGCGACGGTCGGGGACAACTTCGGCGCGGTGATGGGGCTCAATCTCCTCTCGAACGGCATCCAGTTCGTCGTCAACAGCATCATCGGCGGGATCCTGTTCTTCTCGTTCCCGCACATCGCCGCGCGCAACGCCAACCCTGCGGAAGCCATTTCCGCGTCGTGGGAGGTGGTGCGCCGCAACCCGCTGATGTTCATCCTGACGGCGTTCCTCTACCAGATGATCATCTCCATCGGCGTCGCCGCGCTCTGTGTGGGCGTGCTGGTGACGATGGCGCTGGTAACCGCCGCGACGGCGAAGGCTTACGCGGACCACTTCGGGATCCAGGGCTACGACTTCGCCTGATCGAGCTCCGCTTCCCCTACCGCGGCAGCTCCCAGAGGACCAGGCTGTCCAGGTCCTTGATCAGGATGCGGCGGCCGTCGATCGCCGGGGTCGCCCAGGTTGGGCTCTCCGCCACTTCGTAGCGGGCGACCTCGGTGAGGGCCTCCCCCTCCGGTCGGAAGACCAGCAGGTCTGCGTCGGTGGTGAGGCCCAGCAGGTAGCCGTCCGCCAGCAGGAGGGCGGCGTTGTCGCCGCTGCGCGCGCCGCCCTCCCAGAGCAGCCTGCCGGTGGCGGCGTCGAGCGTGACGAACTGGCCGCGCTGCCGCTCGGAGAAGCCGTAGAGCTTGCCGTCGCGGTAGACCGGCGTGCTCATGTAGAAGGTCGCATCCCGGGAGTCCCAGGCGCGGTCGACCTGCCACCCGTCCCCCACCTTCCGCACGCGCACCGCGAAGGTCGGCTGGCGGGTGCCGCCGAAGACGAGGAGGTCGCCCGCCTGCACGGGGGAGATCGAGTTCTGGTCGAACGGCGTCTTGAACGACAGGCTCCAGAGGAGCGTCCCGTCGGCCAGCGACAGCCCCACGCACCGCCCCTGGGTCTGCGTCACGAGCTGCCGCACGCCGTCGATCGTCACGACGAGCGGGGAGGAGTAGGCCGGCCCGTCTTCCGCCCAGCGCCAGCGGACGGCGCCGGTCTTCGCGTCGAACGCGGTCAGCGCGCCGCCGTCGTGCCCGCCCACGTGTGCGATCAGCAGCCCGTCCGCCAGCAGCGGCGAGACGGCGGTGCCGTAGAGCGGCGACGTCTTCGGGTACTCCTGGGAGAACTCCTTGCGCCAGACGACGGAGCCGTCCTTCGCGTCGAAGCAGGAGAGGATGCCGCTGATCCCCAGCGTGTAGAGACGGCCCTCCGCGCAGAGCGGGGTCGACTTCGGTCCCTTGCCGTGACCGCGCGCCGCCGGGTGCATCTCGTACGACGCGGGGTAGCTCTGCTTCCACATTTCCCGCCCGGTGGCGGCATCGAGGCAGCGCACCACCTCCTCTTCTCCCTGCCGGGAGTGGAGGAAGGCGCGGTCGCCCACCAGGAGCGGTGAAGAGTGCCCCTCGCCCACCTCCACCTTCCACCGCTGCGCCAGCGCCGCCGGCCACTGCGCGGGCGCCTGGAAGTCGACGACCGTGCCGTCCCGCCGCGGACCCCGCCACTGCGTCCAGTCAGCCACCGCCGGCGCGGCAAAGAGCAGCGCGGCCAGGGCAACGGTCAGGCGGGAGGCGCCGGGGCGACGGAGTCGGATGGGTAAGAAGGGCATGAGTAGGCGTGAGAGCAGAAGCAGTCGGTCGGATGAGAGATTATGGTTCCGCACAGGCTCTGGATTCCAGATTCCCCGCGCCGGCTGCCGCTTCTAACGTACTGCCTCTTGTGAGGCCACACGGTCGGCGGGCTCCGAAGGCGTCCGGAGGACGCGTGGCCGCAGGCCGTCCAGCGAGGTATTTCAATGCCTCGCGGCCGGGCGGGCCCCCGCCCTCGTCATTCAACACTCGTCAGCGGGTGATCGGAACGGTCATCTCGACCTTCTTGCCGTAGTGGACCACGTACTCCAGGTCGAAGTGGGTCGCCCCGGCGGGGGCGTCCACCCGGTAAAGCATCTGCCGCTCCTGGCCGTTGCTGGTCATCGCGGTGTTCTGCAGCCGCACCTCGCGGCCGGTGTTGTCCGTGGCGCGGCGCACCATCTCCATGCACAGTGGAGGGGGCGCGCCGGCACCCCGCATCACGAGCCGGACCTGTCCCTCGCCGCCGCCGAAGGGCAGGTTCTGCGGGAGCTTCGCCTGCGGGCCATAGATCGCTACCAACCCGAGCGGCAGGCCATTGACTGTAGCGCTGCGCCCCAGAGTGACCACGCTGTCTCCGGTGGGGATCGGGATCCGCTTCACCGACCACGTCTCGGCGGGCGTGAACCGCGCTTCCGGGGTGCGGTAGAGCGAGAAGCCTACTTTGAGAGAGCTCTCATCCCTCCAGCGGGGGTTGGTGAAGTGGAGGACCCGCACGTCCGGCTCCTCGCTGTACCCCACCGATCCGGAGTACCACTGGTTGCCGGTGGCGTCTTCCATCTCGCTCGGAGAGCCGGACCAGGCGCGAGTCGGCTTGCCGTCTTCGAAGATGCGATAGCGCGCAGACCAGTAGACCATCTCCGGGCCAGGGTTGAGGTTGAGCTCGCCCGGATCCACTCCCGCCTTCAGCTCCAGCATCTGCACCGAGAGGCGGTCCGCCGTTCCGGTGACCGGCGTGCGCGTCGGCGGCCAGACCGGCAGCGGCCGCGGGATCGGATTGGGCGTGGAGATCTCCCCCAGCACTTCCCATTTACTATCGGGGCGCGACGGGTCCACGGTCCGGCCGAACCGGAGCCCCACCCGCTCGCCGCGGCGAGGAAGCGCCCGCAGCTCGTACCGCTCCAGGCTCTCACCGAGGCCCTGCCCGAAAACCAGCGGGCCGGTGCAGCCATGCTCGTCGAACGGCATCGCCTGCAGCGAAGCGGGCTGACCCGGGGAAGCAACGCTCGCGCGCCGCACCCAGAAGGTGACCATGCGCGGATCGCTGGCCTGGTAGGTGCGCGCGCCGGAGCGCTGCTTCAGGCTGCCGGGAAGCAGGCCGTGGAGCACGCGCTGCCACGGGGTGCCGGAGACATACGGCTGCGTTCCGACGGTCACCGCCTCCAGCGTCACCGTCTCTCCGTTCGCGAGCCGCACCGGCTGGGAGACCGGACCGCCCCCGGCGAGCGCCAGCCCCGCCACCACGAGCACCAGCAGACCGGCCGCGCAGCCGAGCCCTCCCACCACGCGGCGGCTCCAGCCCCGGGGGCGCACTCGAACTTCATCGGTGGGCTCGTAACTCATCGGGACCTGGTTCCTGGCGTGCTTGGAGGAGGGGTGACGCGGGGGCCGAATGTGATTACGATTGCCGCCCGCCGGAGGTTACTCCCGGCCCGTGATTCGACCCGGAGACTCGCGATGGAACCGCGGCCGACCCAGTCTCGAGGCGAGCTAAAAGCGTGGCTCGAGAACATGATCTGGTACCACCACTACAGCGACGAGGAGATCGCCGCAGTCTTCGGAATGCCCCTCCCGGAGGTCTCCCGGCTGCGCGGTGAATTCGGCATCGACTACACCAACCGCCCGGAGCGCCAAAGGGACGCGCCGATCCACGTGCTGCCCTACCCCGGTGGGCGCCACCCTCGCATCCAGTTCCTCGAGGGTGCCATCAACCCGCAGCGGGAGACGAAGGTGAGCGTCTTCGCCCCGTGGGATCCGACCAGCTACGCGGTGGCCGACGTGCCGGAGGCGATCTGGTCGAACCTCGGCCTCACCTACCTGGCGCACGTCCACGTTCCCACGATCTGGAGCCAGCGCGGCGTCGAGCTGAAGTCGCAGGAGTGGCAGCGGCGAGAGAGCGGCGTGCTGGAGATGGAGCGGCGCCTGCCGAACGGCATCGTCTTCGGCACTCGCGTGACGCCGCAGCGGGACCGGTTGCGGATGGAGCAGTGGCTCACCAACGGCACCCCGGAGCGGCTGACCGACCTGCGGGTGCAGAACTGCCTGATGCTGAAGGGCCTCTCCGGCTTCGAGCAGCTCACGAACGAGAACAAGGTCTTCCAGCCGCCCTACGTCGCCTGCCACGACGCGGAGAAGAAGCGCTGGATCATTACCGCCTGGGACCCGTGCCACCGCGCCTGGGGCAATCCCCCCTGCCCCTGCCTCCACTCCGACCCGAAGTACCCGGACTGCGCCCCCGGCGAGACCCAGCGCCTCCGCGGCGGCCTCTGGTTCTACGAAGGAGCCGATCTCCAGACCGAGCTAAAACGGATCGACATGACAGACTGGCGAGAGGCCTGAAGGGGGAGGTGTAAGAAGGGAGATATGGGGATAGGGGGGATAAGGGGATGTCTCAAGTGCAGAGGGCGGAGTTCGGAGTGCGGAATTCAAACCCTGTGTACGAGGGGTTCGATCCTCTGCACTCCGCCCTCTGCACTCCGACCTAGTTCCATCCCCCTATCCCCTACCATCCCCCTGATCCCCTTTCTTACACCGGTCCGGAAAGGCTCAACCTCCGGCGATGATGGAGAGGAGCAGGAGGCGGTCGCCGGGGTGGACCGGCTCATCCGGGCTGTGGAGGAGCGACTTGCCGGCGCGAGAATAGGCGTAGCCGGGGCGGAGGGTGCCGTCCGGGTGGAGCACGGTGCCGGCGAGCGCGGGGGCCTGCCCCAGGAGCGCGGCGCCGACTCCGGCGAGGGTGGCGGGCTGCGGGACGGAAAGCGGGATCGTCTCGCGCCGGGCCAGGACGCGGGCCACGCCGAGCAGCTCTACTTCGATCGCGTCCGGGTCCACGCGGCCCACCGCTCCTTCGCGCGCTCGTACTCTTCCGGCGTGTTCATGTTCAGGAACGAGAGTCCCTCCGGGTCGCGCGCGCGCAGCTCATCCTCGCGCACGGTGCGAGTCCGCACCCGCTCGTAGAGCGCCACCGGGCGCCGCATCCCGGCGGCAAGCTGCTCCGCCAGCAGCGGCTGCACGGACGCGCGGTAGACCGCGTGGAGCGGATGGATGCGGCCCTGCCACTCCGGCACCACCACGTCGTACTCGTCGCCCGCCAGCCCGGCGAGGTGCGCCGCCAGCCCCGGCGAGAGGAAGGGAACGTCGCACGACGCCGCGAAGGCGAGCGGGCGGGTGACCTCCCGCAGCCCGACCACCAGCCCGGCGACCGGCCCCTCCCCCGGCTGCTCGTCGTAGACCACGCGGGCCGGCGTGGGCGGCAGCTCCTGGCCCGGCGCGGCGACGACCACCACTTCCGGAAAGGTCCCGAGCATCCGCTCCACCAGGTGCGCCAGGAGCGGCCGGCCCTCGAGCTCGAGCCATGCCTTCGGGGTGCCCATGCGGCTGCTCCGCCCGCCGGCCAGGAAGATCACGCTGCAGTCTTGCATGAGGGGATTCACCGCGGAGAGCGCCGACGGCGCTGAGAATTGAGGCACAGGGTCCGTGCTCTATTCTACTGCGCTCCCTCTGGGAACGGGCCGGAGACCGAGCCGGGTCATCGCGAGAGGAAGACGATGAGCGGCCAGAGGAGCACCAACGCCGCGAACAGCGTGCGGAGGAAGTAGCGGAGCCAGCGTCCGGTCAGTGGTAGCGGTATCCGGGTCCGCTGCATGGTCGCCTCCTTTTGGGATGCTGCGCCTGCCGGATCCCCATCACTCCGCCAGCAGCGCCGCCCAGAGGGTCGCGAGGTAGCGGCGGTAGAGGCCGCGCTCCAGCGTCTCCAGATCGGAGTAGCTCTCGTCCCGCTCCGCCTCCCGCTGCAGCGCCCGGAAGGCGGCCGCGGCGAAGACCAGTCCGGGCAGCGTGAGTCCCTCTTCCAGCGTGAGCCATGGTCCGGTGGGAAGGGAGTAGCGCGGGATAACCGGCTGCCCCGGCGCGCGCTCCGCCTCGCCGCGGCGGCGGAAGACGTCGGTACCGAGCGCGCGGTCCAGCACCTCCGGCTCGACTCCCATGCCGAGGAGGCAGAGCAGGTGCCCGCGGAAGCGGGCGAGAAACACCTCGTCGCCTCCCGGCTCGGAGCGGTTGGGATCGGGCCGTACGCTCTCCGGGGGCGCGTTCACGACATAGGTGTGGGCGGCGGTCGCGCAGAGCGTCACCACCTGCCGCTCCACCTTCAGGATGCTGGCGCAGTCCCCCGCCGAGTCCGCCCCCAGCTCCCGCGCCTGAAGCTCTCTTCGGGCCTGTTCCAGCGCCTCACGCCCTAACTGCAGGCAGATCCGCACCTGCTGACTCCACGACTGCGGACGCCCGGCGTCGCCGCCCCAGTCTCCGGTTCCGGGCGGCGCCGGCGGGTAGCGCGGCGGCTCGGTACGGAATGGACTCTCGAGCGGCAGGGGAGCATCCGGCATACCGGCACCTCGCGAGCGAAAGAGATGACTCCACTTTGCCGGAATTGACGCGGATTGTCAGCCCTCCCCCACCCGGGCCCGAGGTGCCGGGTTCACGCTCCCCCTACCGCGCCCCCGACAGCTCTTCGGCGAGCGTGGCGCCGAAAAGAAGCGCGGCGGCGTTGCCCAGGAGACGCTCCGCCGCCGGCAGGCTCCGCCAGTCGAGCTCCGTGAGTGCGGTGCGGAAGTCGGAGATCAGCGCCTCCGCGAAGGCCGGTCCGGGAAAACGGGCGAGGTCGTCCGCCGAGCCGCCGCAGAGCTGGTAGCGCGGAGCGGACACCCGCGCGGGAGCTTCCTCCTCCGGGCCGCGGACCAGCGGCTGCAGCGCGTCCCGGAAGCACGAGAGAAACGCCGCGCGCTCGCCGGGGCCTCCCGGTCCCGGGCGTCCGAGCCACGCTTCGACGCGCAGGAGCAGCAGGAGCGCCCGGCTGCGGGACCGCTCGGCGGAAGCGCGCAGCTCGTCGGAGAGCTCTCGCTCCTCCGGGAATACGTCGACGGTTTCAGCGGTCAACCGGAGAGTGATCACCTCGGAGTGGAGATCCTCGAGCAGGCGGACGAGCCGGCTCTCCGTCCACGGCAGCGAAAGGACCACCAGCGACGGGTTGGCGTGGAACACCGCCCAGAGCAGCGCGAGGTAGCGGCGGTAGAGGCCGCGCTCCAGGGTGAACAGGTCGGCGTAGCCTTCGTCGCGCTCCGCCTCCTCCTGCAGCGCGCGGAAGGCGGCGAGGATGACGACCAGCCCCGGAAGCTGGGCTGCTTCCCCGGTGAAGCAGGCGGGGGCCTCCGGCAGCCGGTAGCGTGGGGGAAGCTCCTCGGAGCTGACCCGCTCCTCTCGGGCGCAGCGCTGGAAGACCTCGGTGCTCAGCACGCTGTCGATCAGGAGGGGGTCGACACCGACGCCGAGCAGGGAGAGCAGCTGCCCGTGGAGGCGCTCGACAAACTCCTCTTCAAAGAGTGAGCCGCGCGGCGCCGTCCCCATGCCGCTGCTCCGGAGCGGCGGGCTCGCAAGCAGCGACAGCACGCCGGCGACGCACGCGGCTACTCCCTTCTTCTCCACCTCCAGCGCCCCGGCGCAGTCGAATTCCGGCCGGGTCCCGCCCTCCCGCACCTCCAGCGCCAGCCGGATCTGCTCCAGCGCGCGGCGGCCGGACAGCAGGCAGAGGGCGATCCGCTGGCTCCAGGGCGTGGAGCGATCGTCGTCATCGCCGCCCCAATCCCCGGTGCCGGGCGGCGCGGGCGGCAGACGGGGCGGCAGGGTGCGGGAGGGACTTTCGAGCGGTAGGGGGGCGTCGGGCATTCCGGCACCTCGCGAGGGGAGAGAACTGACTCCACTTTGCCGGACCCGGGCGGAATTGTCAGATCTCCCCCACGCAACCACCGGGGGCGGCGCGCGTTAGAGAATATGCCACTGAGCGGTAAGAGTGCGTGGAGTGGAGGGGAAACGACATGCCTGCGTGGGACCTGACCCCGGTCGGGGCGATCTTGATGGGAATCAGCCTGGCGGCGTGCGCCGGCCTGCGCGCGTTCCTGCCGCTGCTCACCGCGGGAATCGCGGTGCGGGCCGGGTGGTGGCCGGTGGAGGGGTGGTACGGCTGGGTCGGCTCCAACGAGGCGCTCCTCGTCTTCGGGATCGCCACCGTGGCCGAGATCATGGCGGACAAGATCCCGGTGGTCGACCACGCCCTCGACGTCTTCTACACCGTCGCCCGCCCGGCGGCGGGGGCGCTGGTGGCGATCGGCGCCTTCTCGCAGCTCTCGCCGACTTACGCGGTAGCGGCCGGGATCATCGTCGGCGCGCCGATCGCCGGCGGGCTCCATCTCGCCAAGGCGGGCACCCGGGTGGCGAGCACCAGCCTCACGGCGGGCGCCGGCAATCCGATCTTGAGCTTCGTAGAAGACCTGATCGCCTTCCTCGGAGTGATCCTCGCCGTGGTCGCGCCCCTGGTGGCAGTCCTCGGCCTCACCGCCGCCGTGGTGATGCTCCGGCGCTGGATCCGCGCGCGGCGGGCCCGCCAGCGGGCGAATCTCGCGTGAGGCGGCTTTCCGAACCCTTTTCAGGAGATGGGGGGATGGGACTGGGAATGAGGGGGATGCGCTTCGCTCTGGAACCGCTGTGATTTCCCCGTGCGAAAGTGAGCATTTCGCCCTACAGATTTCCGCCCCGCGCCGATAATTAGCATGCGTTTCGGTTGCTGACACTCCTTTCAGTAACTGGGCGGCTCTGCAAGCCAGAGCCGCCTTTCTTTTGTACCTGCTGGGGAGATGGAAGAGGGGAGAGGAAAGAGCGCCCTCCGTCTACGGCAATCCTGCTCCCGCGCGGATTGCTCCAGCCTTCCCAAAGTGCGCGGTTTCCGGTAGACTGGCCGCAGTGCTGCCGCGCCTGCGGCGGCTCGCTTTCGGATCCGTCGTGTTGAACCTCCTTTCCCCACAGGCCAGCCTCCGCCCCCGGCGCTCCCGGGCGGCGAAGGACGTCGACCTCTAGCCCGGCGTGGTCCCCTCGGACGGCGCCGGGCGTAAACGGCTGCCGTCCACCGGCCTCCTGCAGGCCTTGCTTCCGGGTGTCCGGGAGCTACTCCCATTCCCGTCCCGTCGTGGGATAGCATTTGCAGGCGCGCTGCCGCGCCTCGCCCGCGGACGGGCGCAACGCACAGGATCGGACCATGGCCATTCGTACACACGGCGCCGGCACGCTCCGCGCCGCTCACGTTGGAGAAACCGTCACGCTCGCCGGCTGGGTGCGCCGCCGCCGGGACCAGGGCGGGGTGATCTTTATCGATCTCTGGGACCGCAGCGGGCTGGTCCAGACGGTCTTCGACTCCGGGGAGACGCCGGAGGCCTATGCGGTGGCGGACCGCTGCCGCGGCGAGTACGTGGTGCGCGTGACCGGCGTGGTCCGCGCCCGCCCCGAGGGGACGGTCAACCCGAAGCTGGAGACCGGCGAGATCGAGCTGCGCGCCACGGAGCTGGAGATCCTGAACGCCTCGCTCACGCCGCCGTTCCTGGTGACCGACGAGCGCGTCTCCGAGGAGCTGCGGCTGGAGTACCGGTATCTCGACCTCCGGCGGCCCCGGATGCTCTCCAACCTGGAGCTGCGCCACGTGGTGGTGAAGGCATGCCGCGACTTCCTGGACGAGGAAGGCTTCTGGGAGATCGAGACGCCGTGTCTCATCCGGAGCACGCCGGAGGGCGCGCGCGACTTCGTGGTGCCCTCCCGCGTCTTCGCCGGCGGCTTCTACGCGCTGCCGCAGAGCCCGCAGCTCTTCAAGCAGATGCTGCAGGTGAGCGGCGTGGAGAAGTACTTCCAGATCGCGCGCTGCTTCCGGGACGAGTCGTCCCGCGCCGACCGGCAGCCGGAGTTCACCCAGATCGACCTGGAGATGTCGTTCGTTCGCCAGGAAGACGTGTTCGACCTGGGAGAGCGGCTCTTCGCGCGCCTCTTCAAGGCCGGGATGGGAATCGACCTGCCGCTCCCGTTCCCGCGGATGAGCTACGCGGAGGCGATGGCGCGCTTCGGCAGCGACAAGCCGGACACCCGCTTCGGGATGGAGCTGCACGACCTGGCCGACCTCCTGGCCGGGAGCGAGCTGCGCGTCTTCCAGAACGCGCTGGAATCCGGCGGCCAGATCAAGGGGATCGCCGTGCCGGGCTGCGCCTCCTACAGCCGCAAGCAGGTGGATGACCTGACCCAGATCGCCAAGCGGTTCGGAGCGGGCGGGCTCGTCTCGATCCAGCTGGAGGAGAGCGGCTACCGCTCCAGCATCCAGCGCTACCTGACGGAAGAGCAGGTGAGCCGGATCCGGGAGCGGATGGGCGCCGGTCCTGGCGACCTGATCCTGATCGCCGCCGACAAGCCGAAGGTGGTGGCGGAGGCGCTCAACCGGGTGCGGCTGCACATGGGCGAGGTGCTGAAGCTGGCGCCGGAGGGGGCCTGGAACTTCCTCTGGGTGCTCGACTTCCCGCTGCTAGAAGAGAACGACGAAGGCGGCCTGCAGCCGTCGCATCACCCGTTCAGCCAGCCGAAGACGCCGGAAGACGTGGCGCGGCTGGAGACGGAGCCGACCAACGTGACCGGCTCCGTCTACGACCTGGTGGTGAACGGCGTGGAGATGGCGAGCGGGAGCATCCGCGTCCACGACCCGGAGCTGCAGCTCAAGATCCTGGAGCTGATCGGCATCACCCGGGAGCAGGCGTGGGAGCGCTTCGGCTTCCTGCTCAAGGCGCTCTCCTACGGCGCCCCGCCGCACGGCGGCATGGCGGCGGGGGTCGATCGCATCGTCCAGCTCATGGCCGGCGAGGAGACGATCCGGGACGTGATGGCGTTCCCGAAGACCGCCTCCGGCTACGACCTGATGCTCCAGTGCCCCGCCCCGCTGGAGCCGGAGCAGCTGGAAGAGCTGCACCTCCAGGTAAAGGCAGAAGGCAAAAGTTAAAAGGCCCTTAAAGGCTAAAGGCAAAAGGCTGAAGGCTAAAGTTCCGAACCCTCATACCGCTGTGTCGCCATCCTACTCCGGTTCGTGGTCGAGATTATGGAGTGGGGGCGCAGCACTGCGCACGAGGGGTCCGGCTTTTGCCTTTTGCCTTTAGCCTTTTGCCTTTAGTAGTCGATTGTTTCTCCCGGCTGCAGCGCCACCGCGCGGACTCCCGTCTGGGCGGTGACCTGCTCGGCCCAGGCCCGGGCGTCCTGGCGGATCACCGGGAATGTATCGTAGTGGATCGGGACCACTACCTTCGGCTTCAGCAGCCGCACCGCCTCGAGGGCGTCTTCCGGGCCCATGGTGAAGTTGTCGCCAATCGGCAGCAGCGCGAGATCGATGCCGTGTCGGGCGATCAGCGCCATGTCGCCGAAGAGCGCCGTGTCGCCCGCGTGGTAGAGGGTGCTGCCGCCAGTGCGGAAGAGAACGCCGGCGGGCTGGCCGAACGGGACGAAGGTGCCGTCCTGCTCCACGTAGGTGCTGCCGTGGAACGCCAGGGTGAGCTTCACCCAGCCCCAGTCGAACTGGTGCGCGCCGCCCACGTGCATGCCGTGCGCGCTCACCCCTTTGCTCTCCAGCCACGTCGCCAGCTCGAAGGTGCCGACGCAGAGCGCCTCGGACCGCTTCGCGATCTCGATGGCGTCCCCCACGTGGTCGTTGTGGCCGTGACTGATCAGGATGGCGCGCGGCTCCAGCTCGTCGGCCTGCGCGGCGGCGAGCGAGTTGCCGGTGAGGAACGGGTCGATCAACACGCGGGTATCGCCGTCGATCACTTCCGCGGCGGAATGTCCGAGATAGCGCAGGGTCGGCATCGGGAAGGTCTCCAGCTCTCGTAGGACGGAATAGCGCGGACCACCGGCGGCGGTCCCGTCAGGTTTTTACCACGATCGGACGGGGCATCGCTGTTAACAGGTTTGCAGGTTCCAGGTTCCAGGTTTTCGACCGCCCCTCCGGCGAGAGAGGCAACCTGGAACCTGCAACTTGCTAACCTGCAACAGCGGGAGCGGCCCGGCACAGGTCCTCCAGCGCCTCCGCCGGATGCGGGTAGCGGAGCTCGAAGCCGGAGGCGAGCAGGCGGCCGGGGACGACGCGGCGGCTCTTGAGGAGCAGCTCCGTCTCGGAGTTGAGGAGGTAGGCGCCGATCTCCAGCATCCAGTCCGCCGCGGGCAGTCCGAACGGCACGCCGCAGGCGCGGCGCAGCAGGCGCATGAACTCGCGGTTCGGGACCGGGCTCGGCGCGGCGCAGTTGACCGGTCCCTCCAGCTCCGGGTGCTCGATCAGCCACTCGACTGCCCGGCAGAAGTCGTCCGCGTGGACCCAGCTCACGAACTGGTCGCCGCGTCCCATCGTGCCGCCGAGTCCGAGGCGCGCCAGGCGCTGGAAGACTTCCATCACTCCGCCCCGGCCGGGACCGAGCACCAGCGCGGAGCGGAGCGCGACCTTCCGCGTCCCCGGCGTGGGGGCGTCCGCCAGCGCCCGCTCCCAGCGGAGGCAGACGTCGACCGAAAACCCCGTGCCGATCTCGCCGGTCGTCTCGTCCATCGGACGGTCGAGCGCGTGGCGGTAGATGGTAGCCGAGCTGGAGTTGATCCAGACCGGTGGGGGCTCCGCGCACGCCGCAATCGCCGCGCCGACCGCCGCCGTGGAGCGGAGCCGGGACTCGTAGATCTCGCGGCGGTTCGGCGCGTGGTACCGGCAGTTGACGCTGCGCCCCGCCAGGTTCATCACCGCCGCGGCGCCCTCCAGTTCCCGCGCCCACTCCCCCACCGTGCCGCCGTCCCAGTAGACGCCCCGGGCGCCGGTCACCCGCTCCGGCCGGCGGGAGAGCACCACCACCTCCCAGCCGCGCTCCACGAAGTGGCGGACCAGGAACGCGCCCAGGTACCCGCCCCCGCCCGGCAGCACCAGCTTCCGCATCGCCGTCCTCCCGATCAGTACGCGGTCCACTACGGAAACGTAGCACCCGACGGAGCAGTTCCCGCGCGGATCAGGTGTATCGCTCCAGCACGTGGGCCATCGCCAGAAGGCATCCGACCGGCAGCGCCGCGAGAGTGCGATACTCCAGCTCGGAAACCGCCCCGGGCGTCAGCAAGTGGCTCCAGGCCATCACCCCGGCGAGAAGCACCACGAGTCCCGGAGCCCTCCAGCGGCCCGTGAGTGGGAGCACACCCCGCCCGGCAGCGGACGGCGCGTCCGGGCGTGAAAGCTCCCGCCCACGGTGCCCTGTAAGGATGAGGTACACTCCCACGGCGGCAAGCACGAAGTGGACGTAACCCAGGCCGATCAGGAACGGATCAGCGATGCATGTTGGCATCGCCAGCGTGTGGAGAAAGCCTCCGATCGCCAGCACCGCCCCCGCCGCGCAGCGTCCCATCGCGTCACCTCCACCGGCGGTCGGACAGCACGAGCCCCAGCACCCCGATCCCGAGCAGGTGTGCTCCTCCGTCGAGCTCTGCCCGCTTGACGGAGCCGACTTCACTCCGTGGGCAGGGCCGAGCGAGCTCGTCACTCCGGCAGAGGACGCCCCGCCCCGGGGCGACAAGGAGTACTTCCCAGGTGCTCCTGGGGTTACCTCCTCTCCTCGGACGGGGTCCAGCCCATCCCCTCATCCCCGTCCCCCATCCCCACATCTCCTGAAAAGGTTCGGAGTCGCCTGGGAAGGGCGGGAAAGGAACCCCTCCCTCGCCCGGCGAAGTGTTGCCGGGCGCCGGCGGGCGGTGTCCGCGCCGGGTGCGGCGGAAGGAGAGTGGGTCCAGTGAAGATCGGGTTTCGCATCCCGGGCCGCGCCCGGGAGATCTCGTTCGCAGAGCTTTGCCGGTGGGCGGTGGAGAGCGGCTTCGGATCGATCGATCTCGGCACGCCGGACGCGGAGCAGATCCGCACCGCGCGGGAGGCGGGCCTGGAGATCGGCACGATCGACCTCCCCGGCTTCAAGGGACTGCTGAGCCCGGACCCGGAGAAGCAGCGGGCCGGCGTGGAAGAGGCGAAGGCGGCGGTGACGCAGACGGCGGAGCAGGGCTGCACTCGGATGTTCTGCGTCTTCTTCCCGGAGGATCCGCTGCAGAAGCGGGCGGAGAGCTTCGCGATCTGGAAGGAGACCTTCCCGCAGGTGGCGGCGCTGGCGGAGGAGGAGGGCGTGCGCATCGCCCTGGAGGGCTGGCCCGGCCCCGCGCCGGCGTACCCCGCCATCGGCTGCACGCCGGAGATGTGGCGCGCGATGTTCGACGCGGTGCCGACTCCCGCCTTCGGCCTCAACTTCGACCCCTCCCACCTGGTCCGGATCGGGGTCGACTGGCGCCGCGCCCTCGACGAGTTCGGCGACCGCGTGATCCACGTCCACGGCAAAGACACCGACTTCGACTCCGAGCGGCTCTACGAGCACGGCAACCTGGGCCCCACCTTCCGCAAGGCGGCTTCGTTCGGGGAGAGCTGGTGGCGCTACACCATCCCGGGCGAGGGGCTGGTCGATTGGTGCCGCCTGATCGGCCGCCTGGAAGACTTCGACTTCGACGGCGTGGTGAGCGTGGAGCTGGAAGACTACCGCTACCACGAGACCTGGGAGCTGCAGAAGGACGGCCTGAAGCGCAGCCGCGACCACCTGGCGCGGTGGCTTCGTTAGCAGCGTGTAGCGTTTAGAGGGTAGCGTGTAGGGCTGGCGGGGGCAGGGACGCCATCCGAGCACGGCTACTCCCACTCAGAGGACTTGCCGCGACAAGAGATGTCAGCGGTGAGTGGACGGCCTCAGCCCCTCGAAGTGCAGAGGATGGAGGAAAGCGCGTCAGCCCCTCCGTAGAACGGTTTGAATTCCGCACTCCGCCCTCTGCACTCCGTCCTTAGTTCAGTCGACCCTCCCCATCAGCACCAGCGCGCCGGGCTCGGCGTCCAGCGTCACGCGCTCTCCGGCGGCGAGGGCGACGCTGCGCAGCGCCTCTCCCGTTAGCGGGTGGTGCGCCTGGAAGCTCACTTTCTCGCGGGCCTGGAGCGTGAGGCCGCCGCGGATGCCGATCGGGACGCAGACGAAGCGGTCCCCCTTGCGGCTGCCGGTGTTGCGGATGCAGCCGTCGGGGGCTGCGGTCTCTCCCTCCAGGCGGTACCGGTTCGGCGCGCCGCCCGCGAACGCGGTGAACGGCGCTCGCGGCTCTTTGCCGTCGTTGCGCTCCCAGCCCGGCAGGTCGGACGGCAGCATCCGGAGGAGCGGGCGGTACTGGCCGATGGCGGGCGTCTCTTCGAAGCGCGACTTCCCGAACACGCCCGCCTCGCAGTGGAAGACGTACATCGGCAGCTTCGCGGCGTAGGCAAACGCGGCGGCCATCACCAGTCGCAGCGGGTCCCGCTCCGTACTGACGGAGGCGCCGGGACCGATCGGCTCGTTGCTGCTGGCGGGCGGGATGCCCGGAAGATGGCCGAACCGCCAGCAGTCGTAGACCGGATCCCAGCCCTCGTCCTTCCGGCGGTCCCGGCTGAAGTGCCAGGTGGCGATATCCGCCGCGCTGTCCTTGTAGACCTTCTCGAACGAGTCCTCGTGGTTGGAGGTGATTGCGATCGGGATCCCGGTCCGCTCGGCGAGGTAGCGGGTGTGGTCCCGCAGCTCGGCCACCCCCTCGTCGCCGGGGAAGCCGTTCTGCCACGCCTCGTTCGCCACTTCGATCAGCATCAGCTTCTGCTCCCGGCCGGCCACCACGTCGGCGAGGAAGCGGCGCATGTGCTCCCGCCGCGCCGGCACGCCCGGCATGAGCTGCGCGTCCGCGAAAAGGGTGACCTGCGTCCGCAGCCCGTAGCGGTCGTACGCCAGGTCGATCAGCTCCCGCAACTGCTGCCAGTAGTCGGGCCACGCCTCCACCCGCTTCCCCTCGCGGCTGGTGTAGGTGACCGGCGCGATCTCGAGGCCGTCCCAGGCGCCGTACCACCCGACCATCGAGAGCATCCGGTAGTAGTTGAACCCCTGCGCCGCCAGGAACGCGAGGTCCCGCTCCAGGCGGGGACGGTCGTGCTTGCAGCGGTGGAGCGCGGTGAAGTAGGAGACGCCGAGGCCGAGGAACGGGCCGCCGTCATCCACCAGGGCGTGGCCGTCGAGCCGCACGCGCCCGGCGCGCTTGCCGGCGGCCCGAGCCGGGGGCTGGGGGAGCAGGAGACCGGCGGCGGCCAGCACGGCGCCGCCGGTAAACGTTCTACGCTTCATACAGGCCGGTTTGCCCCTGCGGCTCCCGATGCCCTCTCCGGTAATGGAATCCCAACAGGATCCACCGGATGCCGCCCCTTACCTGCGCGCGCCGGCTCCCTCCCCGACAGGCGGCGTTCGGAACCTGCAACCTGCAAACGCGCTGGCGCCGTTAGCGCACCACTTCCCGCCAGCTCTCCGGGCGGCGCGGCGGCTTGTAGCGGATGTTCAGGTCCGGCGTCTCCAGCTTCACGCCGCCGCGGTGGTGGCTCTCGATCGCGTAGGCGAGGATGCCGGTGGTCAGGAGCGTCCGCTCTCCCGGCTCGGTCGGCTTGCCGGTGAGGTACATGTCCTCCAATGACCGCACCGTGGCGGAGAAGTGCTTGAGACGGGGCACCGGGTCGAGCTTGTAAGCGGTGCTGACGATCCGGTTGGAGCCCCGCTCCCGGTAGGCGAAGCCGAACTCGGCGCAGTAGCCGTTCGGCATCAGCACCGTCATGCGCTGGCCGTCGCGGTACTCGATGTCGATGGCGTAGACGTTCTTCGTGTAGTCCTCCGGCCTGCCCCTAGGCTCCTGCACGGCGGCGAGCGCCGCCGCGGCGATATCCTGCGGCCAGCGGCCGTCACGGTGGGCGTCCCAGACCGCCTGCCCTTCCAGGCACTGGACGCTCTTCACGCCGACCTCGCCGCCGGCTCGGCTTTCCACCACGAACTGGCCGGTCTCGATCGAGTGGAAGCCGTACGACTCGAGCCCGGCGTAGCCGACCGCGATCAGGTGGTCGAGCTTCTTGCCCCGGGGGAGGGAGACGAGCGGCTCGTACTTGGCGTACGGCAGGCTGCTCCCCGCCATGAACGGGATCTTCAACTCCTGCGCCGTCCGCCACATGTGCTTGGCCCACTCCCAGTTCCAGGAGAGGTGCTTGTCGTTGAAGATCGGCACCACCCGGCGCGACTGGCGGAAGACGCCGGCGATCTGGTCGAACAGCTCCCGCCGCGGATAGAGCTGCTGGCCCTTTTCGTTGAACGGCCAGCTCCCGTGCTCGCCGATCAGCACCACGCCGTCGACCGCCAGCTCGTTCCCGCCGCGGCAGAGCGCCGCGGCGACGGAGTGGTACATCGGCACGCCGTGCTTCTTCGCGGTCGCCACCCCGATGTCGTCTTTCGTGATCTCCATCTGGTGGATGGCGACCACCTCGCAGCGCGGCTCCTCGAAGTGATCGTCGTACTGCTTCCCTTCCAGGAACTTGGTGCAGAAGCAGAGGCCGTGGCTGGTGGCGCCGTAGCTGGTGAGAATGACGGCCAGGCGGGGGCGTTTCGGGGGCATGGGGCACCTCGGGAAGGGAGACTACTGAAGTCCGGTTCGCCGGGGCGTGCGGGGGTCCCTTTCCCGGGCAGAGGGTCAGGCCCGCCCGGGCGAGCAATTCGTTCACTCCTGTCCACCGGCTGGTAGAATACCCTGTCTGACACCGGATGGCGGGACCGGCTGTAACCCGGGCAGCGGCTGCCCTCCGAAGGAGACCAACTTGCGCAACGTCCACTACACGCTCCAGCTCTCGAACGGGCTCACCGTCGTCGCGGAGCACCTGCCGGCGGTCCGCTCCGCCGCCTTCCAGATGATCGTCCCCGCCGGCGCGGTGACCGATCCGGAGCACCTCCAGGGCGCCGCCACGGTGCTGGAGAACCTCTCTTACCGGGGCGCGGGCGACCGCAACACCCGCGAGCTCTCGCAGGCGCTCGACGCGCTGGGGCTGCATCGCGCCGGCTCCGCGGAGCTGGAGTACACCACCTTCGGCGGGGCGATGCTGGCGGACGACCTCCACCAGGCGCTGGCGCTCTACGCCGATATCATCCGCCGCCCCCACCTCCCGGCCGATCAGCTCCCCGCGGAGCAGGCGCTGGCGCTGCAGAAGCTGCAGCGGCTGGAGGACAGCCCGGCGGACAAGCTGTTCATCAATCTCCGGCGCGCTTACTACACCAACAGCTACGGCCGCACCGCGCTAGGTCGGGAAGAGGGGATCCAGGCGCTCACCCCGGAGCTGGTGCGGGAAGAGCACCTGCGCCGCTATCGGCCGCAGGGGGCGATCCTGGCGGTGGCCGGGCGCTTCGAGTGGTCTGCCCTGCAGGAGGTGATCAAGGCGAGCTTCGGCGACTGGGAAGGGGAGGCCCCGGGGAGCCCGGCGCCCTCTACGGAAGGCCGCGCCGCCTACCGGCACGTGCCGCAGGAGGCGAACCAGGAGCAGATCGGGGTCGCCTACCCCTCCGTGCCGACCGGTCACCCGCGGTACTACGACATGCGCATGGCGGTGGAGGTGCTCTCCGGCGGGATGGCGTCCCGGCTCTTCACGGAGGTGCGGGAGAAGCGCGGTCTCTGCTACACCGTCAAGGCGTTCTACCAGACGCTTCGCGGCGCGGGAAACATCATCGCCTACTCCGGCACCAGCCCCGAGCGGTGCCAGGAGACGCTCGACGTGCTCCTCGTGGAGCTGCGCCGCCTGGAAGAGGGGGTCACCGACGAGGAGCTGGCCCGCGCCCGGACCGGTCTGCTCTCCTCCCTGGTGATGCAGACCGAGGCGACCCGCTCCCGCGCCCTCAGCATCGCCCGCGACCAGTACCTCCTCGGCACGATCCGCACGATGGACGAGATCCGCGCCGGCGTGGAGGCGGTGACGCCGGAGAGCATTCTGGAGTGCCTGCGGGAGTTCCCCGCGCGCGACTTCACCATCGTGACCCTGGGACCGAAGGAGCTGGAGGTACGCCTGTGAAGTTCGAGAAGCGAGTGCTGGAGAACGGGCTCACGCTCATCGGGGAGCAGAACCCGAGCGCGCTCAGCATGGCGGCCGGTTACTTCGTGAAGACCGGCGCGCGGGACGAGACCGCGGAGGTGAGCGGGGTCAGCCACTTCCTGGAGCACATGCTCTTCAAGGGCACGGAGCGCCGCTCCGCGGAGGACGTGAACCGGGAGTTCGACGAGATCGGGGCGGACTACAACGCCTTCACCGGCGAGGAGTACACGGTCTACTACGGCGCCGTGCTGCCGGAGCACCAGCATCAGCTCGTCGACCTGCTCACCGACCTGATGCAGCCGGTCCTGCGCCAGGACGACTTTGACATGGAGAAGAAGGTCATCCTGGAAGAGATCGAGATGTACAAGGACCGGCCGCAGTTCACCGTCATCGACGAGGCGCGGTCGACCTTCTACCAGGGCCACCCGCTCGGGAAGTCGGTCCTCGGCACCACGGAGAGCATCTCCGCCCTGCGGCGGGAGCAGATGTGCGGCTACTGGAGCCAGCGCTACGCGCCGAGCAACCTGCTGCTCGCGCTCACCGGCGACTTCGACTGGGACGCGGTGGTGGAGCGCGTCTCCGAGCAGACCCGCGGCTGGAAGCCGGCCGACACGTCCCGCGCCACCCCGGGGCACCAGGCGGAGCCGCGCGTCCGGGTGATCCGCGACGACAAGATCCACCGGGCGCACGTCGCCGTAGTCGCCCCCGGCGTGCCGGCGCGGAGCGAGCTGCGATACGTCACCGACATCGTCGGCGACATCCTCGGCGGCGGCGAGGGCAGCCGGCTCTACTGGGCCCTCGTGGAGCCCGGGCTTGCGGACACGGTCCGCCTGAGCCACGACGAGGAAGACGGCTGCGGCGCCTTCTTCGGCTACGCCTCCTGCGACCCGGAGCGGACCCAGCTGGTGACCGACAAGATCCGCGAGGTGCTGAATACCGCCATGGCGGACGGCTTCCGCGCGGACGAGATCGAGCGCTCCAAGCGGAAGATCGCCAGCGCCCTGGTGATGCACGACGAGACCCCCCGCGGCCGCCTGTTCCACGTCGGTTTCGACTGGCAGTACCGGGAGCGCTGGGCGCCGCTGGATGAAACGATCGACCGCTACCTCGCCGTATCTGAGGAAGACGTCCGGCGCCTGCTGGAGCAGCGACCCTTCGACGCGCTGACGGTGGTCGCCCTCGGCCCGATCGGCGAGCTTTCTTAACCGGGCGGTTGAAACCGCGGCAACCACGGCACGAGGTTTTATCCCCCGGACGGGGGACCGCCTTCGCGGACTGAGAAGGCCCAGCTCGGGCGTCCGGAGGACGCGTGGCCGCAGGCCGTCCAGCGAGGGAATTCATTCCCTCGCGTACCCCGCGGGGTCGGGCCTGGCTTTCGTGGTTAGCGAGCGAGCTTCCGTCAGTTCCCGCCGGGAGCAGGAGAACGAGAATGAGCACGAGTAGGAGCAAGAGCTTCGGCTACGCCGCGGGGATCTCCGCCGGAATGCTTGCCGCGACGGCGGCGGTGGCCGCCACCACCCTCCGGTATCCGGAGACGCGCGTCTCCGGCGAGCGGGAGACGAAGTTCGGCGTCACGGTGGAAGACCCGTACCGCTGGCTGGAAGATGCCTCCGCTCCGGAAGTGAAAGAGTGGATGGACGCGCAGGACCAGGTGGCGCGGGACTACCTGCAGTCGCTGCCGGGCCGCAGCCGGCTCGCCAAGCGGTTCCGGGAGCTCTTCTACATCGACTCGATCTCCGCGCCGGCGGTCCGCGGCGGCCGCTTCTTCTACTCCCGCCGGCACGCGGACCGCGAGAAGGCCGTGGTCTACTGGAAGGAAGGTGAGGAGGGCGCGGAGCAAGTGCTGCTCGACCCGAACACCATGAGCGACGACGGCAGCGTCTCGCTCGGCAGCTACGCCATCACGAAGGACGGCAAGCGAGTCGCCTACGTGCTGCGCCGCAATAACGCGGACGAAGGCACCCTCTACGTGATGGAGGTCGCTTCCCGCCAGGTGAGCGAGATCGACGTGCTCCCCGGCATCAAGTTCGGCGGGGCGCAGTGGACGCCGGACGGCAAGGGCTTCTACTACACCTACCATCCCACGGACGAGAGCATCCCGGTGGCGGAGCGGACCGGCCACTCCGACATCCGCTACCACCGGCTCGGCACCGACCCGAAGCGGGACGTGGTGGTGCGGGAGAAGACCGGTGATCCGACGAAGTTCCAGGGCGTGGGCGTCTCCCACGACGGTCGCTGGCTCTTCCTGAGCATCAGCCAGGGGTGGGACCGCAGCGACGTCTACTACCAGGACCGCCGCGCCGGCGACACCGCGTGGAAGCCGCTGGTGGTCGGCAAGAGGGCGCAGTACGGCGTCTTCGCGTGGAAGGACCGGTTCTACATCCAGACCGACGAGGGCGCGCCGCGCGGTCGCGTCTTCACGGTCGACGCGAAGAAACCCGCCCGGGAGAACTGGCGCGAGCTGGTGCCGGAGCGGGCCGACGCGGTGCTCCAGAGCGCCGACATCGTCGGCGGGCGGCTCTCGCTCTCCTACCTGAAGAACGCCTCTAGCTCGCTGGAAGTCCGCACGCTCGACGGCAAGCTGGAGCGGCAGGTAGCGCTGCCGGAGATCGGCTCGGTCGGGTCGCTGCTGGGGCAGCCGGACCAGGAGACCGCCTACTACAGCTTCACCTCGTTCCTGCGCCCTACGGAGATCCACCAGATCTCCCTCAAGGACGGCAAGTCGAAGCTCTGGGCGAAGGTCGACGTGCCGATCGATCCGTCGCCCTACCTGGTGGAGCAGGTCTGGTACCCCAGTAAGGACGGCACGAAGATCTCGATGTTCGTGGTCCGGCGCAAGGACCTCCCGCGCGACGGCTCCACCCCGTTCCTGCTCACCGGCTACGGCGGCTTCAACTCCAACCAGACCCCCTACTTCTCCTCGGCGCTCTACCCGTGGCTGGAGGCGGGCGGCGGCTTCGCGCTGCCGAACCTGCGCGGCGGCGGCGAGTACGGCGAGGAGTGGCACCAGGCGGGGATGCTGGACAAGAAGCAGAACGTCTTCGACGACTTCATCGGCGCCGCGGAGTTCCTGGCTAAGGAAGGCTACACGAAGCCGGAGCGGCTCGCCATCCGCGGCGGCTCGAACGGCGGGCTGCTGGTCGGCGCCGCCATGACGCAGCGGCCGGACCTCTTCGGCGCCGTCATCTGCGCGGTGCCGCTGCTCGACATGGTCCGCTACCACCTCTTCGGCCTGGGCAAAGCCTGGATCCCGGAATACGGCACCGCCGATCGCGAGGCCGACTTCCGCTGGCTCCACGCCTACTCGCCCTACCACCGGGTGCAGAAGGGCGCGAAGTATCCCGCGCTGCTGATGCTATCCGCCGACAGTGACGACCGGGTCGACCCGCTGCACGCGCGGAAGTTTACGGCGGCGATCCAGGCCTCCGGCACGCCGAACCCGACGGTGATGCGGATTGAGAAGAACGCCGGCCACGGCGGCGCGGACCTGGTGAAGTCGGCCGTGGAGCAGTCGGCCGATACCTACGCGTTCCTGCTGCAGACGCTCCAGGTGGAGCAGCGGTAGTGACTGAGTGGGTGAGGGTGGGAATGGGGGAGTGGGAGACCTGCTCTCCGCAGTCCCGCCCTCACCGGAAGACCGCGCCGAGGGGTAGGGCAAACTCCGGGAGTATCTCTCCTCCGTCGAGGGTATCAGCCACTCCGAGCATCACGGTCTCTTTGTCTGCGCGGTGCACCAGTACCAGTTTCCGGGACGGGTCGCAATCCCAGACTACTGGAGCTCCGGCCGCAAGCCAGCGGCCGACCTTAGCCGCCGCTTCCCCTCGAGTCTCGAGCTGCGCCTGTACTTCCAGAACCAGGGCCGGCACGGTCCGGACGAAGTCATTCGAGGGCTTGCCCGGACGCTGATGGTAGGGGACGAATGCCCAATCCGGCGCCAGTACCGTGTCCGGATCCTCCCGGATCCAGAAGCCGGTCCCGGCCAGAAAGGTTCGGCCGAGGTTGCGCTCCTCCACGAAGACCGATGCAGCGGCGCCGAGGCGAGCGCCGACCATTCCGTGGAGTGCGTCGCCCCACGGATACTCGCGAAGCTCGCCATCGATCAGCTCATACCGGCAGCGACCCTCCGGCAGCCGGGCCAGATCCGCCGACGTCAGCCTTCGCTTCGGACGCTCTGAGGCGCCAGTCATCGGAGTTGCGCGGCCGGTCAGAACAGCTCGTGGATCGCGCGGGCGGCGGGATCCACGAGCGGAAGCGTGCCGCCGTCGGCGGCGGGGACTTCCGTGGCGGTGTCGATGCCGAGGGCATGGTAGACGGTCGCCGCCACCTCGGCGGGGGTGACGGGGCGCTCCTTCGGATAGGCGCCGATCTCGTCGCTGGCGCCCACCACGCGCCCGCCCCGGATTCCGCCGCCCGCGAAGAAGATCGTCCAGCAGTGCGGCCAGTGGTCGCGCCCGCCGACCGGGTTGATCTGCGGGGTGCGGCCGAACTCGCTCAGGCAGACGACGAGGGTCTCCTCCAGCAGCCCGCGCTCGGAGAGGTCCTGGAGCAGCGTGCTGTAGCCGTGGTCGAAGGTCGGCCCCACCTGATCGCGGTACGCCTCCAGCGGGGTGAAGGGGAGCGAGCCGTGGCAGTCCCAGGTCGTCTCGTTGAAGACGGTCTCGTACATGTTCAGCGTCACGAACCGGGTGCCGCGCTCCACCAGCCGCCGCGCCAGCAGGCAGCTCTGTCCGAACTTGTTCATCCCGTAGCGCTCCCGCAGGCGCTCCGGCTCGGAGCGGAGGTCGAACGCCTCTCGGCACTCGCGTGCGGCGAGCCGCTCGCTCAGCTCCGCCGCGTGGGGGTCACGGCCGGCCGGATCGGTGCTTCCGCAGGCCTGGACCGCTTCGCCCACCGCTCCGCGCAGCGCCTCTCGCCGCTCCCGCCGCACCGCCGCCGCGTAGTCCGGCGGGAAGAGGTCGCGCGCGGAGAAGTCGGGGCGGCTTGGATCGACACTGAGCGTCAGCGGCTCGTGGCGCGCGCTGAGGAGGCCCGCGCCCTGGCCGTGGGAGAGATTGCCGCCGGTGGCGCCGATCGGGCTGGGGAGCACCACGTAGGGCGGCAGCGACCCGCGCTCGCCGCGGAGGGCGGAGACGACGGCGCCGGGGTGAGGATGCTCCGCGCCCTCCTCCACGAGACGCCCCGTCTGCAGGAGCTGGTGGCCGGTGTCGTGGATCGCCGCGGCGGTGTGGTGGACGGAGCGGACGAGGGAGTACTTCTCCGCGTGGCGCGCCATCTGCGGGAACAGCTCCGAGATCTGCATCCCGTCGACGGGGGTGCGGATCGGCTTGAACGGGCCGCGAACCTCCGCGGGCGCGTCGGGCTTCGGGTCCCAGGTATCGAGGTGGGAGGGACCGCCGACCATGAAGATCATGATGCAGTTGACCTCGCGCCCACTTCGGACCGCCGCCTGCGCCTCCCGGGCCGAAAGTGCGGGCAGCGCCAGCCCGGCGCCCGCTGCCGCCCCTGCCTGGAGTAGCTCCCGCCGCGTGAGCCCGTTCCCGTGCTGAATCATCATCCGCTCCGTTCTCGCGCCGTCTCTCGGCAACGACCGCCCCTCACGTACTGAGCTTCACGCTCCGCGCCGAGTTTCCTCCGCCTTGCCTCTCGTCAGCTCCAACTACTTCTCCCACTCGCACGCTCAGTCCTGAAAGCGGGAGGGGTCGGGGCCGTCGCCAGGTAACGAGCAAGGAGCAGCCCTACCCACCCCGATGTCGACTCCCTCCGTCCGCCACTCCGATCCGCCGGCCCCGCACCTCTCCGGCGAGAACACCTCCGGCCTGGAGGCGTTCTCCGCGGCGCTCGCCTCCACCCAGGGGCTGCTCGCGCGGCCGGAGGGGCGCCGCCGCTGGCGGGCGCTCGCCCTCATCGCGGCGATGGCCGGGATCGTCGGTGCCGGGGCGCAGCCGCCCCCGCTCGGGATGCTGCTCCCGGTGTGGGAGGAGCCGCTCGCGCGGGAAGCCCTCCTCTCCGATCCGGTGGTGGTCGGCTCGACGCTCTTCCTCGCCGTCCTGCTGCTGGGCATGAGCGTGGTCGCGCGCTCCTTCACCTTCGCCTTCCTGGAAGGGATCGTCACCCGCGCCCCGCGGGCGGGGCGGTTCCGCGCCTATCTCCGGCCCGGCGCGCGGCACTTCTGGTGGAGCAGCGGCTTCAGCGTGCCGCTCTACGCGGTCCTCTTCGCCGCGGAAGGGGCGATCACGCACCGCGCCTACCAGGAGCTGCTCCGGACCCCGAACCTGACGAACGAGCAGGCGTGGGGGATGCTGTTCGGCGCGGTGGGGCTCTTTTTCGTGGTCCTGGTACCCTGGATGTTCCTGACGCTCCCCGCCATGGTGCTGCTCTACGAGCTGGTGCCGGCCGCGATGCTCGGCGGAGGCGCGGGTCCCATGCGCTCCTGCCGGCGCGTCCTCGCCGCCGCGGGGCGGTGCCCCGGCCGCTTCCTCGGCTACCTCGGGGTGCGCACCCTCATGCAGGTCGCCGGCAACATGGCGGCCGGGGTGGCGCTGCTCCCGTGCGCGGCGGTTACGCTGCTGCTCTGCTCCCCGCTCCTCGCCGGCGGCTGGTGGCTCACGGGCGCGGTCGGCGGCGCCGCTACCGCTCCGGGCGCGGCGGTGCTCTCCGTGGTGGTGCTCGTGACACTGGTGGTGCTCTACTGCTTCCTCTGCTGGGCGCTCGTGCCGATCAGCCTGCTCCTGAACGGCATGGCGTTCCACTTCCTCGCGGCGCACGATCCGGGCCTCGACGCGTGGCTTTCGCTCGACGCACAGGCCGCTTCGAAGTCGAAAGAGCCGATCCGCTGACCCAGCGCGAGGAACTCCTGCTTCTTACCCGCGGGCAGCGTTGGCACCGCGGGTCCGACCCCGCGCCCTCGTGTCGGGCTTCAGCCCTCCCGCGGCGAGTGCCCTCCGCCGGCCCTTTCACACTCCGCTGCGCTCCGTTAGCGGGCGGCTCCGGGAGTGCACCACGCAATGCTCCTCCCCGCGCCACTGCCGTGATCGCCACCTCGGCTTCGTTCACGGGCTGAAGCCCGACCCTTCGAGCGACCACCCCTTGGCCAAGGGGTGGTCACAGGTGCCGTCCTCCAACGCGGCCTGCGGCCGCGCCTCCGGACGACGGGGTTCTCCGGTTGCGCAGCGACCCGCGGAGCTCCATCGGACCATCGGGCGGCATCCGAATTCGTCAACCGGAGGAGCCAGGAGGCGAAGCCGGAATGCTCCTCTTGTGAGTCCCCCTGGCGAGATACTGTTGGCGAAATCAGCGGGGCAGGAGGATTACCGGCTATCGAGCACTCCGGCGAGATTCCCCTGGCGGGGAAGCGGTGGCGAGTGTCACACGCTGTAAAGTTACGCCGCTGGTGGCGCAGGAAGGTTTTGCCGCATCGCTCGCTTGCGCGAAGGAGGCCG
>JBKBRF010000025.1:0-97661 GCA_046292385.1 Armatimonadota bacterium | reverse complement strand
TGCACCTGCCAGAAACCATGCCGATGTACGAAGTGTAGTGGAAAGATTCAGCCTCGCTTGATGCTTCGCAGCCACCGCGAGGCTGAATCTTTCTTACAAACTGCGGAACTTGGGCTAACGCCGATCCATGGGAGCGGCTTGCGGAGGGAGTTTATTGAGAACGGAGTGCAGGCGCGCGCCACCCCAGCCTCGGGTGAACTTCAGCGCAGTCGGGTCGAAGAAAGAAGGGGAAGCCGCGACGGCTTCCCCTTCTCTGCTTAGTAAGGAATCGGGCCCGACCTACCCCGCCTGGACGCCGGTGGTGGCGAACCAGCCCTGCTGCAGCGCGAAGATCGCCGCCTGGGTGCGGTCCCGCACGTCCAGCTTCTCGAAGATCCGGTGCAGGTGGGTCTTTACCGTCGTCTCGTCGATACAGAGCTGGCGGGCGATCTGCTTGTTGCTGTAGCCGCGCACCACCCACTCCAGCACGTCCCGCTCGCGGCGGGAGAGGACGTCGCAGGACGACTGCGGTCCCGGCGCGCGGTGGCGGCGCAGGGTCTGGAACTCGCCGAAGAGCTTGCGGAGCAGCCCCGCCGGCAGGTAGGCGCCGCCCGCGGCGACCTCGCGCAGCGTGCCGAGCAGCTCCTGGTGGCTGCAGTCCTTCAGGAGATAGGCGCGGGCGCCGGCGCCGATGCCTTCGAAGACGAAGTCGTCTTCGTCGTGCATCGTCAACAGGACCACGGCCACTTCCGGCATGCTGGCGGCGATCTGCCGGGTGGCGCCGATGCCGCCGATGCCGGGCATCCGCACGTCGACCAGTGCCACGTCGGGCCGGAGGCGCTCCACCTGGGCCACGGCCTCTTCGCCGTCGGACGCGATCCCTACTACTTCGAAGTCCGGCTCGATGCTGAGCAGCCGGACGAGACCTTCTCTTACGAGTTGATGGTCATCCGCGACGACAACGCGAATCACGGTAAGCCTCCACTTTCACCTTCTGCCGCGGGGGCAGTAACGCGGACCGTAGTACCGTTGCCTGGAGAGGAAAGAATCTCCAGGTGGCCCCCGAGCAGCTCCGCGCGGTCGCGCAGGGAGCTCATGCCGAGGTGTTGGCTCGCTCTTGCTTCAGCGGCCGCCGGATCGAAGCCGCGGCCGTCGTCCGTCACCTCCAGCGCGCAGCTCTCCGGAGTGACCGTGAGACGGACCTCCACCTGCTCCGCGCGGGCGTGTTTCCAGACATTGGTAAGCGCTTCCTGCGCAATTCGAAAGAGGGCGGACTCCACGCCGGAGCCGAGCCGCTGACCGCTGCCGTCGTGCAGCACGCGCACGCGCAGCCCGCTGCGCTGCTCCAACTGGCGGGCAAAGCTCCGCAGCGCGCAGAGCAGGCCCATGTCGTCCAGGCACGGGGGGCGCAGCCCGATCATTACGGCGCGGGTCTCGTCGATCGCGCGGCGGACGGTGCTCTCCAGCGCGTCGAGCTCCGCGGCGGCCCGGGCGGGGTCGTGCGCCGCCAGGGCTCGGGCCGCCTCTACCCCCCGCAGCGCCGCGTACATCGTCTGCGCCGGGCCGTCGTGGATCTCCAGGGAGATCCGGCGGCGCTCTTCTTCCTGCGCCCGCGTCACCTCTCGCAGCAGCCGCTCCACGTGCGCGCGGTGCCGGCGCATCTGCTGGTAAGCGGAGGCGTTGCGGAGCGCGAGGGCCGCCTGGTGCGCCAGCGCGGTCAGCAGGCTCAGGTCCTCTTCTTCGAACGAGTTCTCGTGCACGGGGTTGTTCACGCAGAGGACGCCGAGGACTTCCTGATCCGCTCGCAGCGGCACGCAGAGCGCGTCCCGGATGTCGTGACGCTCGGCCACCGGGTGGAAGCGCGGGTCTCGAGCGGAGCCGTGGAGCAGCAGCGGCGTGCCGTGCTCCGCCACCCACCCCGCGATTCCTTCGCCCAGCCGCTGGGTGCGCCCGTAGATCTCCCGCGCCCGCGGGCCCTGGGCGGCCAGCACCTTCAGCTCCTCGCGAGTCTCCGCCAGCAGCATGATCGAGCCGCTTTCGGCGGCCAGGATCGACCGCGCCTGGCAGAGGATCCGCTCCAGGACCTCGTTCAATTCCAGGGTGGAGTTGATCGTCCCGGCGACGTCGACCAGACACGCAAGCCGCTCCGGCGCCTGCGTGCGCCGGGTCTGTGCTGTCTCGAGGGGCTCGGTCAACATCGGGTTCCGCTCCAGAGTGCTTATACGTTCGTCGCCTATCTCATTGTTGCTGTTGTCTGCCCCACCTGTAGGGTGACCTCATCCTTCCGTTGCACTAAGGGAGCGATCGGGCGGTGGAGCGGCGACGGAACGCGTCCCGGCCCTGCGCGCGCCCACCCTGTAGGGAGGAGGACGGACGGTCGCGAGAGGACCAGGCAGCCAATCCGGCGTAACAGAGGAGGACTTCTTGCGATAGACGCGAAAACTCCAGTTGGGGACCGCCTCATCCGGCGCGCGCCTCCGCCAAACACCGTTTGTAGACTCCTCGCGCACCCGCCCTCGCTGAACGCCTCCGGCCCGGCCGGTACACGAAAACATCTATTCGGAGGGAGCCTGTGACTTCGTCGTTCCCCAAACTGCTATCCTCACGCTCTCCTTACCTGCGGCTCCTCGCGCTGGGCGCCGCGCTGCTGACCGCCTCCACGGTAGCGGCTGCGGCCGGTCCGCGCAGCCAGGGAGAGCTCGAAGAGCCGCTGGCGTCGCTGGAAGGCACGGTCCGGCAGTCGAACCGCCGCCCGCTGGTGGAGGCGACCGTGCGGCTGGTCGACCTGGACGGCAACCCGATCCTCGACGTGGACGGCGAGCCGCTGGAGACCCGCACCGACGCCGAAGGCCGCTACCAGCTTGCCGGGCTGGACAGCTTCGCGGTCGACAGCGCCGCGGCGCTGCAGATCCACCACCCGATCGCCATCAACTGGAACGATCCGATCAGCGGTCTGACCGAGGGGCAGCTCAACGTTCGCGACTATCGCTACGGCAGCATGCGCGTGGTGGTAACCGGTAATAAGTCGGTGCGGCGCCAGCTCGAAGGCACGCAGGTCAATCTCGAGATCGGCAGCGACGTGGTCGCCACCAATATGGCCGTGAACGGCGTTCGCGTGTTGAAGTTCCCGAACGTGCCGGCGACCTCGATCGCGGTGCGGGCGTTCAACCCCAGGCTGACCGGCACCCTGCTGCAGACGAAGGTGAAGCCGGGCAAGCAGAAGAAGGTGCGCGCCGTCCTGCGGCCTCGCGGCATCTTCTAGACAGTCCGTCCAGGTAGAGTCGAGATACGGGCCGGGAGAGCACCTCTCCCGGCCCGTTCTCGCGTGGATGGATGCTAACCTGGCGGGTAGTTACCGGGTAGCCGGAACCTGCTCACGCACGGTGCCGGTCGGCGCCCCGGGCGCGGCCGGAGGCGTCGTGGTGGTCGTCGTGCCGGTCGTGCCGGTCGTGCCGGTCGTGCCGGTGTTACCGGTCACCCCCGTGCTGCCGGTGTTGTCGGTGGTCGTGCCAGTGCTGCCGGTCACGCCGGTCGTCGCACCCTCGGCGACGCGCTCGATGTTGAGCGTGCCTTCCGCGGTTCCCTTGGTGCTCGTGGTGTTCACATTCGCGTTGGCCTGCGCCGGATCGACCTGGGTATCCCAGGTCACGGTGAACTTCTCCTCACCGCGCTCCAGGTAGCCCTTGTCGATGTTGAAGTAGACCGTACCGGTGCGGGTCTGCACCAGGTCGGCGTCGTTCACCTGCACCTGGGAGGTGGCGCTGCCGGGGGTCGTCTCCGTGGTGCCGGTGGTCGTGTCCGGCACTGCATTCGCGCCGCTGCGGAGCACTCGCAGCTCTTCCTGCACGTCAATCGCCGCCAGCTTCCCGTTCGGGCTGTCTTCGACGCGGCGCAGGATGTAACTCGCCTCACGCGCCAGCATCCGCTCCGTGCCGCCGGAGCGCGTGCGCAGCGGGAACCGGTCGGTCGCCTTCCAGCTCTCGCCCACGCTCACCGCCTGCTCCGGCAGGTGGATCATGCCGAACCACAGGCTCAGCGCGCCGGTGGCTCCGCCGGCCAATCGCATCTGCCGCGGACCTTCGTCCGGTTGGGCGGCCGGGTTCATCATCGAGGCGAACTGGTCGGAGGCGGGCCACTCCACGCTCAGCACCTTGCCGGTGTTGGTGACGGTGGCGATCACTGGCTGCTCCAGCGCGGACTCGATCTGGGCTCGGTAGCGCTCCGGCACCGGCACGTTGACGCCTGAGGCCTGCGCCGTCATGTTGCCGTCTCGGTAGGCCGCGGTGAACTCGTTGGGACCCTGCCGCTCCGGCAGCCGCACCTGAAGATCCCACTGGACGATCTCCTGCCGCAGCGTGGCAGTCTGCTCGGCCGGCATGGGCGCCTGGTCCGTGGTCGTCGTGTCCGGCTGCAGGTCGTCAGTGGTCGTGGTCCCCGGCGTGTTGCCGACCGGCGCATTCAGGGTTCCGGGGGTGGTATCCGGAGCATTCAACATGGTGTCGCCCGGCCGGACCGCGGTGCCGGGAACGTTGCCATGCTGTTCGGGTACGTTGAGAGCTCCGGGAGAGTTCGCCGGAGCCGGTGTCGTCGTGCCCGGCGTGGTGGTGTCCACTCCGGGGGTCATTCCGGGGGCAGCGGCGTTCATCGCATCGACGCTCTGCTGCACCCGCATGTCGGTCCGGAACTCCGCGCGGACCTGCTGCGGGCTCGCGGTGCCGGTGTCGGTGCGCTGGAACTGGGTATCGGTGCTGCCGTTCAGCCGCACCGTGTACTGGCCGTTGTCCATCCCCGTTAACTGGTAGCGGAGCGTGAACGGGCCTTGATTTGCCTGTTCGGCCGGGGCCATCTCGGCGTTCTGCGCGCAGCCCGCCAGCGGAACGGCGAGCGCGAGCAGACACCATTTGAGTGTAGAACGCGTATCTATCATCGGATTCCTCCCTCCACTGAGCCATTCCCTCAGGAAACGGGGCTCAATCCGGGCGCGTGGTTGGAGTTCCGGGGGGCGCCGTCCGACCGAGTAACTGAGCGGAAGTCGGCTCCTGGCGAGGAGCGGAGGCAGGAGCGGATGAGTCAAACCGAGTCCGGCAGCGCAGCAGCGCCGGAGAAGAAGCGCGCGCGAGACACCTCGCTCGATATCTTCCGGGGGCTGGCGATCCTGGAGGTGGTGATCCACCACACCAGCTCGTTCGCGCTGATCCGCACCGGCCTGGGGACGATCTCCCACGACGCCTACGTGGTGCTGAACCGCACGCTCCACTTCGCCGTGCCGGCCTTCCTGTTCATCATGGGGGTGCTCCTTACCCGGACCATGCTGGGCAAGGGAAAGAGCTGGAAAGACTTCTTCACCCGGCGGGCGCAGCAGACGCTCTGGCCGTACGTGGTCTGGACCGCGCTCTACGGCGCTTACCGGGTGCTCGTGGGCCGGAACGACCTGCAGTGGCACAACCTACTGGAGCCGGAGCGGATCTTCCACTGGCTGCTCTGGGGAAAGGCGTGGGACCACCTCTACTTCCTCTCCCTGGCGCTGCAGCTCTACCTGGTCTTCCCGCTGCTGATGCGGCTCTTCATGCGCATCCGCATCGGGCTGGCACCGGTCCTGGTGCTCACGCTCGCCGCGCAGGCCGCGATCCACTACTTTCACGGGCGAGAGCTGTGGCCGGGGATGACCTTCCGGCTGCCTTATCCCGGCACCGCGCTCATCTGGCACCTGATCCCGGTGGTGACGGGGGCCTGGGTCGGCGTGCACCTGGATGAATGGCCCACCCTCTGGAACCGCTGGCTCAAGAGGGTGGCGGTGCTGATGATGGTGGGCGGTTGGACCTTCTACCTGCCCGAGTCGTACAAAGAGCTGCACCACGTGCGGGTCCACTCGGAGCTGCTGCACTACTCCTACTGGGCCTTCACCCTCGGCACCTCGTTCTGCCTACTTACCTTCTGCCGCTACATCGCGCGGACCATGCCCCGGCTCGGTGGGGCGCTCCAGTGGATGGGGACGCAGTCGATGCAGGTCTACCTGGTGCACCCGATGGTGCTCTACCTCTGGGCCTCCGCCACCTTCTCCGGGAGCACCACGCGCTTCCACTTCACAGTGATGCTGGTGGCGGCCTCCGCCTTCGGGATCTCGCTCCTGATCTCGCAGCTCGCGGAGCGGCTCCACCTGAGCATGCTGCTCTTTGGCCGCCCCGCCCCCGCGCTCAAGCGACTCAACTGAGTGGGGGAGTGGGTTGGCCGCGTTAGCAGGTTGCACGTTGGCAAGTTAACAGGTTTCAGGCTCGCCCTCCGTGGAAGGGGTTCGGAACCTGAAACCTGGAACATGCAACCTGAAACCGGCGGTCGCTAACCGCCGGACTGCCGCACGTGGGCGGCTTCGAAACCGCGCTGCAGCCCCTTGAGCCAGATCGGCGCCAGCTCGGCGGCCGACTTGTAAGCGGTCGACCCGGCGTCGGCGGGGGTCACCGCCAGGATGAAGTCGCCGTTCAGGTAGATGTGCACCCGATCGCCCCACTTCTTGGTGGTAAAGCGGCTGTTCGGGTTCCCCAGGTGCTCCGGCAGCACGTCCTGCACGTGGTCGATCCGGTCCTGCACCGTCCAGCTCCGGCCGTTCAGCCGATCGCCGTTCCGGATGATGAAGACCTGGGTGGTGCCGATGGTGAGCGGCTGGTCGTCTCCCTGCGCGGCGGCGGGCACCGCGGCGAGCAGTCCGGGGAGGAGCAGGGCGGCGGTGAACGCCGAGAATGCCAGGCGTGCCAGGCGGATCATGAGGGCCTCCTTCATCGCGTGCGTCTCGGCGGCGCCGTGCCTCACCACCTCCGGGCCGCCACCCGTATGATACCCCGATGCCGGCACGGGGTTGACGCGTTGGCCTGACACGTTGCAGGTTGCAACTTGGAACCAGAAAACCGCTACTCCGCGGCGGCGGGGCTGGGGGCTCCGCGGTGGGCCTGCGCTTCCAGGCGCCTCACGCGGAGGACGGCGCAGGCGGCGGCGAGGAGCAGCGCGCCCGCGAGCGGGAAGAGGGGGCGGACGCCCCAGCTCGCGGCGAGGGGTCCGCTCGCAAACGGCCCGATGCAGGCGCCGAGCATCTGCGCGCTGGAGAGGAGCGAGAAGGCGCCGGCGGTCCGGTGCTCCTCCACCTGGTGCGCCACCACCGAGTGGTGGCACGGGTTCATCGCCGCGGTGAAGCCGCCGAGCATGAAGCGCACCACCACCAGGTGCCAGACCGCGCTCACGGCAGCGGCCCAGGGGGAGACGAGCCCGGCGCCGAGCAGGGCAAGCGTCAGGACGGTGGCGTGGCCCCGCCGGTCTCCGGCGCGGCCCCAGAGCGGCGCGGCGAGAAAGCTGGCGAAGCCGGGCGCCGCCGTCACGAGGCCGGCCCACCGCTCCACCGACCGGCTGTCCGGGAGCAGCTCCTCCACGAAGAGCGAGATCTGCGGGTTCACCAGCATCAGGCCGGTCTGCGCGCAGACGACCGCGAGCAGCACCCAGCGCAGGGTGGGGACGGAGAGGAGGTCCCGCACGTTGCGGACCACGCCCCGGCGCTCGTCGCCCTCCGGCGGGGAGTGGCGCTCCCGCACCAGGAAGACGATGAGCAGCATGGCGACCACCAGCGCGCCGCCGGTGATCTGAAACGTCGCCCGGTACCCGAAGTGGTGGCTGAGCTCCCCGCCGAGCAGCGGGCCGATCAGGTTTCCGCCGACCACGGCGGTCTGCACGAACCCGAGCACGCCGCCGAGGCGGTCGCGCGGGACCGTGGTCCCGACGAGCGCAATCGCCGCCGCGACGAAGCCGCCGAAGGCGCCCTGCAGCATCCGCAGCGCGAAGAGCTGGTAGACGTTCTGTGCGAACCCCATCAGCCCGACCGCCACCGCGAGGCCCACCAGCGCCCGGATCGCCATCGGCTTGCGGCCGTAGCGGTCTGCCAGGGAGCCCCAGAGCGGCGCGCAGAGCGCCGCCATGAAGAAGTTGGCGCCGCCGACCCAGCCCGCCCAGAGGCGCGTCTGCTCCTCCGGCACCCCCAGGTCCTGCTTCAGGTAGAGCGGGAGGAACGGGATCACCAGCGACATGCCCATCAGCGCGATCAGCACTGCCACCCACACGATAGCGACCTCGCGCCTCCAGGAGGTCGCTTCGCCGTCGTGCCTCTGCTCCGTCGCCTCACCGGGCTCGCTGCTATCCCGCCGCACTCTCGCCCTCCGGTTCGGATGCCGCTCCGGCCGCCCCCGGCGCCGGCCCCGGCAGGCGCCCGCGCAGGAGGCGAAGGAGCCAGACGATGCCCACCCCCAGCGAGCTGCCGCCGAGGATCACCATGAGCTGCGGCACGCTCGCCCAGTCCTGCCGGAGCGCCAGCGTGACCCCGGCTGTAGAGAGCATCATCGTCAGCGTGAAGAGCGAGGTCTCCGCCGCGAAGACGCGGCCCCGGAACCGGTCCTCCACCAGCAGCTGCAGCAAGACGGTGCTGAAGACCCACACGATGGCGCCGTGGAGCCGCGCCGCGAGCAGGAACGCGGCGGTGACGCCCAGGTTCGGCGCGCCGCCCATGCAGGCATAGAAGACTCCCGCCATCAGGAAGGAGAGGGCAATCGCCCACCGGATGCGCGGCAGCTCTCGCCCGGTGAGGCGCCGCGCCACGATCGGTCCCAGGGCGGTGCCCAGCCCGCCCGCCGCGTAGAGGATCCCGATCGCCACCACGCCGCTCGGATCGTTTCCGAGTGGAAAGATCCGCTGGCCGTAGACGATCAGCAGGACCTGCACCCCGCCGGCGAGTCCCCACCCCAGTTTGGCGGTGAGCGCTCCCGCGATCTGCGGGTGCCGCCGCATGTAGGCGAATCCGTCCACCAGGTCTCCGAGCCCGCGCGAGGGCGCGCCGCCCCCTGCCGCCGGGGGCACCCGCAGCCCGGCGAGCAGCAGCGCGGAGCCGAGAAAGGAGACGCTGTTCAGCACGAAGGCGGCACTCGGCCCGAAGAGGCCCGCCACCACCGAGCCCGCCAGCGCGCCGGAGGTGAGGAGAATACTCCAGGTGACCGACGAGAGCGCATTGGCCGTCACCAGCTCGTCCTTCGTGGTGATCGCCGGCAGCGTCGCCATCCGCGCCGGCTCGAAGAACGCGGCGAAGACCTGAAGTCCCAGGATGCACGCGTAGGCGATCCACGCGGTTTCCGGGCCCCGGAAGAGCAGCAGCCCCAGTGCGATCGCCGCCCGCGCCAGGTCGGCCGCGATCATCACCCCCTTGCGGGAGAAGCGGTCGACGATCACCCCCGCCAGCGGTCCCAGCAGGAAGCCGGGCAGCATCTGCGCCAGGGTGAAGCCGAGCAGGGAGAGCTCGTTTCCGGTGTACTGCAGCAGCAGCGCGTTGACGGTGATGACGTTGAACCAGTCACCGAGCTGCGAGACGATCTGCCCACCCCACCAGTGGCGAAAGTTGCGGTTGGTGCGGACGAGCTGACCGTAGGAGACGGGAGACATACCGCAGTAGTCTACCCGATGCTCTCCGCCATGTTGGACGGCAGTCTACCGTCGCCCCTCAGTTCAGGGTCCGCGGCGTTCCGGCCAGGCAGTCGGCAATGCAGTCGAGCAGCTTGTCGACGCTGTACGGCTTGGAGAAGAAGCCGTGAATCTGCGGATAGCTGAGACCGGACGCCTCCACGGGGTAGCCGGTGACCACGATGACCGGAACCGCGGAGAGGCGAGCGTCGTTCTCGAGCGCGTCCAGCACGTCCCGCCCGGTCATCTGGGGCATCATCAGGTCGAGCAGGATCACCGAGGGGGGCGAGTGGGTGCGCAGCCACTCCAGCGCGTGACGGCCGTCCCCGGCCTGCTCTGCCTGGAACCCGGCGAGCTCAAGCAGATCGCAGATGGTGGCGCGGACCATCTCCTCGTCTTCAACCACCAGGATCGTTTCGGGGCGGATCTGGCTCATCGGCTGTCAGGTGCGGCGGATCAGTTCAGCATCAGCCGGAATGATCGGCCGTATCGAAGGTATTCTCCAGATCGCTTGCGTGCAAAACCGAGCTCAGTCCCGCCGGAGGTGCCCATCGGTGTACCGCGCCACCCGCTCCCACTGGTAGCCGCCCTCCGTGGGGCGGATCGCCCAGAAGTCGTAGCTGCCGCTCTCGCGGTCGCCGGCTTCGTTCAGGCGGGTCCAGCCGGAGGCGCCGAAGTAGCGGCCGGCCATGGAGATCACCGCTTCCCGCCGCCGAGCCGCCCGGGCGTTCACCCCGGCCTCCAGGTGGGCCAGCGCGGCGACCCAGAGCGCGTCGTAGCAGGCGAAGGAGTAGAAGTCGGCTTCCTCACCGCTCTCTGCCTGGATTGCCGCCCCCAGCGGCTCCCAGATCGGGCGCGCCGACTCGTCCAGGCCGGCGGAGACGTTCGGATAGCCGCTCCGGAACGCGAACTCCGCCGCCGCCTCGTCCGCCAGCAGCGCGGGACTGTGGACGGTGCCGTCGCTGCCGTACCACGCCGCCCCGGCGAGCGCCGCATGGGCCTGCACCGCGGCGAAAAGCTGGATCGCCTCGTCGAAGCCGCTGTAAAAGACGGCGATGCGCCCCGGCTCCTGCGCCTCGACCTCCTCGTAGAGGGCGGCCAGGCCCGCGGCGGCGGCGGTGAAGTCGGTCGTGCCCGGATCGTACCGCACCCCTTCCCGGACCTCGCCGCCGAGAGCGGTAAACGCCGCGGTGACGGAGCTCACGATGCCGTCGTTGCCGGAGTCGCCGCGCCAGATCGGGACGATTACGTCGACGCCGTCGGCCGCCAGGAGCGCCGCGATCGCCTGCCCCATGGTGATGTCGCTCGGGCAGAACCGCAGCACGTTATCGCCCGGGATGCTCAGGGCGCTGGCGGTGCTGTCCGCGCTCAGGAGCAGGATTCCGCGCGCGTCGGCGAACGGCTTCAGTACCTCCAGCTCGGCGCTGGTAAACGGTCCGACCACGGTCCGCACTCCCTGGCGGTAGAGCCGTTTCAGCTGCTTCAGGGCCTGCGCCGGGTCGAGCTGCGTGTCGGCGAAGAAGAGCCGCACCCGCAGGCGGCGCTTCTTGCGATCCAGCTCCGCGTTGATCTCTTCCGCCGCGATCTCCAGCGCCGCCCGCCGCGCCGCTCCCGCGCCGCCGGAAGGACCGCTCAGCGGGAAGAGCCCGCCCACCCGGAGCACCCGGTTGGACGCCAGCCCCGGGCGCCGTCGGATCGGCGCCGCCGACGCCCCGCCCGCAGCGAGCGCTCCCAGGAGCAGCAAGATGTCACGTCGGGAAGCTCGCATCGGGGGACCTCACAAATCGGCAGGATGGCAGGAGTGCGGCCGGTCGCTCGCTCCCGGAATTATCCGCCGCCCGGCCGCGGTTTCCCTCCCGGGCATCTCCCAACTGGTAGCGCGTCGATCTCTGGATACGAAGGGTGCTTCACTGATGGGAATTGCCGGCAGTTTCAGAGGTTTACCAGATAGCTCGGTAACGGGGAGAGCCACGCTCGGCACTGCGAGGGAGTGAATTCCCTCGCTGGACGGCCTCCGGCCAAGCGTCCCCCGGACGCCCAAACCAGGCGCATCTGAGTCCGCGGAGGCGGACTTCGTGCCGTGGTTGCCGCGGTTTCAACCGCCCGGTGGCGGAGAGAGAGAACGAGAAGGAGCGACCCTCCCGCTGCCCACCCCTACACCCTAAACGCTAAACGCTGCACCCTCGAGCCGGCAGGAGCTTCCGCGCCGCGCCCGGAACTTTCCTAGTGTAAACAGCTTCTCCCGGAGTGCTCGATGAACCCGCTGCTTCCCTGGATCGACCAGCTTGCCGATATCTCCACCCGCCTGGGCCCCGGCCTTTCCGCCGCGCTGCGGGACGTGCCGCTGCCGCCGCTCTACCACGTGCGCCAGAAGTTCCCCCGGCCGCTGATAGAAGACGTGCAGGCGGCGGTGGCGGCGGAGCTGCAGCGGCCGGAGGTGCGGGAGCGGATCCGGCCGGGCAGCCGGATCTGCCTGGCGGTCGGGAGCCGCGGGATCGCGAAGATCGGCGAGATCGTGCGCGCGCTGGTGCGGGAGGTGAAGGCGGCCGGGGCGGATCCGTTCATCATTCCGGCGATGGGAAGCCACGGCGGCGCCACCGCGGAGGGGCAGATCCGCGTGCTGGCGGACTACGGCATCACCGAGGAGCGGATGGGGGCGCCGATCGTCTCCTCCATCGAGACGCGCCAGATCGGGACCACGCCGGAGGGCGTGCCGGTCTTCTGCTCCACCGACGCGATGGGCGCCGACGGGATCATCCCCGTGGCGCGCGTGAAGCCGCACACCGGGTTCCGGGGGCCGGTCGAGAGCGGGTTGATGAAGATGCTCACCATCGGCCTCGGCAAGCAGAACGGCGCCGATACGCTGCACGCGGCGGGGATGGACCGCTTCGAAGAGCTGATCCCGGCCGCCGCCCGGATCGTGCTGCAGAGCCAGCCGATCCTCTTCGGTCTGGCGGTGGTGGAGAACGGCTACGACGAGCCGGCGCGCATCGAGGCGGTGCTCTCCGAGCTCTTCGAAGAGCGGGAGAAGGAGCTGCTGATCGAGGCGCGGTCGCTGATGCCGAGCCTGCCGTTCACCTCGATCGACGTGCTGACGATCCAGGCGATCGGCAAAAACATCAGCGGCAGCGGGATGGACCCGAACGTCTGCGGCCGCTTCATCCGCAGCAACGGCCCGCGTTATACCGATACGCCGCCGGTGCAGCACATCGCGGTGCTCGACCTCACCCCGGAGACCCACGGCAACGCCTCCGGCATCGGCCTCGGCGACGTCATCACCCTGCGGGTGCTCCAGAAGCTCGACCTCCCCGCCACCTACGCTAACTGCATGACCGCCTCGCACCTGATCGGGGCGTTCCTGCCGGTGATCATGCAGAACGACCGCGCCGCCATCGCCGCCGCGGTGAAGACGGCGGTCCGCGTGACGCCGGAGAGCCTGCGGTTCGTCCTGATCCGCAACACGCTGGAGATCGGGGAGATCTGGATCAGCCCCGGCCTGCTGGAAGAGGCACGGGCCCAGCCGCACCTGGAGATCAGCGCCTCGCCCGCGCAGATGCAGTTCGACGAAGACGGCAGCCTGATCGCCCCCCTCACCTGCGGCGGCAAGTAGCGAGCCGCCCTCGTTCCGACCTGCGGCCCGGCAGGCCCCACCAGTGAGCCTGCCGGGCCGCGCTGCGTCTGGAGCGGAAAAATCTTCGGCAGGGCTTGAAGGAGATAAAACTGACCCCTATCTAACTCTATGGTGCTGCCGGCGAGCGATCGAGCGCCCGCCCATTTAGCCCATTTGCCTGCTGGTGCGGGTGTGACGTAAGGAGTGGTGCCATGCCCCAGAGAGAGTCGCGCCCGGATACGGAGGCGCGGGTCCGCATCAGCCGGCGGGAGGCGCTCGGCGGGCTCGGAGCCGGGCTGGTGGGCAGCGTCCTCACCGCCGCCCCCGCGGAGGCGGCGCCCCGCGGAACCGCTGCGGCGCCGGCGCCTTCCGGGCCGCCGGTGACCCCGGAGCCGAGGGCCCACCATACGGCGACCCTGCTGCAGGACGGCCGCGTCCTCGTGGCGGGCGGCTTCCACCGCCATCCCCTCGCGAGCGCCCTCCTCTTCGACCCGATCCGGAAGAGCTGGCACGCGGTCGCCCCGATGTGCTCCCCACGCGCGCGCCACGCCGCGGCAGCCCTGCCCGACGGAAGGGTGCTGGTGGTCGGCGGAGTGAACACGATGCTCATCGCCGGAGCGGAGGTGTACGACCCCGTCCGGAATAGCTGGACCCCGGTCGCGTCCCCCGGCGCGGGTCGCGCGGACGCGGCGGCGGTCACGCTGGCGGACGGCCGGGTGCTGCTGAGTGGCGGCGAGGGGCGCACTCCGGGCGCGATAGAGCTGTACGATCCTTTCTCTGATACCTGGTCTACGCTCGGCTAGGTCACGGCCCAAGACGGGAGACGCTTCGATGGCGATTTTTATGAAGGTGGCAGGCGTAGACGGTGAGTCGTTCATCAAGGGCCGGGAGAGCTGGATCGAGGTCCTGAGCTTTCAGTGGATGGTGGGCCGGAACCTGAACAGCATCGGCAGCAGCGTCGATCTGAAGACGACCGGCAAAGGCGCGGCGCGCTTCGAGTTCCAGGGCATCCAGATCACCAAGACCGTCGACTCCGCCAGTAATCCCCTCTTCCTCGCGGCCGCCCGGGGCGACGTCATACAGCCGGTGATTCTCGAGTTCACCGGGATGGGCGTGCAGTCGACCGGCCCGGAGGTCGTGCGGGTTCGCTACCGGCTCGGCAAGGTGATCATCGCGAGCATCGAGCAGGCGGGGACCGGATCGGACCTGCGGCTCCTGGAGACCCTGACTCTGCAGTTCGGCTCGTTCGTCTGCGAGTACGCCAACCAGGCGGGCACCCCGGTCAACGTCGCCGGCTGGGACGTGGCGCTGGCACGGGCGATCTAACGCCTCCGGTGGAGAGTGGATCCTCTCGGCAGTCTCACCATGCACTCTCCCCCCTGCCCCTACTGTCGCGCTCCGCTCCGGGGGCTTTACCGGTTCCAGGGAGTGTGCGAGAGCCTGCGGTGCCGGACCGCGCGGCTGCGCGAGGTGGAGGCGCAGCGGGCGAAGCAGCTCTCCGCCCACCGAAAGCGGCAGTCACGGGCACTGGAGCGGGAGCGGCAGCGCCTGGGCGACGAGCCGGGAGGCTCCCCGTCCACCCCGGTAGAGACGGTCGCGCTTCCCGCCAACACCCGCCCGCTCGTGCCGTTGAGCCGGGAGGAGCGGGCCGGCTTCCGAGAGCACCTGGAGAGACTCTGTGCCCAGCGCGGCCGCGCCGGCACGGAGCCGGTGCTGCCCTCGGACTCGGCCCCCGGTCCCACTCAAGCCGGCTCCCGCTTCACGCCCGGCGTATCGGCGACGGCCTGCGCTACCTGCCGGGGCTTCTGCTGCCTCTCCGGCGGCACCCACGCCTACCTCCGGCTCGAGGCGCTGGAGCGCTACCTGGCGGAGCACCCTGACGACACCGCCGGGTTTGTCGACACTTACCTGGAGCGGCTCCCCGAGGTGCACTTCCAGGACGGCTGCGTCTTCCAGGGCGGCGAGGGCTGCGTGCTCCCGCGGAGGCTGCGCTCCGCCATCTGCAACGAGCACCTCTGCCCCGCGCTGAAGGAGCTGCGGGACCGTCTCGACGCCTCCCAGGCGACCCGCTGGCTGCTGGTGGCCCTCGATGACGCGGAAGTGATCCGCTCGCAGCTGGTGCCGGTTCCGCCGCAGGGGAACCGGCCTGCCCCCGCGAACGAGGCGGTGCGGGAACCGGGTCCCCGCGTCCCCCTCGCCCCAGGAGCCGCGTTCGATGAAGACGATTTCTGCCGAGACGTTCGAGATGCTGAAGGGCATCGATAGCTGCACGGTCGCCAACGCCATCGAGAAGTTCGGGGTCCGGCCGGACACCTGGGGCTACACCGGACCGGAGATCCGCTGCCAGTTTCCCGAGTTGGGAGTGACGCTCGGCTACGCCGTCACCGGCGTGATGGGGCCGCGTGAGGTGGGGGAGCAGGGCTGGCGCCAGGGCTGGCTCAACTACACCCAGCTCATCGAGGAGAGCCCCAAGCCGGCGATCTGCGTGATCGAGGACTCCCCGGTCTGGCCGATGCAGGGCGCCCTCGTCGGCGAAGTGATGGCGACCTGCATGCAGGCGCTCGGAGCGATCGGCTGCGTCACCAACGGCGCGAACCGGGACCTGGACCAGGTCCGCGCGATGGGGTTCCAGTACCACTGCGCCGGGGTGATCGTCTCCCACGGCCAGGTGAAGTTCCTGGAAGTAGGCGGCCCGGTGCGGCTGGGCCGGCTGACGGTCCGCCCCGGCGACCTGCTCCACTGCGACGGACACGGCGTGGTGGTAGTGCCGCCCGAGATCGCGGACCAGATCCCGGCCGCGGCGCAGCAGATCCTCGAGCGGGAGGCGGAGATCATGGAGACCGCCAAAACACCCGGCTTCCGCGCCGCCGACCTCCGGCGGTTCTATTAGAGCGCGGCAACTGCCACCGCGGCGGCGCCGTGAACGACCCGCCTGGGAGCTTTGCCGAAGGACGCTGAAGCGCCCTGTACTCACGAGAACCCTCGCGGAAGTACAGGGCGCTTCAGCGTTCTTCCTCTAGAAAGTCAGGGTGCTCCTTCAGGGGCACCCGCCGGAGACGGTGTCTGCGTTCCGCTCCGCGGCCTCTGCGGTGAATACCAGGGCCGCTACACGCCGGCGGCAGCCTCGGGTGTGGGCTCTCCCGGGCTCTTTGCAACCAGCGGCGGGGCGGGCCGGCCGTGGCGCTGCAGCCAGGCCCACCAGGCGGCGGCGGCGAGCATCATCACCAGGGTGAATACCTGTGCCTCGGTGAGGCCGAAGGCGAGGACGTCGGCGGTAACGCCCTTCCGCAGGCTCTCCACCAGGAAGCGGAAGAAGGAGTAGCCGCCGAGGTAGAGCGCCATCACCTGGCCCGTGCGGTGCGGGCGCAGGTAGGCGACGATGAGCAGCACCATCAGCAGCGCGTTCAGCGCGCCGTCGTACACCTGCGCCGGGTGGTAGTGGAAGCCCGGGTCCGCGCCGTGCAGGAACTTGCCCGGAATGCCCCAGGGAAGGTCGGTCGACGTGCCGTAGCAGCAGCCGTTCAGCAGGCAGCCGATGCGGCCGATCGCGGTGCCCAGGCCCAGCGCCGGCGCGGCGGCGTCCGCCATCGCCAGCACGGAGATTCCCTTCCAGCGCATGTAGAGGGCCCCGGTCAGGATTCCCGCCGCGATGCCGCCGACCGAGGTCATGCCCCCCTGCCACATCGCCCCGATCCCGGCCGGACTGCGGACGAACTCCTCCCAGTTGAGCGCCACGTAGGTGAGCCGCGCGCCGGCGATGCTGGCAAACAGGATCAGCACCGCGCCGTCCAGGAAAGCGTCGCCGGGCAGACCGCGCAGCCGCGCCAGCCGCGCCGCCAGCAGCACAGCGAGGATAAACCCGAGGACCACCATGAGCCCGAACGAGTAGAAGGTAAGCGGGCCGATTTCTATCAGGCGCGGAAGCATGGCCTCATCTCTCTTGCGGCCGTTCGCTGGCTCTGGAGCCGGCCCCGGTGGCGGGAAGCTGGGCCGGCGGCCCCGCTGGCGCGGGGCGCGAAAGCAAGCATTCGCACTCCACAGGCCGGACCGGAAGGGAGTCCCTCACGTCGGAAGGGAGACTTCATCGGTGCAGTCTGTGGAGTGCGGTGGCTTGCCACCGCTTCCCCGCCAGGGGAATCTCGCCGGAGTGCTCGGCCGCCGGTGAGGCTCCCGCCCCGCTGAGCTCGCCAACGGTCTCTCGTCAACGGGACTCTCGGTCGGCGTCCGGCGGGCGCGACTAGGGCTCGGGGTCGGTCCACACTCGAACGCGGACTCTTCGCAATGCAAGGAGCCATCACGCCTCCTGCCCACTCCCCGCCTCGGGGGCGGCTCCGGCAGGCTCCGTTTCCGGCCGCGGCTCTGCCTCGACCACGAAGACGAAGTAGGCGGCCAGGAGCACGGCTCCCACCGTAATGGCGCTGTCCGCGATGTTGAACCGCGGGAACTGCGGCCAGAACTCCAGCACGATGAAGTCGACCACGTGCCCGAGCCGCGCGCGGTCGAGCAGATTCCCCACCGCGCCGCCGAGCGGCAGCGCCAGCCCCAGCGAGAGGAGCGAGTGCATCGTGCCGGCGCGCCGCAGCACGCGGGCGCGGTAGTAGATCATCGCGGCGCACGCGGCGGCGGAGAGGGCCACCAGCACCGGCCCCCAGCCGGAGAGCTGTCCGAACGCCACGCCCAGGTTGTAGACCAGCTCGAGCGAGATCAGCCCCGGAATCAACGGGCGGGAGGGATCGCTCAGCGAGAGCGCCTGCACCGCCCAGAGCTTGGTGAGCTGGTCCAGCACGACCACTGCCCCGGCGACGAGCCAGAATCGGTTTCGCACAAAAAGCCTTTCGCAGTCCCCGCCGCTTTCGGCAGTCTGGTGAATCCTCATCCTTCTATACGGCCCATGTCAAGCGAACGGCGCCCGCGAGGCGGCCCGGGGCGCATTTGCGTGCCTCTCCGTGCGACGGGTATAATCGGGCGGGTACGCTCGTCCCGGTCTTCTCCCGGTGACGGGCGCCGGCTGCGAGGAGTTTCATGGCATCGCTGGTATCACTCGAGACCCGTCCCGCGCTCGATCCGGAAGTGATTGCGGAGAAGCAGGAGCGTCTGCTCGCCCTCCTTCGGGAGATGGGCAGCGTGGTGGTCGGCTTTTCCGGGGGCGTGGACAGCACGCTGGTTGCCGCCGCCGCCCACGAGGCGTTGGGCGACCGCGCGCTGATGGTGATCGCCCAGAGCGAGTCGTACCCGCGCGCGGAGCTGGAGCTGGCGCTGGAGATCGCCCGCGAGCGCGGCTGGAACACCCGGGTGGTGGAGACCCGGGAGATGGAGAACCCGGAGTACCGGAAGAACGACGGCCGCCGCTGCTACTTCTGTAAGTCGGAGCTTTTCGTGCACCTGAAGGAGATCGCGGAGCGGGAAGGCTACGCGGAGATCGCCTACGGCGCCAACGTGGACGACATGTCGGACTGGCGCCCCGGCCACCAGGCCGCGAAGGAGCGCGAGGTGCGCAGCCCGCTCTACGAAGCGGGGATGTCGAAGCCGGAGATCCGGGAGGTGGCGCGCCGGATGGGGCTGCCGAACTGGAGCAAGCCGGCAATGGCGTGCCTGAGCTCCCGCATCCCGTACGGCACTCCGGTCTCGCCGGAGACGCTAGCCCGCATCGAGGCGGCGGAGAACGCGCTGCGGGCGGAAGGCTTCCAGCAGTTCCGCGTCCGGCACCACGACGAGGTCGCGCGGATCGAGATCCCTCGGGCCGAGTTCGCGCGCCTGCTCGACGACGCGCGGCTCGACCGGATCGTCGCCGGCGTGAAGGCGGCGGGCTACCACTACGTTTCGCTCGACTTGCAGGGCTTCCGCAGCGGCAGCATGAACGAGCTGCTGAAGAGTGGCGCCGAGTAAGCACCGCCCGGCGCAGGCGTAAGCAGTCATTCTTGACGCAGTAAAGAATCTCGGCTGCGGTGGGCGAGCGTAGACTGCGGCGCTCGTCCCGAGAAACTGCTCCGCACTCCGATTTGGCCATGATCTATCTCGACCACGCCGCGACCACTCCGTGCCGGCCCGAAGTGGCGGAAGCGATGCGCCCGTACTTCACGGAGCTGTTCGGCAATCCGTCGAGCGTCCACGCCGTGGGGCAGGAGGCGCGGCGGGCGCTGGACTCCGCGCGAGACCGCGTGGCGGCGCTGATCGGGGCGCGGGCGGACGAGATCATCTTCACCGGCAGCGGCACCGAGGCGGACAACATGGTGCTGATCGGGGCCTACCTTCAGCAGAAGGGCCGCACCGGTCACCTGATCACCGCCGCCACGGAGCATCACGCGGTGCTCCACACCGCCGAGTGGCTGCAGGGCCGAGGGGTGGAGGTGACGGTGCTGCCGGTCGACTCCTGCGGGCGGGTCGATCCGGACGACGTGCGGCGGGCGCTGCGGCCGGAGACGTTCCTCGTCTCGATCATGGCGGCGAACAACGAGATCGGCACGCTGGCGCCGGTGCGGGAGATCGCAGCGGTCTGCCGCGAGGCGGGGGTGCCGTTCCACTCGGACGCGGTCCAGTGGGCGGGGGCGCTGCCGCTGGGGGTGGACGACTTCCAGGCCGACTTCCTGGTCCTGACCGCGCACAAGTTCTATGGCCCCAAGGGCACCGGCGCGCTCTACGCGCGCAAGGGCGCCCGCTTCCAGCCGCTGCTGCACGGCGGCGGGCAGGAGCGCGGCCGGCGGCCCGGCACGGAGAACGTGGCGGGGGCGGTCGGCTTTGCGCGCGCGCTGGAGTTGGCAGTGGCGGAGCAGCCGGAGACCTCCGCCCGCATCACCGCGCTGCGGCAGCGGCTGGTCCGGCGGGTGCTCGCCGAGGTCCCGGACGCCAGCCTGAACGGCCATCCGACCGAGCGGCTGCCGAACAACGCGCATTTCTCGATCCCCGGCGTGGAGAGCGACCTCCTGGTGCTGAACATGGACCTGGAGAAAATCGCCTGCTCCTCCGGCTCCGCCTGCACCGCGGGCGCCATCGAGCCGTCGCACGTGGTCAAGGCGCTCGGCGTGCCGTACGAGCGGCAGGTGAGCGCGCTGCGGCTCTCGCTCGGCCGGGGGACGACCGAGGCGGAGGTCGATGCCGCCGCCGGCGCCCTGGTGCGGATCGCGGCCCGGGTGCGGGGGTGACCCCGAAACGTGATTCCGAATCGTTATTCACCACAGAGCACACAGAGGGCACAGAGAGGATCCAGGGGAGAGCTGCTCCGCTTCACGTATGCCGTACTGCGGCCTCGAGTCCGAACCTGTTTCACCGCAGAGGTCGCGGAGAGCGCTGAGGGAACGCAGAGGGGAACCAGAGGATGAGCGGGAGGGGCCTGATCCGTCTCGCGAGTCCCGTACAGCGGCCCCGGGGTTTGTCTTTTCCGGTCACTCTTTGCGCTCTTGGCGGTTAATCTGGTCCGGATCCTGGTTCGGGTTCTTCTCTGTGCTCTCTGTGCGCTCCGTGGTGAATTTCATTAGCCAATGATCGGTAACTTTCTCCTCTGGGTCGCGTGGGCTGCGTTTGGCGCCTACATCGTGTGGCTGCTCTGGAAACGCTACCTGCCGGCGGTCCTGCAGGCGCCGCCGGAGCTGCCGGCTGTGGAGGCGAAGACTGCCGGCCCCGCCGCGGCGCCCGCCTGGCTCTTCTGCGAGGACGGCAGCGCGCTCGACCGCAAGGTGCAGTGGTTTCCGCTCCGGCCGGGGGGCCGGACCGTCGTCGGCTCGCTGCCGCGGTCGGCGACGGCGGATACGAGCTACCTCTATCTGACGGCGGACGACATCGCGCAGGACCACTTGCTCCTGCGCTACAACGCAGAGCTGGGCCGCTACGAGGCGGAGCCGCTGGGGGAGGGCACGGTGCTCCACAACAACGAGCCGCTCGAGCGCGGCCGCCGCGCGGAGCTGACCGACGGCGACACGCTCGACCTGGGGCAGCTCTCGCGCTTCCGCTACACCCTGCGCGGGCCGGAGGGAGCGTGATGCCGCGTGCCATCGTGAATCTCGCCTGGAAGACCCAGGCCGGGCACCGTCACCACGTAGAGGGGCTGGGCAACGAAGACGCCGCTTTCGTGACCGACGAGCATCCGGTCTTCGATGCGGTGCTGATGGTGGCGGACGGCATGGGCGGCCACCCGCGGCCCCAGGAAGCCTCGCAGGCGGCGGTCGCCGCGGCGCGGGAGCGGCTGTTCGACCCGGCCCGCCTGGAGCGGGCTCCGGATCCCGCGCGGCTCCTGCTCGAAGCGCTGCAGGCGGCCCACCGCGCGGTCCGCGCCCTCCGCACTAGCGGCACCGGAAAACCGCCGGGGACGACCCTGAGCCTCGCACTCGCGGCGGAGGGGGTCCTCTACGTGGCGCACGTCGGCGACGGCTCCGTCTTCCTCGCGCGGGAGGGGCGGGTGAGCGCCCTGGCCGGCGGCGAGGACCGCCGCGCGGGGAACCGGCCGGCCCAGTTCCTGGGACAGGACGATCCCCTGGAGCCGGAGTGCCGGCGGCTCGCGTTGGCAGTCGGCGACCGCCTCCTGCTCTGCACCGACGGCCTGACCCGCTACTTCGGCGCGGCCGGCGGCGAGGAGCTGACGCGGGTGCTGGGTCGGGCGGGCGCCGATCCCCAGGTGATCGCGAGCCAGTTGACCGCCCACAGCCGCTCGCGCGATTACGACGACGATACGACTGTCGCGGTGGCGGAGGTGACGGCGCTGACCGAAGCGCCGCGGCCCGTCTCCGCCCGAGCGGCGGTGCCGCCGAAGAGCCCCGAATTTCCGAGAGAGGATGCAGTCATGGCCTCCGCGCCGTCCGCCCGCCCCGCGAAAGCGCGAGGGGTGTCACCGCTCTTGGCGGCACTCCTCGGCGCGGGGCTGCTCGCCGGTGGGTTCTACGCCGGCCGCACCCTGGTGCCCGCGCCCCCCGGCGCTCCGGGCGCTCCCGACCGCGCGGCGGCGAGGGAGCCGGCGGACCCGGGGAGCCTGCGTCACCTCCCGCCGGGGAACGTGATCCTCTGGGACGAGTTGGGAAACCGCATCTACGCGCTCGGCACGCGGAACGTCGCCCCCCCGAGCGGTCCGCTCGACCTGCAGGGCTTCACCGTCGGCCGGGACGGCCGCCTCGCCGCGGCGGGCCGGTTTCGCTACGACCCCACGCGCGGTCTCCTCTCCGACGCCGGCGGGCGCAGCTACCCGGTAGAGCTGGATGCCTCGTCCGCCTCCCTCCGCGTGCTCCGGGGCGGCACGCTGCAGGTCGAGACGCAGCCGAAGGGCGCGCGCGTCTTCGTCGACGGCCAGCTCGCCGGGAGCTCGCCGCTCCGCGTGACCCTCGCCGCCGGGCGGCACCAGGTGCGGGTGGTCGGCGCCACGTGGCAGACCGAGAGCGAGGTCGAGGTCGTCGCCGGCCGGTCCACCACGCTCTCCGTGGGGGCGCCGTGAGCCGCCCCACCGCCGGACACCGTCCGCTGCGCCGCGGCGACCGATTTGCCACGCACCGGGGTCAGACGCTGGAAGTGGTGGCGTGGGTCGGGGAGGGCTCCTACGCCCGCGTCTACCAGGCCCGTCTGGGCGGGGCCGCGTGCGCGCTGAAGCTCGCCAAGACCGAGATCCCGGGAGCGGAGCGTCGCCTGGCTGAAGAGGAAGCGGTTCTCCGGCGGGCCGACCATCCCCGCGTCGTGCGCCTGCTCGATTCCGGAAGCAGCGACGCGGCGCCGTTCCTCGCGCTTGAGTGGCTGGAGGGCCGCACGCTGTCGGACGCGGTCCCTGCCCGGGGACTGCCGCTGCGGCAGGTGCTGGAGACGCTGGAGGCGGTCGCCGACGGGCTGGCGCACCTCCACGCGCGAGGACTGCTCCACGGCGACCTCCGCCCGCAGAACGTGATGCTCACCGCCGATCGCGGCGCCGTGCTAACCGACCCCGGCGGCACCGAGCCGCCCCCTGGCGCGCCTCCCTCTTCCGAGGCAGAAGACATGCGCGCCGCCGGACGGGTCCTCTACTTCATGCTCACCGGCCGCGAGGGCGCCGTCGACCCCACCCGCCTCGCGCCGTTCAACCGGGGAGTCGTGGCGGTCTGGGAGCGCACCCAGGCGGAGACGCCGCTCTCCGCCGCCGACCTCCGCGCCGAGGCCGCCGCGCTCCACCGGTCACTCTAACGATGTCTCGTGACTCTGCTCCACCACCAAGGAGGCCGCCGGGAAGGAGTGCGATCATCCAGCATACAATCTAACGCTGTAAAGCATCGCCTTTTGCGGTTGCGCTATCGGAGGATGATTGTGTCATGAGAAGACTGCTCTGCCTCTGCACGCTTGCAACGTCGTTGGTCGCGTTGTTGTCCAGTCCCGCGCAAGCCGAATGGTATGCATATGAAGCTATAGAGATTTCGCCAATCTACCCGTTGGTCAACGGGCTCCAGCCTGGCGATAGCACCTGGGTCAGTCATGGTTTCGTAGAAGCTCCATTCAGAGGTGTCGCCGTATGGGCACGTGCCACAAGGCCCGCCGGAAGCACCGCGAACAATCAACTCACTACAGCGCATGACGTTAATTACGAGGTCCTCTGGGCCTGGCTCGGTCCTGAACCGGTGCCGCAGGGCGAGAAGGTTCACGTCTGGGTCACCGCCCGGGCTGATGCGTTTGCCGGCACGTCAGCCCTGCTCATGACGGGTGGAGGTGACTTCGGTGCGGTTGGGATTCAGGGCGTTGTCCAGACAGACGCCAGCACCAACGGCAAGCAAGCGCCAGCCACCGATGGTCCCAAGTCATTCTACGTAGTTCAGAACATATTTAATGGTGCAAAGACCTGTAAAGCCGTCATCCATCCCACTGCTGGAGTAACAAAGCCCGGTGACTACCAAGGGTATGGAAAGATCGAATGGATCGCGGTCCTTCCGATCGATCCGAACCCGGGGCCATGTGGCCCTTGATCAACACAGGCGCGGCTACAGTTGAATAGTGTGAAGGAATAATCACGATGAAAACGTCTGGAGGGCAATGGGTTGCTCTCGCATTGGGGTTCTTAGTCGCGGTGCTGGTCAGCGCCGGCGCGTGCGCGAAACCTCCGGTGCAGAGCGCTGTTCGCCATCCGGACGCCAGGGCCGCGGGATGGCAGGCCCGCGAGATCGAGCCGCTGGGGCCGCAGGAGAGCATGCAGGCAGCCGCGGAGGCGCTGGCGGTACGAGCCGGAATCAGCCTGATCATCGAGGGCTGGCCGCCACAGACGGCGTATGTGCCCACACCCGGAGAGCCGGCGCCTGGAAAGGTGACGGCCGAGAAGGCGCTGACCGGCCTGGCAGACTCGTACGACTATGCCTGGGAAGTCTCCAGGACGGGGGTGGTGCTGCTCCGGAAGCGCTTCTCGGACGAGCACTCCCGGCCGGAGCTGACGGAAGCCGAGCTGCGCGCGGTGGCGAAAGACATACTGGCCATCGTCGGGCGGCAAAGCGAGGGCGCTGCCCCGGCCACCCTGAGCGCCCTTCGGCGCGCTGCGGAGGCGCTGCCGCCGGAGCTATCACCGCAGCTCGAACAGGGAGGCGTGCCGATCTCCGCCCTGCCAGCGGCGCAGCAACAGCAGGCGTTGGAGGCGATCCGGAGCCATACTTTCGGCCGGCTCCTCTTCTCCTGGTCGCTGCTAGAGGCGTATCTGGACGGCCTACCCGGAGCGACGGTCGGCCTCATCCGCCCCAGCGGGCCTCCCCCTCCTGGCTCCCTCCCGCTGTCGGTGAGCTTTCCGAAGAGCCAGGGTCCCGTTCCGCGGCACCCGATCGCGTTGTTCCGTGTCGGCACTGAGAGCCGCCCCCTTACCAAGCTGCTTGGCCCCGTCCGTGCCGTGCCCCCAGCGCTCGACATGTCGCTCGTACGCGCCTACTCCGTTCGGGAGGCGGGAGCGCGGCTGTCCGAGTCACTCGGCTCGAAGGTCGTGTTCGCACCGGAGCTGCTCGACCGGCGTCTGGTGCTGCTGCTTCACAAGGAGATGGCGCCGCACGGACCGGCGGCCCTGGCGGAGCTCCACAACTGGAGCCTGACCCGGGGGGAGAACCGGTCCAGGGAGACGATCCGGCTGCGGAGACGTCGACCCTCGGCGGTGAGACAACCGGCGGATCTGAAGCAGCTCATCCAGGACGCCCTGCCGGCCGATCTGCTGCGCCTCCTAACCACCCCTCCGCAGCGCCTCAACGGGGATCCTGTCCGCTACTACCGGGACCCGGTCCCGGTGCCTCAGCAAGGACCGGATCGGCAGGTCTTGCTCTTTATCGAGAATCGGCTCCGGATGCAGTCGGAGCTCGTCGTGGACGAGCTCCAGCTCTCGCTCGGCGGCAGAGACTTCTCCGCTCCCGTGCCGTGGAGCGAGCTGAGCGCCGACCACCAGCGCCTGGTGCTCTACAAGATCTTCGCGACGTATAGCTCCAACAGCGTGGAGACGCTCGGGCGGATCTTCTACGGGCTCCCGTCGTACGCGCGCGACCCGCTGAACGCGCGGCTCCTCAAGAAGGACGGCTTCTACGGGATCACCGGACCGGACGGGGGCGGCTTCCTCATCCGTCTCACTCCGCTCTGAGTCGTTCTCGGCTAACCGCGCCGCTCCGTTGCGGCCCCTCGGAGAAGGGATCGGTGGCGCTGGAGCCGCGCCCTGATTTGAGGCTTTAGACGCTCAGCGCCACCGCAATGTTTCCACTATCCCTAACGGAGAGGAACCATGCTGGTCCCGCTGAACTCTACCCCGTGCCGCCGGATCGGCCGGTTGAACTGGCGTCGCAGCTCTGCCAGCGGGAGGTGGGATGAGATGATCGGGAGACGACCGCTCTGCGTGGTGGGTCTGCTGAGCATCGGAGTGCTGATGGGTTTACCCGGTACTGCCGCGAGGAGCAGTGCCGAGGCGGATCCGGTGCTCGCACGTGCTGGGGAGAGCGCGGGTAGAGCACCGGGACCGGACCACTCCGCGTCGTCTCTCATTGCGGTGGGGCGAGGGCCGGATCGGCAGCTGCGCGTGTCGTCCGACACGGCTGCGTTCGAGACTGCGCTCACGACAGCACGTCCGCTGACTGGGACTCCCCCAACGATGGAACCGGATTGGGAAGTGACGCTCTTCCGCGGCTCGGAGCAGCGCACGTACCAGCTCTGGGAAGCGCCGGCGGTCGTGTCTGAGTGGCAAGCTGCGGGGAGCTCCCGGTACCGCACGGCAGCAGACCTGGTGCGCCTGCTCCAGCAGCTGCCGCGGGGGATCGACCCGAAAGAGATCTCGACCGGGAGAGGGAGTGATGTCGCTGCCATGCCGCGGATAGAGGGGAACATCCCAAGCCTGGGGGTATTGGTGGGCAGCTCGAGTCACGTGTTTCTCGGCCGCATTATGGGGGTGAGTGATCTTCGAGTTGAGTGTGAGACGCGGGAACAGTGGGCTAGCTACGTGGTTCAGGTAGCGGAAGAGCTGAAGTCGAGCCAGGCCCGGCCTGTGCGGTATGTTCGCCTCCGCTGGCCGGTTGGCCGCTACAGTTCAACCAACTGCGGCGGCCGCCGCTTTCCGCCGCTCGTGGTGGGCGGTGACTACATCTTGTTCACGAATCCGTCCCCGAGGCACGTGCAGGCCCCCAACGGAGACTGGCGTCCGGAGGACCACGGCGAGGAAACGATTGTCACGCGTGGATGGGGGTCGGCTGGGCTTGGGATTGTGCGGGTAAGGAACCAGGTCGTCGCGCCTCCGTTCGAGGAGCTGGAGAGACAGGTGGCGGAGCTAGCCGCGGCCGGTGCGCCTGTTCCCCAGCTGCAGGTGCCGCCGGGCTTCAGCTGGATCCCGGCTTGGGGGCTCCCACTCAACGAGTACCGGTTCTACCTGCGTCAGGCTGCATCCGGCAGGCTGGCAGGGACAGTTCCTATCGGAAAAGCCGCCGTCAAGTGAGGATCTCCACGGCTCTCGTCAGGCACGGCTGGTGTGATCGCCACCCTCTCGGTGCGGTCGTGTTGGGCTAAAGGTCACTGTCCCCCGTTTGCCGGGCGGGACCGAGAACGGAGATCGTATCGCGTCAATCTGATGCGGGTGATCTGCTGACCGCGAGGGATGGTGCCCGCCTTCCAGACTGAGAAGGGGCCGCAGTTCCACACGCGATCCAGGACCGGATGCATTGACCCGCCTGGAGTTGATATGGAGACGCTGGACACTCCGTAGCCGCTTCGATCCCTGATAGCGCTAACAGCGTAGCCTTGCCCACCGGGGATAGGGAGGCTGTGGCTGGGTCCCGCAACCAGGTACGGGCCGGCGCGCAGTGGGGCCGGACCGAGCCACAGGTAGGCGCCCACCGCGAACACGCTGGCGAGCAGGAGCAATAGCCCGGCCAGGAGAGCGCCGAGACCCTTCGCCCGAGAGCTCCGCGCGGGAGGCTCCTTTTCGGTCATCCGGACGAGCATCGGATTTCGTCCTCTCTGGAGAGTGGAAGCTGCCTCCCGTATCAGGGTGGCTCTACGTGTCGTATTCCCCGCTCGACCAGGGCGGCCGGAAGCACATGTAGTTGCCCGGCTCCACGATCACGCTCCAGTCGTCGTCCGGGTCTTCCGGCGCCTGCGGGATGAAGCCGAACTCCACCCCGAACCGCTCCAACCGGAACGGCGCGACCTTGATCCGTCGTCGTCGGACCCGACCCAGCGAGGCGAGCAGCTCCTCGTGCTTCCGCCGCGCGACCTCCTCGTCCAGCTCCGCGCGGGTGCCCAGGTCTTCGATCCGCGCTTCGAGCAGCGCTCCATCCTTGTCGAAGAGGTAGAGCGCCAGGAACTCCCGGCCGGGACTGGCCACCGCCGGCACGAATGGGGTGGTGAGAAAGAACTGGCGCCCGTCTTCGGTCCACCCCACGTGTCGGGCGGCGTAGTCGTCGGGAACCAGGGCGACCGACTTCGGGGGGCGCTTCGGCATGGTGAACTCCGGGTGGGGCGCTCTGCTCACCACTCTCCAGAACCTTTGCCCGGAGAAGGTTAGGGCACCTCCGGCGGGCTGTCGAGGTCGATCACCTCCGCCGCCCAGAACTCCACCGCCCCAGGGCTGGCTTCAATGTCCCGGACCCAGACGCGGATGCCTTCCAGGCCCCGAGCGCTGACGTCCACGATCTGCATCCCTCCGGTACGGGCTGGAAAGCCCCTCTCGATGTGCAGGTCTCTCGGCCAGAGAAACCGCAGCCGCCGGAGGGAGTCTCCCTTCGCCAGCGTCAGGTCGAGGTATGGGGGCGACTCGTCCAGTGGGATCTGGTAGTCGAGACCGATAACACGGTACTCCCACGGTCGTTCGATGATCGGGTGGTCCGGTTCGACTTCCACCAGGGTAGTGAGGTCCGTTACGCTCATTTCGATCCCCCGGGTGGATTATCGCCGCGAGAGAGTAGTTACTCAACGTGCTACAGGCTGGGGGCGGGACATGTGGAAAGGGGGAGGGCCGCCGGCGTGCGACGACCCTCCCCCCGCTCTGTCCGGACTTTGACCGCTTCCCGTTCGGGAGGCAGCCCGGTTACCGGCGCCCCCTCTCCGGGGCGGAACCTGAGTTCTTCATCGGTGTCCGCACCCCCTTTCTGCGGGAGGAGTTCACCCCGCCATTCCCCCTGTCGCATTACCGCGCTCTGGCGCTAAAGCGATCTTCAGCGCTCCAGGTGCGGTAGCGCGTACGGATCTGCCGCATGTAATACGCCACGTTGGCGGAGGTGCAGCCGAGCGCGTCTCCCGCCTCGCGCCAGGTCATGCCGGCGAGGAGGCAGTCGACCACCTCCCGCTGCCTCGCCGTGAGCTGGCCCATGAACTCGGAGGTGTAGACCTCCGCCGCCCGCTCCGGCTCGCCGGCGGGATCGGGGCAGCGAGCCAGGTCCTCGTCCAGCGGGGCGCAGCGGCGCACCTTCGCGCGCTTTACGGAGTCGAGGAGGCGCCACTTCGCCCGCTTCAGCAGGTGCTGGCGCGGGCTGCCGATCCGGACGTCGAGCGCCGGGATCGCCTCCAGCACGCCCATCCAGGCCTCTTGCAGCAGGTCGTCCGCGTCTTCACCGCAGCGCCGGGCGTAGTACGCCGCCATTTTTTCCAGTCGCGGGCGCAGGCTGTCTACCACCCGGGCGGTCGCCCGGCGGTCGCCCCCGCTCGCTCTCTCGAACCAATCGTTCATTCCGGACACTCTCCAGCCGATCACTCCAGAAACGCAAAAACGGTCCGCGGGACAGGTCACCCGCGGACCGACGCGCTGCCGGGAGCGCCTCGCTAGAGGAGCGCCGGAGCCGGTCCAGGCATGTCGCCAGGTTGTGAGAGCCGAGCCCCGAAGGGGAGCGGATCAGGCGTGAAGGGCGACGATGCGGCCGGGATGACCTGTGGTGCCTTGGTTCGCGGCAATCACTGTGGCTCCGTGCATGTGCGCCCTCCGTTAGGTCGAAAGAGTAGAGCAGAACCCGGCGGTCGATCCGCCGTCTTGCGCTCTGTCCGCAGTATAGAGCAGCTTGCCGCCGCTGCTAAAGAAGTTTTTTCCGCCCCGCGCGGGGGCTCCGCCGCGTGAAATCTGCCCGCCGCGGGGATAAGCCGGTCGGGACAACCAGCGGATCCCGCGAAAGAGGATCCGGAGAACGACACAGGATTTGGGGGACGAGGATGAAGATGGGCCTGGCCGGGAAGGTGGCGTACCGCGCCGGGTTGTGCGCGCTGCTCGGGCTCTCCGTGCTGGCGCCGGGTATTCCGCGGCCGGCGACGGCAACCCACGCGGACGGCGCCGGGGAGAGCAGCAAGCCGCGCGCGAGCGCCGCGGTGGCAGCGGAAGAGGCGCAGCGCCTGAAGAAGGCGGGGCGGCAGGCCGCTTCGGCGCTGCTTACGGTCTACGCGCTGACCGCGGGGGTAGACGGACCCCGGTTCCACCGCGGCACGGGGGTGCTGGTAACGCAGGGCGGCTACGTCTTCACCCCGTTGGCGCTGGTTCGCGGCGCGGATGCCCTTTACGTGAGCTTCTCGCACGGAAAGCGCGCCCCGGCCCAGGTGCTGGCGACCGACGAGCGGAACCACGTGGCGGTGCTGCGCATCCCGAACATGCCCGCCGGTATCGACGGCGTGGCGCTGGCGCCTCCGTGCGAGGAGCGCGCCGGCCAGGCCGTGGGGCTGCTGACCTGGAAGCGCGGTGAAGTGGCGCTGGCCACCGGGCGGCTCAGCAGTGCGAACGTGGAGACCGGGCCGCTGGGGCGCGCGCTGGAAGCCCGCGTGGCGGACTCGCCGGGACCCTGGGGCGGCGTGCTGATCAACAGTCGCGGCGAGCTGCTCGGCCTGGCGGTGGCGGTGGGGGACCGGGATCGGCAGGAGACGTCGACCCCGGTCTACGCGCTGCCGGCCAGCCGGATCCGGCGCGGCGTAGACCGCATCCTGCTCGGCTCCACCGGCACGCAGATCCAGTCCGAGTCGGAGCTGCGGCTGACTTCAGGCTAATGAGGGACGCTGGCGGGAGGGTTTGCCTCCCGCCAGCGCTCCGTCCCTCTATGCTCTCTGTCTTTCTGTCTCCGGCGGCGCGTCAGCGCCCTCGGCGGCTGGAGCGGCCGAGCGAGACGACGGTGCTCTCCTCGCTTTCGCCCAGCCGGGCGGTGACCGTCACGTCGGCTACCTTGCGGGCGTTGCGGACCGAGAGCCGGACGCGCGCCTCGTTCGTGCCCTGCGGGTAGCGCAGTCGCGCGGGGACGCGGAGCAGCCGGGAGTTGCTGCTCGTCAGCGTCACGGTGACGCCTCCCTTCGGCGCCGGCGAGGAGAGAGTCACGAACAGGCCGTAGCGCGGCGCTCCCCGGCGGGTGTAGCTGGTATCGACGCGCACCTCCCGGAGCCCCTGCGCGGGGGCGGCCGGCTGCGGCTGCAGCGTGAGCGTGGAGCTCACGGTCGACGTGCCGAGGGTCGCCGACACCGCGGTGGCGAGCTGCGCGGAGACGCGCGCCGTGTTGGCCGTGAAGCCCGCCGTAGTGGCGCCGTGCGGCACCACGACCTGCGCGGGAACCGCCACGTAGTCGCGGTTGCCGGAGTTGAGCGAGACGGTAACCCCGCCGCTCGGCGCCGCGGCGGAGAGCGTCACGGTGCCGGTCGACGGCGTCCCGCCGATCAGGGTGGAGGGGTTGAGCGTCACCGAACTCAGCGTCACCGGCGCCGGAGCGCTGGTGAGCGACTGGAGCGCGCGAAGCACGTTCACGCGGCCCGCGGTGGGGCTAAGCGTGCGTCCGGAGTAGGGGGTGTACGGATCGGTGTTCTGGACCACCGCGGCGACCGCCTGCGCGTTCGTCAGGTCCGCCTTCTGCGCCATCAGCAGCGCGAGCTGCCCCGCCACGAGCGGCGCGGCCATCGAGGTGCCGGAGGCGTAGCCGTAGCCGGAGTTCGGCAGCGTGGAAAGGATGCTCTTCCCCGGCGCCGCCACGTGGACCCATGACCCGTAGTTGGAGAAGTTGGTCAGGCGGTCCGAGTTGTCGGTCGCCGCCACGGCGAGTACGTTGGGGCTGGCGCCGGGGTAGGAGTACGCCGAGGTGCTCTCGTTGCCGGCGGCGCCCACGATCACGCACCCGCGGCTCCAGGCGTAGTCGATCGCGTTGTCCAGTGTAATCGAGCGGCTCGGGCTGCCGAGGCTCAGGCTGATGACGTTGGCGCCCATGTCTGCCGCCCAGATCACGCCGCGGGCGACGTCCGCCACCGTGCCCTCGCCGGTCTCGTCGAGCACCTTCACCGGCATGATCCGGACGAACTGATTGCGTCCGCCTTTCGGGCTCCAGCCCGCCACCCCCGCGATGCCGACCGCGTTGTTGGTGGTCGCCGCCGCGATCCCGGCGCAGTGGGTGCCGTGCCCTTCGTCGTCTTTGGCGTTGCTGCCCCCGGTGATCGCGTTGTGGCCGAGGATGCTGCCCGCGCTATCCCGGAGCATCACGTCGCGGAGATCCGGATGCGTGCCGTCCACGCCGGTGTCGACGATCGCCACCACTACCTGCCGGGCTGGGCTGACCAGGTCCCAGGCAGCGGGCGCCTGGACCCGCTGCGGCGCGGTCTGCTCGGACGCGAAGTACGGATCGTTGGGCACGGCGAAGGCGCGCACCTTGTAGTTCGGCTCCACGTAAAGCACGTCGCCCCGGCTGCGCAGCCGCTCGGCGACCGCGTAGGGGGAGACGTCCGCGCGCAGCTCCATGCGGTAGGTGCCGAGGTGCGGCTGGGCGGAGACGACGCGCCCGTAGGCGGAGGCGGCCTGCGCCACCGGTCCGGAGTGCGCCGGGTTACCGCGGTACGCCACGATCAGCTCCCGTACCTGCTCCGGCGCCGGGGGAGCCGCGGGGACTCCGGCGCGGGCAGTGTCGGGAAGCGTCGCGGTGAGGGCGGCGGCGCAGAATGAGAGACAGAGGGAGACGAAGAACCGTGACGTCCGGGTAGGCTTCAACATCGGTACAACCTGGCTCCTGATGCGGCCGACGGAACGGGGAGAGGAGAAGAACCTCTAGATGATAGCGGCAGATTAATCTTTTTGCAATCCGCTACACTCGCTCGGCTCCCATCCGGGCAGCCAGGCGGTCGGAGAGGATCCGATCGGCGGCCCGGGTTCGGGGCCGGTCGCGCTCGCCGGCAAGACTCATTCTGGCAGCAAGGCAGGCGGTCTCTATCTCCGGCGCTCCCACCGGCAGCCGGGCGAGCTTCTCGCCCACGTGCCCGGCGAGGGTAAGATGGAAGAGGCGGCGCCTGGACGGGGGAGCGGTGTTCGTGAATCGTCGATCGAGGTGGGTAGTGGGTGCGGCGGGGAGCTTTGCAAGCGTGCTCCTGCTCCTGGCCGGCTGCAGCCGGACCAGCACGCGGGACGCGGCGGGGCGTCCGGTCGCCGCGAAGGTCTACGCGCTCCACTGCGCCGGCTGTCACGGGGATGACGGCCGCCGCGGCAAGCCGGAGATGCACCTGACGGGGGCGGCGCAGCGCTCCGAGGCGGAGCTGCGGGCGATCATCTCCGGAGGCCGGGAGCAGGTGATGCCGGCGTTCAAGGACCGGTTGAAGCCGGACGAGCTCGACGCGCTGGTCGGTTACGTAAGGGCGCTGGGCGCCTCCGCAGCCCCCGCCGCGTCACCGTAACCCGCTGCGGGCCGACGTCGCCTCCGCCCCCTGCCGGAGGTGCAGCCGTACGTCCGGGTGTTTCCGCGTCAGAGTGACGGTAGAATCCCGTTGGTCTGTCTTGTTACGGCTCCCCACCCCTGATCAGGAGCCGCAAGGTCCGGAGAAGTCGCTTGGCGCTTCATCTCAGATGCCTCTGCCGTACGCAGGGAGCGTGCCGATCCCGGTGCGCTCCCGTACGGAGGAGGCCGTGTGAAATCGACAACGCGGGCGCTCCGGCGGCATCATCGCCGCCGCATGATCCGTCACGCCCTACGGAGCTTTTTTGTGAGGGCTAATTACGAGGACCCGCAGGAGAGGCTGGAAGTAGCGGTGCGCACCCACGATTACCTGAAGCGGTGCGCTTGCTACATGTGCCGCAACCCGCGCCGGTTGGGCGGCCCGGGCCCGGCGCAGGAGCAGCGCCTCCGGGAAGCGGCGCGGCAGGAGCGGATCGACGCCTTCGCGTCCGGCGAGGATGACCGGCGCCAGGTCGAGCCGGACCCGTTCAAGACACTCGGAGGAGCGTGAGCAACCCGCCCGACGGCGGGCTGCCGGTGATGGACGGCGGGGAGCTCCGCCGGAGACGAAAAGAGGCCGTGCCCGCGCGGGAGATCACCCGGCGGGCACGGCCTCTTCAGTGCGTCGTTACCGGCTCGACTACTTGTCGAGCATGTCGAGCGGCCCGGTGCTGTCGCCGAAGGCGTCGGTCTTCACGCCCGCGCGGTTCAGCATCGTGACGAAGAGGTTCGCCATCGGGGTCTCGTCCTGGTAGACGATGTGCCGCCCGGAGTCGATCCAGCCGCCGCCGCGGCCCGCGAGCAGGACCGGCAGCTCGTCGTGGTTGTGGCGGTTGCCGTCGCTGATCGCGCAGCCGTAGACGATCATCGAGTTGTCGAGAATCGTCTGGTCGCCTTCCTTGATGCTGTCGAGCTTCTGCAGCGCGTAGGCCAGCGTCTCCACGTGAAACCGGTTGATCCGCCGGATCTTGTCGTGCTTCACCTTGTCGCCGCCGTGGTGCGAGAGGTCGTGGTGACCGTCCGGGATCTCCAGCATCGGGTACGGCCGGTTGCTCCCCTCGTTGGCCAGCATAAAGGTGAGCACGCGGGTCTGGTCGGTCTGGAACGCCAGCACCATCATGTCTGCCATCAGCCGCAGGTGCTCCGCGTAGTCCTTCGGGATGCCGCTCGGCGGGGTGTAGCCGCTGGCGCTCACGGTGCTCTGCCCCTGCTGCGCCAGCTCGATCCGCTTCTCGATCTCGCGGACGCCGGTGAAGTACTCATCCAGCTTCTGCTGGTCCTTCACGCCGAGCTGCTTCTGGAGCTGCTTGGCGTCGTCCATCACGTAATCGAGGATGCTCAGCCGGTTCCGCTCGCGCTTGGCCCGCGCCTCGGCGCTCTCCTTGCTGCCGCTCCCGAAGAGCCGCTCGAAGACGAGGCGGGGGTCGACTTCCTTCGCCACCGGCGTGGTGGGGGACTGCCAGGAGATCGCGTTGGAGTAGGCGCAGCTATACCCGGAGTCGCAGTTGCCGGCCAGCCGGCCCCGCTCGCAGCCGAGCTCGAGAGAGGCGAAGCGGGTGTTGCGGCCGATATGCTTCGCCGCCACCTGGTCTACGGAGACGCCGACGTGGATGTCCGCCCCGGCCGTCTTCCGCGGCTGGGAGGCGGTCAGGAACGCGGAGGCGGAGCGGGCGTGGTCGCCCGGGCCATCGCCGTTCGGCCGCGCCTTGTCGTGCGTCAGGTTGGTCAGGACGGAGACCTTGTGCCGGATCTCCTTGAGCGGCTCCAGCACGAACGGCAGTTCTTCCAGGCTGCCCTCGGTCTTGGGCGTCCAGTCCTGCATGTGCACGCCGTTCGGCACAAAGAGGAATGCGATCCGCTGGGGGGCCTTCTTCACGTCCGGCGCGGCGAGCGCGGAGGACGGGAGCATCGCCTCCAGCAGCGGGAGGGACATGGCGGTCCCCATCCCACGCAGGAACGTCCGCCGTGGCAGTTGCTTGTCGATCATGCACGCTTCCTCGTTACCGAAGGGAATACTCGTATCTACCCTATACCCGATCTAGGACACCGGGCGAGCGAGCCCGCCGTTGAGTTGTTTTAGGTTTCCCGGCGAAAACCCTGCGAACAGAGTGCGAGCCGCCAGCGAAGCCAAAGTTGTCGGGGCCGCGGGCGGAGCTTGCTCGGCGACAGCGTCATCTGTCCGGCTCGAACCCTGACACCAGAGCTTTACGACGCCTTCCGCCCGGCGGCGTCCATTCCGAGTGTCCGACCCCGCGCCCTTGTGCCGGGATTCAGCCCTCCCGCGGCGTCGGCCCTCCGCCGGCCCTTTCACACTCCGCTTCGCTCCGTTAGCGGGCCGCTCCGGGAGTTCACCTCGGCAGGCTTTTCCCGCGCCGCAGCTACGGATCTCAACCGTAGCTCGGTTCACGGGCTGAATCCCGGCCCTTCGAGCAACCACCCCTGGCGCCCAGGGGTGGTCACAAGTGCCGTCCTCCGGCCCAGCCTCCGGCTGCTCCTCCGGACGCCAGCGGTTCCGGCGGGCGTGAACCTTCAGCCTCTGCCTTCAGCCCCTTTAGCCTTCTGCCTTTAGCCTTTTGCCTTTAATTCCCGTCTCCCCGCTTCTTCCGGAACGGGTCGCTCTTGACGATCTCCATGATGAGGGTGGAGAAGCGGTAGTTATCCTTGGCGGCCTTCGCCACCATCTCGTCGACGGCGCAGCGGTCGTAGTACTCCAGGCCGCGGCCGAGGCCGAACGTGAGGAGCTGGCCGGCGAGGTGGGTGACGAACTGCTCCTTCTCGCCCTTGAGGATCTGGATCAGCTCGACCGGCGTCTTGAACTCCTCGCCGGACGGAAGCGTGCCGGAGGCGTCGATCGGGTCCTCGCCATCCTTTTCACGCCACGCGCCGATCGGGTCGAAGTTCTCCAGCCCGAATCCGAGTGCGTCCATCCGCAAGTGGCAGGAAGCGCAGCCGGGGTCCGCCCGGTGCTGCTCCATCCGCTCGCGCAGCGTGCCCTTCAGCACCTGGCCTTCCTTCGCCTCTTCCAGCTCCGGCACGTTCGGCGGCGGCGGGGGCGGCGGGGTGCCGAGGATCTGCTCCAGCACCCACTTGCCGCGCTTCACCGGCGAGGTCCGCGTCGGGTTGGAGGTGATGGTGAGGATGCTCGCCTGGGTCAGCACGCCGCGGCGCTGGTCGTTGGTGAGCACCACCTTGCGGAAGTGGTCGCCCTTCACGAAGTCGATGCCGTAGTGCTTCGCGAGCGGCTCGTTCAGGTAGGTGTAGTTGCCGTCGATGAAGTCGAGGACGCTCTTGTCTTCCTTCAGGATCGACTGGAAGAACATGTGCGTCTCGGTCAGCATCGCGTCCCGGAGCTGGTCGTTGAAGGTGGGGAACTGCTTCGGGTCCGGGCTGGCGGTCTTCAGCGTCCGCAGCGTCAGCCACTGCTCGCCGAAGTTCTCCACCAGCGCCCACGCCTTCTCGTGCGCGAGCATGCGGCGGACCTGGGCTTCCAGCACCTTCGGCTGGGTCAGCGTGCCGCTCTCCGCCAGCCGGAACAGCTCGTCGTCCGGCATGGTGCTCCAGAGGAAGTAGGAGAGGCGGCTCGCCAGCTCGTAGCCGTTCAGGTCGCGCGCCTTAGCCGGATCCTTGTCCTTACCGTCCAGCTCCACCCGGAAGAGGAAGTGCGGGGAGACGAGCACCGCCTGCGTGGCGAGCTGCATTCCGCGCTCGAAGCTGTCGCCGTCCTTGACCGAGAGCTCGACGATCTTGACCAGGCGGTCCAGCTCGCCGTCCTGCAGCGGGCGGCGGTAGGCGCGGCGGCCGAACTCCGCCAGGGAGGCGCGCGCCGCCTTCTTCTTGTCGTCCAGCGAGGCGTCCGGCGCGGCGGCGGTGGTGATGATCCGCCTGTGGGATTCCGGCAGCTCCGCCGGCAGCTTGCCGCCGCGGGACTCGGGCGTGACGATCGCCCGGTCGGCGATCTCCTCCGCCGCGTTCAGGTACTTCTCCATCAGCAGCGGCGAGATGGTGAGCACGTCGCCGATGTTGTCGAAGCCGTAGCCGACGTCGTCGGAGGGGAAGAGCTCGGACGGCTTCACGTCGAGACCGGTCAGGTCGCGGACCGTGTTGTCGTACTCCACGCGGTTGAGGCGCCGCATCGTGACCCGGCCCGGGTCCTTCAGGTCGCAGTTGACGGCGAAGAGCTGCGCGTCGAGCCAGGTGGAGAGGCGCTCCCGCTCCGCCTTGGTCGGCTGCGGCAGGTTGCGAGGCGGCATGGTGCTCGCCTTCATCACGTGGAGCACCTTCTCCCAGACGTCGCGCTTCTCGGCGAGCGACTTCTGCGAGGTGAGCAGCTCCAGGTTGACGCTGGCGATCTCCTGCTTCGAGTTGTGGCAGCTGTAGCAGTACTTCTTGAGCACCGCGGTGACGTCGCGAGCGAAGTCGACCTTCTTCGCCTTCGGCTCGCTCGCCGCGGGCTTCGCCGCCTTTTTGGCGGCGGCAGGCTTGCTGCCGACCGGCTCGGCCGCGTAGATCACCAGCGCCGGCGTGATCACCAGCGAAAGCGTAAGGAGCGCAGGTCGAATCGCCATCCGGAAAACTCCTCGGGACCGGTCGGGCGGCAGCCCTACCGCTACCACTCTATTGACCCGCGGCCAGGGGGTCAAGCAGATAGACCCGCCGCCGCGCCGGCAGTCGGTTGAGAGTTGGTTGACGGGCCGCCGGCCGCACCCCAAAATCCTTTACGCAGCTCAGCCCCGCCGCCGTTTCTCAGAATACCCCCTGCTCGCCCCTCAGGCTTCGCTCCACAGGGTTCCGTTTCAAGGAAGAGGTGGAGCTGCTGCGGTGCGCCCGCGATCCCGGACGTGACCCGGCCGCCGACGGGTGAGTTGACTGCGGCTCATCTCCGCAGCGGAACCGGGGTCGGCACGCCCTCTTCGGGCAGCAGCAGGCGAGTCTCGAGGGAGCGCGCTTCCAGCTCCGTCCGGAACCGCTCGGCGGTGCCGCGGAAGCGGTCGAGCCAGGCGGGGACGCAGGGGACGTGCCCCCAGTGCATCGGAACGACGACGGACGGCCGCAGCTCGGCGGTCGCCTCCGCGGCCATGCGGGGGGTCAGGTGGCGCTGGAACGGGCCGGGCGCGAGGGCGGAGCCGCCGACCGGGATCAGCGCCACGTCGATCGGGCCGCAGCGCCGGGCGATCTCGCCGAACGGCGTGCCGGGTCCAGCGTCGCCGGCGAAGTAGACGCGGGTGCCGCCAAGCTCGACCACGTAGCCGAGCGACCAGCGCGTGTGGATCGAGGGCACCGCGGTGACTCGCAGCCGCTCCCGCTCCCACGGCTCCCACTCCCGCTGCGGGAAGACGTTCCGGAACCCGGCGCGGGTGAGCGCGCGGAGCGGCGTGCCGCCCGGGGTAAGGACCGGCGTCTCGGGCGGCAGGTCGCGCAGGGAGCGCAGGTCGAGGTGGTCCGGGTGGGCGTGAGAGATCAGCAGGGCATCGAGAGGGGCGAGCTCCTCCGGCCGGAGACCCGCGGGTCGCCAGCGGCTCCAGGGCCCGATGCGGTCGGAGAGCCACGGATCGGTCGCCACCCGCAGATTGTCCGCCTGCAGCAGCACCGCCGCGTTGCCGCCGAGCGTGAGGGTGAGCGCGCCTGCACCGCCGGGGGGCACGGCCTATCGCTCCACGTGCGCCGGGCGCGGCGGCAGGTACTGCGCGTCCGGCATGATGTTGTACTTCGGCGCGCCTTTCCAGCCGAGCTGCGCCAGCAGCGGGCGGTGGTCCGAGAGGTGCGGATCCAGCGCCTCGATCTGCTCGACCGCCCACCCGGGTCCGGGCCAGATATGGTCGTACAGGACCCAGGGGCGGCGCGCCGGCCAGGTGGAGAGGCCGGCCAGGTGATCGTCCACGCCGCCCAGCTCCCGCACCGGGTGCAGCTCGTGCGAGTGCGGCGCGGTATTGAGGTCGCCCACCAGCACGTGGGGGCGCCAGCATTCGGACATCCGTTTCGCCACCGCGGTCGCCTGCGCCAGCCGGAAGCGGCGCGCCACCCGCGCCATGTGCACCAGGTGGGTGCAGAAGACCGTCACCGGGAGGCCGTGCGCCGTGGTCTCCACTTCCAGCAGCACCCGGCGCTCCGGCCAGGGGTGGGGCAGGTCGTGAGAGACGGTTTTCAGGATCGGGTCCCGGCAGAGGACCGCGTTGCCCAGCGTGTAGCGGCGGTGCTGGTGCGCCGGCAGGTAGCAGGCGTGCATCCCCGTCATCTGGGCCAGCTCTTCCTCGGGGGCCGCGTGACCGTTCCGGTGAATCACTTCCTGCAGACCCACCAGGTCCGCTCCGGTCCGCAGCACCAGCTCGGCTACCTGCTCCAGGTGCTCCCGGCCGCGGCCCCGGTTGCCGGCGATATTATAGGTAAGGACCCGCATCCGTTCTTGTCTCACCGTCTGCCATGTTACCCGCCCCCGCCCGGTTCTGCGCAGCCGGAGCAGGATGGCGGCAGCCTGGAGTGTTCCTACCATGCGCGTGGCGATTCTAGGCCTGGGAGGCGTCGGCACCGCCGCGGCCCGCTTCCTGGCGGCGGGGGGACACCGCGTGGTCGGGTTCGAGCAATTCGAGCTCGACCACGACCGCGGCAGCTCGTTCGGCGCCTCGCGCGTGATCCGCAAGGTCTACCCGGACCCGCTCTACGCCGCGCTGATGGAGGCGGCCTACCCGCTGTGGGAAGAGCTGGAGCGCGAGGCGGGGGAGGAGCTGTTCCGGCGCTGTGGAGGCCTCTACTTCGGTACCGAAGGCCACCCCGAGATGGCGGCGACCGAGGCGGCGCTCCGGACCGTCGGCGTGCCGTACGAGCGGCTGAGCGCCCGCGACGCCCAGGAGCGCGTCCCGCCGTTCCGCCTCTCCTCCGCGGAGTACGCGCTTTTCGACGCCCAGAGCGGCTTCGTGCGCGCTTCCCGCTGCGTGCAGACCAACGCGCGGGGCGCTCGGGCTCACGGAGCGGAGCTGCGCTTCGGAGTGGCGGTGGAAGCGATCGAGAGCGGGACGAGCGGCGTGCGGCTCAGCTGGGACGGCGGGGGCGAGGAGTTCGACCGCGTGGTCGCTACGGCCGGGCCCTGGACCGGGCCGCTGCTCGCGGACCGCGTGCGGCTGCCCCTGACGCCCACGCGGCAGCAGTACGCCCATTTCGAGCCGGGCGTTCACGCGGGGGCGTTCGAGTCCGACCGGTTCCCGGTCTGGATCGACATGGAGAGCCACTACTACGGCTTTCCGCTGGACGGGGTGATTCCCGGGGTCAAGGTCGCCCTACACCGGCCCGGCCCGCCACTCGATCCGGACTCCCCGGACCGCGAGCCCCGGTCGGAGGTCAACGACGACCTGCGGCGCTACGTCCGGCGCCGTCTTCCCGGGGCGGACGGGCCGGTGACGTTCAGCAAGGTCTGTCTCTACACGATGACGCCGGACGAGGACTTCATCGTCGACCGGCTCCCGGGAGAGCCCCGGGTGGTCTTCATCGGCGGGCTTTCCGGCCACGGCTTCAAGTTCACCGTGCTGCTGGGGCAGATCGCCGCGCGCCTGGCCGAAGACGCCGACCCGGGCCACGACCTCTCCCGATTCCGGCTCACGCGGTTCTGATCGCGAACGGGGGAAGTGTCCGCCGGAATGCGTCGGCTCGCGCGAGTAAACTCGGCGCTACTCAGAGCGAAGCCCGCCTGCGCGGGCTCAGGAACCATCCTATCTCCGCGCAGCCGCACTGGTCCGTTGCGGTTCCCTTCGCGTCCTTCGCCATCTTCGCGCCTTCGCGTTCGTTCGGACACGCCTTCGCAGTGAGAAGAGGCCGCTGCCAGGCCATTGCGGCTGAAAGAAGGCTACGCTATACTCTTCCCGGTTTTCTGCCCCGTTTTGGGGCGGGATTCGGAAGGATTCCGGGTAGGAGAGAGTGCAACGCTATCGATAGCTCTCTCCGTTGTCCGCACCGCCCTGGGGCGTGTGCGGAGTGGTTCCCCGCCGCGATATCGGTCGCGGCGGTCGAAAAAGGAAGGTCACCTATCAACCGCTTCAACGATCGACGCGGCCCGCGCGACATGGGGCCACGTCTCAACTTCCGCATTCGTGTGCCGGAAGTCCGCGTCATCGACGCGGAGGGCAACCAGCTCGGCGTGATGGAGACGCGCCGCGCGCTCCAGCTCGCGCAGGACCAGGGGCTCGACCTGGTCGAGATCTCGCCGACGGCCCAACCCCCGGTCTGCCGCATCCTGGACTATGGGAAGTACAAGTACGACCAGGCCAAGAAGCAGCGCGAGACCAAGAAGAAGTCCCACACGGTCGACGTGAAGGGCATCCGCATGCGGTACGGCACGGAAGAGCACGACATCGAGTACCGCGTGAAGGACGCGCGCCGCTTCATCGAGGAAGGCAACAAGGTCCAGGTGACCCTGATCTTCCGCGGTCGCGAGATGAGCCATCCCGAGGTTGCCCGGAAGCAGATGGAGCGGTTGACCACGGCGCTGGCCGACGTCGCCGTGGTGGAGCGCCCTCCGGTGCTGGAAGGCCGCCGGATGACGATGCTGCTCTCCCCGAAGTAGCGCCAGATTCCCGCGAGGCCGCCGCTCTCGTCGTCCGCACCGTCCCGGAGCCGCCCGGGACTGGCAGCCCTGGCTGCGCGCGTGCGGCGAGCCGGCGGTCTCGCTCGCCCGGCTCCCGGCGGCGCCCTCCTCTCGGCCCGGCCGCGCGCTTGGCGGATGTCTCGGCCCGGGTGATACACTCTCCACGTCGCAGCCGTGGGGTGCCGTCGCGCCACCCTGCGCTGGCGGTGGTGAAGCGGTACTGTCGCCGCCGGGCCGTCGCGCTGCGACCGGCGGCACGCCCCCTGGATGGCGCCGAGTTCCGACCGCGGAGAACGCGCTCATGTCCAGCCAAACCCCTTCCGCCGCCCTGCTGCTCGCCGCCGGCAAGGGTACGCGGATGCGGTCCCGCTATCCCAAGGCGACCCACCGGATTCTCGGGAAGCCGATGGGCGCCTACCCCCTGGAGATCTGCCGGCGGCTGGGGATCCCGCGGCTGGTGCTGGTGGTGGGGCACGAGGCGGACGCCGTGCGCGAGGCGCTGGGGCCGGAGCTGGAGCACGTGGTGCAGGCGGAGCCGCGCGGCACCGGGCACGCGGTCCTGGCGGCGCGCTCCCGCCTGGAGGAGACCCGCGGCGCCATCCTGGTGCTGCAGGCGGATAACGCGCTGCTGACGGACGAGGTTGTCTCCCGTCTCTGCGAACGGCATGCCCAGACCGGAGCCGCCTGCACGCTGCTGGCGGTGACCCCGGAGGACCCCGCCAGCTACGGGCGAGTGGTCCGGGCGGAGGACGGCTCCGTCCGCGCCGTCGTGGAGGCGCGCGGCGCCGCGCCGGAGGTGCTGGCGGTCCGGGAGATCAACGCCGGCGCCTACGTTTTCGATTCCGCCCGGCTCTGGGAAACGCTCTCCCGGGTAGAGCCGGACGCCGCCACCGGTGAGATCTACCTGACCGAGGTGATCCGCCTCCTCTCCGAGGGCGGAGAGCGCGTGGAGTGCGTGACGGCCGACGATCCGCGGGTAGGGCTGAGTATTAACGACCGCGTGGAGCTCGCCGCCGCGACCGCCATCATCCGGAAGCGGGTGCTGGTGGAGCAGATGCGCGCCGGCGTGACGATCGAGGACCCGGCCACCACCTACATCGAGCCGGGCGTCCGGATCGGCATCGACACCGTGATCCGGCCGATGACCTTCTTGAGCGGCGCGACGGAGATCGGCGAGGAGTGCGAGATCGGGCCGGGAGCCCGGATCACCGGCTGCGTCCTAGGCGACCGGGTCTCCGTGCAGCAGGCGGTGCTGACCGACAGCACGGTCGGCGACGAGTGCAAGATCGGGCCGTTCGCGCAGCTCCGACCCGGCTGCCGCGTGGGCCGGAAGGTCAAGATCGGGAACTTCGTGGAGCTGAAGAAGGCGGAGGTGGAAGATGGCGCCTCCATGGGACACCTCGCCTACATCGGCGACGCCTTCGTAGGGGAGAAGACGAACATCGGTGCCGGCACCATCACCTGCAACTACGACGGCAAGCACAAGCACCGCACGGAGATCGGCCGGCGGGCGTTCGTCGGCAGCCACGCCACGCTGGTGGCGCCGGTCTCCGTGGGCGACGGCTCCTTCGTGGCGGCCGGCAGCGTGGTGACGGAAGACGTACCGGCAGACGATCTCGCCATTGGACGGGCGCGGCAGGTCAACAAGGCCGGCTGGGCCCGGAAGCGGAGAGAGCTGGAGGGGGCAGAGTGATCCTGGAGCAGCAGAGCGCAAGCGCACCCGCAGAGGGAGGCAAGACCGTGGGATTCGCAGGCATTGAAGGAGACAACCTCCGGGTGCTCTCCGGAGGCGCGCACGAGGCGCTGGCCGAAGCGATTGCCAATCACCTCGGCATGAAGCCGTGCCGCCGGCTGCTCACCCGCTTCAGCGACGGCGAAGTGCGGATGAAGATCGAGGAGAGCATGCGCGGCATGGATGTCTTCGTCATCCAGCCGACGTCGGCGCCGGTGAACGAGCACGTGATGGAGCTGCTCATCATCCTCGACGCCCTCCGCCGCGCATCCGCGGAGCGGATCACGGTGGTGATGCCGTACTACGGCTACGCCCGCCAGGATAAGAAGGTCAAGCCGCGCGAGCCGATTACCGCCCGCCTGATCGCGGACCTGCTGACCCTGGCCGGAGCCAACCGCGTCCTGGCGATCGACCTCCACGCGGAGCAGATCCAGGGCTTCTTCACCATTCCGGTCGACCATCTCTACGGCGGCCCGCTGATCGCGGACTACCTGATCAGCCAGGGCGTCAAGGACTCGAACGTCGTCATCGTCTCCCCGGACGAGGGCGGGGTCGGCCGTGCCCAGGCGCTGGGGCAGCAGCTCGACGCCGGCCTGGCGATCATCCACAAGCGCCGGCCGGAGCCGAACCGCAGCGAGGTGGTGAGCGTGGTCGGCGAGGTGCAGGGCAAGACCTGCGTCGTGATCGACGACATGATCGACACCGGCGGCTCGATCATCGGCGGCGTGGAGGCGCTGAAGGAGCGCGGCGCCGCCCGGATCCTGGTGGCGTGCACCCACGGCGTGCTCTCCGGGCCGGCGGTCGACCGCCTGGAATACTGCGAGGCCGTCGAGCAGGTGATCCTGACCGACACGATCGCGCAGCCGGACGGCAAGCTGAAGAGCAAGTTCGTCCAGCTCAGCGTCGCGCCGCTCCTGGCGGAGGCGATCGACCGCATCCATCGGGGCTCCAGCGTGAGCGAGCTCTTCCTTCCGTACCTCTGAGGCGCGCCAGGCGATGCGGTTTTTCCGGCGGCAGCCGACGTTCGAGACGGTCCGACACCTGATCGTGGGGCTGGGCAACCCGGGCGCGCAGTACCACAACACGCGCCACAACATCGGCTTCCGGGTGGTGGACCTCCTCGCCGAGCGCCACCGCATCGATACCCGTAAGGTGGAGCGGCAGGCGAATTTCGGCCGCGGCGCCATCGGCGAGACCGTCGTCGCCCTCGCCAAGCCGCTCACCTACATGAACCTCTCCGGCGAGAGCGTGGCTCCGCTGGCGCGGCTGCTCCAGCTCCGGCCGGAAGAGATCATCGTCGTGGTCGACGACATGGACCTCCCGCCCGGCCGGATCCGCATCCGCCCCTCCGGATCCGCCGGCGGCCACAACGGCCTGAAGAGCCTGATCCAGCACCTCGGCACCACGGAGTTCCCCCGGGTGCGCGTGGGGGTCGGCCGCCCGTCCGGCCCGAAGGGCGGCACCGTCGATCACGTGCTCGGCAAGTTCACGCGCGAGGAGCTGGAGCCGGTGCAGGACTCGATCCGCGCCGCCGCCGATGCGGTGGAGGCGATCGTCACCGACGGCCTCCAGGCGGCGATGAACCGCTTCAACCCCGCCGGAACGCCCGCCACGGAGTGAGCGCGCCGCCGAAAGGGCGGGCGGAAGCAGGCTGTACCCTCCCGGAAGGGGCCGCTCCGGCTCATGGGTCGTCAGTGCGCCGCACCTACCGAACCGCCCTCACGACTGGCGCAAGCGAGAGCCGAAGCCTCGAATCTGCCTCCGTTCCTGTGCTCCGCACGGGTGCGTGACGAGCTCTTCCTCTTTGCGGCTATCCGTGGGCCGCTCTCCTGACTCCTCCAGGTAGGGGCGAGCTGCGCCTTCGCGCGACCTCCCCGCGCTGGTGCGGGGCGGAACGCGAATCGAGGGTAATCCGTAACCCAAAATGTGCCGACGTTGAACTTGGGTCTTATAATGACCGCGGGTCACCGATAGACGGCGGCATAAAATCCGCCTGGAGTCCAGTGATAGACTAACGGCTAAGCACGGGTGCCTGACCCGGCTTCCGGACTGTCCTGGGCTTGGGGAACGACAGGCAGAAACCAAATGACGGCTGGAGCTGCTCGTGAGGGCCGGCGGGAGCGAAAGGCGCGGGAGACCCGCCGGACGATCCTGCAGGCGGCACTCGACCTGTTCGCGGAGCGGGGGTTTGATGAGGTGACGGTGGAAGAGATCGCGGACCGGGCCGACGTGGCCCGGGGCACGGTCTTCAACCATTTCGCCACCAAAGAGAGCCTTTGCCAGGCGATGGGCGAGCTGCAGGTGGAGATCTTGCGGGATGCGATCCAGGACGGACGCATCTGCGGGCCGAGCGCTGCCGAGAAGATCGCGCAGTGGCTGGCCCTGATGGCGGAGTTCCCGGGGCGCGACCCGGACCATACCCGCGCGGTGCTCTTGAAGTCACTGAGCGGGATGAAGCCGGGAGAGCTGCCGCCGCACCGCCAGCAGATCTTCGAGATGGTAGAGGGCTGGGTTCGAGAAGGGCAGCAGTCCGGAGAGCTCCGCCCCGATCTCGAGCCGTGCGAGCTGGCCGGCTTCATTCTGGGTCTGCAGTTCCAGGCAGTGGTCACGTGGGCATACGGCTTCGCCCCCGGCACGCTGGCCGAGCATGAGGTTCGCCTCTTCGAGCTGGCGCTGGAGGGCATCCGAACAAGGAAGGAAGCAAGCAATGGCAGCAGTGATGCGGCCCGACCATGAGGTACGCCGGTTGGTAAATGACAACCGAAGTCTGGTCGAGTGGAGCGTGAACCGTTACTTGGATCGCCACGCCGTCTCCGGCGCCGATCGCGACGATCTGGTCTCGTGGGGGCTCTTGGGCCTCCTCTCCGCGGCCCGGGCGTTCGACCCGGACCGTGGCTTCCGCTTCTCCACCCTCGCTGCGATGGCGATCGAGCGCTCCATCGCGCGCGGGGCGATGCAGGCCTCCAACCACCAGGCGCGCCTCCTGAGCCTGGACGAGGCGCTGCGGGAGACCGGCACCTCCGAGGGGGAGACGCGGTGGGTCGACGTGATGCGCGATGAAAGCGCGGAGCGGGAGATCGGCCGCACCGAGGAGCTGGCGCTGCTGAACCATGCCATGGTCCGCCTGCGCCCGCAGCAGCAGGAGCTGATCAAGGCGCACTTCTTCCAGGGCCACTCCCTGGCCGACCTCGCCCGCCAGTGGGGCACCACCCGCCAGGCGGTAGCCGGCCAGATGCGCCGCACCCTCCGCGCCCTCCGCCGCGCCATGGAGCCGATGCGCCAGGACCTCTGCTGATCCCGATCCTGCTTCACCGCAGAGACGCAGAGGACGCGGAGAGAACCCGAACCGGGATTGAACCGCCAAGACGCCAAGAACGCAAAGGGGAGCCAGAAGTGACAAACTTCGGGGCCGCTGTCCGGACTCGTCAGGCGGGCCAGGCCCCTCCCCTGGTTCCGGTTCTCTCCGCGCTCTCCGCGTCTCTGCGGTGAATTCCCGGTTCCCGGTCCCTCAGAAGACGTCCAATGGCACAGCCAGGAGCGGGACGAGCATCTCGTCTTCGTTCAGGCTGCCGTGGCGGCCCTTGAGCGAGAGCTGGTCCCGGTGGACCTCCGCGCCGAGGAGCTGCGCGCCGCCCCTGCCGATCGCCAGGTAGTCGCCGACGCGGCTCCGGATGCGGTCGGCGTGCTCCGGGGGGCCGAATAGCCCTGCCTGCAGCGCCTCTTCGCTGCGGCGGATCGAGAGCCGGCCCTCGAAGCGCTGCAGCTCCTCCCCGAGCTCCTCCACCTTGCCCTGCTCCGCGTAGAGGTAGGCGGCGCGCGACTGGCCGGTCGGGGGGAGCAGGAGCAGCTCCTTCAGGCGCGGCTCTTCCGAAAGGCAGACCGCCTCGTGCGGGTGCGCGTCGACCTGGCCGTGGTCGGCCACCAGCAGCATCAGCGTGTCTGCCCGCTCTTCGCGGGTGAGGCCGCGCAGCACCTCGCGCTCCAGGCCGTAGAAGAACTGGTCGACCGCGCTGCGGACCATCTCCGAGAACGGGCCGTACTCGTGGGAGAGCATGTCGACCACGTCCCAGTAGAGCACGGTGAGCCCCTCCCGGCGGTCGGTGCGCAGCGTGTTGCGCAGGTGCACGAACATGTCCGCATCCGTCAGGTAGCCGATCACGTCCGCGCCGACGTGGTGGAGCCAGCCGAGCGCCGTGTTGGTGAAGATGCCGCGGGTCAGGGAGAGGCCCTTCAAGCTCGCCTGCTTCAGCGGCTCGAAGACGGTGTACATCGGAAAGAGCCGGTGCACGTCGACCCCGCGCTCCGCGTAGACCTCTCGCCGGGGATCGTCCGCCGGAGAGAACCGGAGCACGTCCATCACCGCGCCCACTTCTTTGAGGAAGAGGTAGTGACCCGTAATCGTGTGCTCCGCGGGGGAGAGGCCGGTGTAGATGCCGGTGAGGGCCACGGTGGTGGTGGACGGGAACGTCACCGTCAGCGGCACGCGCTTCGCCGCGCTGTAGAAGCGGTTCAGCGGCCCCAGCTCGTCCACCCAGGTGTGGAGCTGGTTCCAGCCGAAGGCGTCCATGATCACCAGCAGCACGCGGGAGTAGGTGCGGTCGAGCACGCCGGACAGCACCTCCGGACAGCGGTTCTTCAACCCGAAGTTGCGCAGGATCAACTGGCTCACGTTGCAGATCGAGTATCCCGAGTAGTCCGGGAGCACCTGCCCCGGGTTCGGTGCGTTCCGGCGGAGGTGCCGCAGCACTTCGTCGGGAGTAGCCAGTCTTGCAGACTCGGTGATCATAGGAACAGGTCCGGATAGTCGGTGGTGATCTCGTCCACTCCCAGGGCGGCCAACCGCCGCCCCTCGTCAGCTGTGTTTACCGTCCAGGCGTTCACCAGGAAACCTGCTTCTCGCGCGGCCTGCACCAGCGCCGGGTCGACCAGTCGGGACTGCGGCTGTACCGCTTCCGCTCCCAGTTCCCGGGCCAGCGGGAAGAGCGACGCCGCCGCCCGCGGCCCCGCAAGCACTCCGAGCGCCGCGCCCGGGCAGGCCGCGCGCACCCGCCGCAGCAGCTCCGGGTCGAAGGAGATGAGCCGGCACCGGCTCGCTGCACCGCCGATCACCTCCAGCGTCCGTCGGACGAGTAGATCGGCGCGCGCAGGATCCGGCTTCAGCTCGACCAGCACGCGGCAGTCGCCCGGAAACCCGGCGAGGACCTCCTCCAGTGAGGGGATGCGGGCGTCCGGATAGGCCCCGCCAAAGGCGCCCGACTGCACCGCCACCTCCCGCAGCCGCGCCCACTGCCAGTCGGCGATCCGGCCCTGCGCGGGCGTGATGCGCCCCAGCCGCTCGTCGTGGAAGCAGACCGGCACCTCATCGGCGGTCAGGCGCACGTCGAGCTCCACTGCCTGGACCCCGAGCCGCAGCGCGTTCCGGAAGGCAGGGAGCGTGTTCTCCGGCGCCAGCCCGGCGCCCCCGCGGTGAGCGACAATGGTCGGCATGGAATCTCCGTTCCGGTGCGTTCACGGATTCAAGTTGTCAGGTTGCAGGTTCTGGCTCACGGCGAGCGGGGTTCGGAACCTGAAACCTGCCAACTTGCCAACGTGCAACAGCCTCAGGGCCGGCAGTCGAGCACCACGCGCCGGTAGTGGGTGAGCGCCGGCGTGCCGTCGTCCCGCACGGCGACCACTACGTGGAGCGTGCGTCCGGCGGCGTCGGCCGGGACGGTGAGGCGCGCGCGGGCGGAGGAGGCGTCGCTGATCTCGACGGGTCCGGCGTAGCTGCCCGCCTCGTGGAGGAGCCAGCGGTAGGTGAGGCGGTCGCGGTCCGGATCGGTGGACCGGCCGGCGTCGAGCGTGACGGACTGGCCGGGCCGGACCGTCCGGCGGAGCGCTCCGGCGACCTCTACCTTCGGCGGGTGGTTCGCCTCGGCGTAGGGGCGGACGCACCAGTCGAGCCGCGCCTGGAAGTCGGCCTGGTACGCCTCCCGCCAGCGGTAGACGCCGGACATCCGAGGGTCGTGGTCTTTCTCGTTGTCCGGGTGGGGGTCGATGGCGTCGCTCAGCAGGTTCTCCCGCTCGCCCTCCACGCGCAGCCGCCCGCCCCAGCCGCCCCACTCCGGGTGCGCGGGGTCGCCCAGGCCGTTCGGGATGAGCGAGAGGAACGAGGGAGTATCGCCCTCTTTGATCCCGCGGACCGGGCCGGGAAAGATGTCGCCGCCGTTGTAGTTCGGGTAGAGCGCGCCGAGCGGTCCGTGCCCGTTCCGCGCGTGCTCCTCCACCCACTCCGGCGAGACGAGGGAGCGGTCGCCGCCGCGGTACATCCCGCGGATCGCGCGCCCCCGCAGCACGGTAAAGAGGGTGGGGAACTGCTCCCGGATCCACGGGCCGGTGCTGTCCTGGTCGCCGATCGAGTGGACGCGCACCCGCGAGATCCAGCGCTCCGCCTCCGCCGGCGTGCGGGTCTGCCGCACCTTCCAGAGCGCCTGCGCCAGGTCCGCGGAGCCGCCCCAGATCAGCACCCAGAGCGGCCGGTCGTCGCGGCGGTCGACCTGGCGGATGATCCACTCGGACGCCTCCGTGTCCTTCCCCTCGCCCACGCTCCGCTCCACCGGCACGCCGCGATCGGCAACCGGCTGGCCCGCCTTGACGACGTTCATGAGCGCCGCCGCGGAAGGGTAGCCCGGGTGGTGCCTCCGGAGGTTCGGCAGCACCTTTCCGTACGCCTCGACTGCCTGCCGGATCAGCTCCGGGCGGACCACCTGCCCGTGCCCCATGTTCGAGCTGGCGACCAGCCCTTCCACGTCCCAATGGCAGCTGTAGAGCAGGAAGCGGATCAGCGACTGGCCGTCGTCCGGCTCCCGCACTCCGGCGGTGAGGCTGCTGATGTCGGTGAGCACGAGCACGCGGGGCTTAGTGTCGCGTGGGGCGCTTCCCGCGCTTCCGGCGGGGAGCGCTGCGGCTGTGAGAAGCGGCGTGGCGAGGAGGAGGGGGAGGATAGTTCGCATGGCGGTTACCTGGCTAGTTTGATGTCGGATTCAGTCGCTGACTGCCCGAGAGCGTGATCTCGCCGCAGTTCCACCCCGTGCCCTCACCTCCCGGAGCGGCCCTCACGCGTGCTTGGCCCTCCCACAGCCCTTTCACGCTCCGGCTGCGCCTCCGCTAGCGGGCTGGTCCGGGCGTGCTCGCCGGTAGCCTGAGCTCCGCGACCGCTGGCTGCGGTTGCTCCAGGGCTGCGGTTCACGGGCCGCTCCGTCCGGCTCAAGCAAAGGCCCCTCGCTAGGGGCCTTCACAAGGGGAGCCTTGCACCACTGCCTTCGGCAGCGCCTCCAGGCTCCTCAGATTGCTTCGCCACAAGACGAAGCCCCGGGAGCGGTCCCGGGGCTTCGTTGGTTCGGCCGATCTGCGCGCGTTACTTGCCGGCGCTGAAGCGGTGGACCGTGGTCTGCCGGTAGATCTGACCCGGACGCAGCACGACCGACGGGAAGTTCGGCTGGTTGATCGAGTCGGGGTAGTGCTGGGTCTCCAGGCAGAGGCCGCTGTTCTTGGTATAGGTGACCCCGCCGACGCCCTTGAGGGTGCCGTCCAGGTAGTTGCCGGTGTAGAACTGGATGCCCGGCTCGTCGGTGTAGATCTCCATCACGCGGCCGGTCTTCGGCTCGCTGACGCGCGCCGCGAGCGCCACCGACTTGCCCCCGCCGTTCAGGACGTAGTTCAGGTCGTAGCCGCCCGGGTCGCCCGTCGCCGCGTTCGGACGGAGCCGGTTGAAGCGGGAGCCGATCCGCGTCGGCTTGGTGAAGTCGAACGGGGTGCCCTTGACGCTGGCGATCTTGCCGGTGGGGATGAAGGTGTCGTCCCACGGCGTGTATCGGTTCGCGTTCAGGTAGAGCACGTGGTCCAGGATCTTCCCGGAGCCGGCCAGGTTGAAGTAGCTGTGGTGGGTCAGGTTGACCGGCGTAGCGCGGTCGGTGGTGGCGGTGTAATCCAGCCGCAGCTCGTTCTTGTTGGTGAGCGTGTAGACGACCGCCGTGTCGAGGTTGCCCGGGTAGCCCTCTTCCATGTGCGGGCTGCGGTAGCGGAACTCGACCGCCGGACCGTGCGGCGAGGCGATCGGCGCGGCGGTCCAGAGCACCTTGTCGAAGCCCTTCTCGCCGCCGTGCAGGTGGTTCGGGCCGTTGTTTACCGCGAGCCGGTAGGTCCGCCCGTCGAGCTTGAACTGCCCCTTGGCGATGCGGTTCGCCACCCGGCCGGTGGTGGCGCCGAAGAACGGGCTGCCGTCGAGATAGGGCTGCAGCTTGTTGAAGCCGAGCACCACGTTGCCGAGCTTGCCGTTCTTGTCCGGCACGTGCAGCTCCGTCAGGATGGCGCCGTAGGTGGTGATCTTCGCGACCAGGCCGTTCTGGTTGGTGAGGGTGTAGAGATCGACTCGGCGGCCGTCTTCCAGCGTGCCGAACTGCGTCCGCTTGACGCCGGCCTGGGCGCTCTGGGCCGCCGGCGCGGCAGTCAGCGCCACCGCGGCCGCTGCGGCGGCAGCCAGGGCGACGGGAGTGAGGAGAAGCTTCATCGCGTTGGTTTTCTCAGATAGCTCACCGCCCTGACTCGACAGCGGACTCGGATTCGATCCGCCGTCGGGTAGGAACAGGAGTAAGAACTGGAGTCGGGGCTGGCTTCGGATGCTGTCGCCCGCCCCCTTGCGCCATGTTAGGCACCAGGAGCCTGGATTACCTTCTCCAGGTGCGCTTGGATCCCGCGTTCAGGCGGCTCGAGGCCGGTAGGGACCGCTGCCCCACGGCTTCCGAGAGGACCCGGACCAGAACGCCTCCGCCAGCCGTTGGTCCAGCTCGGCCTCCTCGCGCGGGAGACCCAGGTCGCGGTCGACGTGGTTGAACACACCGTCGGTGCCGACCTCCAGCACGAGCCACCGGCCCGCCTCGTTTCGCAAGAGGTCGACGCAGCCGAACGAGTCGAGCAGCCCGGCGGCCTGGAGGGTCTGCCGCGCCAGCTCCTCCGCCTCGGGCGGAGCGTCGCCCGGCAGCTCGTACCGCGCGCCGCGGGCGTGGGCGACCCACGGAGACGGGCGCGCTCCCGCGGGAAACCGCCGCACGTTCCAGCCAAAAGTCTCACCACCGGCGCCGTACTGGCGATAGACCTCCGGCCGCTCCATCCGAACGAGCTCCTGGAGCACGTAGGGACGCGGCCAGTCGGCCGGGACCGGATCGCCGGCGCCGATCAGCCGGTGGCCGGAGGCGCCGCAGCCGGTGGGGTACTTCAACACCCACGGGGAACCGGTTTCGCGGCGCAGGAACCGCTCCACCTCGGCCGGGGAGGGGAGCAGCTCCGTGCGGGGACAGGCGATCCCGTGCCGCCGGAACAGCTCCGCCTGCAGCCGCTTGTCCGAGGCGAGAACGACCGCCTGGAACGGGATGAACAGCTCCGTCTCCGGCGGATCCGGATCATCCCATCCCAGCAAGTAGCTCCGCTCGGCCGGCTCGGAGGCGACCTCCAGCCAGAGCACCCGAGAGAGCCGCCCCGCGATCTCCTCGAACGCCCATGCCCCCGGCCCCGCGTTCACGATGGCGCAGGGTGACATCAACCAGGCTCTCCATCATTGGAACTCGACTGTAATCCGGTGAAGAGCGAGCGGATGCCACGCCTGTTGCTTACCTCATCCAGCACTAAGGAGGGGTCTCGGAAGCCTCCCGGACCACGAAGCAAGCAGACGAATCACTGTCGCTCAGCATACCCTGAAACCGTTACACGTCTCGCAGCACCGGACGAACTCCTCCAGCACGTCTCGGTTGGTGCTGTAGTTCTTGTGTTGCTCGTCGGGCTCCCGATAAAACGTGCCGTCGTCTGGCTCCTCCGTCCGTCGTCCGTCCAGAAGCAATCGCTCGTCCCCGGTGAGCGCTGGCAGTAGCCGTTCACGCATTGCCGCCGCAACAAGCCGTGCTTCTTCGGTGGTTAAGCCGTTGCCCTGCCAGGACTCGTGCAGGCGATCGACTTGCTCATCAGGCAGAACGCCCAAAGAGCGAACAGCTTCTACGATAGCGCGGTAGTGCCAGAAGTTGATGTCGAAGACGATCTCGTCAGTCTTTCGATCGAATAGCGACACGCCCACTGGTAAGTTCTCCGTACTCCGATCTCGGGACTCGCCAGCACCGCTTAAGACACTGCCCTGTAACTGGCCGGGCCTACGGTCGCTCTCGATACCACCGCTAGGCCAAGATCTCTTTGACGACGTGGCCCGCCACGTCCGTTAGGCGGAAGTCCCGGCCCTGGAAGCGGTAGGTCAGCTTCGTGTGGTCTACGCCGAAGAGGTAGAGCATGGTGGCGTGGAGGTCGTTCACGTGGACCGGCTTGTCGACGGCGGCGTAGCCGAGCTCGTCGGTGTTGCCGTAGGAGATGCCGCCTTTGATGCCGCCGCCGGCCAGCCACATGGAGAAGCCCTTGATATGGTGGTCGCGGCCGTTCCCCTGGCCCATCGGCGTGCGGCCGAACTCGCCGCCCCACATTACCAGCGTCTCGTCGAGCATGCCGCGCTCCTTCAGGTCGGAGAGCAGGGCGTAGCAGGGGCGGTCGATCTCTTCCGCCTTGAGCCGGATGTCGTTCTGGATGTTGCCGTGGTGGTCCCAGTCCCGGTGGTAGAGCTGGATGAACCGCACGCCCCGCTCCGCCAGCCGCCGCGCCAGGAGGCAGTTCGAGGCGAAGGTGCCGTCGCCCGGCTGCGCGCCATACCGCTCCAGCATCCCCGCCTTCTCGTTTCGCACGTCCATCAGCTCCGGCACGGAGGCCTGCATCTTGAACGCCAGCTCGTACTGCGCGATGCGGGTCAGGATCTCCGGGTCCTGGGTCCGCCGGTGGCGCACGCCGTTCAGGGCGGAGACGGCGTCGACCAGGCTGCCCTGGTCCCCGCGGCTCACGCCGTCCGGGCTGGTGAGGTAGAGGACCGGATCGCCCTTGGAGTGGAAGTGGGCTCCCTGGAAGCGGCTGGGGAGGAAGCCGGACGACCACTGCCGCGCCGCAATCGGCTGCATCTGCCCGCCGCGGCCGGAGGAGGTGAGCACCACGTAGCCGGGCAGGTTGTCCGCCTCCGCGCCGAGGCCGTAGAGCAGCCAGGAGCCCATGCTGGGGCGGCCGGGAATGGAGGTCCCGGTGTTCATCAGCGTGTGGGCGGGGTCGTGGTTGATCTGCTCCGTGTGCATGGAGCGGAGGATGCAGATCTCGTCCGCCACCTTGCCCAGGTTCTGGAACAGGCCGCAGAACTCCAGGCCGGACTTGCCGAAGCGCTGGAACTCGTGCTGCGGGCCGTAGCACTTGAGCTGCTGTCCCTGGAGCTGCGCGATCTGCTGCCCCTTCGTAAAGCTCTCTGGCATCGGCTGCCCGTGCATCTCGCGGAGCTTCGGCTTGGGGTCGAACGTCTCCAGGTGCGAGGGGCCACCCGCCATGTAGAGGTGGATCACCCGCTTGATCTTCTGCGGGAAGTGCAGCGGCTGGACCACCCCGCCGGTCCCCTTCGCCGCTTCCCCCGCGGGCGCCGCCTCCGCGCGGCGCATCAGCTCCGGGTTGATCAGGGCCGCCAGCGCCAGCGTGCCGATCCCCGTGGCGCTACGCCCCAGCAGCGACCGCCGCGTGAGGGCCAGCGCCGCGTGTGGATCGCGGTGGCGCGCTTCGCGGAGGTTTCGGAGGACTTCTTCGTCTATGCAAGCCATGGTGGTGTCGCTTTCGTCATCATCGCACGAGTGGCGAAGCGCGCAGGGTTTAGGGTCTAGGGTTTAGGGTGTAGCTCCACTCTCCCGCTGGAGGGAGCGGAGGAGGGAGGCGAGCATCTTTCCCAGTTCGTCGCACTGGGCCAGAACGGGCCCAGCTGCATCGTTGTGGAGCAGTTCTACTTTCGACGCCAGTGTGACGTGGGTTTCCAGCTCGTTCAGGCTGCCCTGGGCGATCCGGAGGAACTGCACGTATTCGGCACGGTGCCCGCGGCCGTAGCCTTCCGCGATGTTGGCCGGGATTGCGGCGGCGGAGCGGCGGATCTGGCTGGTGAGGCCGAATAGCTCTTCCCGCGGAAACGCCTGTGTCAGGCGATAGCACGCGACGGCGAGGTCCATCCCCCTCTGCCAAACGCTTAGCTCACGGTAAGAGTTCAACGCCATCGGTTACGTCCTACACCCTAAACCCTAGACCCTATCCCCTCGTAATGGTCTCGTGGAGGTTCAAAATCGCTCGGCCGATCGTCGCCCAGGTGGCCAGCTCTACCGGGTCGAGCTCCCGGTCTACGGGGGCCTCGCCGACGTGGATCGCTTTCTCCGCTTCCTTCCGGTCCGCGGAGTAGCGGGCGCGGCGGTTGTGGTAGAGCTCGCGGACGATCTTCAGCTCCTCGGCGCTCGGGTCGCGGGAGACGGCGGTCCGGAAGGCGAAGCGGGCGCGGCTCTCCAGCGATTCGCCGCCTTCGCGCAGGATCCGCTGGGCGAACACGCGGGACGCCTCCACGAAGATCGGGTCGTTCAGCAGCACCAGCGCCTGCATCGGCGTGTTGGAGACCACCCGCTGGGCGGTGCACTCCTCACGGGTCGGGGCGTCGAAGGCGAGCAGGCTGGGATGGACGAAGGTCCGCTGCCAGTGGGTGTAGAGCGCCCGCCGGTAGAGCGCGGGGCCGGTATCCGCCGCCCACTCCCGCGTGGGGAAGTTGAGCGGCGCGAGGTAGCCGGCGGGCTGGTACGGGTAGACGCTCGGCCCGCCGATCTCCCGCTTCAGCAGGCCGCTGGCGGAGAGCGCGACGTCGCGGATGAACTCGGCGTCGAGCCGGACGGCGCTCTGCCGGGCGTAGAGCCGGTTGTACGGATCGCGGGCCAGCAGCTTCGGATCGGCGTCGGAGCGCTGGCGGTAGGTGCGGGTGGTGACCATCCGCCGCACCAGCTGCTTCACGTCCCAGCCGCTGCGGATCAGCTCGCCGGCAAGCCAGTCGAGCAGCTCCGGGTGCACCGGTGGCTCGCCCTGGGCGCCGAAGTCGTCGAGGCTCTTGGCGGGGCCGATCCCGTAGAACAGCTTCCAGAGCCGGTTCGCCAGCACGCGGGCGGTGAGCGGGTTCTCCGGGGACACGAGCCAGTTCGCCAGGTCGAGGCGGGTGGCGCGGCCCTGCTTCGCGGGCGGGTTCAGGAACTCCGGGGCCCCGGGCTGCACCACCTCGCCGGAGTCGTCCATCCAGTTGCCGCGCGGCAGCACGCGCATCACGCGCGGCTCGCGCGCTTTGGAGACGAGCGTCTGGGGGATGACGCCGGTCAGGATGCTCCGCTCTCCTTCGAGCTGGTGGACCCGCCGCCGCGCCGCTTCCAACTCCGGCGCAACCGTCCGGTAGTGGGCGGCGACCAGCTTCGCCTCGTCCGCGCTGCGGGCGGAGGGCTCCTTGCGGATCGCCGCCAGCACGTTATCCGGGAGCGCCTGCGGACTCACGTCGGCGCCCGGAACGCCGGTGACGGAGACACGGAAGCGGCCGATGTTCTTGTGCGGATCGGCGTCGTGCTTCACGCGCACCACCAGCCGGGTCCCCTCGGCGGCGCGGATCGGCTCTTCAAGCTGGATCACGGCGACGCGCGATCCGCCGGCCGGCAGCACCTTCGCCCACCCGGTTTCCGGCTTGCCGTCGATCAGCGCGTAGGCCGGATAGCCCTCGTCGGCCATGTTCGCGCTGGCAGCGGCCAGGCGCAGCGGCTGCGGCGCGCCGGAGCCGTTCTGGACCGCCACCTCGATCTCGCTGGTCACGAAGTAGTAGCCCGCGCGAGAGATCGCAGACCCCGGCAGGGAGCCGTCCGGGATCGCCTCCAGGCGGACGGCGGTAATCTCACCAGACACCGGCAGCTCCACCTGGTAAGTGTCGCGCGCCGGAAGCTCGCCTTTCACCAGGACCGAGCCGTCGCCCAGCATCTCCAGCGTGGAGCCGCCGGAGGAGGCGAGCTCGACCGGACGCGGCGACTTCCATCCGAGCGCCTTTTCGGCGTCGAGGGCGCGCACCTGCTGCTCCCAGCGCCCCCGGCCCCCGGCAAGCGCCTCGTCGGAGACGGCGGCGAGCGCTTTCTTCGCCTCCTCCAGTTCCCGGTCGAGCTGCGAAAGGCGGGACTGCTGCTCCGGTGTGGGGAGCTTGAGGCTGGGGCCCCAGTCGTCGCGGCCGTAGCCGCCGTCGTAGAAGCCCTTCTCGGTCAGGTCCGCGAAGAAGGCGGCGAACCGGTAGAAGTCCTTGGCGGTGAACGGGTCGAACTTGTGGTCGTGGCACTCCGCGCAGCCGAGCGTGGAGCCCATCCAGACGGTGGAGGTGTTCCGCACCCGCTCCGCGGCGTACTTGGCGAGGTACTCCTTGTCCTGCACGCCGCCCTCGGCGCTCATCATGCCGAGCCGGTTGTACCCGGAGGCGACGAGCTGCGCGCGCGCCTGCGAGCCCGGCTCCGGCTTCGCGTCCCCGGCCAGCAGGTCGCCCGCGAGCTGCTCCCTCGTGAACTGGTCGAACCGCTTGTTCTCGTTGAAGCTGCGGATCACGTAGTCGCGATACGGCCAGATGTTGTAGTCCTGGTCGCCGTGGTAGCCGACGGTGTCCGCGTAGCGCACCAGGTCGAGCCAGTAGACCGCCATCCGCTCGCCGTAGTGGGGGGAGGCGAGGAGGCGGTCGACCACCTTCTCGTAGGCATCCGGCGACTTATCGGCGACGAACGCCTCCACCTCTTCCGGCTTCGGCGGCAGTCCGGTGAGGTCGAGGGAGACGCGGCGGATCAGCGTACGGCGGTCCGCCTCCGGCGACGGCTTCAGCCCCTCCTTCTCCAGCCGCGCCAGGACGAAGCGGTCCGGCGTGCTGAGCGGCCACTTCGCGTTCTTCACCTTCGGCACCGCCGGGCGCTGGATCGGCAGGTAGGCCCAGTGGTCGGCGTACTTGCCGCCCTGCGCGATCCAGCGGCGCAGCGTGTCGATCTGTGCCGGGGTCAGCTTCTTCCCCGTGGCGGCGGGCGGCATCACGCGGGCGTCGGTGGCCACCACTCGCTTCAGCAGCTCGCTTTCCTCCGGCTTGCCGGGGACCAGCGCCTTCTTCCCGGAAGCGGCGGGGTGGAGCGCCCCCTCCAGCGTATCGAGGCGCAGGCCGGCCATCCGCTTGCCGCCGTCCGCCCCGTGGCAGGCAAAGCAGTTCTCCGCCAGGATCGGCTTGACGTCCCGGTTGAAATCGACCGCCGGCCCGTCCGGCGCGGCCGCTGCGGCGAGCGCCGCCACCCCCGGCAGCAGCACGCCGAGCGCCGCCAGCGCGCGGTGACGTCGGGATGGATGAGACTTACTTCGCTTCATGGGCTTCTTTAGACGGTGATCTATAGTAGGGCTCGGAACTCGTCTACGGTGAGCCCGACCTCGCGCAGAATTGCTCGCAGTGTGCCTTTCGCCAGCGGATTGTGGTCCGGTACCGTAACGCGGCGATGGGGCGCATCTCCCTGCCGCAGCACCGTATGACTACCTCGCTGGTGGTCCGGCTCGTATCCGATCTTCCGAAGTGCGCGAACCACATCGCTTCCGGAGACCACCGGCAGGCGAGAGCTCACACGGACACCTCAATCAACTCCTCAGTGATCGGCGGCGGGACCGGCTCTCCGTGTTTCTCCAGGCTCTCCAGGTAACCGGCGATCGCCTCGCGGATATTTGCGAGCGCTTCTCTGCGGGTCGCTCCGCCGGAGATACAGCCTGGGAGTGACGGCACCTGAGCTACGAAGGCGCCATCTTCATCTTGCTCAAGCAACACTCGATATTTCACCTTGATCTCCTGACACGCGTTTAGATCTATCTACTACGGACCGGCCGGAATCGTTTTTCCGTCCGCGGTCTCGAACCGGGCGACCACGCCCCAGCCCCCGATGCCCTGTCCCACCTTCACCACCAGGAGATTGCGGCCGCGCTTTAGCGTGAGGCCCGGGACGACGTCGCTGTCCGGACCGGCTCCGCGCACCTGGGTGACGCTCCAGACCTCCTCGCCGTTCAGCCAGACCTTGGCCGCGTCGTCGGAGCCGAAGAGCAGGGTGGCGTTCTTCACCTCGCGAGGGACGTCGATCTCGGCGACGGCGTAGACGACGGCGTTGCCGGTCTCCCGGCCGAAGACGCGGTGGAAGTCGAGCACGTCGTTCTCGGCCCGGGCGCGGGTCCAGCGCACGCGCGCGCCGGCCGCCTCTACCGTCTCCCCGTCGCGCGGATCCAGGTTCCCCTCGTTGGCGATGAACGACCGGCTGAGGATCCGCTGGAGCTGCGCGCGGTTCGCGTCGTTGTTCTCCGCGGTGCGCAGGGTGGTACCGGTCGGGATCGGGCCGAGCACCAGCCAGTCCTTCACGAAGCCCCCGATCGGCTCGTACCGCGCCTTGCCCTCGAAGATCTGCGCGAACCGCTTCGGGTCGGTCTTCGGGATGCGGTCGTAGGTGAGTAGGCCGTTGAGCTCCTGCTCCACGTCGGTGAGCTGCGTGTAGACGAAGCCGGAGAGGTTCGCCGCCTCGAAGATCTGTGTCGTCTGGGAGCCGATGCGGCGGACCAGCCCGTCCGCGTTCCGCACCGTCTGGTAGCCCCACCCCTGCGACCAGGTGTGGCCGGGGATCGGCAGCGCCACCCCACCGTACTCGCCGATCACCTTCGGCTTCACCGGGTTCGCCACCGCGTGCTTCGCCAGGTCGTTCGAGTAGTCGTGGACGTCGATCACGTCGGTGAGCGACCGCTGGGTCCAGCCGGAGGCGTCGGTGATCGGGCGGGTCGGATCGAGCGAGCGGGTGAGGACGACCATCTCGTCCTGGAACGCGCCCGGGTCGCCCCAGTTCTCGTTAAACGGGATCCAGTGCAGCACGGAGGGGTAGCTGCCGGTGGTGCGGATCACCTCCGTCCACTCGCGGCGGAAGTTGTCCTTCGCCTCCTGGGACGCGAGGTTGTGCGCCGACGGCATGTCCTGCCAGACCGCCACGCCGAGGCGGTCGCACCAGTAGTACCAGCGCGGGTCCTCCACCTTCACGTGCTTCCGAGACATGTTGAAGCCGAGCTTCTTCGTCATCTCCACGTCGTACCGGATCGCCTCGTCGGTCGGCGGCGTCAGGATGCCGTCCGGCCAGTAGCCCTGGTCCAGCACGCCGCGCAGCAGGTACGGCTTGCCGTTCAGGCAGAGGCGCCCGTCCCGGATGTCGTACCGGCGGAAGGCGCAGTAGCTCTTCACCTCGTCGACCACCCGGCCGTTCTGCTTCGCCCGGAAGGTGAGGTCGTAGAGGACCGGCTTCTCCGGCGACCAGAGCTCCGCCTTCTTCACCACCTCGCCGACGTACGCGATGCGCGGCTGGGCCCCTCTGCCGATGTGCTGGACGAAGTGCTGCTTGCCGAGGGTGCGCCCGTTGCGGGAGACCTCCATCTCCACCGTGGTCTCCCGCGGGTCGCGGACGATGAAGCCGACCGTCACCTGTCCCAGGCGGGTCTCCGGATCGACCCCGGTCTTCAGCTCCGCGATCTCCAGCGCGGCGGGGTGGAGCGGCTCCAGCCAGACCGACTGCCAGATGCCGGTGGTGCGGGTGTACCAGATCCCCTCGCTGCCGAGCTGCTTCCCCTTCGGCTGGTAGGCGCCGCGGCGCGGGTCGGCGGGATCGTAGATCGCTACCACGACCTCCTGCTCCGATTCCGGCTTGAGGGCATCGGTGATGTCGAAGGAGAACGGGTCGTACCCGCCCCGGTGGCTGCCCAGCTCCTTGCCGTTCACCCAGACGGTGGTCTCCCAGTCGCTCGCGTTGAAGTTCAGCCGCACGCGGCGGTCCCGCCACCCCTGCGGCACCTGGAAGCTGCGGCGGTACCAGACCCGCTCGTGGATCTCCGTCCCCTTGCCGATCCCGGAGAGCGCCGCCTCGTAGGTGAACGGCACCAGGATGCGCTGCGGGAGCGGCTTGCCGCTCTGCCAGCCGGCGGTGCGGCCCTGGTTGCGGTCGTCGAACGCAAACTCCCAGAGCCCGTTCAGGCTCTGCCACTCCTTCCGCTGCAGCAGCGGGCGGGGATACTCCGGACGCACCCGCTCCGGGGACACGTCCTTCGCCCAGCGAGTCATCAGCGGCGCGGAGGCCGGCTTCCAGGCATCCTGGGCCGAAAGCGAGGCTCCAGACCCTGCTCCCAGGGCGAGCAGCGTGGTGAGACAGAGAAACGGCAGGAGTTGGGTTCGTCGCATCATCGGGTCGAAGTAAGAGGCCGCCAGTTCGGGGGAGCGGCCGGCTCCGGCAACTCAGTTCGCCTCCGGCGGGAGAGGCTCCTCGTGTTTGTGGGGCTTCCCACGGCGGCGCGTTGTCGCGCGAGCCCGCCGGCAACCGGGCGGAGGAGGGGATTGGAAGCGCGCACAATCTGTTCCTGGTCCGCCCCTTCCCCGCTTCCCCAGCGATGGACCGACCGCCCCCTTCTATCGCCCGCTCACCCCCTCCTGCGAGACACCCGATGCACCGGATCGCCCCTTTGCTCCTCTTCTTCGGCGCCCTCGTGGCCCTGCTGCTCGCGGGAGGTCCGACGCGCGCCGCGGGCCCCGATGCGCTGATCGGATCGGGGGGCGGGGAGCTGGCGCCCCGGCGGGACGTCTGTGTCTCGCCGGCGGAGCGGCTGCTGGCGGAGCGCCAGGCGGCCGAGTTCGTGCGACGCTACGGCAAGCTGCGGGCGCTGGATCACGGCAGCCTGCCGAAGTATCCGTTCCACCCGCAGGCCGGCACGCTCTGGCAGGACCTCTTCGGCAACAACTTCGTCGATCTCGACCCCTCGAGCGGCATCCTCGACTGGGACGGCACCAACTTTACGTACGACGGGCACCAGGGCCACGACGTCGACCTGAAATCGTTCGGCGAGCAGGAGATCGGCGTGCCGATCTTCGCCGCTCTGGACGGGCAGGTGACTGCGGTGCACGATGGTGAGCCGGACCAGAACACCACGGCTCCGAACGTGCCCGCGAACTACGTGGTGCTGCATCACGGCGGCACCCACTTCACCATGTACTGGCACCTGAAGCGCGGCAGCGTAGCAGTGGCCCTCGGGCAGATGGTGAAGGCGGGGACGCAGCTCGGGCTCACCGCCAGCAGCGGATTCAGCACGGGTCCGCACCTCCACTTCGAGTCGCGCCACAACAACACCTGGTACGAGCCGTATGCCGGCCCGTCCCGCCCGGGGGAGAGCTACTGGGTGAGCCAGGTGCCGATCCGCCGGGAGCTGTACCTCCGCGACCTCAACATCACTGCCGTCAACCCGGCCGACTACCCCGGGCTGCCATTCGACATGCCGCGCTCGGGCACGTTCACTGCCGGCACGCGCACGGTGGCGTTCTGGGCGGTAGTCCAGAACCTCCCGGCGTTCAGCACCTGGCGAGTCCGGTTCCTCCGGCCGAACGGCACCGTCCGGTACGACAGCGGCACGCAGAGCCGGAACAACAACACGGCGTACCGCGGCTCCTGGTGGTGGTGGCGCTACAGCCTGGACCTCGATACCGCCGGCTCCTGGACGCTGGAGCTGACGATGAACGGGACGCTGGTGACGCAGGTGCCGCTGACGGTGATCGCCGCGGGCGCCTCTCCGGTCAACCGGGCTCCGTTCTCCGCCGCGAGCGCCGCCTTCGATCCCCCGCGCCCGGCTCCCAGCCAGGTCGTCTTCTGCCGCGTGAACGCGCCGCTCGTCCGGGACGATCCCGACTACGACATCGTGCGGTTTCGCTACCAGTGGACGGTGAACGGGGCCACGGTCCGCGACGTCACCTCCGCTGCGCTCTCAGACGCGATTCCGCACGGCCTGTTCCAGTGGGGCGACCTGCTCCGGTGCCAGGTTACGCCCACGGACGGGTCGCTCAGCGCGTCGTCCCTTTCGGTAGAGACTCGCGCCGGCTACCAGGTTTCCGGGCGCGTGACGGCGGGCGGATCGCCGCTCTCCGGCGTGACGATCTCCGCCGACGGGCGGTCGACCATCACCGCGGCGGACGGCACCTACTCGTTCTCCGGGCTCGCGCCGGCGATCTACGAGCTGACCGCCTCCCGGGCCGGATACCGCTTCGCGCCGGAGAGCCGCCTGGTCTCGGTCGGGCCGGACCAGACCGGGCAAGACTTCGTGGGGACCCCGGCCTACCGGATCGGCGGCACCGTCACGCTCGACGGCGCCGGGCTCTCCGGAGTCACGGTGGAAGCCGGCGGTGAGACGGCGACCACCGGAGCGGACGGCGCCTACCTCCTGCCGCCGCTGCCGGCCGGGACCTACACCGTAACCGCGAGCAAGACGGAGTACACCTTCTCCCCGGCATCGCACCAGGTGATCGTCGGGCCGGATGCGTCCGCGATCGATTTCTCGGCCCAGCGGGTGACGTACCGGATCACGGGGCGCATCCGCGCGGGCGGAGCGGGGCTGGCAGGAGTCTCGGTCACGGCTGGCGGCTCTACCGTGCTCACCGACGCCGCGGGAGACTATGCGCTCGAGGGTCTGGTAGCCGGCTCCTACACGGTCACTCCGTCCCGGCAGGGCTACCTGTTCGAGCCTCCGTCGCGTTCCGTAGCCCTCGGCCCGGAGAAGACCGGCCAGGACTTCACTGCCGTCGAGGCCGCCGCCCTGGCGACCTTCACCCTCCGCCCCGGAAAGGTGAAAGGAGGGAAGCCGCTCAAGGGGACCGTCACTCTCACGCGCTCGGCCATCGATACCGCGACCCTGACGATCACGAGCGACAATCCCGCGGTCTTCGGCGTCACGAGCGTCCAGGTCCCGCCGGGGCAGACGAAGGCGAGCTTCAAGCTCCGTACCAGGCGCGTCCGCAAGCCGGTTACGGTGACCGTGTCCGCGCAGCTCTCGAGCGTCACCCTCCAGCAGGCGGTCAAGATCCGGCGCTAACTGAGCCTACGCCAGCAGCGCCTTCTGGATCACGCCTTCGTTGGTGGGGCCGATCAGCCGCTGGTCGAGGCCCTGGTAGCGGAAGCTGGTCTGGTACGGGTCGAGGCCGGCGAGGTGGAGGACAGTTGCCTGCAGGTCGCGCACCGTCACCTTATCCTTCACCACCTGGTAGCCGAACTCGTCGGTCTCGCCGTGGACGATGCCCGGCTTGATCCCGCCGCCCGCCATCCAGATGCAGAAGCAGTGCGGGTGGTGGTCTCGACCCAGGAACTTGGAGCCGCCGCGGGCCTCGTTCATCGGGGTGCGGCCGAACTCCCCGCCCCAGATCACCAGCGTGTCGTCCAGCAGGCCGCGCTGCTTCAGGTCTTTGATCAGCGCGGCCGCGGGGCGGTCGACGTCCTGGCACTTCTTCGGGAAGGCGTTCATCAGGTCGTCGCCCGCGCCGGTGCCGTGAATGTCCCAGCCCCAGTCGTAGAGCTGCACGTAGCGGACGCCCTTCTCCACCAGCCGCCGCGCCAGCAGGCAGTTGTTGGCGAAGGTCGCCTCGCCCGGGCGGGCGCCGTACATCTCGCGCACGTGCTCCGGCTCCTTCGAGATGTCCATCACTTCCGGCACCGCCATCTGCATCCGGTACGCCAGCTCGTACTGGGAGATCCGCGTGGCGGTCTCCGGATCGCCGAACTGCTTCGCTTCCAGCTCGTTCAGCTTGCCGAGGGCGTCCAGGCTGCGGCGGCGGGACTCGCGGCTCATCCCGACCGGGTTGTTCAGGTAGAGGATCGGCTCGCCGGCGGTGCGGCACTGCACTCCCTGGTAGACCGAGGGGAGGAAGCCGCTGCTCCAGAGGCTCTTGCCGCCGGTCGGGTCGGTGCCGCCGGAGAGCAGCACCACGAAGCCCGGCAGGTCCTCGTTCTGGGAGCCCAGTCCGTAAGTGAGCCAGGAGCCCATCGCCGCGTTGCCGGGCCGGGCGTTGCCGGTGTAGAGGAACAGCTCCGCGGGCGCGTGGTTGAACTCCTCGGTCGTCACGGAGCGGATCAGGGCGAAGTCGTCCACGATCCCCGCCATGTGCGGCAGCTTCTCGCAGACCCAGGCGCCGCTCTGCCCGTGCTGCGTGAACGGGTAGGGGGTGCCCAGCATCTTCGGCACGCCTTTGATGAACGCGAAGCGCTGCCCCTCCAGGAACGACTTCGGGCACTCCTGCATGTTCATCTCAACCAGCTTCGGCTTGAAGTCGAACATGTCGAGCGTCGGCGGCGCCCCGGACATGTGCAGGTAGATGACCGACTTCGCCCGCGGCGCATGGTTCGGCTTCCGCGGCGCCAGCGGCCGCCCTTTCGGCCGCGCGCCGGCTGCCGGCGCCGCCGCGCCGTCCCGCTGCAGCAGCGACCCGAGCGCCAGCGCCCCCAGGCTAAACCCCGCCCGGCCGAAGAAGGTCCGCCGGGTAACCAGGTGAGCGCGCTTGAGATCAGGGTTCATAGTACCTTCGTCATCCGGCTGATGTGTAAGAAAAGGGGATAGGGAGATAAGGGGGGATATGGGGATGGAAACCAGCTCTAGGCTTTGCCTCTGGCGATTGAGAGTGCGACCTCACTGCCTTCGCAAGGTGATGCTGCGGGGATGCTGCTTCTAACGTGAAGCGGGGTCATCCTGAACATCCCCCTTATCTCCAACTCATCCCCTTATCCCCTTTCTTACACTTGAGCTAGCGTCAGTTGCGGGTGAGGATGCCGTCCAGGTTTAGCAGCACGTTGGCGACTACGGTCCAGGCCGCCAGCTCGGCAGGGTCGGCGCCTTCCGGCACCGGGCCGAGGGGGTCGGTGGCGAGCTTCTTCGCCTCCTCGGGCCGCGTGCGGTAGTGCTCCAGCTCCTGCCGGTAGAGCTCCACCAGCGCGGTCACCTGGGCCTCCGCCACCGGGCGCGCCAGGGCGAGCCGGAGACCGTAGCGGGCGCGCTGTGCTGGCGTGGCGCCGCCTTCCCGGACCAGCCGCCGGCCGAGCGCCTGCGCCATCTCCACGTACGCGGGATCGTTCAGCGTCACCAGCGCCTGGAGCGGCGTGTTGGTCGGGATGCGGCGGACGGTGCAGATCTCCCGGCTCGGCGCGTCGAAGGTCGCCATGCTCGGGTAGGGGACGGTCCGCCGCCAGAAGGTATAGAGGCCGCGGCGATAGCGGTCCTCGCCCGTGCTGGTGGGCCAGGTACGCTCCCCGTTGAAGGCGGCGCGCCAGAGGCCCTCCGGCTGCGGCGGGTAGACCGAGGGACCGCCGATCTTGCGGGAGAGCAGCCCGGAGAGGGCGAGGGCCTGGTCGCGCACCCCTTCCGCGTCGAGCCGCCGCCGCGGGTACCGCGAGAGCAGCCGGTTGCGCGGGTCCTTCTCCAGCAGCTCCGGGGTGACACGCGCCGACTGCCGGTAGGTTGCAGACGTAACGATCCGCTTCAAGAGAGTCTTGACGTTCCACTTCCGAGACGCTGCGTCCGCTGGACCGCTCGCGACCGAGAGACGGAGAGACTGAGGGTGAGAGGGATTCCGAACCCCTGCCTGCCCCGGAGCTGACCCTGCCCTGCGGTCACGGCTCTCTCCGTCGCGCCGTCCCTCTGTCTCTCCGTCGAGAACGGGAGGAGTGCCAACTCCCGAAAACTCAGAGGCGAGCCAGTCGAGCAATTCCCGGTGACTCGGGAGTGCGCCCTGGGTGCCGAAGTCTTCTTCCGTCTCCACGATGCCGGTGCCGAAGAGCTGGGCCCAGAAGCGGTTGACCGCCACGCGGGCGGTGAGCGGGTTCTCCGGCGCCACCAGCCACTGCGCCACCCCCAGGCGGTTCAGCGGCGCTCCCTTCGGCAGCGGGGGGAAGGATGCGGGAATCGCCGGCTTCACCTCTTCACCGGGATCGAGGAAGTTGCCCTTGATCAGCAGCCGGGTGGCCCGGTGCTTCTCCGCCGGCAGCTCCCGGAGCACGGGGACGGCGACCGGCTGGATCGCCGCCAGCTCCTTCTGCTTCTGCTCCAGCAGCTTCTTCTGCTCTTCGGATTGCGCCTGGGACTTGAGGGAGGCGATCTCCGCCTCCAGCTTCTGCCGCTGCGCCTCCTGCTCCGGAGTGGGCAGCGGCAGGGTCGGCGCCTCGTCCGGGCGGTCGGCATCCTCCGTCTGGTTGAAGAGCGCGAAGAACCGGTAGTAGTCCTGGTGCGAGATCGGGTCGAACTTGTGCGTGTGGCACTGGGCACAGCCCATCGTGAGCCCCATCCAGACCTGCGACGTGGTCGCGATCCGGTCCTTGACGGCGGCGACGCGGAACTCTTCGTCGTCGGTCCCGCCCTCCGTGTTCGTCATCGTGTTCCGATGGAAGGCGGTGGCGACCAGCTGCTCTCGAGACGGGTTCGGCAGAAGGTCGCCGGCGAGCTGCTCGATGGTGAAGCGGTCGTACGGCAGGTTCCGGTTGAAGGCGTCGATCACCCAGTCGCGATAGGGCCAGATGTTCGGGCGGAGCGGATCCGACCCGTAGCCGGCGGAGTCCGCATAGCGGGCCAGGTCGAGCCACATCCGCGCCCAGCGCTCTCCGTAATGGGGGGAGGCGAGGAGGCGGTCGACCAGCTTCTCGTAGGCGTCCGGCGACCGGTCGGCGACGAACGCCTCCACCTCTTCCGGCGTGGGCGGGAGACCGGTCAGGTCGAGCGAGACGCGCCGGATCAGCGTGTAGCGATCCGCCTCCGGGGACGGCTTCAGGCCGGCCAGCTGCAGGCGCTGGAGCACGAAGGCGTCGATCGGGCTGCGCACCCACTTCGAGCCGCTGACCGCCGGCACCGGCGGCCGGCGCAGGCGGCGGAACGACCAGTGCTCCGCGTAGGGCGCGCCCTGCTCGATCCAGCGGCGGAGCGTGGCCGTCTCGGCGGCGGAGAGGGAATGCCCGGAGCTGGGCGGCGGCATTTTCCGGGCGGGAGTCTTCTCCGTGATGCGCGCGTAGATCCGGCTCTTCGCGGGGTTGCCGGGCCAGACGGCGCGCGCGGCGCCCCGGAGCTTCACCGCCTCGTCCCGCAGGTCGAGCCGCAGCCCGGCGGCGCGAGAGCCTTCGTCCGGCCCGTGGCACGCGAAGCACTTCGCGGAGAGGATCGGCCGCACGTCGCGGTTGAAGTCGACCGCCTCGACGGCGGGCTGACTCGCCGGCTTCCGCGTCTCCGCGGCGCCCGCGAGCACCGCGCACCCGCCGAGCACCGCCGTGCCGATCGCGAGGACAAGCGTCTGGTTTACCCGTTTCGTGCTGCGCATACGCCCTCTTGAGAGACGTTCCCACCCCGCCGGATGCAGCTTTTTCCCTGCAGGTCGAACCACAGTGGAGATGGGGAATACTTCAGACGCCAAGCCGAGAATCCAGGACAGGATCTGATGTCGTCGACCCTGGCTGACTCACTCCAGATCTCCGTGCCGATCTCCTTCCAGGAGCTGCTCGATACGCTGGAAGGCACCTGTTACCTCGTCTCGCGGGACGGGCTCCTCCTTGCTTACGGAAGCCGTCACTGGAACCGTTTCGCGCTGGAGAACGGCGCTCCGGAGCTCACCCAGCCCGGGATGGTGCTCGGACGGCCCCTCTCGGCCTTCATCGCCGGTGAAGAAGAGCGGCAAGCACACCAGGCGGCGGCCGACTCTCTCGTGCGGGGGATTCAGGAGGAGGTGAGCTATCTCTACCAGTGCGACGCGCCGGACCGGCGGCGCAGGATGCGGATGTGGATCCGGCCGGTCCTGCGCGAAGGGGCGGTGGTGGCGCTGCTCTACCAGAGCGTCGTCCTCGAAGACACGCCGCGGCCGCCGGTGGGCATTCTCTACCGTCACGCCGAAGACACGTCCGAGTGGCCCCTGCTCGGAGCCTGCAGCTACTGCAAAAACGTGCGCTTCCCGCCGGGGAGCCGGGAGGGGGAATGGCTTTCCCCCGAGCAGTACTACGCGCGCGGCGGAACGGACCGCGTGCGGCTGAGCCACAGTATCTGTCCCACCTGTTACGAGAGCATCGTCGCGCCGGTGCTGGCGCGCCTCAGACCCTCGTAAGCGGCTGGGTGTACGCCGGCCCTCCGGGCGCGCGGGCCGATCCCGCCTCAAAGGCTGCCGTTCGGGCCCGGTCGGGATCGTGCACCGGCTCCGGGAAGCGCACCTCGACGCGGAGACCGTCGTTCGAGACGAGGCGCATGGTGCCGCCCAGGGTCGATTCGGCCAGCGTCTGGACGATCTGCAGCCCTACGTCGGCGTCTCGGGAGAGCAGGAAGTCGGGGGGAAGCCCCGGTCCATCATCCCCCACCGACAGCTCGATCTCGCCGCCGAGGCGCCGCAGGCGGATCTCCAGCAGCCCGTGACCACGCGCGCGGAAGGCGTGCTTGGCGCAGTTGCTCGTCAGCTCGTTCAGGAGCAGCGCAAGCGTCGTGGCTGCGCGAGACGGAACCTGGAGCTCGTCCACGTCCACGCGGGTGGTCACCGCCTGCTCCGTCAGCCCGTGGCTTCGCAGCACCACCGGCACGACCCTCTCCACGACGTCCCGGAGGTTCACGAACCGGAGATCTTCCTCCTGGGAGAGGAGGTCGTGCACCGTGGCGATCGCCTGCACCCGGTCGATCGTATCCCGAAGCACCCCCTGGGCCGGCGCCGCCTCCGCGGACATCAGCTCCAGGGAGAGGAGATCGGTAATCGACTGGAGATTGTTCTTGATCCGGTGGTGCGCCTCCCGGATAGCGAGCCCGAGCTGCTCGCTCTTGTGCTGCTCGCTCTTCAGCAGGCGGCCTCGCTCGGCCTCCAGGGTGGAGCGCTGCTGATCGTTGCGATGGAGGACGCGCGCGGTCCACCAGACCAGGCCGGAGAGCGCGACGACGTTGAGCACGGCCGCGAGGGCGGAGCCGGTGGGAAGCGAGTAGATCCCGAGCATCTGGCCCTCAACGCGAATGAAGCCGAGCAGCACCGGCAGCGCCAGCGCCGCGGGCAGCAGCAGGCGAGCGACCCGCCCGCCTTCGGTCGGCGCGCAGAGCAGCTTGAGGAAGCCGGCGCTCGGGCGGGCCATCAATACGCCCAGGCTCAGGATGACGAAGGCGAGGATCGTATGGAGCGGTGAGGAGCCCGGCGTCCCGTCGATATTCGTATCCGGGTGCACGGTGCCGTAGACATACGCCACCAGGCGCAGGAACGAGAGCGTGCCGACGGCCAGCACCAGGTACTGGATCCAGCGCTGGCGGCGGGCCGGCACCCAGGGGAGAGCCACCAACGAGGCCCCCAGGAGTACGAAGGAGATCGACGACTCGAGGCCCGGGCGGCCCGGATTGGCCGTGGGTAGACCGGCGAGTGTTCTCGCGAAGAACAGTCCGTCGATGCCGAGGCTGAAACCGCTGGCGTTCTCAAACGCGGCCCCCAGTCCGATCAAGAGGGCCAGGGCTGCCGTGGCGGTCGCAGCGGCGCGTCGCGCGCGGGTTACCGGCTCCTGAACCAGCAGCGCCAGCGCGGTGCCCGCCAGGACGAATCCCACGGCGACGAGCGGTACGACGGCAGGGAATACCGGCGAGAGGCGGGTGAGGGGTGAGACGTCCAGCGCCCACCCGAGCAGTACGATCCCCCCGAAGAGGACCGTGATCGCCGCGCACGCCAGGGCCGCATGACGAAAGAGCGTCTCGAGCCGTGAACGATTTGGCTCCATAGGGCCTCCGTCTCCAGACGGTGGGTCACACTGGTCCGGTGGGACCAGTTACGTCAGTCTCCCCAGAATGACCCCTATAGGTTACGCAAATAGTTCACAGAACTGAGCGGGTTGCGCGCGGAAGTGCTGCAAGGAACGCCGATCCACGGGCGAGAACCTGGAGTGAGACGCGATTGGGATCGAATCGAGGAGGGCCTGTGCGGAACTGGATCTGGATACTCGCTGCGGCGCTGACGGCGGCGGTGACCTGCGGGAGCGGCGCTGCGGAAGACCCGGGCCGGCGGCTGCTGGCGGCGGACTACAGCACGAAGCGGATCGCGATGCTGGCGGACGACGGCTCCGTAGCGTGGGAGCATCCGGTGCGGGACATCCACGACCTCCACCTGCTGCGGAACGGGAACGTGCTCTTCCAGAGCTCCTTCACCCAACTGCTCGAGGTCGATCCCCGGACCGGTCAGAAGGTCTGGGAGTACGACGCGGGCCGCATGAACGGAAACGAAGGGCGGAAGGTGGAAGTCCACGCGTTCCAGCGGCTCCGGGACGGGGTGACCATGGTGGTCGAGTCCGGCCCGGCGCGCATCCTGGAAGTCGACCGGGACGGCAAGGTGCTCAAGGAGCTCAAGCTGAAGGTCGAGAACCCGAACAGCCACTCCGACACCCGCCTGGCCCGCAAGCTGCGGAGCGGCAACTACCTGGTGGCCCACGAGCGGGACGGCGCGGTGCGGGAGTACGGCCCGGACGGCGCCGTGGTGTGGGAGTACGCGGTGCCGCTCTTCGGCAAGGAGCCGCGCGGCGGGCACGGACCGGAGGCGTGGGGCAACCAGGTCTTCGCGGCGGTGCGGCTGCCGAACGGCAACACCCTCGTTTCCACCGGCAACGGGCACAGCATCCTGGAGGTGACGCCGGACAAGCAGATCGTCTGGAGCCTGAACCAGAACGATCTGCCCGGCATCACCCTCGCCTGGGTCACCACCCTCCAGGTGCTCCCGAACGGAAACATCGTCTTCGGCAACTGCCATGCCGGCCCGCAGAACCCGCAGATCATCGAGGTGACGCGGGACAAGAAGGTAGTCTGGAGCTTCAAGGACCTGAAGCTGTTCGGAGACGCCCTCTCCAACTCGATGGTGCTGGACCAGCCGCGCTCCATCCGCTAAACCACGGGCTGGCTGCCGCTGGCCGACCGGGCCGGGGAGAGCGGGCCAGAAGGGAGAGTGGGAGAAGCGTCTCGCGAGGCCGCCGCCCACTCTCCCACTCTCCCATTCGCCCACTCAGTCCGATTCCCGCAGCTCGAGGCCGTTCGCTTCGTACCAGGCGTCGGGGTCCCGCCGGAGCGCTTCCAGCATCGTGGGGAGCGTCTCCCGCAGGGTGTGGCGCGGGGCCCAGTCGAGAAGCTGCTTGGCGCGGGTGGTGTCGAGCGCGTAGTGGTCCGCGGCGCGGTCGATCATCCATGGGCGGATGAACGGCGGGTCGTCCGCCGGCGCCAGCTTCTCCTGCAGCCACGCGCCCGCTTTCGCCGCCGCCGCGGGGACCGGGATCGTCTCCCACTCTTTGCCGTGGAGCAGGCGACCCGCCTCGCGCTGGATCTCGCCGTACGGCACCGGCTCGTCCTCGCCCAGCAGCAGCGCGGCTTCCGGGGGCAGCTCGGCCCGCCGGTCGACGATCCGGACCAGCGCGTCGAGCAGGTCCTCCATGTGGAGATAGGTCATCCCGCGGTCCGGGTCGGCCGGATAGAGGTGGCCGGTCAGGTCCCGCTCGTAGATCCGCTGGAGCTGCCGCGCCAGGGCGGGATGGCGGCAGAGCTCGTCGTAGACGGAGGCGATGCGGGCGAGGACGAGGGGGACCGCGCCGTGCTCCCGCCGCAGGAGCTGCTCCGCCTGGAGCTTGGTGCGGGGATAGCCCCAGCCGGTCTCCCACGCCAGCGGAGAGTCCTCCCGGATCCGCTCCCCCGGCTCGCACGGCGAGTGGACCAGCATCGTGCTGGCGAAGAGGAGCTGCCCCACCTGGAAGCGCCGCAGCCCGCGGAGGAGCGACTCGGTCCCGTGAAGGTTGACCGCCTCGTGCCGGGGGTCGTCCGGGTCCCGGAAGCTGTAGTAGCCGGCCAGGTGGACCACCGAGGCGAGGTGCTCTCCCGAGGCAGCGCGCACCTGCTCCAGCGCTGCCTCCACGCTTTCCGGCTGGTCCAACTCCACGCCGGCACAGACCGCGAAGCCACCGGGGCAGTCCGGATCGCCGTGGACGAACCCGGCGATCCGGTACCGCTCGGAGAGCCGCTCCGCCAGCAGCCTCCCGATCCGCCCGCCCGCGCCGGTGATGAGAACGGTCTCTGCTGCCATGGGAACCGGTTCGACTTAGACGGCGACCGCTTCTCGTTCTTCCGCCTCCAGCTCGTCCAGCGCCTCCTGCTCCTCCAGGCGATGATGCAGGCGGTGGTCGAGGCGGCGGGCTTCCTGCAGCTCCCTGGCCATGGGGCGGTAGGGGATCCGCTCCAGGTGGCCGGTCTCGCAGTGCGGGATCAGGTCCCAGAGGCCCATGCGGGTCCACTCCTCCTGGTCGTGCCACTCCGGCATCCCCAGGATCGGATAGAGGCAGGCGCCGCGCAGCGGGACCCCGGCATCGAGCGTCCGCTCGCACTCACGGGCCAGCTGCCGCATCCAGACCGGGCGCTCGTCGTCCCGGTGCGCCGTCTCCGTGATCAGGATCTCGTGGCCGTACCGCTCCCACACGCGCAGCAGCAGCCGGTGGAGCGGGAGGTAGCGCGGATCGCCCTCCCGGATCTGCTTGCCGGGCTGGTTCAGCTCCCACTGGTTGGTCCAGTAGTAGTTGACGCCGACGATGTCGAGGTGCTCCGGGCTGCCGCCGAGCTCCGGATAGAGGCGGCCGGCGAGCATGTCCCAGCTTTGCATCACGCACCGGTGGTTGAAGTCGTCCGCCTCGGGCTGGAGGTCCTCCCGGCCGAGCGGAGGGGCGACGTGGCAGATCGGATCGACGTTCACGATGCGGGCGCCGGGGCAGGCGCCGCGGATCGCGTCGATGCCCTGGATCGCGGCGCGGATCAGCGCGATCTTCAGCTCGAGCCCCCGCTCCTTCTCGTACGGCGCGAAGACGCCCGCGTGCCCGGCGGCCCAGGAGAAGTACGACGGCTCGTTCACCGGCGTGAAGTAGCAGGTGCCGTCCGTGCGGGCCGCGATGTACCGCGCCGCCGCGTAGCAGTAGTCCGCAAAGCGGCGCGGGAACTCCTCGGAGAAAAGGTCGACGCCTTCCGGGTAGCCGTAGTGGAACAGGTCCCAGATCACCTCCACCCCGTTCTCCTGCGCGGCGCGCAGGAAGGGGCGGACGCTGGAGAAGTCGTGCTTCCCGTGCTGGTCCACCAGCGGCCACCGCACGCTCTCGCGCGCGGCATAGATGCCGGCTCGCCGCAGGAGCTCGTAGTCCTGCTCCGCGAAGCGGTCGTGCTGCGTCGCCGCCACCTGATCGATCCACTCCCGGCGGGAGTTGTAACCGGTGGCGCACTCGAACCCACCGAGGAAGAAGCTCTTGAACACTCGTCTTATCCTCGCCCCTGGGCTGGACGCTCCGTACTCAGCGGTCCGACGGCCCGGCTGCCGCCCTCCGCGAGCTCCCGGTAGGCCTCCACCAGCGGCGTGGGTACGCGCCGGAGGCACTGCTCGGGATCCGGATCCAGGTTCCAGAGGCCCATCTGCTCCAGATAGTCGCTCGCGGGGCGCCGGCCCTGCCGGTAGGCCCACGCCACGAGCGCGAACATCGGCCACCAGGTGTAGCCGACAATCGGGTAACCCTCCGCCCGCAGGCGGCCAATCGCCGCCACGGAGCCGTCCAGCCACGCCCGGCGCCGCTGGAACGTGCCCCGCGCCGCCGTCTCCGTGATCATCATGGGGCGCCCGTACTGCTCCCAGTAGAGCCGGACCAGCTGCTCCACGATCTCCGGAGTGGCGTACGGCATCTGTACGCGCAGTCCTCGCGGCGAGCGGACCAGCCGCTTCCGCGAGAACATTGGATACATATTCAAGCCGACGACATCTAACGGCACGAAATGTGATTGGAACCACTCCAGGTCGGAATTCGTGGCTCCAGACTGGTGCAGCCAGTCGCGGAGCGGGTGGTCCCGCGTCACCCGTCCGCTGGCGAGATCGAGCGCCAGGAAGCCGATCTGCTGCCGCCGCTCCGCTTCCGCCTCGTATTCCGGCTCCCGGGCGGAGTAGACGTCGGTGGCGTCGACGTGCACCAGCACGTTCTCCGGGTCGACCCCCTGGATCGCCCGCCCCGCCTGCACGATCCCCCGGCTCAGTCCCAGCATCACCGCCACGAATCCCCGCCATCCCCGCCGGTAGGGCGGCCACCAACCGAGCTTGCCGCAGTACCACGCGGTGATCCGCGGCTCGTTTAGCGGGGTATACCAGCGGACGCGACCGCGGAAACGCTCGGCCACGCCCCGGGCATATTCCCCCATAAGCAGGTGAAAGTCCGGATGCAGGTACGCGCCTTCGATCCAGGGCGGCAGCCCGTAGTGGACCAGGTCCAGGATCGGCGCAATGCCGAGCTCCAGCATCCGCTCGATCGGACCGTCGGCCCAGGTCCAGTCCCAGCGGTCCGGCTCGGGCTGGATCCGGTGCCAGGGGATGCCGTAGCGGGCGGTCTTCACCCCCAGCTGCGCCATCAGGTCGAGGTCTTCCCGCCAGCGCTCGTAGTGACCGGTCAGCTCGTACTCGTCGAGCGTGCGGCCGGTGGCCGGCCAGGGGTCGGTGATGAACGTATCCTCGATGCCAGTGGCCCAGCAGAAATTGCCCGGCTCGGTGATCTGGTGCAGCTCGGAGCGGGGGATAGCCATGCGCGCGGGTGGTCCTCCAGCGATCCGGCAGGGGGCCGCCCCTCGGCCCACCCGCCGCGCCCCTAGCCTACCCTTCTACCGCCGAGCCCAAAACTCGTCGGCGTCTTCCGGAGCCTCTGGACAGCTGCCTCCGGGTGGTTTGTAGCGAGTTTAGGCGGTTTATCTGATTCGGATATAAACCGATAAATTCGCTATAATTGCCGCATGGATCCAGTTGCCAATCCTTATGCCCCCGGCGCGGGTACGCCGCCTCCGGAGCTGGCCGGTCGCGACGCGCTTCGGCAGAGTGTAGGCATCGCTCTCGAGCGGATCCGTGCGGGCCGCCCTGCCAAGAGCGTCTTGATGGTGGGACTGCGCGGCGTCGGGAAGACCGTCCTGCTCGACCGCATGCGGGATGACGCGGAAGCGGGCGGATTGTTGTCGGTCCGCATCGAGGCGCCGGAGAACCGCTCTCTTCCCGCACTCCTGGCGCCCGAGCTGCGGGTCGCGTTATTGAAGCTCTCGCGCCACGAGCGGGCGAAGGGACTGGGGCAGCGAGCGCTGCGTGCCCTGGCAGGCTTCGCGCGGGCACTCAAGGTCAAATACCAGGATATCGAAGTCGGGATCGACTTCGATCCCGAGCCGGGATTGGCGGACAACGGCAACCTTACGGAAGATCTCCAGGCGCTCTTCGAAGCGGCCGGCACTGCCGCGCGGGAAGCTGGAACGGTGCTGGCGCTCTTCATCGACGAGCTCCAGTACGTAGAGGAAAGCCAGTTGGCCGCTCTGATTACCGCCTTGCATCGCGCGGCGCAGCGGCAGTTGCCCGTGGTCCTGGTCGGGGCCGGTTTGCCGCAGCTGCCGGGCCAGATGGGACGGGCGAAGTCGTACGCGGAGCGCCTCTTCGACTTCCCCGCAGTGGGCCCCCTCTCCGAAGAGGCGGCACGCCGGGCGATCGTGAAGCCCGCGAATGATCTGGGCGTAGCCGTCGAGGAGGCGGCCCTTACGGAGATCTTCGAGCAGACGCGTGGATACCCGTACTTTCTTCAGGAGTGGGGGAAGCATGCGTGGGATACGGCGGCGGCGCCACCAATCACTCGCGAGGACGTGGTCGCTGCGACCGAAATCGCGGTTGCCGCGCTCGACGCGAGCTTCTTCCGGGTGAGGTTCGATCGCCTGACTCCCGCGGAGAAGCGGTACCTCCGGCAAATGGCCGAGCTGGGGCCAGGTCCGCACCGCTCGGGCGACATCGCGACGGGACTCGGAAGAAAGGTCACTTCTCTGGGGCCGGTCCGCAACCAGCTCATCGCCAAGGGCATGATCTGGAGCCCCAGCCACGGCGACACCGCCTTCACGGTTCCGCTTTTCGATGAGTTCATGCGGCGCATGCTGCCGGGAGCGGATTGGAAGAGCCCCTGATCGCTGAATTGGAAGGCTCGCCGCCCGCGCCGGCGGAGCCCTGAAACATGCGGCCGTTTTCCGTGTCCTGCTCTGGAACCGGTCCCGTGCCCACCGTGAGGTTCTCCCGTGTCTCGCCCTGTCCTCCTCCTCTTCGCTGCCGCTGCAACCTCCGCGCTGATCGGCGTGGCGGGGGCCGCCCCGGCCAAGACGGCGGCGAAGGGGGAGGAGCACTGGGCGGAGCAGGTGCGGCCGCTGCTGCAGCGCCGCTGTTTCGGATGCCACTCCGGCGCCGCCGCGAAGGGCGGGCTGCGGCTCGATACGGCGCAGGGCTGGCGGGTCACCGGCGAGAGCGGCCCCGCCATCGTGCCGGGCGATCCGGAGGCCAGCCTGCTGATCCGGGCCGTGCGCTACGCGGGCGGCGCCCCCGCCATGCCCCCGGGCGGGAAGCTCCCCGCGGAGGAGATCGCGATCCTGGAAGAGGGGGTCCGCCGCGCGCCGAAGGGACCGCCGGCCCGCGGTCTCCGGGCGGGGGCGGGCAAACGGGCCACTTCGACCGAGCACTGGGCGTTTCGGCCGCTGCGGCGGCCGCCCCTGCCGGCGGTGAAGCGGCCGGGGTGGGCGGTGAACGAGATCGATCGCTTCATCCTGGCGAAGCTGGAGGCGAAGGGCCTCTCCCCGAGCCCGCCGGCCGATCGCCGCACGCTGATCCGCCGGGCGACTTTCGATCTCCACGGCCTGCCGCCGACCCCCGAAGAGGTGGAGGCCTTCCTGAACGACCATCGCCCCGGCGCCTACGAGCGGCTGGTCGACCGCCTCCTCGCCTCACCCCACTACGGCGAGCGCTGGGGACGCCACTGGCTCGACGTGGTCCGGTACGCGGACACGCACGGCTACGACAAGGACAAGAAGCGGGAGCACGCCTGGCCGTACCGGGACTACGTGATCCGGAGCTTCAACCAGGACAAGCGGTACGCTCAGTTCCTGCGGGAGCAGATCGCGGGAGACGCCCTGGACCCGGCCGATCCCGACGGCAGGGTGGCGACCGGCTTCCTGGCGGCCGGCCCGTGGGACTTTGTCGGGCACGAGGAGCTGCGCGAGGGGACGGTCGAAAAGGAGAAGACGCGCAGCCTCGACCGGGACGAGATCGTGAGCACCACGATGGGAGTGTTCACTAGCCTGACCGTCGGCTGCGCCCGCTGTCACGACCACAAGTTCGACCCGATCCCCCAGCGCGACTACTACCGTCTGCAGGCGGTCTTCAGCGGGATCGACCGTGGAGTGCGCCCGTTCGCGACCGGCGAGGCGGCGAAGCGGAGCGCGCGATTGCGCGGCGAGCTCGGCGCTCACCGAGTCCGCCTCCTCTCGTTCCGCACGATGGCGAAGAGCATCACCTCTCCGGAGCTGGAGCGGAAAGACGCGGAGATCGCTTCGCTCCAGGAGCGACTTCAGGCGCTGAAGCTGCCGGACGGGCCGCCGAGCCCGACGAACGGCTATCACAGCGCCATTGAGAAGTCGGCGGACACGCAGAAGTGGGTGCAGCTCGACTTCGGCAGGTCGCTGCCGCTCGAGCTGATCCGGCTGATACCGGCGCGGCCGACCGACTTCGCGGACACCCCCGGCTTCGGATTCCCGGCCCGCTTCCGCGTGGAAGTCTCGGACGATCCGGCTTTCCGTAACCCCACCGTCGTCGCCGACCACACCGCCGCAGACTTCCCGAACCCGGGAGCATCCCCCCTCGACTACCGCCCGCGCGGTCTCTCCGGCCGCTACCTGCGGATCACCGCGACGCAGCTGTGGACGCGGACGAACGACTTCGTCTTCGCGCTCGCGGAAGTGGAGGTGCTCTCCGGAGGTCGCAACGCCGCGGCCGGGGCAGTGGTCACCGCGCTCGATTCGATCGAGGCCGGGCGCTGGAGCGCGAAGCACCTGGTCGACGGCCACGACAGCCGCCGCCGGCTGCCGGATCGGAACGACCCACGGGCGCGGCAGGTGCTGGAGCAGCGAGAAGCGCTGGCGGTGAAGCTGGCCGACGCACAGGCGGCGCGGGAGGCGCTCCACGAGGCGCTCCTTCCGGAGGTCGTAAAGCGGGATCTACCCATCGCGCGGGACGAGGTGGCACGGCTCGAAAGGGAGCTGGCGGCTCTTCCCGCCGAGGGAAAGGTCTACACCATCCTCTCCCGGGAGCCGCGCCCGATCCACCTGCTGGCCCGCGGCGACGTGGAGCGCCCGCTGGAGCCGGTGACGCCGGGCACCGTCTCCTGCGCCGGCAGCCTGGGAGCCGAGCTCCACGTGCCGCCTGGTGGGGGAGAGGCGGCGCGGCGGTTAGCCCTCGCGGAGTGGCTGGCGCGGCCGGACAATCCGCTCACCTGGCGCTCCATCGTCAACCGGGTGTGGCACTACCACTTCGGACGCGGCATCGTCGACACGCCGAACGACTTCGGCCGCAACGGCGGGCAACCCTCGCATCCGGAATTGCTCGACTATCTCGCTTCTGTTTTCACGGCACCGGTTACCGCTGATGCGATAGCGACGGAGAGACAGAGCGACAGAGAGACAGAGAGACAGCCCGACGGAGAGACAGAGAGAGGGAGTGATGGAGAGAACCGTAATCGGAGGGCATCGTCGGCTTCACGGCAAGCGGGGGGCCGGAAACCCCCTGTCCCTCTGTCTCTCCGTCCCTCTGTCGCGCCCTCGCAGGGACTAGGCGGGAGCCTCAAGAAGCTGCATCGACTGATCATGGTTTCCTCCACCTATCGCCAGTCGTCGGCGAGCCGTGCGGCGGGGGAGAGGCTCGACGCGGAGAACCGGCTCCTGTGGCGGATGAACCGGCAGCGGCTCGACGCGGAGTCGCTGCGGGACGCGGTGCTGGCGGTGAGCGGCACGCTCGACCTGACCCCCGGCGGCCCCGGGTTCGAGCTGTTCCGGTTCAAGGACGACCACTCCCCGATTTACGACCACACCGCGCCGGAGTCGGTCGACGACCCGCGCACCTTCCGGCGCACCGTCTACCGCTTCGTCGTGCGCAGCGTGCCCAACCCGTTCCTGGAGAGCCTCGACTGTGCCGATCCGAACATCAGCACGCCGGTCCGAAGTACCACCCTCACGGCGCTGCAGGCGCTCTCGCTGCTGAACGATCCGTTCATGGTGCGCCAGTCCGAGTACTTCGCGCAGCGAGTCGGGACTCTGGCGCCGGAAGTCGGGGCCCAGGTCGAGCAGGCCTACCGCCTCGCCCTCGGGCGCTCGCCCGGGCCGGAGGAACGGAAGCTGCTGGCCGTCTACGCGCGGAAGCACGGGCTGGCGAACGCCTGCCGCGTGCTCTTCAACATGAACGAGTTCGTCTTCGTCGACTGAGGAAGCTGATGCGATCCCGCACTGAGGGCCGGTTGAAGACGCGCCGTGCGCTGCTGTGGCAGGCGGGCGGCGGGCTGGGGGGCGTGGCGCTGGCGTCCCTGCTCGCCTCCGAGGGCGCGCTGGCGGCGGGCGGCGCCAGGCCGGCGCTGAACGGGGGCCTCCACCACCCGGCAAAGGCGAAGCGGGTGGTCCAGCTCTTCATGTCCGGCGCGGCGAGCCAGTGCGACACGTTCGACTACAAGCCGGAGCTGATCCGCCGGGCGGGCCAGCCGTTCGACCCGGGCGGCAAGGTAGAGCTCTTCCAGAGTAACCCCGGCACGGTGATGGCGAGCCCGTGGGAGTGGAAGCAGCACGGGCAGTGCGGGCGCTGGGTGAGCGGCCTGGTGCCGCACCTCGCCGGCTGCGTCGACGACATGGCGTTCATCTACTCGATGGTCTCCAAGTCGAACGTCCACGGTCCCGCCACCTTCATGCAGAACAGCGGCTTCGTGCTGCCCGGCTTCCCCAGCGCCGGGTCGTGGGTCAGCTACGCCCTCGGCGGCCTCAACCAGAACCTCCCCACCTTCGTGGTGCTGCCGGACCCGCGCGGCTTCGCGCCGAACGGTCCGGCCAACTGGAGCGCGGCGTTCTTGCCGGCGGCACACCAGGGAACGATGGTCCGCGTGGGCGCGAAGAACCCGATCTACGACCTCTTCCCGCCGGAGCGCCCGCAGATCACGAAGGAGAGCGAGCGGGACGCGCTGGCGCTGCTGAAACGCCTGAACGAGGGTCACCGCGCCGAGCGGGAGGGGGACTCCCGCCTGGAAGCGCGCATCCGCTCCTACGAGCTGGCCGGCCGCTTGCAGCTCAGCGCGCCCGAGGTGCTCGACCTCTCTGGCGAGTCGCCCGCCACTCGCGCGCTCTACGGCCTGGACGATCCGGCGACGGAAGAGTTTGGGACGCGGTGCCTGGTCGCCCGCCGCCTGCTGGAGAAAGGAGTGCGGTTCGTCCAGCTCTGGAGCGGGGCCGACAACGGCTTCCCCCGCCGCAACTGGGACTCCCACGAGGACCTGGCGAAGGACCACGCCGACATGGCGCTCGGCATGGACCGCCCGGCGGCGGCGCTGATCCGGGACCTGAAGGCGCGCGGGCTGCTGGACGATACGCTGGTGGTCTGGACCACCGAGTTCGGCCGCATGCCGTGCAGCCAGGGCAGCAAGGGCCGCGATCACAACCCCGCCGCCTTCACCACCTGGCTGGCCGGCGGCGGCATCCAGGGCGGAGCCACCTACGGCGCCAGCGACGAGTGGTCGTACCGGGCGGTCCAGAACCCGACCTACTGCTACGACCTCCACGCCACGATCCTGCACCTGCTCGGCATCAACCACGAGCGGCTGACGTTCCGCCACAACGGCATCGACCGCCGCCTCACCGACGTCCACGGCCACGTGATCAAGGAGATCCTGGCGTGAAGCCGAGGCGGGGACGACCCCTCCCTAACCTCTCATCCGGAGGGTGAGCTCGCGCCAGTTCTGGCACGACCACTTGAGAGAGGGCGGCATCTGCGGCTCGGGCGCGCCTCGCCGGCAGCGTTCAGCCAGAGTGCGCGCAGCGTCCGCCGCTTCTCTCGGACTCACCCGGGGACCCTCGCGCCCCTCGTCCGTCGCTCCGGTGTTCAGGTACTCGATCCAGTTTTCCAGCCGGTCCTTCGCGAAGACAAAGACGGCCCGGTCGAACAGCTCACGCTCGATGCCCTGGGCCTGGCAAGCTTGCCAGAACACCCGCTTCAGCGCTTCGCCGTCAGCCATATCGTGATCGAGATCCGCCCACACGATGAGTGTCGTATCGCCTCCCCGCTCACCACAGGCCCTGAGCTCCGCAGGCATCCGTTCCACCAGGCTGGTTCGCCCGCCGCAGGGAACCAGCCGCACCACGTTATTCCCCTCCCACCGGACCCACGCGGGATTCAGGGCTCGCAGGATCCGGTTGATGAACACGCCATCGATACTCCTGCCGTGCTCACCCTCGTGAACGCAGACGACCTGGGTTCTACTGGGCATTCACCCATCCCCGCACAATCGCCTCGCCGGGACTGATCCCGGACGGCACCCGAAGCGGTCCGATCCTCGTCGGTGAGGTGTGGTTGTCGCGCCAGAAGTAGCACCCGGATTCCACGTCGGCGTACCTCAGGATCTCGGGATGGTGAGAGATCAAGATCGCCTGATGAGACTGATCGAGTAACTCCAGCGTTGCCAGCAGCCAGGGTTGAAGCTCCGGTAGACCTACGTAGTTATCCGGCTCGTCCACCAGGACCGTATGGGTCGCCCCGGTCGCCAACGCTGCCCGGGCCATGTACAGCCCGATGAGAGCCTTCTCTCCATCCGAGAGCTGCTCGAAGAAGAGCGGAGTACTCAGGTCCTCGAAGCGGAGTTGCAGCGCCTTCGCGTGGAGGCCCACGTTCTCCAGGCGAAATGAGCGAAAGTCCGGCCACACCTCCCGAAGCGATTCCCGCAGCAGGTCGGTCCACTCCTGTTCCTGCGAGAGGGTACGGAACCACGAGGTCAGGTTCCGCAGGGAGAGGTGAGGATAAGGAGCCTCCGCCTTACTCTCCGATTCCATCTCCCGCGGACTCGGGCGAAGGATCAGGATACCTGCAATCGCGTCCTGGAGCGTTCCGATGTGCTGCCTGCCCCGGGTCGGCTGGATGGCTCCTAACGCGGCCTGCCGCCAGTCGAGAGGGAAGCCGGAGGTTCGGTCGCCCTGCTGGAATTTCACCCCGTCCAGGTCGCGCTGAAAGAGCTCCTTGCCATCGCACGTCGCTCGCTCCAGGATGATCCGCGGTTTCAGGTCCGTGGCCACCTGCTGTAGGTGGAGAGCGTATTCGAACTGATGGCCCCCGGCGGAAAGCTCAAGCTCGAATTCCTGAATGGGACTATCCATCCACTGAGTAAACTCAAGCCGCTGAATGTCGCGCTCTCCCTCGCCTCCGAGTACGGCGTCGCCGGATGCCAGGTCACGGATGAGCTTCAGCACGTCGAATACGGAGCTTTTCCCCGCTCCATTCGGCCCGCAAAGGAGCGCAAAGGTGTCGAAGCGTGCCTCGAACGCCACCAGGCAGCGGAAGTTGTTGGCATAGACCCGGGTAATCATTGATGAATGTCACCTCCCGCAGGTGTGCTCGGGCGTTCCAGCTTCAACCATTGCCCTCAGCGGCGGCCTCAGACCGTCATGGCGTGACCCGCTCGAGCTGGACGGTGATCAGGTCCAGCCCCATGCTCCTGGCGGCGGCGTTCTTCCCGACCAGCTTGAGGTAGATCGGGTTGCCGCCTTCCTCCAGCTCCACCGTTCCCAGGGGCTGCATGCCGCTGCGGCTCCGCTGGGGGGAGTAGAGGTCGACCACCTCTCCCATCGCCTTCTCGTTCTGGAAGAGCTGCACGTGGCCCTGTTCCGGGCCGCGGATCGTCTCGATGCTCACGCGGTAGCGGCCTCTCACCGGTACCTCGCAGGTCAGCGCGACCAGGTGCTGGCCGAACACGTCGTCGCCTTCGGCCCGGAGCGCCAGGTAGCGCACCTCTTCGTTCCCGATGCGCTCGTTCTTCTTGGCGAGCGTGGCATTCTGGAAGGAGAAGGCGTGGATCGGCACGCTCCAGCCGGGCACGTAGACGAAGCGGTCGAAGTCCTGCACCGCCCGCTGCTCCACCGGCGGCACGTACCCCACGCCCCGCGGCGGCTGCATCAGGTAGAGATAGGTGACGCCGGCGTAGTCGGTCACCATCTCGTTGCGCTCCGGCGCGTGCTCGATGGTGAGCTGCGCGAAGTCGGTGAAGGAGTAGGTGTCCAGCAGGAAGCTGCGGTAGGCGCCGGTGCGGCCGAGGTGCTTCTTGTAATCGAGGCAGCCGGAGAGCGGGAAGGAGTAGCGCGCGTCCCACCGGCCCGGAACGTCGTACCAGCCGCCGTTGAAGAAGTCCTCGGAGCCGGTGCCGTGCGCTACCAGCTCGCCGTCCAGCATCACCTGCTCATCGCCTTCGAAGAAGTAGGTGTGCCCGGAGACCGGACCCTGTGCCTGCAGCGCCACGCCCGCGACGTGACCGCGTCCGCGGGTGTCGAGGAAGGTGAACGGCACCCCCTGGCGGGTCGGGTTCTCCCGGCGCCAGAGCGCGTAGAAGCGGCCCTCGTCCGCCCGGCGCGGCGTGTCGGCGTGGATCACCTCCGCCTGGATCTCCACCGGAGAGCCGCTGGCGCGCTCGGAGACGAGCTCGATCCGGGCGGAGCGGTCGAACGGCATCGGGTACCACACGTAGGAGGTGTCGCCGTCGGTCCCAAGGAGCAGCCCGCGCGCGGCCGGCTCGCCCCAGGAGTAGCCGAAGAAGTCGCCCGCCGGCGCCAGCACCGCGGGTTGCTCCTCGCCGTCCCAGTGCATCCGGAGCAGCACCGACCGGTCCTTACCCGCCAGGGCGGAGGCGGGGCTGATCTTCAGGCCGAGCACGCGGCCCCCCTTGCGGGCGGAGAAGAGCTGCACGCTCTTGCCGGGAGCCAGGCTGGCGTTCACCCGGGTGGTGTGGACCGCTGCGCCGGCCGGAGCCACGTACTCGGTCAGGTCCTTCCCCGTGGAGCCGAGCACCTGCTGCGCGCGCTTCAGCGCCGCCTGCTGGTCTCCGGTGAGCTGCGGGCGGAACGTCTCTACCGGCGTGCCGGGGGCGTAGGTGGCGTAGTTGAGCTGGTAGAACTGGAGCTTCGGCGCGCGGACCACCACCTTGAGCGACTCCCGGTAGGGGAGCGGCAGGTAAGTCCAGAACCCGCCGGCGCCGTAGCCGCTCACCGGCTCCACGAACGGCGGCTGGGTGCCGTCGAACAGCTTGCGGAACGGGATCCGCAGGCGCGGCTGGGCCTCCCCGTCGAAGTAGAACTCCACCGGATCGTCGGTCGGCGTCGGTGTCCAGATGCGGGTCACGCAGCCCGGACCCTTCATCTCCGCGATCACCAGCCCGTCCCCTTCCTTGCGTAGGAACGAGTGCCGGCCGGAGAAGCCGTCGTCGTTGCCGCCGGTGCGGTCGTAGCTGGAGAACATCCCTACCTTGACCGGCTCCTTGAGCCGCGGCAGCAAGTCGAGCCGCGAGAGCTGCGCGACCCCGACCGGCGGCCTCTCCGCCGCCTCGCGCTGCTCTCCGGCCTCCGCCCCGCCCAGCACCGCCGCGAGCGCCAGCACCGCCACACCAATCCCGATCCTCATCACGTTACTTCCTCCGGCCGCCACTCCGCGGCAATCGCCGGTGAAAGCTTATCGTGAGAGGGACCGCTCGTCGTCCGCGGGGCCCGGCTGCTCGAGTGCGGGGCAACGGCGAAGAGCCCGGCTCGGGCGAGTCGGGCTCTTCTTCGGGCCGGTCAGCCGGAGGCTACCGGGTGCCCGGCATCGTGCTCGTGCCCGGCTCATTGGTGGTGCCCGGCATCGTGGTCGTGCCCGGCTCATTGGTGGTGCCCGGCATCGTGGTCTCGGCGCCGTTCGTGCCTGGGGTGGTCATCGTCCCCGGGCTCGTCGTCCGATCCAGGATCGTCACGTCGGTGGCGTGGATGAACGCCGGCTGATCCTGGAGGATCTGGCGGGCCTGCTGGTCCATGTTCGCGACATCCGGAGTCTGCCCCATCTGCTGCGTGTCCATCACGGTGCCCCGGATTCGCACTCGTTGGCCGGCGTTCACGTCGAGCGCAGCTTCGGGGAGCTGCTCGCTCTGGACCACGAACATCCGGCTGCCGCCTTCTTCCACCCAGTAACCGCGGTCGCTCACCACCTCGGCCACGGTGGCGGTGCCTTCGACCGGCTGGCCGAAGTAGGTGTTGGGCGCCTGCGTGATCGCTGCCAGCGGCAGCGCCGCGCCCGCCATGGTGCCCGTGCCCTCACCCGGCTGGGTGCCGGCCGGAGGGGTCTCCTCGCGCTGTCCGGCCACCTGGTCGGTGGTGGTCGCCGGCCCCGTGGCTCGCTCCGGCGTGACGACTTCGTACACTCCCCAGGCGATGAGCGCCAGCAGCACGGCGCCGATGACCCAGGGGAGCCAGCTCATGCCCGGGTTCGGGCGATGTTGAATATCTAGCTCCGGCATCGAACTCTCCCTTTCGTGGATCGGTCCAGCCTTCCGGCGCCGGGGGAGGCGCTGTGCCTCCCCCGGTCGGAGGGGGTCAGAAACGGCCGCCGGCGCGCGGAGCGGCCTCGTCGTACTCGACGTCGCCTTCCTCCTCGAGCTCGACTTCCTCGTGGCGGAGCTCGACGTCGCGCTCGACCTGCTCGGTCTCCGTCTCGGTGCGGAGGACGACCTCCTTCGTCACGCGGGGGGTCTTCTCCACGGTGAGCTCTTCCTCGATCACCGGCACGCGGAGCGTCTCTCCTTCGCGCAGGGTGGTCGCATTGGCCGCGGTGTACTGCTCGCCGGGCGGCACCTCCCGCGTCTCGGCGACCACGCGGGTGCGCCGCACCGGCTCGGAGATATGCTGCGTTTCGGTGTGCGCCCGCTTCCGAATCGTCACGGCGCCGGCCTCGTGGGCCTGCTTCCGGACCTCCGCTACCTCCTCGGTGACCGGGACACGGATCTCGCCGCCGCGAGCGCCGGTCTCCTCTCGAAGCTCACCGCGCTCGCGGACGTCGCGGCGGGTCGCCATCGTGCCCGCGCCGAGCCCGCTCCAGTAGGAGTAGTAGCCCTGGTAGTCCGGCCGGTCTTCACTCCACTCCGGCGCGTTCTGGAACTGCTCCCGGGTGAACGGCGCGTGCACCTGGTCGTCGTTCCGGTCGAAGCGCAGGTCGTCCAGCGGGATCGCGAACAGCTTCTGGTTGAACCAGCCGCCGCAGTCGACTACCGCGAAGTGCGCCCGCATCGTGGTGGGGCTGGCCAGGAGATGCTTGATCGTTCCGATCTTCTCGCCATCCTGCCCCACGACGTCCCATCCGCGCGGGTCGATCTCGTCCTCCGCGATCTCGAAGTCGTCGAGGTTCTCCAGCCGATCCAGGTCGGTCGGGATCTGGCCGTGCCCGAAGTCGCGCTGTCTGGTGTCCGTGTAGCTCATTGACTCTCCCTCCGATCGTGTGCTCGTCAGGGCGCGCCACACCATTTCCGAGGCGCTGCCCAATACAGGCCTCCCCGCTTATTACGCGGTTGACACGGAGCAGCCGGCCCCTGGGTTCGCGAGACGCCAGGCGGGGCATGGAGCGGCGGTTGACGCACCAGGGCGTGGACCGGCAATCCAGTCGTAAGGCAGCCGGTGGCCCTGGCGCATGCCACCGTCAGGCACTCCCCGCGCCCCCGCACCGGCGCCGCCGAGGGTTGAGCCGGCGGTCTCCTGGTGAAGAGTCAAAGCGGGATCGCGCCCGGCGCGGTCCGCGCAGTGGCAGCAGTGGTGAGAGAAGGAGGAGAGCATGGCGGAGACGGAACGCTCCGGACAGCCGACCACCGATCATGAGGTCATCGTCCAGTGGGCGCGGAAGCACGGCGGTCACCCCGCGCGGGTGAAGGGCACCGGCGACGAGGACGACGCGGGGCTGATCCGGATCGACTTCCCCGGCTACAGCGGCGAGCAGTCGCTGGAGCGAATCACCTGGGAGGAATGGTTCGAGAAGTTCGAGGAGAAGAAGCTGGCGCTGGTGTTCCGCGAGCAGGACCGTTTTAACAAGCTGGTGAGCCGCGAGAACGTGGAAGCACGAAAGGCCGCCTGACGCGCCGCGGCGCTCAACTGCCGGCCGGCGCCACCCGGCCGGCAGCCTCCCCCCACGCGGGACCGCGAGCCGGCCCCCGTCCCCGAGGTAACGCATGAAAACACTTGCGCGCAGGCTGGCGGAGTACGCCGCCGCGGTCCGGTTCGAAGAGCTGGCCCCCGAGACGGTCCACGAGGTGAAGCGGCGGGTCCTCGACTCGTTCGGCTGCGCCTACGGCGCCTACGACGGCGAGGTGGGCAGAATCGTGCGGCAGGCCGCCGCCGCGGCGGAAGCGCGCCCGGGAGCGGCCGTTTTCGGCGCCGGCGGCGCCGCGCTGCCGGGACTCGCCGCGTTCGCCAACGGCGCGATGGTGCGGTACCTCGACTACAACGACACCTACCTATCGCTGGAGCCGGCGCACCCGAGCGACAACATCCCCGCCTGCTTTGCCGTCGCCGAGGCGGCCGGTGCGGACGGCCGCGCGCTGATCGCCGCGATCGCGCTCGCCTACGAGATGCAGTGCCGCCTCTGCGACGCCGCCAGTATCCGGCTGCGCGGCTGGGATCACGTCACCTACGGCTGCTTCTCGACGGCGCTGGCGGCCGGAGTGCTGATGGGACTCGACGTCGACTGCCTGGAGCAGGCGGTGAACCTGGCCGGAGTCAACTCCGCGGCCCTGCGCCAGACGCGCGCGGGCGAGCTCTCCCACTGGAAGGGCTGCGCGTTTGCCAACGCGGCGCGGAACGGAGTCTTCGCCGCCTGGCTCGCGTCGCTCGGCCTGACCGGACCGTTCGAGATCTTCGAGGGGCCGATGGGCTTCTGGAACCAGGTCTCCGGTCCGTTCGACCTCGACGTAGAGAGCTGGGGACCGCCTTCGATGATCCGGCGGACCTCTATCAAGTTCTGGCCGGCGGAGTATCACTCCCAGAGCGCCATCGACGCGGCGCTGACGCTGCGGGAGCAGGCTCCGGCGGAGCAGGTCGCCGCCATCCGGATCCACAGCTTCGACGCGGCGGTCGACATCATCGGCAGCGAGTCGGAGAAGTGGCAGCCGACCACGCGCGAGACGGCCGACCACAGCATGCCGTACTGCGTGGCGGTCGCCCTGCTGGATGGGGAGGTTGGGCTGGACCAGTTCTCCGAGGAGCGCATCCGGCGGGCGGACGTGCGGGAGCTGATGCAGAAGATTGCGATTCTCCGGGACCCGGCGCTGACGGCGCGCTATCCGGAGGGGATTCCGAACCGCCTGGAGATCAGCCTGCGCGATGGGCGGACGCTCACGAGAGAAGTCACCTATCCCCGCGGGCACGCCCGCAACCCGATGACGGATGACGAGGTCTCCGCCAAGTACCGGTCCCTGGCCGCGCTCTGCCTGCCGGATTCGCGCGCCGAGGCGCTGGAGCAGCGGGTCTGGCGCCTGGAGTCCCAGGATCCGCGCGCCGTGATGGGCGCCACCCGGGTCGACTGAGCGCCCGCAAGACTCCCCAAGATCGCAAAACCGTCGCAATCTGCCTGGCAATCAAGCAGGAACAGAGTGTTCGAAGCAGAACTGTACTCCACTGGCGCCGGGTTGGCCGGGCCACTCGCCAACCGTCCGGCTCCATCAGCGCTGGGGCGGGCTGAGGAACTTCTGCATGCGACGCAAGGGCTTTACCCTGATCGAGCTACTTGTGGTGATCGCCATTATCGCCATTCTGGCGGCGATTCTGTTCCCGGTGTTCGCGCAGGCCCGGGAGGCGGCGCGGAAGGCGAGCTGCTTGAGTAACACGAAACAACTCGGGGCGGCCGTCCAGCTCTACCTGCAGGACTACGACGAGTACTTCGCCCTGAACCTCTACCTCGCCAACGCGTCGACGGGCCAGATCTTCACCTTCTACGACGCGCACGTGCCCTACACCAAGAACGCGCAGATCCTGGTCTGCCCGAGCCAGCAGCCGGTCCCGGAGTTCCAGGCGTTTCTCACCGCCTGCGGGTATCCGTTTCGGACGTACGGGAACTTCAGCAAGTTCAGCTACAACGGGAACTACTGCCTGTTCCAGCACGGCGAGGGCAACGCCCTGTTCATGCCGAGCCCCCGCCCGGCCCGCCACCTCGCCAGCGTGCCGATGCCGGCGGAGCAGCCGGTCTTCTTCGACGGCACGCTCGACTGCGCGTTCAACAGCCCGATCGCCGTCCGCCACCAGGAAGGCCTGAACGTGGCGTACGTGGACGGCCATTCGAAGTTCCAGAAGGCGCGCCGTCGGCCGGACGGCCGTTGGGTGAACGCGGGCGGCACGCACGACGGTCGCGACAGCCTGTGGGGCCTGGTCGGCGAGAACAGCCGCTACGCCGGCTGCCCTTGAGCCGAGTTGCAGGTTGCAGGTTGCAGGTTGCGGGTTGCGGGTTTCCGAAACCCTGGCGGGACGGCTGACCTGCTAACCTGGAGCCGCAGTCAAGCGCGGCGCAGGCGGTAGAGGAACACCGCCTGCGCCCCTTCTCGGGGCAGCTCTTCCCGCTGCCAACTCCAGCCTGCCCGCACGGCCTCGCTCTCGAAGGCCTGGGTGGTAAGCCGGCCCGGGTCGGTGAGCAGCGCCTCGCCGCCCGGCTCCAGCGCGGCGTCCAGCACCGATAGCAGCGCGCCGGCCGCGGCGGGCTGGTAGGTGACGTCGCTGCCGACCACCAGCTCGAACCGCTCCCGCAGCGGCCACTGGCGCCAGTCCGCGGCGGCGGCACGGAGCGGGAGGTCGTTCCGGCGCGCGTTCATCATCGCCACGCGCAGCGATGCCGGCTGGTTATCGGTGAGCAGCACCTCCGCCCCGGACACGGCGGCGCCGAGCCCGCCGATCCCGACTCCGCAGCCGATCTCCAGCAGCCGCGCCCCCTGCAGCTTCATTCCGGCGAGCAGCCGCGCCAGCGCGATCCCGGCCGGCCAGGCGACACACCAGTACGGGATCTCGCCCGGGTGCTTCGCTCCCAGCAAGTCGACGGCGGAAGCGGTGAGCACCTTCAGGGCGCGGCCGCCCAGGTCGAGCGGCATGTCCCGGAAGTAGACGCCGGGAAGACCCGGCACCTGCAGCTTCGTGTACTGTTCGGAGCGAGGGCGCACGCACCCAGGTTATCCGAACCGGCGCCGGTGGGGCACAGGCGGTGGATGAGGACAGGAGAGCCGCGTCCTTTCGTCCAACCGTCTGGCGGCGAGAGCGGCTGCCAGTTCCGCCTCAAAACCTGCCAACCAACATGTCAGCAGCCTTCGACCGGCTCTATTCCCCAGAAGAGTACCTGGCGCTGGAGCGGGAGGCCGAGACCCGGAGCGAGCTCGTCAACGGGCGAGTCTATGCGATGGCCTGCGCATCGCCGGTGCACAACCAGATCGCCGCCAATCTGATGGGGCTGCTCTGGACGCTGCTGCGCGACTCACCGTGCCGCCCCTACGGCAGCGACCAGCGGGTGGGCGTGGCCGCGACCGGAATCTACACCTATCCCGATCTCTCGATCATCTGTCCGCCGGAAGAGCACGACCCACGAGACCCGGACACTCTGACGAATCCTTCCGCGCTCGTTGAGGTCCTTTCCCCCTCGACGGAAGCCTACGACTGGGGCGCGAAGTTCGGGCATTATCGCCGGATCCCCTCGCTGCGCGAGTACTGGCTGGTCTCCACGGATCGTCAGCGGGTGGAGCGATTTGTCCGTGACGGCGCCGAGTGGCGCTTCCAGGAATTCGCAGGCCCCGAGGCGTCGGTGCCGCTCGAGGTGGTGCGCGGCGCCTCCATCTCGTTGGCTGACCTCTACAGCCGGGTAGAGCTGCCGGAAACGCCGGCGCGCTGAGGCGGCCTGCGTGGCGCTGACGAGTCAGTCGGGCTCTCCCCAGCGCTGGAGCGAGGCCTGCGACTCCTGCCATTCCGCAGCCCGACGGCGCTCCAGGGCATAGAGATAGCCGGCGAGCCCCAGGAGCGAGAGGGCGAGGGTTCCGTGCGTGACGAAGCGGCTTACCAGCCTCGACATCTCTTCCGGTGCGAGATGCAGGTTCAGGCTCGGCTGCGCCGCCGGAAGCTCGGGATCTGCCCCGCGGAGAGTTCCTTCGAGGACGAGGCGCTCGCCCGCTTTCAACTGGAGCCCCTTTCGAAAGACCCACCCTTCACGGCCCCCGGTCCAGTACGAGGTCCGCCACTCCCGCAGGGGATAGTCGACCGATACCGGCGCCCCGTCGATCTGCAGCCGGCACACGATCGTCCCCCGCGAAGCGTTTGGGGATCCCTCGACCCGCTCCAGGGTCAACTGATACTCGCCGGATCTGGAAACCGCAGCCTCGGCATGGGCGGTCGGGTTCAGGGCCAGGCTCAGGTTCGTTGCCGGCGGGTACTGCGCGGCGCAGTTCCCACCGAGCAGGAGCAATCCGACGGCCAGGAGCGCTCCCGCGGCAGCGAGCAAGCCGGGGCCGCGCGGCCGACCGTGTTCCTGTTCGTCCGCGACATCTGCCAATCGGAGACCTCCTGTGCGGCGCCTGGCTGCTACAACCTCCAGCCCGAGCGGTACTCGTAGCCGAGGGCCTGGTTTGCGTCGGCGCGGTGGGTGACCCGTCCGGGGACCGGATCGTACTCCAGCTCTCCTTCGAAGCGCGTGGAGACGCTGCCGAGCGCCAGAAACTCGCTGAAGGTGGCGGCGTAGTCGAAGCTCGCGAGCGGCATCTCGCCGCCGCGGCAGGCGTGCAGCCAGTCGCGGTAGTGCCCGCGCGAGGAGGGCAGCGTCCTGGGCGACTGCTGCTCCACGTCCTGGAACCGCTCCGCCGGCAGCAGCGCGAAGCGGGTGTTGTGGCTGTCGGTGAGCAGCGCGCCCTTGCTGCCGATGACGAGGCACCCGGTGCCGCGCTCCAGCGAGTCCGCCTGCTCCGCGGTGCCGCCGAGGTCGAGCACCCGCTGCCGCAGCATCTCCCGGTCGCCGGGTGCAAATTTCGGCTCCGGGCCGTGGTGCCAGGTGATCGTGACCGGGGGCTGCTGCCCGCGCGCGGGGACTTTCCACCGGATCGTTTCCCAGCGCGGGAAGGAGAGGGGATTGATCTCGGCCGCCTCGGCTTCGACTCGGATCCGGGGCTGTGAGCCGGGCTGCCAGAGGTCGGCGATGTTGAGCCCCATGAACGCCAGGTTCAGCGTGTGCGGCCCGAAATTCCCCAGCTCCCCGATGCCGGTCTCGCGCCAGTGGTTCCGGGCGATCCACCGGGAGTGGTAGGGCCGCCACGCCGCCGGTCCGAGCCAGAGGTCCCAGTGGAGCTCCGGCGGCACCGGTTCCTCGCCTGCGGGTTGCTGCCGGTGCGCCACGCCGCCGCGGGCGTACCAGACGTGGACTTCCTCCACGGGGCCGAGGATGCCCTCGCGGATCAGCTCGACCCCCCGCCGAAACTGGCCGCTCTGGGTTCCCTGGTTGCCCATGGAGGTCGCCAGCTTCCGCTCTCCGGCGAGCCGCCGCAGCGCGCGCGCCTCGTGAACGGTGATCGTGAGCGGCTTCTCCGCCAGGATGTGCTTGCCGGCGCGCAGCGAGGCCGCGGAGACGACGGCGTGCGTGTGGTCCGGCGTAGAGCAGACCACCGCGTCGATCTCGCGGTCCTTCCGCTCCAGCATCTCCCGGAAGTCTCGGAAGAGCGGAGGCCGCGTCGCCGCCGCGGAGACCCGCTGATAGACCTCCGCGCCCTTCCGTTCCTTCTCCTCGGCGGAGGCGGGCCACTCCCGCGCCCGCTCCTCCCAGAGCTTCAGGTGCGGCGCGAGCTTGCGGTCGTCGACGTCGCAGATCGCCGCGACGCCGACGTTCTCGTACAGGTGCAGCGCCGGGACGAAGTGGGCCGCGCAGGCGTAGCCGCCCACCCCGACCAGCGCCAGGTTGAGCCGCTCGTTCGCCTGGTAGGTGAAGGCGGTCCGCGCCGGGACGATCAGCAGGCCGGCGCCGGTGCCCGCGGCGCTCTTCAGGAAACGGCGGCGGTTCAGCGGGGAGCTCATCACAGCGACCATCCCTCCCGGTACTTCCAGCTCAGCTTCTCGTTCGCTTCGGGGTGGCTCAGGATCTTGCCGGCGACCGGATCGTACTCCAGCGCGCCCTCGAACTGCGTGGCGACATTCCCGAGCATCAGGAATTCGCTGAGCGGACCCGCATAGTCGAAGCTCGCCCAGGGTGCCGCGCCGCCGCGGATCGCGAGCAGCCAGTCCCGGTAATGGCCCTGCGAGGAGGGCAGCTTCAGCGGCCGGTCCTGTACCAGGTCGCGGAACTTCGCCTCGGGCAGCATGGTGAAGACAACGTTGTGGCTATCGGTCGCGATGGCGCCCTCCGAGCCGATGATCAGCGCCCCGGCGTCCCGCAGCAGCCCCTGCGCCTGCTCCGGCGCGGCGCCGTGCTCCCGCATCTTGCCGGTGATCAGCTCCAGCGAGCCGGGCGCGAGCTGACCCTCTGGGCCCTGGTGCCAGGTGAAGGTGACCGGAGGCAGCGTCTCCCCCTCTCGCTCGCGCGCGGGGACCTCCCAGCGGATCAGTTCCCACCGGGGGTACGAGAGCCGGTTGATCCGCTCCGGCCTGCCCTCCACCCGGATCGTCCGCGGCGCGCCGCCGGCCGCGGGGCGCCAGAGGTCCTGCACCCGCAGCCCCATGAACGCCATGTTCGCCGCGTGCGGTCCGAACGTCCCGATCCCGCCGTTCGAGAGCTCCCTCCAGTGGCCGTACGCAGTCCATGCCTGGTGGTACGGCCGCGACGCCGCCGGACCCAGCCACGCCTCCCAGTCGAGTCCTTCCGGAACCGGGGAGCTGCCCTGTGGGGGCTGGCGATGGTCCGGCCCAGCGCGGAAAAACCAGACGTGCACCTCCCGCACCGGTCCGATCGCGCCCTCCCGGATCAGCTCGATCGCCCGACGGAACGGCCCGGCGGCGTTGCCGGGATTCCGGATGGAGGTGGCAACGCGGTGCCGCGCCGCCAGCTCCCGGAGGGCGCGCGCGTCGCTGATCGTGAGCCCGAGCGGGCGCTCGCTGAAGACGTGCTTGCCGGCGCGGATCGCCGGGCCGCAGATCGCCCCGTGGAGGTGGTCGAATACGGAGACGACGAGGCCGTCGAGGCGGTCGCCCATCTGCTCCAGCAGCCGGCGCGGGTCGGAGTAGACCTTCGGCGGGCTCTCCGCCAGCCGCCCGTAGTACTCCGCCGCGCGCCGCTCGTTCGCTTCCGCCGCGGCGGGGCCGCGCTCCGCCCGCTCCCGCCACGCCCGCAGCGTCTTCCCGATCTCCGCCTGCTCCGGATCGCAGAGCGCGGCCAGGCGCACGTTCTCGTAGATGTGCGCCGAGGTGGTGAAGTGGCCGGCGTTGTAGATGTGGCCGATCACCGCCAACTCCAGCCGCTCGTTGGCCTGGTAGGTAAAGGCGGTGCGCGGCGGGACGATGAGCAGCCCCGCGCCGCCGAGGGCGCCTCCGAGGAGGCGGCGCCGGTCCACGCGTCGAGTCAACACGATCCTCTCCCCGGGTGATTGTGCCGAATGTTGCGATAGACCCCGGTGCGACCGGCGAGTTTCGCCTCCCGGCAGGAGCCGAAGTGGAGCGGACCGGAAGGGAGGCGCCGGACCATTACGGAAGCTGGATTGCAAGTGTCCCGAGGAGGCCCCCATGCACCGCCTGCTGCTCTCGCTCACGCTGCTTGCCGCGCTTCCGCTCTCGCTGGCGGCCGGAACCGCGCCGGACGCGGAGGCGGCGCCGGAGCTGATCCTGCACGGTGGGAAGCTCGTTACGGTCGACGATCGGTTCTCCATCCGCCAGGCGCTGGCGGTGCGGGACGGGCGTATCCTGCGAGTGGGAGCCGACGCCGAGGTGCTGGCGCTGAAGGGGCCCCGGACGCGGGTGGTCGATCTCCGCGGCAAGACGGTGATCCCGGGGCTGATCGACTCCCACACGCATCCGAACGCAGCCAGCATGACCGAGTTCGACCACCCGATCCCGGTGATGGAGACGGTCGGCGACGTGCTGAGCTACCTCCGTGCCCGCGCCGGGGCGCTGCCGGACGGGGAGTGGATCTTCCTGCGGCAGGTCTTCATCACCCGGCTGAAGGAGCAGCGCTACCCCACCCGGGAGGAGCTGGACCGCGCGGCGCCCCGGAACCCGGTGGCGTTTATGACGGGGCCGGACGCCTCGCTGAACAGCCTGGCGCTGCGGCGGCTGGGGATCGACCGCGACTTCCAGCCGACGGACGGCGGTCCCGGCCAGGTGGAGCGCGATCCGCGGACCGGCGAGCCGACCGGCATCCTCCGCAGCCTGAACCGCTACGTGAAGGGAGACACTCCCGGCCACGCGCCGACGGAGGCGGACCGGCGGCGGCGCCTGCTCGAGCTGCTGCGGGACTACAACGCGAACGGCATCACCACCATCGGCGACCGCGACGCGGAGACCGACGCCCTGGCCCGCTACCGGCACCTGCGGGACGCCGGGGAGCTGCCGGTCCGCGTCTCCGCCTCGCAGCACGTGGAGACGCTCGGGTCGGTGGAGGAGATCCAGCTCCAGATCCGGGAGATCGCCGCCAGCCCGCTGCGGAAGCCGGACCCGCTGCTCCGGATCATCGGGATCAAGACCTATCTCGACGGCGGCATGCTCACCGGCAGCGCCTACATGCGGAAGCCGTGGGGCACGAGCAAGATCTACGCGATCACCGATCCGGAGTACCGCGGCCTGCTCTTCATCCCGCGAGAGAAGCTGCTGCCGATCGTGCGCACGACCATTGAGAACGGGATGCAGTTCACCGCCCACTCCGTCGGTGACGGCGCGGTCCACACGCTGCTCGACGTCTACGCGGAGATCGACCGCGCGCTGCCGGTGCGGGAGACGCGGCCGTCGCTCACCCACGCGAACTTCATGAGCGCGGAAGCGGTGCAGCTCATGCCGAAGCTCGGCGTGGTGGCCGATATCCAGCCGGCGTGGCTCTACCTCGACACCCGCACGCTCTCGGCCCAGTTCGGGAACGAGCGGCTCCGCTACTTCCAGCCGCTCCGCAGCCTCTTCCGGAGCGGGGCGGTGGTCGGCGGCGGCTCGGACCACATGCAGAAGATCGGCTCACTCCGCGCGGTCAATCCGTACCACCCGTTCCTCGGGATGTGGATCGCGGTGACCCGCCGCGCCCGGGACTACCCGCGGCCGCTCCACCCGCAGGAAGCGCTCACCCGGGAGCAGGCGCTGCGGTTCTACACGCGCAACAACGCGTACCTCCTGTTCCGGGAGAAGGAAGTCGGCTCTCTGGAGCCGGGAAAGCTGGCCGACCTGGCGGTCCTCGACCGCGACCTGCTCACCTGTCCCGTGGACGAGATCAAGGAGGTCCGGGTGCTGGCGACCTACCTGGGAGGGAAGCAGGTCTACGCTGCCGCGCGTGAGCGTTGATCGGTGTGTCCGGAAGGGAGGCCGCGCAAGGATACTGTTGGCGAAATCGGTGCAGGGGAAGAATGAGCACGTGCCGGTGTATTTCAGCGGTGCCGGCCCTGTGCAGTCGGAGCAGTCGGATGTGCTTACAGCCTACTCCCGTCCCGCCCG
>JBKBRF010000024.1:0-102818 GCA_046292385.1 Armatimonadota bacterium | reverse complement strand
CGCGGTAATCTCTTTCATGGCGGTGTTTCCTTCCTTTGCCGAGTTGGCCCTCGGCTGCTTCTAGTCTCTAGAAGGAAGGTTCACCGCCTTCACCGTTTACACACCTTCTGATGGTAGCTCCCCGCGAGAGCAGGCTTTCGGTGGCTCAGTGCAGTTCGACGTCGAACCGGCCGTTCGGTCGGTCATAAAACGACCGAACGCCTCTACTCTCCTCGTTAGAAGCTCGTGCCACTAGTTTCGGCGGTCGTCCACGCGACCTTGAGTGGCTCGGTCGGGGGATCCCAGCTTTAGGCGTGGCGTGCTGGCCCCGCTCGACACACATATCTGACGTCCGCATCCCGTGCAGCCGGTACAACTATACCCAGCGTGAGTTTTACATAGTTCGCAGGCTTTTCAAGAAAAGCGTTGACGTTGTAAAGAGCGCCGGCCATAATGGATTGAACATGGGAAACGAGGACACGTACTTTACCGAAGGCCCCGGCCGGCTTTTTGGCGATCTCGTGGAACCGGCGAGACGGGGAGCCGACGACCAGTTCTTGGTCCCCGGGATGACGCGGTGTCTACGCAAGCAGATCCGCCAACGGGGTGGACCGGTCGGCCTCGCTAAGCTCGCCCGAGTGGCGGGAGTCGGTGCTGGTGCGGGCCGTCTCGTGATGCCCTGCTCCCCGGACGAGCTAGAACTGGCTCTGCAAGACCACCGGCGCCAGGGTCTACGAGAGGGAAGGGACCCGATCGCTGCCTCCGAAGTCGAGGTGGTGGTGCGGGAGTGGGCGCGGCTCCAGCAGGATGGAGCTTCCCCTCGCACCATGGACGATCTGTATGTGGACTGGTGCAGTGCGCAGGTGAACGCGCTCTTTCTCAGTCGGATCGAGGCCAAGCTACCGTGCGGCGACCCCGCAGACCGGGTGGAACGGATCCTTCACCTGGAAGACGGTCTGCGAGAACGCCTCCAGGGCGCTGATGCTGATGTGATCGCCAGCATCAGTCGGGATCCGACGGGTAGCTCTATGCGGGCACGACCTCCCCGGTCAGCGGCTACCACCGCTGAGTTGATGAACGTGCCGATCCCTGTGCTGCGCCTTGAAGTAGATCCGGAGGGTCACAATGCCGACGAAGGCGCGAGTGTTTCACTACAACTTCACCATCGCGCCTAACGGCCTGCTCCATGGGATGCGACTGGGACCGCGCGACGGTCTGAAGGAAGGCCTGATGTTTCGCGTGCAGTTCAACGTGACCAGAGGCGCTGGCTCTTGGATTGGACTGCGGCACCGGCTCTTGGATCTCCTCCAGGTCATCAAGGCGGTTCATGCCGCCGACCGCCTGTCGCCCCGGCACCCGGATCGTGACGGCTACGGCTGGTCGAGACACCTTGCCATCAACCTGCCGGTCTATGACCTCGACTTCTGGCGCGAGCCGTGGGTCCAGGACCGACTCAGTGGGCTGCTCGGCTCGCTTACCACGGATGAGTGGTGCTTCCACTGGTCGCGCCGCACGGATCCAGTTTCTGCTCGCCCGAGTGCCCAGGGTTGCCTTCTTGAGGTGGGGACTGCTCCTTCGCGGTTCGTTCTGCTGAGCGGCGGGCTGGACTCCTTCGCCGGCACTTGTGACTTGGCCCAGGAGAACGTCACCGATCGGTTCGGACTGGTCTCAGTGGTGACCGCGGACCGCGTCGCCGGCATTCAGCACGAGGTCTGTGCCGCGCTCGAGCGCCGGTTCCGAGGGCGCATCCACCCTACGGAACTACGGCTGGAGTTGTCGCGCTCGATCCGTGGGCCGGGACTGCATCGCAGCCGTTCCTTCGTGTTCCAGACGCTCGGCGCGATTGCCGCGCATGCGGACGGCGCTATGGAACTCTACCAGTGCGAGAACGGTCTCGCTTCCCTGTGCCTCCCGCTAAGGGTTGGTGCGTTTCCTTGGGAAACCCCCCAGGGGGTGCATCCGAGCTTGCTACACAACATGGGCGCCTTTCTCTCGCTGGTCTTCGGCGAGCCGTTCCAGATCCGGAACCCGTACCTCCTCAAGTCGAAGGCGGAGATGTGTGCTTCGATCCAGCGGGCGGGTCTGGAGCAGTCGATCCGTGCTACCGTTTCCTGCGATCGGTTCCCGCAGCGCGTCCAGCTGACTCCCCTGTGCGGGAAGTGTGCGCCCTGCATCCTGCGCCGTCAGTCCCTCTACGCCTCCGGGCTGGCCCCCTTTGATCACAACGACCTCTATCGCTATGACGTGACCGTGCCACACACCACCATCCCCCGAGAGAGCCGAGAAGCGCTGGATGCCATGCTGAGCCAGCGGGAGCGCATCCGTAAGGCCCTGACCTCGGGGCACCCCTGGTCGGTATTGACTCGGAGCTATCCAGGGTTGGAGATGACCAAGCGCTACGTCGCGAAGGTGGTAGGTAGGGATGAAGCGGCCGTCCAGAACGAACTGCTGGAACTGCTCAGGAGATATGTGGCGGAGTGGAACCTGTTCCCGATGTGCGCGGAGTTTCCTGATGCTACCGAGATCGGTGACCGACGCCGGGTGCGCCCCGACGTGCCCGAGATGCCGATGCTGCCGCTCTATGACCCGAACGGCCAGGCGGTCTGAGATATGAGCGAACCTCTTCGCGTGAATCCCGACGTCGACCCGCGGGTCCTCGGGCTGCGCCTCCAGGAGGCTCGGAAGGACCGCAAGCTCACGCAGCAGGATGCTGCGGCGGCGCTCGGCATGTCCCGCCCTACTTACATCGCTATAGAGAAGGGCGAACGCCCGGTGCAGCCGCACGAGCTGATCCGGCTGGCCCAGCTCTACGGGCGCGATGTCCACGAGTTGCTCCGGCACCGTCCACCGATCCGGGATTTCGTCCCGCACTTCCGGGGCGCTGCCGTCGATGCATACGAGAGCAATCCGGAACTCGAGGAGGCTACCCGGCTGCTCCAGCGCCTAAGCGACGACTACTTGGAGCTGGAGGAGAAGTGTGGTTCTCCCCTGCCGAGGAACTACCCCGTTCTCTACAACATCAGCGGTCGTGATCCCGTGGAAGCGGCAGAGGAGGTTGCCAGTGCGGAACGCAACCGGCTGGGCCTCGGGGATGGTCCGGTGACCAACCTTCGCGACCTCCTCGAGGGCGACGTCGGTCTACGGATCTTCTACATCGGACTCCCGTCCAGGATCAGCGGCCTGTTCGTCTATACGGAAGAACTGGGTGGCTGCATCGCTATCCAGCGGAAACACCCTGCCGGACGCCGGCTCTGGTCACTCTGTCACGAGTACGCGCATTTCCTCGTTCACCGGTACGAGCCGGAGGTCACGATCCTGAGAACCGACCTCCGCAGTTCGCGGAAGGAGCGGTTTGCGGACTCGTTTGCGAAGGCGTTCCTTATGCCCGCGCTGGGCCTCCGGCGGCGGTTCTACGACCTCGTCCGCTCCGTAGGCCAGCTCACGCCAGCCGCCCTGATCAACCTCGCGGATCTGTATGGCGTCTCATTCGAGGCCCTGCTGTTGCGGCTTGAGGACCTCCGCCTGATCCCGGTCGGGACGTGGCGAGGCCTGAAGGACAACAAGTTCCAGGTGAAGGAGGCGCAGGCTATCCTCGGACTACGTTCCGGGTCCGAGGAGCCCATGCTCCCGAGACGTTACATGGGTCTGGCAGCTCGCGCTTACGAAGACGGCCTGCTCACCGAGGGGGAGTTAGTCGGAATCCTCCACACCGACCGACAGCAGGCCCGCCGCATCGTGCAGGAACAGACCACCCGGACTGCGGTAACCGAAGAAGGTGAAGCGGGGGAGCTGGTGCTTGACCTAGCGGAACCCATCGACGGGGTGAGGGGTGTCAGCTAGTCCGGGAGATGCCGCAGAGATGGTCGAAACCATAATCCTGGATGCGTGCTGTACCCTGAACCTCGCCGCCACCGGCCGGGCCGAAGAGATCCTCCGGGAACTCCCGCAACACTTTACCGTCGCTCCGCATGCCCGAGGCGAAGCGCAGTGGCTCGCAGTGCCTGACTCCGAGGAGCGCGAACTGGTAGACCTGGAGCCGCTAATCTACCGCGGGGTGCTGGTTGAAGAGGTGCTCGAGGGCTCGGCAGAGGAGGCACTGTTCCTCGAGTTCGGCGTGAGCCTAGCGGATGGGGAGGCAGAAGCAGCAGCCCTCGCGGTGAGCCGCGGCTATACCCTCGCCACCGATGACCGACGAGCTCGCCGTGTTGTAACCGAGCGACACCCCGCGACCCGATTGAGTGGCACGTTGGAGCTACTCCGTGAGTGGCAGCTCACTGCACAGCCTACCGGTCTGGAAGTGGCGGAGGCTTTACGGCGAATCGCAGCGCGAGCCACCTACCGCCCACGCCGGGCTGATCTGCTTTATGCCTGGTGGGAACAGTCGATCAACGAGTAGGCCGCGGATTTGCCGCAGGGCGAAATGGGCTTCGCTCGTGCAGCGGCAGCGCTGTCGGGAACAGTATCGTCCAGGTCGATGTCCGGCAGTAGGGAACGGAGCCGTTCGGCAACGGGACGGACACGCGCCCCTTAACAGAGGGCGCCGTAGCCGGAGGGACGGTGACGGCAGGCGAAGCGTCTAGCGTCTAGCACCTGGCGTCACAGGTGTCGTGACGGGCGCGGGCGGCAGACTTCGGGATGGTGGGCACACTCTTAACTGCCCAGGCCGGTGTCCCTCGCGCCGCTCCAGGAGAAACGCTGGTCGGCACGATACCCGGGGCGGGGCGGAGGTGCCTCACCCGTCCTCATACCCCGCCGTAGGGATACTTCGTGCTTTCCTCGATGATCCGGATCTCGTCCGCCGTGAGGTCGAAGAGGCGGTAGACGCGCTCGTTGAGTTCCGTCTCCAGGGCGACGATCTTTCCGGTCAGCCGGTCATGGTCGGCGCGGCTATCGGCAAGCCAGGTCTCCCAGTCGCCGCGTTCGGCGAGAGGGATGTCCCGCTTGTAGACCTTCTGGACCTCGGCCCTGAAGACCCCGAACGTTAGCGTCCACCACGCCGTCAGCTTCTGGTTCAGCGGCTTGTCCGGCTCGCCCAGATCAGTCTGAACGCGATGCCGCACCTGCTGGTGGAGCGCGTAGCGCGTGCGGGCAAGCTGCGTGGTCTGCGTCGTGAGATTCGTAATGGCGACGCGCTCGTCGCCGGATACCGAGGGGATGGGGAGCCGCCCCATGAACTGGGTGAAGAGCCGGTACTGCCAGAGTCCGGCTCGGAGACGCAGAGGCTGGCACACCTGAGAGGTCGCAAACCAGAGCACCCTCGATTGGAGCAGGCCCAGGAGGTGGGGACCATCCGGCACCAGGAAGAAGCCGGTGTTATTGATGTACTGGCCGTCGTCATCCCAGGAGAGCCGCGGGAGCTTGGAGATGTCCGGCCAGAGGATCTTCGGGCTCTCGAAGGCGTCATAGTAGCTACAGGCACGCAGCTCCCACCAGTACTCCCCCTGATCTAGGCGCTTGCGAGCTGAGGTGATGAACGGGGTGAGGTGTTCCGCGAGACCCGGGTACCGGCTGGACACCCGTTGCCAGGCGTCGCGTTCATCAAGACCATCCCCAAACGCCCTGCGAGTCCAGCCCGACGGGACGACGATCATCCAGCGGCCCTCCTTCTCCTGATACCAGGGCCTCAGGTCCTCTCCGCGCAGAGCGGGCTTGATTAGGTCGTTACAGCCGGGGTCGAGAGTGATGAGCCGATCTCGCGTCGCCTGATCCAGCACAAACGCTTCTGTGAGACCTGTCAGAAGACCGCGATACATGCGACCACCCACGGAGTCGGCCAGTGGCCGCCCCGCTGCCAGGAGCTTGGCGAGGAGACGGGTGTTCCCAGCCGGCTGGAAGGTCCACTCGGGTTGCTGCAGCGCCTCCGGGGCGCAGTCGATTCCTTCTCGGTCGAGGGCTTGGTCGAGGGACTCCGGCACCTTTGCGGCGATGAAGAGGCTGCGAAAGGGCGCGTCCTGCACGCCCCGTGTCAGTACGACGATAGAGGGCCGGACCATCTCGGCCCCCTCAAAGGGCTGGTTCTCGCCGAAGTCCACGAGCGCCTCAACCCGGCCGAGGGTGGGGAGTTGCTTCCGGAACGCCGCGGCGAAGTTGGCCCTGGCGAACGTCCCGGATGAGATGTAGGCCATCCGACCGCCATCCCGGAGCAGCTTCAGCCCCTGCTCGTAGAAGTAGAGGTAGAGGTCGGCGACCCCGTGGAAGGAGGCGAACTTCGCCTGCAAGTATGATTTGAGCGGTGCGAGACGCTCCTGACGGACGTAGGGTGGATTCCCGATCACCACGTCGAAGCCGCCCTCGTCGCCAAGGGGGCGGCCGTAGCGGTCGAAGAAGACCTCCGGGAACTCCAGCTCCCAGTGGAAGAAGCGGTGTCTCTCCGCCAGTGCCGCTGCCTGATTGAGCCAGGTGTCGAACTTCGACATCCGTGCGAGCGTCCGCCCCGCCGCATGGTCCAATAGGGTACGCCAGAACGCCTGATCCACCTCCAGCCCGAACGGGCGTGCCGCGACGAGATTCAGCATCTGCGTGTAGCGCTGGACGAAGGTTCTGCGGACCTCTTCGTAAAGGACCTCCTGACTTTTCACGTCACCAATGGTTTCAGCCGGGCTATCCTCGATGAGCCAGAGGTTGTCGACCGCCTGTTTCATGCTCTGAACGAACGCGCTGTCGGAAGCGAGGCTAAGCTGACCGGCCTCTTCCGCCTTCTGGACCTTCCGCGCGGCGGTACTGCCCTTTCTAGCCGCCGCTTTCCCCGTGGCCCTCAGCTCCGAAAGGCGGGCGCCCACCAGCGCGTTACCGGGACGGAGGTGGTGGTCAAGGAAGGAGAGGGGGCGATCCTTGGCGGTCGTGGCGAGCCACATGGAGAGCTTCGCTAGATCCACGGCGAGGGGGTTTAGGTCTACCCCGTAGATGCAACTCTGGGCCACCCGTCGTCTCCAGTAGGCGAGTTCGTCGAGCGTAGGCACTCCCCCGTTCAGTCCGCTACCGGCGGGATGACGTACATCAGACGGCAGGAGGTCGGCTTCAACCATCCGGTGGGCAATGTAGTCCGCGGCCTCCACGAGGAAATGTCCACTGCCCATGGAGCAGTCCAGGACGTTGATGCTCAGGACCGCCTGAGCCTGCGCGTCCGGTCCTCTGGGTGCCGCCTCCGTCAGCGCCGCATCAACGACGGGACCGACGGCCTGCTCCACCATGAAGCGGGTGATGAAGCCCGGCGTGTAGTAGCTGCCGGTCGCTTTGCGCTCGCCTTTGTCCGTCACGAGCTTGGCGGTCCAGCCTTCCTTCGCTGCAGCCTGATCCTCCGACATGTCACTCGCGAGAGGTTGGAGGTGAAACTCAAGCAGCCCCTCGTAGATACTGCCCAGGTGTCGCTCCGAGAGGTCACGGTAGTCGATGAACTCGCCTTCCACTCGGGCAAGCTTGTCGATCGCCTGCTGGAGGTGCGCGTCGCCGACGGAGTTCTGCTCTAGGAAGGCATGGCGCTTTGGGTCGAAGAGCCCTCCGTTGAAGGTGGCGACCTTGAGCGGTGGGCTGCCGGCGTCAATGATGCGGAACAACTCTGTCAGCCTGGGCCAGAGCGTACGGGTGCTGGGGAGCAGGTGCCGCCCAACCCTCAAGGATGTCGCCACCGAGCGCTTGATGGAATGCAGGCTGTAGTCGTCGCGGTAGGCGGTGCTATCCTCTAGCGGCAACAGGCCGCGGGCTTCGGCGTAGAGGACGAAGAGCAGCCGGTAGAGCAGGATCAGCGCGTTGTCGTAGATCCGTTTGAGGGTGTCAGGCTCCGGCGTGAGGGCGTTGTCGGGGAAGTCTAGGAAGCCCTGGGCTACATGGAGCAGCGCCTCATACACCTGTTCGCGCAGCCCCTCGCCTACGCTGCGGGCATAGCTGGCGCTCTCGGAAAGGTGCCGCCGTAGTGAGAGCGGACCTTCCTCAAAGGCGGGCCGCTCGAAAAAACGTAGGAAGTACTGCAGCTGCGCGGGGTCATTGCGCTCCAGCAGCTCCGCGAGTTCCACCTCGTAGAAGACGTCCAGCTTATGGGCACTATCGCGGTGGTAGAGGCGCCAGACACGCCCGTTGGTGAGGATGCCCCAGGGGAGACCACCCTGCTGCATGTAGAAGGTGATCTGGTAGCCTGGGTTCTTGTTGGTGAACGGGTCCACCCCGACCCGCATTGCCTGATCCAGAGGCCGGTCCCAGTGCTTAGCGTCCGCCACGGCTATGGCGTGCTGGAGGGCTGTATCCGAGAGCACCACGTTCTTATTAGCGCGAATCGCCTCCTCGTCTCGGTACAGCACGTAGTCGGGCCGCTTCGTACCGGCGGCGGTCTGGAGAGCGGGCTGAACCTCGAAGTGGTGGCCCAGCAACTCCAGAACAGGACGGACGAGCTCTCGTTCCGTCTGAGCCTCGTTGGTGCTGGGAACAAACGCCATGTAGAGTGCCTGAAGCTGGGGCAGCAGCGCGGAGGCGCTGTCCCTGCCCAGCTTCCACTCGGGAGTACGTGGGAGCACCTGATCCAGATAGTGGTCGCTGAAGAGGCGCCGGTTGTAGTGGGGATGTGGCGTGAGGGAGGGCTGTGTGGCGAGCATCAGAATCCGAATCGGGGCGGCGGCGTGCTGATGTTAGTGGAGCGATCGAGGGATGGTTCGGGGACCATAGTGGATAATCCTGTGCCGCTCGCCTCTCCGCGACGAAGCGGTGCTACATGCGCACAGGTGATCTCAGTCTCCCGGAATCAGCCGGTCCAGATCCCGCACGAAACGAGAGAGCGAAGTCCCTCCGGCGAGGCCACGCTGCCCGTTCCGGAGTGCGGCTTCCACGGCAGTCCAGGTCTCCCCTGGGGCGTCTACGACCGGTCCAGAGCTCGAGGTAGGCCATCTGCCGGTCCGCGCCCGGTGCGCCAGCGCCCACTTCCGGATCTGCGCCTCCGTGAACGGCGGCAGACGCTTCCGGTTCCGAACGCCCCGGCGTTCCTGGAGAAGCTGTGCGAGGGATGAGCCGCCGGGAAGTCCGCGCAGCCCCACCCGCAGGGCGGCGTTGACCTGCTGCCAGGTGTCGCCGCCAGCGCCCTCGATCGGTCCCGAGTCGCTCCGCGGCCATGTCCCGTGCTCTGCGTGATACGCATCGGCCCAGGCCAGGACCTGCTCCTCGGTCAGGCGCGGTAGCAGGTGGCAGTGGCGGTGACCGCGCTTCCGACGTAACAGCTTCGCCAGCGACGAGTCGCCGGGAAATCCCCGTAGTCCATTGCGGAGCGCCTGGCACACGCCGCCCCAGGTCTCCCCGGGCGCCCCGTCGATCGGCCCGGAGTTCCGGGAAGGCCACCGGCCGTGCCGGGCGTGGAACGCATCGGCCCAAGCCAGGATCTGCGCCTCCGTCAGCGGCGGACGGGGCGCACGATAGGGACAGTTGCGGTGCTCCGTCAGCAGGAGCGGGAGAGACGAGCCGCCTGCGAGCCCGCGCCGTCCCATACGGAGCGACCCGTCCAGGTTCTTCCAGTTCTCTCCCGAAGCGTCCTCGACCGGGCCGGAGTCTTCCCGGGGATAGCAGCCGTGGCGCTCGAAGTGGGCGTCGGCCCACGCGAGGATCTGGGCTTCGGTGAGTGGTGGGATGCCGGTGGCGACCCGCACGCCGCGATGCTCGGCCAGTAGCCGCGCTACCGACGAGCCGCCCGGAAGGCCGCGTAGTCCGGCGCGAAGCGCGTTATCCAGCGCGTCCCAGCGCTCGCCGAGCGCGTCTTCCACCGCGCCGGACGCGTGGGTCGGCCACTGACCATGCCGTTCGTAGAAGGCGTCGATCCACGTGAGGATCTGCTCCACCGTCAGCCGCGGTCGGGCGAGATGATGCTCGACATCCCGTTTCTCGAGTAGCAGCCGCGCCAGCGAGGAGTCGCCCGTCAGTCCCCGCGAGCCGCTGAGGAGCGCGGCGTTCACCTTCGCCCAGGTCTCGCCGGGGACCTCGGGGATCGCGCCGGAGTTGGCCTTCGGCCATTCCCCGGTGTGGGCGTGATGGGCATCGGCCCACGCCAGGATCTGCTCGACCGTAAGCGGGGGGATGCTGGCGCGATTGCGGACCCCGCGCTCCTCCGCCAGAAGCCGGGCCAGGGAGCGATCGCCGGACAGCCCCCGCAGTCCGCCGCGGAGCGCCTGGTCCACGGCGCACCACGTCTCGCTCGGCGCCAGCGCCACTCGCCCGGATTGCGAAGTCGGCCACTGACCCGTGACCTGGAAGTGGTGGTCGGCCCAGGCGAGGATCTGCTCGGGGGAGAACTCCGGCTTGCGCGGCGCGGGCTTGCCGTGGCGCCGGCCGGAGCGGCGTTTCCGCCGCCGAGGGGGAAGGGCTTCCCGGCCGGGGAGGTCGAGGGTGGTCTGCTCCTCCTCGGGAGTCGTGTGGCCCGATTCGACCAGCACGCGATCTGCGGATACACCGGAGATGAGTGGAGTGTGCTCGCTCGTGCCAATGTCGGGTAGTGACGGTCCCTCTGAACGGTGCTCTGGAACCGCAGCGTCTCGGGGCTTCTCCATCAGTTGGACCTCGACAAGTCAGGCGAGCGAGCCGTGAGTCTCGCCCGCCACGTCCGGCGTAGGGTAAAGGCAGCTTCGGCAGCGACGAGGGCGATCCCTCGGCAGCTTATGGACGATACCGACGGCCGATCGGCTACCGCACTTGGTGGTGGGGGCGGGGGAGCGGCAACACCACTGCCGGTTCTTCTCCTCGGTCCCGCTACCAGCTCTACCTGTGAACCCGAGCACGCCGCGCAGAACTGAACGGGGTGGGCTCATTTAGAAGCCGCCCCCCTCTCCCATCCGCATGTGGTGCTCGCGATACGAAACGGGATTTTCGGCGTTCTTAGAGCCACCCGTTTTCTGGGTAGGGGATAAAGCGCTGCCAGTAGGTTCGGAAACACGCTCCGACCTATCCGACTATCACCGCCGAGCGGAACCGGCCCGCTCGCCAAGTCCGTCTGGCGGTTACTTCGTTGTCTGCCCGTCCGAGCTTGTGCTATGCTACCGCCGGATGATCGCAATTAGCTTCGTACACCAGGACTAGATCGGCAGCAGCCATTCAGCCTGCGGCGTCGGAAACGAGCCGCGGCTGAAGAGTGTTGCTGTCGCTTCAAGCCGTCCGGTGTGCGAGACCCATACCGTTTTGTCAGGCCAGGCGCAGCAGGCGCCTGGCCTGTTTTCGTCTGCGGACGAGGGTGGCGTTGGCGGAGTGTGGATGATGAGCCTTGGCAGTGGATTTCGCGAGGCGTTGGATGAGCTCGCAGCGGAGGCCAGCCCGGTGACCGGCCTCGCCGATCCCGGCGTACTGCGGCGGGCGGTGCTGCTGTTTACCACCTTGGCGGAGGAGGGGAGCCGGGCCGATCCGACGGCGATCTCCGATTACCTCCAGCTCCGCCACGCGTGGGAGCGCGGGGCCGCGGAACGCGTGGGAGTGACCTGGGAAGCGGTCGCCATGGGGGTCCGCCTCCGGTGGGAGCAGCTCTACCAGCTCCCGGACCGCATCTGACGCGGGCATGCCCCGCGCCGTGAACGAGAGCCACTTTGCGACCTGCCCGAGCGTCGCCGACCGGAGGTGCAAGCGTGAACACGAGAAACGTCGCCGCCCGTGCCTTGCGCTTCTCCCTCGTACTGCTGGTTGCCGCACTCGCCGTCGGCTGCTTCTGGCGAGCCGCTCAGACCAGTGCGGAGACCGCCGCCGGGGTGCGCCAGACGGCGACCCTCGTGCCGATCTCCCGGCGGCTGGACGATCTCCTCACGCATCTCCTGAACCAGGAGACCGGCGTGCGGGGGTATCTGGCCACGGGGGATCGGGAGCACTTGCAGACGTTCCACTACGGCCGCCGGCAGATCACCCGGGTGCTGACGGAGCTGGAGTCGCTGGTGCGGCAAGAGCCCTGGTATGCGTCCGCCGTATCGGCCGAGCTCCAGCCCCGCATCCGCTCTCTGCTCGGCACGTGGGACGCGCTGATTCGGCAGGCGCAGGCCGGGGAGCGAGGGCCGGCGCTCTCGCGGCTGAAGGCGGCCAAGGCGGACATGGACGACTTCCGCCGGCATCACACCGGGATCACCGGGCGGGCGGCGTCGGAGATCGTCTCCGTGCATCAGCGGACTCTCGCCGGCCAGCGGGAGCTCCGGACGCTGGTCCAACTGATCGGGCTGCTGGCGATTGGCCTGGCCTTGCTTGCCGCCGTCGCCGGACAGGCTACGGAACGGGCCCGTGCCCAGGGGCAGCGTGCGCTTCACCTCTTCGCGGTGCGGGCCCAGCTCGCCGCCAGCCCATCGGAGTTGGCGGAGCTGCTGCGGGAGCAACTGCGCCTCCGGTTTGCGCCGGATGACGTGCGGGTCACACCCTGCCTCGGTGCAGCGGAGCCGGAAGCACCCGAGGCGGATCAGACTCGCGGTGACGAACCCGGCTCCTGTCTCGCGTGGAGCAGTGCTCGGACCGTGATGGGGACGGGAGCGGGATGCGATCGCGGCTGCAGCGGCTGTGGTCCGCTTCCTCCGGGTGGCAGTCATCTCTGCACGCCGCTCCGGATGGGGACCGACACGCTGGGAGTGGTGCGGCTCGCTCACCGGCGCGGCTATCCCTGGTCATTGACGGAGATGGAGGCGCTTGAGGCGTATCTCGCCGTCACTGCCCCCGTGCTGCACAACCTGCGTCTGCTCGCCTCCGCCCGCCGCGAGGCGCTGCGCGACCCGCTCACCGGGCTGCACAATCGGCGCTTCCTCGAGGAGTACCTGCCCCAGCAGCTATCCCTGGCCCGACGAGAGGCTCGGCCATGCTCCTACCTCATCCTGGACCTCGACGACTTTAAGCAGGTAAACGACGCTCACGGTCATGAGGCGGGTGACACCGTGCTACAGGATGTGGCGACGCTCCTGATGGACGGGCGCCGCGGATCGGATGCCGCCGCCCGCTACGGCGGGGAGGAGTTCGTGCTGGTGCTTCCGAGCACCCCGATCTCTGCGGCGGCCGAGCTCGCGGAGCGCCTTCGCAGCGAGCTCGAGCGCACCGAGCTCCGGCTGCCCAACGGTCAGAAGCTGCGCCTCACTGCCAGCGTCGGCGTGGCCGAGTACCCTCGGGACGCGACCGACCCGGAGGGTCTTCGGCGCGTGGCAGACCGGAGGCTGTACGCCGGAAAGCGCCTGGGACGCAACCGGGTAGTAGCCGGCGAAGAGCCGGCAGAGAGCCTCTCCCGGCCGGGTAGCCCCTACGCCAATCAACAGTTATGAACACCGACCGCACCCGTTACATCTTCGTCTCCGGAGGGGTCGTCTCCGGGCTCGGCAAGGGGATCTTCGCCGCTTCCCTGGCTCTGCTGCTGAAGGCTCGCGGCTTCGCCGTCGCGCCAATCAAGTGCGACATGCACATCAACCTCGACGCGGGCACGCTCGACCCGCAGAAGGGCGAGATCTTCGTGACCGCCGACGGTCTGCAGGCGGATCCCGGCCTGGGTCATTACGAGCGGTTCTTGAACGTCAACATGGCGCGGGAGAACTACATGACCACCGGTCAGATCTACGACGCGGTGATCGAGCGGGAGCGGACGCTCGACTACGAAGGCAAGTGCGTGGAAGTGGTCCCGCACATGCCGGAGGAGATCATCCGCCGGATCGAGGCGGCCGGCGCCGGCGCGGAGTTCGTGATTGTGGAGCTCGGCGGCACCGTGGGCGAGTACCAGGGCGAAGTCTTCCTGGAGGCAAGCCGCATCCTGACCAAGCGCTCACCGGGCCGGGCCATCCACCTCCACGTGGCCTACTTCCCGTATCTGGAGAGCCTGGGGGAGCTGAAGTCGAAGCCGGCCCAGCTCTCGATCCGCAAGCTGAACGAGTGCGGGATCCTGCCCGACTTCGTCATCGCACGCTCTGCCCGGGCGGTGGACGCGCCGCGGTTCTCTTCGTTGTGTCAGAACTCCAACCTGGAGGCGGACCAGGTGATCCTCGTGCCCGATTTTGGGTCCGTCTATGAGGTGCCGCTCCACCTGGAAGACGTTGGCTTCGTCCCCCGGCTACTCCGGCGGCTCGGGATCTCCCTGGTGCCGCATCCCCAACTCTTCAACTGGGCGCGGCAGGTCTACCGCCTCGTGATTTCCGACGCGACGGCCGTGCGGATCGGGATCGTGCATGGGAGCGGAGATGCTCCCCCGGCCTACGCGTACGTCAGCCTGCTGGAGGCGCTCTGCCACGCGGAAGGAAGCGCTTCCGGACGGGTGGAAGTCGAGTGGCTCTCCGCCGACTCGCTCTCACCGCACGACGCAACAGAGCGGCTGCGGGAGTTGGACGGGTTGATTGTGCCGCCGCTCTGGGGGGAGACGGAGACAGGCGGCGTGCTGGCGGCGATCCGCTTCGCCCGGGAAACCGGACTGCCGTTTCTGGGGATCGGCACCGGGATGGATCTGGCCCTGGAGGAGCTCCTGCGGAACGCCCCGGGGGCCATGGGGAAAGGCTCCGGCACCCCCTCGGATCGCGAGGTCGACGAAACGGAGGCGGTCGTGCAGCCGCTCGAGGGCTTGGAGGCGGTGGGGATGCAGCCTGCCTTCGGGGGGCCGGTCCAGGTCGGCAACTTCCAGGTCCAGCTCGTGCCCGGCACGCTGCTCCAGCGCCTTTACGGCGAGGCGACCGTCACCGAGCGGCAGCGCTGCCGCACGACGGTGAACTGGAAGCACCGGGAAGCCTGGCAAGCCGCCGGAGTGGTCTTTTCCGGTCTCTCCTTCGCCGGGACGCGCCTGGAGGCGCTTGAGCTCACCCGGCACCGGTTCTTCGTCGCGGTTCAGTTCCGGCCGGAGTTCCGGAGCCGGTTCGAGGCTCCGCATCCACTCCTTACCGGCCTGCTCCGAGCCTGCCGGCAGCCGCGGTCGGATATGCTCCCGGCTCCGAGTGCCGACCCGGTGGCGAGCGCGGCCTCGACCTCTCTCGGAGACCCCCAGTGAACATCCTCCAGCTCATCACGCCCTCCCGGATCTCCGGCGCGGAGCGCTCTACCGTCAGCCTTTGCGAGCACCTGCAGGCGGCGGGGCACCACGTGGTGGTCGGCTGCAAAGAGGGCAGCCCCCTCCTCCCAGTGATGCAGGAAGCCGGTCTCGACGCACGCCCCGTGGCCATCTCCGGCAAGGCGAACCTGCTCGCTCCCTTCCGCATCGCGGCGCTGGCGCGGGAAGTTAAAGCCGAGGTCATCCACACGCAGCTCAGCACCGCCGCCTGGCACGGCGCTTTCGCCGGGCGGCTGCTGCGGTTGCCGGTGGTGGCGCATGTCCGGGCGCTCAACAGCGCTTTCTGTTACCGGGGCGCCACCCGGGTGATCGCGATCTCCCGGGGGATCAAGGAGCACCTCGTGGCGCAGGGCCTTCCGGGTGCGCGGATCGACGTCGTCTACAACGGCATCGACCCGGACCGCTATTACCTCCCCTGCCCGCGGCTGGAGGCCCGGCGCCGTTTGGGGCTGCCGGAAGAAGGGCCGCTGGTGGGAGTGGTCGCGCACCTCACGGCAAAGAAGGGGCACGATCTCTTCCTCCAGGCGTTCCGCCGGGCCACCTGGCGTTATCCGGAGGCGCGGGCGGTCTTCGTCGGAGAAGGGGCGGAGCGGGAGGCGCTGCAGAGCCGAGTGCGAGAGCTTGGGCTCTCGGACCGGGTGAGCTTCGCCGGGTTTCAGCCGGATGTGTTGCCCTACTACGCCGCCATGGACGTCGTCGTGCTTCCTTCCACGGATAAGGAAGGGCTCGGGCGAGCACTGCAGGAAGGTGGGCTGCTGGGGCTGCCGCAGATCGGCTCGCGGCTGGGCGGGATCCCGGAGTGCATCTGGGAAGGCGAGACCGGGTTCACTTTCCCGGTAGGCGACGTGCCGGCGCTGACCGAGTGCCTGGACCGTCTCCTGGCGGACCCCGCGCTCCGGGAGCGGATGGGCCAGTCGGCGAAGCGGTTCGTCGCGGAGACCTTCACCGTGCAGGCGATGGTCGCCGGCGTGCTCGCCACCTACGCCCGCGCCGGTGCGATTTCCCGTCCCCACGGTCGGGTCACCGCCGCGAGAAGCTGACCGACGCTCCGTGAGGCGGGCGAGCAGACACCTTCCGGCGGAACGTGTGGGGCGCGGCGCCGTGCTTGTAGGATAGGTGGACGTTGTGATAGGCTGGGAACGATGCAGTTCGGTTCTTTCATCATCCAGGATTAGCTAGGCAGCAACTGCCGCTCGGCGCTTTCCCGCGGTCTTCGGATCAGCGGCAGCAGCGCGGGCGGGTGAGTTGCTGCGCCGTGGCTGCCGGATGCGTCGAAACGACTGACCTCACCGATTTAGACAATCTTCTGGAGCCCAGGCGCCGCAGGCGTCTGGGCTTCTTTTTGTTTCTCGAGGTGGAGCCCGGCGTTTCCGGCGGGTGGGACGGACCGCAAAGGACGGAGACATGACGCGGAAAGAGGCGCTGAATCTGGCGTGGGAGACGGCGAACGGCCTGCGGCGGGCGGCCGGTCTGCATCCCCCCACGCAGCAGAAGTATCTTGCCTTCCGCACCCGCGAAGGTAAGGAGTGGACCGTGGTCTTCCGGGGTGGCGTGGAAGAAGCGACGCTGCTCGACCCACCGCAGGTGGACTGGCGACCGGTCACACAGTGAAACGCGGGCGAGAGCGGAAACCGTCACGTCAGCTACCGCGGCGGCAGGAGACGCGCAGAGCCATGGAAGTCGTACCGGTCCTGGATTCGACGCACGCCGTCATCACGCCCGGGGGCACCTCCATCCTGGTCGGGGCGCCGCCGGAAGTCCTGAAGCTATTGATCCAGGGGGGCGTCCCGCGACCTTCGGCAGTCGTTCTGCCGCCCGACCCGCTGTTCTGTTACGGGATCAATCAAGCCAGCTTCGACTTTCTGCTCTACTATCACCTGTTCGGTCCCGGCGGGCGCCGCCCTCGTGGGCCGTTCACGGTGGTTTGCGATCGGGGGCAGTTGTCACGCGTGGAAACCCTGGTGCGGCACATGCTGCGCGGTCCCTCGGAAGCGGAGCTCATCGCCTGGGATACCCCGCCGGCGCTGCGGCGGCAGTTACTGCGCGAGATGCGCCTCGTCTCCGGCGAGACGTCGCTCAGGCCACTCGCAGAGCTTGCCCAGGTGCTCCCCTTCCAGGGAGAACGTGCCCAGTTACCGGACGGAACCTCGCTGCTCGACTTGCCCACCGGAGAAGTGGAGATCCGGAGCGGAAGCGACACGGTCCGCGTGCCGCGCCGGGCGCAGCGCCCCACGACGCTCCCGCTCCGGTTCGCGGAGCTCGACCGGCCCCTTGAAGGCCCACGGTTCGGCGTGCAGGTACTTGGCGGTGCCAGCGGGTTCTGCGGCTCCGAGTGGGGCTCTTGCTTTATCGTTTGGATCCAGGGTCAGCCACTGGTCATCGACGGTACTCCCTACCTGGAGGAACACCTCCGGCAACTTGGCCTGGATGCGGAGCAGGTGCTCGGCTATCTGATCACTCACAACCACGAGGATCACGCCAACGCTCTGGGGGCCTTGCTCTCGAAACACCCGGTGACGCTGCTTACAAGCGGGCCGGTGATGGCCGGGCTAGTCCCCCGGCTGGCGGCGATCCTCGGGACGGCTCCCGCGGAGATCATGCGGCGCCTCCGCTGGGTCCCGCTGCACCCGGGCACCGAAGCGCCCGGTGAGCCACTGAACTTCTTCGGAGCGGAGCTTCGCACCTGGTACAGTGTCCATACGGTGCCGACGCTCGGCGTGGAGATCACCCTCGCCGGCAAGCGGATCCGGCTCCCCGGCGACACGCTCTGGGGGCGCCAGCTCGATCCGCTGCTGGAGCAGGAGATCCTCAGCGCGGCCCGCTTTGGGCTGATCCAGCGGAGCTACGGGGAGGCGGATCTGATCATCGCCGACGCGGGCGGACCGCCGATCCATCCGGATCCGGAAGAGATCCACTCGCTGCTCGGGCGTAGCGGTCAGACTCGCTATCTCTTTACGCACCTCTCCGAAACGGCGCGGCAGTTGCTGCCTCCCGCGGAGCCGGGCACTGCCATCTCGCTGCTCCCGCGGCCGGAGCGGGTGCCGGAAGATCTGTCGGGCTTGATCCGCTCGCCTCTGCTGCGGGAGGTCTCGGACCGCTGGCTCCTGGCGCTCCTCTACGGCGGTGACATCCTCGCCCCCGCCGAAGGCGAGGTAGACCTCCCCCACGGCGCCGTCATTCCCCTCGCCGGGGAGCTGTGCGTTCAGGACGGCAGCCTTTCGTTCCGACTGGGTCCGGGCGCCGTGCTGATTCCGGAGCTCTGTGGGAGCGCTCGGGGCGTGGTACGCGCCACCTGCTCCCGGTGGACCCGCCTGCTGCTCCTGCCGGACGCGCTCTACGAGGCCTTCCTGGCGGAGACGGGGCTGGAGCCGCGCCTCTCCGGGGCACTCCTCGACCTGCGCTCCGAGAGCGCCGTCACCCCTCTCCCCACCACGGCGGGCCGTCCAACGTAGCGCCGCCGCGGACCGGGTTCCGCCCGTGGACCCGTCCTGTCGTCCGCTTCGCGCTCGGCCCGGCTACCCGCGCCGCCGCGACGCATGTCAGACGCCTTGCTTGCGCGGCAGCCGCTCTCGATCCCGCCGCGCTCCGTCCGGAGAGATGTTATGGAAGCCGTGCAAAACCCGGTGCGCCCCCTTTCCCCCCGCGTTCGCTCGCTGCTGGACCTGCTGCACGCGAAGGTGACGCCGGACCTCAGCGGTCCGACCGATCTGCAGGCGACGGTCGAGCTCCTGGAACGCCTGTTTTCGGAGGTACACCCGCCGACACCACTTGAGGTAGCGGCCTATCTCCAGGCCACGCACGGCTGGCGGCGAACGCCGGCCCACCGCGTGGCGCAGATCTGCGAGGCGATCTTCGCCCTGCGGCAGGTACAGACCGGCCGGGTCTATCCGCTGTTCAGCCTGGAGAGCCATTGAACCGGGGAGCCGCCGCTTCCCCGTGTCCGGCGAGTAGTAGCGATGAAATCCGACGAGCTTCGTGAGACCGGGGACGATCTCACTCGAGAGATCGAGGCGATCCGGCGGCGGCTGCAGGTGGAAGGAACGCAGCTAGAGCACGCCCGCAAGCACAGTGCCCGGATGCGCGAGTCGCTGTGGCGGCTTCAGCAGGTGCTGCGGCAGAAGCGTGTCCGGGCCGAGGAAGGACCACCCACAGAATGACGCTGCAGATTATCCCGCTCGGGGGAGCGGGCGAGATCGGCAAGAACATGACCGCGTACCGGCTCGGCGAGGAGATCCTCGTAGTCGACTGCGGGGTCATGTTCCCCGATCAGACGGTGCCGGGAGTCGACCTCCTGCTGCCGGACATTTCTTATCTCCTGGAGAACCGTCACCGCATTATCGGGTTTGTGCTGACGCACGGACACGAGGACCACATCGGGGCGCTCCCCTACGTCCTGCGTCAGCTTCCCGGCCCGTTGTGGGCCACGCGCCTGACTCTGGGCCTGATCCAGCGAAAGCTGCACGAGCACGGTCTCTGGCACGATACGGAATGGCACCTGACGGAGGCCGGGGAGCGCGTCTCGGTTGGGTCGTTCGACGTGGAGTTCGTCCACGTGAACCACAGCATCCCGGACGCCTGTAGTCTGGTCATCCGGACTCCGGCGGGAACGGTGGTCCACACGAGCGATTTCAAGTTCGACCAGACGCCGCTTGACGGGCGCGTTACCGACATGGGAGCGCTGGCGCGTGCCGGCGACGAAGGCGTGCTGGCGCTCGTTACCGACTCCACGAACGCGGACCGCCCGGGAGCCACCCCATCCGAGCAGGTAGTCGCGGATGGTCTCGCGCCGATCATTCGGGCCGCGCCGGGACGAGTGATCCTGACCACTTTCGCGTCGAATCTCTGGCGCGTGCGTCAGGTGCTGGAGATCGCCCAGGACTGCGGTCGCCAGGTGGTGCTGGCCGGTCGGAGTATGCAGCGCAACGTCACGGTGGCGCGAGAGCTCGGCTACTTCGAGTTTCCGCAAGAGCTGTTCGTGCGGCTCGACAGCCTCCACTCCTGCGCGGATGACGAGCTGCTTATCCTCTGTACGGGCAGCCAGGGAGAGCCGCTCGCCGCGCTCTCCCGGATCGCCATGGGGCAGCACGCGCAGATCGAGGTGCGAGAGCCCGATACGGTCATCTTTTCGGCTTCCCCGATCCCCGGCAACGAGGCGTTGGTCTGGCGCACCATCAACAACCTGGTCCGACGGGGCGCCGAGGTCTGCTATCCTCCGATCCACCCGGACATCCATGTCTCCGGACACGGCGCTCAGACGGAGTTGCTCTTGATGGCTAACCTCGTGCGCCCCAAGAACGTGATTCCCGTTCACGGTGAGTTCCGCCACCAGGAAGCCTGGCGCCGTCTGGCCGCGCCGCTCGGCTGCCCCGTCATTGTGCCGACGAACGGCGACGTGCTTGAACTGGACAGCTCCGGCGTACGGAAGTCGGGCCGGGTCGTCTCGGGCACCACCCTGGTGGATGGAACCGGCACCGTCGGCCCGGAGGATGTCGTCCTGCGAGATCGCGGCCACCTGGCGGAGAACGGGATCTTCGTCGTGCTATGCAGCGTGGATGAGGGGACCGGACGCGTCCTCGCCGGACCCGACTGCATCGCCCGCGGCTCGCTGCTCGAACACGAGAGCCGCGCCGTTTCCGCGGCGGCCCGTGAGGCGGTGCTGCGCTATCTGGAGGGACTCTCCGAAGAGGGCTCCCCTGACTGGGGCACCGTGCAGCACGAGATCCGGCTGATCGTTAACCGGCTGCTGAAGGAGCACACCGGGCGGCGTCCTTTCGTGGTGCCGGTGATTCTGGCGGTCTAGGCTGGCGGGCGGCGGGCGCCAGGCCGCGGCACGAGGGCGGGGAATCCCTCTTCCCCGCCCTCGCTGAAGTGGAAATGCTATGGAACATCAGTTGAAGAAGATCGGGGTCTTCGTAGCCGGCGGCCCCGCGGCCGGGATCAACGGAGTCCTCAAAGGCATCGTGCAAGAAGCCGAGAACTCGGGGCTTCGGGTCCTCGGGTTCCTCAACGGAGCCCACGGGTTAGTCCACGGCCGGTTCGAGCATCTGACCCGCGCAAGGGTGGAGAACATCCAGATTCTCGGCGGCAGTATCCTGGGAACGTCCCGCCATCAACTGCAGCCCGAGGCGGGGGACCTAACCCGGATCCTCGCTCACCTGGAACGACAGGGGGTGGAAGGGTTGGTTTCGATCGGAGGAGAAGGCACCCTTCAACTCGCTGACACCCTGCGACGGATCGGAGTGCGGATCGTTCACGTGCCGAAGACGATCGACAACGACATCGCCGGCGTCAGTCAGTCGTTCGGGTTTGACACGGCCGTATATGAGGCGACACGGATGCTCACCGCAATTAAGTTGGATGCGGAGGCGTCCGGATCGTGGTTCGTAGTGGAGATCATGGGTCGGTTCACCGGGCATCTTGCCCTGGAAGCAGGCCTCGCCGCGGGCTGTACTCGCGTACTGGTGCCGGAGGAAGGCCCCATCCAGTTCCCGGATCTGCTCGGGTTCATGAAGACGCGGCTCCACGCCGGTCAGAACTGGGGCGTGATCCTGGTGGCGGAGTCGGCGCACTTCGGCGACGGACACGTAATGCGGGAGGAGCGGCTCGGCGGCATTGCGGAGCAACTCGCGGTCCGCCTCCAGGAGGCCGTCCGCGAGGAGAACCTGCCGTTCAAGATCCGCACGAGCGACCTCGGCTACTTCCTGCGCTGCGCGGAGCCGACCGGCTACGACCGTGCCTATGCGGCAAAGCTGGGCGTCGGGGCGGCCCGATACATTCAGGATCCGTGCCGGGCGGGGCACATGGTGGTGGTCGAAGACGACTGTCTCCAGTCGGTGCCGATCGAGCGGGTGGCGGGGGTCCTCAAGCGAGCGAACTTGCTGGGTGCTCGGTACCAATCGCTCCTGGCCGTGGCGGCCTACGAGTCTGCCCAGATGGAGGCGCGGGGGCGCCGCCAGGTGTGGCAGGCCGCCGCCGAAACTCTTAGCTGGCTAGGGCAGCACGCCGACCTAGAACTCGTGCAGGAAGTAGCTATGCGCCTCGGGCTGCCTCCGGAGACGCTACTGGAGGTCCTACAGGAGGCGGTCAGCAGTAGGACGGCAAGTCCCCGTCCGGGCGCGACCGGGTCCGAAGAGTTGGGTGCGGAGCCACCGTCCGACCCGATGGGTCCAACACCCGGAGGTGCGCCGTGTCCTCGGTAGCTCCCCGGAAGCCGCTGGTTCTCGTCGCGGATGTAGACGAGGGGTTTAGAACCCTGGAGAACGTGTTCGGGGAAACGGCCGAGCTGATCACTGTTAGCACCGTCAGCGACGCTCTTGAGAGCCTGCTGGGGCACCAAGTTGACCTGGTGGTGTGCGGCATCCACTTTGACGACTCTCGAATGTTCGACCTGCTCCGCACGATCCAGGCGGACCAGCGTCTGCGGGGAACGCCGTGCCTCTGCTTCCGTGACTTGAACAGTCAGTTGGCCGCAGCCTTGCTGGAAAGCCTGGAGATCTCCTGTCGGGCGCTCGGCGCGGAGGGGTTCGTCGACCTCTACGAGCTCAAACGGAAGTACGGGGTCGCGGGAGCTGACGAGCGCTTTCGACTAATACTGGAGAGATGTCTGGAACCCGCCTAGCTTGTTGGAAGGTGTACTTATCATGCTCGTTAATGCTTCCATTGCTGACAAGCACCTCGGATCCCGATTACTGTTCCGGGATTTGAACCTGACCCTACCGGAACGGACCAAGATCGGTCTGATCGGGCGCAATGGGGTGGGGAAAAGCACGCTGCTCCGGATTCTTACCGGAGAGGATAACGACTACGTCGGCTCGGTGACCCGGAAGCGGGGTCTGCGGATCACCGCCACGGCCCAGGAACACGCCGAGGTCGGCGAGAGCACCGCGCTGGAGTACGTGCTCCAGCATGTACCTGACTACGCCGCGCTCAAGGAGATCATCGACACCTATCCGGAGACGATGGGTGATGATCTCGATCGGATCCGGGTCTACACCGACGCCCTGCAGACCTTTATCGACCGGGACTACTACGGGGTCGAAGACGAGGTGCTGGCGGCGCTTGACCGGTTCGGGATCGACGCGGACGCGGCGCTGCGGCCGATCCGGACCCTTTCGGGCGGCCAGAAGCGCTTCATGGAGATGGTGAAGGTCGCCTTCTCCCGGGCCGAGCTGATCCTGCTGGACGAGCCGACCAACCACCTCGACTATTATGGGAAAGACCTGTTCCTGCAGTGGCTCCGGGGGACCGAGTCCACTCCCTGTATCATCACGCATGACCGGGATGTCCTGGAGGAAGTGGACCTGATCATCGAGATCAAGGACTACCAGGCCTTCAGTTACGCCGGCAACTACACCACCTACACGCGGCAGAACAGTACCGACACGCTCACGCAGGTAAAGCAGTACGAGGCGACGCTCCGGCGCATGGAAGTTCTGGAGAAGCAGATCCAGGTCGCCGCGGCCCGCAAGGGCAAAGCCTCGGCCAGTCCCTCCCGGATCGTCGAGGAGCGGCTGCGGCGGGAGTATGACGCGCTCAAGGAGAACACGGAGAAGCCGTCGTTCTGGATCGACCGGGCGAGCTCCGCGGAGATAGAAGCGGAGCTACGTGAGGGGTACGACCGCTACAAGTCCCGCACGATCAATATCGGGATGAGCTCCCAGGATGGGCACGCCCGGCAATTGCTGGCGGTGGAGAAGCTCTCGGTCGGCTACACCCGCCCGCTGTTCGAGCCGATCAGCTTCACGCTCCGGACCGGGGACCGCTTGCTGCTCCGCGGCCGCAACGGTGCGGGCAAGTCGACGCTGATCCAGGCGGTGCTCGGGAACGCCTGCGGCCTGGAAACCGAGGCGAAGACCTTTAGCGGGCGGGTGCGGGCGTGGGCGGACCTGCGGATTGGGGTCTACCAGCAGGAGGTGCCGCCGGAGTACCTGCCGATGTCGCTCGAGTCCGCTCTGGAATCGGTGTACCATGCCGCCGGCAAGCCGTTCACGGAGCAGATCCTGAGCAAGGTGCTCTCCAACTACCTGTTCGATCCGGTGCAAGACCGGCCGCTCCCGCTCCGCTTCCTCTCGGGTGGGCAGAAGGCCCGCTTCCAGCTCATCCGGATGCTCGTCTCGGAGCCGACCCTCCTGGTACTGGACGAGCCGACCAACCATCTCGACCTTCCCTCCATCGAAGAGCTGGAGGACGCGCTGGCCCAATATCGCGGCGCCGTCATCTACGTCTCCCACGACCGCCACTTCAGCGCTCGGCTGGGTGGGGAGGTAGTGCAGGTGGGAGCGGAGTAGCGGCCCGCTTCAGAGACGGTCGAGAGGGACGGCGAGCAGCGGCACCAGCATCTCGTCTTCCGACAGGAGGCCGTGGTGGCCGCGGAGCCGGAACTGCTCCCGAGTGACGTCGGCCCCGTGCAGGATGGCGCCGCCGCGACTCAGTGCCACGTAATCGCCGACGCGAGCCCGGATGCGCCGGGCGAGCTCGGGGGGGCCGAACAGGCCGGTCGCGAGCGCCTCCTCGGAGGGGTAGACGCGCAGCGCCTCCTCGAACCGCTCGAGCTCTCGGCCGAGCGCCGGGACCTGCCCGCGGTCGGCGTAAAGATAGGCGGCCCTCCCCTGGCCAGTCGGCGGAAGCATCAACAGCTCCGCGAGGCGGGGATGCTCGGCCAGGAACACCGCCTCTTCCGGGTTCAGGTCGCACTGGCCGTGATCGGCGGTGATCAACAGCAGCGTCTCGGATCGCTCAGCCGGCGAGAGCGCTTCCAGGATCTCCCGCTCCAGCGAGTAGAAACACTGCTCCACCGAGCAGCGCACCTCCTCCGAGCGGGGGCCGTACTCGTGGGAGAGCATGTCCACGACGTCCCAATAGACGCAGACTACCCCCTCCTGCTGACGCTGCAAAGCGTGCCGGACGTGGACGAACATGTCCGCGCCCGTAAGGTAGCCGACCACCTCCGCCCCGACGTGATGCAGCCAGCCGAGCGCGGTGTTGGTGAAGATCCCGCGTGTCACCGAGAGGCTGAGCAGACCCGCCTGCTGGAACGGCTGGAAAAGCGTCTGCATCGGGAAGAGCGCGTGGACGTCTACTCCACGCTCGGCATAGACCTCCCGCCGCGGGTCCCCGTAGGGAGAGAATCGCAGCACGTCCATCACGGCGCCGATCTCGCGCAGGTAGAGGTAATGTCCGGTGATGGAGTGTTCCGCCGGAGTCATCCCTGTGTAGAGCGCACTGAGGGCCACCGTGGTCGTGGAGGGGAAGGTGGAGGTCAACGGCACGACCCGGGCCCCGTCGTAGAGCCGCGAGAGCGGGGGCAGCTCGTCGACCCACGCGTGGAGCTGGTTCCAACCGAGCGCATCGACAATCAGCAGCACGATGCGCCGGTATTGCCGATCCAGTAGCGGCGCCAGACCGTCGGGGCAGCGGTTCGGGAGGTTGAAGTTCCGCAGCATGAGCTGCGAAACGTTGCAGGTGGCGTAACCGCGATAGTCCGGCCGGACCATTCCCGGCTCCGGGGCTTCGCGGCGCAGGTAGTGCAGAACCTCGTCGGACGTGGGCAGGGTGTTGGTTCCCCGGGTCATGGCAGCTCCGTTCCGCTACTGCCTTCCCACGCCGCCGCCGGTGCAAACCGCAACCTCAGACGTTGCGCCGAGGAGGGTGTGACAGACTTATCCCACGATTAGCTCACCCCGGCTGATGACTCCGGCTATCCACCCGTAGCACTGTGTTCACGGCCGTGCTCGTGCGGAGAACCGGGCCGTCTTGACGCGCTCCTTCACATTGCTGACCCAATCCTGGCTGGCGACGCTATAATAGCAAACGTAACCTGACACAGGTGCTTCGCACTTTCGGTTGCAGTCAGGTTAGCCATCAGCCGCCACCCCATGAACGATTAACTTAGCACGGAACTTCGGTGGTTGTCCGGGTGTCCGCTTCCTTACGAAGGCAGCACACGGACCTCCCCGGCCGCCCGATGTCTCCCGACCGGGCTTCCGTGTAGGTGTGGTGCTCTCGCCGACTCAGGCCTTCCTTCGTTCGCTCTCTCCGCGGCCCCGACTTCCCTCTGCCGCTCTTCTGCTCCGACCGCCTTTTCGGCGGCGGGTGCTCCCGACTGCCTCTCGTTGCAGTGCCGGCGTCTCAGGAGCCGCTCCAAGGAAGTGTCGATGCGCAAACATGGCCAGTCCTGTTCGGCATCGCGCCTGTGACCATCACCCGCGAGAAGGAGTCGTTCCAACGGCACCCGGCAGGAAGACGGTTATGTTTCGACCTATCTCTGCGGCGCAATCGAAGCCATCTTCACACAGAGTTTCCGCGCCACCCAGGCAGCAGGATGTATCGCGTTCTGGCCCCTGAGAGGCTCGATCTGCCCGACAGCATCCTGCGCGAATGTGCGGGGACAGATCTCGGTCCAGGCAATGCGCCTGCCGGTTAGGCCAGTCCTGCAAGACCCGCCGTGAGACGCCTCACCACGCAACCATCTCCAGAGGAGGGCAACCATGCCCAGACTGCGCACCTCGCTGCCCGGAAGATTACCAACTGCTGTCTCCGGAGCAGCGGCCCGGATCATTGGCTCCGCACGAGTAAGAATCAAGTCAGGACCAAATGCAGGTCTCAAGTGGAGTGTGGTTAGCGCAGGCAGAGGTTATGCTTCCGGAACCTTCGAAGCACAGCGCCTGACTGCGATCATCGGGCTCCTTCGTCAGGGGGATCGGTTCTGGGATATTGGAGCCCACAAAGGCTATGTGTCTCTAGCCGCTGCGCGAAAGTTGGGGCCCGAAGGTCAGGTCTTCGCCTTTGAGCCGGCAGATAGTAATCTCATCTTCCTCAGGCTCCACGTAGTGTGGAACTGCTTCAACAACATCCGCATTATTCCGGTCGCCGTCTCATCCACCGACGGTATAGCCCAGTTCGGTGGTTCCGGTTCATCCATTGCGTATCGCATCGGTCACGGCACAGGGGTGGCAAGGACCCGAACGATCCGTGCGCTTGTCGAGCAAGATAGCTTACCCCTCCCGACGGTATTAAAGATCGATGCCGAGGGGAGTGAAGCCGAAATCCTTCGGGATGGATTGAGCTGTTTACCTGGCGATGTCCTCATCTGGGTTTCTCTCCATAGCCGAGAACTCTACGAAGAGTGTCGATCGCTACTTCAATCTCGTGGCTACACGCTGGTGGAGTCGAAGTCTCTAAAGAGTTGTGCTTCGGAGAAGAATGGGTCCTGGAAGAGCGATCCGGAACTGCTCGCAGTTGGCCCTGAGCGCGACCTCACTGACGCAGAGTTGCGGTTGCTGGAGCAGAGCTTCACTTGACCCGGCCTGCCGTGCTGGATAGCTAATCGACGAGGGAGGACCCCATGCGAGCTCTCGTGACCGGAGGGACGGGATTCATCGGAAATCGCGTGGTACGCACGCTGCTGGAACAGGGCGTGGAGGTGCGGGCTCTGGTTCGACCTAAGAGCGACCGGAGGCATCTGGAGCGTCTACCGGTCGAGTTTCGGGTCGGCACACTCAATGATCCGGCCTCGCTCGCAGACGCAGTGAAGGGCGCCGATCTGCTCTTTCACGTCGCCGCCGACTACCGGTTCTGGGTTCCGGACCCAAGCAGGATGCACCAGACGAACGTCGAAGGCACTGTCGCGCTCTTGCGAGCGGCCTGGTCAGCGGGTGTCTCCCGCATGGTTTACACGTCAAGTACGGTTACCGTGCGGAGTGCGCCCGAAGAGCCAGGCACTGAAACCAGCTTTGTTAAGCCGCCGGAGTGCCGGAGTGCGTATCAGCTTACCAAGGTCATCGCGGAACGAGAGGTCAGACGCTTGGCCCGAGAGGGAGCTCCTGTCGTCATTGTGAACCCGTCTACGCCGATAGGCCCGGGTGATCGGCGCCCTACCCCGACCGGGCGCCTGGTGGTGGATTTCCTCAACCGACGACTTCCGGCGTTTCTCGACGCAGCACTGAACTGGGTGGCGGTGGATGATGTTGCACTCGGGCACTGGCTGGCGGCAAGTCGGGGCCGCATCGGCGAGCGCTACATCCTCGGTCACGCGAACCTGTCAATCGAGCAGTTCTTGATGATGCTCGCAGAGGTGAGCGGGCTGCCTGCTCCTAGGGTCAAGATTCCGTACTTCGCAGCCTATTCGGCGGGCGCGATGGGCGACGTTTGGAGCCGTATCAGCGGCCGTGCTTCAGCCGCGAGCCGGGACGGTGTGCGGATGGCCCGTGTGCCCATGCAATTCGATTGCGGTAAAGCGATCCGCGAGCTCGGCTTACCGCAGACCCCCATCCCTACCGCGATAGCCGATGCTGTAGCTTGGTTCCGAGCAGAGGGGCTCGCGCCCCCAAAGGAGGTCAGATGAGAATCGGGCTGGTAGCCGAGGTGAACTGGGAAGTACGTGAGGTCTGCCGTCGTCTGAAACTATCCTCGCTTGATCCGAATGATGGGTTGTGGGGCGCGGAACTCAACGGGCACACCATTCGACTGTGCCTCTCCGGGATGATCCCGTCCGTCTCCAAAGAGCGGGTAGATCGCTTCTTGGAGAAGCATCCGCTTGATCTCATGATTTGCAGCGGACTGGCTGGGGCGCTGCGCCCGGAAATCAAGGTCGGCGAGCTAATCGTGCAGTCGGAGGACGCCGGATTGGTCCGCCGTGCGGAAGTAGCCCTGCAGCAGAGTGGGATTCCCTACCACGTAGGGCCGCTCGTCACCGTTGCGCAGCCGGTGCTAACTCCCGCCGCCCGGCACGAGTTAGCTGCGCAGAGCAACGCGATTGCGGTGGATATGGAGAGCCAGACCATAGCTCAACTCTGTCGCGAGCGAGGGATCCCCTGTCTGGCGATGAAAGCCGTGTCTGACGGCATCGAGGACGACTTGTCTCCGATCCTGGGTGGCTTCGATATTGTGGATATACCCCGGATTGCATTGCGGGTTCTTTCTCGACCCGGAACTTGGCCGTTGGCAGCACGGCTGGCACGTCACAGCCACCGTGCCGCCAACAATCTGGGGCACGGGGTATGGGCGACGCTGTCCCGTTGCGAATGACGCTTACCGCCTGGTAGCGTGCGGATCCACCGCACACTACCAGGCGAGGTGCTCCCGTAGTAGGTAGTGGCACAAGGCACCTCTCGCCGCTCTTCGCCTCCGATCTCCCGTTTCTGCGGTTTGGGCGCAGGTTTCTCAAGTGTGTCGTACGGAGCAACTGATAAGACTATCTCTCCTACACCGGGCCGTTCTGATGGGACGGAGCGCAGGTGCCGACGCGATTGCACGGGGGTAACATCAAGACTCGGCCGCTAGTTTGCGGAAGAGATCTAGTCTTCCTGGCAGCTACTATGTACAGGGCCTTCTCTCGGATGGGCGCTGTACATCCTTCCCGGATGGGGACACTCTGCGCATCCCCTGCGCGTTAATCTTGCCTGACCGCGGGGTGCCAGAACGTTTTCTCACTGCTCATGAGGGCACATTTCACCGCCATTTGACATCACGAGTAGGAAGTCAGTGAAGCACCGTACTCCTTCTACCCAGGTCGCGTTCGGCGTTGAACCAAACCGCAGAGCGCCCTATGAACTGCGCCAATCTCGCTACCAGTATCTGGCCGAACGGATCAACCGCGAGTTTCAGCAGTCGATTACACGTCAGGTTCTGGGCGTCGATGTTCTAGATGTGGGTATGCAGCGTGGGATCACGCTCCGTTATCTGGAGCCATACCTGGATGCAATCCGAACGAGCGAGACGCCGATTGATGTCCGTCTACACGGTGTAGATTTGTTTCCCCGTGGAAAGCGTCGGGTCTACCGTCGGAAGGATTGGACGCTTCATCAGCTAGATGTCTCTGAAGGCATGCCAACCCTGGAGAGCGACAGGTACGACATCGTCATCTGCGAACAACTACTTGAGCATCTACAGGATTACTGGCCGACACTCCGGGATCTGGAACGGGTACTGAAGCCGGGTGGGCTCCTGATCATTGGAGTTCCCACGTTTCCACATGGTGTTCACCGGATGCGACCGCACGTGGTGCGACTGGGGAACATGATCTTTGGATTCAGGCGGAGAGGACATGTGCAGCAGTTTTCGCTGCGGACTCTCCGCCAGGATTTGAGCCAGCTTGAGTCTTTGGAAGTTGTAGAGGAGAGAGGATTCCGGATCGTATCCGGAGGGCCGCTCCGGCCACTGGAGTTTCACTGCTGGTGGTGGAGGTTCAACCGCTGGCTGGGAGCCCGGGTTCCGGGGCTCTGTACGGAAGTGCAGGTCCACCTCCGGAAGCGTAGCGCCGTCGGACCTCTCGGATTCAGCCCCCCAAATGCACCGGTAGAAAGACTCTGCGGCTCTGGCGTCTGACTGAAGGCCTGCGCCAGTAAACGGGCTCCTCTTCGCGGTCTCATCCGAGACTCGCCCCTACCGGTGCTCGGCTCCCGGCACCGTCGAAGACTTTCTGCTCGGCGGCCGGACGAAGAGTGCCCAGGCCGCCGCTGACAGCGGAAGCAGTGCTGCCAGGCCGAGCACCGGAGCATAGCTGCCGAACAGCTCCAGCCCCCACGCAAAGGGGAGGGGTCCGAAGGCGGAGCCCCCCACCATCACGGTGAAGGCGAAGCCCTTGATTGCCCCGTGGTTGGTTCGACCGAAGTAATGCGCCCACGCCGTTCCGCTGATCGCCCCCTGCATCCCCTGCATCATGCCGAGCAGGGCGCCGTAGAGCCAGGCCGCCTCCGCGCTACGGACTTGCGTCGCCATGAGGAGTGCGGCCGCGAGAAGCCCCTGACCAACCGAGAGCAGCAAGCGGGGCTGGATCCGGTCCAGGAGTATCCCGGACACCAGGTTAGTAGTGGCGGCCACGGCCGCCATCGGCACGAAGACCGTCGCCGCGGCAGCCTGGTCCACGCCGTTGCGCTGCATGATCGAGAAGTGGTGAAAGACCAGTCCGGTCGAGAGCGCCGCGGGCAAGAGACTGCCGACCACCAGCAGCCAGAACAGCGCGGTGCGGCGGGCGTCTGCGAGCGTCCATTCCTCTTCCAAGACGACGCGGTCTGCGTCATCGCCGTCCTGGTGCCCGTCCGGATAGAGCCCGTATAGCTCCGGACGTTCGCGGAAGAGCAAAGCGCCTACCGGCAGGATCGTCGCGGCAATCAACAAGCCGAGAACGGCATAGGCGGTCCGCCAGCCGTGAGCGGCGATCAGCGCGTGGATTGCGATCGGGAAGCAGGCGCTCGCCGCCGCCATGCCAACGCCTTTCAACCCGACTGCCAGACCCCGGCGGCGTACGAACCAGAGGTTCAGCACGTGCAGACTGACCAGCCCCAGGGCACCCTGGCCGAGGCTGCGAATGGCGAGGAAGCCGAGCGCAAGCCCGATCGGCCCTTCGACGCGGCTCATCCCGACGCAGGCGAGGGCGAAAAGGACGGCGATCACCGTCACCGCCAGCCGCGGACCCTTGTGGTCGATCCAGCGTCCTACCCACGGCATCGCGAACGAGCCCGCCAGCGTGCCGACGCTGTACATCAGCGATACGCTCGAACGACTCATTCCAAGGTCGCGGATGATCGCATCAAGGAAGGCGGATACCCCAACTGTCTGGCCCGGGGTGGTCATCATGACGCCGAGCGTGCTTGCCGCCAGAATGACCCAGCCGTAGTACACCGGTGATGCTTCGATGACCCGGCTCCGCCGAGTGTCGAGCTGTGTTGCGTCTGCGCTTGCCGGTCCCGTAACAGCCTCCTGTCGTGCGGCCGTGCTCCTGCCTTGCCGACCGCCCGGATTGTATCGCATCGGGTCTGTTGCGGTGCTCCGCCTGGGAGCGGCGTCAGGGCTTCGGAACGGCGTTGAACGGCACTGAAGGCTCCTGCGGGAGTTTTCGAGACGGCTCGCAGCGCCACCGCGTCGGCCGGGCAGCACCTTCGGCAGTGAGCAGTAAGACATAATCGCGCCTGCGCCCGCTATAATGAAGAGACGGGAGAGGAACTTCGTCTCAAGACCGTGGCCGGAGCGTGCATCGGCACGTCGGACCCTCTCCTCGCGAGTACAGCGACTGACCATGCGTGATTAGCTTTCGCTTCGGAAACTGGCCGCCTCCGGGCTCCTCGCGCCGTGCAGGAACCCTGGCTCTTCAGGCCGTCCGGTATCCCCACCGGACTTCCGATGCCGGCTGACACCCCCGGACCGCGCTGCCACTATCCCACCCCACCGGGGATCGGGATGCCACCCCTAGATCTGGCCACCGGTTGCTCCCAACACGGGCGCCGTCCCCCGGACAGATCCTTCACCTCCCAAACCGGATCGAGAACAACTGCATAACCGGAGCGCCCGGCGGCGGATTGAACCCGCCGCGAGGGTGATCGGAAGTAGCCGATCACCTCGCCAGCACCCCACCGGGTGCCAGGAGTACCAACCGAATGAAGGGCTGCGAGTACCTGACGGTACGTGCCTTCGTGGACGCGTATCTGGACCAGGTGGTGCGGAGCTATCACCGGCGCGGCTGGAAGCTGCTCTCCGTGGCGATGGTCGAGGGGGCCTCTGTGGCGACCCTATATCGCCGTGTGGGGGAGCGCGACGGCGTGCCCGAGAGGAACGCGAATGTACTTACAGAGGAGCGACGCCACGCGCTAGATCCTCGCGTCCGTGCGGGGCTGGATGCGCTGCATCTGGCCATCACGTCAGAGCCAGGCGCCTCGCCGGCGCGGCTGGTGGAGTTCGCCACCGCCCTCTGCGAAGAGCTGTTCGACCAGGCGAAAGGGTGCGGCTCCCCGGCAGCCGTCGCAGACTACCTGGTCGTCGCGAAAGGCTGGCCGCCCTGCCTGGCGGAGCGCGTCGCTTCCACGTGGGAGATCGTTACGAGCCTCGAGTGTATCGAGCGGGGCCAGATCTTCTGCGTCCGGCGCGACGCCCCATCGGGTTAGGCGATCCGGCGCTGGCCACCCGCTGGCGGTGCCGAGAGAGAAGACGACGAGAAGGAGAAACCAGATGATCGAGATCTACCATCGGCGGACGGGGGAGTGCGTGTGCGGCGTCGAGAGTGACAGCCTGAAGCAGGTGCCCCTGGCCGGGGCCGATCTGGAAGGAGCCGTGCTGCGAGGCGCGAGCCTGATCGGAGCCGATCTGCATCGGGCGGATCTCCGTCTCGCAGATCTCTGCGAAGCGGACCTGCGGGAAGCTGACCTCCGCCAGGCGGATCTCCGCGGCGCTGACCTGCTGGGGGCGGACCTCCGGAACGCCCGGCTGTCCGGAGCCAAGCTCGCGCTGGCGCGCTATGACCGGTACACCCGCTGGCCCAGCGGTTTCGATCCCGGTCGGTGGGGTGCGACGATGGTCTGAGGCGCGGCGTAACTAGCGGCGCCCCGAGTGCCTGCTCCGGTCCCGTCGGGCGGTCATTCCGCCCACTCCCGGAGCCGCGCTGGTCCCTCGCTCAGCACTCCACGCAGGCGGATCTCTGACAGGTTACTCCGAACGCGAGCTGAATCCGGATCCGTAGCTACCGGCCCGACTCGCAACCCAACAGAGTCTTTCGGGAGCGTCGGCACGGTTGAGACCCGGCTGAGGAAGGCCCAATGTGCCGGACGAGGTAGCGTTCGAGGCTCCATCCCTCCGTTGACGAGTGAACCGACTTGGTGCATACTGGCGCGTCACTCCCGAGGCTGCTCTCGCACTGTCCTGATCCGGATCAACATAGTAGTAATGCAGTTCAGTAAGCAACTCCGTCCCGCCTCACTCCCTCTCCAGCAGTGGTTCGGCAACGTCCCGGGCGATCTCATCGCCGGTATCGTCGTAGCTCTGGCCCTCATCCCGGAAGCAATTGCGTTCTCCATCGTTGCCGGGGTCGACCCCAAGGTCGGGCTGTACGCCTCCTTCACGATCGGGGTAATCACTGCCTTCTGCGGGGGCCGGGCGGGGATGATCTCCGGGGCCACCGGGGCCATGGCGCTCCTGGTGGGGCATCTCGTACACTCTCACGGCGTGGCGTATCTCTTTGCCGCTACGATCCTGACGGGCATCATTCAGATGGCGTTCGGAGGGCTCCGGCTGTCGCGCTACATGAGCTTCGTGCCGCGCAGCGTGATGCTCGGCTTCGTCAATGCGCTGGCCATTCTGATCTTTCTCGCGCAGTTGCCGCACTTCCACGGCGCTGGCTGGCAGACCTACGCGATGGTGGCGCTCGGGCTTGCGGTTATCTACCTCCTCCCCCGCTTGACCCGTGCGGTTCCCGCGCCTCTGGTGGCAATCGCCGTGGTCACGGTGCTCACGCTGCTGTTCCGTTGGAAGCTCCCGACGGTGGGGGATATGGGACAGCTTCCCACCACACTTCCGACCTTTCAGGTGCCGGGAGTGCCGCTGAACCTGCAGACGTTGCAGATCATTCTTCCGGTTGCTCTCCCCCTGGCTCTCGTGGGCATCCTGGAGTCGCTGCTGACGGCGCAGATCGTGGATCAGTTGACCGATACGTCCAGCGACAAGAACCGTGAGGCAGTGGGGCAGGGCATCGCGAATGTGGCGACCGGTGTCCTCGGCGGAATGGCCGGCTGTGCGATGATCGGCCAGTCGGTCATCAACGTGAAGTCCGGCGGCAAGGGCCGCCTCTCATCCCTGGTGGCGGGCTGTTTCCTGCTCGTGCTGATCCTGGCGTTCAGTCCCTTGCTGAAGATCATTCCGATGGCCGCTCTGGTCGCGGTAATGATCATGGTCTCGATCAGCACCTTTGACTGGAGCAGCCTGAAGCGGGTGTCGATCGAGCCGCGAGGGGAGACGATCACCACGGTAGTGACGGTGGTGACGGTGGTGATGACCCACGACCTCGCGAAGGGAGTGATCGTCGGCGTAATCCTCAGCACCCTCCTCTTCGCCCGCAAGGTGTCGAAGTTCGCCGGTCTCCGTTCCGAGCTGAGCAATGACGGGCGAGTGCGGACCTACGCGGTGACGGGCGAGTTGTTCTTCGTGTCCGCCAACCGATTGGCCCCGGGGTTCGATCTGAGCGAGCCGGTGCAGGAGGTGGTGATCGACCTGAGTGAAGCCCACGTGTGGGATGGGTCTGCTATCGCAGTGCTGGACCGAGTCATCCTCGGTTTTCGTAGCCGCGGAGTGAACGCCCGACTTGACGGAGTGCCGGCGGCCTGCCGGAGCCTGGTAGACCGGGTCGCCATCCACGACAAGGCGGGAGCGCTCGAGCCGGCGGCCAGCCACTAATCGGGCTTTTCTTCGCTCTGCACCGGTACCGCCGGAAGTCACTCTCGGCGGTCACTGGCTCCAGCGGGGAAAAGATCAAGGTGATGGCCGTTCGCTGGAGTCGCCGCGAAAGCCTTGCCCCCGGAACTCCTTCGTGAGCATTAGCCAGAGCCCTTCTGTCCAAGACTGTACGGAATGGATTTAGTGCGGGTGTGTTTCGAGATGTAACTTACGCACCCCTGCTCTTGCGGCGGTCTCGGAAACCATGCTCCCGGGAACGGACGCCGGCGGCTTTACCCGAGATGCTACGTAGAGGGTGGCGAGCGCCTGGCGGCCGGGCCAAGTTTACGTGATCCCGCGGGGCCCGGCATTTGCTGACGGAGCGCGACGGAGTGGTCTGTCTCTCCGACCTGGGGAGAGCCAACTCCGTCGGCCGACGTCTTGTTCGCATCCGTGTCCCTCACCTGGGTCGAGCGGGCGTTGGCGCTGGTGCTGACCGGCGCTGGCTATGATGGCGCAGCCTGACTGCGGAAGATCAAAGAGGCTCCCGAGACGGGTCTCGGCCAGGACCCGGTCACCGCCTTGCTCCCACAGATGCCCGGGCTGCCATCCGCACCGAGTGCGCCGACTTCGTGTTGCCGCTGAACCGCATCACGAGCGCCCTCGTCTCTCTGGTAGCGCTGTCGGGGGCCGCGCAGCGTTCGCATACCGCCGGTATAGTGGAGCGCTGTGAGCTTCGGGCGTCCCACAGCCGAAGCTGGACCGGGCACTGTGCGCAGGTGTGTAAGTCGTGGTCCCCGAAACAGGAGGGGGAACGGTGATACGGCGAGGCCGGTACCACGACAGGACCTACGGGTACGATCACTCTGTCGCGGTGGCTGTGAGCTATCCGCCTCGGAAGGAGACACCTCGATGAAACGGGAGCATCAGGACGAAATCCCGGAACCGTCCTCGGCCGCAGACGAGCCCGGCTCGCAGCCGCGGGACTCGGTAGTTCTGGAGCAGACACGAGCGATGTCCGAGCGGGCACGGGAGATGCAGCGGGACGCTGTCCGGAGCCGGCAGGACTTGCAGGCGATCCAGGCAGGCGACCGCAAAGGAGCGCCAGTAAATCGGACCCCTCTGGAATCATCACCTGCTCGGCCCCTCTGCCCCCACTGCAACCTCCCTCTAGCCCTCGAGGCGCCGGAGTGCCCCCACTGTGGTGAAACCGGCTGGGACCGCGCCCGTGCAGCCTGGGTCGACGCGCAAGCCGCGCATGTTCAGGGGGTGTCGAACCTCGAACACGCCGACGCTGCACGAGACGACGCGCAGCAGACTCGGGAGACGGCGGAGCATACGAGAGACGCCGCGGAGCAGACCTGGGAAACGGCGGAGCATACGTATGGCAAGGCCGCCGTCGATTGGGAAGCTGCCGTGGTGGACCATGACCGGGCGAGCGATGCCTCCGAGCAGTCGCAGGTGGAATGGGAGACCTCCCAGACGGCCTGGCAGGAGGCGCAGGAAGCGCAGCAGCGGCGGGAGGCCGCGGAGCATGAAGGCGATTCTGGCGCCTCCCGTCGAGACGACATTCCCGAGTGATCAGCGCGTGTGAGCCGAGTCACCCCCCGAGCAAACCCCGGGAGAGCGCCAGGAGCGCCACGCGCCAGGTAGGCCATGGTTTCAGCGAACACCTCTGGCGAGCAGGTGGCTGGGGTCCGCTTGGCGGGCAGCAGTGGGTAGCGCCACCCGGTGGGTCAGCGAGGAGCTCGTGCTAGTCTTGGTGCGCCCCCAAAACAAGCCCCATACGCAGCCGTTATCGGCGAGTTGCGGCCGATTGGCGGTCCGCCGTACGGCCCGGCTAACGCTCCGCTCGGATGTGAGCCACCTCGCCCGCCCGTTCATTCCATACCGCTGGGCGAAGGCTGCGAGGACGGTCTCCCGCACGTGATCTGGCGTCGTGGCTCCCTGACTCATCGCCCCGCTCCTGAAGCTGAGGCCCCGCCCGCAGGACCAGATCGGCGGCGACGCAGGTGACGATCGTCACCACCACGCGCAACCTATCGTTCCGGACGTGCCCTGGGGTGGTAGCGGCTGGGACTCGAGCTCTTCGCTTCAAAGACCGATGGCGTACCCGCGAGCCCGAGTAGGGTCACGGCAAGAAACGCACGTGCCGTCGCCCCGGGGTACGACCCGACGGCGCTGTAAAGCCGTGCCGACGGGTGTTTAGGCGTGTGCGCCTGGATCAGGCCGAGGGGCCGAGGCTCGGGAGAAGCAACACCGAGCCGATCGCGAGCCCTACAAGGCCCGCGACCACGAGGATCAGACCCGTCAGGGCCAGAGACCATACCCCGTCCCGCCTCTTGAGAGCAGGGTTCGGCCTGGTGGTGGGTGGCCTTGAGGTGACTGCCGTGTTGCTGTTACGCGGACTCGGCCGGGGGTGTGCCGAACCTGAGCCGCAGCCTTCCGCCCGTGAGGTTAACTCAGAGCCTTCATTAGCCCGATCGCGAGGAACATGCCGGTCCCAAGGCCGAGCACGTAGCCGCCGGTCATGCCGATGCTCTAACCGGTCAGCCCTCCGGCGGCAGCGCCGACGTGCTGCCTGCCGTCATACTCACCGACCCCACCACGGCTCCGCCGATCGCCCCGACGGCGCCCGCCGAAGACAGAGAGGTTCGACTGTCGCCGTCGGGGCTAGCGAGCGAGTCCTCGGGTAACATTTCCCGTGAGGCAGGCAGTCTGGTTGGGTGACATTAACTGGTGAGGCAATACGGGCTTCAGATTTGGTTGTCGTTCGTCACTGCCGCTCCCGCGTCGGGGCGTTGTCAGTCACCATTACTTCCATCTCGTCAGCTGCTAAGCCGCTACACGCGTCCGGAGCTTCGTGAGTCCCCTGCCTGGGACATACGGCTCCGCCCCCAAACCTGAGTTCACCACTCAGCCGAGCCCCGGGCAGGCTGCGGTTCTTCGGTCCGAACCCGGAGGAGCAGGAGGTAGGGGATGCCGAGCGGGGATGGCTGCGTAGCAACAACTGTTCAGGGGTAAAGGGAGCACAGGTCGGTAGCCCGAGAAAGAAAGTGCGAGATGCAGCTAAAGCGCAGTTGCCGGCTCCTGCCTCTAGTGGTGGGGCTCCTGGCGCTCACGGTACTGTTCGCCGCTCCCGCCGCGGCCTGCCCAGTCTGCGCCACCGATACCGGGATACAGGTCCGGCAGGGGATCTTCGACGAGCGTTTCTGGCGCAATGCGCTGTTGTTACTGCTGCCGTTCCCGGTCTATCTCGGGCTGGCGGTCACGCTTTACCACGGTCTTTCGGCAAACGGGATCCGGGCGTCCCCCCCGTAGAGCGATCTCTAAAGGACCACCAATGCCAGCACCGTCACCTCGGGGTCGAAACTTCGGGCCGCTAGTCGCCGCCGGCACCCTGCTCGGCGCTGGACTGGGCGGATTTCTGGACGGTATCCTGCTGCACCAGTTGCTCCAACTTCACAATATGATGTCCGCCGTGCGCCCAAAGACCACCGTGACGAACGTGGAGATCAACATGTTCTGGGACGGTCTCTTCCACGCGTTCACCTGGCTCACGACGGCCCTCGGCCTGGGAACGCTCTGGTGCGCCGTCCGGCGGCCGGAGGTGCCACTGTCGACCCGCGCCCTCGTCGGCTCGCTTGTGTTGGGCTGGGGGGTCTTTAACCTGGTAGAAGGGGTCCTGGACCACCACATCCTCCACCTGCATCACGTGGTGGAGCGGCTCGGAGTGTCGATCTACGATTACGTCTACCTGGGAGTCAGCGTGCTGCTGATCCTGCTCGGCGGCGTACTGATCCGCTCTGCCATGCGTGCGACGGATACCGCTTCCGCCCTTCAACGGTCGCGGGATCGCGGTCTGGCGGGTTAGGCTGGTGTGGCTCCCCGTGGCTCCAACACCAGACAGCGGAGTGCCTTCGGCGAAGGATACCCCCCACGTTGACATAGGAAGCGCGAGAGGCCTAATAGAAGGTATCGAGTCCGCCGTGGCTGTCGTACTCTTCGACGGGACGGAGTGCGGCTCGAGCCTTGGGAACGGCCGAGCAAGAACGCCGGCGAGGCGCTGCTGCTCGTCTCAGAGCCACTCCAGCCCGTGGAGCCGAGCTCCGCCGGGCCCGTCGACGAACCGGATTTAGGCAGCTTGCCGAATGAAGGGGTTCCCAGCGCCTGGATCTGAGAACACCGCTACCAGCCGATGGTGACGACGAGGGAGTTGTCCAACTGGGAAGCACCGGCGCTGGTCAAGTCGCGGTCGTTCGGGTCGAGATCTGAACACTTCCCGTCCGGAGCAGTCGCAGCAGGGGATAACGCTCCTCCAGCCGTTGAAGCTCCGTCAGCATCTCCAGCAGGTCGAGTGGTTCCAGCGACGCTCCGGACGATTGGGCTCTGGCGCAGCCGGTGGGGCCTCGGTCTGGCCGACTGGAGGACGGCTCGGTGCAGCTCGACCCTGTTCGGGCGTCAGCGGGAGGTCACAACGCCGTGCCCATTCCCGGGTATCGGCACAGGCGCTTCGCACATACACCTTCGTGGTGCCCGGGTCCGAGTGGCCGAGCCAGGTCTGGATCACCTCCATCGGAACGCCATCCCGCTTCCAGCGTTGCGCGGTGAGCGCCCGCAAGTCGTGGATGCGGATCCGCACCTCGACATGTGCGTGGAAACACACCTCGTCCAGCAGGCCCGACACAGCCGCTACGGAAAGACCTCGGCTCCGATCGGCGAGCCACAGCCCTTGCGGCACGCTGCTGCGTACGCGCCGATCTCCATTGCGGGTTGCCAGCCACAGCTCACGCACGTGCAACCACTCTCGCAGCGCAGTCACCGTGCGCTCGCCCAGGGGCACCTCTCGGCTCTTGCCGCCCTTGCCGAGCCGGATCTTGACCACGCGCTGCTCGAAGTTGAGATCAGCTACCGTCAGCTTCAGAAGCTCACTCACGCGGATGCCGATGGCGACTTGGGTCAGCAGCAGGGCCCACGCCATGGGACGGTGATGGGCTTCTCCAGGTGCGCAGAGGCCGCCACCAACGCGTTCAACTGATCTTCGCACAGGTGAGGACGCTGGACCTCGCGCTTCAGCGGCAACTCGACGTGCAGGAACGGATCCCGCTCCATCAGGTCGTGTCGGAGTGCGTAGCGGATCCTGCCGCGCAGAGCTGACCCTGGAAACAGAGGGGGGTGGGCTCAATTAGAAGCCGTCCCCCTCTTCCATCCCCATGGGGTCCTCGTGATACGAAACGGGTTTTTCGGCTTCCTTAGAGCGCCCGCGCCCGTCCCCGAGCTCTACCAGTCACGCACCGACGTAGCACCGGTAACCTCACAGTGCTGTCGGGGTGGGCCGATCGGGAGAGAACACTGATCCGGACCGGCTCCACCCCCAGCCGGCTTACTCCATGATCGTCACCTCGATGCTCATGAAGCGGGCGCGAAAGGCGGCGTAGAAGGCATCGAGTTCGTCCTCGCTCTGGTGCTCATCCTCTGACGGGAGCGCCGCCCGCGTCTCCGGGGATAGCCGCGCGAAAACCCGGGCGAGGTGCTGTGGTTCTTCGCTCAGCCACTCCAGTCCCTGCGGGGTTGTGCCGCCGGGCCAGTCGACGAACGGGATCGCGGCCGCCTGCCTCAGGAAGAAGGAGCGGGCCGCCGGATCTGCCAGGACGGCGTGCAGGAGCTCTTCCGCCGCAGCCTCTGCGTCCCGGTCCGGTCCAGTCACCGCTCCGACCGTCACCTCGATTGCCAGCGCGACGTGTAGCAGGTGTCGGCCAATCACCATCAGCGGGTTCCTCCCCGGTCCTGCGACCGCTCATAGCGGGAGACGAAGCGCCGGCCCTGGGTTCCGCCGTGGGGCAGGCGCCCCCGCTCGGGCTGGCTCTGACTTACGGACGGCCCCGGCCGCGGAGCCGGCTCTGGCTCCGGCTCCGGCGGAGACGGCTGGAAGGAAGCGTAGTGAGCGATCGACTGGAGCCGCTTCTCGTCACAGTGCAGGTAGACCGCCGTCGTGGAGAGATGACTGTGTCCGAGCCACGCCTGGACCGAGCGGAGATCGGCTCCGTTCTGAAGCAGGCGGGTTGCCGCGCGGTGCCGGATCGAGTGCGGCTTAATGTTCGGGGCGTTGCCGAGCCCCGCCACGAGCTTCGCCTGTTCCAGGAGCTGGGCCAGCCCGTTCGAGCTGAGGCGACGGGTGCGTCCATAGACGAAGAGCCAGTCGCACTCCGCGGGCGGACGCAACTCGAGCCAGCGGGCCAGGTACTCTTTCACTTCGCGACATAGTGGTACGGTCCGGGCCTTGTCCCCCTTGCCGTGCGCCACGTAGAGCGTCCGACGGGACAGATCCACGTCCTGGACCCGCAGATCGAGGCTCTCGGTGCGGCGGATGCCGGTGTAGATCAGGACCGCGAGTACCGCCTGGTCCCGGGCGGCTCTCCAGGCCGTGCGCTGCCGGCCCGCGGCTTCCAGGACCTGCAAGAGCTCCTCGTCCGAGACGAGCAGCCGCTGGGGCGGGTCCTTCTTCGGCAGTGCGATCTTTTCCACGGGGCTGTCCTCCACGACCTGGAGGTCGACCAGCATCCGGAAGAGCGAGCGGATCGGCGTCCAGAGGCGCAGGCGGCTCCGGGGGCGGAGGCCCGTCTCGTTCAGGTGGTAGAGATACCGCCGGGCCAGGGGCGGGGTGATGTCCGCGAGCGTGGCAGCGGGATGACCGTTCTCCCGGAGCCAATCGGCGAACCGGCCGAGCGCGTTGCGGTAGCAGCGAACGGTCTGCGGGGAAGCGTTCTGCTCGTGCTGCAGGTAGAGCAGGTAGTCGTGAACGGCGTCACTGAGAAACACAATAGCCCTCCATCTCCGGGCTCTGCGCCATGGAGAAGAGGGCCTCTCTTCCGAATCTATGGGTTATCTCGACCGTTCCGGAGGGGCGACTCTACCGCCCATTCGCCGTGCTTTCGCCAACACTACCGCCCTTCCCTCGGGCGATATTGCGGGGAAGCTGACGTTCTACCACTGAACTACTCCCGCGTGGTAGCTTCTACCGGGCTTTTGTGCCTGGACATCAACGGTAGAATCTGGTCTCGCCCCCCTCAACCAAGCGGGGTAGAACCGTAGATTACTATATCGAAGCCGCTCCGGCCTGTCAATCGAACCGGTACCGGGCGCGCGAGCTTGACAGTCCTGCTCCTGCGCGGTTATCCTCCGCGGAGCAGAGGCAGGCAGACCGTCCACCTCGGCAACTACCATCCGTTAGCCTTTTGGCTCCGTTGGGACGACCCAGCGTGTGCTGCTCTTTCGAAGGGGACGACCCCTTCACTCCGGAGGATCAGCGCATGGCGTGGGTCATTCTTGTTTTGGCGGGGCTGCTCGAGATCGGCTGGGCGGTGGGTCTGAAGTACACCGCCGGCTTCACCCGCTTCTGGCCGACGGTCGGCACCCTCGCCTGCATGGGCGCGAGCGTCTACCTGCTCGCGCTCGCCATCCGAGAGCTGCCGGTCGGCACCGCTTACGCCGTATGGACGGGAATCGGCGCCGTCGGCACGGTGATCTTCGGGATCGTCGTGCTCGATGAGCCTCACCATGCGTCGCGGCTCCTCTGTATCGGGCTGATCGCGGCCGGGATCGTGGGGCTGAAGATCACGTCCGCACCCGAAGAGGGCGCTCCCGCTCCTCCCGCGGCCGCGGCTGCCGAGCGATCTCGACCGGGAGAGCCTTAGCGCCGCCATGCGGGAGGGGGCTCACTTCCGCGCCCCTCCCGCATGGCGGCCGCGAGAACTGCTATACTGGCCCCAATGCTGCCACGTTCCTGGTTCTGGCTGCTCTACCTCACGCTGGTCCTCGGATCCGCGGGGGCAGCGCCTGCGACCGGCCTAACGCTGCCAGCCGCCGCCGAGCTCCCTTCCTTCGCTCAACAGCAGCAGGGCGGCCTTACCAGCCAGGCGCAGGGAATTCCGCCGGAGGTGCTCACGCGCCTCTCGCAGCGGGCGCCGGCGGGAACGACGGACGGCTTCTGGCCGATCCTCTCCAGCGATCGCGTCGCGCTCGCGGTCCAGCTCACCGGCGAAGACCGCGGAGCCGAAGCCTCCGCGGCGCTGCTCCGGCTGCGCCGGACCGGCAGGGCCCCTCGGGCGCCTCCCTGCCTCTCCTGATCCACTTCGCTCCCGCCCTGCTGAAGCCGAATTCGCGCTGCGGCGCGGCGGAGCCTGGAGCTACCCTGCCCGCCGGGCAGTGGCAGGCGGCCGGTCGACTCCCGGCACGCCACGCCAGCGCCTGCGGCTGCGTCCGACCCCGCCGCGATGTCGACCCCGGTCCCGCGGCGCGCGGTCCCCTCCTTCGTAGATCGGGAGAGCAACTTGAAACCACGTGTCCTATTCGTGGCGGTGCTGGCGCTGATCGCCGCCGCCATCTGGTATAGCCTGTCGCCCCAGTTCCCCGTGGCCCTGGGCCTGGACCTCCGCGGCGGAATGCGGGTGACCCTGGCGCCGGACCGCGACAAGCTGGCCGGGAACACCCTCAACGCCGAGACGATGCAGCGCGTCCGGAGCGTGCTGGAGAACCGGGTGAACTCGTTCGGTCTCTCCGGGACCGAGGTCCGCCTCAAGGGAGGAGACCAGGTCCTCGTGCTCCTGCCGGGAGCGCGAAAGCCCCAGGATGCGCTGGAAGCACTGGTCACCGTCGCCCAGCTCGAGTTCCGGCACCTGGTCGGGGTGCAGTCGAACCGGAACCCCGGTGCCCGGTACCGGATGACCCATACCTCCGGCTCGCCGGACGGGCGGGAGCCGGAGCGGTATAGCTTCGTGGATACGGCGACGAACCAGCCGGTACCCGCCTCCGAGGTGCTCGAGAGCTCGCAGCTGATCCTCAAAGGGGACGCGCTCAAGCCCAACTCGGACCCCCAGATCGACCCGAACACCGGAGAGCCGTACGTCTCGTTCGAGATGGAGCCGGACGGCGCCCGGGCCTTCGCCGACTTCACCACGGAGAACGTGGGAGAGATCCTGGCGATCATCCTGGACGGCCAGATCATTTCCGCGCCGGTGATCAACGAGGCGATCACCGGCGGGCGGGGCCAGATCTCCGGCGGCTTCCGCACCATGTCGGAGGCCCGGGTGCTCTCCAACCTCCTGAACTCCGGCGCCCTGCCGATCCCGCTGGTCCCGGTCGAGACGCAGACGGTGGGAGCGACGCTGGGGCAAGAGTCGATCGATCAGAGTATCCGCGCGGGCGTGGCCGGCCTCGGCATCGTGCTGCTCTTCATGCTCGGCTACTACTGGCTTCCGGGGCTCGTGGCCTGTTTCGCGCTGGTCGGCTACGCCGCCCTCACCTTCTCCCTCTTCAAAGGCCTCGGCGTCTTTCCGCCGATCGTGCTGGATCTCCCCGGCATCACCGGGTTCATCCTCTCCATCGGCATGGCGGTGGACGGAAACGTCCTGATCTTCGAGCGGATCAAGGAGGAGCTCCGAGCCGGCAAGTCGTTCCAGCACGCCATCGACGTCGGCTTCAACCGCGCCTTTACCGCGATCGTCGACTCGAACGTCACCGTCTGGATCATCAGCGCCGTCCTGATCTGGCTCGGCACCCCGATGGTGAAAGGCTTCGCGATCACGCTGGCCCTCGGCAACGCGGTGGCGATGTTCACCGCCGTGAGCGTGACGCGGACCGTGCTGCAGGCGGTCACCCAGTTTGAGTGGGCGAGGAACCCGGCGCTCTACGCGATCCACAACAGCTGGCTGAACCTGTTCTTCCCCGCCTGGCGCCGCGGCGGGGTGATGCAGATCTTCGCGCGGCGTCGGATCTACCTCGGCATCAGCGCCGCCGGGGCGGTGTTGTCGGTGCTCCTCATCGCGCTCACCCCGTTCGGTGCCGGGCTCAAGCCGGGGATCGACTTCACCGGCGGGAGCGTGGTGGAAGTGGCGTTCCGAAACAGCACCGTCACCCGGGAGCAGATCGCGGACGTGCTGGCCGAGCAGGGGCTGGAAGACGCGACCGTGCGGGTCGGGCGCTCCACCCAGCCCTGGACGCGCGTGCAGTTGACGGTCCCCGAGGTCGACGTCCCCACGGTCGCTCGGATCCGCGAGCGCCTGAGCGAGACGGTCGGGCTGGAGAGCTTCGACCCGGCCGCCTACCAGGCGGTAGAGGGCCATAAGCCGTTCAACGCGAAGGCGGTCTATACCGCCGAAGTGAGCGAGGCGCAGGTCCGGGGAGCGCTGCAGGGACTGCCGCTTCCCGGGTTGACAGTGAAGGTCGAGCCGGAGAGCCACGCCGCGAGCGGCGGGATCTCCGTTGCGGAGATCGCCACCCGGGAGCTGCCGCCCACGCAGCTCCAGAAGGTACGAGAGGCGCTGGGCAAGCTCGGCGGGGGCACGGTGGAGCCGATGTCCCGCATCAGCTCGATCGGCCCCTCGGTGGCCGCCGAGGTCACGCGGAACGGGATCTTCGCCGCGATCATCGCTTCCTTCGCGATGCTGCTCTTCCTCGCGGTCCGCTTCGCCATCGGCGGCTTCGTCAACGGGCTCAAGTTCGGAGCCGGAGCCGTGATCGCGTTGTTCCACGACGTCCTGCTCACGGTCGGTCTCTTCGCGCTGATGGGCTACCTGGCCGGCTGGACGGTGGACAGCCTCTTCCTCACGGCCTGCCTGGGGCTCCTCGGCTTCTCGGTCAACGACACCATCGTGATCTACGACCGGATCCGGGAGAACCTGGCGCGCCGGCGCAAGGGAGAGACGTTTGCCGAGATCAGCGACCGCAGTATGACGGAGAGCTTCGATCGCTCCGTCAACACCTCGTTTGCCATCATGCTGGCGCTCGGAGCGATGGTCGCGTTCGGGGGTGAGACGCTGCGGCTGTTCAACGTGGCGCTGCTCTTCGGCACGGTGGTGGGAACGTACTCTTCCGTGTTCGTCGCCACCCCCCTGGTGGTGCTGCTCGACCGGAGCGGTGCGGGAGCGGCCGCCCTCCGGCCGGAGAAGCCGCTGCCGCCGGAGGCGTCGCCGGCGGAGAAGCCGACGGAGAAGCCGGTCGCCCCGGATCCGGAGCTGGAGCCCTCCCGGCCGGCAGAGAGCGCCGGGGGGGCGTCGCTGACCGTGCGACCGGTGCGGAGACGGCGCCCGTAAGCGGCACGGGGTCCGTGCCCGCGCGCTTCCGCATGGAAGTCGACCGGGCACGGACCGCCCTTCGCTCCCGAAGCGCTGTACCCTGCGCGGTGGCTGGTGAGGTCAGGCCGCGAGCGGCTGTCGGGCTTCGTCACACGCCTGCTGCAGCCTGGCGCGGCTGCGCTCGTAGTCGGCGCGCACCCGCGCGGCCCGGCCCAGGAGCAGCGCTCTACGAGGCTCGGCCGCCCTGGCCGCCTGCGCTTCCAGCGAAGCGGCTTTGAACTCCGCCACCTGCTGGGCGTCCTCGAGGAGGGCTCTCGCCTCCTCCATCAACGCCAGCCGCCGGGCCTCGAGGGCGGCGAGCTTCACCTGAAGCTGCGCGCGGGCCTCTCCCGTAGTACCGGCGTGCTCCGCCTCCAGCGCGTCGATCTCCGCGCCGAGCGACTCCAGCTCCTGTTCCAGGAGCAGGTAGGCGTTTTCCGCCGCCGGCTGCCGGAAGACGAGGCCGCCCACGGCTTGGAGCGCGGTGTCGACCGGGAGGACCTGCGTCTCCTCCACCAGCGCTACCACGGCGGCCTTTTCCCGCAAGAGGTGCTCCGCGACCCGGTTCAGGAATTCCTCCCGGCCGCCGGCCCGGACGAAGTCATACATGGTCGCGACGAACGCCCCGCCGGCAATCCCGACCGGGAGTCCCAACGGCCCGCCGAGAAGGCCGACGAGGGCGCCGATCAACCCTCCCAGGAGCAGCGGCCGGGGGCCCTCGCCGGTCAGCGACTCGTACGAGACGCTCCCATCCGCGGCCTTGACCACGCGAGCCGCGGCATAGACCGTGAGGATCCCTTCGTCGTGAAGCTGCTGGAGGACGCGCGTTCCGTCGCGGGCCTGTTGCTCGCTCTCGAAAATGGTGACGAGTAGCTTCTCCATCGCTGCCGCCCTCCGCGCGGCGGCCTCACCCCGCTCATCCGCCGCGCTGCCGTGCTTCGGCGCGGATCGGTGGGCCCTCGGTGCAAGCGAGCAGCCGACCTGATCCGGAGCCGCGGCGGCTGGAGGTCACAGGTCTGTATTCCCGGGGCTTTCCCGCACCGTAACGTCGTTATCTACGGGGCTGTAAGCCAGGCCGGGCCTGCCCCCGATCTCGAGCGCGGCAGCTCCTCCGGGGGAGCTGGGGGCGCGTTTCGGGGCGGCATGGGGCGGGGTAGTGTGTCAAGACGGGTCCGCTCCCGTCCCGGCATGGAGCCGCCGGGAGCGAAGCCCTGCGAGCGGATCCTGGCGAATCAGTCGCAAGGGAGAGGCGCCCACCGGTGGTCGGCACAGCCCGGTCCCGGCGAAGGAGAGATCCGATGACCACGTATCAGGTCGGCTACTTCATCGGGAGCATTGCCAAGGAATCGATCAACCGCACGCTCTCGAAGGCGCTGATCCGGCTGGCGCCCGCCGGGCTGGAGCTCACGGAGATCCCGATCAAGGATCTTCCGCTCTACAGCTACGACTACGACGACGACTACCCGCCGGAAGGACGAGCTCTCAAGGAGGCGATCGCCCGCGTCGACGCGGTCCTGTTCGTGACGCCGGAGTACAACCGCTCCATCCCGGGTGGGCTCAAGAACGCCATCGACTGGGCGAGCCGCCCCTGGGGAACCAATTCCTTCGCCCGAAAGCCCTCGGCCGTAATCGGAGCATCACCCGGCGCCATCGGCACGGCGGTGGCCCAGCAGAGTCTCCGCAGCGTGCTGGGCTACCTCAACTCGCCGCAGATGAACGCTCCGGAGGCCTACATCACCTTTAAGCCGGGCCTGATCACCGAGGAAGGCGAGGTCACGAACGCCAGTACGGAGGAGTTCCTGCGCAACTACATGCAGGAGTTCCATACCTTCATCTCCCACGTGCTCACCGTACTGCCGCGCGAAGCCTGATCCTCTGGCGCTGCCCAGGGGGCGCGCGCTCGTCCGGTGGGGCCGGAGCAGTCAACTCCGCGCCGCCGCCGGAAGCTCTTCGTCCTCGTCCTCGTAGAGCTCCTGGGGATCCGGATCGCCGTGTACCTCCCGCTCGGTGTGAAGGGCGGGCTGCGGAGGCGCGACTTCCGGGGTGTCCGAGGCCGCCTCTCTTCCCAGCGTCCAGCAAGGGGGATCGCTCGCCGGGAAGGAGAGGTCGGAGGCCACGTCCACGAGGGTCGGCTCGATCGACTCGCTCTCCTCCGTCTCCGGCCGGCTCTGCGCTGGGCCGCCGGGGCGCTCTGCCGGAACCGTCGCTTCCGCCTCGCCTTCCGAAGGCGGTGGGGAGAGTGCCGGCGCTGGTCCCCGTCCGTCTCCAGTCTTCATGTCTATTTCTCTCCACGCCGCAGGAAGGGACACCGGCCTTTCGTTCGGACCGCCGGGCTATAAGTTAGTCTACCCATTCCGGCTCCGCGCTCATGGGACGAGGAGCACCGAACAGCTCGCTTCCTTGAGCAGCCGGTCCGCGACGCTCCCGATGAGCAGGCTCTCCGCGAGAGAGACCTTACGCGTTCCGGCCACGACCAGGTCGGCGCTCACCTCCTGCACGACCTGGAGGATCTCACTCGCGGGCTCGCCGGTCCGCAGCGCCGGACGGATCAGGCGCGGCGATCTCCCGGATTCATCCGGGGCCTCTCCCGGCCGGGGTCCGGCTCCTCCTCCGGCGCGGCGCAGCCCGGCGACCGCCTGGTCCAGCACGTCGGTACCATACCCGAGCTGGCTCGCCTCCGCTTCTACCGGCGACAGCACCTGGACGACGGTGATCTCCGTCGTCTCCGGCAGCAGGAACCGCGAGAGCAGCTCGCCCGCTCGCCGGGCAGGCGGAGATCCGTCGGTGGCGAGGACCACCGAGCGAAGCCCCTGGCTGATCGGCCGAGCGCTGAGGACCGGGAGAGGGGAGCGGCGCGCCACCGCCAGGCTGGTGCTGCCCAGTAACAGCTCGGTGAGGCCGTCGCGGCGTTTGGCGCCGAGCACGATCAGGTCTGCCGACTGGCCCAGGGCAGTGTCCAGGATCGCGGAGAGGGCGGACGCCTCCACCACGTGCCGCTTGATCTCGAGCCCGGCGGAGGCGAGTGCGGAAGCCGCGGACTCGACGGCCTCCTCGCACGCGGCTCGCTCGAACCGGACCAGCTCCCTTGCCCCGGGAGCGGGCGAGCCGCCGAGAACGGCCGGGGCCTCGGCGGCGCAGAGGGCGTGCACCACCGATCCGCGCGGCAGCGGCAAGGCTCGCAGCAGCTCCACGGCCGCGCCGGCGGCGGCGGAGCCGTCGGTCGCCAGCAAGGCCGCAAAGGGCTTCGGGTGCGTCATTCCGGCCGCCCCTCCCCGGGCGGTCGCGGCTTGAGGATCAACAGGGAACAGGGCTGCCGCGCGAGCAGGTGGTCGGAGACACTCCCCAGGAGCAGGGCTCCCAGCAGACCGAAGCCGCGCGAGCCGATCACCAGGAGGTCGGCGGAGAGCTCCTCCGCGAGCTGGAGCAATTCTTCGGACGGGTCGCCCAGCCGCACGTGCGTCTGGATCGGCGCAGCCGTGCGGAAGTCCGACGTCAGCGCCTGCAGGTGCCGGCGAGCGTCGTGGCACGCCTGGCGCTCCAGGATCCGCAGGAACGGCCGGGTGGGAGGCAGCAGGGTGCGCTTCCACCGCGCAAACAGGTCGAGGAGCGTCACGACCGTGCCGAGGTGGAGCTCGGCACGGGCCGGCAGCGGGAACCGCCGCAGCCACCGCATCATCGCCTCCGCCAGCGGGGTCCGGTCCACGGCGACCAGAACCCGCCGGATCTCCACGCGGCCGGGCCAGGTGATGAGCACCGGGCCGCGCGAGTACTCGGCCACCCGCTCCGCCACGCTCCCGATCCAGAAGCGCGCGACGGCGGAGCGGCCGGCGGAGCCAAGCACCAGCAGGTCCGGCTCCAGCAGCTCCTCGGCCTTGAGAAGCTCTTCCGCCGGGATCCCTTCCCGGACCTCCCGCACCAGCCGCACCGGGGAGCCGGCGAGCACTTCTTCCACGGGAGCCAGCTCCGCCTCTCCCGCGCGGTTCGCGCCGCGCGGCACCACGGCCACTACCGTGACCCGCGTCTCCGGCGGGAGCGGCAGCGCGGCGATGAACCGGGCGGCGTCCACCGCGCCGGGTGAGCCGTCCGTGCCTAGCAGTAGGTGCATCCTGCGCTCTCGATCCCCTTTCGCGTTCACTACGGCGCGGCGCTCTCGCCGACCAGGGAGAGCCGGACCTCGAACTCGCTGCCGTGTCCCCGGCCTTCACTCCGCGCCACGACGGTACCGCCGTGCAGCTCCACGAGCCGGCGCACGAGGGACAGGCCGATCCCGAGCCCGCCGTGCGAGCGGGTCTCCGAGAGGCCGAACTGCTCGTACAGGTTGAAGATGAGCGGCAGCTTCTCCGGCTCGATGCCGATGCCGGTATCCCGCACGCGCAGCACGGCGTCGTCTCCCTCTCGCGCCAGCGAGACCGAGATCCGGCCGCCCGGCTCCGTGTACTTCGCCGCGTTGGTGAGCAGGTTATTGACGATCTGCTCGATCCGGAGCGGGTCCGCGTTCACCACCAGCGACTCGGAGGTCCAGGCGGTGGTCAGCTGATGACCGTGCGAATCCATCAGCGGACGAACGCTCTCCACGGCGTCCGAGGCCAGGCGACGCAGGGAGACCGGCTCCCGGCGCAGCTCGATCTTGCCGCGGGCGATCCGGGAGAGATCCATCAGGTCGTTCACCAGGCGCGCCGCGTGCCGGGCCTGTCGCGCGGCGACCGACACCTGCCGGGCGGCCCGGTCCGAGAGCGGCAGACTTTCCAGGATGTAGTGGGCGTTGCTGATCGTGGAGAGCGGGGTCCGGAGCTCGTGGGCGATCATCGCCAGCCACTGGCTCAGCCGGTCATTCGCCTGCTCCAGCTCCGCGGCGTGCCGCTCCAGCGCCACTTCCAGCTCTTTGAAGCGGGTCCGGTCGACCACGTAGGTGATGCAGTCGCCGCGCTCCGGGTTCGTGAGCGCCCGGCCGACCAGCACCGTCACCCGCGAGCCGTCTTCCCGGAGGATCTCCTTCTCGTACAGGTCGCACCGGCCGGACTCCCGGACCTGAGCCAGAGCGCGTTCGTCGACCTCGCGGTACTCGGGCGGGGTGAGCTTCCGCCAGTCGACGCCGGCGGCGGAGAGGTCGTCCTGGGAATGCCCGATCATCTTCAGAAACGCCTGGTTGGCGGCGAAGACCCGGCCGTCCAGGTTCGCTTCCACCACCCCGAGGATGTTCGACTCCACCAGCGCGCGGAGCTGTCGCTCCCGGTTCCGGACCTGCTCTGCCTGCCGGGCGAGCGCCTCGCGCGCCACGCGGCGCTCTGCCGTGTGGAACGCCTCCGCGATCAGGCGGCGCACGCCGGATGGGAGCGGCTCGCTCTCTTCCAGCACCTCGAGCACCACTTCATGCAGTGCCTGGTACTCCCGGAGCAGCCCTTCCACGCACGGGGCGGCCTGCTCGGGCGAGCGGACCTCCGCCTCGACCGGCTCGTAGAGCTGTTCCTCGTCGACGGAGCCGCCGGCAATCATTCCCGCCAGTCGCTCCAGCAGCCCGGGCAGCGCTGCCGTGAGCCGCGGCTGGACCGAGGTCTCGGTGGGGAGCTCTGCGTTCAGCCGCTCCTGCCAGCGGCGGGAGACGACCGAGATGAGCAGGCGCAGCTCATTCGCCGCGGTCTCGTTGGATCTATGGGGCATGGAGTGCGTCGCCAGCGTCGGGGAAGATATCAACTCTATACCGCCAAGAGGCACTCGGGCGCGCATGGAAAGAACGCTCCGGGAACGAGGAGGGATGAAAGTGGATCCCCGCGCGAGGAGCGCTCCGGAGCTCGGAGCGCTCCTCGCGCGGGCGGATGGCGCTACCGGGCGGCGACCCCGTAGAGGTCGCTCACCATCTGCACGCGCTGCTCGGGGCAGAGGTGCTGCGGGCGGAAGTCGAGGAGCTGCGTCAGCAGCCGCCCCCGCGCTTCATAGTCGAGGTGCTGGTCGATCAGCCGGCAGGCCTCCAGCGCTCGCCCGAGCTGCTCGTCCCAATCCGGAACCTCCCGCAGCGGCAGGACCGGCGTCTCGATCTCCGGGGCCAGGCTGAGCTGCTCCGTACCTTCTCGCTCCGCAAGCTGCATCTCGGTCATCGTGGGTCTCCTTTCAGGTCCGTTTCTCCGGTCGCGCTGCCGGATTACTCAGGATCGCACGTGCTCTCCGGGAAGGGAGCTTTCACCGGCTCGCAGGCCGCGCTCCCTCCCCCTCTCTCGCCTCTCCATCTCCCGCCTTTTAGGGAGCTGCCGATGAAAAAGCCCGGAGACCGATCTCGGTCTCCGGGCTGTCGTGAGCTTTACGAACGGGGAGGGCTTTACCCTGGAGACCTGGATCGAGACGCGACCGCGCGGCGCGGCGTCAGATCGCCGTTCCGCCCGAAGAACGTCGAGAAGAGTCGCGCCTCCGCTCCCTGCGGGGCTCCGCCGTTCTGCGGATGTGCGCTGCTCGACTTCACCAGGGTCTACCTCTCCAGGTCACCGGTCCAGGTCACCGGGTTTCCAGCCATCCATTAGCCTGATACCCCGGTTTTCCAGAATCAATCGTCCCGTGGGGTTGGGCCTCGATTTCCCGGCGCGAGCTGCACCCTGCCTCAGGCCGCCAGGGGCCATTCCTCGCCGCGGCCCCTGGCAGGCTCGCCCTCCGCGGAGCGCTCGCGGTCGCTCGTCCGCCCGCGTTCCTTCCCGCTAAGTAAGACGTGGGAGCACTCGTACGGGAAAGGGGGCACCCAGCCGGGAGGCGGCGTGCGATAGTCCCCGGGTCGGAGCTCCGGCAGCTGCGCCAGCTCCCGACGGCCGACCCGCAGCAGAATCTCGCCGGCGAGGGTGCTGATCCAGTCCGCCGGGACGACGACCCTCCGCAACGCCGCGGCCCGCTCCGGGCGCGCGTCGGCGACCGTCGTCGGCGCCGGACGCTCCTCTCGGACCACGAGGCCCGAGAGCAAGCGGGTCGACGCGTGGAGCACCACCTGGCTCACCCGCCCGTACGGCCCGTCCTGGCTGAAGACTCGCTGTCCGAGACGCGGGGAGTGCGCCCGGAGGGTCTCCGGGGAGCCATCCCCTCCCCCCACGCGCAGCCGGTTGTGGATCGCCTTGGCCCGCGGCACCGTCGCCGCCACCTCCGAAGCGGCCTCCCGCGTCGCCTCGTCCGGAGCCCGGCCGTCGAGCGAGACGACGCCGAGGGAGCTGTGGATCTGCGGGTAGAGCGACCAGGTGCGCGAGTCGGCGCTCAGGGCGGTCGCGACCTGGTGGATCAGCTCTTCGTCGGTGACCACCTCGCAGCGGACTTCCACCACCCCGGACACCGAGCGGGCGCGGTCGATGAGGCGCCACCGGCGATCCGAGGACCAGACGTAGCCTTCCAGCGTCGCCACGCCCTCCCGGACCTTCGCGTCAAGGGAGGTGCGCAGGAGGATCGGCCGGAGCAGGTCGTCGTAGAACCAGGCCTCCAGAATCTCCGCCCGCAGCTCGCGGTCGCTGCGGTAGTGCGGCTGGCCCGCCACCGCGGAGAGGAGCGCGTCCAGCTCGATCCCGGAGCTCGTGATCCGCCCGATCCAGGCGGCGGGAATCCGCCGGCTCTGGCGGCAGAAGAGCCCCGACTCGATCACCAGCTCCACCAGCTCTCCGGTCACCGCGTCGACGCGGAGCTGGCGGAGGTGTCCCGCCGGACCGTCCAGCGCCGCGACCGGCAGGGCGCTGCGCAGGGCGACCGGAGAAGCGGCAGCTGCCAACTCGGGTCCGCCGCGCTTCGGCTGCCGCTCGCGCAGCTCCCAGACGTCCCGGGTGGAGAGGGAGAGCTCGAGCGTCTCTTCGGAGGCGTCGACCACCGCCCGCCAGGGAAGCTGCACCTTTCGCCACGAAAGGAAGCCGGTGCGGGCGATGAGACCCCGCACCCGTCCGGTTCCCGGATCGACCAGGATCTGATCCAGGCTTCCGACCGGCCCGTCACTGCCCTCGATGGCGGCGTCGAAGCGCAGCCGGAAGCACTCGACCAACTCGCGTCGCTCCGAATCACACTCCCCCAGGATAGTCATCGATTCACTCCCCCTGCTTTCAAGACCCTGAAGCCACGCGCCGGCTCCCCTCCGAGGGAGCGCGGGCGTTTTCTAGCCAAGACTGCGCCAGCGCCGGAACCGCGCGTGGAGTGGCCGCTCTCTCAGCGCCGGCCCCCGGCCTTCGGACCTCGGGCCGTTCTCGCCTTCGGAAAGGCCCTGCCGCGCCGCGCCTGCCCCACGGCAGAGGCAGCGGTGGAGGGTGTCGAGTACCTCTACCGCCACCTCCGGGCGGGCGGTCCACTCGGATTGCTCCCAGCTCGCCACCTCCGAGCCGTCCGGGCGCTCGACACGCAGGTGGCCCGCATCCGCCACCAGCGTGCCGCCCTCCAGGGCGACGCGGCTCGGAGTACCGGCCGGCTGCGGGACCCCGGCGGCTCGTGCCAGCAGGTCCGGACAGATCCGCCGGTCGTGCGCCACCAGGAGCAGCCCGGGCGTGAAATCGAGCGGCTTCCGGGCGTCTTCGATCGCGCAGCCGAGCACCGTGAGCAGGCTGAAGAGGAGCTGCCGCTCCTCGGCGCCGTAGTAGTAGAGCACGGTCTTGGCGGTGAACCGCTGGTGCACCACGTCGGCTACCCCGGGCAGGCCGTCCGGACCGGACGGCGCCAGCCGGACCACGTCCCCCAGATTGCAGCGGGGGCTCAGGGGCACGTTGTCGATCATCGCGAGGCCCTCGCCCAGGGCCACCGCCCAGCCCGTTTCCCGGTGGTCGTACCGGACCCGGATTGACTCCGCCTCCTTCAATTCGTCTCCTCCTTCCACCCGCCCGCCCCGCACCCGCCCGCGACTAAGCCTCGGCGCTTCCGAGCTCGTCTTGGGGATCCGGGGGGGACACCGAGAGCACGCGATACTGCACGCGTCCGACGGGAACTTCCACCGCGATGACGTCTCCCGCGCGGCGTCCCAGGAGCGCCTCCCCGATCGGGCACTCTTCGGAGATGCGATCCGCGTCCGGGTCGGCCAGGTGGCTACTAACCACGGTTACCACCCACTCCTCGGACTCGCCGAGGACCTGAAGCCGTACCTGGCTCCCGGAGATCACGGCCTGGGGTACGTATCCGGTGGGATTGCGGCTGGACTGTGATGGGCTGATCATCGATCTGTCTCCTTCGATTTCTTCGGTCAGGCGGCGCAGGGATGAGCCCGTTAGGGCCTCCCCGGCACGCGTCGTTACTGGCGCTTCCTCCACGGAAAGCTCGGAGCCTGACGCGGCGCGCCAGCTCCCCGAATCCCACCCGCTCTTCTCTGGCGGACCAGGAGAGAACGGGGCCACTCCTCCGCCGGGGCTGTGACACAGAACCTGCGCCCGGCGGACTTCCACAATAACGGCGGTCAACATCACTGCCACGCAGAGGGCACAGGTGCTCCCCGCCAGCAGTATCAACAAGAAACGGAGCGACTCCGGCAATCGAAACAGCGAGAATAAGACCCGGTCTTCGTGATTCCAACTGCCCGTGCCGGCAAAAGAGAGCAGCGCCGCCGCGACGCAAGTCACCGTCACCAGCAGCCAGGCACGGCGCTCCACTTTCCTCATCCAGCACTCCGTTTTCATGCAGCTCGCCCCTGCGGCAGGTACGTAAAAAGATCCCGCGGCCTGCGCCTCGGGATCTTTGCGTTTACCTGCTGTGATTCAGGTTATTTGCAAGATCCCGGTAAGTGAGGGGCGTGCGTCCAGAGGTGCAGCGAGTCACCGCTGCGTCCGGAATAGGTGCCTGTTACCTCGGATGAAATGCGGACGAGCGCGCACGCTTCCGTCGCAGCGAAGCTGCGGCGGCGGGTACCGACCGCCCCGTCATTCATCGGCGGCCCGGAGATAGGAAAACCTGTTCTCATCAGTCCCTGCGAACGCATACCATCCTCGTCCCACGGCAGCCGGGGCCCCCCGCTGCCTCCCGGCACGTAACAAAAGACCCGGAGATCGTGAAGGATCTCCGGGTCAAAATGCTGCAAGCTGTAGTCTTGCTTTAGCCCGGAAATCCTCTTTCTACCACCTTCCGCAGGAGCTGGCGTACGTCGGCGACCTGCCCGGCCTGATTGGCCCGGAAGAGCAGGTGCGGCGTCACCCGATTTCGGATGAGCGGCGCTGCGACGACGATCGTTCGGTGCTGCGGCATAGCTAAAATAGGGGGCTTCGCAAAAAAACTTGCGGTCTTAGTAGCAGTATATCCGACCTGAGCCAGAACCGACGCTCCGATAAGTTGACCTTTGGTAAGCCGGGGTGTCGCATCTTCCCACCATTCAAGGTCAGCCGCCCCACCCCCGCCGCGCGCCGTCTGCTCTCGCGTGATCCGGCGCCCCTGAAAGTGCCGGTCAATCTCACGACCTAAGGCAGGGCGAGAGCGTCCCGGATGTCTTCATTCCCCAGCTCATCGAGCTGCACCTGCAGGGACGCTTCCCCTACGACCGGCTCGTGAAGTCGTACCCCCTCGACCAGATCAACGAGGCCGCGGCGGACAGCGAGAAAGGCGTCACGGTGAAGCCGATCATCCGGATGAGCCAGACCGGCGCGCCGGACTCGGCGTCGTAAGGCGAGGAAACCCCCGGCGCGGCGAGGCTCGGCACCACGGACCGCACCGGGGGTGGGCCTCTTGACACCCTGTTTGGGAATGCCGAGGGGCTGTGCTTCAGGAGAACTGGCCGGTGGGTATCTCGCTAAAGACCCGCCCACAGCGGTGAACTCCGGAGTGCTGTGGGCGGGCAGAGGGAGGCACGTATGCGAGAGCAGTTGGCTCGCAACTGGTGGGTAGTCGCGCTGCGGGGTGTGCTCGCGATCCTCTTCGCCCTCCTCGCTTTCGCCTGGCCGGGAATCACGCTGCTGACGCTCGTCTGGCTGTGGGGCGCCTATGCGCTGGCCGACGGGATCTTCACCATCCTCGCCGCCATCCGCTCCGCGGAGCGGCAGCGGCCCTGGGGCATGCTGCTGCTGGCGGGCATCGTCGGCATCCTCGCGGGCATCATCGCCTTCGTCTGGCCGGGGATTACCGCGCTCGCGCTGATCTACCTGATCGCGGCCTGGGCGATCGTCACCGGCATCCTGGGCATCGCCGCCGCCGTGCGGCTGCGCGAGGAGATCGAGGGCGAGTGGGTTCTGGCGCTCGGCGGGGTGCTGTCGATCGGTCTCGGCATCCTGATCGCGCTGATGCCGCGGGCCGGCCTGCTCGCCTGGGTGTGGCTGCTGGCGGCGTACGCGCTGATCTTCGGAATCGGGATGCTCGTCCTCGCCTTCCGGCTGCGGGCGCTCCGCCCGGAGGAGCCGCGGCGGCGCGCCGCCGCCTGACGAAGAGCTCGCGGGAGCTCGGGGGAACGCCATGAGTGAGTCTGCGTCTGCGCGGCCGATCGGGCCCGGGGTCCGGATCGGACACGTCCATCTCAAGGTGGCCGACCTGGAGCGGGCCCTCGCCTTCTACCGCGGCGTCCTCGGCTTCGAGCTGACGCAGCGGTACGGCTCGCAGGCCGCGTTTCTCTCCGCCGGCGGGTACCACCACCACCTCGGCCTCAACACCTGGGAAAGCCGGGGCGGCGGCCCGCCGCCGGCGGGCACGACCGGGCTCTATCACCTGGCAATCCTCTACCCCACGCGGGCGGAGCTGGCAGACGCGCTGCGCCGGCTGGTGGAGGCCGGCATCCCGCTGCAGGGAGCGAGCGACCACGGCGTGAGCGAAGCGCTCTACCTGCAGGATCCGGACGGGAACGGCATCGAGCTCTACTGGGACCGGCCCCGCGAGGAGTGGCCGCGCGCCGCCGACGGCACGATCGAGATGTACACGAGGCCGCTCGACCTGGGCCGGTTGCTGGCAGAGACGGAGGGGACGGCTGCCGGGAAGAGTGTGTCGGAAGCGGGGTTGGGACCTCGGGACCTCGCATGACACCCGGCGACGCGATGGTCCGGATCCCGGACGCCACCTTCGCGATGGGGTCGAACGACTTCTATCCGGAAGAGCGGCCGGTCCACTCCGTCTTCGTCGAGGGGTTCTGGATCGACCCGTATCCGGTCACGAACGCGGAGTTTTCCCGGTTCGTGGAGGCGACCGGATACGTGACGGTGGCCGAGCGCCCGCCGGACCCGGCCGACTATCCCGGAGCGGACCCCCGCCTGGTGGTGGCCGGCTCGCTCGTCTTCCGGAAGCCTCCGCGCCGCGTGAGCCTGCGCGACTTCCGCGCGTGGTGGGCGTACGTGCCCGGGGCGTGCTGGCGGCACCCCGAAGGCCCGGGCAGCACCCTCGCCGGCCGGGAGCTCCACCCGGTGACCCACGTCGCCTATGAGGATGCGGAGGCGTACGCCGCCTGGGCAGGTAAGGAGCTGCCGACGGAGGCGGAGTGGGAGCTCGCCGCCCGCGGCGGGCTGGAGGGCGCCGACTTCGCCTGGGGCAACGAGCACGCGCCGGAGGGGAGGGTGCTCGCCAACACCTGGCAGGGCGAGTTCCCCTGGCAGAACCTGCGGGCCGACGGTTATGAGGGCACCTCACCCGTCGGCGCCTTCCCCCCGAACGGCTACGGGCTCTACGACATGGCGGGCAACGTCTGGGAGTGGACGAGCGACTTCTTCCGACCCCGCCACCCTCCCGCGGCCGACAAGCCGTGCTGTATCCCGCGGAACCCGCGCGTCTCCTCCGCGGAGGCAGCCGCCAGCTCCATCCCGCGCCGGGTACTGAAGGGCGGCTCCCATCTCTGTGCCCCCAACTACTGCCTGCGCTACCGGCCGGCGGCGCGGCAGGGGGAGGCGGTCGATACTTCGGCCTGTCACCTGGGTTTCCGCTGCGTGCTGCGGCGGGAAAAGGTCGATACCGGGCACCCGCGTGCCGTGGAAGGACGCTGATGGTCGAGTTACTCTCACGCCTGTTGGGCCTGGCGGTGCCGGTCTTCGCCGTGGCGAGCATGCTGTCGGTCGGGCTCAGCTACACGCCGAAGCAGATCCTCGAGCCGCTTCGCCACGTGCGGGGAGTGGCGCTCGCCCTGGCGGCGAACTTTGTCGTCGTCCCGCTGCTCGCCTACGCCATCTCGCGCCTGCTCACGCTCGACCGCTCGCTGGAGCTGGGCCTGGTCCTGATCGCGCTGGCGGCGGGCGCTCCGTTCGCAGTCAAGCTGGTGGAGATCGCCCGGGGCGACGTGCCGTTCACGGCCGGGCTGCTGGTGTTGATGCTCCTGGCGACGATCGTCTACATGCCGGTGGTAGTGCCCCTGGCGGTGCCGGACGTCACGATCGGGGCGGGTGCCATCGCCCGGCCGCTGCTGCTGACGATGCTTCTGCCGCTGGGGCTGGGAGTCGCGCTCAGAGGGCTCGCCCCGTCCTGGGGGGCCCGTCTCCAGCCGCTGGCGGCGAAGACGGCCAACGTCTCACTCGTGCTGCTCGTCATCCTGACGGTGGTGGTGAACGTGCGAGCGATCGTGGGCGTATTCGGCACCGGCGCCATCCTCGCGGCGCTGCTGGTGCTCGGCGGCGCCCTCGCCAGCGGGTACCTGCTCGGCGGCTTCCGGCCGGACACCCGGGACGAGATGGCCCTGGTCACCTCCCAGCGGAACTTCGCCGCGGCGCTGGTGGTGGCGCAGAGCTTCGCGGACGAAGAAGTGCTGGTGATGGTAGTGGTGGTGTCGGTCGTGTCGATGCTCCTGCTGTTCCCGATCGCGCGCGCGATGGGCCGCCACGTCGAACGGAGCAGCGCGGAGAGCGCCGGCGCCGCCTCCGACGCCCCCGGGGAGGAGAGCGGGCGGAACGCGCCGCCGGGCCGAAGGCGGGCCGCTTCTTGAGCGGAGCCCGCGGCGGGGTGACGGGGACGGATTGATCCGGAAGGCAATTCGAGAGCTCGGGAGGACCAGATGGCGAGCCAAGAGAGCGCGGTACCGCCCGCGGAGCGGCCGAATATCCTGATCCTGTGCATGGACCAGTGGGACACCCACATGCAGGTGCCGGAGGCGGTGCGCTTCCCGGCGATGGAGCGCCTGGAGGCGCAGGGGGTCACCTTCGACCGGCAGTACTGCACCGTGCCGATCTGCACCCCCTCCCGGGCCGCCATGTGGACCGGAGTCCACGCCCGGCATACCGGCCTCTGGGACAACACCAACTACACCTGGATCGACGAGCTTTCGCACGAGTTCCCCACCATCGGCCAGATGCTGCGGGAGCAGGGTTACTACACCGCCTTTAAAGGTAAGTGGCATCTCTCCAGCGTGGCGCGCCGGGAGGACGCCCTGGAGGAGTACGGCTTCGCCGATTTCCAGCAGTGGGGCGAGATGTTCGGGGCGCCGCTCCAGGGGGAGCAGCTCGACGGCGTCGCCGCGTTCGAGACGGTCGACTGGCTGGAGCACCGGGCGGGAGACCTCGACCAGCCGTGGCTGCTGGTCTGCAGCCTGATCAACCCGCACGACGTGATGTTCCTCCAGACCGATCCGGTCCAGGAGCCGCATCCGAACGGCATGATCGCCGGCCTCCACTCGACCGTCCAGCAGCTCGGCTGGTTCCAGCAGGAGTGGGAGGTGACGCTGCCGGAGAACTTCGCCGACGACTACCGGCTCCAGGCGCCCGGGGTCCGGCAGTTCAAGGACTACGTCGACCTGCACTTCGGACCGATCCCGGACGAGCGGACCGACCTCTGGCTCAAGCACCGGAACTACCTGATCAACTGCATGCGGCTCGTCGACGCGCAGTTCCAGCAGATCCTCGCCGCTCTCGATCGCCTCGACCTGTGGCGGAACACGGTCGTGATCTTCACGGGCGACCACGGGGAGATGAACGGGGCGCACCGGCTGACCCAGAAGGGAGCGATTTACTTCGACGAGGCGGCGGTCGTGAACCTGACGGTCTGCGCGCCCGGCGGGCCGCAGGGGCGGCGCACCGCGGCCGTGGGGTCCCACCTCGATCTCGCCCCGACGCTGCTGGAGCTCGCCGGCCTGAGCCCGGCGGAGATCTCCGCCCGGTATCCTCACCTGAAGGGGCGCAGCCTCCGGAGCGTCATTCTGGACCCGGAGAGCGACGGCCCCCGGGGCAGCGCCGCCGCGCCGGGTGACGGCGCGCTGATCTGCTGGGACGGGCTGCACGCCCTGGATGCCGAGTGGGCGGTGACCGGGGCGCTCCCGGAGCTGACGGACCTGAGTCTTCAGGAAGCGGAGCCCGAGGTCCACCGGGAGGCGCACCGCCGCTCCCGCCTCTACGCGGTCGGCGAGCAGTACGGCGCTCCGGACTTCAGCAAGCGCACCTTCTTCCGTGCCGTCGTAGACGGGCAGTACAAGCTCGTCCGCTGGTTCAGCCCGGAAGAGTACGGGAACCCCGCTACCCTGGAGGAGCTCTACGCCGGGGGCGACGTCTCCCTGCACGACCTCCAGCGGGACCCGGGCGAGCTGGAGAACCTGGCGCACCCGGAGCATCCCGCCCACGATCCGGCGCTGGTGGAGCGGATGCTCGCCAAGCTCCACGCCCTGGTGCGGGAGGAGATCGGCGAGGACACGGCGCCGTTCGACCTGGAGCTGTTCGGCACCCGCGAGGTGAAGTACCGCCGGGGCGAGCAGCGCTTCGCCGCCTGAGCCGCGGGCTCCGGAACGGAGGGTGGCATGGATCCGTCTCAGCCCTCCGACGGGGCAGCCGAGGCTGCCCCGTCGGAACCGTCGGACCAGGGTGAGGAGCGAAGCGTGCTCGACCGGCTCCGAGCGCGGCTGCCGAGCTCCGGGACGCTGTCTCGCGACGGCGTCGCCGGGCTGAACAGCGCCATCAGCAACGTGCCGGACGGCATGGCGAACGCGGTGGTGGTGGGCGTCAGCCCCGCGTACGGGCTGTACGCGGCGATGCTGGGACCGGGCGTAGGCGGGCTCTTCTCCAGCACCCAGCTGATGATGATCACCACCACCGCGGCGGCGTCCCTGGCCACCGGGCAGGCGCTGGCCGAGCGGACAGGAGAAGCCCGTGCGGAGGCCTTGTTCCTGGTCGTGCTGCTGGCCGGGGCGTTCCAGGTGCTGTTCGGGTGGCTGGGGATGGGCCGGCTCATCCGCTTCGTCTCGTTCTCCGTGATGACCGGCTTCCTGACCGGCGTCTCCGTGCTGCTGATCCTGAGCCAGCTCAGCACCGTCACCGGGTATGCCGCTTCCGGCAGCAACCGGCTCCTGGAGGCGCTCGATCTGCTGTCGAACCTCCCGCAGGTGAGCCTGCCGTCGCTGGCGGCCGGCATCCTGACGCTGGGGCTCGCGCTCTACCTGCCGAAGACTCGGATCGGCAACCTCGGACGGCTGGTGGCGGTGATCGTTCCCTCCGTCCTGATAGCCGTCATCGGGATGGGCGGCGTGCAGACCGTGGCGGACGTGGGAGAGGTCCCGCGCGGGCTGCCGCTGCCCGCCTTCCCCTCGCTCGCCCTGCTGTCGCCCGACCTGCTTACCGGCGCCCTGGCGGTGGCCACCATCATCCTGGTGCAGGGAGCGGGGGTCAGCCAGATCGTCTCCAACCCGGATGGCTCCCGCAGCGATCTTTCCCGGGACTTCGTGGCGGAGGGGGCCGCGAATGTCGCCTCCGGCCTGTGCCAGGGACTGCCGGTGGGAGGCTCCGTCAGCGCTACGGCGCTGAACCGGCTCTATGGGGGCCGCAGCCGCTGGTCCGTGGTCCTGGCCGGCGTGTGGATGGCAGTGGTGGTGCTCGCGATCCCAGGTCTGGTGGCCTACACGGCGATGCCCGCGCTGGGAGCGCTGCTGATCCTCGCCGGGGCGAGCAGCATCCGCCTGTCGGCGCTGCAGTCGAGCTGGCGTGCCGGCTGGCCCTCCCGGGTGGCCGGCATGACCACCTTCCTGGCGATGCTCTTCCTCCCGATCCAGGCGGCGGTCGGCATCGGGGTGGCGCTGTCCGCCCTGCTCTACCTCTATGAATCGTCGACGGACGTTTCGGTGGTGGAACTGGTGACGCATCCGGACGGGCGAGTCGAGGAGCGGCGCGCGCCGCGGGAGCTGCCTTCCGCCCGGGTGACGGTGCTCGACGTCTACGGTCATCTGTTCTACGCGGGCGCGTACACGTTGGAGCGGCTGCTGCCGCGACCGGAAGGGTCCCACCATCCCGCGGTGATCCTGCGCCTACGGGGCCGCGGCAGCTTCGGCGCTACCCTGATCGACGTGCTCACCACCTACGCGGAGCGGGTGGAAGCGGCGGAGGGCCGGCTCTATCTCACCGGTCTCAGCTATCCGATGTATGAGCAGGTGATCCACGCCGGAAAGCTGCAGGAGGCGGGAACCGTGCGCGCCTACGGGGCGACTCCCGTGCGCGGCGACGCGACGCGCGCGGCGATTGCCGAGGCAGAGGACTGGCTGACGAGCGTGGTCGAGCGGGAGGAGGCTCCGGAGAGCGCTTCGGGCGAAAGGCCGCCCCGATGACGGCGCGCGGTGCTGCGTCCGGCCCCCGGACCTCGGAGCCCGGCCGGCAGTCTCGCGCGGGACGGCCGCGATCGGGCCTGCGGCGCGACGTGCTGGCGGGACTGATCAACGCCGTAGTCAGCGTTCCGGACGGGCTCGCCTCGGCGGCGCTGGCCGGTGTGAACCCGGTCTACGGTCTCTACACCAGCATCGCGGCGCCGATCGGGGGCAGTCTGCTGGTGAGCGCCCAACTCATGCAGGTCTCCACCACCAGCGCTTCGGCCCTGGCGGCGGGGCAGGTGCTGCAGAGCTACCCGCCGGCCCAGCGGGAGCCGGCGCTCTTCCTGCTCACGGTGTTGATCGGGGTGTTCCTGGCCCTCTTCGGGTTCTTGCGGCTGGGCCGGCTGGTCCGCTTCGTCTCCTTCTCCGTGATGACCGGCTTCCTGATCGGCGTGGCCGTGGTGCTGATCCTCGACCAGCTCGCGCCGCTCGTCGGATTCTCTCCGGAGGGGAGCAGCGAGCTGACGCAGTTCCTGGACCTGCTGGCGAACGCGGGGGCGTTCCACTGGACGACGATCCTCACCGGAGTGCTGGCGCTGGGGCTGGCGGTGGGGGTAGCCCGCACGCCGCTGGAGCCGCTCGCCTCGCTCGTCGCGCTCGTCGTGCCCTCGCTGCTGGTCGCCGCGGCCGGCTGGGAGGAGGTGCGAGTCGTGGCGGACGTGAGTCCGATCCCACGCGGCATCCCCACGCTCGCGCTGCCGGATCTAAGCTTTCTCTCGTTCGAGCTGGTGGGGTCGGCCCTGGCGGTTGCGGCGGTGATCGCCGTCCAGGGAGCCGGCGTGAGTGAAAGCGTGGAGAACCCGGACGGCACCCGGATCTCCCCCTCGCGCGACCTGGTGGCGCAGGGAGCGGCGAACGTCGGCAGCGGCCTGTTGTCCGGGATCCCGGCGGGAGGCTCGGTGGGCCAGACGGCGCTGAACGTGAACGTGGGGGCGCGGAGTCGCTGGGCCGGAGTGCTGGGCGGGGTCTGGATGCTGGTGTTCGTGATGCTGATCCCCGGGCTGGTGAGCCGGGTGCCGATGGCGGTGCTCGCCGCCCTGATGATCGTGGCCGGCGTGAGCGCCATCGACGTCGACGAAGCCCGCTCCATCTGGCAGACCGGCTGGCCTTCTCGCGTGGCGGCGGGGACCACGTTCGCGGCGACCCTCTTCCTGCCGATCCAGATCGCGGTCGGCATCGGCGCGGCGCTCTCGGCTTTACTCCACCTCTACGCCTCTTCCACCGACGTGTCGGTGGTAGCGCTGGTGGAGCGCGAGGACGGCCGGATCGAGGAGTGTCCGGCGCCGGAACGGCTACGCTCGCGGGAAGTGACGGTGCTCCGGGTGTACGGCCACCTCTTCTATGCGGGCGCCTGGACGCTGGAGCGGCTGCTGCCGAGTCCGGAAGGGACAAGTCACCCGGTGGTCATCCTGCGGCTGCGGGGCCGGAGCCGGTTCGGAGCGACGCTGATCGACGTGCTGAATGACTACGCCGAGCGGCTGGCGGACGTGGAGGGACGGCTCTACCTGAGCGGGCTGGGCTCCGAGGCCTACGCGCAGGTGACTCGCTCCGGCAAGCTGCGGCTGGCCGGTCCGGTGCATGCCTACGGCGCCACCACGATCGTGGGGCATTCCACGCGAGAGGCGGTCTCAGACGCGCGGGCCTGGCTGGCCCGTCTGGGCGGGGAAGGGTCTCCAGCGGGTGATCGAGCCGCGGCGGGCGGAGAGGAGAGAGGGGATGGATCAGGTAGGGGAGTGGCTTGAGGCGCTGCTCGGGCTGAGCCGCGACGTGGAGCAGGTCAACGCCGCACAGATGACGCTCCGGGCCGTGGTGGTCTATGCCTTCACCCTCGCGATCGTGCGCCTGGGGAGCAAGCGCTTTCTGGGGAAGGGCACGGCGTTCGACATCATCCTGGGTATCATGATCGGCTCGATCATGAGCCGCGCCATCAACGGCTCCGCGCCCTTCGTGCCGACGCTGGTGGCGGGCACGGCGCTGATCGGCATGCACTGGGGGCTGGCCGCGCTGTCCTATTACATGGACTGGTTCGGCCCGCTGGTGAAGGGGCACCCGGTCCTGCTGATCGAGAACGGGACGATCCGCCGGGAAGGGCTGCGCGAGGCGAGCCTTTCGGAGAAGGACCTCCAGGAAGCGATGCGGCTCCAGGCAAAGCGGACCGATGCGGAGGGGATCCGGCTTGCGTATCTGGAGCGGGACGGCAGCATCAGCGTCATTCCAGAGGACCCGGAGCCGCGGATCCTCGAGGTAACGGTCCGCGACGGAGTGCAGACCGTCCGGATTCAGCTCGACCGCTGACTCCCTCCCCCGGAGCGGCGCACGGAATCCGGGTGAAATGGCCCGGGCGCTCGTCCGCAGCGGGGGGCGAGCTCGCGCACGTCCGGGCCCGCTGCAGGCCCCCGGCGGATCGGCTCCGATCCCTCCCAAGCTCTCCGCGTCAGCCCGCGCCGCACTGGGGTATAGTGCTATGTGCGGGCCGCTCACCGCGGCTCCGGGACCCCGCCGTTCCCCGGCGGCGGTCCGCCGCTTTGTCTGTCCCCCGCCTGTATCGACGCGGCGGGCAGGGTTGACACGGGAACAGGGGTGCGCGGGAGATGAACCGTTTCTATGAAGACCTGATCCGGCAGATGGAGCAGGAGTTCGAGCGCTCGGATGAGATGCTCCGGCGCTTCCTGCACTCCGTCACCTCTCCGGAGCGATTCTGGGAGCCGCGGGCGGACGTCTACGAGACCCGAGAGGCGGTGAAGGTGAAGGTGGAGCTGGCGGGCGTGCGGGCGGACAGCATCCACGTGGAGCTCTCCGGCGATGGCCGCACCCTCGCCATCCGGGGAGTCCGGGAGGACGAGCGCACCGAAGCGGTCGACCGGATCCTCTTCCACCAGATGGAGATCTATCTCGGGCCGTTCGAGCGCGTGCTCCCGCTGCCGCCGGGCGCCAACGTGGAGCGGGACCAGGTGAACGCCGCGTACCGGGACGGCTTCCTGCTGATTACACTGCCGAAGCGCGTCGATCCCGGCCCCACCACGACGAACATCCCGGTGCGGGGTTAAGGCCGGCCGGGAGCGCGGGCAGAGACTTACGGCGGGCCGGACGACCGCCGACGAACGCGGTAACGCGGAAACGAATTATGGATAGCGACGAACAAAGAGCCTTGCTGGAGCGAATTGCGGGTGAAACCGACCCGGCCGAAGAGGCGCAGCAGGACCTGCCGGGACCGGAAGGCGAGGCGGTGGAGATCACGGAGGAAGGCGAGGGCGATCTGCTGAGTCTCATCCCCTCCGAGCTGTCGATCCTCCCGCTGCGCGACAACGTGCTGTTCCCTGCGGTGGTGGCGCCGCTCACCGTCACCCGGGAGGCCTCGGTCAAGCTGATCGATGACGCCGCCGTGGCGGAGAGCCGCATCATCGGGATCGTGACCCTGAAAGATGCCACGGTCGAAGTGCCGAAGTTCGACGACCTCCACCCCGTGGGCGTCGCCGCGGCGATCCGCATGATGGTGAAGATGCCGGACGGCGTGCGCCTGATCGTGCACGGCCTCCAGCGCATCCGCCTGGTGGAGCCGCTCCAGGAAGACCCGTACATCCGGTGCCGCATCGAGCCGCTCAAGGAAGCTGAAGAGGGCCTGGGTCCGGAAGAGGAAGTGGAGATCCAGGCGTTCGTCCGGAACGTGGCGAGCGGCTTCCAGCGCGTGGTGCAGATGTCGCCCACGCTGCCGGACGAGCTGCAGGCCATTCCGATGAACGTGCGGGACCCCAGCGCCCTGGCAGACCTGGTGGCGGCGCACCTCCCGGTCGGCACCCCGGAGAAGCAGGAGATCCTGGAAGAGCTGAACGTCATGGAGCGGCTCCGCAAGCTCTCCGCGCTGGTGCAGCGGGAGCTGAACGTGCTGGAAGTCGGCACGCGCATCCAGTCGGAGGTCAGCTCCGAGATGAACCGGATGCAGCGGGAGTACTTCCTGCGGGAGCAGCTCAAGGCGATCCAGCGCGAGTTGGGCGAAGGCGACGACCGGGAAGCGGAGATCCAGGAGCTGCGCGAGCGGATCGAGGCGTCCGGCATGCCGGAAGACGCCCGGAAGGAAGCGGAGCGCGAGCTCGACCGCCTGCAGCGGATGCCGCCGGCCGCCGCGGAGTACACCGTCTCCCGCACCTACCTGGACTGGCTGACCTGCCTGCCCTGGAACGAGGTGACGGAAGACAACCTGGAGATTCCGGCGGTCCGCGAGGTGCTGGACGAGGACCACTACGGCCTGGAGAAGATCAAGGACCGGCTGCTGGAGTACCTCTCCGTCCGCAAGTTCAAGAAGGAAGGGGACGTGCGCCAGCCGATCCTCTGCTTTGCCGGCCCTCCGGGGGTGGGAAAGACCTCCCTCGGCAAGAGCATCGCCCGGGCGCTGGGGCGCAAGTTCGTCCGCTTCTCCCTCGGCGGGATGCGGGACGAGGCGGAGATCCGCGGCCACCGGCGCACCTACATCGGCGCCCTGCCGGGCCAGATCATCCAGGGCATGCGCCGCGCCGGCAGCAAGAACCCGGTGATGATGCTGGACGAGATCGACAAGGTGGGCCAAGACTTCCGGGGCGACCCGTCGTCCGCGCTGCTCGAGGTGCTCGACCCGGAGCAGAACGTCGACTTCCGGGACCACTACCTCGACGTGCCGTTCGACCTCTCCCAGGTGCTCTTCATCACCACGGCCAACGTACTCGACACGATCCTGCCGCCGCTGCGGGACCGCATGGAGATCATCGAGCTCGCCGGCTACACGGAAGAGGAGAAGATCGAGATCTCCAAGCGGCACCTGATCCCGAAGCAGCTGGAGGAGCACGGCCTGTCGCTGGAGCGTCTCACCTGGAACGACGACGCGATCCGCTACCTGATCGGCGGCTACACGCGCGAGGCGGGGGTCCGCAACCTGGAGCGAGAGGTCGCCGCAATCACCCGGAAGGCGACCCGCGAGTTCGCCGAGGGGCGCGAGGAGTCGATCGAGGTGACCCAGGAGCAGGTGCGCAAGTACCTGGGCGCGCCGCGCTTCGAGTTCGAAGAGGTGAAGGACCGCGTCTCCCACGCCGGCGTGGCGACCGGGCTGGCGTGGACGCCGTTCGGCGGCGACGTCCTCTTCATCGAGGCGATCGCGATGCCGGACGGCAAGGGCAATCTAACGCTGACCGGGCAGCTCGGGAACGTGATGAAGGAGTCGGCACAGGCGGCGCTCAGCTACGTCCGCTCGCAGTCCGAAGCGCTGGGGATCGACCCCAGCTTCTTCCAGAATCACGACATCCACATCCACGTCCCGGCCGGCGCCATCCCGAAGGACGGTCCCTCCGCGGGCGTGACGATGGCGGTGGCGATCTCCAGCCTGCTCACGGGCCGCAAGCTCCGGCCGCGGGTCGCGATGACGGGTGAGATCACCCTGACCGGGCGCGTGCTGCCGGTCGGCGGCATCAAGGAGAAGGTGCTGGCGGCGCGGCGGGCCGGGATCAAAGAGATCATGCTGCCGGAGCGCAACCGGAAAGACGTGGACGAGGAGATCGACGCCGCGCTGAAGGAGACGCTCACCTTCCACTTCCTGGGGGAGATCTCCGAAGCGATCGAGATCGCGCTGGAGCCGGAAGGCGATGGCAAACCGCCGGAAGGCGCGGACGGCCGCCAGAAGCCGGCCAAGCGCCGCACCACCCGCTCTCGGGAGAAAGCGGCGTCGAGCGCGTAGGGCCGCCGGTTGGCAGGTTGCAGGTTAGCAGGTTGCAGGTTGGAACCAGCGCTAACCTGCCAACCTGCTAACCAGACGAAATGCCCCACCAGCGGGCGTAGATCTGCGCGAGCTTCTCCAGCTCACTCAGCTCCACCCACTCCTCGTCGCCGTGGGCCTGGTCGATCGAGCCGGGGCCGATCACGACGCACTGATCCGCGACGTCCCGGTAGGCCCAGGCGTTAGTGCAGTAAGGTGCTACGCCGGGCGCGCTGCCGCTCCAGCCGGCGAGGCGGTGGACCCACGGCGCCTCCGGGTCCTGGTAGAACGGGGCGATCTTCTTCAGCACTTCCGTCTCCACCGGGAGCGGGCACTTGCGCTCCGCGATCTCGCGCAGGCGGCTCGCCACCTCCGCCGGGTGCTCTCCCGGGACCAGGCGACAGTCGAGCGAGACGCGGCACTCATCCGGCACCACGTTCTGCCCCCGGCCCCCTTCCACGCGGGTGACGGTGACGGTCGGCAGCCCCACCGGACCGTCCGCCTCCAGCGCCGCGAGCCGCCGGCTCTCGGTGCGCATCGCCAGGATCAGCTCCGCCGCCGCAGTGATGGCGTTCTGCCCCAGGTGCGGCTGCGAGGAGTGCGCCGCGGTGCCCCGGACGCAGAATTCCAGCCGCAGCACTCCCTTGTGGGCGTAGACGGGACGGCAGCGGGTCGGCTCCGCCACCGCCAGCTCGGAGAGGCGCAGGCCCCGGTCGCGGATCCACTGGGCGGCGGCGGCGGCCCCGGTCGCGCCGTGCTCCTCGTCGACGGTAGCGCAGACCAGCAGGTTTGCGGGAAGGCGGGCGCCCCGCTCCTTCACCTGCTCCAGCAGCGCGAGCACCACCGCCAGGGTCGCCTTCGTGTCGACCGCTCCCCGGCCCCAGACCCGGCCGTCCTTCACCTCGCCGCTGAACGGATCGCCCGGCATCTGCTCCACGCTGACGGTGTCCATGTGGACGTCGACCCCGATCCAGGCGTGCGACTCCCCCCGCCAGATGCCGAATACGTTCGGCCGGCCCGGAGCCACCTCCTGGCGATGCGTCTCCCCTCCCAGCTCCCGGAACGCGGCTTCCACCGCCGCCGCCAGGCGGGCTTCGCCCGGCTCTCCGGCACGCGGGCCGCCGTGCGCGGGGGAGACGCTGGGAATCCGGACCAGCTCACTCAGGCGCGCCGCCAGGCGCGGCGTCGGAATCGTCATACCACTCGTCCTCTCGCGCGTACCCGCGGCGCGCGCTCCGCGTGATCCGGGCCGGGATGCGGCTTGCTTGCAGGAAACCTCACCGGCACGGGGAATGATTGGAGCGTGACACGCATCATCTGTATCAGTGGCGACGCCGCTTCCGGTAAAACAACCGCCGCCCGCCGGGTGCTGGAGCGCCTCTCCGGCTGGCGCATCGTCAGCACCGGAGGCCGCTTCCGGGAGTACTGTGCCGAGCGCGGCCTGGACCCCCAGCAGATCTCCCACCTGGGAGACCAGATCCATCGCGATTTCGACGCCGACATGCTCCGTCTCCTCTCCGAGGAGCGAAACCTGATCGCCGAGGCGCGCCTCGTAGGCTACCTTGCCCGGGAGATGCCGGACGCCCTCCGCGTCTTCTGCGACTGCCCGCTGGACGTGCGCGCGGAGCGGTTCCGCACCCGTGAGCCGGGCTACTCCCTGGAAGAGGCGGTCGCGCGGGTCTCCGAGCGAGACGAAGCGGACACCGCCAACCTGCGGCAACTCTACGGTATCGATTACCACGACCCGGCCTACTACCACCTGGTGCTCGACACGAGCAAGCTAACGCCGGATGAGATCGCCGAGCGGATCCTCGCCGCCGCCGAGCGGCTGCCGCACCAGTAGTCTGTCCGGATACTGCTCACGGACTGGAATGGGAGCAAGGGAGAGTGGGAGAGCGAGAGACCCGATTGCGTAGGAAGCTTCTCGAGCTCGCCCGCTCCCCCGCTCCTCTACCGCCGAGCCGATCCGGTCCGGCGAGGCTACGGGACCGCGCGCCTAACAGAACTCAATACCGCGGGCGAAACAACGCGGCCCCGGCGCGTGTCTCCATTCCGGGTAAGGGTAGCATCCCTACGGACGAACCATGCGAGCAGCATCCGCTATCAGATTCCGGCAGATCATCACCGCACTGAGCTGCGCCGTCCTCTTCGGGTCGGCCGCCCTCGCCTACCAGAGCGAGCAGAAGAAGGACGCCGACATCCCGCCGGAGATCGCCAAGCTTCCGTTCGAGATCCGGGACGGCTACCGCAAGTTCGCGAAACGGTGCACCACCTGTCACGATAGCAAGCGCGTGGAAGAGGCGAAGAAGTCGCTCTTCGACTGGCAGGGCACGGTCGGCAAGATGGCGTTCAAGAAGGGTGCCGACATCCCGCTGGAAGACCGGCAGCCGATCTTCCTTTACCTGACCTACCTGCACGGCACCAAGGGCACGCCGGAAGAGAAGGAGCAGTACCTCACCTTCCTGGCGAAGTGCGAGGACTGCCATGGCGTGGCGCTGATGTACAAAGAAAAGAAGCACCCGCTGAAGGAGTGGCCGGCCATCGTGCACCGGATGGCCGCCATGGAGCGCGCCAAGATCTCCCCGGAAGAGGAGAAGAAGGTGATGGGCTACATCGAGCGGATGCACCCGGATCTCTTTGGCGTCGACTAGGATCCGGGCCTCGGACTGAAGTCGAAGCTGCACGTGGCGACGGGGGAACACCTCCAGGCGCGACAGTCATCATTCCGAAGTTCCGCCCCCCGCCCTCACCTCCCGAAGCGGCCCTCCCGCGTGTTGGGCCCTCCCGCAGTCCTTTCACGCCCTGCGGGCTGCGCTAGCGGACTGCTCCGGGCGTGCGCGGCGGAAGCCTGTGCTCCGCGCTCGTGGGCGACGACCGCCTCGGTATGTCGATTCACGGGCCGCTCCGTCCGGCTCAAGCGAGGCCCCCTCGCCCGGGGGCCTCACAAGCGAACCCCTCCGTCTCCGCCTGTCGGCAGAGCCTCCGGGCTCCTTTGGACGATCCCCGAGAGGTCGCGAGCTACTCGCACGCTGCAGCTCGGAGCGATGAGCAGCCAGGCGGGCCTGGAGCGCCAGAACCGGTAACGTGTCAAAGACCCCTCTAGCCGGAGTCTCAGTCGCGGAATTCCCAAGCCTGCTCTTCGCCCGACCCCGTGTCGAGCAGGAGCAGGCGTTTCCAGTCGTAGTCTCCGCCCACGTTGAAGCAGCGGCGGCCGGCTACCTCCGCGGTGCAGGCCGCGTGCGTGTGACCGCAGACTACGGCTGCGATCCGGGCGTCATCCAGCACCGCGTCCTGCATCCGCCGGTTTCCGGTGAATGCCAGCCAGAACCGCCCCTCTACGTGGGTGATCGGCCCGGGCCAGAAGAGCTCCCGCACCGGCGGGTGGTGCTGTATCACGGTCACCCGCGTCACGGTCGGCGGCAGCGCCGCGAGGTGGCGCCGGAACTGCTCCACCACCTCTCCCGTGAACGTGGGATCATCCATCTCCAGCGAGACGAAGCGGCCGTCGTTGTGCACTCCGCGCGGAAAGCGCTTTTCCCGGTACATCCGGGGCGCCGCCGGGATCTCCCGCTCCAGCTCCGGGTCGGCGAAGCTGTAGTCGTACCAGTTGATGCTGCCGACCACCGCCTCCGCCCCGTCGTCCGAGACGAGCGGCGCGGTGTCGAGATAGTGGAAGCCGTGCTCCACCGCGAGCCGGGGCAGCCGCTCCCGGTAGAGCGCCAGCGACGAGGCTCCCGGTGCGCGGATCCAGAGATCGTGGTTCCCCGGCACCAGCACGCGGGGGCACGAGAGACCGGAGAAGAGCGCCAGGCACCGGGCGAAGTCGCCGCCCTCGCCCACGTCCCCCGCGATCGCGAAGAGGTCCGGCGCCAGCTCCTCCACCCGCCGGCGAAGGGCGCGAGTGGCACGGTCGCCGCGGCGGCTGACGCCCCAGTGGAGGTCGGCAGTAATGGCAAGGCGCATGGCGGGTGGTAGGAAACGAAGATGCTACCAGCCGGTAGACCGCACCGGGGCCGGAGTCCTGCTCCGCTTCGGCACTCATAGTGGCTACCGGGCGGTTGAAACCGCGGCAACCACGGCACGAAGTGCCCCTCCGGGCACTCAGATGGACCTGTTCCCGGCGTCCGGATGACGCTTGGCCGCAGACCGTCCAGCGAGGTATTTCAATGCCTCGCGGCCTCCCGGATGCTTCGCCTGGCTACCCGGCTTAAGTAAACCCTCATAAGCCGGCTGTACTTACGAGAAGGCCAGGCGTGAGCGCAGCGCGCTTCAGCGTGCTTTCCTACGGAGCTTCAGGCGGGTCCTTCAGGGCCCGCCGCGAAGGCGCAAGCAGAGCCCCCACCGCCGTGGCTCAGCCGCCCTGCACCACCGCGCGCGGAACCTCGATCGCCGGCGCCCACTCCACCTGGAGGGTGACGGTCCCCACACGCGTCCGGTTCTTCCCGTCGAACGTCTGCCTCACCTTCCGGGCTTCCTCGCCCGCGTAGTAGGTGAAGCCGGCCTGGGTCACCTCCGGCTGGTCCGAGAGGGGCCAGGCGGGGGCGTTCGGATCCGCATCGGCGCGGAAGAAGCCGACGCGGATCACCTCCGCCTCCACCGGCTTGCCGGGGAGCGGCCGCATTCCGAGCAGGGCGTTCTCCAGCTTGCGCACTTCCCGCACGTACTCACCCTCGGGGCTCTCCTCTTCCACGAAGCCGCGCTCCGGGAACTGGGCCACGCGCGAGCGGTCCGCCAGCGCCACGCCGAAGTGCGTGGTAGGGAGCTGGATCCGGGGCGCCTGGCCCGGCGCGGGCCGGCCGCCCGGCAGGCGCGAATCGAGCGCCGGCGGCTCCGTGGTGAAGAAGGGGCTGCTGCGGAAGAGCCGTGAGAAGCCGACCATCGCCTCCTGCGGCACTTTCCCCTCGCGCCACTGCACCGGCTGGTCCGCCGTTTCCCTCCGGCGCTCCGGCGTGGTCCGCCAGATGATCCGCCCGTCCTTGAACAGGATCACCTCCGGCGAGGCCTGGTGCACGCGCACCCCGGCCGGCTGCGGCCCGCCCGTGCGTGCGACGAACGCGAACCAGTTCCGGGGCATCGTCTCCCCGGCAGGTGCCTGCGCGGCGGCGGTAGCAGCAACGAGGAGCATCGCGGCGGCTCCCAACGAGGTCAGGTGTTTCATGCGGGCGGTCTTCCCTCCGACAACGGTAAGACGCCCCTTAGACGCGGATTCGTTCCCCGAGGTTGCGGATCAACACCCGGTCTTAAAGGGGATAGGGGGATGAATTGGGGATGAGGAGATGGGAGCCACCCGAACTTAGCTCCTACTCGTTCTCCTTCTCGTTCTCTTTCTCCAGTTCGGAGCCCCCAGCGACCAGGGCCGCAAACGCACGAGAGGCCGGCTCCCGCAGTGGGGGCCGGCCTCTGGCGTACGGGTGCGACTTCGCCCGCTTACATGTGGCTGATGATGGCGTCGCCGAACTCGCTGGTCTTCACCAGGGTGGCTGAGCCGCCTTCGGCCTCGATCAGGCGGTGGAAGTCGTAGGTTACGGTGCGGGCGCCGATCGCGCCGTCCATGCCCTTGATGATCAGGTCCGCCGCCTCGTTCCAGCCCAGGTGGCGCAGCATCATCTCTCCGGAGAGGATCACGCTGCCCGGGTTGACCCGGTCCTGGCCAGCGTACTTCGGCGCGGTGCCGTGGGTCGCCTCGAAGATGGCGTGGCCGGTGACGTAGTTGATGTTGCCGCCCGGCGCGATGCCGATGCCGCCGACCTGCGCCGCGAGGGCGTCGCTCAGGTAGTCGCCGTTCAGGTTGGTGGTGGCGATGACGTCGAACTCCGCGGGGCGGGTGAGGACCTGCTGCAGGGTGATGTCCGCGATGGCGTCCTTCACCAGCACCTTGTCGCCCGGCTTGCCGCCGCAGTCATCCCAGCCGACCGCCTGCTCGGAGAACTCTTCCCGCGTGAGCTCGTAGCCCCAGTCCCGGAAGGCGCCTTCGGTGAACTTCATGATGTTCCCCTTGTGCACCAGGGTGACGCTCTTGCGCCCGCTCGCGATGGCGTAGCGGATCGCGGCGCGGATGAGCCGCTTGCTGCCCTCCGAGCTGACGGGCTTGATGCCGATGCCGCTCGTCTCCGGGAAGCGGATCTTCTGGACGCCCATCTCGTTCTGCAGGAACGAGATCACCTTCTGCGCTTCCGGCGAGCCGGCGGGCCACTCGATGCCGGCGTAGATGTCTTCCGTGTTCTCCCGGAAGATCACCATGTCAACCAGCTCCGGATGCTTCACCGGGGACGGGACCCCCTTGAACCAGCGGACCGGGCGCAGGCAGACGTAGAGGTCCAGGATCTGGCGCAGCGCCACGTTGAGGCTGCGGATGCCGCCGCCGACCGGGGTGGTGAGAGGGCCCTTGATCCCGACCAGGTACTGCCGGAACGCGGTGATGGTGTCGTCCGGTAGCCAGTTGTTGAACTTGTTGAATGCCTTCTCGCCCGCGTAGACCTCGAACCACGCGATCTTCTTGCGGCCGCCGTAGGCCTTCTCCACCGCCGCGTCGAGCACCCGCACGGAGGCGGCCCAGATATCCGGCCCGGTGCCGTCTCCCTCGATGAACGGAATGATCGGGTGGTCCGGAACCTGCAGCTCGCCGCTGGCGCTCTGGGTGATCGGCTGGCCCTGGGTGGGCGCGGTGAGGTCTTTAAACTCTGGATGACTCATGCTTCGCTACTCTCGCTCGTCCACAGGCACGTAGTGAAGGTCGGTGGGGCCCACGTACTCCGCGCGCGGCCGGATGATCCGGTTGTCCGCGAGCTGCTCCAACACGTGGGCGGTCCAGCCGGTCACGCGGCTGACGGCGAAGACGGGGGTGAACAGGTCGACCGGGATGCCGAGCATGTGGTAAACGCTGGCGCTGTAGAAGTCGACGTTGGCGTGGAGGCCCTTCTCCTTCAGCATCAGCTCCTCGAGCCGCTCCGACATTACGAAGAGCTTACCCTCGCCCCGCTCCTCCAGGAGCTGCTTCGCCATGCGCTTCAGGTGGGTGGCGCGGGGGTCGGTCGTCTTGTAGACCGCGTGCCCGAAGCCCATCACCCGGTAGCCCTTCTGGGAGAGCTTCTCGCGCAGCCAGGACTCCACGTTCTCCGGCTCCCCAATCTCCTGCAGCATCTTGTAGACGCCCTCGTTGGCGCCGCCGTGGAGCGGCCCGGCCAGGGTGCCGATGGCGCTGGTGACGGCGGAGTGGACGTCCGAAAGGGTGGCGATGGTGACGCGGCCGGAGAAGGTGCTGGCGTTGAACTCGTGGTCCGCGTGGAGGATCAGGGCGGTGTCGAACGTGCGGGCCGCCACGTCGGTCGGCGGCTCGCCGGTGAGCATGTAGAGGAAGTTCGCGGCGAAGTCGAGGCTCGGGTTCGGCGCCACCGGCTGGCGGTCGTTGCGCAGGTGGTGGAAGCTGGTGACGACGGTGGCGATCTGCGCCGTGAGGCGGAGCGACTTCCGGAAGTTCGCCTCCGTGCTGTTGTCGCCGGCGTCCGGGTCCCACATGCCGAGGGCGGAGACCGCGGTGCGCAGGGCGTCCATCGGGCGCGCGTTCGGCGGGAAGCAGCGCATCAACTGGAGCACGCCCTCCGGCAGCGCGGCGGAGGCGCGGAGCTGCGCCTGCAGGTTATCCAGCTCGGAACGGTTGGGCAGCTTGCCGTGCCACAGCAGGTACATCACCTCTTCGAAGCTGGCCCGCTCCGCCAGCTCGTGGATGTTGATGCCCCGGTAGATCAGCCGGCCTTCGAGGCCGTCGACCGTGCTGATGCGGCTCTCCCCGGCGACCACGCCTCTCAACCCCGATGATGACGACACTCCTGACTCCTTTCGCTGCGGCATGGGGTAGGTCCGGTAACCATGGTTCGCCGCCCCGGTAGCCTCTCCTCCCCCGCTGGGAAGAGCCGGGCTACCGGCGTGCCCGCCGCCCTACTTGGTTTATCCGAACGGGCGCGCTCCTGCCCCAGACGCGGCCGGACTCCGGGGCTCCCTGTCGCTTGCTCCTGAACTGGGAATCCGGAGAGTGGAGTAGATCCGGCGTTGGACACCGCATCGGTCCAGGAGGCGCCTCGATGAGAGAGTGACTAATGTCGGGCGCGGCGAAGCATGCCCAGCACGTCGTGCGCCGTGAGCGACACCTGCGTCGCCACGCCGTTTACAGTGAGCTGGAAGCTGCTCTCGGGAACCGCGAAGCCCACCGCCTTCTGCAGCCCTTCATACAGAAGTGTGAGCACCGGAAGGGATAGCCCCTGCACATAGGCGAGGTCGGCGCTGTAAAGCTTGCCGTGCGACCGCTGCCAGGGGGCTGCCCCAGGGGCTTCGAAGAGGAGCCGCTCGCTCGTGATCGCGAGGTTTCCCTGGACGTCCGTGTCCCAGTAAGGGCAACCCTGATACGTGCGCTGTTTGAGCCTGAGAACCGGGAGTTCGCAGCGAAGGGCTTCGCCATTCTTCAGAGCGATTCGGCAGAGTGCTGACGTGAGCGGGATGTGTCCTTCTATAAAGGACTGCTTGCAAACGCGCACCAGTTCTTCTTCCAGGCTTCGGCGGCTTTGCGCTACTCGCTCCCGGTGGGGAGCGAGTAGCGCTCTTACTAACTCTTGCAGCCGGATCAATTGGGTGCGCAGGTGCTGCTCTTCCCCTACAGTGGGAACTCCAACGCTAAGGCGATGCCAATCCTCCAGTGAGGCGGTGTGGTTTACGTGAGACGTGAGCAACTGCGATGGAGCCCTCACCAACCGCAGCTTGCCCCCATCATCGTCGAACTCAATACGACACGTGCGACAGAGCAAACCGGGACGTAAGCTCGTCTTCCCGGCGGCGGCGAGATGCCAGCACGAGATCGGCATGGTGCGCCCGAGCCAGCTCTGGTCCCAACGAGAGCCCGCGCTGACCGACCGAAGCGTCAGCGCCTTCTTCTCTGGCTCCACATCGAATTCCGCGCGGCAGCATACGCAGAAGCGGTCTCCGGCATCCGAGGGCAAACCGTTCGCCACCCGCGCCCACGCTCGACGAGGTAGTGTCTGCCCACGACGATCTGGGGCGACGGGCGGCTTGCGCCCGCTGTGGACTAGAGTCATGCCGGTGTCACGCACGTCCAGTTGGAGATCGCAGTCTTCGCACCGGTAGAAGTGCGCGCTACGCGTCGATAGAAGCCGCCACTCGGCAATGGACCGCGTCTCGCCTACATGCTGCTGAAGTCCGTGCGGATCACCTTGGAGGCCGACAGAAACCAGAGTGGCCTTGCCACCCGTCTTCACGTCCAGCTCTGTAGTGCAATGGGGGCACTTCCACCAGAGATCGAGCGCCAGCCCCCACTGCTTCCTGCGCTCCTTCACCAGAGGCGCGATTTGGCAGACGGGGCAGAACGAAAGATCGTCGGCGAGCCGATGCTCCTGGAAACGAGGGCTGCGGCACTCCGGACACTTGTTCAACTCGACGGCGCGGTCATGCAGCGGCGCTTTCTGGCACAACGGGCACTGTCCCGTAGGTTGGCCCGTGACATGGGTCAACCCTGCTCGTCTGCACGCAGGGCACAGGTGAACATTGAGCCGGAAGTTGTCGAGTCCGCGGAGTCGCGTTTCGATCTGCTGGATCTGCGCGTCATGCGGGGTCGGTGGTGCCGGTGGCTCCGGCTGTGCCAGTTGGTCCGCGAGTTGCCGGATGCGGGCCTCGTATGGGTTCGGCGGGGGCGGCGGACCCGACTGAGCACCGGCGCGCTTCTTCCCGCGTGGGGCGCCAGTCGGTTGGGCAGCGCCGCAAAGTGCTCCGATGAACTCCACCACCGACTGCGGGCGACGGTCCACTCTCATCTCAAGCGCCCACATCACTGCTTCGCTTACCTGTCGGCTTATCGACGGATTCCACCGATGCGGCGGTAGGAGTGAAACCCCTGCAGCGCGATCGGTAGCCTGCACCGGAAGCTGGCCGGTGAGTGCGTGGTAGAAGGTCGCGCCCAAAGCGTAGACATCCGTGAACATCCCAAACCGAGCCTGCTGCCCATACTGTTCCAACGGTGCGTAGCCGGGCGTCAGCATGGCAGTCATCCGCCGAGTCCTGCCTGCAGCGAACTCCCGGGCCGTGCCGAAGTCCAGCAGGACCACACGACCATCCTCGGTCACGATGAGATTGTCCGGCTTGATGTCCCGGTGCAGGAGTTTCGCTTCGTGGACGACGGCAAGCGCCTGACCGACCTTTTCAGCGTAACCAATTGCCTCTCGCTCAGGTAGCGTCCCGTGTTCTTCGATCAATCGTGCCAGCGTCTTGCCCTTGAGGCACTCCATCACCATGTACGCGGTGTTGTTCTCCTCGAAGGTGCTATAGACTTGGACGATACCTGAATGTTGAAACCGGGCGAGGGTACGTGCTTCTTCCACGAACCGGGTTCGTGACTCTTGGAAATCAGCCGGGGAGAGGCCACCAGACGGCCGCACCGTCTGGTTCTGGCGAACACAGCCTTGGGGGAAGAACTCCTTGACGGCTACCGGGCGTTGGAGGTGCGTGTCACTCCCAAGATAGGTGATCCCAAAGCCACCTTGGCCCAATACTCTTCCAACCGTGAATAGCCCGTTCTGCAGTCGGCATCCCGATGCCAGCACCTGTGACGCTACATCTGGAACTGCTGTAGCGAGCGGACTCGCACACGCTGTGCAGGCAAATGCAGTGACGGGGTTCGGAGTATTACAGGTGGTGCAGATCATCGAAATCACGGGACCGGTGCAGCGAACTCACTCTACGTCTCTTATCCGACGACTTTCGCAGCATTCGCTTGCCGGAAGGCCTCTGCGTAGTCGCCATTCGTAAAGACAAAACCCTGCACACTGCCGTCCCACCCAAGGTACTCCACGGCTGTACCAGGACACACGCATGAGGAGACCATTGCCGCGCGCGCCTGGCCCTGGTGGTGAAAACCGAGGGAAAACGCCCCGGCGGCAAGCAGCACGCTAACGATGGCTCCCGGCACCGGGACGCAGAACAGCAGCCCAATCGCTGTAACGCAGAAGAACGCGCCCCAGCCGTTAAGCGTCGCACCGGACTTTGCGTGGCTCACGTGGCGCAAGCACCTGGAGCAGTACGGCACGTCCCAGTAGCGGGTCTGAGAACGCACCACGCGTTTTCCGGTGGTGCGGGTGTAGGCTGCCCGCAGATTTGCATCCGCCGTGCCCTGGCAGCAGGCGCAGAAGGGGGGCCACTTCAGCACCTTGGCGGAGACGGCAATCCGGAAGACACCTACCCGTGGGGCCGTAGGCAGGGAAGGAGCAGGCACTGACGATGGCGACGGACTCGGTGATGTAGACACCCCCGCGTACCGCGCAGTAATCAGCGACGCTCCACACCCATTGCAGAAACTTGCTCCGGCCGGATTTGCCACACTGCAGTTCTGACATCGCGGGGGTTGCATCCTACAGTCTCACACCTCACGTCGCTTGGCTCCCTATCCCGTCACCGCCCTCGCCACGAGGTGCCTGATCAGCACATACGTGGGTTGCCACGACCTTCAATTCGGGTACGGGCAAACTCGCGCTCCGGCCGGGCCCGCACCAGTAGAGTGGATGCCACACCACCGGTCGGTGGTGCTTCGCAAACGAGCCGTTGTAGTCGGAGCGGACCCTTGACGAGAGCGGTTCAAAGAACGAGTGAACAGACGCTGGGCACACTGCCAACCATCCGCTCGACTCTGTTTTGACAGTTGCCCGGAAAAGCGGGGTTTCCTGCTTCGTCGGCCGTGCTGCGAGAATCCAGCGGAACTCAGGGAGGGCCGCAGGCCTTAAGATGAGAGGAAGACGGATTCCGGACGGGGTGGGACGACGGGCTGGCGCGGGAGGGTGCGGATGAGCGAGTGGGACGAGCCGGCGGAAGGCGCGGCGGGGACCGCGGCGGAGGCGGAGGCGGCGCCGCGCCCGGTGGCGCCGCGGCTGTTTGGACACGACGATACCGAGGGCGTGGTGGCGGTGGAGATCGTGGAGCGGGAGGCGATGCTGCTGCTCGCGCGGCGCGGCTCGGATCCGGACGGGCCGGCCTGGCGGGAGGAGCGCGACCGGGAGCGGCGCCCATTCCGGCCGTGGCTGGTGACCGGCGACGAGGCGTACGACGCCCTTCGTAGGCACACGCCCGGCCCGGTGGAGTGGAAGCCGCTGGAAGGCGGCGGCCTGCGGTGGCTCGTCGAGTTTCCCCACTGGGGCGCGTTCCTCGACCTCCGGGAGCAGCTCCGCGCGCAGGGGCTGGCGCACCACGCCTACGGCCATCCGGTGAAGCAGTTCCTGGTCGCCAGCGGCGTCACGCTGTTCAAGGGGATCGATTTCGGCGCGATCCGGCGGCTCCAGTTCGACCTGGAGACCACCACCCTGCGGCCGGAGGCGCCGGAGAGCCGGATCCTGCTGCTGGTAGCGAGCGACAACCGCGGCGGGGAGTGGGTCTTCGCGGGGGACGAGTCGGAGATCATCCGCGGCTTCCTCCAGGCGGTGCAGGCGTGCGATCCGGACGTGATCGAGGGGCACAACCTCTTCGGATTCGACCTCCCCTACCTCGCCGCCCGGGCGGAGGCGCTGGGGATTCCGCTGCCGCTGGGACGCGACGGCAGCCCGCTCAGCTTCGGGCGGGAGCGGAACCTGCCGATCGGCGGCATCACCCGCCCGTTCCGTCCCGCCAACGCGTGGGGCCGGCACTTCCTCGATACCCTCTTCGGCGTCCAGCGGTTCGACGTCGGCCGCGCGGAGCTCACCTCCCACGGGCTCAAGGAAGCGGCGATCCACTACGGCCTCGCCTCGGAAGAGCGCGTCTACCTGGACCGGGCGGTGCTCGCGGAGACGTGGGAGCGCGACCCGGACGCGGTGCGGCGCTACGCCCGGCAGGACGTGGAGGAGACCCGCCGCCTGGCGGAACTGGTCTTCCCCACCGAGTTCTACCAGGCGCAGATGGTGCCGGATAGCTACCAGAACGTGGCGACCGGCGGCTCCGGAGAGAAGATCAACTCCCTGCTGATCCGGGAGTATCTCTCCCGCGGCTACGGGATTCCGCTGCCGCAGCCGCCCGTGGCGTGCCCCGGGGGCCATACGGAGATCCGGGAGACCGGCGTGCTGCGGCGGGTGGTGAAGGCGGACGTGGAGAGCCTCTATCCCTCCATCATGCTGCGCTACCGGATCCGCCCGGAATCGGACACGCTCGACGTCTTCCTGCCGATGCTGGAGGAGCTCACCCACCGCCGTCTGGAGGCGAAAGCGCGGGCAAAGCGGGGCGGCCCGGAGGCGGCCTACTGGGACGGGCTCCAGGGCTCGTTCAAGATCCTGATCAACTCGTTCTACGGGTATCTCGGCGCGCCCACGTTCCACTTCAACGACTACGCCGCGGCGACGCAGGTCACCACCACCGGGCAGGAGCTGGTGAAGCGGGTGGCGGAGGCGCTGGAGCGCTCCGGCAGCCGGGTGATCGAGATCGACACCGACGGAGTCTACTTCGTCCCGCCGGAGGAAGTCCGCACCGAGGCGGAGGAGATCGAGTACGTGGAGCGGATCGGGGAGTCGCTGCCCCACGGAATCCGGCTGGCGCATGACGGGCGCTACGCCGCCATGATCAGCCTCAAGATCAAGAACTACGTGCTGGTCGGCTACGACGGCAAGAAGACGCCGAAGGGCGCCTCCCTGCGGTCCCGCGCCGACGAGCCGTTCGGGCGCGAGTTCCTGAGCCGGGCGGTCGACTACCTGATCGCGGGAGACCTGGAGGGGCTCGCGGCGGACTACCAGCGCCTTTACGACCTCATCTCCCGGGGCGAGCTGCCGCTGGAGCAGCTGGTGCGGCGGGAGCGGGTGACGGAAAAGACGTTCCGCAGCCAGGCCAAGCGCCGGGCGCGGGAAGTGGCGCAGGACGCCTCCGTGGGAGAGAGCCTGTCGGTTTACGAGCGGGCCGACGGCACCCTGGGGCTGGCGGACGACTACGCCGGAGACGAGGACCGCTGGTATTACCTGGACAAGCTCTACAAGTTCGCCAGCCGGCTGGAGGGAGCGCTCGGCGCGGAGTTCAACCGCATCTTCCCCCGCCCCACCAAGAAGAAGCTCCAGGCGGAGCGGGCGGGGCAGCTCTCGCTCTTCTGAGCGCCTGCGCTAAGGTACCGCGTGGGCGGCCCGCTCTCCGCGGACCCCGCCGATGGAGCAGGTCGGCACTTCATCCAGCGGATTGATCTCGTAGTCGCCATCGCTCGGGCACTCCGGCTGGCGGTTCAGGAATCGGCCCGGGATGACCAGGTCGTCCCACGTCGGCGTGGCGTCGGCGGCCTGGTTCGTCTCCATGGCCCACCGCTCCTTCGCTCCCAGGATCTGCTTGAGGTTGTGCTGGCAGGTTTTGGCCCGCGCGTTGTCCCTCGCCTGGAAGAATTGCGGGACGGCGATCGCGAGTAGAATGCCGATGATCAGCACCACGATCATAATCTCCACCAGCGTGAATCCGCGGCGGAAGAAACCACGCTCCGAAGCCATCACAGGTTCCTTATCTACAAGACGCACACTACGCGAGCAGGGTATTTGTTCACCCGGATTATTCCTCGCAGGCGCGGCTTTGTGAAGTCATTTTTTGAAGCTCTTTCGCGGGTTTTCAGGCCGATGATCGCACCCGCTCACCGAAGTATTCCACCGCCTCAGCTCACGCGTCGGCTGCGGCTCCCGGCCTGGAGACGACCCCGCAGCAGGCACGAAAAGAAGGGGGTGGCCCGAAGGCCACCCCCTCTTCACAGCTTGGATCCTGTGAGGGATCGTTACGGCAGGACGTGGGACGCCGCGCCATCGCAGGTCGGAGGCGTGCCGACGTTGCCCACGGTGTAGGCGCCGTCGCTCGGACAGTCCGGCTCGGACTTGATGTAGGCAGGCTCACCGCCGGCACCCGCGGTCCACAGGGCACCGTCCGGGATCGCCTCGCCATCGTTCAGCTTGTTGTCCATCGCGTACTGCTCCTTGGCACTGTCGATCTGCTTCAGGTTGCTCTGGCAGCTCTTGGTGCGGGAGCTCTCGCGAGCCCGGATGAAGTTCGGTACCGCGATCGCCAGCAGGATACCGATGATGAGCACCACGATCATGATTTCCACGAGGGTGAAACCCTTGCGGACCTTGGAGAACATGCGAGACGTCATTTGCGTGCTTCCTTCTCGTTCGAGGGTCCGTTTAGGACCGGAGAGCGGTGTGTAAATCGGAGCGAAGATCGCCAGAGCTCGGCGGGTTTAAACTACTACCCGCCCCGCGAGGAAAGCCTCTGGCTCCACCTCTCCTCGCCCTGTTTTCGTTACTGCTTATTGATCCGGAGCGGAAGGCTCTGTTGTGTGAACCACCGGCTCCCGCTCCGCTGGGGAGCTCAATCTCTAGAGGGATCGTTCCTTAGGTTCTTCCGAGTTTGAGATCGTTTTTCGAAGTTTTTTTTCGTCTCGATCCCGGCCGGTTGTCCCTGACCGTTCCCAACCAGAGTTATGGCGGGCCCTTACAGGTTCTTGAGGGGTTTTTGAGGTGAGTTTTGCCGGATGTGGCACAGTTCACACCGGGCGCGCCCGCCGTGGGCGCCGGATGCCTGCTCGCGCGGCTGCGGCAACACCGGCCCCGCCCGGTTGTCACCCCAGCGCGGCAGGCCTTATAATAAGCCCCGGTAACCAGTTGCTCGCGATTGATTAGGCGGGCAAATAGAAAGCCCCCATCAGCGTGGCCGGGGGGAGAGGGAGAGGCGATGGAATTCGATCAGCTCCGGCTCTTCGTGGACCTGGTAAGGGAGCAGAACTTTACCAAGGTGGCGGAGCGGAACTTCATCACCCAGCCGGCGGTGAGCCTGAGCATCCAGAAGCTGGAAGACGAGCTGGGCACCAAGCTGCTGGAGCGGACCACGCGCAAGGTGCTGGTGACGGAGGAAGGCTGGATCGTCTACGAGTACGCGCGGGAGGTACTGGAGAAGACGCAGGACCTGAAGACGACGATTCAGGAGCGGCAGGAGCGGGTGCTGGGGAGCATCCGGCTCGCCACGATTCACAGCGTGGGTCTCTACGAGCTGCCCGCGCCGCTGAAGGAGTTCATCCGCCGCTACCCGGAGGTCCACCTGCACATCGAGTACCAGCAGTCGGACCAGGTCTACCACTCCGTGGCGGACGGCACGGCGGACCTGGGCCTCGTGGCTTACCCGGAGGCGCGGAGCGGGCTGGTGATCGTCCCGTTTCTGGAAGACGACCTGGTGCTGATCTGCAACCCGGAGCACCCGTTCGCGGCGCGGGAGTCGGTGGAGATGTCGGAGCTGAACGGGCAGCCGTTCGTCGCCTTCCAGAGCGAGATTCCGACGCGGCGAGCGATCGACGGAATCCTGGCGCAAAAATCGGTCCGCCCGGAGATCCGGCTGCAGTGCGACAACATCGAGATCCTGAAGAAGATGGTGGAGGTCGGCCTCGGCGTCTCCCTGGTGCCGCAGCTCTCCGTGCGGCAGGAAGCCCGCAACGGCACCCTGCGCGCCGTGCGGCTCGGCAACGTGCCGCTGCGCCGGCCGCTCGCCATCATCCACCGCAAAGGCAAGAGCCTCTCCCGCCCCCAGCGCGCCTTCGTCGACCTCCTGCTCCAGGAAGGCCCGCCCCTCGTCGCCAGCCAGCAGGAGCCCACCGCGGAGTAGATCCAGGCCTTCTCACCACAGAGCGCATAGAGAGCACCGAGAGGAACCGGAACCTGATTCACCGCAGAGACGCAGAGGTCGCGGAGAGAACCGGGGCCCGGATCCGAACTGAACTAACCGCCAAGTGCGCCAAGCTCGCCAAGAGGAATGGGCCTGCTGCGCGTCTCGAGTGCCGTACAGCGGCCCCGGGGGTTTCCCTTCTGGTTCCTCTTTGCGTTCTTGGCGTCTTGGCGGTGAATCAGGTTCGGGTTCTCTCCGCGTGCTCCGCGTCTCTGCGGTGAATCCCGGTTCGGAATCAGAACCGCAGTCCCAGGCGGGCCTGGGCGCGGGTGTCGCTCGGGTCTCGCAGGCTGCTGCCGCCGGCCTGGGTGACCCAGCCGAGCTGTCCCTCGAGCAGCAGGAAGAACGAGTCGCCGGCGGACTGCTCGATTCCGAAGCGGTAGACGCGGCGGCGGAACGGGTCGCTGGGGACGGTGTCTTCCAGGCGCAGGCCGCCGAAGAGGCGGGTGCTGCCGAGCTCCAGGCTGGCGAGCAGGTCGTGCCGCGTCCCGGGGGCCAGGCCCACCGGCCCCTGCATCCGGGTGGTCATCCCCTGCAGCGCGAAGCTCCCGAGCCGGGTCTCCAGGCCGAAGCTGTGGTGGGCCTCGTCCAGCAGCATCCCGCGGGAGTCCTCGGGCCGCAGCGAGTGCTGGCCGAAGAGCCGGAATCCGGAGACCGGCGTCAGGCTCAGGCTCAAGTCCCGGCCCACCAGCTCGGGCTGGTCCTCCGGCAGGTCGGTCGGCCGACGGAAGGCGGCGCTCACGTCGAGGATGCTCAGCAGCCGCAGGGAGGCGCCGATGCCGGCGAGCGACTGCTCGTGCTCGTCGCCCTCCACCTGGCGGAGCGACCCGGAGAAGGCGAGCGGCTCCCACGGGCGGATCTCCAGGCGGTAGAGTGCGTCGGTGAGGAGCTCCTCCTCCGTAAGGCTGTGGCGACCCGCGTAGCCCTCCAGGCGGACGTACCGCTCGCCGCCGAGCGTCAGCATCCAGAGCGTGCTTTCGGAGAGCCCCTCGTCGTCGCTGCGCAGCCGGTCGTAGCCGAGCTGGAGCCGGATCCAGGCGGCCGGGTCCGCGCTCAGCCGCAAGGTTTCGGTGCGCTCGCGCCCCAGCTGGGCGCCGGTGCTCTCGGAGAAGGCCGCTTCCAGCAGGGTGCGCTGGGTCGGCCGCGCGGCAAGTCCCAGCCCGATGGTGTTGACGGCGCCGAACTGGTCGGAATCCCGGCGCGAGGCCTCTCCGGTCAACTCCAGCCAGTCGGAGGCGGTGGTGGTCACCTGCCCGGAGAGCAGTCCGTACCGGCCGTACAGCTCCGAATCGGACTGGCGGATCCCCACGGTCGCCTCTGTGTCCGGCCCCGGAGAGACGGTCAGGCTGGCGGCACTCTCCAGGGTGCTCCCGGAGTACTCGGAGAACTGGTGGAACAGGCCGGCGTGTCCCTTGAGCCAGGGCGTGAAGGCCGGGCGCAGGCTGAAGAGGCTTTCGGTCGACCAGCCCCGAGAGAGCGAGTTCTCGTACGCCAGCAGCCCCTCCGCGGAGCTGCGGCCGAACTGCCGCGTAAAGCTCAGGGAGAGCGCGTCGAGCGCGTTCGCCACTCCGTAGCCGTCGGTGCGCTGCCGCTCCCAGCGGAGTCCGACCTCCGACTTCCCCCAGCTCTGCTCGAACTGCAGCTTGCGGCGCTCGGCTTCCTCGTAGCTGTCCGAGAAGAGACTGCCGCGGGAGTAGTAGTCGGAATAGACCAGTCGCCCGCCGGGATTCGGTCGCAGGTTGAGCTGGGTGCGGAACTCCTCCCGCTCGTCCGCCAGCGCGCCCGGCTCCAGGGCGTCGCTGCGGGTATACGTAAAGCTGCCGTTCTCAGCGGGCTCGCCCTGCAGCTCCTCCTGCAGCACCGTCTGGCGCAGCCCGCTCAAGAGCTGATCTCGGAGCGCCTCCGCCGATTCGACGCCGGAGGACGGGGCCGGAGCGCCGATGGAGGCGTCGGCAGCGGCCAGCGTCTCCGCGAGGCGGCGGCGCAGTCCCTCCGTCTCGGTCCAGCGCGGCGCTGCGAGGGCCGGCGCCCGGAGGACCGGGTCTGCCGGCTCGGAAAAGACCGGGCGGCGGAGATAGCGCACCTCCAGCACCCGCTCCCGGTCCGGCGGCGCGAGCAGCGTCACCGTGCCGCGCGCGGCGTCGAACTGGTAGTCGCGGCCCTCGCGCAGGCGGCGACCATCCAGGAGCACCGATTCCGAGCCGAGGTGGAGGTCTCGCCACGCGAGCTGATAGCACGCGCGGCCGGGGGCCGCCGCGAACCAGTCCCGCTGGCCGCGCCGTCCCAACACGATCGACCCGACCGGCCGCACGGGCGCCGGTCCGGGACGTGGTTCCGCAGCGAGCAGGGGGCGGGCCGTAACCCCCTCCCTCGCTCCAGCCTCGCCGCCCAGGGCGACGACAGACGCGAGCAGCAGCAGCGGCAGCATAGAACCTCCCGCCTGTAGACCCAGTGCACGGTTGCCAGGCTCCCACTTTTTCGTGCGGAGCCTGGGCCGCTTATCGGGAACGACAGAGAGATGGAGAGACAGAGGGACGGAGAGCGCTGTCTGCGAATGGCAGCATCCGCTCCGCGAGTCCGACGGCTCGGTATCCCTCTGTCCCTCTGTCCCTCTGTCCCTCTGTCGCTCCGTCTCTCTGTCTCTCCCTCGAGCAGTTAGCGTCGGGTGAAGAACGGCAGGGTGCCGAGGCTCTGGGGGCCGGGCTCCGTGGGGGAGGTCTCGGCCCCTTCGGTGCGGCTCTTCGGATCGCCGACGCCGGAAGTCCGCGGCTCACCGACCGTCGACTCCCCGCCGAAGAGGCCGGGAATCCGGATCTGAAAGCCGATCTCGCTCCGGCGGACCCGATACGTCAGCCGGGGCTCGATGCAGTGGAAGAGCTTGCCGATCGTAAAGATCTGGTCGAACAGCTCCCCATTCTTGCCGCGGATGCGCGCGGAGTAGTCGAAGTAGAACCCGCGGGTCTCGAACGTGATCTGCGGGCGCCACTCCTGTCGCAGCTCCACGTCGTCGAACAAGAACGGCGTGGAGCCCATGGTGAACTGGTCGAACCGGTCGATGCGGAAGCGCCAGTTGCCGAAGCGCCACTGCTTGCCGATGCCGGTGCCGAAGACCGTGTAGGCCTGCCCCGTGTCGTACAGGTGCTGCCGCGCCAACAGCCGCAGGTCGTTCAGCTCCAGCGGTCCCAGCTTGACCCGCGGCAGAATCCCCTGCGCCTGCAGGGTGGCCCGGAAGCCGTCTTTGCTCTCGCTGTCGTCCTGGACGATGCTGCTGCCCCGGTGCTGCTGGAAGTAGCCGGCGGAAAGCTGCGCGCCGAGGATCCACTCGCGGCTCAGGTCGAGGTGCTCGGAGCGGCGCACGCCCGGGACCTGGTTGGCCAGGAAGCGGCCGGTCCGGGGGCGCTCCCGCGGCGTCCAGACGAGGCCCACCTCCGGCAGGCGGCTCACCTGGAGGAACCGCACCCGCTGGTTGTCCGCGATGTCCCGGTAATAAAGGGCGCCGACGAGCTGCACCTCGCCGGGCGTGGCGGCGAGCAGCCCGAGCGAGGGCTCCCGAGAGGTGTTCAGGCGCACGTCGGCGTCCAGCCAGAGCCGCCCGGTGCGCTGCAGGACGAACTCCTTCTGCGCGTAGAGGCCGTCCCGGCTGTTGTAGCCGAAGGTCGGAAGCCAGGAGCGCCGCTCTTCATCCTCTTCCCGGAGCGACTTCACGTAGCGTGGAATCGTCGCCAGCCGCACGCCCAGCAGGTCGACCCCGATATCTTCCAGGATCATCCGGTCGTTCGGGTAGATCGTGACGGTGCGGGCGTGGAACTGGTAGTGCGGGTTGTCCAGGTCGCAGGTGGTCACCGCCGCGCCGCGGCCCAGGTAGGAGCCGCCCGGCCGGAGAAAGACCTGGTTCGCGTCGAGGTAGTACTGGTTGAAGACGGTATCGGAGTCTTCCGCCTGCCCCTCCCGCGTGGCGAAGTTGTAGACCAGCCGCTGCGACTTGATCACCTGGCCGTTCCGGTGGATCACCACGTTCCCTTCCGCGATGAACTGGGAGGGCGGCGAGATGATGATGCGGGTCGCCGTGATCACGTCGCTCCCGCTCACCGCCTTCGGATCGCCGGTGACGATCGTCTGGCCGGTCTGCGGGTCGGTATTGAACTCCTGCCCGGAGATGGTGACCGACCCGATCGTCAGCTCCTGCGGCCCGGCCGGAGTCTCCGGCTGCTCCACGGGCGGCTGCTCCACGGGCGGCTGCTCCGCGGGCGGCTGCTCCGCAGGGGGCTGAGCGGCTGCGGGCGCCGCCGGCTCCGTCTGTGCCGCGGGTGCGGGCGGGGACGGCGGCTCCGGCGCACCAGCCTCTTCCGCGGCGGCGGGCACGGCCAGGAGCGTAGCAAGCAGAACGGGCGAGACAACGTGCGCGGTCTTCACAGCAGACTCCGGGGAGATTGATTCAGGAACAATGGGTCAGCTTGGAGCTCAGGTATGGAATGGGCTGATTAGGAGAAGTGGATGGGAAGAATGATGGAGGCGTAATCCCGACCGGACCTTCTCAGTCCGCGGAGGCGGTCCCCCGTCCGGGGGATAAAACTTCGTGCAGTGGTTGCCGCGGTTTCAACCGCCCGGTAGCTACACACGGCGCAGGGGTTCTCATTCGGAAAAGTCGGTCCACACCGCGCCGGCCCCCAGACCAAGAAAGTTGGCCCCCGGTTTCCCGGGGGCCAATCGTCTACCCAAGTTGGGCGGTGCCGGTTAGAACCGGACCTGGAACTGGGTGGCGATGATGTGCGCCTCGTAGTCGAAGCCCGGGAGCTCGAACTGGCCGGCGCTGCTCACGTTCATGAGCTGGTAGAGGAGGCGGAAGCTCATGTTCGGATTGAACTGATGCGTCCAGCCCACGTTGTAGTACCGCTCGGTGCGATTCACGCCACCCGCCGCGTCGGGATCGTAATCCACGTACTCAACACCGAAGTCGATGCTGTTGGCACTGGTGAGCGGGAAGCGCAGTCCGGCGCGAGCGTAGGTGAGGTCGCTGCTCGGCACGCCCGCCCGGTTGAACGCGTTGTAGTTGTACTTCGCGCCTTCCAGGGAGAGAGCCAGGCGGCTGCTCAGCGGGTACTCGACCGTTCCACCCCAACCCTCGATACCGCGCGGGTTGATCCAGTTGCCCAGCCGGCCCCAGTAACCGGGAGAGTCGAAGCCCTCGCCGATCTTCTTGTAGTAACCGGCGACGTGGCCGCGGCCGATCGGGAGCCCGGCGCGGATGTCCCACGCGCGGCGATCGTTCTCACCCAGACCGAAGAACTTCTGGGTGTTGCCGGTGAACTGGCCGTCCCACTCGCTCTGCGTCACGGCGGCGCTGATGCCGACGTTGCCGAAGAGCTTGAAGTTCAGGTCGGCACCCATCACGTGGAGCTGCCGGAACGCATCCTCGACCGCGAAAGTCGGGTCGTTGGAGATGCTGGCCGCCGCTGCGAGGTAGGTGCCACCGAGCTGGAACCGCTTGCCGGCGTAGGTCGCCCGGATACCCGCGCTCTGCTCGAGCAGCGAGGAGCCGGGGAGAGCGCCGGTCGCCGCGATGGCGGCCGGGCCCCAGCTGCCCTGCGGCTGGAAGCGGGCGATGTCGCCGATGCTGATCGGCACCGGGAAGCCGGTGACGTTGCCGGACACGTAGAGGCCCGGCACCACGAAGCCCGCGGTGCTGGTGAGCTGCGCGTAGTCGGTGTCGTGGACACCGGCGTAGGCGCTCCAGTTCAGGCCGAGAGCGTCGAAGTTCGCCCGGGCACCCGCGATCGGGTAGTCACCCAGGTCGGTCTTGTCGTTGTAGAAGTAGCTGTCTACATCGACCATCTTCAGGGTGTAGGGGGTGAACTGGTGCCCGAACTTACCCACCGTGACCTGCGTGTCCGCCCCAAAGAGGCTGACCGGGGTCTCGATGTAGAGGTAGTAGGGAACCACGTCCTCCACCGTGAAGGTGGGGAGACCGTTCGCGCCTTCCGCGCCGCCGTCGATGAACGGGTTCACCTGGCTGATGCGGTTACCGAGGTAGCCGCGCAGGTAGTTACCGGCGTTCAGGAGCAGGCGGGCCGTGGCGAGGTCGCTGATCGGCGCGGTGATGCCGAGGTCGATGTCGTAGAAGACATTGACCGGCTCCAGCAGGTTGCTGCTCGGGTTGAGGAGACGGCCGTCCCGGTCCACGAGGCCCGGTACGAAGTTGCCGCCGCCGGCACCCGCCACGCCGCCGAGCAGACCCTCGGCGATGTTCTTGAAGCCCTGGTTGCCGGCACCCTTGGGCAGGGCGCCGCCCAGCACGCCGCCGGCCGCCGCGCCATCCGTGGTCACGGAGGCGGCGCGGGCGCCGATGTTCACCGTGCCGGTGATCTTCGGCATCCGGGCGATCGTCGCTTCCACGCGGCCGACGCGCTCGTTGAGCGCGGCGATGTTCCGCTTGGCCTGCTCCAGGTCCGCACCCAGCATCGCCAGCTCAGCGCTGAACTCCTTCGCCAGGTTCTGCAGGTTGGTCACGTCCGAGCGGAGCAGTCCGAGCTCGCGGTTGATCCGCTCCAGCTCGGCCGGGTTGACGCCCTCGCCCCGAGGCCCGGGCTGTCCCGGAGGTCCGATCGGACCGCGCTCGCCGGCCGGTCCCCGCGCGCCGGCCGGACCCGGGTCGCCCTTGGGACCCTGCAGCTTGGCGGCGTCGATCATCCGCTGCACTTCAGCGAGCATGCGCTGGAGGGCGATGGCGAACTCGTAGCGAGTGAGGGCGCGCCGGCCGGCGAAGGTACCATCCGGATAACCGGTAAAGATACCCTTTTCGGCAAGCTGGTTCACGGCGTCATACGCCCAGTGGTTCATCGGGACGTCCGCGAAGGCGCCCCCCTGAGCCCGGGCTGCACTCGGCAGAAGCGCACCGGCCGCAAGGGCCGCGCCTGCCCAGAGTGCCCACTTCTTATTCATGGGTTTCCTCCGATGCCTGGTCCATAGTCAGGCTCAACACGCCCGGTCCGGCGTTCGGCGGAGGAAATGGAGTATCCATGTTGCCTCCAGCCACTCCGCTTGCACTTCGCCGGGAGAACTGAGTCTTACCGAGATGCCTCCTCGCCGGAGCGGCGGAGAGGCGATGGGGACACGAGCAGCGTGCCGCCCCAGGCTTGGACGGTAGATTGCCCACTGCTCATTGCCCACTTTAGCATACCCTGTCAGCGCTTGCCCAGCAGGCGGTGAACCGGTATGTCCATCTTCGATTAGTATGTCGGTCCCTGCCGAGGGAATCCCTCCTCTGCTTGCCTGCCTGGCGCTTGCTCTGGGGCGAATCCACAAAGACGCAACGGCCGGGGATCGCTCGCGGGCGCGCGGAGCACCCGCGAGAGCGCGGGTACGCAGCGCTGCCGGCGGGTAGGCCAGGAACGGCCCAGTCAAGGAGTGAAAGGATCTTGCGGTTGGGCCCATCGCCCCCCGGGGTGCTCCGGGGGGCGGAAAACGTAGCTCGGGAACGGGCTAACCGGACGAGAATCCGGTCGGGATCACGACCAGTGAGGGGCTACTCGCCGTTGATCTCTTTGCCGCGCTCGATCAGCTCGCGCACGCGCTGACCGCCCTTGCGGCCGATGTTCTCGTAGAACTCCTGCCCGTGGCGCTCCGCCGTGGTCTGGCCGCCGCGGCGGCCGATGTCCGCGTAGTGCTGCGGGCCGTACTTCTTCTTGGTGGTGCTGCCGCCCTTACGGCCGATCTCGCCGTAAAAGTCGCTGCCGTATCGCTGCTTCACCGTCTGCCCGCCTTTGCGGCCGGCCTCGGCGACGGTCATCTCACGCGCGTCGTCCTGCGTCTCTCTCTCGGACATACGGAGGTCCTCCTCTGGGTGCTGCTGCAGGGGGGAGCACGGCTGGGGCATCACCGTGCGGGGTGCCGCTTGGTCGCAAGTTACCCCGCTTACCCCACCAGCTAAACGGAAAAACTAGAATCCGCCGGACGGCCGGCAGCCCGAACGAGAATCTGGCCGCGCCGCGACCAGGCGAACGCTCGGAGGTCCGGCCCCGCGCTTGTCGTTCCCCGATTAGCGAGCGAACAAACCCCTCCCTACGGACCAACAGACAAAAAAGCTCTGTCCGAGACGGGCAAGGCCGTAAAAAATCTGGGGTGGCATGTCACACCGTGCGCCGCTGCTTCGTCTTCCCTGCGGCTTGGCGAAGGAATCAAAGGGAGAAAGCGATGCACGTGAGAGAGCAGCGCGCCGACGTGGCGATCGTCGGCGCCGGGCTGGCAGGGCTCGCCGCGGCGGCATACCTGGCGCGAGCGGGGCGAGAGGTGGTGGTGTTCGACTCGGGTGCTCCCGGCGGGCGGGCCGCCACGCGGACTGTGGACGGCTACTCGCTGAACCGGGGGCCCCACGCCCTCTACCGGGGCGGCGCTGGGGTGCAGGTGCTGGCGGAGCTCGGAGTCTCCTATTCCGGGCAGCCGTCACCCAGCCGCGGGCTCTGGGCGCTGCGCGGCGACGAGGTCTACCGCCTCCCCCGGACCGCGGCCGACCTGGCCCTCTCCAACCTCTTGGGACCGGCGGCCAAGCTGGAGCTGGCGCAGTTTCAGAGCCGGATTCCGCAGCTCGACCCGCGGGAGCTGGACGCCGAGCCGCTTTCAGACTGGCTCGACCGGGCGGTGAAGCGGGCGGAGGTCCGGCAGTTGCTCGAGGCGCTGATCCGGTTGAGCACTTTCGCGCACGATCCCGCCCGCCTGAGCGCCGGCGCGGCGGTGCGGCAGCTCCAGCGCGGCTCCGCGGGCGTGCTCTACCTCGACGGCGGCTGGCAGAGCCTGGTGGACGGCCTGCGGCGCGCGGCGGAGGCGGCGGGCGCGCGGATCGTGCCGGAGAGCCGGGTCGACGGCGTGGAGCTGGACGAGGGCGGGCGGGGAGTGGCGCTGGCGGACGGCTCCCACTGGCGGGCGGAGCAGGTGCTGATCACCGCCAGGCCGGCGGTCGCCTCCGCGCTGTCGCCGGCGGTCGAGTCGCTGAGGGTCCGGGCGGAACAGGCGATCCCGATGCGAGTCGCGTGCCTCGCGGTGGGGCTGCGCCGGCTGCCGAACCCGGACGCCCTCTTCGCGCTGGGGCTCGACCAGCCGCTCTACTTCTCGGTGCACTCCGAGTCGGCGCGGCTCACGCCGGAGGGCGGAGCGTTAATCCATCTCGCTCGCTACCTCGGCTCGGAGCCGGCAGCCGATCCGGCCGCGGTGGAGCGGGAGCTGGAGGGGCTCCTCGATCGGTTCCAGCCCGGCTGGCGAGACGAGCTGCAGGCGCGGGAGTACCTGCCGAACATGCTGGCCGTCAGCGCCCTCCCCCGCGCCGACCTCGGCGGAGAGCCGGGCCGGCCCGGGTGTACGGTCGAGGACGCTCCCGGTCTCTTCCTGGCGGGCGACTGGGTCGGTCCCAAAGGGATGCTCGCCGACGCCAGCCTCGCCAGCGCCCGCGCCGCCGCCCGGGCGATACTTGCCGAACACGAGGGCGCACCGGAAGCCGCGGCCCCAGAGGCGCTAGCGCTTTCGGGGCCAGCGTCCTCGTAACAGGCGGAGGGCGTCGCCGGTCGAGCCGGATAACTTGCTCTCGTCGGGAGGAAGCTCCCCGGTAGACCGATTCGGTTCGCCGGGGAGCGGCCTCCCTTCCAGTTCGGGCGTGGTACCGGCCGGCAGAGGCAGCTCGGAAGCGTCGCCGGTGCGCGATCGACTCGGAACCGGCAGGGCCTTGACGCCGGAGGTGGCTGCCTCGATCCTGTCGATAGAGTCTCTGAAGGGAGCGTATTCGTCCGATTCCCCCGTAAGCCAGCGGAGGCGCCGCCGGAGGGGCGGGAGAGCCGCGCGGAGCGCACCGGCGCCGGTGCGCTCCGCCAGATCGCCGAGCGCGCGGGCGGCGGCGATGCGGACCTGTTCGTCCGGATCTCGGAGCGCCTGGCAGAGCGGCTCCACCGCGGCGGAGTCGTCGAGCTTTGCTAACGCGGCGAAGGCAGCTCGACGGGTGGCGGTGGGCCGTTCGGGTCCGGCGGCCTCGCAGAGAGCCGGAATTGCTCTGGCGTCACCGAGCCGGCCCAGGGCGACCGCGACCGCCGGACAGGTGCGCTTTTCGAGGGCAGAGATCAGAAACGGCACGGCACGCGGATCGCCGAGCCTTCCCAGCGCGACCGCCGCCTTTTCACAGACATGCCAGCTCCAGTCACTCAATGCGTTACAGAGATGAGGGACTGCGTCCCGGTCGCCGCGCTCGCCGAGCAGCTCGACCACCCGCTCGCGCACGCGGGCGTCGGGATCTCCCAGGAGCCCGATCAGGACGGGAAGGATCCGCGCGTCCGCGCACGGCGCGAGCGCCTGCAGTGCGTCGAGGCGCACCGCCCATCGCCAGTCGCTCGTCTGGGCCAGTAGCCGGTTCAGTTGGGAGTTATCCATGTCGATACAGCCAGAGATCGAGGACCGCAGCTGTCATCCAGGTTCCACGAGCTGTGCAAAGCTGCCTGTGCCTCCTGCTGATTCGTTCGAGCAGCACCGGGGTTACCTGTTCGGTATCGCGTACCGCATGCTCGGGACGGTGGCCGAGACGGAGGATATCCTGCAGGACGCCTTCCTCCGGTGGCAGCGGGCGCGGGACGGCCGGGTGCAGTCGGTCCGCTCCTACCTGGCGGCAGTGGTGACGCGGCTCTGCCTGGACCACCTGCAGTCGGCACGAGCGCGGCGGGAGAGCTACGTTGGGCCGTGGCTGCCGGAGCCGCTCCTGACGCGCGAGACGGAGCCGGACGCGGCGGAGCGGGCGGAGACGCTCTCGACCGCCTTCTTGGTGCTGCTCCAGAGCCTGAACCCGGTGGAGCGGGCGGTCTTCCTACTGCGCGAGGTATTCGACTACGACTACGCGGAGGTCGCCCGCATCGTCGACAAGAGCGAGGCAAACTGCCGGCAGATCGCGCGGCGGGCGCGGGAATTCCTCTCCACCCGCCGCCCGCGGTTCGAGCCGTCGCCGGCCCAACGCGAAGAGCTTTCGCGCCGGTTCGCCGCGGCCTGCGAGCGGGGCGACCTCCCCGGGCTCGTCTCGCTCCTGAGCGACGAGATCACCGTCTGGTCGGACCACGGCGGCAAGGCGACCGCCGCGCTGAACCCGATCCACGGCGCGCGGAACGTCGCCCGCTACCTCCTGGGCGTGAGGCAGAAGTTCCACAGCGAGGACCCGATCTACCCGGTGGAGCTCAACGGCCGTCCCGGGTTCCTCACCTTCCGGAACGGGCGGGTGAACACCGCCGTCTCCCTGGAGATGGCGGACGGGCGGATCACCGGCATCTACGTGATGCGGAACCCGGAGAAGCTGGCCCGCCTGCAGCATTTCGCGGAATAGGCGGCGCGGCTCCCTGCAACCTCCGCGGCGGCGCGCGCTCTTACTCTCCGGGGGTAAGGCATGAGAAACGGCGAGCAGTCGCGCCTGGGTCGGGTGTTACTTACAGCGTTGCTGACGGTCTGCGCCGCGGCGCCGTTCGTGGCGGCGAGCGCGCCCGAGCCGGCGCCTCCCGCTGCCGCGGCCTCGCCGGAAGAGGTCCGCTTCTTCGAGGCGAGGGTCCGCCCCCTCCTGGCGAAGCACTGCACCGCCTGCCACTCCGCCAAGGTGACCCAGGGTGGGCTGCGGCTGGACGACGGCGCCGCGATGCGGAAAGGGGGCGACGGCGGCCCGGCGGTGGTGCCCGGCGAGCCGGAGAAGAGCCTGCTGCTCAAGGCGGTGAGCTACGCCGACACCCACCTGCGCATGCCCCCGGCGGGGAAGCTCTCCGACGCGGAGATCCGCACGCTGACCGAGTGGGTGGAGCGCGGCGCCGCCTGGCCGGCCCCCGCGAAGCCGGCCGCGAAGCCGGGTGCGGCGAAACGGCACTGGTCGTTCCAGCCGCTGCGGAAGAGCGATCCGCCCGCGGTGAAGCGGACGGGCTGGCCGACCCGGCGGATCGACCACTACCTCCTGGCGCGCTTAGAGAAGGAAGGCTTCGGGCCGGCGAGCCCGACCGACCGCCGCACGCTCCTCCGCCGCGTCTCGTTCGACCTGACCGGCCTCCCGCCCACCCCGGAGGAGATCGAGGCGTTCGTTGCCGACCGCCGGCCTGACGCCTACCGCCGCGTCGTGGAGCGGCTGCTCGCCTCGCCCCACTATGGGGAGCGGTGGGGGCGGCACTGGCTCGACCTGGCCCGCTATGCGGACGTTCTGGAGGCGTGGGCGCAGACCGACGCGCAGCCGTGGCTCTACCGCGACTGGGTGGTCGACGCCCTGAACCGCGACGTGCCGTACGACCGCTTCGTAAAGCTGCAGCTCTCCGCGGACGAGATGCCCGGCACGCCGCCCGCCGACCTTGCCGCGCTCGGGTTCCTCGGCCTCAGCCCCTCCTACTGGAAGGAGTTGAAGCTGGCGCCGGACGTGATCAAGACGGTCGTGGCGGAGGAGTGGGAGGAGCGGATCCACACCGTCTCCAGCACGCTGCTCGGGCTCACCGTCGCCTGCGCCCGCTGTCACGACCACAAGTTCGACCCGATCTCCGCCAAAGACTACTACGCCCTGGCCGGCGTCTTCGCCTCGACCCGCCTGGCCCCGCGCCCTCTGGTGCCGGAGGTGGAGGCGAAGGCGGTGCTCACTGCCCGCGCGCAGGTCAAGGCGCTGGAGGCCGAAGCGCAGCAGCTTCAACAGAAGGAGCCGGAGAAAGCCGAGTCGCTGAAGCGGAAGGCGTCGGCGCTTCGGGCCACCACTCCGCACTTCGATGCCCCCATCGCCTACGCGGTGGAGACCGCCAGCGTGCAGGTGCTGCCGGACGGGCCGGACCGCACGCGGGTGGAGCACCGGGACGGGGTGGGCCAGGACGTGCCGATGCAGCTCCGCGGCAACGTCTCCCGGGAAGGCGAGGTGGTGCCGCGGCGCTTCCTGGCGGTCCTCTCCCGCGGCGAGCCGGCGCGGTTCTCGCAGGGGAGCGGCCGGCGCGAGCTGGCGGAGGCGGTCTTCCGCGACTCCGCCCCGCTGGCGGCGCGGGTGATCGTCAACCGCGTCTGGCGCCACTACTTCGGCCGGGGACTGGTGGAGACCCCCAGCGACTTCGGCACCCAGGGCGACCGCCCGTCGCACCCGGAGCTGCTGGACGACCTCGCCGGCCGCTTCATCGCGGCGGGGTGGTCACTCAAGTGGCTGCACCGGGAGATCGTGCTCTCCTCCACCTACCGCCAGGGCGGCGGCGCCGCGCCGAAGCTGGCCGCCGCCGATCCGGACAACCGGCTGCTGGGACGGATGATCCGCCGCCGGCTGGAGGTGGAGGCGTGGCGGGACGCGATCCTGAGTGCCAGCGGCCAGCTCGACCGGACGGTCGGCGGCGCCCCGCAGGAGCTGAGCGCCCCGGCGAACGTCCGCCGCACGCTCTACGGCGTGGTCAAGCGCCGCGACCTCGACCACCTGCTCCGGCTCTACGACTTCCCGGACCCGGTGACGCACAGCGCCGCCCGCTTCCACACCACCACGCCACTCCAGCAGCTCTACGTGCTGAACAGCGAGTTCATCGCCCAGCAGGCGACCGCGCTCGCCGCCCGGCTGGAGAAAGAGGCGCCGGCCGGCCTGGAAGCGCGGATCGAGCGCGCCCACCAGCTCCTCTACGGCCGCGCCGCGCTGCCGGAAGAACTGGAGTCGGCGCGCCGCTACCTGCTGCCCGCCGGCGCCGAGGAGCCCCCCGCCCCCGCCTGGCAGGAATACCTGGAAGTCCTCCTCGCCCGCAACGAGCTGATGTACCTGGAATAGGAACCGGTGTAAGAAGGGAGATAGGGGGATGTGGGGGATAAGGGGATGGAATTGGAGATGTGGGGATGAGCTCCGAACCTCACGAGCGAGTTGATCGTCCCCAAGCGGGCGGCTATGGCTCGGTGGGCCATTTGAGAATGAGAACGAGAAAGAGAAGGAGAAGGAGCCGTTCTAAAGACGGAGTGCGGAGAACCGAACCTCTGGTGCGGAGAGTTTGAATTCCGCACTCCGCCCTCATCCCTCTGCCCTTCCAACATCCCCCTCATCCCCAATTCATCCCCTTATCTCCTTTTCTTACACGGTCCGGTAAGCACTATGAAAATCGTTTCTCGTCGGGAGATGCTGGGCCGCCTGGGCGGCGGACTGGGCGTGCTGGGGCTGGGGGCGCTGCTGCAGCGGGAGAGTGCGGCGGCGCTGCCGCGGCCGCATCACCCGCCGAAGGTGAAGCGGGTGATCCAGCTCTTCATGAACGGGGGACCGTTCCAGGGCGACTTCTTCGACCCGAAGCCGAAGATCAACCAGTTCGCGGGGCAGCGGCCGGCGGAGGTGCAGCTCCGGACGGAGAACGCGACCGGCGGCCTGATGCCGGTGCCGTTCGGGTTCAGCCCGCGGGGCCGGAGCGGCCTGCCGGTGAGCGAGCTGCTGCCCCGGTTCGGGGAGCTGATCGACGACGTCTGCGTGCTGCGGGGCTGCCACACCGACAACCCGAACCACGGGCCGGCGCTCTTCATGCTCAATAACGGCAGCATCACGCCGACGCGTCCGAGCATGGGCTCCTGGCTGCTCTACGGGCTCGGATCGGAGAACGAGAATCTGCCGGGCTACGTGGTGCTCTGCCCCGGGGCGCCGGTCCGCTTCGCGGAGCTCTGGACCAGCGGCTTCCTGCCGGGCGAATTCCAGGGCACTTACATCAACCACTCCAACCTGAGCCCGGGCGAGATGATCCCGTTCCTGCGGCACCGCTCCCGCAGCCCGGAGGCGCAGCAGCGCCAGCTCGACCTGCTGAAGGAATTGGAGCGCGGCAGCTCGCCCGGCGACGCGGCGCTGGAGGCGCGGGTCAAGGCGATGGAGACCGCCTTCCGGATGCAGTTCGCCGCCACCGACGCCTTCGATCTCTCCCGCGAGCCGGAGTCGGTGCGGGAGGAGTACGGATCCGGCCACTTCGCGCACGGCTGCCTGCTGGCGCGCCGGCTGGCGGAGCGAGGGGTCCGCTTCACGCAGGTCTACTACGGCAACGGCCAGCCGTGGGACACCCACTCCGACCACGACAACCTGACCCGCAACCTCGCCGCCGACATCGACCGCCCCATGGCGGCGCTGCTCCGCGACCTGAAGCGCCGCGGCATGCTGGAAGACACGCTGGTGGTCTGGGGCGGAGAGTTCGGCCGCACGCCGACCACCGAGGGCGCCAACGGCCGCGACCACAACCACTTCGGCTTCACCACCTGCCTGGCCGGCGCGGGCGTGAAAGGCGGCTACGCCCACGGCGCCACGGACGACTTCGGCTTCAAAGCGGTGGAAGGCCGGGTGCACGTCCACGACCTCCACGCCACGCTCCTCCACCTGCTCGGCCTGGACCACGAGCGGCTCACCTTCCGCCACGCCGGCCGCGACTTCCGCCTGACGGACGTCTTCGGAACGGTAGTGAAAGAAGTGCTGAGCTAACCGAGCAGGTGCAAGAAAAGGGGATAAGGGGACGTGCCTAAGGGCAGAGGGATGAGGGCGGAGTGCGGAATTCAGACCCCGCGCACGAGGGGTTCGGTCCTCTGCACTCCGCCCTCTGCACTCCGCCCTCTGCACTCCGCCCTCTGCACTCCGCCCTTAGAATGGCTCCTTCTCCTTCTCGTTCTCGTTCTCATTCTCAAAACGCCCACCGAGCCATAGCCGCCCGCTGGGGGACGAGCGGCTTCCCCGCGCCAACACCGATCCGCCCGCGCCTCTTGCCGTCCACGACTTCACCCCCAAAGAAGGGCCGCGCGAGCGCGTCACTCCGGCAGCACCGTTGAGGACGGCTCGTATTACGTGAGAGGCGCCGAAAACGCGCCTCGTCGTCACGAGACGGCACGCGATGCTGGGGCGAGACCGCTCGCAGGGCACTCCCCCGCCATCACCGACCTGCACCCTGCACCCTCCGGCTGCGAGAGGTGCCCCAACACGCTCCCACTCCGCATTAGATGGGCCTCCCTGCATGGGTTGCGCGCAGAGGAGGCTTATGCCAGGCTCCGACCGGGTACATTCGGACATTGACCAGTTTGGACGCTTGCGAACGGAGGCATGGATGGATCGGCTTGCCACACGCCCGGAAGAGGCGCTGAGGACGTGGGACCTGCTGCCTCAAGACGACGGAACGATTCTGATCACGCGGAAAACCCGCACCCGTACGCTCGAAGCGCTGGGGTTTGGAGTCGCGGCGCTCGGTTTCGGATGGCTCGTAGTCCGGAGCCTCGACCGCGTGGGGACTCCCATCCCGCTCCAGGGCGGCGGCAGCATGCCGGGATGGGTCTCGCTGCTGCTCTTCACCGTCATGGAGATCGCCTTTGTTGGGTTGTTCCTCTGGCTGCTGGCGGGCAAGGAGGAGTGGCGGGCAGGCCCCCAGTTCTTCCAGGTGGATCGTTCGATCCTCGGCCGGAGCTGGACGCGCCGCTATGAAGACGGGCACTTCGAGGTGTTGACCCGGATGCAGACGTCGGGGTTGGTGGTCGCTCATCCTGTCTGGGGCGTGTGGATTTCCGACGGGCGCCGCCGCAGGCGCCTCTACGAGGCTGCACTCGCATCCGGGGAGCGCGAGGTGTGGGCGATGGGCGAGCTCCTGTCCCGATACACCGGCTGGCCCCTGCGACAGGCGGGATAGCACCTCGCAGACGAAGCGACGCGAGAAGCGGCTGTGACCGTTCGAATCGATGCGGAGTGACGCGCTTGCGGATACTGTTGGCGAAATCGGTGCAGGGGAAGAATGAGCACGTGCCGGTGTATTTCAGCGGTGCCGGCCCTGTGCAGTCGGAGCAGTCGGATGTGCTTACAGCCTACTCCCGTCCCGCCCG
>JBKBRF010000023.1:0-109030 GCA_046292385.1 Armatimonadota bacterium | reverse complement strand
CGGCCTCCTTCGCGCAAGCGAGCGATGCGGCAAAACCTTCCTGCGCCACCAGCGGCGTAACTTTACAGCGTGTGACACAAGCCACCGCACTCCACAGACTGCACCGAGGCCGGCTCCCTTTTGACGAGAGGGAATCTCTTCCGGGCTAGCCTGTGGAGTGCGAATGCTTGCTTTCGCGCCCCGCGCCAGCGGGGCACCGGAGAAGCTTTCCGATTTCGCCAACAGTATCTGGCGAGGGGTGGTCGCTTGAGCCGCCTGGAGCGGCCCGTGAACCGTGATCTGGCTACAGGCGCCGCCTACGGACGCGGAACGCAGCGCGTCGGGGAGCACGCCCGCAGCGCCCGCTAGCGGAGGCGCAGCCGGAGCGTGAAAGGGCCGCGGAGGGCCACCCACGCGGGAGGGCCGCTCCGGGCGGGGAGGGCGCGGGGTGGACCCTCGGCGCGATGCTGATCTCGACTAACCGAGCCTTCTTCCGCCGCCTTAAACTGGGTTGCGGCATTAGCCGCGCTGTGTAGCCTCGACTTCAGTCCGAGGCGCTGCCTCGCGACTCCCCCGCGTATCTACGGCTGCAGGATGCCTCGGCGGTGACGCGGACCACTCCGAGCGAGTGGAGTGCGACCCCATCCAATCCGGTGGGGCTAAGACCGCGGCGCAACCGCCCGAATGAGCCGTTCGCGGGCAATCCGGCGTGGCGCGGCGGGAGGGGAGCGCTAAAACTACTCTTGTGACGCCCAGCTATTTCGCCCTTGATTGCATCCCTACGCCGGACGGTAGCGTGCGCGTGACCGACGTGCGCGGCGGCGCGGGGAGTGGGCTCGAGAGCCTGGGAGAGGCGTACGGCTCGCGCTCCACGGCGGCGGCACGCCTGGCGCCGATGCTGAGGCGCCTGGCGGAGCTGGCGGGGGGCCGGACGATCCTCCTCGCCTGCGACTCCTACGCTTCCCGCCTGCCGTTCCCGGACGCGTTCTTCGACCTGGTGGAGAAGCACGCGCCGTACTGCCCGATTACCGACTGGGTTCCGGACCTCCAGGCCTATCCCGGCCAGCGGTGGCAGCAGGGCGCGGCTCCGGAGCTGGAGCAGCTCGGCGAGTTTCTCGATCCGCTGGCGGCGCGGCAGCGGGTGAAGCTTGCCTACTGCGCCACCGCGCGGGTCGACTTTCCCGGCGAGTCCCCGAAGCTGCTCCTGGCGGGCTTCAAGCGGCGCTCCCGGGATCGCGCCACTACCGTCATCCTCGATCCGGCGGAGATCGGCCTGCTCGTCTTCAGCGGCGCCAGCGACCGCTTCCCGGACGACTTCCGCTTCGCCGCCTGGTTCCCCAATGTCAACGGGTACCTGACCGACCGCCTGCTGGAGAACAAGTGGCTGGTACCGGCGCTGCTGGAAAACACCCCCGCCGCGCGCCTGCTGCCGCGCTGGATCCCGGTGGGAATGGGGCTGCGCACGGCGCAGGAAGTGGGGGAGTTTACGCAGGCGCTCGAGTCGCCGCATGGCTTTCCGGTGGCAGTGCTGAAGCCGAGCCACCAGAGCCTGGCGCCCGGCCGGCGGTTCCTCGACCGCACCGCGCTGCGGGCCCTCGGCGCGCGGCAGCCGAAGCAGCGCCTGACGCAGCGGGTGGCGCTCGATCTCCTGATGCCGCGGGTGGTGCACTCCTACGAAGAGATCACCGCTTACCGCGGCAAGCTGCTCGACAACCTGCTGCGGACCCCCGGCGCCAAGGTGCACGACCACGGCGACGGGACCTTCCACTTCTCCGCGCCGTACCCGTTCCTGGAGTCGACCGTCTCGCTGCTGCAGGAGTATGTCGACGCCCGCCCGATCCGCTCCCGCAAGACCGGCAAGTACCACCGGGGCTCGCTGCGGGTGGCGCTGTTCGACGGAAAGATCGTCGCCGCCTTCTACCGCCTCGACGCGGAGCCGGACGACGGCACCTTCCGGGACCTGACCCGCCCCGACGTGCGGACCTTCTGCGAGGCGGTGAGCCCGGACGAGGAAGCCGCGCTGCAGGCGGAGCTGGGACCGTTCGTCGCCGCCATTCAGAGCCGCGCCGCGGAGCTGGTCACCGAGGATGACCTGGACGCACTACGCCGCAACTGGATCCGCGCCCAGACCCGGCCATAAGCAGGTTGCAGGTTGCAGGTTAGCAGGTTAGCAAGTTTCGAACCCCGCCCTACGGTGCGGCCAACCCCGAACCTGCAACCTGCCAACTGCAGCCGGGGCGAAGAGGTATAATTGCCGCGGGTTGACCCCGGTTCCAGGGCCTACGTTCATCCATGGCACAGCTTGACGCCGTTAGCGAGAAGATCCGCGCCGTCCTGGACGCGCGCCATGCCGCGCGCGAGGAGGCGATCGGTCTCTCCCGCGAGATCATCCGCACCTGCGCGAATACGATCCGCGCCGCGCACCGCGGCGAGCTGGACCGCGCGCGAGAGATGCTGCGCGGCGCGCGAGAGGCGGTGCGGCAGCTCGGCAACCGCCTGGAAGCGCACCCGGAGATCTACTCCGCCGGCTACGTGCACGACTGCCAGAAGGAGTTCGCGGAAGCCTCCGCGGTGCTGGCGGTCTTCTCCGGCGGTGAGGTGCCGGATCCGGAGGAGATGGGCGTGGAGTACCCCGCCTATCTGAACGGGCTGGGCGAGGCGGTGGGGGAGATGCGCCGGCACACGCTCGACCGGATGCGCCAGGGTCGCCTGGGCGATGCGGAGGCGCTGCTCGCGCAGATGGACGAGATTTACCACCTGCTGGTGACGCTGGACTATCCGGACGCGCTCACCGGCGGGCTGCGCCGCACCACCGATTCGGTGCGCGGTATTATCGAGAAGACCCGCGGCGAGCTGACGACGGCGCTGCGCCAGGACGAGCTGCGGGATGTGATTCAGGAAGCGCTGCGCCGGCTGGACCGGCCGGGCGGACCAGAGAACGAGGAGGCGGCGTGAGCCAGCAGGATGAGGTCCGGGTCATCGAGCAGCTGATGGGGCTTGCCGCGCGCTACGGGCTGGAAGAGCTGGAAGTGCAGGAGGGCGACCTGAAGGTCACCCTCCGCGCCGTGGAGTACGGCCCCCCGGACGACGAAGCCACCCCGCCGGGGCGCTACACCCTCTGGACCCCTCCGGTGTGGGGGGAGCAGGCGGCCCAGGAGAGCGCGCCGGAGCGCCCGGAGACGGCCGTCCCGCTCCGCGCCCCGCTCACCGGTCACTTCTACCGCGCCGCCACCCCCGATGCGCCGCCGTTCGCGGAGGTGGGTCAGCAGGTGGAAGAGGGCGAGGTGGTCGGCCTGATCGAGGCGATGAAGGTCTTCAGCGACGTGCCGGCCGAGCAGGCGGGGACGATCCTGGAGATCGTGGTCGAGAACGGCCGCCTGGTGCAGCGCGGCGACATCCTGATGTATATCGACACCGCCGCGTAGCCGCGGCGAGCTTGCGCCGAGCTCATTGGCCTCCGGAACGCACAGGGCGGGGACAACTCTCGCGACATGGACGGTCGCTCCCGCCTTCCCACCCCAGTCATCCTGAACGGAGTGAAGGATCTACGTCACTCGGCTCTTCGGGGGCACGGTCAGCCGGCACGTTCGGGAGCGCTTCGCCAGGCCGACTCCTCGCCACGCGCATGCGTACTCCGGACCAGGACGGCTGCCGAGATTCTTCACTGCGTTCAGAATGACGATTTCGGTGGGTGTTCATCCTTGGCGCGAGGTGCGAGCCCTGGCCCCAGCGCTACCGGTAAACCGGGGCTGACTTCTCCGCCTACACCGCCTCGCTGCTGAGCTCCGCGTGCTGCCGCAGCAGGTCGCTCTGTCGCTCGATCAGGCGGTTCAGCTTGGCGGCGAGCGCCTGCACCTGCTCCGGGCTGGCGTTGGCGTTCGACATTTCCGCGGAGACCGACCGGATCTCCAGCCCAACCGCCTCCAACTGGCGCGCGACCCCCTCCAGCGGATCGACGTCCCACGGTGAGCTAGGCGGCGGCGGCGCGGCCGGAGGCTCCGGGGTGGTCGCAGCCGGAGCGGGCGGCGGCTCCGGCGCCGGCGGGGCTTCCGCGGTGGCGGTGCTGCCGTTGCTCTCCGCTGACGGAGTGGCTCCCGCTTCCCCCGCCTCGCCCTCCTTGCCGTGGGGCATCCGCTGCTTGATGAAGTCCGGGAGGTAGTCCCGCACCAGGTTGCCGATCTCGCCGATGTTTCCGGGGAAGTCGACGATCTTTACGTGCCCCGGAGTCGCCTCGAAGATGCCGCCCCGCATCCGCGGGCGGTCGTCCTCCTCGTCCTGGAGGAACTCCTGAAGCTGCATCGCGGCGATACCGACCTCGTCAAACGAAGCATCGTCTTCCAGCCGGGAGAAGAGCGCCTCGGATACGGTGCCCAATTCCTGCAGCCGGCTCAGCACGGCGTTGTACTGGCGCACCGCCACCGCTCTCCCGCCCGCGAGCTGGCCGGTCAGGCTCGCGTCGCGCGCGGCCTTTCCGATTCCCGCCAGCATCCGGACCAGCCGGCGGATCTCCTGCCGGGTGTTCTGCTCTTCGCTCATCCGTCGTTCTCCCTGCGCGCGCCGGCTGCTCGCCGGAGCTCGCCTCGAGCTGCTCTTTCATCAACTGTCGCCCGCGGTGGAGCCGCCACTTCACGGTGGTGACCGGCAGCACCAGGAACTCGGAGATGCGGGCGACCGGCATCCCTTCGAAATAGAAGAGCCAGAGGACGATCTGGAATTCCTCCGGCAGCCGCGCCATCGCCGCTCTCACCTCTTCGCGGCCCGCTTCCGCCTCGACCTCGTGGGCCGGGTTGCAGGTCAGGTTCGGCGTGTGCTGGATGATCAGGCGGTCGATCTCCGTGTGCCCCGTCTCCTCGCGGCTGGAGCGGTGCTGCTTCTGCCGCAGCGCCCGGTGACGGGTGATCGCCGCCAGCCAGGGCCCGAACCGCTCCGGCTCCTCGAGCTGGGGCAGCGCCTTGAACGCCAGGATAAAGGCGTCTTGCGCCAGGTCGTCCGCCTGCGCGGGGCCCACGATCTGCCGGGCCACGGCGAGCACGGCGGGCCGGAAGCGGCGCACCAGCTCGTCGAACGCCTGGAACTCGCCCAGCGTGGCGGCGATCGCCAGGTCGCTATCGGGAACGCTGCGCCAGTCCAGGTCGTGCATCGGGCTCCTCATCCTCGCGCCCGGTCAGGGAAGCAGCTCCGCCTGGCCGCCGGACGTCCAATCGAATAGAGACCGCCGTGCGGGCGCCGGATAGGAGACGTATAGCTTTTTTTGAAAGGGCGGTCAGCGGCGTGCCCGACTACCTCTCCCGTGGATGGAATGGGAGCGCGGATCCGGGACGGAGTGGGAGAGCGGCCGCCGAGGCGGCCATCGCTCGGCGCAGACCGTGGCTGAGAAGGTGAAGGAGTTCCCGTGCACGGAAAGTTCGGCTTTAGCCTTTTGCCTTTAGCCTTTTGCCTTTATCAGAGCGCCGCAGCATCTTCGAGAGACGCGGACTCCTCGGCGCCGTGCAGCAGCTCGAAGACCTTGCGGGAGACGTCGCGGCAGAACCGGTTGCCGTGGTACTCGCTGCGCTGGCGGTTGATGAGGATGCAGATCGCGTAGCGGACGCGGGGCGTGCGGACGATGGCGGCGTCGTGGAGCACGTAGCCGAGCGTGCCGGTCTTGTTTCCCACCTCCACTCCCGGCAGCTTCGGGATGCCGGCGGGGATGCGCGCCAGCTTCCGGCTGCGCGTCATGATCTCCCACATCTCCTGGTCGGCCTCGGGGCTCACCAGCTCCCGCTTGTCGAGCGCCACCAGGAACTCCGCCACCTCGCGCGCGGTGCACTCGTTTGAGCCGCGCCGGCCGCGGTGGTTGATGATGGCGTGACGCACCTTCAGGTTGTCCCACCCGCGCTCCGCGCAGCCGGCGGTAACGATCTCCGGGCCGCCGACCATGTCGATCAGGCGGTCGGTGCTGGCGTTGTCGCTCACCGTCATCATCCATTCCATCCAGGTGAGCGCGTTCTTCGTCTTCCGCTCCGGCCGCTGCTCCCAGTGCTCGAAGGCGGCGGCCATCACCGGCAGCTTGATCAGGCTCGCCGCGATGAAGAGCCGGTTCGGGTTCACCCCGGCGGAGAGGCCGGTCTCCACGTCCTGAACGTAGATGCCGACGTCGCGAGCCGGCGCTTCCGCCGCCATCGCGTCCAGCTCCTCCTGGAGCCGCTGCATCGTCTCGGGAGTTGCGGCGGGAGGCGTAGCGACCGCCGGCTGAGCCTGTCCGGCCGCGGCCTGGGCGACCGCCATGCCGTGAGCGGGCCTGGCGGGTGGAAACAGCCAGCGCGGCAGGAGCATCCCGCCGGCCAGCAGACCACCCGCGATCCCGAAGGCGCCGAACCAGAGGCGGGCGCGGCGGCGGGTGTTGCGCTTCCGGAGGGGACGACGAGGGGGCGTGGAACGACTCAACGGGCAGACCTCAAGATGCGGGGAACGGCGCTCGCCGGACGGGCGCCGAACATCCCTACCCACAAACAATCGTCGGTTACACGGGTAGTGGCATGTTCGTGAAGGGGCCGCCGGTTCCTGCCCCGCAGGGGGGAGAAGCGACCGCTCCCGCAACTATCCTCGGTCGGCGCCGTTGTATCCTGTAAGCGTGGCCCTCTCCCGGAGGGTCGCAGCGGGAGGAAGTGATGAAGGTGCTGCAGATCCTCGGGATCATCATCGTGGGCATCATCGCGCTGCGGGTGCTCGGCTTCGTGCTGAAGCTGCTTTTCGGCCTGGTAGGGCTCGCGGCGAACCTGATCGCGCTGGCGCTGGTGGTGATGGCGGTCCTGTTCCTGATCGGCCTGGCCAGGCGGGCCTTCCGAGTGTAGCCGAAGACGGAGCGCACCCGTCCCTCGCCGAGCGACATCCAAACCGAGTGGCCTAGCCGGAGCTAGTGCGCGGGGTCCGGATCGTTCAGCGCGAGCAGGTTGGGCAGGGAGGCGAGGACCCGTTTCCGGGCTCCGGAGTGGAGCGCCAGGGCGAGCTGGGTTTCGATGTAGCCCATCGGGACGCCCATGTCGCAGCGCTGGCCGTCGATCTCCGCGGCGAGATAGCGGCCCTGCGCGCGCAGCATCTCCAGCGCGTTGGTGAGCTGGATCTCCCCGCGCTCCCGGATGTCGTGCCGGATGTGGTACTCCAGCAGCTCGAACAGCAGCGGCGGGAAGACGCTGACCCCGAAGAAGCAGAGATACTCGCCGCGGCCGAGCCCTTCCGTGCGCAGGTGCTCCTCCGCGAGCTCCAGGGTCGGCTTCTCTTCGATCCGGCTTACCTCGTAGACGTTCGGATCGGAGGCGATGCGGGTGCCGGTCAGCGTGCCGAACAGGTGGAGCAGGTCTTCATGGGTGCGCTGGACCCCCGTGACCGGCGCCTGGTAGGCATTGTAGACGTCGATCGCCTGCCGGGAGCACGGCTTCTTTCCGCCCGGGATGAAGACGTGGTCGCCCAGCAGCAGCAGGAAGGGGTGGTCGCCCACGAACTCGCGCGCCCGGTAGACCGCGTCGCCGTAGCCGTTCTGCTGCTCCTGGACGACATAGGTGATCCGCCGGCCGAGGTCCCGCAGCCGCTCCGACTGCTCCAGGGCCCAGCTCTTGCCGCGGAAGAAGCTCTCCTCGCCGGCGGAGAGCCCCTGGAAGTGGCGGCGGAACTGATCCGCGGTGCTGGGAGAGAGGACGACGCAGAACTCCTCGATGCCGGACTCCAGCGCCTCTTCCAGGATGATCTGGATCGTCGGCTTGGTGGTGCCGTCCCGGTCGACGAGCGGCATCATCTCCTTCTGGAGCGTCTGCGTAGCGGGGAAGTGCCGCGTCCCCATGCCCGCGGCCGTGACCACTGCCTTCTGCACCCGTGCCATGCCGCTCCGCCCTCCGCTGCAGCCGCGCTCTCCAGTCGCAGCGCTACCCCTGGACGACCGTGTTCATCAGCGTACCGATCTGCGGCACCGAGATGGCGACCACGTCGCCCGGCTGCAGCGTGAACTCGTCGGACGGAACCAGGCCGGTTCCCGTCAGCAGCACCGCCCCCTGCGGGAAGTGGTTGTCCTTCCCCAGCCAGCCGGCCAGTTCGGCGAACTTCCGCTTCATCTGGGCGGTGCTCGTCTCGCCGCTGAAGACGAGCTCGTTCCCGCGCTCGATGGCGAGGTGGATCTCCAGCTCGCGGTGCTCCGGCGCCTCGGGCTCCAGCCAGATCACCGGCCCCAGCGCGCAGCAGTCCCGATAGACCTTTGCCTGCGGCAGGTAGAGCGGGTTCTCGCCTTCGATGTCGCGGGAGCTCATGTCGTTGCCGACCGTGTAGCCGACGCATTTCATCGCGGGGGTAAGGAGGAGCCCGACCTCCGGCTCCGGCACGTTCCAGCGCGCATCGGTGCGGATGCGCACCGGCCCGTTCTGGCCGGAGACGCGGGAGGGAGTTGCCTTCAGGAAGAGCTCCGGGCGCTCCGCGTCGTACACCAGGTCGTAGAAGCGCGCCGCCCCCTCGGACTCCTCCATCCGCGCGACCTTGCTGCGCAGGTAGGTCACGCCCGCGGCCCAGACTTCCTGCTGATCGATCGGCGGCAGCAGGTGCGCGACACCCGGGTGGGCCGCCGCGGCGGAGAGCTCCACCAGGGAGACGGCCGCGCCGCCGCGCAGGGTGTCGAACGTTTCGGTGAGGAGGCGGACCGGGTCCGGCCACTGGAGCAGGCTCGCCAGGAAGGCGCCGCCGCTGCCGGCATCGGTGGCGAGCGGGTAGACGCTGTCATCCTCTGCCAGGCCCCACGTGCCGCCCTGCCCGGGAACGTGATAGTGCACCAGTTTCATGCCGCCTCCCGCCTCGCTCGCCGGGTCGGTACGTGGGCCGAGCGGCCACCCGGAAGGCCGCCCTCCTCTGTTGTATCCGTGCGGCGTGCCGCCTGACCGCAGGCGCCTGCCCGGGTAGGGGAGTTGGCCCGGCCCGGCTCCCGGGTAAGACCAAACGGGAGTTGGAAAACAAATGGAACAGACACATGGGAGGACGACTGGGCGTGCCGGCGCCGATTCCGGCTGGTTGCTTGCACTGAACGCGACGTTGATAGTGGTGCTCTTCGCCCTGGGGGCCTACCTCCTGGGACGGGCGATCGCGCCGATCTTCCGGGACGCCCCGCGGGTGGCCCCGGCGATGCTGGCCGCGGCGCCGGAGCCGCAGCCGGTGGTGGTGCCGGGCGCCGTCATCGGCAGCCAGGCGAGCGGCATCGGGGCGGTACACCCCGGTGTCGTGGCGGAGATGCGGGTGGAGAAGGGGCAGTCCGTCCGGAAGGGAGAGCTTCTTTTTTGGAGGGACACGACCCGGCTGACGGAGTGCGTTCAGGAGCAGGAGGCGGAGCTGGCCTGGGTGGGGCAGGCGCTGTGCGGGGCCCGGTGCGATCGCGCCGCGGCCCTGGCCCCGCTGGAGGCCGAGATCTCCGCCCTGGAGTCGGAGCTGGCCCGTGACCGCGCCGCTCGCGCCCGGATGCAGAGCCGGGGTGCCACCCCGGCCACCTCCGCGAAGCTTCGGAGGATCCAGGACCGGCTCGAGGCGAGCTACCGGGAGCTAATGACCGCTCGCGCGCGCCGCTCCGCGAGCGCCGGGGAGTGGAACGGTGCGGTCGCCGCGGCCCAGCGCCGCTATGACCAGGCCGCCGCGGAGGTGCGCCAGGCCCGGGCCGCCGTTCCGCAGGCAAACCGATATAGCCCGATCTCCGGCATCGTGACGTCGATCAAGGCCGGTGAGGGGTACTGGGTCGACGCCGAAGTGCCGGTCGTGCGCGTCGACAAGCCGGAAGGGCTGAAGGTGGTCGCGCTGGTGAACGAAGAGCAGCGCCTGGCGCTGGCGGAGCAAGACCCGGCCCGGATCGTAGCGCCGGATGGAGAGCGCGCCACCGGAGAGATCGAGAAGATCGAGCGCGGGTGGGACCGCCACGTCTTCCAGTACTGGGTCTGGGTGAAGCCGGGTGAGGACGCGGAGCTCCTCCCGGGCCAGCGGGTGCAGCTGCGGATCGATCCCACGTCCGCGGAGACCGAGACCACCGCCGCCGCATCGGGTGACCACCAGTCGTAAGGCTCCGACGGATGCGCGGTAGAGTTTCCCTCTCGCCGGGTATAAAGGGCCGAATTAAGGCGCCGCTCCATGAGAGCGAGCGCTAAACAAAGGCCGGCACGATCCGGCGGGAGAGGAACATGGAACATCCCGAGAAGGAGAAGGCGTCCCACGTCTTCTTGAGATACGTTCGTCGCCGCTGGCGAGTCCCGGTGCAGGCCGGGGCTGCGGGGGCGTTGCTGCTGGGCCTGCTCGCGCTCGCGCCGCTCCCGTTCAAAACGGAGCGGGTGGAAGCCGAGTCGACGGGCGCCGTGACGGTAGGCCAGGTGGAGAGCCTCCGCACCGAAGGAGTCGGCGCTCCGTTCCAGGGCAGTATTCAGAGTGTGGCCGTGCAGCCGGGCCAGCGAGTGAAGAAGGGCGACCTGCTGTTCAAGATGGACGACACCCCGCTGCGGGAGTCGCTGGTCTCTGCCAAGCAGGCGAGCGCGGACGCCTACGCTTCGCTGAAAGAGGCGCGTGCCCGCCGGGATGCCGACGTGGCCGCGCTGAAGCAGGAGCTTTCCGCCACGCGAGCCCAGATCCGCAGCCTGCGGGCCGCCACCCAGCCGCAGCGGGAGGTCTACCCGGACGGCACGGTGGTAGAGACGACCTATACGGTCGACCCGGCGCAGATCGAGAGCCTGACGGCCTACGCGCAGCAGCTCGCCGCGCAGATCCAGGAGCGCCGGAGCGCCTGGGAGCCGGTGATCGCGCAGGCGACCGCCAGCCACCGGGACGCCGCGTCCCACGTGCGCGAGCTGGAAAAGCAGATTGCCGCGGCCGACCGCCGCAGCCCGCTCAACGGTGTCGTGACCGGGATCTACGCGGACGCGGGCCACAGCGTGGCGGCGGGGCGCGCGGTGGTGCGGGTGGACGACCCGACCGGTTACCGCGTGTTGACGCTGGTGGACGAGCGCGTGCGAGAGGAGCTGAAGCCGGGTGCCCGGCTGGCGCTCACTCGCGGCGAGCGCCAGGAGACCGGCAAGCTGGAAAAGATCGAGTCGGGCTGGGACAAGGACCTGTTCCGCTACTGGCTCTGGGTAAAGCCCGCCAACCCGGCCGGCCTGCAGCCGGGGGAGCAGGTGCAGGTGAGCATTCCCCCCGCTGGTGAGCTGAAGACCGCTTCCGCTGGGTAGCGGGTAGCGTTCAGGGGGCAGCGTGTAGGTTTGTGGGAGTAGGGGAGACCGTCGGAAGACGGGCGCTCCTACTCCCCAGCCGTCAGAGCCAGAGCCGGCCGACAAGCAAACGGCGCGCTACGCCGAGCCCGCGGCGCCTCCGCCTCCGGACCGCCGGTTCCCGCGAAGCTCGCTTTCTCCATCCAGGGCCTACGCTAACCGCTCGGCTCCACAAAGCGGAAGCAAGCTTCCGCACTCCAAAGTCGGTCCCGCAAGAATCCTCCGTTCCACGGGAGATGGTGCTGCCGGAGAGAGCGGCGGCGACCGGCACGACCTACTCCAGCGGGGCTGCTCCGGAAGGTGAGGGCGCGGGGTGGAACCCCCGTGTGATGCGCATTTCACGAGGAGCCTGCCTCCTCCGATCGCCCTGGGGTGCGGCTCCGCCGGGCGATACACTCGCCGGAGCCATTTGGCAGCGCTTTCCGGCGCGGGTATTCTGACATTGATGAGCCAGACTCCCCGAATACTCGAGCTGAATGAGCCGACCGCCTCGCAGAGTATCGACGAGGAGATGCGGCAGCACCTGATCAGCGCCTCGAACGAGCTCTTCCTTTACGTCATGCTCTGCGAGCGTCACGGCCGCGAAGTGCCGTCCGCGATCCAGCGCGCGCACGCCAGCGTCCGCGCGGAGCTGAAGCGGATGGAAGCCGCATCGGATCGGCACCAGCCGTAGATTCCGCCGCGCAGAATGAAAGAGGGCCCGAGCCGGTGCAGGCCCGGACCCCCTGGTGTCCCCAGCTCCGGCGGCGGAAGCGTCAGTCGGCGCGGTGGATCTCGTACACCGCTCCGTTGCTGAGCGATACCACGAACAGGTTGCCGTTTGGGCCGGTCTGGATGTCGGTCCCGATCCCGAAGTTCCGGCCGAAGAGCAGCCGCTCGCTCTCCGTGATGTCGTACTTCGACTCGTTATCGGCCACCCGGTCCCGCAGCGGCCCGCGGAGGCGGAGGTCGCGTTGATTGCGCTTGAGATCGAACCGGAAGATCTGTCCGCCCTCCAGGAACGTCCGCGCGGCGCCTACGAACATGTCGCCCTGGTACTGCCGGCCCAACCGCCGGCCGCGCTGGAAGCCGAGGGCAGCCGGGGCGATCTCGAACTTCCAGCTAAACCTCGGGTCCACATAACGGGAGACCTGCCGCGCGTTTGTGGGCAGGTTTTGCCCCCGGACCTCTCCCGCCGGGAACTCCAGGGTGTGCACGTTGGTATAGGTGCGCTGGTCCCGCATCCGCTGTACCAGCGTGGCGACGGTGCCGTCGAAGCCGGGCCTCTCGATCACGTCGTCGTCGTCCAGCACGCCTTCTGCGATAACGTCGCCGGCGTCGAAGTCGACACCCGCTGGATCGAACCCGAAGAGGAACGCCACTACCACCCCGTTCTGCCCCCGCCCAGCCAGGTGAATGTGCGCCTGGGTCACGTCGTCGATGGCGCGCGTGGCACGGAGGCGGAAGCGGAGCGTTCCGTCGCTCTGCAGCCGGAAGTCGGCCTCCGCCGCGCCGGAAGTGTCAACGGGTGGGACTTCCTGCCTGCCGGTAAGGGTCGCGCGGAACCGGGTCCCGTCCTCGAAGACGTGGAACATCCGCGCGAGCGCCTCTTGAGGATTGGTCGCAATGTTCTCCGGTGACCAGCGGACCTGCTGGAGCCCGAAGTAGCCGGCAGGCGTAAACGGCTGCGGCGCCGTCGGGTCGGTCTCGATCGCCCGGAATTGTGCGACACGGCTGACCGGTCCCATGACCTGGATCCACCCGAGGTTAGCACCGGAGGGTACCCGATTGATCTCCGTGAAGCTGTCGTCGCCGTTCTGCGCGTCCCAGAGCCGGCCGGTACGCGGCTCGAACGCCATGCCGAAGCTGTTGCGGACGCCGTAGGCGAAGACTTTCTGGAGATTCTCGCCGACCTCGCCGCCGCGAAGCGCGCCGGCCCGGAAGAACGGGTTGTCCCGGGGAGCCGTGCCGTCGTCGTTCAAGCGCAGGATCACGCCCGTCAGGTGGGCATCGTCCGGCTCGGGACCTCCGAACTGGTCGTCCGGGAGTCCGCTGCCGAACGGGCCGTCCGGCAGGTTCTGCATCTGCCCGCGGCGACCGACGTCGCCCACCATGATATAGAGCCTGCAGTCGGGCCCGAAGCGCAGGACCCCGCCGTTATGGTTGCCCCGCTCCGGCTGGTTGGCGTCCTGCTGCAGAGCGCGGAGGCGGATGATGTTCCGGTCCATCGTGAGCGCCGTCCCATTCCAGGTAAACCGGTCGACCCGGTTCCCCAGGAGCGGCGTCTCGCTGAGCACTTCGGTGTCGGCGCCGGTGGTCGACTCCGTCCAGAACAGGTAGACGCCGGGGTCCTGCGGGAATCTCGGGTGGAGCGCGATTCCCAGGAGCCCACGCTCCGACCCGCTGTTCACCGGGAGGTCCAGCACCGTACCCTGCACCGCGCCATTGGTGACGCGCCGCACCCGCCCGGTCGCCTTCTCCAGGACGAGGAAGTCGTTCTCCCCGATGAACGCCATGCTCGTGGGCTGGTCCAGGCCGCTCACCACCGTCCGCACCGCCAGGTTTGGATCGACGACTTCCGGCGCGGCGGCACCGGCCTGCACGCTGCTCGCGGAATGTGCCAGGAGCGTGCCGACCAGTCCGACGCCCGCCACGAGGAAGCCCTTGCGCCATCTCGTCGGCGCTCCCGCGAAAGTGGGGATTGATTGCTGCATGATTCCGATCTCCGTTCGGCTCGGCGCAGAGTGCCGCAGGAGATCAGGTGTTTCCGATGGGAGACCTGGGAGGAGCCGGAGACTCCTGTCTCCATGGAGGCCGGCTGCCCGGAGGGGGGCCGATGGAGCCCGCGGCGCTCTGCGCTGGTTGCTACCGAGGATGCCCGCCGTTCTGGCGCACTACACAACTTTTTGTGTCTCGGCGGCACCGAACCCGGAGGACGCCAGCAGCGAGGAGACTGCCGGGGGACCGAGGGGGCTTGCCGGGGCAGCCCGCCAGTCCTGCGGCTAACGGACGCTGCCGGGGCGCAGCACCGGCTGCGGGTGGCGCGCGGTACCCGCGGGCCCGTTCCGGATTGCCGGCGCTGGCGGGGGCGGCGCCCACGGCTTGACCGGCTCTTTCACGTCGCGCGTGCCGAGGAGGTCGTAGAGCTCCGCGTTGTGATCCGCGTACATCCGCCGGATGCCGGAATGCCTTCGGTCCGCGGCGGTGCCGGCCGGCGCGATCAGGTAGCGGATGCCGAACCGGGGATAGAGCAGCTCCCACTGCGCTCGATGCTCCAGGCGCCGGATCTGGTTGTTCTTCACCTTGACCGAGCGCGGCCAGCGGGAGATATAGCCGAACGCCTGGGGGCGGTCGTACACCGTCTGCCAGTAGAGGCCCTCCGAGAGGCCGCTGACGAGATCGAAGACGGCCTCGCGCCCGGGCTGCTCCTGGAGCAGCGTGACGTAGCGCGGCGTCTCCAGGCGAGAGGCGGGACGCTCCGACGGCGCGATCTCAAACGCCCAGAGGAGCACGAAGGCGGCGGCAGCAAGCCGGCCGGCGGTCCCCGCCCGCGCCAGGACACCGATCCCAGCCGCCGCCAGCACTCCCGCCGCCAGGGTGACCATCACGATCAGGCGCACCGGCATCCCGCCGAGTGTGAGTGGAGGGAAGAGGTCCGTCATCCACGCGTAGGGCAGCTTCACGTACCCGAGCGGGGAGCCGCCGACCCGCAGGTAAGGACCGAGCGCGAGCACGAAGAAGACGAGCAGCACCGTGAGCCACAGGCCCAGGTCGCGTGCCCCGGCCCGCCGCCGGCACGCCCAGGCGATCGCCGTGAGCGCCAGGACGGAGACGCCGAGGTGGACACTGCTCTCATGGATGACGCCCGGCAGCCGCGACCAGTACCACCGGGTCCACTCCGCGAAGCGCCAGTGTCCGCCCGGGATCAGCACCGCCGGAAGGTCGAGCGAGAAGAGGTCCGGCGGGTGGCCGGGCGGAAAGAACGGATCCCGCGCGCCGGTCGCCAGCAGGGTGATGGCGAGCACCCCGGAGCTGCAGAGTGCGGCGACGGCAAAGGCGGCCAGCGGCGCCAGGTAGCGCGCCCGGAACTCCGGCCAGCGGCGGACGATGCTGCGGAACGTCTCCGTCTCCAGCGCCTGGCGGCTGAACGGATTGATCCGGAGCAGGTCGTTCCAGAGGATCTGCTTCCAGGAGAGCTTCCGCGCGCGCAGCCCGTAGTAGGCGAGGATCAGCACCGCGGCGACCACGCTGCAGAAGAAGTAGTAGTAGTCGCAGAGGATCACCAGGAAGAGCGCGCCCGCCGCGAAGAGCCCCGCGCGCACGCTGGGCCGGTGGAGCAGCACCAGCCAGGAGAGCAGGAAAAGGGGGATCCACTCCAGCGACACGAGCTGCAGGTGCCCCTGCGCGTGCGCGAAGTGGTAGCTGGAGAAGGTGTAGACCGCCCCACCCACCAGGCTGCCCGGATACGACTTCGTGACGTGATGGGCCAGCCAGAACGCGGTGAGCCCTCCCATCATGAAGGAGAAGACCACCATCGCGTTGTGGGCCTGCGTGAGGGAGAGGAACGGGAGCAGCCCGACGCAGACGAAGCCGTTGAACGGGTTCAGGGTCTGCCCGATGAGCGTGGTGCCGTGCGGGAACTGCACCTCCCGCGTGAACCACGGGTGGGTCCCGAGCTCCGTCACCGCCTTGTTGACCCACCAGATGTTCCAGACGTTCTGCAGCCCGTCTCCGGTGTCGCAGAAGAGGTGGGTCGAGAAGCGCTCGATCAGCGGGTAGGTGAACGCGCAGAACAGCCCCAGGTAGAGCAGGGCCGGAACCAGCCCCAGCGCTAGCCAGGGGTGCCAGTGGGTCTTCTTGGAAGAGCCCTCCACGCCAACCTCCCGATCGAGTGGGTGCGGGCGGTGGGGGACGAGCGCGCGGTTCGGCGGGGCCGAGAGCCGTGCGCGGGGACCGGACCGAAGCTGCCCGCGCTACTTCAGCCGGTAGACGATGCGGCCTCGGGTGAGGTCGTACGGAGACATCTCCACCCGCACCTTATCGCCCTGCAGGATGCGAATGAAATTGCGCCGGGTCTTGCCGGAGAGGTACCCGGTGATGGTGTGCCCGGTGGTCAGCTCGATCTTGAATTCCGCGGCGGGGAGACGCTGCACCACCGTCCCCTCGACCGTAATCATGTCTTCACGCGGCATAGGCTCGCCACTTACTCCTAAGGCCCTCGACTCACAACAGAAGGGGCACCACCGCGACTGCCAAACCATCGCGCGGCGCTGCCCGGGTGGGCGGGCCGTTCCCACCAAGCTTCTTTCCAGTTTGGCGCCAGTATACACCAGGAAGGGAGCTGCACGCGAGTCCCCTTTCTCCGAACGAAAGGAGAGGCATATCGCTTGACGTTCGGGCGGAGACGGGAGGCCTCGCCCGGAGACACTCTCGTCCGTCTCCCGTCCGGCAGGGCTCCGACCGGCCGCGCTCTACCCCTTGATCCCGGTGAGGGTAATGCCCTGGATGAAGGTCCGCTGCGCCAGGAAGAAGAGCACGATGATCGGGATCGTCATCAGCGTGGAGGCGGCCATCAGGAGCGACCACTCGGTGCCGTGCTGCGTCACGAACTGCTGCAGCCCGAGGGAGAGCGTCGCCTTCCGCTCGTCGTTCAGGTAGAGCAGGGGCCCGGCGAAGTCGTTCCACGCCGCGATGAAGGTGAAGAGCCCCACCGTGGCGAGCGCCGGGCGAGAGAGCGGCATCACCACGCGGCGGTAGATGTCCCACTCGGAGCAGCCGTCGATCCGGGCCGCGTCGGAGAGCTCGTGCGGGATCGAGAGGAAGAACTGCCGCAGCATGAAGATGAAGAAGGCGGTACCGAGGAAGGTCGGCACCACCAGCGGCAGGATCGTATCGACCCACCCAAGCGCGCGGAAGATCGAGAAGACCGGGATCATCGTCACCTGGGCCGGGAGCATCATCGTCGCCAGCAGCAGCACGAAGAGGGCGTCCCGTCCGGGCCAGCGGATGCGGCTGAAGCTGTAGGCGACGAGCGACGACGAGAAGACGGTCCCCACCACGCTCAGCGCGCAGATCACCAGCGTGTTCTTCAGAAAGAGAAAGAACGGGATGTATCGCACCGCTTCCCGGTAGTTCTGCCACTGCGGCCGCGCCGGGAGCCAGACCATCTCCGCGGAGAAGAGCTCCGCGTCTGCCTTCAAGCTGGTGCTCACGAGCCAGAAGAACGGCAGAAAGAAGAGCGCGCCCAGCGCCACCAGCGCGGCGTGACTGCCCAGCACCCCGAGCCAGCGCAGCTTCGGCTTCATCGCGCCTCTCCGCCGTAGTAGACCCACTTCGCGGAGGTGCGGAAGACCGCCAGCGCGCAGAGCAGCGTCACCACGAAGAGCACCCATGCCATGGCGCACGCATAGCCCATGCGGAAGTCGAGGAACGCCGAGTTGAAGAGGTAGAGCGCGTAGACCAGCGTGCTGTCCTGCGGGCGCCCCGTGCCGCCGGTCATCACGTAGACCTGCGTGAAGTACTGGAACGCTCCGATCAGCCCCATGATCAGGTTGAAGAGGATCACCGGGCTGATCATCGGCAGCGTGACGTGTCGGAGCTGCGCCAGCTTTCCGGCGCCGTCCAGGCTCGCCGCCTCGTACAGCGCCTGCGGCACGTCCTGGAGCCCGGCCAGGTAGATCACCATCCCTCCGCCCGCGCCCCAGAGCCCCATCAGGATCAGCGCCGGCTTGCTCCAGCCGGGGTCCTGCAGCCAGCCCGGCCCGGCGATCCCGACCTGCTTCAGCAGCAGGTTGATCAGCCCCATGTCCGGGTTGAGCAGCCAGAGCCAGAGGACGGAAGTGGCGACCACCGGCACGATGCTCGGCAGGTAGAAGACGGTCCGGTAGAGCTCGATGCCCTTCAGCCGCTGGTTCATCAGGAGCGCGATGCCGAGGCTCGCCACCAGGCCGATCGGGAGACCGAAGGCGATCAGGTAGAGCGTGTTCCAGAGTGCCTGCCAGAAGACCGGGTCCTGGAAGAAGAGCCGCTGGTAGTTCTCCAGGCCGGCCCACCGCGGCGGTCGCAGCGCGTCGTAGTAGCAGAAGCTGTAGTAAAGCGAGGCGGCGATCGGGTAGGCGATAAAGACTGCCAGGTGGAGCAACCACGGCGCCGCGAAGAGGAGGCCGTTGCGCAGGTCCTGCCGGCTGCGGGTGGAGGCGCGGCGCTTCGGAGAGTGGAGAAGGGGAGCGGTCATACGGGGTCAGAGCCGGGTTCAGGCGGCCTCACGCAGGGCGCGAGCGAGGTCTTGTTCCACCCGGGCCTGGACGCCGTCGAGCAGCGACTGCGGATCGGCTCCGCCGAAGATGGCGTACTCTTCCGCCCGCTGGATCTCTTGCTTGTACCGGAGCCAGGTCGGGACGACGGGCGGCCCGAAGACGTTCTCCCCCGCCGCCAGGTCGAGGGCGAACCGGAACAGCGGCTCTTTCCGGAACCGCTCCGAGCCGACAAGAGAACGCAGCGGGGGGAGGTTGGCGATCCCCTCGCAGAACTCTCCCACGGCATGAGGCCGGGTCAGCCAGTCGAGGAAGGTCCACGCCTCCCGCGGGTGCTTCGTCGCCGCCGGGATGACGAAGGCGCTGCCGCCGGCAGTAACAACACAGTTCTCGCGGCCGGTAGGGGGCGCCGGGTAGGGGAACCAGCCCCATTCCATGTCCGGGGCGTAGCGCCGCAGGTGCTCCAGCGCGAACTCGCCGGTCTGCCACATCGCCACCTTGCCGGTGAAGAACGGACCGTTGGCGCCGGTGTTGCGCCCGAACGTCTCCTCGAACGACTGCATCCGCCGCACGTCGTACCGTTTCCCGTAGGACGCCATCCACCGGAGCGCCTCCACGTTGCGCGGATGGTTGGCGGTGATCCGCTGCCCGTCCTCATCCGCCCAGCGCCCGCCGAAGGAGTACGCCCAGCGGTTCAGGTCGGCCGGCCGGAGGCCGTAGCGGCTCATCGAGCCGTCCCGCTCGATCCGGGTGCAGGCCCAGGCCGCTGCGTCGAGCTCCTCGATGGTTCGCGGCGGGCGCTCCGGGTCGAGCCCTACCTCGCGGAAGATCTCTTTGTTGAAGACGATGAAGCTGGCGTTCGTCGTCACCACCAGGCCGTGGGCGCGATTTCGGTACTGGAGCATCCGCCAGAGCCCCGGGAGCCACTCTTCTCCCGAGCGCCCGCTCTCGTGAAGAAACTCGTCCAGCGGCAGCAGCACGCCGCGCATGGCGTAGGCCGCCAGCTCGTCCGCCCACACGGCGGAGCAAACGTCCGGCGTGGCGCCGCCCGCAAACGCGATCCGGACCTTCTGGTAGGCGTTGGCGACGCTAAGGATGCGGACGCGGATGCCGGGATGCGTACGGTTGAACTCCGCCACCAGCCGCTTCTGAACGTCAAGCTCGTGCCCGGTCCAGCCCGTCCAGTAGCGGATCTCCGTCACGCCGTCCGCGGAAGGCGCGTCACAGCCCGCCGCCAGCGGCAGCGCCGCCGCCGCGGCCCCCAGGCGCAGCCAGTCCCGTCGTGTCAGCCGATTCCGGTGCATCACAGCAGTATACGGGCGAAGCCTCGCCGGGGGGTAGCTCCGAACGAACGCGAAGGCGCGAAGATGGCGAAAGACGCGAAGGGAACCTGATGGGAACGGGCGAGGCGCTCCGAGTACCGGGTTCGACAGCCCGCGCAGGCGGGCTTCGCTCTCAGTAGCCCCGAGTTTACTCGCGGGCGGGTTGGCGATCTCCGCGCAGCATCGTGTTCTTCCGGAAGCCTACGCGTCGTACGTCACGGTGAGGCCGTAGACTTCCTCGGCACCGGCGGCGCGGAGGGTTCGCGCGCACTCCGTCAGCGTGGCGCCGGTGGTGCGGACGTCGTCGAGCAGGACGAACCGCCGCCCGCCGACCGTCTCGCCGGGCGAAACGGCAAACGCTCCCACGAGGTTCTCCTGCCGGCGTTCTCGCGGCAGGCCGACCTGGTGCGGCGTCTTCCGGACGCGCCGCAGCGCGCGAGAGAGCGGCAGCCCCGTTCGCCGGGCGACCTCCTCCGCCAGCAGCTCGCTCTGGTTGAAGCCGCGCTCCAGCCGGCGGAGCCAGTGGATCGGAACCGGCAGCAGGGCGTCGGCGCGCCAGGCGGGGAGGTGGGACTCCAGCTCCGCCGCGAGCAGCTCCGCCAGCGGATCGAGCAGCGCCACCTTTCGCTCGAACTTCAGGCGGAGCACCGCGCTGCGGAGCGGGCCTGCGTGGTAGCCCGCGCTGCGGACGTCACGCAGGAGCGGCGGCAGCAGCGCATCGGGTCCGACCGGCTGCACCTCGCCCCGGCATTCCGCGCAGAACGGCTCCGCCAGGGCATCGCACACCAGGCAGCGCGGGGGAAAGAGCAGGTCGAGCGTGCCGGCCCACACCGTCTGGAGCAGGCCGCTACCCCGCCCGGCCATCAGGCGCTCCCGAGCGGAGAGCCGGCGCCCCGTTCCACGGCCCGTTCGTAGACCCGCGCGGCGAGGGCGATGTCCTCCAGCGCGATGCCGTGCGATTTGAAGAGGGTGATCTGCTCCGCGCTGGTACGTCCGGGGTGCAGACCCGCGGCGACCTTCCCGATCTCCACCAGCGCCTCCGGATAGAGGCTTCCCTTCTGGATGGCGGGGAAGAGATCGCCGCCTTCCAGCGGGACCGCCGCGAGGCTGTCGACGGTCACCACGTCGGAGCGCGAGACGGTGGTCTCATCGATCTCCGCGCGAAGCAGCGAGTTCGATCCCGCGGCGTTCACGTGTGCTCCCGGCTGCAGAAGGGAGCCGTCGAAGACCGGTCGCGCCGAGGTGGTGATCGTGGTCACGACGTCCGCGCCGTCCAGCGCGGCTTCCGGGCTCGCCGCCGGCACCACCCACAGGCCCAGCCGTCCGGACATCTCATTGGAGAATGCCTGGCGGCGGTCGACATCCCGCCCGTAGACCCGGATCTCGGAGAGGCTGCGCGCGTAGCTGAGGGCTTCCACCTGCGCGCGCGCCTGCCAGCCGGTGCCGAATACGGTCGCGACCGACGCGTCCGGTCTCGCGAGCAGGCGGGTCGCCACGCCGGAAGCGGCGCCGGTGCGAAGCTGGCCCAGCCGGTCCGCCTCGATCAACGCCAGGAGCCGCCCGTCCTCCGCGCTGTAGAGCAGCACGTGGAAGCGGTTGCCCTCGCGGAAGGTAGTGTAGCTCTTGAGCCCGAGGTAGCCCGCGCCCGGATCGGCCGCGAACATCACGTGGAGCAGCCCGCCCGGCACCCGCGCCCGTCGGCGCGGCTCGTTCGTCGCCGCGCCCGCGCCCTGGCGGCGGAAGCAACCTTCCACCACCTCCATCGCATCCGCCATCGTCACCAGGCGGTCTACGTCACTTTCGGTCAGATAAACAGGAGTCATCGCTAACGCCAATCTGGTGGGCATACGAAGACACGGCCACGGCCCGTCAACGATCCCTTTCTCGAAGGATGCTGAAGAGCCCTGCAGTCGTCTGTCCGACGGACATAGAGGTATCGCTCACGGGGTCTCCAGGGGTGAGACGCAAAACGAAGGGGCAGGCGTCCCGCAGGACGCCTGCCCCCGCTCTTTTCAGTCCCCGCAGGGGGACTTCGTGCTGTTGTTGCCGCGGTTTCAACCGCCCGGGAGAAGCCAATCCATCCTTTGGCTACGGCTTACTCGGAGCTTCCGGCGTGCTCGGCTGGACTCCCGGCAGGGTCTTGCGGATCCGGTCCAGCTCTTGCTGGGAGAGCGCCCTCGCCTCGTCGGAGTTGTTCACCACGCGCGGCGTGAGGAAGACCACCAGCTCGGTGCGCTTCTTCAGCCGGGTCGTGTTCCGGAACAGGTTGCCGAGGACCGGGATGTCTCCCAGCACCGGGATCTTGTTGCGGACCAGGGTCTGAGACTCCCGCTGCAGGCCGCTCAGCACCAGCGTGTCCCCGTCCCGCAGCGCCACGGAGGTGTCGGTGACGCGCTGGGTGGTGACCGGCGCCACGGCGCCGTTCCCGACGTTGCGGAACTCGATCAGGTTGCTGTCTTCCTGGTAGACGTCGACCGTCACCATCCCGTCCTCGGTGATGCGCGGGGTGACGTTCAGGATCAGGCCCACATTCAGGAAGTCGACGCTGGTGCTGACCTGGCCGCCGAAGCCGATCGAGTTGCCCTCCAGGTAGGGGATGCTGTCCGTAATGTCGATCTCGGCTTCCTGGTTGTTGGAAGTGAAGATCCGCGGCGTGGAGAGAATCCGCACCCGCTCGTCCCGGCCGATGGCGGTCACCATCGCGGTCAGGTCGCCGCGGATCACGGTGTAGCGGAAGCCGGCGCCGAGCGGATCCGCGCTGATCGGACCCCGGCCAGGCAGCACCGGGAACACCCCCTGGATCTGGTTTCGCAGGTTGCCGAGGAGGTACTCGACCCCGAACCGCTGCTGGTTGTCGAGCGTGACTTCGGCGACGATCGCTTCGAGCAGGACCTGCTTCACCTCGATGTCGAGGTCCGCGATCAGGTCCTTTACCGCTTGCACGTTCTCCGGCGAGGTGGTGATGATCAGGCTGTTCGTATTCCGCTCCGGCGTGACCAGCACGTTGTTCCGGAGCTGGAGCAGGTTGACGTAGCGCCCGTCCGACGTGCGGCCGGTGGTGGCGTCGGAGCCGCGGCGGTTGCCGCCATAGTAGTAGTCGTAGAAGAACTGCGCCAGCTGGCGCGCGCCCTCCGGGATCTCCGGGCGGCTCGCGTCCGCGATGAGCTCCCGTCCGTCATCGGGTACGAAGGCGGTGCGGGGCAGGTCGCCGCCGAGGGAGGCATCCGTCCGCTGATCGTTGGAGTTCACGCGGCGTCGGATGCGGCGGTCGCGCCTCGACTCCCGCCCGGCACCCTGGTTGCCGAAGAAGCCGCCGAAGAAGCCGAACGGATTGAGGTTCTGCTGCTGGGTGCCGAAGGCCTGGGAGAGCACGTACGCCATGTCCTCGGCGTGCGCGTTCTTCAGCTTGATCGAGAAGGTGGTCGTTTCGTACTCCACCCCGCGGTCGAGGTCTTCCAGCAGCCCCTCGATCGTCTTCATCGTGTCCTCGTCCGCGGTCACAATGAGGTTGTTGGTGCGGGTGTCCGCGACGATGCGGGTGCCGCCGACCTGAAAGCTGGTCTGCGCCTGCTCCTGCTGCTGCTGGCCGCCGAACGGGTTGAAGAAGCCGAAGCTCGGCTGCCGGTTGGTGTTCTGGCCCTCGTCCCGCCCCACCAGGGCGTCGTTGATCAGCTTGGCGACTTCCGCCGCGTTCGCGAACTTCAGCTCGAAGACGCGGGTCTCGTTGTGCGGGTTGAGCTCGTTGTCGAGCTTCTCCACGATCTCTTTCACCCGCGCCAGGTTGTCTTCCGAGCCGACCACGATGACGGAGTTGGTTCGCTCGTCTTCCACGGCGGCCACCGCGGGCCGTGGGTCGGGACCGGTCTTGAGCGGGCGGCCGTCCGGACCCACCGGCTGCGGCTGGCCCGGCATCGGCGCCGGCCCGCCACCGCCGCGCGGGGCGATCTTGCCGAAGAGGTCGTTGATGATCTGCGTCATCTTCTTGGCGGTGACGTGCTTGAGCCGGAAGATCTCGAGCTCGTTGTTGCCCGCGCCCTTGTCGAGCGAGTTGATGATCGTCTTGAGCCGCTCGATGTTGTTGGCGGCGTCGGTGATGATCAGCGCGTTCGCCCCGGCCGCCCCGATGATGTTCGCGCCGTCGGTGAGGAGCGGCTGGAGGTCCTTGGCCAGGCTCGCCGCCTCCGCGTTGGAGAGGGGTACCACTTCCGTCACCACCTGGTTGCCGTCCAGCGCAGGGGAGTCCGGCGCGGGCACGCGGACGCTGCGCGTGGAGGTCACCGCCCGCTTGAGCGGCATCACCTTCAGGATGTTGTCCTCCAGCATCGCCGTGAAGCCGCGGACGTCGAGCACCGCCTGCAGCACCTGGAACGCCTTCTTCTGGTCGAGCGGGTTCGTCTCGATGATCGTCACCGGACCGGAGACCGACGGATCCTTCACGATCGTCCACCCGTACGCCAGCGAGTAGGCGTGCAGCACCGTGTCGATGTCGGTGCCGCGGAAGTCGAGCTTGATCATTCCGGGAGGCAGGCCCGCCACCGCCGCCCGGGCCTTCTCGCCGTTGTTGCCCATCGGCGTCGGCATCGCTCCCGGTGCAGGCATCGGCATCGGCTGGCCCGGGTTCGGCGCGCCGGCCGGGGCGGGGGCTCCCGGCTGGGGGGCGGGGGCAGTGGCCGGTTTCGCCTCGCCCGCCTTCTTCGGCGCGGGCTTGGCTTGCGCCTTCGGGGCGGGTTGGGCTGCCGAGACGGCACCGACCGTTCCCGCCGCCATCACGAGCGCCAGCATCCCGGCGCGGGAGCGGCGGCGCCACCGCGCGTCCGGCAGCGGGTAGAGCCTGGAGAACGCCAGGAGCCCGGACGACGATTCGCCCGTCCGCTCGAAGGCGCAGAGGTACCGGTCTTTCATCTCGATCTTCCCCCTCACTTCACGTGACTGCTGCTGCGGACGACTGGGCTAACCGGGAACGGCGACCGCTACCGGAGCTTCATGGATCTCCACGGCCCCGTGAGGCTGTCCCTCTCCGGGCTGCGGCACGCCGGGCTGTGGCTGCCCCGGCTGTGGCTGTCCCGGCTGGGGCTGCCCTGGCTGTCCGGGCTGCCCCGGCTGTCCGGGCGTGCCGGCGCCGGCCAGCGGCGTGGCGTTGAAGGCGGTCGACTTCTGCAGCGTGCGGCTCTGGCCGCCGATCTCGACCGTCAGCTCACCCTGGTAGATCCCGGTCACCTTCGCGCCCTGGAATTCGCCGCCCAGCTTGACGTACTCGCCGCGCTTCGTCGGCGCGTGCTCTACCACCGCGTAGACCTGGTCGCCGATCACCACCGTGCCGGCGTAGGTCCAGCCCTGAAGTGGGTCCGGGGAGGCCGGCGGCGCGGCGGCAGGGGCGCCGCCGGGGTTACCTCCCGGAGGCGGCACCGTGGGCACCGGAAGGGGCGGAGCCGAGCCGGGGAGCGGCGGGGCCGGAGTGACGGAGACGTTCGGCACGCGTGGAAGCTGCGGCGCGAACGGGTTCCGCTCGAGCAGCCGGCGGTAGCGCCCGAAGTCGTCCGGAAGCCGCTCCCGCCGCGGGCGCGCCGTCTTGCGGGTCTCCACGACCGCGGTCTCCGGCGGCTTGACGGGAGTTTCCGCCTGGGTGCCGGAGGGGAATCCCCAGAGCGCCGCGGCGGTGGCCACCACCGCCAGGCCGGTAACCGCCGCGCGGCGGGGGATCACCAGTAGGATCGCGTCCTCACGGTACTGCATCTGCTTCCTCCGATCTCACGTACGCGACGAGCCGCAGCTCGAGCTGCAGCTCGTCCGCTTCCCGGTTGGCGGCATCCATGGAAAGCTGCTCCACTCCGTAACGGCTGCTCTGCCGGTCGAGCTCGTACAGGAACCGCACCGCCCGGGGAAACGGCGCGCTGGCGGTCACCTGCACCGCCACGCGCTTCAGCTCCGATTCCCGCTGGTCCGGCACCGGCTTCAGGTCGTCGACCCGGATCCCGGCGGCGCGCGCGGCGCGGTGGACCGCCTGCACCATCCGCGGAACCAGCAGCCGCGGGGTGCCGGGCACAATGCGGCCGCCCATTCGGCTCTTCAGCGACGCTACCTCTTCGCGGACCTCGGCCAGCTCCGTCCGGATGCCGGCATGGCGCTCCCGCTCGGCCTCCAGCGAAGGACCCGGCTCGCGCCCGCCGGTCAGCAGCAGCCCGGGAACGCCGACTACCAGGGCGACCCCGACCATCAGCGCCACCAGCGTGCGCTCCCGCTTCGAAAGCGTGCTCATGGCGTCGTCTCCACGGTCTCACTCTCTGACCCGGCCCGGAAGTGACAGTCGATGCGGAACTCGGTGACCGGGATCTCGCCGGCGTTCTCGCTGCGGAGGAAGCCGAGCTCCGCGCGGCCGAAGTCGGGGATCCGCTCCAGGTCGCGCAGGAAGCGGGTCACCTGGGTCGCCTCGCGCGCCGTCCCCTCGAGCTGGAGCGGCTTTCCCGCCTGGAAGCCGACGTGGGTCAGCCAGAGGCCGCGCGGCGCCTTGCCGGCGATGTCATCGAGCAGGTCGAGCGGGCGCCGCGTCTCGCCGTCGCCCAACACCGTGAGCTGCGCGCGGAGTGCGTCCCGCTCCTCCCGCAGCTGCGTCAGGGCCTTCTGGTCCCGCGCCGCCAGGCTGGCGATGCGCCCGGCTTCCCGGCGATCGGCCGCCCGGGCGCGGACGCGGGTCAGCTGCCAGCCGACCAACCCGGCGACAACCAGGACCGCCGCGGCAACTGCCAGCAGCGCCACGGGACGCTCCGACCCGGCCCGCGCTTCCTGCCAGCCCTGCGGCTCGATTCGGAGCGGGTACTGGCCCAGGCCGAGCGACTGGCGGGCGACCCCGAGCATCGGCAGGTATTCCGCCGGCAGAGTCGGGTCGGCGGCGGCGGGGGAGACCGGGCGGTCCAGCGCCAGCGACAGGCGCTCCGGGTCCTCCGCGCCGAGGGCGACCGCCTCCGCCAGGTGCAGGTCGGGTCTCTCGAGAGCAAAGGCGGTCAGCGAGCGGCGCACGCTGCCGGTCCAGTCGTCCCCGTTCGAGACCACGTACCGGGAGTGGACCAGGTCGCTCCCGCGCAGCACCTGCACGTGCACCCCCGCGCTCTCCGGCGCCAGCAGCAGACGGGCGTCTCCGTTCCGGAACGGCGCGGCGCCGGATAGATACGAGTCGGTGACGCCCAGCGGCTCGATGCCGTAGCCGTCGACCGTGATCCCGGCATCGGACAGGCTCCGCTCCAGACGGGACAGGTCCGTCTTGCGGCAAACCGCGATCAGCACGTCGGTGCCGGCGCCCTCGCCCGGCTTTCCGTGAGACATCACCTGGTAGCCAAAGGCGAGCTGCTCCAGCGGCAGGGGGAGGTGGCGCTGCGCCTCGTAGCGCACCAGCTCCGGGATCTGCTCCGGCTCCGCCGGCGGAAGCTGGACTCGCTTCATCGTGAGCCAGGATGCCGGCAGGCAGACGGTCACCCGGCGCTCCCTGACCCCGGCGCCGGCCAGCGCGTCCACCACGGCGCGGGCGCGGGTCTCGTCGTCCGCGGCGGGGACGGAGACCCAGCGATCGCTCACCACGTCGCCGCCCTGCGCCCGCGCCTGCAGCAGGCGCACGCACCCGGCGGAGAGGCCGAGCACCAGCACCTCGCCGCGCGGCGGCGCCTTCCGCTTACTGCCTGCCGTTGCGATCACTCGTCGCTCCCTCTTCCTCACCGGGAACCCGGTACCACGCGCTCCAGCCGGGGTACCGGTCCGGCTCGCGCCACTGAACGATCTGTGCCGCCTCGTCCGGAGAGGCCGGCCAGTAAACGGTCGCCGCCACCGCGTCCACCCGGCCGGTCTGGGGGTCGCGCACCAGGCAGCGGACCAGATAGGTGGAGGACCGGACCGACACGGCGCGCTCGATCCGCTGGAGCATCCGGGAGTTCGCGTCGTCCCCCGGATTTCCCCCGAGGCCCATCGGACTGAGCACCATTTCGATCAGGTCGACCCAGCGGAACCCGTCCGGTCGCTCCCGCCGCTTCTCCATCAGGGCCTGGAGCTGCGTGTCGGACCATCCCAGCGTCCGCAGCACCAGCGGCGGCGCGGTGTTGAGGTTCACCTTGCCGGCCGCGAACGACCGCCGATCCGCGGTCCAGGCATAGAGGATCCGTTCGACCGCGTCCTCTTCCTTTACAGACGGGTCGAAAAACTGCGAGTTATCGCCTCCGTTCCCCATCGCCTCGACGACCGCTTCCAGCACCGAGCGGAACGGCGGGCGCCGCTGCCGCTCGCGCTCTTCCCTTCGCTGGACGATCGTCTCCGCCAGGCGCCGGGTGACGAGGTTGCCCCCGCGATTCGCCGCCTCGATCAGCTCTTCCGCGGAGGCGCGATTCAGGTCCGCGCGCGGGTGGCCCTCCGGATCGGTATTGTTGTCGCCGGAGAAGGTCGTGAGGAGCTCGGTGAGCGGCGGATATCGCAGCGAGCGAGCCTCGGCGACGGTAGGCGGTCCGTAGAAGAGCGGCGGCTCGACGCCGCGCACCATGAGCAGCTCTTCGACGGTGTCGAACGGGCGGTCCTTAGGGTCGTAAGGCCGCGGCGTGCCGGAGTAGGTCTCGTCATCGTCGCCGCGATCCTCCTCGCGCCAGGCGAGAATCTCGCTGACGGTGTCCTTGTCCACCGCCTCCAGCCGCTCCAGCGTCTCCCGGTCGGCGGTGTTCACGTTGAGCCGGGAGCAGGTGTCGACCAGCTGAAGCGCCACCTGCAGCGGGGGCTGGTCCGGCCCGGAAAGCTCCGGCACCGGCTCCCAGCGAAGCTCGCGGTAGCGGCGCAGGGCGTCGAGCAGCGCCGCGGAGTCGGTGCGGCCCTGGTCGAGCAGCGCGATGCCGCGGCTCACCGCCCCGCGCAGCAGCGCCTCGCGGCGGACGGCGTCGACTCCCCGGCGGGCAGCGCGCACCTCCATGCGGGCGACGCCGGAGAGCGCGATTGCGGCGGTGACGAGGATGGTGAGCGCGAGGATGGCGACCACCAGCGCCTGTCCCCGGCGTGTGCGGCGGCTACTCGCCATTCTCGCCTCCCGGAGGGACCACCGGACCCGGCTGCGGCGTCTCGCCGGCCGGCTCCGGTGGGGGGATGACCTCGGTCTCGAACGGCAGGGCCGCCTGGGCGCCGAGCGACACCACCGTGCGGTAGGTCCGGGGCGGCCGGGGTGCGTCCGCGGTTCCGCTGCTGTGGAGCAGCAGCGTGATCTCCACCGCCCGCGGGAGCTCCCGGGCGGACGGCTCCGGATAGCTCTCGCCCTCTTCCACGGTCAGCGGCGGGTCGGCTTCCGGGTCGGCGGACCACCCTTCCTGGAACTCGGTGCCGTCGAAGTAGCGCAGGCGCAGCCCGGCGACGCGGTCGCACACCACGTCCCGCCGCCCTTCGCCGCGCTCGGTCGGCCAGGTCTCCCGACGGATCAACACCTGCCGGCCGTCCTCTTCGGCCGCGGGGCGAGGCGGCGCCTCCAGGCGGTACTCCACCAGCACCGCATCCTGCCGCGGCGGTCGCGCGCCCGGGCCATGGCTGCTCCGATAGCTGAGCGTGCTGAAGGAAAGGAACGGCTCTCCCGCGGCTGCCGACTCCGGAGGCAGCGCCACGAACTGCGTGCGCTGGGTGTTGGCGCCGGAAAGGTAGGCGGCGGTCAGGTCGGCCCGCAGCTCTTCCAGCACCGCGCGCGCCTCCGCGTGGGAGTCGGCGCGCTCCTGGATGCGGGCGGAGGCGTCCAGCCCCGTCCGGAGCGCCAGCGCCACCCCCGCCGTGATAATGCCGGCGAGCACGAGCGCCACGAGCGACTCGAGGAGCGTGAAGCCGTTCTGGCGCTGTCGGCGGCGGTGCTGCATCGGAGTGGAGGGCGAAGATCGAAGGGGTGATCGGGAGCGGTGACTACCGGCTGCGGGTGAAGGTGAGGAACTCTTCCTGTTTCGGCCGCTCCGGGTCACCCCAGAGGATGCGGAGCCGCACGCGGTTAAGGCCCGGCGTCTCGGTCTCCTCGGTCAAGGTCTCCCAACGGTAGCCCGGGCGCTGCTCGCCGAAGTCGCCCTGCTGCGGCCCGACCTGCACCGGCTGCAACTCCAGCTCACTCAGCTTCTCCCGCGCCAGCAGCTGCACGGCGGTGTACTCTTCCGACCGCCCGGAAGCCTCGGTCGCCGTGCCGATGCAGGCGACGCTCGCGGAGATGCCGACCGCCAGCAGCACCACCGCCACCATCGCCTCGACCAGAGAAGCGCCCCGCCGGCTCTTCACGGCTGCTCCTCCACGACCGCCATCCGGCCCGTCCGCGGATTGACCGCCAGCCGGATCGGCCGCAGCTCTTCCCGGAAGATGGCGATCCGGCCGAGGTCGGCCCGGCCGTCGGGATAGAACCGGAGCGACAGCGTCTCCGGGCCGTCCCGGTTCTCGATCTCCAGCCGCACCTCCGGCGGAAACCGGAGCAGCCGCGCGTCCGGCGAGGGCGGCTCCGGCGCCGGGAGCGGCGCCTCGCCGTCCAGCGCCGGGTCCGGCTCCGTCTCGTTCGGCTCCACCACCAGTGCCAGCTCCCGGGCCTGCGGATCATACGCCAGCGCCGCCACCGCCCCGCGCGAGAGCGCCAGCCCCCGCGCCTCCCCCGCCATCGAAATCACCCGCCGCGCGGCGTGGCCGAGCTGCTCCTGCTGATGGAACCGCACGAAACTCGGCACCACCGCGGAGGTCGCCAGCACCAGCAGTGCCAGCACGATAATCAGCTCGACCAGGGTGAAAGCGCGTTTCAAGATGGAAGAGGGGAGAAGAGAGATGAGAGATCTGGAATCGGGAGTCGCCTGCTGCACACGGGGCACTTAGCCCGCGCAGCGGGCTTCGCTCTCAGTAGCCTCGACTTCAGTCCGAGGCGGGTGGGCGTTAACGAGCTTAGTTCCAGTTGGTGATGTCCGCGTCGGCGCCGCTGCCGCCTTCGCGCCCGTCGGCGCCGAGCGAGTAGAGGTCGTATCCGACCAAGTCATGCTCGCCGGGGGAGCGGTAGAGGTACTGCTGGCCCCACGGGTCCGCCGGGAGCGGCTTCTTCAGGAACGGCTCGTTCCAGGAGCGCGGCAGCGGCGGGGTGGTCGGTCGCTCCCGCAGCGCCTGCAGGCCCTGCTCCGTGGTGGGGAACCGGCCGTTCTCGACTTTGTACATGTCGAGCGCCGTGCCGAGGCTCTCGATGTCGGCGCGCGCCTTCGCCACGCGGGCGTCCTCCGTCTTACCGACGACGTTCGGAATGATCACGGCCGCCAGAATGCCGAGAATGACGATCACCACCAGCAGCTCGATCAGTGTAAAGCCGCGGGCGAGGCTCCGGTTGCGCAGGCGTAGCATGGCTGCAGTCCTTCCATCGATCCCGTGGGACGCTCGCGTCCCCTCTGATTAGATGAGTGAGCCGGAGGCGGGGTCACTGCTCCGGCAGGAACGGTCGCTTCTATTGCACGGCCACGTTGGCCTCGAAGATCGGGAGCAGGATCGAGAGCACGATGAAGCCGACGAAGGCCCCCATCAGCAGCACGATCACCGGCTCGATCAGCGTCACCAGGCGGCGGATCTGGCTGTCGATCTCGAAGTCGAGGCTCTCCGCGGTGCGGATCAGCATCGCCGGCAGCCGTCCGGTCTCCTCGCCGACCGCGGCCATGTGGACCACCACCGGGAGGAACTGATCGCTCTCCTCGAGCGCCTCGGCCAGGCTCTTCCCCTGGCGGATCGACTCGCGCACCGCGTCCGCGGCGCGGGTGGCGGCGGCGTTGCCGACCGCCTCGCGGGCGATCTCCAGCGAGTCGAGGATCGGCACGCCTCCCGCCAGCATCGTCCCGAGTGAGCGGACGAAGCGGGCGGAGATGACCCGGTTCAACAGCTTGCCCACGATCGGGACCCGCAGCTTGCCGGAGTCCCACGCCAGCCCGCCCGCGGGGGTGGAGATCGCCTGCCGGATGGCGAAGACCGCCAGCGCCAGCCCGAGGAGGAGCTGCCACCAGTAGCCGGTGAGGAAGCCGACCAGCCCCAGCAGGATCTGCGTCGGCAGCGGCAGGGCGCGGTCCAGCTCTTCGAAGACGGTGGAGAGCCGCGGAATCACGAACGCCAGGAGAAAGCCGACCGCGGAGAACGCGACACCGATCAACACGCCCGGGTAAGTGAGGGCGGAGATGAGCTGGGCGCGCCGGGTCGCCTCCCGCTCCAGGTAGCCGGCCAGCCGCTCCAGCACCGCGCCGAGCTGACCGGTCGCCTCACCCGCCCGGACCATGTTGATGTAGAGCCGCGGGAACTCCCGCGGGAAGGCGGAGAGCCCTTCCGAGAGGGAGCGGCCGGCGCGGACCTCTTCCTGGACCTTGAGGAGCCGCTGCCGCAGCCCCGAGGAGTCGGTCTGCCGGGTCAGCACGGTCAGGGCACGGTCGAGTGGCAGCCCGGCGCTCACCAGGTCGGCCAGCTGGCGCGTGAAGAGCACGATCTCCATACGGCCGACCCGCCGCAGGTCGCCAGTGACCGCCTTTCCCCGCTCCCCGGCCGCGCGGGGCGCTTCCCGGCCTGCGTCCCGTACCGCCGCCGTCGCCGTCACCGCCATCGGAAACAGGCCGAGCTGGCGCACGCGGTCGGCACCCGCCTCGGGGCTTTCCGCCTGGATGACGCCGGAGACGGTGGCTCCAGCCTTATCGAGCGCTCGGTAGTTGAACTGCGGCATTTCTTAGGGTCTAGGGTTTAGGGGATAGGGTCTAGGTCTGTGGCTACGGGGATAGCCTTGCGTGGAGCTCGTCCCTCTCCCGCGCGCCAGCGATCTGCAACCTGGAACCTGGAACCTGAAACTAGTCGCTGTCGCTTTCCCGCTGGCAGACGCGGAGGAGCTCGCTGACGGGGGTCTCTCCGGCGAGCACCTTGCGCCGCGCGTCGCCGAGGAGCGTCGTCATTCCGTGGCGCATCGCGTGAGCGCGGATCTCTCCGGCGGAGGCGTGGCGCATGATCATCTGGTGCACCTCTTCATCAACCGGCAGAAGCTCGAAGATCCCGGTGCGGCCGCGGTAGCCGAGGCCGCGGCACTCCACGCAGCCGGGGCCGTAGTAGAGCGGTCCCCGCGCCAGCTCGCCGCCGAAGAGTGCCGCCTGACTCCACATCTCGTGCCCCTCCGGGACCGGAACGCGGCAAGCGGGGCAGATCACGCGCACCAGCCGCTGCGCCAGGCTCCCGATCAGCGAGGAGGCGACCAGGAACGGCTCCGCTCCCATGTCCAGAAGACGGCTCACGGCACCCGCGGCGTCGTTGGTGTGGAGGGTGGAAAGGACCAGGTGTCCGGTGAGCGCCGCGTGGATCGCGATGTCGGCCGTCTCGCCGTCCCGGATCTCGCCGACCATGATCACGTCGGGGTCCTGCCGCACGATCGAGCGGAGTCCGCCGGCGAAGGTGAGGCCGATCTGCGGATGGACCTGGATCTGGGTGATGCCGTGCAGCCGGTACTCCACCGGGTCCTCGATCGTGATGATCTTCCGCTCTTCGGAATAGATCTCCGTCAGGCCGGAATAGAGCGTGGTCGTCTTACCGGAGCCGGTCGGGCCGGTCACCAGGATGATGCCGTGCGGGGAGCGGATGAGCGACCGGAAGCGGGAGAGCGCGTCGGAGCGCATCCCGATCTCCTCCAGCGAGAGCACCGCAGCGGAGCGGTCGAGAATACGCATCACCACGCTCTCGCCGTAGAGCGACGGCACCGTGGAGACGCGCAGATCGATCTGGCGGCCGGCCGACTGGATCCGCATCCGGCCGTCCTGCGGCAGGCGGCGCTCGGCGATGTCCATGTCGCTCAGGATCTTGATGCGGGACACGATCGCCGGGTGCAGCCGCTTCGGCGGGGAGGAGGCCTCGTGCAGGATGCCGTCGATCCGGTACCGCACCCGCAGCTCCCGCTCGAACGGCTCGATGTGGATGTCGCTGGCGCGGTCCTGGATCGCCTGGTTGATGAGCAGGTTGACGAGCTGGATGATCAGCTCTTCCTGCGCCATCTTCTGGAGATCGGCCACGTCGAGCGCCTCGTCGCCGCCACGCCCCTCCTGCGTCTCGTCCGCCTCCGCGTCCTGCAGCATCCGCGCCATATAGAACCGCTCGGTCGCGCGGCGGATCTCGGACGGCGTCGCCAGCACCGGCCGGATCGCCAGGCCGGTGAGCATCTGGAGGTCGTCCTGGGTCGCCAGGTCGAGCGGGTCGGCGACGGCGACCGTCAGCGTCGTCACGTCGGCACTCACCGGCAGTACCTGCCGGCTCAGGGCCAGCTCGCTCGGCACCTTGCCCAGCACGGCGGAGGGCACCTCTTCTCCCGCCAGGCTGACCAGCTCCAGCCCGAGCATCTCCGCCAGCGCCTGCATGAGCGGCCGTTCCGCCACGAGTCCGCGCGAGAGGAGGACTTCCACCAGCCGCTTGCCGGAGGTGCGCTGCTCCGCGAGCGCCGCCGCGAGGGCGTCGGCCGAGAGTAAACCGCTGGCGACGAGCGCCTGGTGCAGGGAGGGTGCGCCGGTGAAGAGATCCATCTTGGTTGACGGGTGAGGAGCGGCCTGTGCTCGGACGGCAAGCAACCAGCAGATTGACGACGCAGCTGGCGAAGAGGTTCGCCTCGAAGTGGGGAGAGAAACCGGGTTGCGGCCTCTCACACATAGAACGCCGGCACCGGCAGGTTAGTTACGGGGCGGCAGGAGGCGATTTATTGCGAAATTCTGCGACTTTGGGCGTGCCAGGGACGCGTCTCCCGCACGTGCCACAGAGGAGCGCAGCTAACTGCCCGCTGCGGTGGGAGAGGGCTGCCTTTAATTCCGGCGGATGGCGATCAGCTCGCCATCACCGAAGGTGAGGAGCGCTCCGCCGTTGTCGTAGCTCCACACTTCGATGCGGCGGGCCGAGGTGGCAATCGGAAGCTGGGCCGAGGGGCGGATGCGGATCTCGTCCGGCGGACCGCAGAGGTCGCGCACCTGCGCGTCCGACATTCCATGGCGGACCGTGGCCACGTGGCGCAGGTAGGAGCCCTGCGCCTGCCCGGGGAGCTCGGCACCGGCCGTTAAGTAGGCGTAACCACCCAGCGCTGCCGCGATGACCGCGAGCGAGAGATAGTCCCGGAAGCTAAGGCCGCGCCGCTGTGCCCGGGGGGTGGAAGCGCTGCTGGAGCGGTAGTCGTAGACGTCGAGCCCGCTGGCGCGCGAAGAGCCGCAAGCGACGCAGCTCTCCCGAAGCCCATGATTGCGACGGCCGCACCCGCAGTCCCAGGAACCGCGCACTTCCATTCAACTCCCCCGCCGGCGCCGCAGCCAACGCGTCGCCAGCTCTCCCACCCTCCATAGTAGGCGTCGCCGTCGATTGCAACCGTTCAAACGGTAGCTCAGACACTCGGCACCGGCAGGTCGCGCAGGAGCACCGGCTTTTCGGTGCCGGCGCCGCGGCGGTGGAGACGGATCACCGCTCCGGTGGGCCGCCCCTTCGCGGGGACAGGGAAGTAGAACTCGCCGCGGACGAACGGGCCGGCCGGCGGCTTCTCCACGGTGCGAGAGGGCTCCCGCAGCATCCGCGCGGAGAGGAGCGCGGGGCCCGGCCGGCCGTCGACCAGCAGATTCCCGGAGACGTCGAGGATCGGGTCGTAGAGCGCGGTGTCTTCCGAGTGGATCCGCAGCAGCACGGCGCGGTCCGGCTCACCGGCTTTGGGACTCTGCTTCCGAAAGACGCGCGCGTCGACCGGGCCGAGCTTGGAGATGAACGTGCCCTTCGGCGGCACGGCGGGTGGATCGTAGCTCTCGGGGGAGAAGGCCTGAACCGTGAGTGTCCAGCCCGGGCCTTTCCGGGTCTGGCCGGCGGAGAGATCGTCCAGCCGCAGCTCGAGCGCCTCGCCGCCGTCCAGGCGCGGCAGGTTCGCCTGCAGGGCGACGCGAGCGGTGCCCGGCGGCGGAAGGGAGAAGCCGAGGGTGAAGCGCAGCCGGGTAGGATCTTCCGGTAGGGAGCCGCCGCGAAGCCAGCGGCAGGGGAGCATCGCCTTACCCGCCAGCACCGTAAAGTCGTCCCGCAGCGGCTGCACGCGCCGGAGGCGCACCGGGTCGGCGGCGGAAAGCTCGACCGTCACGGTGAGGAACCGCTCCTTGCCGCGGGAGAGGTCGACGCTCTGCGCCAGCTCCACCACCCGGATCCGCAGCCCGTCGGATACCGCTTCCTGCGCCGCCGCGGAGCTGGGGGACAGCCCGAGCGCTCCAGCGAGAGCAAACGCCAGGGCAGCTACCGATGCGCGGAACAGGCGCATCACAGCTTGCGGTCCGCTCGCTCGCGGTCGCCCGCGTCGGCCGCGGTGGGGGAGGAGAGCCACACGCTGCGCCCCTGCTCGTCGTCCACGATGCGCAGCACGGGCAGCGGCTCCACCTCGACCGCAGGGGCCGGCACAGGGGTCGGCGCCGGCTCCGGGCGCGCGGCGACGAAGATCAGTGAGGCCGCCACTGCCGCCGCGGGCGCCCAGGCCCACCGGCTCCACGACGGCCGGGCGCGCGCCGCCTCCTGCTCCAGGATTCCGGTCACCACGCTCCGCCCGCTCGGCAGCGGCACGCCCGGGAACGGGTCGTCGCGGACCAGCGCGTCGACGGCCCGGTAGGCCCGCGCCTCCGCCGCGCAGGAGACGCACGACTCGAGATGCAGGACGACTTCCCGACGGCGGGCTTCCGGCAGGTCGCCGAGGGCCGGCAGCAGGGGAGCGGCGTCGGCGCAAGTCAGGGATCGATCCGAATACTGCATACTCCCGAATTCCTAGCTCCCGACGCGTTCACGCATCGACATACTCGCGCAGCGACTCCCGGAGGCTCATCCGCGCCCGGTAGGCGCGCGCCCGGGCCGCCTCTTCGGTGCAGCCCAGCACCTCCGCCACTTCACGGTAGCTCAGGTCGGCATACTCCTTCAGCACCAGCGCGGAGCGCTGCTCCTCCGGCAGGAGGGAGAGCGCCGCCTGCACCTGCTCCTTCACCTCCCCGCGGAACGGCTCCCACGGATCGGTCGGGGCGGTGCGCGCTTCCCGCACCAGCCGGTCCCAGACTTTCCGGAAGGTGGAGCGCCGGCGCAGCTCTCCGATCGCCAGGTTGCGCGCGATCCGGTAGAGCCACGGCGCGAATCCGCTGCCGGGGCGGTACGTGCCCCGCGCCCGGTAGACCCGCAGGAAGACGTCGCTCAGCAGGTCTTCCGCCAGCGACCGGTCTCCCGTGACGTGGCAGAGGTACCCGAAGAGCCGGGTCTTGTGACGCTCGAACAGCATCGCGAGCGCCTGGCTGTCCCCGGCCGCGACGAGCCGCATCGCCTCGTCGTCCGCGGTGCATTCGGTGATGGCGGCGTCCATGGTCGTCATTTCAGAGCCGGTACGCGCGGCCCGGTTGCGGCGTGACGCTGCGCGGAGGAACTTTTTTCGTGGGGAGGGCGGGCATTAGAAACGGTTAAGGGACCGCCGCCGGTGGAGGACCGCCCCGGTTGGGGCCCGTAACAACGTATGTCGAAGTCGTCGCGCCGCCCGCTTTCCCCCCGCGACCGGAGCCGTAGTCTTGAAGGAACGCGCATCCGCCCAAACGCTGCTGCTGCCGCTCGGGGTCTTTGCCGTGCTGCTGGTGGCATGGAGCGTCGTCTCCGCGCTCGGGATCTATCCGAAGTCGGCGTTCCCGCCCCCGCAGGCGGTGCTGGAAGGCTTCGCGCACGAGGTGCGGAGCGGCCGGATGCTGACCGACGTGGCCGCGTCCCTCTGGCGCGTGGCGATCGGCTTCGGCGTGGCGGTGGCGCTCAGCGTGCCGGTGGGGCTCTGGATGGGGCACTCCCGGCTGGCGCGCCTCGCCCTGCTGCCGGCGGTCAACTTCTTCCGCAATCTCTCGCCGCTCGCCTGGATCACCTTCGCGGTGCTCTGGTTCAAGATCGGGGATGCGCCCGCCATCTTCCTGATCTTCATGGGGACCTTCTTCACGCTGGTGCTCTCGATCAGCGCCGCTGTCGCGAACATCCCGGCCGTCCAGTTCCGGGTGGCCCGCGACTACGGCTACAAGGGCCTGGAGCTGATCACGAAGGTCTCGCTGCCGGCGATCATGCCCCAGTTCATCACCGCGCTGCGGGTAGCGGCCGGCGTCTCCTGGATGGTGGTGGTGGCGGCCGAGATGATCGCGGGCATCAACGGCCTCGGCTTTGCGGTGTGGGACGACCGGAACGCGCTGCGGACCGACTGGCTCGTCTGCCACATGGTGGTGATCGGAGTGATCGGAATGGGGCTCGACTGGCTGCTCGCGCGGCTCACGCTGCTCCCGGAGGTGCGGTGGGGTTATGAGCAGTAGAGAGGTGCCCCTGCGGCTAAACGGCGTCTGCCACTCGTTCGGACCGGTGGAGGTGCTGCGGGACCTCCACCTGGAGGTGCGGCACCACGAATTCGTGGCGATCGTCGGCCCTTCCGGCTGCGGCAAGACGACGCTCCTGAACCTTTTCTCCGGCGCCTTCGCCCCTACTTCCGGACAGGTCCTCCGCACCGGCCAGACCCGCACCATTTACCAGAGCGGCGGCCTCTTCCCCTGGCTCACGGTGGCCGGAAACATCGAGATGGGCCTGCGCCACGTGCGGAGCCAGAAAGAGCGGGAGCGGCAGCTTCGCGAGCTGCTGGCGCTGATCCGCCTGGAAGGCTTCGGCGAGCACTTCCCGCACCAGCTCTCCGGCGGCATGCGCCAGCGCGTGGAGCTGGCCCGGGCGCTCGCCGGCGAGGCCGACATCCTGCTGATGGACGAGCCGTTCTCCGCGCTCGACTACCAGACCCGCATCCGGATGCGGCGTGAGCTGGTACGGATGCTGGAGGAGCGGCCGCGGACCGTGATCTTCGTGACGCACGACATCGAAGAGGCGGCGCAGCTGGCGGACCGGGTGCTGGTGCTGACGCAGCGTCCCGCCCGCGTCTGCTCCGAGCTGCGGATCGACCTTCCGCGGAGACGTTCCCTGACCCATCCGGTCGTCGTAGGGGTTGTGGAGCAGGTGCTGGCCGATCTCGGCCTGGAAGATCCGGAGCAGGTTGACGTGCCGGCGGTGGTGTGAGGAGGGTTGCCGTGTCTTACGATCGTGACAGCTCCCACGTGCACCGTTCCCCGTCTGTGGGCCCAGCCTCCCGAGCAGGAGGCCTTCCGCCACTTTTCGGGCAAGACATCTCACCGCAGTTCCACCCCGTGCCCCCACCGGGGGGAGCGGCCCTCCCGCGTGAGTGGCCCTCCCTCAGCCCTCCCACGCCCTTCGGGCTAACGGGCTGGTCCGGGCGTGCTCCCCGTCCCGCTGTGGGCCGCGATCGGTCACGGCGACTGCACCATCGCGGCGATTCACGGGCCGCTCCCCCCGGCTCAAGCAACCACCCCTCGCCAGGGGTGGTCACAAGGGGAACCCTCCGGCTCTGCCTACGGCAGAACCTACGGGCTCCGCTGGTAGCCATCGCGCGTGTACCTGCGATTCCCGAAAGGGGTCTCCTAGTCGGTGACCACCATGTTTCCGAGGCGTCCGGAGGTGCAGCCGCAGGCTGCGGCGGAGGACGGCACCTGTGAACCCCCCTGGGCGCAGGGGGGTTCGCTCGAAGGGCCAGGAGGCAGCCCGTGAACCGAGCCTCTGATTGGAGCCCCGGTTGTTGGCGCGGGCAGAGCCTGATGGGATGCACTCCCGCAGCGCCCTGCTAACGGAGCGCAGCGGAGTGTGAAAAGGGCGCGGAGGACCGTCGTCGCGGGAGGGCTGCTTCCTGGCACAAGGGCGCGGGGTCGGAGCCGCGGTGCTGACGCGGCACATCGGCAAGAAACGTGAGCCAGGGGCAAGCTGCGGTGCGTTGGCCGACACGGGACGGGCGGCGAGAAGGATCCGAGAACTGTTGTCCGGGAGTAAAGCATGACCCGATCGAGCATCAAAGTCTGGGCCACGGTGGCGGCGGTCTACGCCGGCATCGGCGTCCTCCGGTTCCGGCCGTGGGAGGCGCTGGCGGCGAAGGAGCCGCAGGTGGTGGCGAAGGAGACGCTGAAGGTCGGCTTCCTGCCGGTGACGTGACACCTGACGTGCCCGGTCACCGACTTCGCGTCGAAGACCAGCACGACGACTCGGTTCGAGTCGCAGCGTTTTACAGACTTTCCCACCGTGGTGGAGACGATCAAGGCGGGTCACCTCGACGCCTCCTTCATGATCGTGCCGCTCGCCATGAAGCTGCGGGAGCAGGGCGTCCCGGTGAAGATCGCCTACCTGGGCCACCGCGACGGCACCACGATCATGGTCCGCAGCGACTCGACTGCGAAGGACGTGGGCGAACTGCGCGGCAAGACGGTCGCCATCCCGAGCAAGTACAGCAACCAGTACCTGGTGATCCGCAAGCTGATGGAAGACCGGGGGCTCTCACCCAACGACGTGAAGTTCATCGAGATGCCGCCGCCGGACATGCCGGGCGCGCTCGCCGTGCGGGCGATCGACGCCTACATCATCGGCGAGCCGCACGCAGCGCGGGCGGAGCTGGACGGTACCGGGCGGGTGCTCCACCATATCAAGGACGTGTGGCCCAGCTTCATCTCCTGCTGCCTGGTGGTGACCGAGCGGGTGATCAAGGAAAAGCCCCAGGTGGTGGCCGACCTGGTACGGGGCATCGCGGAGTCCGGCGAATGGGCGGAAACCCACCGGCTGGAGGCCGCCGCGCTCGCCGCACCGTATTTCCGTCAGGATGAGAAAGTGGTGCGCCACGTCCTGACGCAGCCCCGCAACCGCGTGAGCTACCGGATGCTCACCCCCACGGATGAGGAGCTGAACCGCATCCAGGAGATGGGCCTGCGAGCGGGTATCCTGGAGCGGCCGGTGCCGATGTCGGAGCTGATCGACCGCCGCTTTATCCCGAAAGACATTCGCCCCGCCAGCATCACCCTGAAGTGACGCGCGGAGGCCGCCGGTCACCAGGTGTGGCCGCGATTCGGTAGGACGGAGCTGCTATGGAGAATCGCGTCGCGCGAATCGGGCTGAGTATCGTCTTCGTGGGCGTCCTCGCGGCGCCGGTGGTCTGGTCGCAGATGAAGACCACCGCGGCGGTAGATCCCTCGCTGGCGATCCAGCGGTACGGCTTCCGCCTGGAAGAGGCGTCCCGCAAGGCGGGGCTCGACTTCACCCACCAGGCGCCGCAGCTCGACCCCCGGCTGGAGAAGATCTCGCCGCTCGTCGCCTCGTATGGGGCGGCGGCGTCGGTGGTCGACTTCGACCGGGACGGCTGGGACGATCTCTACGTCACCAACAGCGCCGAGGGCAGCCAGAACCGGCTCTACCGCAACCAGCAGGACGGCACGTTCAAGGACGTCGCCGCCGAGCTGGGCGTGGCGGACGTCAACCAGCCCGGCACCGGCGTGTCGATGGGCGCCGTCTGGGGCGATTACGACAACGACGGCTTCGAGGACCTGTTCCTCTACAAGTGGGGCCGGCCGGAGCTGTTCCGGAACGAGGGCGGCAAGAAGCTGACCCGCGTGGAGGTGCAGGGCTTTCCCGCCTGGGCGAACGCCAACTCCGCGGTCTGGCTCGACTACGACCGTGACGGCCGGCTCGACCTCTTCCTCGGCGGCTACTACCGCGAGGACGTCGACCTCTTCCGCCTGCGCGACACGCGGATCATGCCGGACAGCTTCAAGTACGCCACCAACGGCGGCCGCAAGTACCTGCTCCGCAACTCGGGCGGCGGCAAGTTCGAAGACGTCACCGCGAAGGTCGGCCTCAACAGCAACCGCTGGGCGCTCGCGGCGATGGCCGGCGACTTCCGCGGCACCGGCTACCCGGACCTGGTGATCGCCAACGACTACGGCTACGCGGAGTACTTCGCGAACGACGGCGGCAAGTTCCGGGAGATCGGCAAGGCGGTCGGCATCGCGGACCATCCCCGCAGCGGCATGAACGTCTCCCTGGGCGACATCACCAACAGCGGCCGGCTCGCCGCCTACGTCTCCAACATCAGCGAGCGCGGCGTGATGATGCAGCTCAACAACCTCTGGTCGCCGCTCGAGGGCGCTGGCGGCGGCGCCTTGAGCTTCGAGGAGCGGGCGACGGAGCTCGGCGTCTCCGAGGGCGGCTGGGCGTTCGGCGCGCAGTTCGGCGACCTGAACAACGACGGCTGGCTCGACCTCTTCCTCACCAACGGCTTCATCTCCGGCGACCGCGGCTCCAGCTACTGGCACGACTACTCCCAAATCACCGGCGCCCACGGGTCGATCATCAGCGACGCCGTGAACTGGCCGGCCCTGAACAACCGCACCCTCGCCGGCTACCAGCCGAAGAAGGTCTGGCTGAGCCAGGACGGAAAGCGCTTCGTCGACATCGCGCCGCAGGTCGGCGTGAGTGAGACGTTCGACGGCCGCGCCGTGGTGATGGGCGACTTCCAGAACCGGGGCGTGCTCGACGTCGCCGTGGCGCACCAGCGCGGCCCGCTGCTCTTCTACCGGAACGACGCCGAGCCGAAGCACCGGTGGGTGGAGCTGGAGCTGGAAGGAACGAAGAGCAACCGGAGCGCCATCGGCGCCCAGGTGAAGCTCTACTGGGACGGCAAGGTGCAGCTCCAGCAGGTCTCCGGCGGCAGCGGCTTCGCCGCGCAGAACAGCCGGCGGCTCCACTTCGGCCTGGGCGAGGCGGAGAAGATCGACAAGGTCGAGATCCTCTGGCCCTCCGGCACCCGGCAGACGCTTGAAGCTCCCGAGATCGGGAAGCGGCACCATGTGAAGGAATCGGCATGAGCACCGAGCCCACCACACTGACGCCCGCCGGGACGACGGCGATCCCCGAGAAGCGGAAGGGCGGCTTCGACCAGCGCTACATCGCGCCGATCTTCATCACCGCGATCCTGCTGGTGGCGAACTGGCAGTTCAACGTGCTGGTCAGCTTCGACCGCACTCTGCTCGCCATCGCCACCTCGATCGTGACGGAGCTGATCTTCAGCCGGGTCTACTACGGCAAGTGGCCCCACCTCGCCAGCGCCTACATCAGCGGGATCAGCGTCGGCATCCTGCTCCGCGCGGAGGGAGTCTACTGGCCCTACGCCTTCTGCGCGGCGATCTCGATCATGTCGAAGTACGTGATCCGGTGGGAAGGCCGCCACATCTGGAACCCGTCCAACTTCGGCATCGCCATGACGCTGATCGTGGCGCCGTGGGCGGTCCACACGCTCAGCGGCGAGTGGGGCAACATCCACTGGCCGATGCTGGTGATCTGGGCCATCGGCTCGATCATCATCTACCGCCTCAAGCGGTTCCACATCTGCCTGACCTACGCCCTCTCCTTCGTGCTCTTCGCGGCGCTGCGGGCGGCGATCACCGGCCAGGCGTTCGCGACGACGGTGGCGCCGATTACCGGCCCGATGTACCAGCTCTTCATCTTCTTCATGATCACCGATCCGAAGACGACGGTACAGAGCAAGAGCGGGCAGGTGCTGGTGGCGTTCCTGGTAGCGGCGGCGGAGTGCGCGCTCCGGCTCTCCGGCAACGTCCATGCGCCGTACTACGCGCTCTTCACCGTGGGACCGATCGCCAACGTGATCGAGATCTGGCAGCAAAAGCGCCGCAAGCCGATGCCGCCGGTCGTGCCGGCGTAGACTCATGGGATAGAAGAAAACGTGATGGCCGGGGGTTAACCCCCGGCCATCAACTTGTACGGACGCTGAACCCGTGCCTACTGCTTCGCGGCGGAGACCGGGTTCCGCAGGTTGCCGATGCCGTCGATCTGGATCTCGGCGACGTCGCCGTCTTTCAGGAAGACCGGCGGCTTGCGGGCGAAGCCGACGCCGGGCGGGGTGCCGGTGAAGATGACGTCGCCCGGCTCCAGGGTCATGATCCGGGAGAGATACGCCACCGTCTCCGCGATGCCGAATACGAACTGGTTGGTGTTCGAGTCCTGCATCGTCTCGCCGTTCAGAACGCAGCGGATCGGCAGGCTCTCCGGGTCGATCCCTTCGTCCGGGGTAACCAGCACCGGGCCGAGCGGGGCGAAGGTGTCCCAGGTCTTGCCGACCATCCACTGGTTGCCGCCGCGCTTCAACTGGTAGTCGCGGGCGCTGACGTCGTGGCCGCAGGTATAGCCGGCGACGTAGCCGAGCGCCTGGTCCTGGGGAATGTGCCGGCCCCGCTTGCCGATGACGAAGACCAGCTCCGCCTCGTAATCGACTTCCTCGCTGTCGTGCGGCAGCTCGATCGTGTCGCCGGGGCCGATGATGGTGGTGGCGTACTTGCAGAAGAGCACCGGCTCCGTCGGCACTTCCATGCCGCTCTCTTCCGCGTGGTCGCGGTAGTTGAGCCCCAGGCAGATGATCTTGCTCGGGTTGGAGATCGGCGCGCGCCGGCGGATCTGCTCTTCCCGGTAGAGCAGGGCGCTGTTTCCGGCGAGGGAGTCGACCACGTCGGCCTGGAGCATGTCGAGGAAGCCGAGCGCCTCCTTCGCCACCGCGCGGGTCGCCTCGCCGCCCTGGAGGTAGGAGAGCATATCCGACGGGCACCGCTCGATGCTCCCGGGCACGGAGCCGGCGCCGTACTGCACGAGGTCCGCAAGCGCGGCCACGTTCTGTAGATCTGCGATAAAGCCGTTCCACTCCGCGCCCAGGCGGGAGCGTCCGGCCACTTCGAAGGTGAGTAGTCGCATTCTTCTCTGCGCAAATTAAGAGCCGATCCGGGACAGGCTTGGCCGCAGCCAGGCAGGCCTGTTCGGATAGGCTCTAAAGGGAAGCGGCCAACCGGACCCGAGCCCGGCGGCCTCCTTCCCCAGTTTGGTCGGCCGCGCGCGGCTCTCCTCCGGCGCGGACGGCTCAGGAGCGATGCGGACTCGGCTTCGGCGGCAGATCGCGCAGCGCCTGGGCGTTGGGGCAGAGGTCGGAGCCCTGCCCGCCCGGCAGCAGGACCCTGCCCAGGACGTCCGAAACCGGGATCGGGCCGACGTCCCGGCTGTCGCGCGACCATGCGCCGTCTCCCAGGACGTAGACGGTACCACGCGGCACGCGCACGCGCTTCATGCTGAGATGCGGAAACCGCAGCTTCCAGCGCCGGGCCGACTCCCCAAGCTGCAGCGGCGTCCCGCGGTATGGATACTTGTCCGCCTGCACGCTCAGGAATTGGTCGCCGCCCACGGCGAAGATCCGCTTGACGCACGTCTGGCCGTTCAAACGAAGGAGCACCACCTCTCCGCGTGTGACCGGCTCCGCTGCGCCGTCCCGCCTGACGAAGAGGAACGGCTGGCCCGGCCGGAGCACCGGCTCCATCGAATGGCCCACGGTTACGCCAACTCGCACCGGCGCCGCGGCGACAGCCCCCAGCAGCGCCACCGCGGCCACGCAGAGCGTCCACCGGGACGATGTGACCCGCTTCCCCGCCAACGAATCCCAGCACCGTACTGACTGCACGTTTGCCTCCAACAAAAAAAATCGGCGGACGCTCCGGAGATCCAGTGAGGATCCGGAGCTCCGCCGTTGGAGCGTTGGGCCGAGAAACCAACCTCGGCCCCTGAATGCGTCGCAGGGTTAGCGTAACCGCGCCTCATTAAGCGCCGGTTAACCCGAGGTAACCGGAGGATGAACTTTGGATGGCGCGGGGGGGGAGTGCCGAGCCGCAGACGGCAGCTCCCTCAGCCGGCGTGGGAGAGGCGCATCCCGGCCGCCGCCGGGTCGAACCCTTGCGGGAAGCGCGTCTTCGAAGAGTACCGCGCCCCCTCCAACCGGACCCGCTCCAGCCGGCAGCCGCGGAGATCCGCCCCATCGAGCACCGCGTCGCGGAGATCCACTTCCTCCAGCCGAGCGTCCCGCAGGATGGCGCCGGTGAGATCACAGCCGCCGAGATCCGAGTGCCGGAGGCGGAGATGGTAGGCCTGCGCCCTACGCAATGAGGCCTGGCGCAGGTCGCTGTTGTCGATCCGGCCCAGCGACAGGTCCGCGCCCTCCAGCAGGCAGCGTCGAAGACAGGTTCCGTCCAGTGCTGTGCTGTAGAGGCTGGCACGAGAGAGGGTCGCATCATCCAGACGGGCGTGCGCCATGTTAGCCCGCGCCAGGTTCGCGCGGGTGAGGTCCGCCTCGCGCAGATCGGCTTCACGCAGGTCGCAGAGCCGGTCGAAGCCGGAATACCACCACCATTTGGGCGTCCGCAGCAAGATCCAGGCGCACCCGCCGCAGCAGATTAGAGCAGGCAGCCACGCCCACCCACCGAGGCTCACTCCGGCCGCGATGGCCAGCACCCCGCCCACGAAGCCGAGGAGAATTGCCGCCGTGGTCCAGATCACGGGCCGGGCGATGGAAGGCGTAATCAAGGTGAGCAAAGCCGCGAACGCAGCCGGAACCGCGCTCACGACAGCCCTCTCCACCGGACTCGTCCCGGCTCCTGACGGGAGCAATTCCGTTCGCAGCGTGAGCATCGCCCACAGCGCCGGTCCGAACGTGCAGAAGACCCACAGCGCCCCGAGAGGGGAGTGGCCGCGCAGGTTCGCCCGCCGCAGGCTCTGGCCGCGAAGCTCCGCACCACGCAGCGTCGGAGCGTCGACCCGTGCTAACTCGCGCCGCGTGAACATGTGGCGGATGACGATCGAGCGGTCAGCGGAGCGAAGCGCGTTCACGATCCCCGCTGGCGGCGGAGCCAGAGGAAGGAGCCGACGAAGAAGACGGCCCAGCAGCCGAGGATGAACGGCCAGGCGTTGCGGGGCTCGCCGACTCCCGCCTCGTTCTGAGGTGGAAAGCCGCCGGAGAGAGCGGAGAGGACCGCCATCACGATCCCGATGAAGAGCCGCCCGAGCGTATTGCCAATCAGCCCGTGGCAGTCGCGGCACCAGACGACGCCCGCCACGAATCCGCCCGCGAAGTAGGCGAGAATCCCGGTCATCACCAGCAGCATCGCCGCATCTCTGAAGTGGGCAGCCATTCGTCGTACCTGGCTCGTACCGGGGCGCAGTGGCCTCCCTGGTTCTCCCGTCACCTGCGAGGAGGCGCCGTGCCTCTCATCGAGACGCCTCCGGGAGCGCTCCGTTTCACTGAACGCTGGAGAGAACGCAGTCCGGCTCACTGCCGGAGGTGCAGGCGGTCGTGAGACAATTGCTCACTATGAGTGAACTGCGAATTGGAGTGGTGGGATGCGGCGGGATCGGCGCCGTGCACCTGCGGTCGTGGGCCCAGGTGGAGGCCACGCGGGTGGTTGCCGCGTGCGACCCGGACCAGGCCCGCGCCGAGGCGGCGGGCGCGGCCGCCTACCCCGGCATCGAGGAGATGCTGGCGGCGGAGCAGCTCGACGCCGTCGATATCTGCACGCCGCCCCGGTTCCACGCCTCTGCCGCGCGGGCGGCGATCGCCGCCGGGCTGCCGGTGCTGTGCGAGAAGCCGCTGGCCCGCAGCCCGGAGGAAGCGCGGGAGATGGCGCGCGCGGCGAGCGACGCCGGCGTGCTGCTGATGACGGCGTTCTGCCACCGCTTCCACCCCCCGGTCGAGGCGGTGCGCGACCTCATCCGGGAGGGTCGGCTCGGGCGGATCCTGATGTTCCGCAACCGCTTCGGCGGACTCCTGAAGGGCATGGAGAGCAAGTGGTTCAGCCGGCAGGAGATGGCGGGGGGCGGAGCGCTGATGGACACGGCGATCCACAGCGTCGACCTCTTCCGCTACCTGGTGGGCGAGGTCTCTACGGCGGCGGGCGCTACCCAGAGCTTCCATCCGGAGATCCGAGAAGTGGAGGACAGCGCCGCGATGCTGCTCCGCGGCGTGGACGGCGCCATCGGCGTCATCGAGGCGAGCTGGGTCTCCCCATGGTCCGCCAACGTGGTGGAGCTCTACGGCGAGCACGGCGCCGCGGTGATCGACTACGATACCGGCGCCACCCGCTTCCGTCTCGCGGAAGACGCCGATTGGACCGCGATCGAGACCGACTCCCGCAGCCGCTTCGTGGAGGAGCTCCGCCACTTCGCCGCCGTGATCCGGGGCGAGGCGCAGCCGCGCGTGACCGCGGAGGACGGGGTCCGCGCCGTCGAGGTGGTCTACCAGGCTTACGGCAACGGAGTGGGCTAGCTCGCACCGGCCGGAGATGCTTGTTCCAGGTTAGCAAGTTGGCAGGTTACAGGTTGGCTCCACGATAGGCGGGGTTCGGAACCCGCAACTTGCTAACCTGGAGCTCCCGAACCGACAGCACGGCCCCGGATCGAGAGCTGCGATCCGGGGCCGTTTTGTATTCCCTGCCGGGGGACTCTACTCGTCACGCGATGATTGCGCCGCGGTCGCCGCGCGTGGGTACCTGCGGAGCCCGGAGGCGGAGGCGGAGGGGTCCCCTTGTGAGGCCCCAAGCGCGGGGGCCTCGCTTGAGCCGGACGGCGCGGCCCGTGATTCGCAGTGACGGTTTGCGACGCAGCTCTCGGTCGCGGAGCGCGGCCTGCCGGGGCGCACGCCCGGAGCAGTCCGCTAGCGAAGGCGAAGCCGGAGCGTGAAAGGACTGCGGGAGGGCCGATCACGCGGGAGGGCCGCTCCGTTCGGGGAGGGCGGGGGGTGGAACCCCGGTGAGATGACGATCTCGCCAGGAGTTGCCTTTACCCAGTGTCCCCTCCGGTTGCTGCCTTCCCGCGCTCGGATTCGACAGATGTCGAGCGGTTAACGCTTGGAGACCTTGCGGTTCTTCGCTACCACTTCCGGGGGCGTGTTCGTCAGGAACATCTGCGTCACCCAGAACTTGCCGTGCTGATCCGTGATGATCCCCACGCCGATCTTCTCGAAGCGCGGGAAGAGCACGTTCTCCCGGTGCTTGGGGCTGGTCATGAAGGCGGAGTGCCCGCGCTGCACGTCGACCACGGTGCAGTAGTAGAGGTTCTCGCCCACGCAGGCGTAGTCGTTCGGAGGGGTCGGCACTGCTACCCGGTACCGGTCCAGCGGCGTCTCGCTGCCACGGGTGGGGGAGGTGTGGCTGAAGTAGTCCTTCTCCATCATCTCCTGGCTGTGCTTCCGAGCGATCCGGATCAGCAGCGGATCGATCGTTAGCTTTCCGAGGCCGCGGCGGGCTCGCTCCTGGTTCGCCAGCTCCACGAAGCGGACTTCTTCCGGAGTGGGAAGAACCTCTCCCTGCGCCGCCGGGAGCGCCTTGGCGGTGCTGGGGGTCGGGACGGCCGGGGCCTGGACCGGGGCCGGCGGCACCATCTCCTCGGCGAAGACCGACGGGACGGCGGTAAGGGCGAGAGCGGCCCCTCCGATGGCGAGGTAGCAACCGTAGTGGACGGCAAAACGCATGCGCGAACTCCTGCGTAGCGTGTGAATTGATTACTTGCGGTGGCTCCGGCTGGGGGTCCGGGCACCGGCGTAGTGAGCGACTTGCTTACCCATGGATGTCGGTAGCAAGCTGTCTTAGCTTTAGCGGGGAAGACGCCCCGGCGTTATTGGGTTTCAATGACGCAGTTGGTGGGTAGCTTGCGTATTTCCCTCCCGTAGAGCCGCAGATTCGAATCGATCCAACGGATTCCCAACGTAGCAAGCGCCAGGTGACCGATATCTTGGAGGGGACTCGATCGCGGGTCGCACGGAAGGAACGGACGCCGCCCATGGTGGGGAATGCCTGGAAACGCCGCACGCTGCTGCGGCGCGCGCTCGGAATCGGACTGACCACGGCGATCTCCCGGCGGGGAGATGCGCAGGCGCGGACCGGTGTGCAGGCCGGCATCTCGGAGGAGGGCTCGCTCGTCTATTCCGATCCGCGGCTGCTGCCGAAGCCGCCGAAGCGGGGCTGGCTCACCTACGTCTCCCGCGAGCTCGGACGGGACTACGACTACGGCCCGGCCCGCGACCCGAAGCTGAACGTCCACTATCCGCACCGCCTGCAGGTGGAGTGCGTCTCCGGCGAGCGGCGGGAGCGGCGGTTCGTGGTCCACTTCCTCACCCCGGAAGACGAGCCGCTGGCGCGGAAGGTCGGCGCCGTGATGGCGCGGCTCTACTGGATTTCGGTCGACTACCTCGCCTACGCGCCGCCGGCCCCCCGCTACACCAGCATCTGGCTCCACCGCGGCGGAGAGCCGAGCGGGGAGGAGTATCGCGGCAACATCTACCTGCACGCGATCCGCACCGAGCGCGCCCCGGCGGAATGGCTGCGAGAGCTGGCCCACGAGTACGCGCACCTGGTGCTGCCGCGGGTCGGTCCCTACTCGGAGCCGGAGGAGTGGGGAGAGGGCTACCTGGGCGAGCGCCTCTACCTCAAGTGGCTGCTGGCAGACAACGGCCAGAGCGGGATCTGGGGCGAGCCGATCGACGCCGCCGGCTACGTGACCCACCAGATCGCCCCGCTGCGGGAGCGGTTCCTGGAGCGCGGGCCGGACGCCGCCGATCCGGGCGGCACGCCGCTCCTGGCGCGCGGCGACGCCGTGGGGATGTACTCGTTCATCGGCCAGGTGCTGGCGCTGGAGGCGATCTATGGGCCTTCCGCGCTGCGGGCGGTCTGGCGCCGGTTCGATACCCCCCGGCCGCTCAACCTGCCCGGCTACGTGGCGCGCGCCTTCCGGGAGCTCGACCCGGTGCGGCTCACCGTCGCCGCCGACGCGTTCGTTCCGTCGCGCACGGAGCGGGTGGAGAACGGCTTCCGCCGCGCGACCTACCGGCTGCTGCTCCCCGGCGGGAGCTGGCAGATCCAGCCGGAGGGCCGCATGCCGAAAGACACCGCGCTCGCGCTGGATGGAGCGGCGCTGACGAAGGGAGAGGCTTCCGGAGGCTGGGACGTGCTCCTGCCTGACCAGAGCGCCGCCTGGCATCTGCTGGAGCTCCGCGCCCCCGCCGGCGAGGCCCTGGCCCTCGACCGGATTACGCTGACACTGCGGCGCTGATCCTCACCACTATTAAGGGGTAGGCAAGAAGTACTGCCGGCTTCGCGCCTCGGACTAAAGTCGAGGCTACAGGGAGCGAAGCCCGCCTGCGCGGGCTCAGACCCGGCGGACCGAGAAGCTGGTGTTACTTACTTCTTGTACCTTAGTCCGCAGGAGCCTGGTCCTGGGCGGTCGACTTGCTCTGCCGATACCCCACCTGGCAACTCCTCAGTGGTTCGGACGCGGGGCAATGACCCGGTAAACGCGAGCGCCGCCCCCGCGACGTCTACTTCTCAAGCGATTTCAGCTCATCAACTCGGCGGAAGATCTCCCGAACGCGAGCACGGTCGAACAACTGGATCGCCATATGCTCCAGCCCAGCGTAGAGATACTGAACCACCGCCTCTTCGAGCTGCGCCTGCTGATCTCTCGACAGATCCGCCACTCGACAGCTCCAATCAGGCAATGAGCCATTGCAAAGCACCGAGACGAACGCTCCTTGTTGAGACAGAAAGGCGTCTGGCACTCCGGCGCGCACGAGTAGAGCGGAGTGAATGGCAAGGTATTCACGCCAGCGCCGCTGCTGGTCTACCGCGGCCTCAAGGCCCTCGAGCTGCTCAGGGCGGACGACGAAGCGAGTCTCTCCATCTACCGCCTCGGTGTACCACGGAAAGGCGGTGTCAATCTCTACCCGGGGCTGATCCTCATCATCGACGTGGACCGAGACCAGTTCGCAGGCGAGCGATCCCGGCTGCGGAAACGAACTGTCCAGAGTGAGGATGTCAGAGGTGAAATCGATGCATTTCCCTATAAACCGCCACTCGCGGCCTGCGGCATCCGCGAAGGCGCACTCAACGGCGGGCGGAAAACCATCGTCCACGAGCCTCCGAATCTCGACCATTAGCTCGAGCGTAGCCACGGTAAAACGCCTCCGGAGAAGCGGGGGCGGGTCCGCGCGGACCCGCCCTCACTTGAAGGGGTTGCGGGAAGTCACTGACACGCTTACCGGTGGAGTTCTGAGCCCGCGCAGGCGGGCTTCGCTCCGTGTAGCCTCGATTCTAGTCCGAGGCGAAAGCGGCCAATCGCTCCAGCGTACCTCTTACCTTACTTCTCCAGCGCCTTCAGCTCGGCCTCGGTGAGCTTCGTCTTGCCCTTGGGGCCGATCACCACCGCGGCCGTCTTGCCGGTGCGGAAGGCGACCTGCCGCCCGAGCGCCAGGAACTTTGCCCACTCCGGCTTGGCGCGCAGGAGCTGGAAATAGGCTTCCGAGCCGTACTGTACTTCCACCGGCTTCGCCTTGGCGGGGAGGGTGCGGTCCCGCCACACTTCGCCCTGGAGCTCGAAGGCGCGGCCCTCTACCGTGCGGCGGACCTCCACGTCGCCTTCCGCCACGCTCCGGTCCTTCAGCTCCCGCACCCGCTTGCTCGCCTCGACGGCGTTCCAGCCGGTGGAGCGGTTGAAGTAGCCGTCCACCTGCTGCCGCGCCCGGGTCTGCGCGGTCTCGCGTCGCACCCGCTCCGCCTCGGGCTTGGAAGCCGCGGGCGGAGTGGCGCCGCGGGCTCCGGGAGGTCCGGCCGGCCCCGGAAGTCCCGGCGGACCCGCGGGACCGCGCTCGCCGGGGCGGCCGGCCGCGCCGCCAAATCCGCCACCGCCAACACCCCCACCGAGAGCTTCTGCGCCACCAATGGAGAAATGGGTTCTGAATCCCGCGCCGAGCGCGCCAGGCTCTTCCACCAGGTAGGACGTGTAGGGAGTCACGATGCCCCACTCCTTGCTCAGGCGGATCACCTCGTCCTTCAGCTCTTCCTTTTCGCCGTTCAGGCGGATCTCTTCCAGCAGGAAGCCGATGCGGCGGCCGGCCCAGAGCCGGGGGATGAACTCCTCGCCCGCGTTCCGCTCCGGCAGCTCCACCGGGAAGCTGTAGCGCTGCGGCTTGCCGTTCACCTCGCCGGTGAGCACCACGCTCCCCTTGCCGCTGCCCTCGTAGCGGCCCAGCAGCAGAAGCTGCGTGCCGGCGAAGAGGTCCGGGACCTTGCTGGGGTAGACCTCCGTCAGCTTCGCGCCTTCGACGGAGACCTTCACGTTGGAGAGCACCGGGTTGGCGATCTTGGCGTAGAAGCTGCCGATCTCCGTCTCCAGGTCCTCGGACGGGGAGATGTAGTCGGCCGCGCCGCGGTTGTCCCGGGCGAGGCGGTCGAGCAGCAGCGTGTTCACGTCCGCGCCGACCCCGAACGAGAAGAGGCGCAGGTCGGCCGGAGCTGCCTTCGCGGCGTTCTTCAGGATCTGGTCGACGTCGGTCGTGCCGATCGTCGGCAGGCCGTCGGTCACGAAGACGAGGAACGGCGCGCGGCCGACGCGGTCTTCCGGCTTCGGCAGAGAAGCGAGGCCGGCCTGGAGCGCGTCGTCGATCGCGGTGCCGCCCACCGCCTTGATCTGGTCCACGAAGGCGGACGCGGCGGCCCGGTTCTCCGGGCTGGCGGGAACCACGCTCTCACGGAACGGCACCACGTCGCTGCTGAACCGGATGATGTTGAAGCGGTCCTTGTCGTTCAGCGCGCCGACCACGGTCTGGAGCGCCTTGCGCGCCTGCTCGATCTTGTCGCCCTGCATGCTGCCGGAGGTGTCGACCACGAAGACGACGTCCTTCGGCAAGACGTCGGCAGAGTCCACCTCCCGCTTCGGGGCGAGCATCAGCATGGCGTACCCGGGCTGCCCCGCCTTCCGGTGGGCGAGAAGGTTCACGCCGAACGCCTTCTCCGAGGTGGTGTAGTAGAGCACGAAGTCCCGATTGGCGCGCAGCTCCTTCGCCTCGAACGTGACCCGCGCCAGGTGGTCGCTCTCCCGCTTCACGTGGATCTCGTGCGTGGGGCTGTAAACCGCCTTGAGCGGCTGCGGGCTGCGGATGGTGCAGTCGATGGTGACGTCGCCCGCGCTCGCCTGCGTCACCCGCTCCGAATCGAGCGGGTAGACCGCGCGGTAGATGCCGTTGTTGAACTCCAGCGCCTGGGAGTAGCCCATCCAGATCCGCCGCTCTCCGCCCGCGGCAATCGGGAAGACCCGCGCCCGGAAGGTGTTGCGGCCGGCGTACTCCAGGATCGCCGGGTCGATGTTCTGCCGGAGGTACGCCTCGTAGATCCGCCGCGCTTCCTGCGTGGTGAGGATCTTGCCGTCGACCGGCTCCTTATCGATCAGCAGCCGGAAGTTGGAGGGCACGGCACCCTCCGGCAGCGGGAAGAGGTAGGTCCCCTCCACCGGCACCGGGTTGGGGTTGTAGAACACCTGCTCGACTTCCACCCGCATCGCGCCGCTGTTGACCTGCATGGTGATGTGCTGCGACTTCACCGAGACCGCCCTCGGGTTGGGGATCGGCAGGCGGCGGTCGGGCAGGATCAACCCCTGCGCCGCCGCGGGCGCTGCCGCCGAGAGCAGCGCTCCGAGTACGGAGAAGAGAATCAGGTTTCGGAGAGATCGGAACATCGCTGGCTGCACCTCCGCCACTAGGATGCTCCCCGGCTTCCGCGGGTTACACTCGCGTCTCCCACCGCAAGGCCCGCGAGAGGGGGCACCTCGGAGAACGCCGTTGGCGAAGGCGGCGAACGTGGTACAACAGCTCAGCACCGGCTGGTTTGCCGGGGCGCCGAAGTACCGGAGATCTATGCTGACGTTCGACCACCATACCCATCACGAGCGGTGCGGCCACGCCCGCGGCACGATCGAGGAGTACGTGGAGGCCGCGCTCTCGCTGGGCATGCGGGAGATCGGGGTGACCGACCACGCGCCGATCTACTTCTGGGACGGCGACCACGTGCTCCCCGGCACGGCGATGGCCCGCAGCGAGCTGCCGCGCTACGTGGACGAGGTGCTGGAGCTGAAGCGCCGCTATGCCGGGCGCATCGACGTGCTGCTCGGGCTGGAGGTCGACTACGCCCCCGGGTTCGAGGAGCTCTACCGGGAGGTGCTCTCCGCCTACCCGTTCGACTACCTGATCGGCTCCGTGCACTTCGTGGGCGACGTCCACATCTACGACCAGCGCCGCTGGCGGGAGGGGAAGCCGGCGGAGGAGCAGCACCGCGAGTACTTCCGGCTGGTGCGGGACTCCGCGCGGAGCGGGCTCTTCGACGTGCTGGGTCACATCACCGGAATCCTTGCTTTTGGGCCTGCGCCCGACCCCGCGCTCCTGGAGGAGGAGTTTGCGGAGACGGCCCGAGTCCTCGCCGGGGCGGGAGTCGGCATCGAGATCAACACCTCCGCCATCCGGAAGGGCGGCAGCGCGCCGTTCCCGGACGAGAGGCTGCTGCGCCGCTGCGTCGACGCGGGGGTGCCGCTGACGTACGGGTCGGACTCTCACGCGCCGGAGGAGGTCGGGTTCGCCCGGGAGCGCGCGGCGGAGTGGCTCTCCGGCGCCGCCCGATGGCGACCCGGAGCGGAGGCGGCGATCCTCCGGCGCTCCACGGTCGTCATAGAAGAGTGCACGCAAACGAGCACGCGGCAACTAGCCTAACGAATCGGCGATAATCTGGAATACTACTCCTGTAGCCTTCCCCATCAGCGCCCGGCGGCACGGAAGCCGCAGCGGGCGGCAGGACGCAGTGCATGGAAGCGACTTCCCTCGGACCTACTGGAAAACCCCTCCTCCACCGTACCGTCAGCGGGGAAGGGACGCTGATCACCTTTATCTGCCTCGCGGATCTCATCACCACCCTCTACTGGGTCTGGCAGGGAATCGCCTGGGAAGGCAACCCGGTCCTGGTGCGGTTTCTGGAGATGGGAACGGTGCCGTTCATCGTCGCCAAGATGGTGACGTTCGTGCCCGCCGTCATCGCCGCGGAGTGGTACCGGCCCCGCAACCCGGTCCTGATCACCAAGGTGATGCGCTGGGTCATCGTCTGCTACCTGGTCGGCTACGTGGCCGGCGTCTTCGCGCACTCGGGCCGGGTCGTCGAGTTCTATCGCCACCTGCTGTTCGGCTGATGCGCCAGACGGAGCTGCGAGTCCGGGTGCAGCCGCGCGCGTCGAAGAGCGAGGTAGTCGGCTGGCGGGAGGGCGTCCTCGCGATCCGTCTCACGGCCCCGCCCGTCGAGGGGGCCGCCAACCGCGCGTGCCGCGACTTCCTCGCCGACGTGCTGGGCGTGAAGCGGGCGGACGTGGAGCTGATCGGCGGCGAGAAGTCTCGCGACAAGCGCTTCCGGATCACCGGCCTCGACGCGGAGGGACTCCAGGCGCGACTGGCGGAGCTTACCGGGTCGTAAGTCTCGCCCTTCTTCCGGTGACCGGCCTCGAGACCGTCGCCCCGACCCCGCGCCCTTGTGTCGGGAATCAGCCCTCCCGCGACGTGGGCCCTCCGCCGGCCCCCCCCGTTCGGGGGACAAGCCTTTCACACTCCGCTTCGCTCCGTTAGCGGGCCGCTCCGGGAGTGCGCTCCGATAGGCTCTTCCCGCGCCACTCCGCCCTACCCCCACAGGAGCGGAGCTCACGGGCTGATTCCCGACCCACCCGTACGGGTGGTAAACCTTCGAGCGACCACCCCTCCGCCAACGGGTGGTCACAAATGCCGCCCTCCGGCTCTGCCTGCGGCAGCGCCTCCGGACGCCCGGGTTCCGGCGGTGGCGTGTACGTCTGTGGCGGGGTTCTGAAGCCGCAGGGAGGAGCCCTGCGGTCCGGGGGTGGAGAGTGAACGGGTGCGGCCGTTTGCCGGCCCAGCGAGCTCTCTCCCGGAAACCCCATGCGATTCCTCCGCGCGCTCACCACTCTCGCCGCTGTGCTGGCGGCGTCGACGCTCGTCTCTCTCGTCTCCGCGGCGGAGCCCGGCGGGCCGGGGGACTTCAGCTTCATCCACTGCAGCGACGTCCACGTCCCACCGGGTGTCACGCGCAGGACGGGGCCGGACCCGGAGCGGCAGTTCGGCTCGACCGAGGTGATCGCGCAGATCAAGACGCTGACGCAGCCGATCTCGCTGCCGGGCTACGGGGTGGAGGTCCCGGCGCCGTCGTTCGCCATTGCGACCGGCGACCTCACCGAGTTCGGCGGGCTTTCGGGCTGGTGGCAGCAGTATCTCGACCTCTGGAAGGGGGCGCCGTTCCCGGTCTACCACCAGTCCGGCAACCACGACTCCACCTGGGCTTGCCAGCGCCACGAGATCCGGAAGCTGCATGGCTCGCCCTACTACTCCTTCGACGCGCACGGCTGTCACTTCATCGGGTGGGACTCCGCCACGCCGCAGGATCCGCGCCCGTCGTTCGGGGAAGAGGGGATCCGCTGGCTGAAGGAGGACCTGAAGCGGGTCTCCCGCAGCACCCCGATCTTCCTCTTCTGCCATCACCCGATCGACAGTAACGAGCTCGCCTCGCTCTACGAGCGCGACCGGCTGCTCGACCTGCTCCGCCCCTACAACGTGGCGCTGATCCTGGTGGGTCACGGCCACGCGGCGCAGCACCGGGTGGTGGCCGGGGTGGACCAGGTGATGGGCGGCAGCACCTTCGGGAATGCGCCGGGCTACTCGGTCGTCTCCGTAAAGGACGGCGTGCTGCGGGTCGCCTACCGCCGGGCCTGGGAGCCGGCGCCGCGCCAGCCGCTGCTGGAGCGTCCCCTGCGGAAGGCGAGTCGCTATCCCCGCATCACGTTCCAGGCGCCGCGCGACTCGGCGAACGTCGAGGCCGGCCTGACGACGCTGCGGGTCCGGATCGACCGGGACGACCTGGAGTCGGCGACCTGGCAGGCGGACGACGTGGAAGGACGGACCGGCACGCTGCAGCGGGACCGGCGCGAGTGGCGCGCGAGCGTGGATACCTCCGCGTGGGAGCCGGGCTGTCACTACCTGCGGGTCACCTTCCGCGCGAAAGACGGCGAGGAGCTCCAGCGCACCACTCGCTTTTACGTAGAGGCGCCGGAGAAGCGAGTCCTCTGGCGCGCGCGGATGGGCGGCTCCGGCAAAGGCTCTCCGGCGGCAGCGGGAGACCTGGTGGTCGCCGGCGCGGGCGATGGCGGCCTCTACGCCTTCAGCCGGGAGAGCGGAAAGCGCCGGTGGCTCTTCCGGACCGGCGGCGAGATCCTGGCGCAGCCGCTGGCGCACGGCGACGCGTTCTACGTCGGCTCGGGAGACTGCCGCTTCTATGCGGTCGACCGCCGCGGGCGGCAGCGCTGGTCGTTCGAAGTCGGCGACCCGGTCTACTCCGCGGCGGTCGCCGTCGGCGACACCATCGTCTTCGCCGCCAACAACGGCCGGGTCTACGCGCTGGCCGCAGCGGACGGGCGGAAGCTCTGGGAGCGCGCCGTGGCGGACTACTCGATCGAGAGCCGCCCCTGGCTGGAGCAGGGGACGCTCTACTACGGCGCGTGGGACAGCCACGTCTACGCGCTCGACGCCGCCACCGGCGAGATCCGCTGGAAGGCGAAGGGCGCCGGGAGCGCCGCCTCGCTGCCGGGGGTGGCGCGCTACTACAGCCCGGCCGACGCGGGGCCGGTGGTCGCCGGGCGCCGGGTCTGGATCGCCGACCGGATGTACCGCCTGTCGCTCCTCGACCCCGAGACCGGCACGCTGGGCGAGCAGCAGGAGAAGGTCTCCAGCGTCGCCCGCTCGGAGGACGGCTCGGCGGTCTACCTGCGCGGCACCGACGGCAACCTGCGCAAACTGGCGGCCGACGGCACCCCACTCTGGACGGCGGCCGCGGGGACCGGCTTCATCCCCTCCGCCCCGGCGGAGCAGGACAGGATCGTCTACTCCGCCGGCGGGACGGGACGGATCGTCGCGCTCGCCGCGGCGGACGGGCGCCGGCTCTGGGAGTACCAGGTGACGCCGCGGCTCTACGTCTTCTCCGACCCGGTGCCGGCCGGCGGCGTGGTCTACGTGACCGGAATGGACGGCTCGCTCACCGCTCTCCGCGGGAAGTAGCTCCCTGCGTTAGCAGGTTGCAGGCCTCAGGTTTCCAGCCCTGTCTATCGGGGTGCCCACCTGTGGACCTGCCAACCTGCCACCGGCGTCAGTCCGTGTGGGGCTCGATCGCCTCCAGCGGTGGGCGGTTGTGGTAGACCGGCGCGGGACCGTTCCCGGGCGCGGCCCAGCGGACGCCGTTTACGATCACCTGCAGCACCTGCTCGTGGTAGTAGGTGGGGTAGGTCTCGTGGCCCGGCCGGAAGTAGAAGACCCGTCCGCGACCCCGGTGGTAGCAGCAGCCGCTGCGGAAGACCTCGCCGCCGGCGAACCAGCTAATCATCACGAGCTGCTCCGGCGCGGGGATGTCGAACGTCTCCCCGTACATCTCCTCGTGCGGGATCTCGAAGTGCTCCGGGAGACCGTCCGCGATCGGGTGGGTGCGGTCGACGATCCAGATCCGCTCCTTCTCGCCGATCTCGCGCCACTTCAGGCTGCAGGTGGTGCCCATCAGCTTCCGGAAGATCTTGGAGTAGTGGGCGGAGTGGAGGCAGACCAGCCCCATGCCGTCCAGCACCCGGGCGTGGACCTTCTCCACCACCTCGTCCGCCACCTCCGCGTGCGCCGCGTGTCCCCACCAGGTCAGCACGTCGGTGCTTTCCAGCACCGCGTCGGTCAGGCCGTGCTCCGGATCGTCCAGTGTCGCGATCCGCGCCTCCATCCCAGCGCCGCGCAGCGCCTCGGCAATCGGCGCGTGTAAGCCGTTCGGGTAGAGGGTGCTCGCTTTGTGACTGGGGTTCCGTTCGTGACGGTGCTCGTTCCACACCGTCACCCGCAGCGGTCTGCTCATCGGGGGATTGCCTTCTCGAGGTTGGGAGTACGCGCGGATGCGTCCCCACGCAGGTTCAACGGCTGCCCGGGACGTGCCTTCCGACCCTCGGTTTCGGCCTCGCGAGGCTCTACCGCGCCGGGGCGGGCGCCTTTCCCGGCGTGTTGGCGTCCTTCTTGGCGCTCGCGGCGGCGGAGGTGCCTTCCGTGCGCTCGCCTCGCGCCTCGCGCTCCTTGGCGGCGCGGATCGCGGCTTCCATCGACGCCTTCATGATGGCGGCTTCGCGCGCGCCCGCGCGTTCCGGCTCGTTGAAGAAGCTCTGCTTCAGGCTAAACACCATCAGCCCCACAGCCGCCACTGCCAGGAGCGCCAGTCCGGCGGTCTTCGCGTGCGTCATCGTACCCTCCGAGTCGCCGAGAGTCGAGTGAGAGGCTCCCGGCAGGAGTGACAGCGGTCACTCTCCCCGGCCTGCGAGCCCTCGCTCCGCGGTTACATTACACTCATTACGATTCCCCGCGAAACGACTACGTCCCTGCGCGATCTTCGGAGGATCCCATGAAACGGCTGCTGCTGGGTGCGGTGTGTCTGGCGCTGGGCCCGTTGCCGGCGGCGGCACAGGCCCCCAGTCTCAACGCGGTCTATCCCCCGGGGGGAAAGGCCGGGACGGAGGTGACGGCCGCGGTCTCGGGCGCCGCGCTGACGGAGGTCCGGGAGGTGCTGGTCAGCGGCAGCGGAGTCTCCGCCTCACCGGGTATGGGCGGCGCGGCGGCGAGTCTGCCGATCCAACTCACGATCGCGGCGGACGCCCCGGTCGGACCGCGGGAGATACGGGTCGTCACCGCGAAAGGGGTCTCCAACGCGGGGCGGATCTGGGTGGGACTGTACCCCGACGCGCTGGAGAAGGAGCCGAACGACGCGCTCAAGCAGCCGCAGGAAGTGAGCTCCTTCCCGGTGACACTTAGCGGGCGCGCGGACAAGGGACAGGATATCGATTCGTACGTCTTCCGGGCCCAGGCGGGGGAGACCTGGGTCTTCTCGCTCAACGCCGCCGGCCACCACTCCGCCCTCGACGGCTATCTGAGTCTTCACGACGCCGAAGGACGCGTGGTGAAGTTCGCGATGGACAACTTCGAGCGGGATCCGCGGCTGGTCCACACCTTCAAGAAGGCGGGGCGCTACGTGCTCCAGGTGCGGGACAGCCTCTTCCGGGGTGGGCCGCAGTACACCTACCGGCTCTCGATGGGCAAGCTGCCGGTGGTGACCCGGTGGAGCCCCCTGGGCGGTGCGCCGGGCAGCACGGTCAAGCTGGCGGTGCAGGGCGTGAACCTCGGCGCAATGCGGGAAGCCGAGGTGAAGCTCCCCGGCGGCAGCGAGGAGCCGGCGCTGGTCACCGTCTCCACACCCACGGGACCGTCCGCGCCGTTCCCCGTCTTCCCCGGTGGAGCCGGGCGCTCGGAAGCCGAGCCGAACGACGAGGCAGCGAAAGCCGGGGAGGTCGGGGAGATCCCGGGCGGCGTTAGCGGCTGGATCGGCCGGATGGGAGATCGGGACTATTACCGCTTCTCCGCGAAAGGGAAGCAGCCGGTCCGGATCGAGGTCGCGGCACGGCGGCTGGGCTCCCGGCTCGACTCCGTTCTCCGGGTGCTCGACTCGTCCGGCAAAGAGCTGGCGAGGAACGACGACGACGCGGGGAAGGACTCCGCGCTCAACTTCACCCCGCCCGCGGACGGCGACTACCTGGCGGAGGTGTCGAGCCTGAGCGGACGGGGCGGCGACGGCTACTACTACCGGCTCCGCCTCTCGCCGCCGGAGGGGCCGGACTACCGGCTCACCGTCGCCCCGGATAATCCGACGATCCCGCCCGGCGCCGCCGCGGTGATCACCGTTACGGCCGAGCGCCGCGGCGGCTTCAACGAGGAGATTCCGCTCCGGATCGAGGGGCTTCCCGCCGGGGTGGTGGCCAGCCCCGCGGCGATCCGCAAGGGTCAGGGCTCCACGCTGGTGACTCTCTTTGCGCCGGCCGGCACGGCCCCGGTCCACTCGCGGATCAGCGTAGTCGGCAGCGCGAAGATGGGCGAGCAGACCGTGGAGCGCCGCGCCGCCGGCACCGAGAAGTACCAGCCGCCGCTGACGAACCAGCCCAACCAGCAGAAGACGCGCGAGACGGAGCTGCTGGTGGGAGCGGTCGGCGCCGCGCCGAAGTACGTGCTGGAGGTGACGGGCGACGCCGCGGAGGTGCAGGCGGGCCAGAAGGTGGAGCTCACGGTCCGGGTGAAGCGCCAGGACGACTTCAAGGAAGACGTGGCGGTCACCGTGCTGGGGCTGCCGGGGAACGTGAAGGCGGCAGGCCTGACGATCAAGAAGGACCAGACCGAGGGCAAGCTGGTGCTGGAAGCGGCGGGGAACGCGGCCGTTGGTCCCTCCTCGGTGGTGGTCCAGGGGAACGGCAAGAATGTGGTGGTCGCCGCGCCCGCCGTGGCGCTCACCGTAAAGCCCGCGCCGCCCGCGGAGAAGAAGTAGCAGCGGTATAGAGCGGACTCGCGTGTTGCGCGACGCCCGGCCGGAGTTTCGGTCGGGCGTCTTGCGCGTGTGGTGAAGGTTGGGACCGGGTGCCGGAAAAAGCGAACGAGCTCGAACCGACGGGCGGGGCGGGAGAGGAGCGATCGTCGCTGGAGGCGGCGCGGGCAGTCGTGGGGGAGGTGCGGGACTTTATCCGCTCCCACGAGCAGCGCCGCCACCTCCTGCCGCGCGCCCTCATGGTCGGTCTCCTGGCGGGCCTGGTGGCGGTGGCGTTTCGCTGGTCCCTGCGGGCGGCGGACCTGCTGCGGGAACGGCTGACCGAGCTCGCTTACGGCTACCCGGCGTGGGGCTGGCTGCTGCCGATGCTCTACTCGGCGTTCGGCGCCGCCGTCTCGGTCTGGATGGTCCGCCGGTTCGCGCCGGAGACCTCGGGGAGCGGGATCCCGCACCTCAAGGCGGTGCTGCACCGGCTCCGCGGGATGATCGGCGCGCGGATCATCGCGGTGAAATTCCTGGGAGGGGTTACGGCGATCGGCGGCGGGCTGGTCCTGGGGCGGGAGGGCCCCACCGTTCAGATGGGGGGTGCCGCCGGACAGGCGGTGGCCCAGTGGTTCAGGAGCACGCCGCGGGAGCGACAGACACTGGTCGCCGCCGGTGCCGGAGCGGGGCTGGCGGCGGCGTTCAACGCGCCGCTGGCGGGGCTCGTCTTCGTGCTGGAGGAGCTGCAGCGCGATTTCTCCGCAGGCGTTTTCACCGCGGCGTTCGTGGCCGCGGTAACCGCCGACATCGTGGCGCGCGGGCTGTTAGGTCAGCTCCCCGTCTTTCACGTCACGGCCTATCCGATCCCTCCGCTCGCCTCCATTCCCGCCTTTCTAGTGCTCGGAGCGGTGGCGGGGGTGCTCGGCGTTCTCTTCAACCGGATGCTGCTGCGGACGCTCTCCTTCACGCAGCGTACCACGAGTTTGGCGCCCGCGGCGCGCGCGGCGGTAGTCGGGGCGGGGGTGGGGCTGGTCGGGTGGTTCGCCCCGGAGATGCTGGGCGGCGGGCATCCGCTGGTGGAGGAGACGCTCTCCGGCCGGGTGGCGCTGGCGCTCATCCCATTCTACTTTGTGCTGCGCTTCGTCCTGACGATGGTCAGCTACGGCACCGGCGCGCCCGGCGGCATCTTCGCGCCGATGCTGGTGCTGGGGGCGCAGGTCGGGCTCGGGGTAGGCCTGGTGGCAGACCACGTTGCCCCGGGGATGGTAGGACACCCCGGCGCCTTTGCCGTAGTGGGGATGGCGGCGTTCTTCACCGCCGTGGTGCGGGCGCCGCTGACTGGGATCGTGATGATCGTGGAGATGACCGGCAGCCACGAGCAGATGCTGCCGCTGCTGGTGGCCTGCCTGGCAGCCTACGGGGTAGCCGACCTCCTGGGCGACCGCCCCGTCTACGAGGCACTGTTGGAGCGCGACCTGCTGCGGAGCCAGTCGTCGCCGGAGCTGGAGGAGTCGCTCCTGGTGGAGATGCCGCTCCTACCTGGCGCGCCTTTCGACGGCCGGAAGATTCGGGAGCTGGGTCTGCCCCCCGGCTGCCTGCTGATCACGGTGCGCCGCGGTCTCCGTGACATCATCCCGACCGCCGAGATGCGTCTCGCCGCGGGCGACCGACTCACCGCCGTCGTCGCTCCGCATGCCGCCGACGCCGTGGGGTCGCTCCGGAGCGGTACCGGCTCCTAATCAGCCCTTCTGGCCGCGGGTGAGGTAACCGATCAGGAAGCCGAGCCCGGCGGAGGCGGTGAGGGCCCAGACGAGCGCGCCGCCGATCTCCCAGACGAGGAAGCGCACCGCCACGCGCTCCTGGTTCTGAAAGATGAAGGTGGCGAGCAGCGCCACCGCGGCGCCCTGGGTCACGAGCTGCGGAATGGTGCGGCCGAGGATGCGGCGCTCTTTGAGGGGGACAGTCTCGGTCTTCTCAGCCATCGTCTCCTCCCGGGCTCGCGGCCGGCGCCGCCAGGCTTATCTACTCCTTCGCCCCCCGGGCCGCCATGCCCTCGGCAATTCTCCGGGCCGAACCGTGCCGGCATCCTTCCGGCCCCGCCGCGGCGCGCCCGAATCTGGGCGTGACCTTTTCGGTCGGGGCCGGGACGGGTAACTACTGGCTGGAGGGCTGACCCGATGATGACTTCAACCGGCCTCGCCATCAATCGCGAGGTCCAGATTCCCGTGGAGGACCAGCTGCTCGAAGGCAGCCTGATCGTCCCTCCCGGCGCGCGCGGTCTGGTGCTCTTCGCCCACGGCAGCGGCAGCAGCCGCCACAGCCCGAGGAACCGTTTCGTGGCCCAGGAGCTGCAGCGGCGGGGCCTGGGCACGCTGCTGATGGACCTGTTGACCCGAGAAGAGGAAACGGTCGACCTGCGCACTCGCGCACTCCGGTTCGATATCGGTCTCCTCGCCTCGCGGCTCGGGGAGGCCGCGGCCTGGCTGCGCAGCCAGCGGCAGACCGCCGCGCTGCAGGTCGGCTGCTTCGGAGCGAGCACCGGTGGTGGGGCGGCGCTGGTTGCCGCGGCGCAGCATCCGGGACTGATCCATGCCGTCGTCTCTCGGGGGGGGCGTCCGGACCTGGCGGGAGAGTTTCTGCCGCGGGTGCAGGCGCCGACCCTGCTGATCGTGGGTGGACACGACTCGCCGGTGATCCGGCTCAACGAGGAAGCGCTGGCACAGCTCACCTGCGACAAGGAGATGGTGATCGTGCCGGGCGCCACGCACCTGTTCGAGGAGCCCGGCACCCTAGAAGAGGTGGCGCGGCTCGCCGGCGAGTGGTTCGTGCGGCACCTCGGCAGCGAGGACTCAGCCAAGGAGTAACGATGCGACGGATGCACCTGAGCCACGAGCCGGGCACCAGCGACCTTTCCGAGCTGGTCCCGGCGATCCGCGAGATTGCGCGCCCGCTGCGGGACCCGAGCGATCTCGACCCGCTGATGGAGCGGATCGGAGACTCCCGGTTCGTCCTGCTGGGAGAGGCGACCCACGGGACCTCCGAGTTCTACACCTGGCGGACGGAGATCAGCAAGCGGTTGATCGAGGAGAAGGGCTTCTCGTTCATCGCCGTGGAGGGGGACTGGCCGGACTGCTACCGGGTGAACCGGTACGTGAAAGCCTGCCACGACTCCGGCAACAGCGCGCAGGAGGTGCTCCACGCCTTCGACCGCTGGCCGACCTGGATGTGGGCGAACGAGGAGATCGTGGAGCTGGCGGAGTGGCTGCGGGAGCTGAACGACGAGCTGCCGGAAGCGCAGCGGATCGGGTTCTACGGCCTGGACGTCTACAGCCTCTGGAGCTCCATGGCGGAAGTGATCCAGTATCTGCAGGAACAGTCGCCGGACGCGGTGCAGCGGGCACGGGAGGCGTACGGCTGCTTCGACGCCTTCCGCGGCGACGTGCAGGAGTACGCCCGCTCCACCCGCTGGGTGCCGGGGGGCTGCGAGCGGGAGGTCGTCTCCGTGCTGCTGGAGCTGCGCCGCAACGCGCCTCAGTACCTGGACGGCACCCGCGAGGCCTACTTCGACGCGGAGCAGAACGCGCTGGTGGCGCGGAACGCGGAGCACTACTACCGCACCATGGTGATGGGCGGGCCCGACTCCTGGAACGTGCGGGACCGCCACATGATGCAGACGCTGGAGCGGCTGACCGACTTCCACGGTCCGCGGGCGAAGGCGATCGTCTGGGAGCACAACACCCACATCGGCGACGCCCGCTTTACCGACATGGCGGCGAGCGGCATGGTGAATATCGGCCAGCTCTGCCGGGAAGCGCGCGGGCGGGAAGGCGTGGTGCTGGTCGGCTTCGGCACCCACCGGGGCTCCGTCATCGCCGCCAACGCCTGGGAAGCGCCGATGGAAGAGCTGCCGGTGCCGCCGGGACGCCCCGGAAGCTGGGAGCACGCGCTGCACGAGGCGACCGGGCGCGACTCGCTGCTGCTGCTGGAGGGGGAGCAGGCGGCAGCGCCGCTCCAGCGAGAGCGGGGGCACCGGGCGATCGGCGTGGTCTACCACCCGGAATGGGAGGCGTTCGGCAATTACGTGCCGACCGTGCTGCCGCGCCGCTACGACGCGCTCCTCTACGTCGAGGAGTCGCATGCCGTCCGGCCGCTGCACATGCGCGCGAAGCATACCCGGGAAGCACCCGAGACCTACCCGTCCGGCGTGTGAGCCTCAGCCGGGAGGGGTAAGTCAGGACGGGAGGCAAGCGATGCTGCGATCATTACAGCACTTTCGAGAGCTCTCGATCCTGGCGACCGACGGCGAGATCGGTCAGGTGGACGACGTCTACGTGGACGACGAGAGCTGGACGATCCGCTACTGGGCGGTGAGCACCGGGCCGTGGCTCTTCGGCCGGAGGGTGCTGCTCTCCCCGCGGTCCGTGGAGGGGTGCGACTGGGCGCGGAAGCAGCTCCGCGTGAAGCTGACGCGCGAGCAGGTAAAGAACGCGCCGGCCGTAGACCTGAGCGCGCCGGTTACGCGGCGTTGGGAGGCGGACTACCACCGCTACTATGGCTTCCCATTCTACTGGGGGCCTGCGAGTGCCTGGGGGGCGGCGGGGGTGTGGGGTTGGCCGATGGGCCCGGCGGCGGCCATGGGTCCGATCCCCTCTGACGCGACCCCCGGAGAAGACGACCGGTCTCGCTGGCCGGAGGAGGAGCTGCCGGACGAGCCGCGGATCAAGAGCGGAGAGACCCTGAAGACTTTCACGGTGGTGGCGGAGGACGGCCAGGAGATCGGGAACGTGGACGACCTGCTGGTGGACGACGCCGACGGCAGGGTCCGCTACCTGGCGATCGACACCGGCTCCTGGTGGAGCGGACGCAAGGTGCTGCTCTCGCCGGACTGGATCCAGAACACGATCGGTCCCGAAGGCGTGCTGACCGTTTGCCTCACCCGCGACGCAGTGCGCTTGGCGCCGGAATGGAGCGGCAATACGCCGCCTACGCGCGAGTACGAGGAACAGCTCTGCCGCCACTACCACCGCGCCCGCTACTGGGACACCCCCGCCGAGAAGCTCGCCGCGTAGCTCCTATAGGAAGTGTAAGAAAAGGAGATAAGGGGATGGCGCTGGGGATAAGGGGATGTTAGAAGGGCAGAGGGATGAGGGCAGAGGGCGGAATTCCGAACCTGTTGTGAATGGCAGGTTCGGTCCTCTGCACTCCGTCCTCTCTACTCCGTCCTTAACTTCATCCCCCTATCCCCAACACATCTCCTTATCTCCCTTTCTTACACAGGCTCCTCAGCACCCGGGTTTTCCAAGAGGCGGCGGAGGTCGTGGAGGTCGAAAGGCTTGAGCAGGACGCGCTCGAAGCCGGCGGCCAGGGCGCGGTCCCGGACTTCGCTGGTCGTCATGCCGGTGAGCGCTACGAAGCGGGTCTCGGTGAAGGTTGCCTCCCGGCAGAGCTGCTCGGCGACCTGGCAGCCGTCGATCTCCGGCATCACCAGGTCGCACAGCACTACCTCCGGCGCGAACTCTCGCGCCGCAGTGAGCGCTTCGCCTCCGGAATAGGCGACCCGAACCGTGTACCCCCAGAGCTGGAGCATCTCCGCGAACATGTTCGCGTAATCTTCGTGATCATCTACGATCAGGACTCGCACCGGCCGTTCTCCGTCTTCAGGAGCAGCTCTCTGGACGCAACGCGCACTCTACGAGGAGTCTACGCCAATCCCCGTGCGCGTGAGCTCCTTCGCATCTTATCCCGCTCACGGCTACCGGTGACGCTCGACGCCGACCTGCCGGCACATCGGCTCGACGGGGCAGGTGGAGCACCGGGGTAGGGTTCCGGTGCAGATCTGCTTGCCGAACGGTACGAGTAGTCGATTTATTTCAATCCAATACTCTTTGGGCAGCCGGGCCTCCAGCGCCTCCATCGTCCTTTCGGGGGAGGTCGCGCTGACGTAGCCCCACCGGTTGGTGACGCGGTGCACGTGGATGTCGACCCCGATGTACGGCTGCCCGCAGGCGATCCCGAGCACCAGGTGGGCGCACTTGGGACCGACGCCGCGAAAGCCGGTGAGCACCTCCCGGTCGCACGGCAGCTCGCCGCCGTGTTCCGCGACCACGCGCTGCGCAATCTCCCGGAGCTGTGCCGCCTTCGCTTCGTGGAACGAGCAGGCGCGGATGAGGGTGTCGATCTCCTCGACGTCGAGCGCGGAGAGCTCTTGGGGTGTGCGGGCGCGCTCGAAGAGACGGCGCGCGGTCGGGAGCATCACCTCGTCCCGGGTGCGGATCGAGAGGACGCAGGCGACGAGCTGCTCGAAGGCCGTCGCGTGACCCTCGTCCGCCAGCTCGAACAGCGCCGCCTTTGGGAACGGCTCCACCGCCGCGCGGATCAGCTCCAGCATGCGGTGGATATCGAGCGGCTGTTTCTCTTCGCGAGGCTCGGAGGACGGCCCCCGGAGCGCCGCCCCGGCGCCGTCCTCCCGCTCTCCGGTCGTCAGTCCGCGGCGCGGCATCGTGTCGTCACTCTACCGGCCGCCGCCGGGCCCCATTCCCGCGGGCGCCGTCTCCTCCTCGTTCTCCGCTTCGGGGACGAGGCGGCCCAGGCGGTCCCAGTTATCCACTCCGATCAGCAGGTTCCAGAGCTCATAGTCGGTCTCGCTCTTGGGGACGTACCAGTTGTCCCGTCCCGCCTCCATGCAGCCGAGCGCCTTCAGCTCGCCGCGCTCCGGGTGGCGGAGGTCGAAGTAGACCGCGCCCTGCTCCAGGCGCCCGCCGGACTGGATGATCGGGATCTGGCGGAGCTGGTCTACCCGCAGGAACGACAGCGCCTCCACGATCTCCTTATTCTCGGAAGCCGGCAGGGTGTCGTAGGTCGGCTGGCCGTAGTTCTCCCCGGCGGTATAGTTCGGGTTCAGGTCGTCCCGGTATTCGTCCGGATGCTGCTCGATTCGGTTGCGTGACATCGCCCATTCCTCCCACCCGGCATCTTCCCCGCACTCCTGGCCACCGAAACGGCGAAGCCGGCGCGTGGAATGCCGTGCCGGTGGGAATGTACCACCGGCAATCGACCAGGAGGAGGAGCCGTGGAGCAGAACGACAGCCGCCGCGAGTGGCAGACGGAGCGCCAGCCGGACCGGGTGGCGCCGGAGGGAATGGACGCGGACGCGTGGCAGGACAAGGAGGGCCGGCTGCACCGGGAGCCGCCGCCGGACGCGGACGAAGAAGCCGCCGGGAGCGAGGAGCGCACGGGTGCGCGCGGCGCAGAGTAAGCTCAGCGGTGTACTCCGCCGATCGAGAGGTCGTCTGTGGGTCTACGCGGCCGAACGGCAGCCCTGGAGACGACCTCTCGGCACGCCGAGCAAGGGTCTTTACTCGCCGGAGAGTCTGCAGACCAGCGCTGGGTTCAAGGGGCGCGCTGACGTGCGAAAGACCCTGATCACCACCGCCTCGCCCCCCGCGGAGCAGGTAATGCGAAGATGAGCCCGCTTCCCATGTTCGTCCGTGTCGGGAGGCTCGGGATTCTGGGTGAGCCGGAATACCCATCGGTCCGGAGGCACCTCGCCCGCCGGATAGAAGATGCTGTCCGGAGGTAGGGCGCGCAGGAGCTGCCATTGGCTCGGAGTGAGCTGGTGCGGGCCGATGCCCTGTCGGAGCACTGCTTCTCTCTGCGCAAGACTCCCCAGGCGGTAGATGGAGAGCCAGTCAGCCAGTCCGCTCTCGCTGACCGCGAAGAGCTCTTCCGCCTCCATCTGCTCCACCAGGGTGCGGAGCTGAGGCCGTGGGAGATCGGCCAGGGCGTCGAGGGTGGCGCGTCGGAGGCGGCCGGAGCGCACGTCCAGCTCCAGGCGTCGACGGACGGAGAGCGGCGGCTCCTGCAATCTGGCGAGATACCAGGCACGGTCTTGCAGGTAGAGGGCCTCCTCGTCCTCCCACCAGAGCATCAGCCACCGCTCGCAGAGTGCGGTGAGAAACGCCTCGCGGTCCGGCGCCTGGTAGGCTCCCCGCGCCTTCGAGCGGAGTACCGCGGTGTACGGGTCGCTGGTCAGCCAGTCACAGAGGACCGGCTTGCCGAAGAGCCGCGCGATCAGGACCACTACTTCCGACCAGTCGCCCGGCACTTCAGCATGGACCGCCCCTCCGGTCCGAACGGGTCTTGCCCGCTCCTGGTGGGCAGGCTCGGCGTAGTCGTAGGGGCAAAGGCCCGGGGGCCACTCCAGGCGGCTCGAGCGGAGAGCCACCGTCTCTTGCCCACTGTCAGGAACGTGCATCGCCAGCTCGACGCCGTGGCGAGTCGGTGCAGCACGAAGAAACACACTGCGGGTACCCAGCCCCTCGACTGCGAGCCGTTCGATCTGCCGCTCCCGCTCCTCCGGGGTGAGGTCGAGGTTCCGGGCCAGGCAGACCCGCACGTACTCCTGGAGCAGCTCTCGCTGCAGCGGGGAGAGCTGGGTCGGCGCGAGCTGGAGCGATCCACGGTGAAGCATGGCCTCCGCCTGCGCCTCCGTGAGCGCGGAAAGGAAGAGGCCTGCTCGGGCAGAGTCGCCGAAGTGGTGCTCCGTAGCTTCCTGACGGGTGAAGGGGGAGCCATTCAGCGCGTCGAGCGATCGGAGGGCGCTCTGACGCAGCTCCGGCAGGCCGTCGCGGAGCTGGATGCGCCGCAGATAAGCCTCCAGGCCGCGGGTCCGCCGCGTCGGCTCCAGGCGGTACTGCCGGAGCTCGCCCGACGAGCTCTCCTTCCACGTGTAGCCGAAGAGCCGGGCGACGCTCCGCATGAGCTGGGGGAGCGGCTGACCGCGGAGCTGCAGGCCAATCCGCTCCTCCGCGATCCCGGCAGAAGCGGTCAGGGTGACCCCGGAAGCGCGACCGAGTGCCGCCAGGACTTCCCCCAGCGAATGCCCGGAGGCGGAGAGATCGAACCTGCTCCTTTCGTTCCTAATGCCTGCCCACGCCGGGAGAACGGCCATGGAGGCTGCGGCCCCGGGCAGAGCCTGAAGCAGCCGCCTGCGGTTGAGGGTGGAGACACGGCGTGACATGCGAGCATGGTGGCGTTTCGCACGGATGCCGTTCACTTTTGAGGAATACACCTCGCCGCCACCTCGCCGTATTGGCTTTCGATCAGCCCCCCGATCGCGACTCTTCGGCGAGGTGTCGGAGCATGCGGAGGGTGCGGCTCCGCTGCTCTTCCGACGCGCGCTGCGCCGCCGCCGGGCCGGTCAGCGGCTCCGCGGCGTGCGCATCAACGCCCGGCGTGGCGCTGTCGAGCGCCATCAGGTCCGCCAGCATCAGGTCCGCGCTGCGCAGGAGCTGCTTCAGCATCTCCAGTTCGCGGATCGGCTCCATCAGCGGCAGGCCAGGGTAGTCGCGGCGGGCGGCTCCCAGGTGGTGGCGGATCCGCTGCGCGAGCGATTCGGCCTGGCGGACCTGGCCCTGCAGCTCCTCGTAGAGCGCCAGTCGACGCGTCAGCGACTCGATCGTCGTGGTGCTCGTCGTCTCGACACTCACAGCGATTCACCGATCCAACGCTCCAGCCGGAGCCGCACGCCATCGTCGCCCGCGTGCATCGGGCTCGGGATCCCGAGCGGCTCCCAGGTGGTGCCGGAGATGACGGCGACCGGTCCGGAAGCTCCCTCGTGGACGGTATCGACCCGGCCGCGCAGCCGGTGCTCGAAGCCGGGCCCGGTGAGGGAAAGGACGACCCGCGCGCCCGACGGTATCCCGACTACGTCATCGAGGCTGATCTCGGCGGACCACGGGCTGCTCTGGAACGGCGCCAACGTGGGAATGCCCCGGGGGTTGAGGGGTGAGACGGCGGCAGGGCACCCCGCATCGATCCGAAACGCCCACTCTCCCGGCAGCAGCGGAGGCGTCTCCGCTCCGCACCACCATCCGAGGCTCCCTGTCGGGGGTGTCATACCGCTTTCCCCTCTCCACTACGGAGGCGCTCCATCCCGCCTCTGAGATCAGGATGCCCGGTTCTGAGGGATGAGGGATGAGGGATGAGGGATGAATTCTGACCCAGGCCGCGAGCTCTCTCTTCAGGCCTGGGGAAGCTCGGCCCTATCAGGGCGGTAGACGCACTGCGATGCTGCGGCCCCAGGTACGGAACCCGAGCGCCTTTCCGATCGCCATCGAGGCGCGGTTCGATTCGAGTGTGCGGTACTGCGGGACGAAGCCGAGCCCCAGCGCGTGGAGCGCGATCCGGCTCACCGCCTGCCGCCCGAGACCCCGGCCCCGGTATCCCGGGTGGGTGACGACGCAGAGGTGCGCGAGGACGTTCCCCCAGACCTCGTACCCGGCCAGCGCTGCCAGCGTGTCTCCGCGGAAGACGCCGGCGGCCGGCACTTCCGCGGGGTCGCTGCCGCCATGGGCCCACTCCTGTGGCGGGCACACTTCGCGCAGTGCCTGCGCGGCCGGGAAGTCGGAAGCGTCCAGAAGCCTTGCGTCACCGGGGAGCTCGCGGAGGTGCTCGGCGTCCGCGTACCCGAGGACGGCGGGACCGATCACGCGTGCTAGCGGGACCTGCAGCGCGTCGCTCCAGAAGGTCGAGTCGCGCAGGGACTCCGGCGACGCGCGAGCGGCCAGGCGCTCCACCTGCGACAGTCGAGACGCGGGAGCGGAGAGGATCGCCAGACCCGGCACCAGCAGCGAGTAGACGCCCCGATAGTCCGCCAGCTCGGGCCCGTGCCGCACCACGCGGACCCCACTGTGGCACCAGGTGGAGGCGGGGAGACCGAGGAAGCTCGCCCAATAACCTTCGACGGCGGCGCGGGTGGCTGGGGAGAGGTCGGGCATCGCGATCCTCCACCGGGCTCAGCGGTCGCGGAGGATCACCCGCGCGGCGTTGTAGCCGCAGGCGCCCATCACGCCCCCGCCGGGATGCGCGGCCGCTCCGCAGAGATAGAGACCGCGAATGGGGGTGCGGTACTGCGCGTAGCCGGCGACCGGACGCAGGAAGAAGAGCTGGCTCAGCGTCATCGCGCCCTGGAAGATGTTGCCGCCGGTGAGCGCGTAGCGGCGCTCGATATCGAGAGGCGAGAGCACCTCCCGGTGCAGCACGGACCGGCTGAAGTTTGGCGCGTACTGGTCCATGATCTCGAAGCAGCGGTCGGCGAACGCCTCCTTCACGTCGTCCCAGGAGCCCTCGCGGAGATTCGTGGGGGCATACTGGACGAACATCGACATCACGTGCTGCCCGGGAGGGGCCAGGGTGTCGTCGACGGCGCTCGGAAGCGTGCACTCGAGGATCGGCGTCGAGGAAGGGCGGCCGTACTTCGCGTCGTCGTAGGCGCGCTCGATCGTGTCGAGCGTGGGGCAGAGGTGGATCGTGCCCCGGTGCTGCGGACCGGGCACCCGGCCAGGCAGCGCGGTGAAGTCCGGCACCTCGCTGAGCGCCAGGTTGATCTTGAGCGAGGGGCTGGTGTAGTCGATTCCGCGCACCGCCTGGAGGAACTCGGGCGGCAGCTCCGCGGGGTCGGTCAGCTTCACGAAGGTGACGTGGGCATCGGCGTTGGAGGCGACGCGGTCGGCGGCGATCTCGGTGCCGTCTTCCAGCACCACGCCGTCCGCGCGGCCACCGCGGACCCGGATCCGCGCCACGGGCGCGTTCGTGCGGATCTCGGCGCCGTGGGCCCGCGCCGCGGAGGCGAGCGCCTGCGTGATGCCGCCCATCCCGCCGCGGACGTATCCCCACACGCCGCGCGCGCCGTCGCACTCGCCCATCACGTGGTGGAAGAGGACGTAGGCGGTTCCGGGCATCGACGGGGCCGCCATCGCGCCGATCACGGCGTCGGTGGCGAGGGTCGCCTTCAGCTCCTCCGACTCGAACCAGCGGTCCAGGATCTCCCGCGCGGCGCCGGTGAGCACCTCGAGCGCGCGGGGGCCGTCGGCGCCCATCCGGGAGAGCTTCCAGGCAAGGCGCGCCAGCCGGAGGAGGTCGGCGGGACGGCCGGACCACGGGTCGGGCGGCGGCTCCATCAGCGTCGGCTCGACCAGGTCGGCCACCCGCTCCAGCATCCGCTCGTAGCGGGGCAGCGCGTCGGCGTCGCGCGCGGAGAACTTGCTCACCTCCCGGTGGTTCGCCGCGGCATCCGGGCCCAGGAGCAGGGAGCGGCCGTCCGGAAACGGGGTGAACGACGACGGGTTCCGCGGCAGCATCTGGAATCCGTGCCGCTTCAGCTCCAGCTCGCGGATGATCTCCGGCCGCAGCAGGCTGTTGACGTAGGAAGCGGTGGAGACCTTGAAGCCCGGCCAGAGCTCCTCCGTCACGCAGGCGCCGCCGATTACCTCTCGCCGCTCCAGCACGAGGACGCGGCGGCCGGCCCGCGCCAGGTAGGCGGCGCAGACGAGGCCGTTATGGCCGGCGCCGACGATGATGGTGTCGTAGTGGGACATCAGGGGGTGGGGTTTGGTTGTCGTTGAGCAGCGTTGAAACCGCGGGGCCGACCCCGTGCCCTTCGGCCGAGGTCGGTTGCCGTCTCTCACGGTGGTGTACCGTTATCGCGAGTCCGACCCCTGCGCCCCCTGATGCCGGGTGTCGGCCCTCACCCGGCGTTTACCCTCCGCGGCTCCCCCGTGCGGGGGACAAGCGTCTCACGCTCCGGCTGCGCCTCCGGACGCCTCGGGTTCCGAGTAACCGCAGACGTCAGCCGCCTCCCTGGAGCCCGAGCCGCGAGAACCGGTATCGGTCTCGTGGAAGGGGAAGCGGGCTGAAGGGGCGAAGAGGTCCGGTGCGTGTACCGGGTCGCCTTTCCGGACCGCCGTGCCGCCGCAGGAGCCTTGAGGATGATCGCCCCCGAATCCCGACTTTCCGCTAACGCACCCAGTTCTACCGGCCTGGAGGAGGCGGTCCGTTCGGCGGTGGCGGCGCGGAGCTTCGAGGAGGTGCGGAAGACTTACTGGGACCAGAACGAGTGCCTCTTTCTCGACCCGTTCCTGCCGCGAGACGCGGTGGAGGCGGAGCTGGTGCCGGCGGCGCAGCGCCTGCGCTCGGAGATGAACCGCAACTTCATCCCCGGGCACAAGAAGGGCGGCAGCGTCAGCTACTACCAGCTCCAGGAGCACGCGCCGGCATACATCGAGCTCTACCGGTCCCCGGCGTTCATCGACTTCCTGAGCCGGCTTGTCGGCGCCGAGCTGATGACCTGTCCCGAGGACGATCCGCATTCCTGCGCTCTCTACTACTACACGGAGCCGGGAGACCACATCGGCTTCCACTACGACACGTCCTACTACAAGGGCGCCCGCTACACGGTGCTGCTCGGCATCGTCGAGCGCTCCCCCTCGTGCCGGCTGGTCTGCCAGCTCTACAAGGACGACCCCCACCGGGAGACCGAGGAGGTGCGCCTGGCGACCGAGCCCGGCTCGCTAGTGGTCTTCAACGGCGACAAGCTCTGGCACGCCGTCACGCCGCTCGCCGCGGGCGAGGAGCGGATCGTGCTCACCCTGGAGTACGTCACCAACCAGGAGATGGGCCGCTTCCAGCGGATCTTCTCCAACCTGAAGGACGCCTTCGCCTACTTCGGCATCAAGGGCCTGCTGAAGAAGAAGCGCCGCTGAACGCAAAGGCGCTTCCGAGCGAACGCGAAGGCACTCCCGAACGAACGCGAAGGCGCGAAGGGAAGGAAGAACGCGAAAGGGATTGGGTAAACGCTGCCGCGGAAACCGGATGCTGACGCAGCGCTTCGGGTTTCTCCACGGGCTTTCCTTCGCGTCCTTCGCGTGAACTTCGCGCCTTCGCGTTCGTTCGGAACTGGCTATCGCGGCTCCGTGCGAGCGGTGCGGAAGAGGGCGAGCTGGATGGCGGCGAAGACCATCCAGAAGAGGTGGGAGCCGACGCCGGCCATCCAGGCGATCCATTCCAGGCGGCCGATCAGCGCGCAGCCGACGATCAGCACCGTGAAGTCGCGAGAGGTCGCCTCGTTCATCACGGCGTCGATCAGCGCGTTCCCCCCGGCGGCGGGCGCGGTGCCGGAGCCGAGTCGGCTGGTGGCGGCGAGCCGGGCCGCCTCTCCGCGGCGCGACTGCACCTGCGCGAGCGAGTAGATCACGACGATGCACATCAGCACGCCGCTGGCTGCCAGCGCGCCCAGGGTGAGCGCCGTGGAAGTGCCGAGGATGCCCGTGGCCGACTTCGCCACGCCGATGAACACCGCGATGGTGACCAGCACGTCCGCCCAGACGTCGAGCCAGCCGCCCGCCTTGCTGAACTGGTACTTCAGGCGCGCGACCTCCCCGTCGGAGCAGTCGAGCGCCACCGCAAGCTGCAGCAGCACCGCGCCGAGCGCCTGCTGCCAGTACTCGCCGGTTCCGAAGAGCCACGCCGCCACCAGCCCGAGGGAGAAGTGAAGGCCGGTGACGGCGTTCGGCGTGATCGGCAGGTTGATGATCGCGCGGGTGAACCACTTCGAGAGGCGGCGGTTGAAGGTGCGGTCGATGTAGCCGTCCGCCACCGAAGTGAGCCCTTCGTAGAGGCTCCGATCGGCCGCGCGCACCGCCTCGGGGGAGGTGAGGTGGCGGACCGCTCCCGGGTTCACCTCCAGCGGGACGAGTCTCCCGGACCGGAGCGCCTGCCGGGCCGCCTCGGCGGGAGCAGCGCCGGCGCGCAGGGCGGGGAGGAGCCACCCGGCGGGAACGAGCGCGGGTCCGCACGCGCCGCCTTCCTCGGGAGCGGCGGAAACCGGCATCTCCCGCTCTCGAGCCTCGCCGAGGATCCGGCGCAGCAGACCGCGCTCCGGGAGCAGGTGGGTGGAGAGGAGCAGGACCTGGTCGTCCTCGTCCAGCGGCGCCGACGCGGCGTCGGTCACGCTGGCGATCGCGACGGGGTGATGCCCTTCCGACGCGACCCAGCACTGCCGCGCGGTCTCATCGCGCGCAATCACCGTCACCTGCTCCGCGCCTTCGTGGCGCGCCATCAGGATCATCCGCCGCAGCAGCGTGAGCCCGGCCATCCGGGTCTCGGGCGGGACGGTGGAGGCGGCGGCGCCGGCGGGCAGGAAGGGGAGATCGGTGTCGAAGATCCAGGCTCTAATCACGAACGCTGCCCCTCACCCGCCACCAACTCCCGGGCGCGCTCTACGTCTTCCGGGAAGTCGATCTCCAGCCACGGGAAGTCGTCCGCCGTCTCGAAGCCGATCACGCACTCCCGCATCAGCGCGGGGTAGAGCTCCTCGTGCTCGCCGCCGTCCTCGCCGCGGGCAATCGCCTCTTCCAGCAGCCGGCGCAGCGCGCGCGCGCCGTCCGCGTCGAGCTTCAGGAAGCCGACCGACTCGCCGCGCGTGTCCCAGTCGCCGCGCAGGCCGCGGGTGATGTCCCAGACGCGCCCGTCGCGGGCCATCAGCATCATCGCCTCGCCGTCGTCCGCCGAGCGGGTATCCATCAGGAAGCAGTTGCCGTGCGGGGAGTCGACCAGCCGCCGCAGCATCTCGTCCGGAAAGAGCACGTCGGCGTCCATCACCAGCACCGGCCCGTCCAGCTCCTCGCGCGCGGTCCAGAGCGAGAGGATCGCGCCTTTCTGGAAGTCCGGGTTGAGCCGGGTCCTGACGCCGGGGCGTCCGGCGACCGCCGCCTCGATCTGCTCCCCCAGATGTCCGATCACGACCGTCACCTCCTCCACGCCTGCCGCCGAGAGGGAGGCGAGCATGCGGTCGAGCAGCGTCCGCCCGCCGATCTCCAGCAGGCACTTCGGGTGCTCGGTCACGCTGTCGCCGAGGCGCCGGCCCCGGCCGGCCGCCAGAATGATCGCTTTCATCGAGCCAGCTCCCGGAACGAGTCGCCGAGGGCGGAGACGACGCCCGCCATGTCCCCGGCCGTAAGGGTGCCAAGGTTCGCGATACGGAACGCCCACTTCTTCAGGTCACCCTGGCCCGCGTAGATCACGTAGCCGCGCCGGCGCATCGCGTCGTGGAGCGCGTCGTAGGTGACTCCATCCGGCAGCGGAAAGGTGGTGAGGGTATTCGACCGCCACTCCGGCGCCACGATCGGCTCCAGACCCAGCTCCGCCATTCCGGCGCGCAGCGCAAGAGCCGCCTCCCGGTAGCGGCGCCACCGGTTCTCCAGGCCTTCCGCGTATGTCTCCCGGATCGCCTGCCGCAGCGCGAAGAAGACCTGGATCGCCGGGGTAAAGGGGGTGTTGTCCGCCTCTTCGGCCTGCCACTGGGCGTGGAGGTCGAGGTAGACGGAGCGGGCGGGGACGGAGGCGAGCCCCTCCAGAGCGGAGCGGCGCGCGACCACGAACGCGAGGCCCGGCATTCCCTGCAGGCACTTGTTGGAGCTGGAGACGAGGTAAGTGATCTCGTGCTCCCGCACGTTCAGCGGCTCCCCGCCGAAGGAGCTCATCGCGTCGACGATGATCTCGCGCCCGCAGCGGCGGCAGAGCGCGGCGAGCTCCGCGACCGGGTTGAGCAGCCCGGTGGTGGTCTCGTGGTGAATTACCGCCAGGTGGCTGATCGTCGGGTCCTCCGCCAGCGCCGCTTCCACGTCGTCCAGGCGCGGCGGCTCCGTCCACTCGTATCGCAGCGTCCGGTGGGGGATGCCGGAAGCAACGGCCATGCGGCGGATGCGGTCGCCGTAGACGCCGTTGTCGATCACCAGCAGCTTGCGGTCCGGCGGCACCACGGAGGTGACGGTCGCCTCCACCGCGGCGGTGCCGGAACCGGTGAAGACGACGGTCGACCACTCCGAGCCGCCGCCGGCCAGGTCGGTGATCTGGTCGCGCACCTCCCGCATCACCGCGAAGAACTCCGGCTCCCGGTGGCAGAGATCGGGAGTCAGCAGCGCCTGGCGGACGGTCGGCGTGGTGCCGGCCGGGCCGGGATTGAGCAGGATGAGCGGCTGCGGCTCTTCACCCATCAGGCGGCTCCCTGGATCGCCGCGGAGAAGCGATCGCGGATCTCCTCCGGCGTGTGCGTCACCCGACCCGCCGTGAACTTGCCGGTCTCCAGCTCCAGCTCCGCCAGGATGAAGGTCGGCCCCTCGGTCTCCAGGCACTCCCGGAACGCCGCCGCCAGCTCCTCCGGCGTCCGCGCCCGCACGCTGCGGCGGTAGCCGGCGGCCTCGGCGATCCGCTCCAGAGCCACGGCGCGGCTGATCGCCGGCTGGTTGCCGGTGCTGGCGTAGGCGCCGTTGTCGAAAACGAGGTGGACCAGGTTCGGCGGAGCCGTCGCGGCGATCATCGCCGCCCCGCCCAGGTTCATCAGCAGGTTGCCGTCGCCGTCGTAGACCACCACGCGCCGGTCCGGTCGCGAGAGCGCCACGCCGAGGGCGATCGACGAGGCGAGGCCCATCGAACCGATCATGTAAAAGTTGCCGGGGCGGTCTTCCGCCGTAAACGAGCGGCGGGAGATGTAGCCGTTGGCGTGGACGACCAGCGCGTCTCCCAGGAGCGGCTGGAGGGCGGTGATGGATTGCTCGAGTGTCATTAGAGGGTGACTCCGGAGCGGAGCAGCAGCGCGGCCGGCTCGGAGTGGGTGCGCTGGTAGTCGGTCGCCCAGGCGAGGTCGTCCAGCAGCGTCGCCGGCTCCGGCGCGCGGTAGGGGATGCCGAGCGTCTCCAGCAGGCTGCCGCAGACCTGGCCCATCAGGATATGCTCCGGCGCGTCGTTCGGCTCGTAGCCGCGCCAGGTGATCAGCAGCAGGCAGGGCGTGCGGTACATCAGCGTGAGCGAGGAGAGGGCGTTGATGCTGACCCCGAGGCCGGAGTTCTGCATCACCACCACCGGCTGCCGGCCCGCCATCGAGGCGCCGCAGGCGAGACCGATCGCGGCATCCTCCCGCGTCTCCGCGTAGTAGCGAGTCTCCGGATGCGCCTCCAGCTCGGCGATCAGGCCGCTCACGAGGGAGCAGGGAACCCCGGTGAAGAAGTCATACCCCTGCGCGGAAAGGGCGGAGAGAAACTCCGCGGGCGGGACCGGCGGAACGGAAAACGAGCTGGCGTGTGACACGAACGGTTCCTTAGCTAACTTGATCTAACACGCGGCCTCACCCCCGGCATTCCCCCGGCCCCTCTCCTGAAGTGGAAGGGGGAGTTAGGTCAGCATCACACCGTTAGCTCCCCTCTCCTCCCAGGAGAGGGGCAGGGGGTGAGGCCCCGCCGAAGCGCGAACTTCTCGTCGAAAGCGGGTCCGGAACCCGGCGGGCTTTCGAATAAGAGTAGGATTACGAGTAGGAGTAGGAGGTGCCGGAGCGGAAGGCTATGCGAGATCCGCCCACGCGCGCTGGTAGTCCTCAAAGGTGTCGACTTCCGACCAGCCCTTGTAGATCTCGACGGCACGCACCCCGGTACCGCGGTCGATCAGGTCCTGGAGCAGGTCGGTCAGCTTCGCCTGCGTCAGCGCCGGCGCCTCGTGGTACGGCGCGTCCGAGCCCCGGTCGCGGGCGCTCTGCAGCGCTTCCCGAACCGCGATGCACCCCTCGCGGGAGAGCATCATCAGCCCGGCGAACTCGCCGTCGCACTCCTGGCGCGGCAGCTTCTGACCGATCCGCAGCACCTCCGCGGAGCTTTCCCCCGGCAGATAACGATATCCCGCCGGGCGGCGCGCCGTGGTAGCGACCAGGTCCTCCTGCGGGCGGGCCGGGGCGTGGCCGTTGCTCTGGTGATCGTGCCAGGCGCGGTCGACCACCACGTTCACGTCACCCTCCGCTTTCAGCAGCTTCTCCAGCACGCCCTGATCGAAGAGCACGTCGCCGTAGAGCACCACCACGCGGCCGTTCAACTCCGGCTCCGCCTGGAAGAGGGAGTAGAGCTCTCCGGTCCGCTCGTACTCGTCGTTGTCGTAGTAGCGCGGCGTGGTGAGCGTGAACGCCTCCTTCTTGTAGCCGCGGACGACGGCGATATCTTTGACCCCGCACGAGTTCAGCAACTCGATCTGGCGCTCCAGGATCGTCTTGCCCTTGATGTCGAGCAGCGCCTTCGGGCGGTCTTTGGTGAGCGGGAGCATCTCCGGCTCGAACCCGGCCGCGATGATCACCGCCGTCGTCTTCTCGCCCCCGGCCGGAAGGTACTCCGCCTCCTGGCGGTTCATCTCGTCCACGCCGACCAGCCGGTAAACCTCCTTCAGCGGCACCAGCCGGTCCTGCACCGCCGCGATGCACGCGCTCCGCCGCAGCTCGCCCAGCGTCTCCTGCATCGCCTTGATCGCGGAGCGGAGCCCGTGGTTGGCGAAGATCACGATCCTGAAGCCGGCCGCGTAGCACTGGTCGGCGCTTGCTTCCGGGAAGATCGTCGGGACGATCACCAGCGGGGTATCCCGGTCCCACTGCTTCGCCGCGTGGGCGAGCTCGTCGAGCGTCTTCGACTTCGAGTGGATCAGCACGCCGTCCGCGCCGGCGTCGGCGTACATCCGGGCGCGGTGGAGGGCCTCCGCCTCGCCCCAGCCGGCGATGAGCGCCTCCGTGCGGGCGATGATGAAGGTGTCCGGATCCCGCTGGGCGCCCTTGGCGGCGCGGATCTTGCCCGCGTGCTCCTCCGGAGAGACCAGCTCCCGCCGCGAGCCGCTGTAGAAGCTGCAGCGCTTCGGAAAGATGTTGTCTTCCAGGCAGATGCCGGCGATGCCGGCGTCTTCGTACTCCCGCACCGTCCGGACGACGTTGATCGCGTTGCCGAAGCCGCTGTCGCAGTCCGCAATGACCGGCAGCGAGCTGGCGCGGGCGATGCCGCGGGCGATCTCCAGGTTCTCGCTAAAGGTGAGGATGTTGGCGTCGGGAACGCCCTGGCTGGCGGAGATCTCGAACCCGCTCGCCCAGATGGCGTCGAACCCGGCCTCTTCGACCAGCCGGGCGCTGAGCGGGTTGTGGGCGCCGGCAACCAGCAGCGGAGTGGGGCGTTGCAGTGCTTCGCGGAGGCGCTGGGCACGGGAAGTGCCGAAAGGCATGGATCTGCTACCTCTTGTGGCCGCGGTGATCGACCGCGTGCTATTGATTCCCGGTCAGCCGCTCGGCCACCGGCAAATTAACATCGGCTTAACGGGCCGGCAATCCCTTCCTGGCGCGGAGGGCGCGTCGTTTTGGACGCGGCCGCCGGGTGCCTCCCGACGAACGCCCGCCGTCCCTCGATCCTACGCGAGGTGCTGGCGCAGAAGCTGGCGCATGCGGTCGAAGTGAGCCTGCGGGATCGTCTGCATTCGCCGCTGCAGGTTTTCCACCACTCCGCGGACCGCCTCCGACTCCTGGGCCTCCACCTCGTTCAGCGCGGCACTCACCTCGGCCGGCTGCGGGCGGCCGGTGAGCCGGCGCAGGGTCCGCTCCAGCAGCGAGAGGGTGTTCCGGATGGCCGACTTCGACTGCCGGAACGCGCCGCCGACCGCTCCCTCGATTGGCTTGATCGGGGTCTGCGCGCAGACGGTGTGGATAGCCTGGCGGACCGCCTCCACGCGATGGGGAGACGACGGGCCGAGGTAGCCGTCCGCCAGGGCGCAGTCGACCAGGTAGCCAAAATGGTACGACTGGCTGGTGAGGTCGAGCGCGCGCTTCCACTCCAGGAAGTAGAAAATCTTGCGGAAGATCTTCTTGAGCGGGTAGAGGACGAGCTGGCCGAGGCACCCGGACAGGAGGCAGCCGCCCGGCTCCGCGGTGAGCGCCTCCACCTCCTCACGGGAGAGCGGGACGCCGTGCCCGGCCGCCAGCTTGCGCACCAGCCGCCGCCGGAAGTAGGCCTTGGCGAGGTCGTCCACGAACGGGATCGGGATCAGCGGCGTCAGGCCGGTGAGCACGGCATACGTGAGCAGCGACTGCTGCCCGGGGCCGCGGCGCGCCAGTCCGGAGGCCTCTCCGTTTCCGCGGCTACTTTCCGGCACGGCCCATCTCTCGCAGCTTCTCCAGCCAGCGCTCGCGCGCCGCCTCGCTCGCCTCCACCATCCCGATCAGAGTATCGTGGATCGGCCCGATCCCGCAAAAGGCGAGGATGTTCCGCTCCATGCTCTTGAGGCTGTGGGCGCCGTAGAACCACTTGTAGGCCGCGGCGGGCATGCCCATCGTCACGACCACCTGCGCGGACTTCCCCTTCAGCGTCCGCACCGGGGCGGTGGCGGCGCCCTTCTCACCGGTCACGAACTCCGGCCGGAAGAGCTGCTCCAGGAAGCCTTTCAGCAGCGCCGGCATGTCGCCGAGCCAGAGCGGGTAGAGGAAGACGAGGTGCTCGGCCCAGCGGACCGTCTCCTGGGCCCTCCGGATCGCCTCCGGCGGCTCGCCCAGCTCGAAGTCGGCCTTGCTTCGCAGTAAGGGGAACTCGAGCCGCGCCACCTCGATCCGCCGGACCTCGTGGCCGACCTGTTCCGCGCCCTCGGCGTAGGCCCGCGCGAGCGCGTGCCCGAAGTGGGACCCGTCCGGGTCCGGATGCCCCTGGATGATCGCGATTCGCTTGCCCATCGAGCTCTCCCCCTTCGCCATACCCGCGCGGCTGGTTCCGCACACGGACGAGGTTCTCGACTCAGTGTGCCCGGAGAGGGGGAGTGGGGGATGGTAACTCGTCCTGAGGATGAGCGCCGTCCTGGCGTGAGATTGGGGCAGTCACTTGGGGGGAGCCGGCTCCGGCTCCGGCTCCGGCTCCGGCTCCTGGAGCGCCGCGAGAAGCACCTCCCGCACCCAGCGGTTCGGGCGGTACTGCCCGTAGAAGAACCGGTCGTCGCCGTTGTAGTGCCGACTGAGCGAGCAAGCGACCCCGGCCGAGCGCGACATCCCCGCCTGGCAGTGCACCACGATCAGCCGCACGCCGCTCCGGAACTGCTCCTCCACGAACGCCGCGACCTGCTGCCCCATCTCCGGCGAGAAGGCGACCACATAAGGAGTGCTCACGTTCAGGCGCGCAAAGCGCTCGTCCACATCGGAGAACGTGAGCTGCAGGACCCCGCGGAGGAATGCGGACGACTTCAGCTCCGGGTGTCGATGGACGGGATCCGTGATGGAGATAACGGCGTACGGCTCTTCGTGGGCGACCACGCAGGCGGCATCCCGATCCAGTACCTGGAGAGACAGCCGCTCCCCGCGATAGATGTCCCGGCAAATGCCCATTGCTGTTTCCGAACCTCTGCCCACGCAGACGTTAGTCGCCGCCCATTCGCAGCGAATCGGTGGTCAGGCCAGATTCATCTCGGCCATGAAGCTATGGCCGGAGTCAAGCTCCACATTCACCGCGAGAATGCCCCGGCGGCTCGCACTCGAAATGGGTCGCCCGGTGTGGCGAGCCCAAAGCCTTAGCTCGCGAACCCGCTTCTCGGCGATTAGTGCCGGTTCGCCGAAGGTCGCAAGATAGTGATCGCCGGCGAACCCCTGCAGCTGCACGGGGGGAAGGCCCGGCGGATCGGCACCCAGGCCGTCGATATTGCTGATCGTGATCCACTTCCCGAGCACCCGTTCCGGACGCTCGTGGTGGCCGAAAACGGCTCGGCCGCCTGCGGCGCGAAAGAGAATCCCCACGACTAACAGCACGATGAAGAGATAGAGTGGCCAGAGTTCGGGATAGATTCGGATCTCCATCACTGCCTTTCAACCACTACGGCACCTTCACCAGCCGCAGGGACGCGAGGTCGAAGAGGACCTGACCGGCGGTGGCGCGGAGCTCCGCGACCAGCTCTACTTCCTGCTGGGGTGCCTGGATCTGGATCTCGTGGGAGAGGAGGGTCCAGTCGGCGGTGCCGTCCAGCTTGTTGGTGCGGCTCCCGCCGGAGATGCGGAGGCCCGCCCCGGTACCGGAGCCTTCCTGCAGCGCCTTTACTCCCTGGGTGCGCGCGCGGGCCTCGAGGCGGTACTTGCCGGCGGGGAGGATCACCTTCGTCCGCCAGGAGGCGACGCACCGGCCGCTGGGACCCGCCGCGATGGAGAGGGTGCCGGCGTTCGGCTTACCGGCGGGGCCGGGCTGCTTCTCCAGCTTGGCGTCCTGCGTCTCCAGGCGCGGCGCCCACGTGGTGATCTGGGCCACGCCGGAGGAGCTGAAGCGCAGCGGGCGGGGCTCCACCACCGCGTTCTGGCGGGTCAGGCTCTGCGCCCGCGCGGTGACGCGGTCCTTGACGGTCCGCACCTGGCCGTCGAACTCGTTGGCGCGGTTCCCACCCATCTCGGCCAGCACGGGGCGGAGCCGCTGGTGGTGCTGGTCGATCCGCTTGAGGAGGTTGTCCGGCGGCACGAACAGCTTCATCAGGTCGGAGACGCGGTCCCGGTAGCGTCCGCGCCACTCCGGGTTGCTCATCACGGCCTGGGCCAGCATGGCGCCGTGCCCGCCGAGGATGTCGGAGTTGGGGTCGTGGAACATCTGGTCCATGCCGTGCGGAAAGAACTGCACCTTGCCGGTCTTCGGATCGAAGTAGAAGCGGTAGTTGTTCCGGTTCCGGCAATAGCCGTCCCAGTGGGCGGTCATCAGCTCCATCGCCATGAAGGTGAGGAACTTGTCGATGTCGACCAGCTGCTCCAGGCGCTGCCACCGTTTGGCGGTGTCGCCTTCGCGGCAGGCGTCGACCACCGCCTTCACGTCGCTGCGGTCGCCGACGCCGGCACCACTGTCCAGCTCCGCGTTGCCGTCGATGTCCTGCACGAACGGCCCCTCGTAGAGGTTCCCCTTCGGGTCGAGGCCGTTGCGCTTCAGGAAGTCTTTCCCGAAGCCCTCCTTCAGCACGTAGAAGCCGAGGTCGCGGCCGTTGAGCCAGACGCGCGCGTGGGTGGTCCGCGCGGCGGGCACCCCGGCCGCCAGGAAGAGCTCGCTGGAGATCAGCTCGTTCAGGTAGGTGGGGTCCTGGACGGAGTTGTTCAGGTGGAGCTTGTCCAGGTCGTGGAACGCCTGCCCGTCCTTGAACTTGTCGAAGTTGAGCGTGAGCGCGGGGCGGTCATCCACCCCGCGGAAGCTGCCCGCCGCGCCCTTGAGCTTGATGGCGACGTGCTCGTAGGTGGTCTTGTCGTTCTCCACTACCGTGCAGCGGACGTACTCCCGGGGCTTCTGGCGCAGGAGGTTGAGATCCGCGTCCGACACCTGGATCTTGATCCGCGGCACGACGCCGTCGCGGAAGAAGGCGACGCTGGCGTCCGGCCTGGGGGCGGGCTTCGGCGGAGTGGCCGGCTTAGGCGCGGACGCCGCGGGCTTCGGCGCCGGTTTGGCTGCCGGTTTCGCCTCCGGCTTCTTCGCCGGAGCGGCGGCATCGGTGGGGGGCTTCTCCTGCGCCGGCGCGGCGGTGAGCGGCAGCAGCCCCACGGAAATGCCGAGGAGGAGGACGGCCGCAGGAACCCGTCTTCGCCAACCGGATGCTCGTTTCATACGCAGCGACTCCCGAAACTCGAACCTGACCGAACGATTTAGCCTGACTGAAGGGGAGCGACCGGCGGGAGAATGCTCTCCAGCGGAAGGCCCGTCACCGCGGAGGGGCTCTCCTGCACCACCTGACCGCCTTCCACGCGCAGCACCCGGTCGCAGCCGGCGAGGGTGTTCAACCGGTGCGCGATGATGAGCGTGGTGCGGCCTTCCATCAGCCGCTCCACCGCCTCCATGATCGCCGCTTCCGTCTCCATGTCGACCGAGCTGGTCGGCTCGTCCAGGATCAGGACCGGCGCGTCCCGCAGGAAGGCGCGCGCGAGCCCGATGCGCTGGCGCTCGCCGCCGGAGAGAGACAGCCCCCGCTCGCCGACCCGCGTCTCGTAGCCGTCCGGCAGGCCCGCAATGAAGTCGTGGACGTTCGCCGCGCGTGCCGCCGCCTCGATCTCGTCCATCCCGGCGCCGGGGCGCGCGTAGGCGATATTCTCCGCGATGCTGGTGGCGAAGAGGACCGGCTCCTGGAACACCACGGCGAACTGGCGGCGCAGGTCGGCGACCGAGTGCTCCCGGATATCGACCCCGTCCAGCAGCACCACGCCCGCGTCCGGGTCGCCCAGGCGCGACATCAGGAAGGTGAGCGTCGTCTTCCCCGCGCCGGTGGCGCCGACGATCCCCACGCGGGCGCCGGAGGGAATCTCGAACGAGACGTTCCGGAGCACCGGCCGCTTGCCGTCGTAGGAGAAGGAGACGTTCCGGAAGGCGAGGGCGCCGCGGCTCCGGGAGAGCGGCTTCGGCGCCTCCGGCTCCGGCACGTCCGGCGCGCGGTCGAGCAGCGCGAACGCCCGCTCCGCCCCGGCAAGCTGTGCCTGGAGCGTCACCGTCTTGCGGCTGAGCGTCTTGAGCGGCGCGTAGAGCTGGGTCACGTAGCTGGAGATCAGCAGCAGCTCGCCCAGGGTCAGCGCACCGCGGAGGACGTCGCTGACGCCGAAGTAGAGCACCGCCGCCAGCCCGATCGCCGCGATGAAGTTGATCAGCAGCCCCAGGGTGCCGTCCGCCAGCGCCAGGCTCACGCGCCCCCGCACGCAGCGGTCGGCCGCCTCCGTAAAGCGCTGCTGCTCCCGGTCTTCCTGCCCGAACGCCTTCACCACCCGCAGCACGCCGAGCACCTCGTGGATGATGCCCAGGGTCGCGCTCTCCTGCTTCTTCAGCTCCTTGGAGCGCGTCCGCAGCAGCGGCCGCGTGGCGCGCGTGAGGAGGAAGAGCGCGGGGCAGATCAGCAGCGCGGTGCAGCCGATCTTCCAGTTGAGCTGCAGCACCACGAAGAGCATCGTGCCGAGGGAGAACGACGACTTCAGCAGCGGGATCGCGCCGTCGACGTAGATCCACTCGAGCGCGGTGGCGTCGTTCTGGATCCGGTAGAGGGTGTCGGCGGTGCCCTTCTGCGTGTGGTACGCCAGCGAGAGCCGCTCCGCGTGGCGGAAGAGCCGGGAGCGGAAGTCGCGCAGCAGGCGCTGGCTGGTGGAGACGGTCAGGACGGAGCCGAGAAGGCTCTGCGCCTGCGTCACGAGGGCGATCAGCAGCGAGAGGCCGCAGACCCAGAGGAGGAGCTGCTGCGGCTGCCCGGCCGCGCCGTCCCACCAGGAGTCGAGCGGCGCGGGAAGCGGGCGGGAGTGGATGACGCTGTCGACCGCCAGCTTCAGCGGCACCGGGGCGAGCAGCGCGAGCGGCGCGGCGAGCAGCTCCACCATCAGCAGCACCAGCAGGTGCGGCAGGTACGGCCGCGACTCGCCGAGCATGCGCCGGATGAGGCTGATGTCGGTGCGGTCGGTCGCGGCGATCATGGACAAAGCTCGGTAACGCCGTTCGATGCGGTTAATGGCCGACCCGGAAGCATGATTCCAGTTAGGCCGCGGCGACCCCACAGACCTCCACCGCGGTCCGGTACTTGGAGAGCGGCTGCGGCGAGCATCCGAGCTCCGCCAGCCACTCCTGCACGGAGGGCGGCAGCCCGCCGGCATGCTTGATCTCCAGCACGCAGCCCCGGAAAAGCAGCCGGCCGCCATCCAGCATCCCGGGGAGCTCCAGGCCGGCGGCGGGTCCGGCGCGGAGGTCGCGGTCGAGTGTCACTCGCACTCGCTGCCCGTCCAGCTCCCCGATCCAGGCCCGTCGCACGTAGGAGACGCGGCAGACCGGCCGGAGGTCCCGCTCCCGCACCGCCGCCGCGAACCAGGTGGCCGGCCAGCCGTCGTGGGTGGCCAGCTCTGCCAGTGCGGAGAGATCCGACGGCGCGATCGGGCTGCGGCGCTTGACCACTCGCCCGGAGAGCTTCTCCTTGCATTCGAGGAAGAGCCGCTCCTCCGCCCCGTACCGCCGGATCCGGTACTTCGCCACGCTGGCGGCGTGCGCCCGCCGGTAAATCTCCAGGTGCGGCGTGTCGAAGTAAAGGCTGCCGACGGTGTACGTCCCTTCCGGACCGACGGCGTGCGGATCCCGCGGGATGCGCGCCTCGATCCAGGCCGCCGCCGCCTCCGCCAGCGCACCCGGGATCAGGAGCTTCGTTTCAAACGGCGCTTCCACCGGCGGCGGAGCCGGCGGAGTGACGAGCGGCTGCGAGAGGTCGACCTGCATGGCGTGAACTTTCGGACGGCCGCCCGATACCGGCTGCGGACAGACGGAGAGGTGAGTTGCGGAGGCGGGGGAGTGGTTGGTTCAGTTCTCCGTGCGGCGGTGTTGGGTGATTGTGACGCGAATCACTTCGCGAGTGCCATGCGGACCGGAGCAACTGTCTGCCCTCCGGTGATTCTCAGTTTCTGATCCGCACTCCAGGGGCAGCCTGCCTGAAGAGAAAGCACCTGCAGCCGCAGGGCCTGCTCTTCTTGATCTCAAAGGAGCTGCCAAGATGGATTCGCGTCGAAACGTGCTCGCCGGCCTGGTGGGGGCCGGTGCGCTCTCTCTGGTTCAGCAAGCCCACGCGCAGTCGGGAGAGGGTGACCCGCGGATTACCCGCCGTCGCCCGCCCGGGGGGCTCACCCGCCAGGAGATCCAGACGATCCTGAGACAGGGCGTCGACGCGGCGGAGGAGACCCTCTCCGGACTGCGGAGTGTCGGCGGCCAGGCGCGTCCCACCCGCATGCACGTCGCCGTGGCAGCGCGCGACGGCCGCTTTCTCGACCTCGCCTCGATGGAAGATGCCTGGGTCGGAAGCATCGACATCGCCATCGCCAAGGCGCGCACCGCCGCCTTCTTTTCCAGCAACGAGAACGCGCTGACGAGCCGGGTGATCGGCGAGCTGTCGGAAGCGCACGCCAACGACGGCTCCGGCGGCGCCGGACCGCTCTGGGGCATCTGGGCCTCCAACCAGGTAGGGATCAGCGGCAGCAGCCAGTTCCGCAACGGGATCATCGTCTTCCCGGGCGGGGTGCCGCTCTACAAGAACGGGGTCCTGGTGGGCGGCGTGGGCGTCAGCGGCGACGGCGTGGACCAGGACGAAGCAGTGGCGTTCGCCGCAGCGGCGGGCTTCGAGCCGCCGCCCGGCATCGCGACGCTCGGCTTCCCCGATTGATCCGAGCGCCGGCGCCCGCTGCCGGAGCGGTGGGCGCCGGCACCAACTCTGGAGGCGCCGATTACCCGGCCGCCTTCAACAATGACGCCTCGCGCGGATGGCGTCCCAGCCAGCGGACGGTGCCGGTGCGCGTGTCGTAGAGAGCGCCGACGATCCGCAGCTTGCCCGCACGGAGCCGCGCGGCGACCGCCGGGCTCTCCCGCAGGAGGTCCTGGATCGCCTCCCACACGTTGGCGCGGATCGCCTCGTCCAGCAGCACCTGCCCGGAAAGCTCCGGTCGTGACTTCCGCAGGGCGGCCACCGCCTCCCGCGTGGGGGCGAGGAGGTGGTCGAAGCTCCCATGCAGCTCCTCGCCCTTCACCACGGCGGTGACCGCGCCGCAGCCGGCATGCCCCAGCACCACGCAGACCGGCACCCCCAGGTGCTCCGCGGCGTACTCCACCGATGCGGCCTCGTCCTCATTGGCTACGTTGCCGGCCACGCGGATGGTGAAGAGGTCGCCCACACCCTGGTCGAAGAGGATCTCCGGACAGACGCGCGAGTCGGCGCAGGCGAGCACCACCGCCCGCGGGTGCTGGCCGCGCGTCCCGGTCTCCCGTACCCGCGCGGGCTCTGCGTGGGGCCGAGCGGCGCGGCCCGCGGCGAAACGGTGGTTGCCGGCGGTGAGGGCGGCGAGCACCTCCTGGGCGTCCGGAGCGGGACTGCCGGCGTGCGGCGCGGCGCCGGCGGCGAGCTGGGCCGCGGCGAGGCTGCCGGCCAGCAAGGCGGCGGTCAGGGGAAGCTTCATCGGTCGTTCTCCTGGGAAGGCGGTAGAAAGCGTTAGCTAGAGCGAGGCGTGTGCCAGGTCCTCGGCGCGCTCGAGGGCGAGCCCCTCGAATGGGGCGCCGATCTCGCGGGCCCGCCGCATGGCGGCCTGGACGTGCGGCAGGATGTTCTCCGGCCCGATGTGGCGGACAAAGTCGGACCGCGCCAGGAGCCGGGCGGGCTGGTCCCGCGCGCCGCAGAGCAGCAGCGTCTTGCCGGTCTTGCGGAGCTGCTCCGCGAAGACTTCCAGCGCGTGGAGCCCGGTGGCGTCGATGGCGGTCATGTTCCGCAGCCGCAGCACCACCACCGGCGCCAGGCGCGACAGGTCTTCCGTCTCCTGGGCGAGCTTTTCGGTGGTGCCGAACAGGAACGGGCCGTGGATGCGCAGGATCGTCACGTACGGAGGGATCTCCTGATCCTGAAGGCTGTGGACGCGGCTCTCTTCCACGTAGTCCGGGGTGACGGCGGCGACGGTGGTCGTCTCCGCGACGCGGTAGATGTAGAGGAGCGCCGCCATGGCGATGCCGACTTCCACCGCAATCGTGAGGTCGGCGAGCACGGTGAGGGCGAAGGTGGCGGCCCAGACCGCCTTGTCCGCCTTGCCGAGGCGCAGGATCGAGCCGATCTCCCGCCACTCGCCCATGTTGTAGGCGACCACGAACAGCACGGCGGCGAGCGTGGCGAGCGGGATGTAGCGCGCCAGCGGCGCCGCGACCAGGATGATCAGGAGCAGGGTGAGCGCGTGGACGATGCCGGCGACCGGCGACACCGCTCCGGAGCGGATGTTGGTGGCGGTGCGGGCGATGGCGCCGGTGGCCGGGATGCCGCCGATGAAGGGGACCGCCACGTTCGCCACTCCCTGCGCCACCAGCTCCACGTTGGAGTTGTGCTTGTCTCCACTCATCCCATCCGCGACCACGGCGGAGAGCAGGCTCTCGATGGCGGCGAGCAGCGCGACCGTCACCGCGGAGGGGAGCAGGACCGGGATCAGCTCCGGCCGGAGCTCGGGCATCGCGAACGCGGGCAGCCCCAACGGGATCCCGCCGAAGCGGGTGCCGATCGTCTCCACCGGCAGCTGCAGCAGCGGCGTGAGCGCGGTGGCGACCAGCAGCGCCACGATCGAACCGGGGACCCGCCGGGTCACGCGCGGCCAGAGCAGGATCGTCGCCAGGGAGGCACCGCCGACCAGCAGGGTCGGCAGGTGGGTGGTACCGAGCGCGTGAAGGTAGACCTCCATCCGCTCCAGGAACTCGCCGGGGAGGGGGCCGGTCTGCAGCCCGAGGAAGTCTTTGATCTGCGTGGAGGCGATCAGGACCGCGATGCCGTTGGTAAAGCCGATGATGACGGGGCGGGGGATGAAGCGGATCGCAGTGCCGAGCCCGGTCAGTCCCATCGCGATCAGCATCAGCCCCGCCATCAGCGTGACCATCAGCAGGCCGGAGAGGCCGAACTTCGCGATGATGCCGGAGACGATGACCACGAAAGCGCCGGTCGGGCCGCCGATCTGCACCCGCGAGCCGCCGAGCGCGGAGATCAGGAAGCCGGCCACGATCGCGGTGTAGATGCCCGCCTGGGGAGTCACCCCGCTGGCGATCCCGAACGCCATCGCCAGCGGCAGCGCGACGAGGCCCACCGTCAGGCCGGCGATCAGGTCGCGGCCGAGCAGACCGGCGTGGTAGCCGCGCAGCGCCTCCAGCAGGCGAGGGCTCCACCGGCGCAGGTCCGCGATCACTGGGCTGCCTCCACCGTTGCCTCGCTCTCCTCACCACTCCCGGCTGGGGAGGACGCCGGGCGCTCGTCGTGCAGGTCCTGGAGCATGGCGGTCGCCTCCGTCAGGTGCGCCTGGAAGTAGCGGCGCATCACCTCCAGCACTTCCATCAGCAGCGGATCGCGCAGGGAGTAGATCACCTGGTTCCCCTCGCGCCGGCCCTCCACGATCCGCCGGGAGCGCAGCACGGCGAGGTGCTGGGAGGCGTTGGCCGGCTCCACGCCGAGGCGCTCGACCAGGGAGCCCGCCGACTGCTCCCCGTCGCAGAGAATCTCCACGATGGCGACCCGGGTGGGGTGCGCCAGCGCCTGGAACACGTCCGCCTTGAACTGTCGCAGCGCATCTCGCATCGGCACGGTATCGCATCCTCCCGCGCCGCTCCGGCGGCGCCTGCTTTAGTATAACCGCTATTTTCGAATTATCGAAAGTAGCTTCGGCAGAGATCCGGTCGAGAGAGCAAGTGATCGGGAGGACTCGCGGATGGCGCCGGACGAGGGCGAGGTGCGGCGGCCGGTCGGGAAAAAGCTATTCAAGCCCCTTTCGACCGGGCATACACCTCCTTGCGAACGTCTCGTTCGTTAGCCGAGTGACCTGGGCCGGTCTTTGTCAGGAGTGGCGAGGGCCGGCCATTTTTTCGGCAGCGGCGGCCCTCCACTCGCCGCGCCGCTACCTGGCCTGCTCCACCTGGCGCTGCGCCTCACGCCAGTCGCCGATCAGCGTCAGCGGTCCGTTCGGGAGCAGGGAGATGAAGCTCCACTGCTGGATCAGGCGCCGGTAGGCTTTTCCCACCGGCCGCCAGTTCCGGTCGAGATCCACCAGCCCGCGCGGGTTGAGCCGGCCGTTGTTCTCCCGGAGGGCAGTGTCCCAGTCGACCTGGTCCTGCAGGCTGTACCAGGTCATCCCCACTACCGGAACGCCGTCCTGGCGGAGGCGGAGGATGTTGGTCCAGGTCTTCCAGAGCCACCGCTCCGAGTGCGGCTCGTCCCGGTTCGTCTCGGTGTGCATCACCGGCAGGTGGTAGCGGTCGTAGTAGTCCCTCGTCACCACGTAGTAGCCGAAGATCTCACCGGCCGCCTCGTAGCGGTCTTCTTCCACCAGCAGGTGCTCGTTGGTGACGTAGTAGTCGTTCCCCATCACGCAGTGCTCGCGCAGGTTGTGGGTCAGGAACCAGTCGTACTCCTCCGCGGTCATCCCGTTGTCCAGCAGGTACTGATACATCCCGCTGCTCACCCGGCGGGCGTAGTTCAGATCGAGCGAGAGGAAGCGGCGCTCGTTGAACATCTCCGCTTCGTCCAGCAGCTCCGGATTGCTGGCGTGCATGTACTCCGACGACTCGCTCTGGATGAAGAGCGGATCCCTCCGCACCTCCAGGATCGCCATCATCGCCTCCATGTTGGCGCGCACGAGGTGCTTGAGCGCGGTCACGAACGCCTCGTGACTGGTGCCCCGCTCGTTCCACCAGCCGAGGAGCCCGCTGAACTCGGCCGCGATGTACATCTCGTTCACGGGAGTGTAGAGCCGCACCCAGGGATACCGCTGGGCAAAGGCCCGGGCGAAGTCGGCGAAGTGCCGCGGGAATTCCGGGTTCTGGAAGTTCTCGATCCAGTCCGGCACTCCGAAGTGACAGAGGTCGATGATCGGGACGAGATCGAGCCGCTGCATCTCCGGGAACACCTGGTCGGTCCAGGACCAGTCGTACTTCCCCGGGCCCAGGTGCATGCGGTAGTAGGGCGGGCCGTACCGCAGGTAGCGGATCCCGAGCTCCTGCGTGAGCTGGAGATCCTCGCGCCAGTAGTCGTAGTGCTTCGTCTTTTCCAGCTCGTCCTGGCGGACCCGGCGGCCTTCCCACTCGACGGTGGGGTAGCTGCACTCGATACCGGTGGAGAACATAAAGCGCTGGGTAGCGGGGTTGTGCGGGTTGTGAACCTTGTAGAAGCTGCGGTACGAGATTCCCGGCGGCTCTCTCCGGGTGCCGAAGCTGGGCGCGCCGGACATTATCTTTTCGCTCATTCGGCTGCTCTCCTCGCGAGGCTTCACTGCATGCCGGGCGCTCTCCCGGCCGCACCGGTTGTCTCTACCCGCGCCGCCCCGCCGGCTACGCGCCGGGATCGACACCGGCCACCCCGCCGGCCCCTCAATTCGGTTGTGTGGCTCCGGACCTGGCCGGGTAAGCGACTAGTGAAGGCACAAGCCCGCCGGTGGGCGGGACCCGCCCAGGGGCACCCCCGTAGTGCCGGCAGAGAGCGGGATCTGGAGAGTTAGGAAGAGGAAAAGCGATGTATACGGATCACCTGGAGCGAAAGACGCTGCATCACCCCACCGTAGAGACCGAGGAGCTGCCGCTCCACGTGGTCCCGGACTGGGATGAGCAGGTGGCGAAGGCGGACCGGCTGTGCCGCCTGGTGGACCGGCACCTCGACTACGAGGCGCGCGGGCGTCTGCTGCTGAACCTGGAAGACTTCCGGCCGCAGCACCTCTGCCCGGAGCAGCGGGTACAGATGACGAGCGACCTCTATGGAGGCACGCGCTAACGGCGGGGGGGCCGGGACCCGGTGGCGAGTCCTGGCCCTGAGCCCCGGCGCTGGCGGCCGCTCCGGCGGCGACGACCCGGGTTCTGACGACCAGCGGTGACAGACCTCGAGACGGTGACGGAGGCCGCAAGCCCTCCGGTGAGTGCGCGAGAGGCATCCTGGGGTGAGGCTGCCGCCGGCGCCGCGCGGGTGGCGGGGGCCACCCTGGCGTTCGCGCTGCTCCACAGCGCGCTGGCGTCGCGGCCGGCCAAGCAGAAGTCGGCGCAGCTCCTGGGGGAGCGCCGTCACGCGGGTCTCTACCGGATCCTCTACAACGGCCAGACGCTGCTCTCCCTGGGGGCGCTCTGGAGCTGCGCCCGCCGCCAGCCCGATCGGGAGCTCTACCGCGTGCGCGGCCCGCTCGCCGGGGCGATGCGGGCAGGCCAGGCTGCGGCGCTGGGCTATACCGCCTGGGCGGCGGTTTCCGCCGGCATGGGAGAGCTGAGCGGCCTCCGGAGCCTGGCGGTATGGCTCTCCGGCGAAGACGAGGTCCGTCCGCCGCCGGAGGGGCAGGGACCCGCGCCCGGCGAAGACGGCGCGCTCCGGATCACCGGCCCGTTCCGCTGGAGCCGCCACCCGCTGAACTTCGCCCCCGTGCCGCTGCTCTGGCTGTCACCGCGGATGACGACCCGCCTCGCCGCCTTCAATGCCGTGGCGACCTGCTACTTCTTCCTCGGCTCCCGCCACGAGGAGGCACGCCTGGAGGCGGAGCACGGGGAGCAATACCGGGCTTACCAGCGGAGCGGCTGTCCGTTCTACCTTCCCGGACTGCCGCCGGACAACGGCGGCGAGCGGCGCAAGCTTCCGTCGCATCCCGACGCCGAACGACGGTAGGCCTTCGGACCGGCGCGCGGGGCGCCTCCCCCCGCGGCCGCGCGGGAGGATCACGGGAGGGCCGACTCCGGCACGATCCCCTCCAGCGCGAAGGCGCGGCACGGGGCGCCGTCCCCGCCGGCGATCTTGAGCGGCGCGGCGACGAAGTAGACCCGCTCCTGCGTGAGCGCCTCCAGCCCCGTCAGCCCCTCGACGATCGTAACGCCTCCTTCGAGCAGCAAGCGGTGGATCAACGTGACTTCCTCGCGGTTGTGCACGTCGGCCACGCTGGGCGACTCTACTCCCAGGACGTTGACCCTGCGCTCGACGCACCAGCGCGCCAGCTCCTCCGAGATGCGGGGGAACGCCGAGCGATAGCGCTGGGGTTCGTCTACGTGACGCGACCACCCGGTCCGCAGCAGGAGCGACTCCCCGGCACCGAAGCGCTGAGCCACGCCGCCGAGATCGGCGGTCGAGATCGACGCGCGGTCCGGGAGGTGGCGCAGGTCGACCACCCACGCCCAGCCGGCGCAGCGCTCCAGCGGAAGCGCGTCGATGGTCCCCGGTCCCGCCGCGAAGTGGGTCTGCGCGTCGACGTGCGTCCCCGCGTGGGAGTAGAGGTGCAGCGTCCGTGTGTTCCAGCCGTCCCGCTCGAGCGTGGTGGCTGTCTCGAACGCCACCCCGCGCATCCCGTGCCGGAGGGGGAGGGTAAGGTCGATGATGCGGGGCATATGGACTGTGGGTCAACGAACTGAAAAGACCGGCCCCCCGACTCTAGCAGGCTGCGTCGCGCTAGTCAGCAGGAATCCAGCGGCGTGGAACCCTGGAAGGCGGAGAGCCGAGGTGGCGGTGGGGGTGGGGTCGGGAGCGTCTAGGGAGTGACGGCGCGCGCGCGTGGGTAGCAAAAGGGTAGTGCGTCGGAAGCAAGAGAGCGCTTTCGTCCCTGGATGGCGCAGGCCGCGCCGGCGGCGGCCGGAGAGTTCGATGCCGGAGCTGCTCGAATCGAGCTGTAACCTGGAGCGCGTTGCGGTGATCTTCAACCCCGCGTCCGGGACGGAGACCCTGGAGACGCGGCGCGCCCGCGTCGAGTCGCTCGCGCGCGCGGCGGGGCTACCCTGCGAGCTGCAGGAGACGGAAGAGCTGGCCGGGGCGGCGCCGCTGGCGGAGGCCGCGCTGCGCGACCGCATGGAGCGGGTGATCGTCTGCGGCGGCGACGGCTCCGTGATGGAGGCCGCGGGGGTAGTGGCGGGCACGGACGCCGCGCTGGCGGTGATCCCCGGGGGCACCGGCAACCTGCTGGCGGTGAACCTGGGCCTGCCGACCGACGCCGAGGAAGCGATGCGCCTGGCCCTGACCGGTCCCGTGCGGCGGATCGACGTCGGGCGCGCCAACGGACACGCGTTCCTGATCATGGCGGGCATGGGCGCCGACGCGCGGATGATCCGGGACGCGGACCGGGAGCTGAAGAGCCGGTTCGGGCCGCTCGCCTACTTCATCGCGGCGTGGAAGAACCGCCGCCGCGCCCGGGCGGAGTACCGGATCACCATCGACGGCCGCTCCGTGCGCCGCCACGCGCAGACGGTGCTGGTAGCGAACCTCGGCCGGATCACGGGTGGGGTGGAGCTGGTCCCGGGCGCCGATCCGGCCGACGGCTTGTTGGAAGTGGCGATCCTGCGGGCGCGGACCCCCCGCGAGCTGGCGCTGATGGCGCTCGACGCGCTGCTCGGAAGACCGCAGCGGCGCGACTTCCTGGAGGTCTACCGGGGACGGGAGATCACCATCGAAACCGAGCTCCCGCAGCCGGTCCAGGTGGACGGGAACGAGGTCGAGAGCACCACCCGCCTGGAAGTCCGCGTCGAGCCGGGATCGCTCGGCCTGGTCGGCCACCCGGCCGGCTCCGAGCCCGCGCACGGGCTGCTCGACCCCGCGGAGGTGGCGCGGCAGCTTCCGCCGGTCACCCTGGCGCTCCTCGCGGGCGGGGCGGCCGCGGGCGCCGCCCACCTGGCAGGCCGCTCCCGGCGCCGCTCCCGTGCGGTTCCTCTCGCCGCCGGTCTCGTCGTAGGAATTGCGACCTACCTGGTCGCCAGGGCGGCGGTCGACGCGGAGTCGCGGCGGTCGTCCGGGGGGAGATAGACCGTCCCGCGGCGAAGGGATCGCCGGCCTCACGTCTTAACTGGTTACCGTCGCCTGCCTTCGATCTGCAGTCCCGGCGGGTCTGGAGCGGTCCCTATGCCTCGAATCGCACGTCGTGCGGCCATCGCGCTCATCGCTATACCTGCAGTGGCGGCGGGCCTCGGCGCGGCGCTCCCCGCAGCCCCGTCCGCAGCCGCGGGGTCGCTCCGGCTGGAGCAGCCGAACGGAGTGGCGGTCGACGACGACGGCGCGCTCTACGTGACCGACCTCGGCACGCACCGCCTGCTGAAGCTGGAGCGGGGAGGGCTTCTGGCGGTCGCAGCCGGCACGGGGGAGGGCGGCTTCGGCGGCGACGGCGGCCCCGCCGTGAAGGCGCGGCTGCACGCTCCCCACGACGTGGCGCTCGACGCCGGGGGCAGCCTCTTCGTCGCGGACAGCTACAACCACCGCATACGCCGGATCGATCGGCGAGGCGTCATCGCCACCGTCGCGGGGACCGGACGCGACGGCTACTCCGGGGACGGCGGGCCGGCTGTCCGGGCTACGCTCAACAGCCCGCAGGGGCTGGCCGTCGATAGCGACGGAACGCTCTACATCGCGGACACCTACAACCACGTGGTGCGGCGTGTCGATCCCCAGGGGCGGATCTCCACCTTCGCCGGCACCGAGGCGGGGCTGGCAGGCGACGGCGGCCCCGCGGTCCGCGCGCAGATCAGCCTGCCGACCGGGGTGGCGGTGGCGCCGGACGGCAGCGTCTATATCAGCGACTCCGGCAACAACCGCGTCCGCCGGGTGAAGCCGGACGGCACGATGGAGACGGTGGCGGGGACCGGTCCCGGCTCCGGGACCGCGGGCGCGGGGTTCGCGGGCGACGGCGGGCCGGCGGAGAAGGCGAAGCTCTTCGCGGCCGCGGACGTGGAGGTCGGCCCTTCGCTCGACCTCTTCATCGCCGACACCGGAAACCATCGTCTCCGCCGGGTCTCTCACGGGGTGATCGAGACGATCGCGGGGAACGGGACCGCCGCCGCCTCCGGCGATGGGGGAGCCGCGGCCGCGGCCTCGCTCTACGCGCCGCAGAAGATCGCGCTCGGTCCGGACGGCAGCCTCTACGTGGCGGACCGCCCGGGGCGCCGGGTGCGCCGGATCGACCCCACGGGCCGCATCGAGACGGTGATCGGCCCCGAGGGTCCGCGGAACCGCGCGGAGGGGAACGGACGATGAGCGGACGGCAGTCCTCCAACCTGGCTTTCACGGGACGCCGGCACGTGCTGGGCGGCGCGCTCCTGCTCGCCGCGGTGGCCGGGCTCGCCGCCGCCTCCGGCACCGCCGCGCCGGCGAAGCCGTTTCCGGAGGAGCACGCGCCGGAGAAGCTGAAGACGCTGCGTCCGGACAAGCAGGTGAGCGACCTGACGCGAGAGGTGGCAGACCGCCTCCCGCCGGGTGCGGCGGGCAGCGGAGAGCTCGCCTACCGCAACCTGATCGACCGGCACCTCTTCGGCGCGATGGCGGAGGCGGGGGTGCCGCACGCGCCGCTCTCGGACGACTACGAGTTCTGCCGCCGGGTGCACCTCGACCTGACCGGCCGCATCCCGGCGCCGGAGCGGCTGCTCGCCTTCGTGAACGAGCGCGCACCGGACAAGCGGAACCGCCTGATCGACGAGCTGCTCGCCAGCCCCGCCTGGGTGGACCACTGGAGCTACTGGTACGGCGACCTGGTGCGGAACTGCGCCAACCGGATCGGCAACCCCACCACCAAGCACTTCGACCAGTGGATCCGCGCCTCCCTGCGGGCCGACCGGCCGTACGACCGGATGGTGACGGAGATGCTCACCGCCTCCGCGCCGAACAGCGTCTGGATGCCGGACGCGGCGCCGGGCGGTTTCCTGGCGCGTTGGCACGTCGCCGGCGACACGATGTATTCCAACCGCCACGAGGATACGGCGGACGAGATCGTGGTCCAATCCGGGCGCCTCTTCCTGGGACTCAACTACCAGTGCATCTCCTGCCACGACGGCCGCGGGTTCCTGGAGAAGGTGAACCTGGGGCTGGTGCCGCAGCGGCGGTCCGACCTCTGGGCGATGGCGGCGTTCTTCGGCAAGACGCGCGTGCGGATCGTGCCGTTTCAGGACCGCTTCACCATCACGGACGACGGCAGCGGCTACGACACCAATTCCGCCAGCTCGGTCCGGCTGCAGCGCCGCGGCAACCCGGTGGAGCCGACCTTTATCCTCACCGGAGAGAAGGCGGACCCGGAGAAGCCGCTGCGCCCGCAGCTCGCGCGGATGCTGACGCGCCATCCGCAGTTCGCCCGCGCGACGGTGAACCTGGTCTGGAAGCAGTTCTTCGGCCTGGGGATCGTCGACCCGGTCGACTCGTTCGACCTGGCTCGGCAGGACCCAAAGAGCCCGCCCTCCGCGCCGTGGACGGTCCAGCCGACCCACCCCGCGCTGCTGAACGCGCTGGCCCGGGACTTCACCGTCAGCGGCTACCGGTTGAAGCACCTGATGCGGACGATCTGCCGGTCCAGCGCGTACCAGCTCTCCTCCCGGTTCCCGGGGGAGTGGAAGGACCGCTACACGCCGTTCTTCGCGCGCCACTACGTGCGGCGGCTCACCGCGGAGCAGGCGCACGACGCGATCTCGCAGGCGACGGGGGTCTTCGGCAACTACCCGCGGCGAGACATGGTCTACGGCACGGAGCTGCCGCCGCTCCGGTTCTGCACCGAAGCGCCGACTCCGGAGGAGATCAACGACGGCCAGGCGAGGGCGTTCCTGCGCACCTTCGGACAGTCGAACCGGGAGCAGGGCGACCGCCAGCCGGAGGGGTCGATCCTGCAGGCGATGGCGCTGATGAACAGCCCGTTCGTGACCCGGCGCGTCAAGGCGGAGGGGGAGAGCCGGGTCGCGCGGCTGGTCCGCTCCGAGATGTCGAACCCCGAAGTTGTCGAAGCGCTCTACCTGGCGGTCCTCTCCCGCCCGCCGACGGCGGCGGAGAAGCAGGTCGCCGTTTCCTGGTTGGAGACCGACCGCCGCGAGGGCGCGGAAGACCTGGCGTGGACCCTGCTCAACAAGCTCGACTTCGTCTTCAACTACTGAGACCGGAAGCGATGACACCTACCGACCGCAACCTGCTCTGCATGACCCGGCGCCGCCTGCTTCAGGTGGCCGGCGTGAACGTGGTCGGCGGCTTCCTCGGCGCGTTCCAGCCGCGGCAGGTGCGCGCCGCGGAAAAGGCGGAGCCGAGGGGCACGGCGCGCCAGGTGCTCTTCCTGAACATCGACGGCGGCATGAGCCAGGTCGACACCCTCGACGCGAAGGAAGGCCCGTGGACGCCCGACTACTTCGACATCCGCCCCTGTGGGAACGAGCTGAAGCTGCCGTACGGCCTGATGCCGAACCTGGCGGGGCTCATGGACCGCGTGACGGTGGTCCGCTCCATGGCGGCGTGGGACGCGGTCCACGGCCGCGCGCAGTACTACATCCAGACCGGCCACCCGCTCAACCTGGCGCTGGCGCGGGAGGTGCCCGCCATCGGCGCGGTGGTCTGCCACGAGCTGGCAAAGAGCCGCAAGCCGTCCGACTCCCTTCCGGCCTACATCGCGATGAACATGGCCGGCAACCAGGCCGGGTTGATCAACAACGGCTTTCTCTCCGCGGAGTTCGGGCCGCTGAGCCTCGACGTGGGCGGGGGCGGACCGCCGAAGCTGGCGCCCGAGCAGGGAGAGGCGGCGGCGATGCGGCGCCGGTGGGAGCGGCTGCAGCAGCTCGACGGCGTGCTGCGCGGCGGCAGCCCGGAGCTGGACCGCAGCTTTGCGGATTACCACGAGTACTACCGGAGCGCGTGGGCGATCATGAACGATCCGCGGGTCGCCGAGATCTTCTCCGTGTCCGACGAAGACCGCCGGCGCTACGGTGCCACCTCGATCGGCAACTCCCTGGTGCTGGCGCGGAATCTGTTTCGTGCCGACGCCGGCACCCGCTTCGTGCTGGCGAGCCACGGCGGCTGGGACCACCACGGCGACATTTACAAAGACCAGACCCGCAGCCATCCCGTGCTGATCCGCGAGCTCGACGCGGCGCTCTCCAGCCTGATCCGCGACCTGGAGAGCACTCCTTCCCGCCACACCCCCGGCAAGTCGCTGCTCGACGAGACCCTGATCGTAGCGATGAGCGAGTTCGGCCGCACGCCCGGGACGATCAGCGCCACCCGCCAGGGCCGGGAGCACTACATCCACTGCCATTCCGGCCTGCTCGCGGGAGGCGGCATCCGGCGCGGTGGCGTGATCGGCAAGACCGACGAGCTGGGCGGAAAGATCGTCGACCCGGGCTGGTCCGGCAGCCGCCCGGTCTACATGGAAGACATCGCCTGCACGCTCTATTCCGCGCTCGGCATCGACTGGAGCAAGACGATCCAGAACACCCCCTCAGGCCGCGCCTTCCACTACGTGGAGCCGGCCTCCGGGACGAAGTACGTCGGCTTCCGCCCGGTGGACGAGCTGTTCGCCTGACAACGGGTAGGGTTCGGCGAGCGCTCGGGACTCCCTGAAGCCACGCACCAGGAGAATCGATGCCGAGACCAGATCCGCAAGTGGTAGTGGCCGCGCTGGAGAGGGTGATCGGGGTGGGTCATCGCCTCGGGATGGCGCCGGAGGTTCAGCCGCTCGCAGCCTTTCGGGAGCGCTTCCACACGGAAAAGCCGACCCTGAAACTCCTGCAGAGTGCCGTGAAGAACGCGTCCGACCGCGCCTACCTGGCCCTTCGCAGTCGGGTTTTCTCCGACGGGCTCCGGGAACCGTGGCCCGGCCAGGAGGAGCTTGCCGAGGAGTTCAACGAGGCCTTTCGAAGCCTGAACGACGTGATCTATCCGCCCCGCTTCATCGACCACTACACCTCCGCCGAAGGGTGGCCCGGCAGCGAAGAGATCGAAGAGCACAGCATCCGCTATCTCGGGAGCCCCGAGAACCTGCCCCTCATCTTCGAGCGTGCGGTAGACGTGGTGAAGCGATATCGCGACGCGATTCTCTCGAAAGACTGGGGGGCGGCCTACGCGCTGGCGTCGCCGGAGCTCAAGGAGTGGATGACGCTCTCCCACTTCATCCACGAGCAAGAGCGCGCCGCGGAGCAATTCGGCGGGGCCGCGGTCCGCTTTCAATTCTACGGGTTCAACTGGATCTTTCCCGATCAGGAGGCCCGGAACAATGCCGAAGTGGGCCGGATCATCTGGCCGCGCTACGTGCCTAAAGACTGCCGCCGGGCGATGGTGTACGGGTTCTGGATCCGAAACGAAGCCGGCGGGACGGGCAGCCCCGGCAACCTGTGGATCACCGAGCACGAAGACGGTTACCGCATCGCCAGGTTCAGTTACGGTGAATGACTCCCGGTGCCGTTGATCCATGCGGCACCTCCGATGGTTTACATGAACCCGCGCGTCGTCCTGGCCGGAACGCAGCTTAACTTCTCTTGCCGGCAGGATGATCTGTAAGCGGACGGCGCAATTACATCCGGCACCCACCGCACTTCATCCCATCTTCAAGTCCACTCCTACCGCGAGCACCCAACCGATGCAGCTGCGTATTCCCCTTCTCGCGCTTGCCGCGCTGTTTCTGCCGCTCTCCGTCGCCGTGCATGCGGCCGCACCGCCGAACGACGTGCGGCTCCAGCCGCTCAAGGACCTGGACGGCTACTTCCCGTTCACCCCGCCGAAGACGAAGGCGGAGTGGGATCAGCGCGCGGAGTACGTGCGGCGACAGGTCCTCGTCTCCCAGGGGCTCTGGCCGCTGCCGACCAGGACGCCGCTCAACGCGGTGATCCACGGCAAGATCGAGCGGCCGGACTACACGGTCGAGAAGGTCTACTTCGAAAGCGTGCCCGGGCTCTTCGTGACCGGCAATCTCTACCGGCCGAAGAAGGTGACCGGCAAGGTGCCCGGCGTGCTCTTCGCCCACGGCCACTGGCAGGACGCGCGGCTCTCCCTGGAGACCGATCAGAACCTGCGTCAGGAGATTGCCACCGGCCAGGAGCGGTTCGAGCAGGGCGGCAAGAGCCGGTTCCAGTCGATGTGCGTCCAGCTCGCGCGGATGGGCTGCGTGGTGTGGCAGTGGGACATGCTGAGCGACTCGGACGCGGTCCAGCTCTCCAAGACGGTGGTCCATCGCTTCGCCAAGCAGCGGCCCGAGATGAACACCACCGAGAACTGGGGCCTCTACAGCCCGCAGGCGGAGGCGCACCTGCAGAGCGTGATGGGGCTGCAGACCTGGAACGCGGTCCGCTCGCTCGACTTCCTGCTGAGCCTGCCGGAGGTCGACCCGGAGCGCACCGCCATCACCGGCGCCAGCGGCGGCGGCACGCAGACGATGCTCCTGGCGGCGATCGATCCGCGCGTGAAGCTCTCGTTCCCGGCGGTGATGGTGAGCACCGCGATGCAGGGCGGCTGCACCTGCGAGAACGCCTCGCTGCTGCGGGTCGGCACCGGCAACGTCGAGTTCGCCGGCCTCTTCGCCCCGAAGCCGCAGGGGATGACGACCGCGGACGACTGGACGAAGGAGATGGCGACGAAGGGCTTCCCGCAGTTGAAGCAGCTCTACGCGCTGCTGGGAGCGCCCGACCACGTGATGCTCCACCGCGGGGAGCACTTCCCGCACAACTACAACGCCGTCTCCCGCTCCGCCTTCTACACCTGGCTCAACCGCCACTTCAAGCTCGGTTTCCCCGAGCCGGTGATCGAGAAAGACTACGAGACGCTCTCCCCGGCGCAGCTCACGGTGTGGGACGCGGAGCACCCGAAGCCGAAAGCGGACGACCCCGACCTGGAGCGGCGCGTGCTGAAGTGGCTCGCGGACGACGCCGAGAAGCAGCTGCGCGCTGCGGCCGCCTCACCGGAGAGCCGCCGCGAGGTGCTGGGCAAGGCGCTGGAGGTGGTGATCGGCCGAACGCTCGCCACCGCGGGTGAGACCGAGTGGCAGCAAAGGGAGCAGCTTGACCGCGGCACCTACCTGCAGCGGAGTGGGGTGGTCCGCAACCGGACCCACGGCGAAGAGCTGCCGGTGACGGTGCTGCAGCCGAAGCAGACCGGGGGACGCGTGGTGCTGTGGCTGGATACTGCCGGCAAGTCGGCGCTCTTCCAGCCGAACGGGGCGCTCCGCCCGGCGGTCGAGCAGCTCCTGAAAGGCGGCGCCACCGTGATAGGGGCCGACCTCCTCTTCCAGGGCGATTTCAACGGGGGCGCGCCGGTCGGCCAGACGCGGAAGGTCGCCAACCCGCGCGAGTTCGCCGGCTACACCTTCGGCTACAACCACGCGCTCTTCGCGCAGCGCGCTCACGACGTGCTCACCCTGGTGAAGCACCTGCGCGACGAAGGCCTCGGCCTCAAGCCGAGCTCCGTCTCCGTGGCTGCGTTCGGCGAGGCCGGTCCGATCGCTGCCGCCGCCCGCGCCGTGGCGGGGGAGGGGATCGACCGCGCCGCCCTGGATACCGGCGGCTTCCGGTTCGGCAAGCTGCTCGACTTCCGCCATCCGCAGTTCCTGCCGGGCGGCGCGAAGTATCTCGACCTCCCCGGCTTCCTGACCGCCGCGGCGCCGCAGCCGCTCTGGCTGGCGGGAGAGGGGGAACAGGTAGAGTTGGTCTCGGGCGTCTACCGTGCTGCGGGACAGGGCAAGCTGCTCACGACGTTCAGCGGGGATGCTTCTCGGAAGGAGGCTGCGGCTGCGAAGTGGCTGTTGGAGTAGGGGTGAGATTCATTCTTAGCGGCGCCGGGATCTCGCCGAGGGTCCACCCCGCGCCAGATACTGCTGGCGAAATCAGCGGGGGAGGAGGATCTTCGTGGCCGACCCCTTCGGCGAGATTCCCCTGGCGGGGAAGCGGTGGCAAGCCACCGCACTCCACAGACTGCCCCGAGGCAGTCTCCCTTTCGACGAGAGGGAATCTCTTCCGGGCTAGCCTGTGGAGTGCGAATGCTTGCTTTCGCGCCCCGCGCCAGCGGGGCACACTGCTAACCGCAACCGGCCGTCAACTCCGGTTACCGCGACGAACGCCATCGCCGAACTGAATAGGAAACGAAAAGATGAGGCTGGTGTTGGGTCTGGCGACGGCCTTGATCGGGTGCGTGCTGCTGCTGACGGGCAGCCGGGCGGGACCCGTGCAGACCGGCTCGGAGGCGCGGGCCGTCTCGGATCTGGAGTACGCCCGGGTTGGCGACCACGCCCTCGCGCTGGACCTCCACCTCCCGAAAGGAGCCGCACGTCCGCCGCTGATCGTGTGGGTTCACGGCGGCGCCTGGCGCAGCGGGAGCCGGAAGCAGATGCCGTTGGGCGGGCTCGTCGAGCGGGGTTATGCGGTGGCGAGTGTCGACTACCGCCTCTCGCCGGTGGCGCGCTTTCCGGCGCAGGTCCACGACCTCAAGGCGGCGATCCGGTACCTGCGCGCCAGGCAGGGCGAGCTGGGGATCGACGCGTCCCGGATCGCCATCGCCGGAAACTCCGCCGGCGGGCACCTGGCGGCGCTGGTAGGCGTCACCAGCGGTCACCGGGAGCTGGAGGGGGAGGTCGGCGAGCACCGGGGGCAGTCGTCCGACGTGCAGGCGATCGTGAGCCTCTACGGGATGTCGAACCTCACCACGATCCTGGCGCAGTCGACCCCGCACGGCCTGAACGTCCGCATCCCCGCACTCCAGCTTCTCCTCGGCGGCGGACCGGAAGAGCAGCCGGAGCTCGCGCGCCTCGCCAGCCCGGTGTTCCACGTCGACGCCGCCGACCCGCCGCTCCTCCAGCTCCACGGCGACCAGGACCCGCAGGCGCCGATCAACCAGGCCCACGAGCTGCAGGGCCGCTACGAGGCGGTGAAGCGCCCGTGCCGCCTGGTGGTGCTCCACGGCGCCGGCCACGGTGGGGAGGTGTTCACCGACGCAGAGCGCTGCGACCTGATGGCGGCGTTCCTGAAGAAGCACCTGAGGTGAGAGGCCGAATTACAAGTTCGACCCGAGCGGAAGGCTCCTTGGCAGGGTGAGAGCGCCGCAGTACCGTCCGGGTGAGGACCGTGAGATGAACGCCAGAGATCGCCGCCGAAGGCTGTATGAACGGATTAGCGAGGCAAGGGATGCCGATCCGGAGGTCTTCGCCCGCCGGGGGAAATCACCGGAGATCATCGCGCGACAGGCGCTCCGAAGCTCCCGGATTGAGGGCTGTAAGGTCGAGTTCGACCGGCTCCTCCAGATAGCGGAGAAGTTGGAAAGTTCCCGCTACGGCAGCGATTATTCGTAACCGGTTCTACCGAACTCCCGCCAGAAGCGCTTCTCCACCCTGCGGACGTTCTCGACGCTCCGCAGCCGATCAAGGAAGGGCAGCAGGTCCCGCAACTCCGTGTCGTCCGCCTGTCCCGTGAAGGGGCGCACGCGCAGCAGGTTGCCGTAATGCAGCTCCAGCTTCTCCGCGGAGTCGTCGACGACCAGGATCCGCTCCAGCGGATAGCCGGCGCGCTTCGCCTTGTTCAGGTTTTTGAGCCAATAGTAGCCGCGCCGGTCGGCGTCGAAGCGCTGCGTACAGCGGTCGCTCGCCCAGATGAACCGGAGCCGGCCCGGGTCCGGAAAGACTCCTCCGACCACCCCCGCCACGTAGCCGGGGCTGGCAGAGGACCAGACGGCGAGCTCGAACCAGTCGTCAACTGTGGACAGGAAGTCCGTGAGATAGGGACGCCGATAGACGAAGTAGGGCCCGATGCGGAAGTCGTGCGGACGCTCCAGCGGCGCTTCCGTTCCGTAGATCAGGGTTTCGTCCAGGTCCAGGATTAGCAGGTGCTGGTCCAAAGCGTTTCGAGTCCTTCCCGCGTCCAACTGTACTCCTTACCTGGTCCAGACGATTACCAACATTCCAGAAACCTCTGCCCTAATCTTTCGTGGTTGCCATATCTCCTCCGGCAGCCCGTACGGCCGGTCGTAGCCCTAATATGCTAAATGTCACGGGAGAAGTCGGGTGTCCGTCCTCGGCTCGCCAGTACCGCCCCTTCTGCCGGCCCGGAGTCGCCCTCGTGTCCACTGCTGAAGTCACCGTTCCCCGTACCAACTCCCACGTCCATCTGCCGCCGAACTTCTCCGCGTTCGACACGGTGGAGCAGGCGGTCCGGCTCGCCGCGGAGCAGGGGCTCTCGGTGCTGGGCGCCAGCAACTACTACGACTACCGGGTCTACCGCGAGCTCGCAGACCGTGCCCGCGGCGCGGGGATCTACCCGCTCTTCGGGATCGAGATCATCTCCCTCGACGAGGGGCTGCGCCGCGCGGGGATCCGGGTGAACGACCCGGGCAACCCGGGCAAGTACTACGTCTGCGGCAAGGGCCTGGGACGGATCGATCCGATGCCGGCGGAGGCGGTCGCGCTCCTGGAGACGATTCGCCGGAACGACTCCGCGAGGATGGCGCGCATGACGGACCGGCTGGCGGAGGTATTCGCCGCCGCGGGACTCGAGCTGGGGCTGGACGAGGCGGCGGTGAAGGCGGGGGTGGTCCGCCGCCACGGCTGCGACCGGGACACCGTCTACCTCCAGGAGCGCCACGTGGCGCAGGCGTTCCAGGAAGCGCTCTTCGCGCGCGTGCCGGAGGTAGACCGGGCCGAGGTGCTGGCCCGCCTCTTCGAGTCGCCTTCCCGCCGGCCGGAGGACTCGCTCCAGGTGCAGGCGGAGATCCGCTCCCACCTGATGAAGGCGGGGAAGCAGGCCTACGTGGAGGAGACGTTCGTCCCGTTCGAGCACGCGCACCGCCTGGTGCTCGCTCTCGGGGGTATTCCCTGCTACGCGACCCTCGCGGACGGCACCGACCCGATCTGCGAGTACGAGACGCCGGTCGAGGCGCTGATCGAAGACATCGTTCGCCGGCGGATCTCGATCGCGGAGTTGATCCCGATCCGGAACCGGCCGGACGTGCTGCGTCGCTACGTCCTGGCCTTCCGGGAAGCCGGGCTGCCGGTCACCGCCGGCACCGAGCACAACACGCCGGACCTCCTGCCGATGGAGCCCACTTGCCTCGGCGGCAAGCCGGTGCCGGAGGAGCTGCGCCGGATCTTCTGGGAGGGCGCCTGCGTGGTCGCCGCCCACCAGCACCGCGTCTCGCGCGGCAAGCCGGGCTTCGTCGATGGGGAGGGGGCGCTCAACCCTGAGTGGACCGATCCCGAAGCGCGCATCCGGGCGTTCGCGAAGGAGGGCGCCGCGCTCATTCGCGCCGCCACCGGAAGCGGTGAACCGGCCAAGCAGTAGAGACCCCGCGCCGGTCCATGGAGTAGGAATAAGTAACGCCAGCCTTTTAGACCGGAAGGTCTGAGCCCGCGCAGGTACAGCCCCCGTACGCTCACATTTCGCAGATGGAGTTACGGTATCGCTTGTTGCGCTGTGCGCAACAAACTCCCTTGATGAAGAAGCAGGGAGCGGGGGCATGATTTGGCCCGCCACGCGGTGAAT
>JBKBRF010000022.1:0-111983 GCA_046292385.1 Armatimonadota bacterium | reverse complement strand
GATCGTGGGCCTGCAGGTAGCGCATCCCCGGCCTCCTTCGCGCAAGCGAGCGATGCGGCAAAACCTTCCTGCGCCACCAGCGGCGTAACTTTACAGCGTGTGACACAAGCCACCGCACTCCGCAGACTGCACCGAGGCCGGCTCCCTTTCGACGAGAGGGAATCTCTTCCGGGCTAGCCTGTGGAGTGCGAATGCTTGCTTTCGCGCCCCGCGCCAGCGGGGCACCGGAGAAGCTTCCCGATTTCGCCAACAGTATCTGGCGAGGGGTGGTCGCTTGGGCGGCTCCGGGTGGGGAGGGCGCGGGGTGGACGCCCGGAGCGATGACGGTCTCGCCAAGAGAATCTTTCTCCCCGCCTTGAGTTTGGCTGCGGCATCAGCCTTCTGCCTCTCAGGCCGGTTCCGGCGCCAGGTGTCTCACCTGCAGCGGCATCTGCGCCGTCAGAGCGTCGGCGACCATGCTGCGGTGACAGTTGACCGGATCCGCTTCCAGGCAGAGCAGGCAGATCCGGCGGCCGGTCCGGACCAGGTCGGCCAGGGTCTGCAGGTCGTCCTGCGCCTCCGGGGTCTCCAGGTGGCGCAGGTAGATCTCCCGCAGCTCCTGGTGGCGGCCCGCGCGAGCCGCCGCGCGCCCCTCGGCGGGCGTGCCGAGACCCCGCAGGTGCAGGTACTCGATCCCCACGCTCTGGAGGTTGGCCGCGAGCTTGGTTTTCGCGAAGCCGGGGCGGCGCGAGCTAGCGACGGCCCGAATATCGATCAGCAGCTCGATCTTCGCTTCCCGGAGCGTCTCCAGGAAGTGGGGAACGGTCGTGGCCCCGTAGCCGATCGTTGAGAGAGTATGCATTCCGCGGCCGTCCTCTCCACTCGTCGCACTGGTCGTTGGAACTGGCGTACTGGCAGAAGAGGGAGCCGACCCGGCGGGCGACTCCCTCTCTGGCTAGCGGCTCGCGGGGCGCTAGCCCCGCTTGCTCCGTGTCACGGTCGCCGTCGCTAATTGCCGCCGGGATCGAGGCGGACGATGGCGAAATTCTTCTTCGCGATCTTCTGCACCACGTAGACGCCGGTCTGGTCCGCCGCGAAGCCGCCCAGCGCGCTGGCGCGGTCGGCCTTCTGGGGAAGGCGGTCCGGTTGTCCGCCGGCGACCGGCAGCCGCACGATCTGCTTGGCGTTCGGCGCCCAGTAGAGGAACGAGTCGTCAGTGGCGAGGCCGGGGCCGAAGTTGCCGTCCAGAACGCGGCGGGTGGTGCCGCCGTCGATCGTCACCGCGTTCAGGCGGTGCTGGCCGCGGCTGCTGCTGGTCCAGTAGAAGAGCTCATTACCGTCGGTAGCGCCCGGCTCGAAGAAGTCGAGCTCGTTCGAGCTGGTGCCGGTCAGCACCTGATACTGGTTCTCGCCGTCCGTCGGAAAGAGCCGGAAGATCTGCACCCGGCCGTCGTTCGTGATGCCGCGGCCGAAGATCGCGCCCGCGCGCGCGGCGAGGATCGCCGTGTTGGTGAATCGGCCGGTGATCAGCGGGCTCCACTGGTCCGTGGTGATGTTGTAGGCGGCGAGGGTGGTGTTCGACGGCAGGTCGAGCAGCTCCGGCCGGCGCACCACCGCCACCAGGAAGTTGTTGGTCACGCGCCAGGTGGAGATCACGAGCGGGCTGAAGGCGATATCCTCGTGCAGCACCTTCTTGATCTCGCCGCCCTCCTTCGGGACCGACAGGATCGCCCAGCGGGAGAGGAAGCCGCGCGTCTCGCGGGTCCAGAAGACGTGGGTGCTGCTGACCTGCACCTGCGCGTAGGTGTAGCGCAAGCCGTTCTGGGGGTTGAAGGCGCGCTGGCTGGCGAGATCCTGGATCGGGCCGCCGGCCTTAGGAGCGCGCCGCAGGCGGAGCTTCTTCGACGTCACCTCGGTCCAGTAGACGAACTGGTTGTCGACCACCACGTGGTTGACCTGGGCGAGGTTGGTGGCGACCCAGGTCCCGCCGCGGGGCTCGCTGCCCACCACCTCCACCTTGAACTTCGTGCGCGCGCCGGAGGTCTGCGCCGTCACCACCGCCGTGCCGGGGGCGACCGCCGTGGCGAGGCCGTTTTCGTCGATCCGGAGCACGCCGGCACGGCTGCTCCGGAAGCGGAAGCGCGCATCGGAGATTACGCGGCCGTTGCGGTCGCGCGCTTCGGCGGTGAGCGGCATGGCGTCGCCGGGGCGCAGCGTCGCGCCCGTGGGGTTGGTCGTGATCTGCACGGCCCTGGCGGCCTGCGTCGGAGTGCCGACCAGGGCACCGGCCGTGCCGAGAAGAGTCGCGGCGAGAAGCCACTTTCGCATAACTACTCCTGATTGCGAGGGGAAGGGGCCGCCCGCGCGCAGGCGGACAGGTTGATGTTCGGACGGTCCGGCACGCAGCCGCAGCCTGTTCGCTGGGGGAGCGGTACATTCCTGCGCCGGCCCGCTGCGGGTGCCCGCCTCAGTCCTTGTCCTTCGGTGGGCGCAGCGCCGTCAACTGCGCCGCGATGACGCACGCCAGCACCAGCAGCATCGCGAGCACCGCCTGCTCGTACGAGAAGTCGTCGTAGTACCCGCGGCTGCGGACGACCGCCTGGAGAACGGGGATGCCTACCAGGAACAGCAGGATGCCCACCGCGAGGCCGATGAGTGTGCGCACAGTGGAGTATACCCGGAATGGGTGGGAGCAGGGTGGCTGAGGGCAGGTTGGGAAGCGGTTACACGCTGACCTGGCGGTCGTTCTTTCCTGCCTGTGCGGAGGCATCCAGGAGGCTGTAGATGTAGACGGCGATGAACACCAGGCCCAGGGCCGCCATCGGTCCGTCCACCTCTACGACCGGCCCCCGGCGGCCCCCGGCCGCCGGCGCCGCGGCGAAGGTGCCGAGCAGCTTCATCAGCTCCGGAACGCCAAAGTAGAGGGTGATGAGGCCGACGACCAGCAGGACGCCGCCCTTGGCGTGCTGTCCCAGGAAGAGCTGCCCGCCGCCGGGGAAGAGGGCGGAGAGCAGCACCGCCGCGGTGGCGTTCCGCTTCCGCTCTCGGCCGCCCTTGGGGTTCTCCAGCATGAGCTGGGCCGCAATCCGGTCCCGCTCTTCCTGGTCTTTGCGGAGGGCGATCCGCGCGACCTTCTCCTCCAGGGAGGGCTTGCCGGGCTGCTGCTCCAGGCAGGCCTGGTAGAGCGTGAGCGCCTCGTCCGTCTCGCCCTTCTCCGCCAGCAGGTCGGCCAGCATCTCGCGCGCGGGCACGTCTTGCGGGTCGATCTCCACCGCCTCGCGGCAGAGCGTCTCCGCCTGCGCCCACTGCTGTCGCATGCGCAGGAGGTGGGCGTCTCGGAGGAGACGCTCGAAGCGCTCTCGATCTTCGCCGGAGGGTGCGGAGTGCATCGGATTACCGGGCTACGCGGTAGTGAGCGGCTTCTCCCGCTGCCAGAACTCTTCCAGCCCGTAGAACTCGCGGTCCTCAGGGTCGAAGACGTGGGCCACCACGTCGCCGAAGTCCATCAGGATCCACCGCGCTTCCTTATATCCCTCTCGACGGATTCCCTTGATGTCGTGTTCCTTCAGCGCCTCGACGACGCGGTCCGCGATGGCGCGGATGTGCACGTTCGAGCTGCCGGAGCAGACGACCATGTAGTCGGTCATCTGCGTCTTGTCGGCGACTTCGATGACGCTGATCTCCTGCGCCTTCAATTCGTCCATCGCTTCGCGGATGATCTCGACCTTCTGTTCAGAATCCAAGCCAGCCCTCCTGATCACTCTGGAGCCGATCGCTCCGTACCGTTACTACCCGGTTCGGCAGCCCGGCCTTACGTGAAGTTTCGGATGCGGGGCCCTCTCACCTTCCGGGATTGACCCGCCGCCGGTCAGTCGACCGTGTAAAGCTGGTGCTTGCGGACGTACGCCTCCACCGGCTCGGGGACAAGATACCGCACGGAGCGGCCGGTGCGGAGGCGCTCCCGCAGCTCCGTGCTGGAGACGTCGACGCCGGGCGTCACGATCGGGTCGATCCGCTCCAGGTAGTCCGGCGGCAGCACGGTCCGCATCTGGGCCAGGTCGTACCCCGGTCGGGTTGCCGCGGCGAAGCGGCAGGCGCGGACCAGCTCCGCATGCCGGTGCCAGGTGAGGATCTCCAGGATCGAGTCGGCGCCGACGATGAAGTAGAGCTCCGCCTCCGGGTATTCGCGCCGGAAATGCTCTACGGTCAGCAGCGTGTAGCTCGGCCCCTCGCGCTCCATCTCCAGGCGGGAGACCTCGAACGCCGGGTGCTCCGCCGTGGCGAGCAGGGTCATCGCGTAGCGGTGCTCCTGCGGGGAGATGCAGCGGCGGTCCTTGTGCGGCGGGTCCCCGGCGGGAAGCCAGACGACCCGCTCCAGCCCGAGCTCCGCGCGCGCCATCTCCGCGATCACCAGGTGACCGTAGTGCAGCGGGTCGAAGGTTCCGCCCATCAAGCCAAGGCGCATCGTGCTCTGGGTCGCTCCGGAAGTCAGTCTCGGAGTCAGTCTCGAAGTCAGTCTCGTACCTGGCCGTCGCCGTAGGCGATCCATTTCCAGGAGGTGAGGGCGCGCAGACCCAGCGGTCCGCGGCGGTGGAGCTTTTGCGTGCTGATCCCCAGCTCCGCGCCCAGTCCGAGCTCGAAGCCGTCCGTGAAGCGGGTGGAGGCATTCACGTAGACGGCGGCGGCGTCGACCCGCTCCGTGAAGCGGCGGCCGGCGAAGTAGTCTTGCGTGACGATCGCCTCCGAGAGCCGCGTGCCGTACCGGGCGATGTGCGCGATTGCCTCCTCCAGGCCGTTGACGACCCGGACCGCCAGGATCAGCTCCTGGAAGTCGGTCTCCCAGTCCTGCTCCGTGGCGGGGCGGACGCCCGGCACCAGCCGCTGCGTCTCCGGGCAGCCGCGGAGCTCCACCCCGGCCGCGCGCAGTCGCGGCCCGATAATCGTGAGGAACGACTCCGCCACCGGCGCGTCGATCAGGAGCGTCTCCATCGAGTTGACGGCGCCGGGGCGCTGCACCTTGGCGTTCAGCGCGATGTCGGCCGCCATCTCCAGGCGTGCCGTCCGCTCCACGAAAACGTGGTTGTTTCCCGCCCCGGTTTCGATGGTGGGCACGGTGGCCGTGCGGCAGACCCGGCGGATGAGATCCTGGCTGCCGCGGGGGATGAGGAGATCGACGTACTCGCTCAGGTGGAGGAGGCAGTCGACCGCGGCCGGCTCGGTCGTCTCGATGAGCTGGGTGGCGTCCGCGGGAACCCCCTGGCGGGCGGTGGCGCGCCGGACCACGTCCATCAGCGCCCGGTTCGATTCGAGCGCGAAGGCGCCGCCCAGCAGCAGCACGGCGTTCCCCGCCTTGAGGCAGAGGCTGACCGAGTCGATCGTGAGGTTCGGGCGGCTCTGGTAGATGAGGCCCACCACGCCGAGCGGGACCCGCACTTCCTGCACCACCAGCCCGCTGGGGCGCCGGGAGCCGCGCAGCACTTCGCCCACCGGGTCGGTTTGCGCCGCGATGTACCGCACGCCCTCCGCCATGGCGAACAGCCGGGGACGCGTGAGCGTGAGATGGTCGAGAAACGAGTCCGAGCAGCGGCGGCGCTCCGCCGACACGACGTCCCGCTCGTTCGCCGCCAGAATCGTGTCGCTCTCCGCGAGCAGCGTGTCCGCGATGTCGTGCAGGACGTCGTTCTTCACGCCGGTCGGCAGCGCACCCACGAGCGGCGCCACCTGTTTGGCGCGCCGGCCGGCCGCCTCCACCAGCGCCTCGGGGGAGAGGGCGGGGTCTTCTGATTCAGCGCTCACGCAAAGCCTCCGGGGCGGACGCCGAAGACTTCCAGCATCTCCCACCCGTCAGGAACCGGGGCGATTTCGGCATAGATTATATCTTCGGCACGCAGCAGCTCCGCGGCCTGCTCCGGTACCGCCACCGGCTCCGCCAGCCCCTCCGCCAGCAGTTCCCGGCTGGACGACCGCAGCGCCAGGGCGCCCGGTGAGACGCGCTCCACCGTGAAGTAGTCGAGCTGCGCGGCGGCGTAGTCGATCCGGTCCAGCTCCACCACGCGGTCGACCCCGGCCGTCATCGCCGCCGTGGGCGCCTCTTCCTCTTCGCCCGCCGCCACCTCCACCGCTCCCCCGAAGCGGGTCTGCGCCGTGTGCTCCCTGAGCACCGCCAGCGCCTCCATCACGCGCGGCAGCTCCCGCTCCAGGCGCTCCGCCCCGGCGAGGAACTGGGCCGGGGAGCGCTCGCCCCGCTCCAGCAGCCACTCCGCGAACTGGCGCGTCGTCCGGAGCAGCAGCAGCGCCACCTCTCCCTCCGGCTCTTCCTGGGACGGGTAGTGCTCCAGGACGAAGGCGCGGAGGTCCTCCGTGGTGAGCTGGCCGGTCTCCTCGCGGCCGGCCTGCTCCAGCAGGAACTCGCGCAGGGCGTCGAGCGCCAGCGCCGCCGGGCGGCCTTCTTCGCCGCGGAGCTTGCGGCGCTGCGCCGTCTCGAATTCATCCAGGGCAGTCTCGAGCTTCAATCCACCGGCTCCCTACAGGTTCCCGCCAGCTCCAGGGCCCGCTCCAGCGAGAGATCGTCGGCGCGCAGCGTCGCCGCCAGCACGGCGGCGATGTTCCACGCATCGTCTCCCGCCCGGTGATGCGAGCCTTCGAGCGGGATGTTGAGTAGCTTCAGCGCGCCGGCCATTCCTACCTGTCGGCGCAGGCGTCGCTGCCGCGCGAAGAGCGCCTTCACGTTGAGGTGGCGCGGCCCGAACGGGTAGTCGACTCCGAACGACGCGCACTGCGCGAGGAACTGCTTGCGGTCATAGTCCCCATAGCTCGCCCAGGTCCGCTCCGCCGACCGATACCGGCGCCGCAGCTCCGCGCACGCCTCCGCGAACGGGATCCCCGTCGCCGTCATCTCCGACGTGATGCCGGTCAGCTCCGTGCAGAACGGACTCACCTGCGAGCGCGCCGGCCGCACCAGAAGGCTCTCCCGCGCCGAGCGCTCCCCGCTGGAAGGGCAGAGGAGACAGGCCCCGATCTCGATGATCTCCCGCTCCTCCCCCGGCGGCGGCGCCCCGCGCCAGCAGGTCGCTTCCACGTCGACGATCAGGATCTCGGAGGGCATCAGCTCGGGCTCACGGTTGCACATGCGGTCACTAAACGTCGCTGCAGCTCATCCTCGCGCTTAGACACAGACGGACACAGAATCGACAAGACGGAACACAGAAGTAAGCGAAGGGTCGCGGGAAGTGCTGCCGGATTCGCGCCTCGGACTGAAGTCGAGGCTACAGAGAGTGAAGCCCGCCTGCGCGGGCTCAGACCTGCCGTTCCGGAAAGCGGGCGTTACTTCCTGGCCCGTTGCTGTCTTCGCTGCCCAGGCACACACTCGGCGTGTTCCCCGGCCAGACGCTGCTCCCAATCTGTGTTCCCTCTGTGCCGCGACTGTGTCCCTCTGTGTCGAAAGAAAAACCTCAGCGGTTGAGCACCACCAGGTTGTCCCGGTGGACCACTTCCTCGGGGCCGGGGTGGCCGAGCAGCTCGCGGACCTGCTCCGTGCGGGCGCCCATCACGCGCTGGACGTCCTGCCAGTCGCAGCTTGCCAGGCCTCGCGCCAGCTCGCGGCCGTCTTCGGTGAGGACGCTGACGGTGTCGCCAAGGTGGAAGGGGCCGCGCACGGCGACGATGCCGACCGGGAGCAGGCTCTTGTGCTCGTGAACCAGGGCGTCGGCGGCGCAGGTGTTGACGGTGACGGAGCCCCGCGGCTGCGTGCCGTAGGCGAGCCAGTGCTTGCGTCCGCGCAGCTTGCGGGCGGGGAGATCGAAGCAGGTGCCGACCGGCTCTCCGTTCGCGACCTCTGCCAGGACGCCGGGGCGTCGACCGCGCGCGATGACGGTCCGCACCCCCGCGGCGCCGGCGATCTCCGCGGCGCTCAGCTTGGTCGCCATGCCGCCGGAGCCGAACCGCCCCGCGCTGCCCGCGAGGCCGCGCAGCTCCTCGGTGATCTCCGGGACGCGCGGCACCACCTGCCCGTCCGCGCCGAGCAGTCCCTCTACGTTGGTGAGCAGGACCAGCAGGTCGGCGCCGACGAGGGCGGAAACGAGCGCCGCCAGCGTATCGTTGTCCCCGAACTGCAGCTCCTCGATCGCCACGGTGTCGTTCTCGTTCACGATCGGCACCACGCCGTGGTGGAGCAGGCTCTGGAGCGTGTTCTGGGCGTAGACGTAGCGGACGCGCTCCTGCGCGAGCTGGCGCGTCAGCAGCACCTGGCCCACCAGGCGTCCGCGCTCCTGGAAGGCGCCCGCGTAGAGCGCCATCAGGCGCCCCTGGCCCACCGCGGCGGCGGTCTGCTTCAGCGCGATGGAGCGAGGCCGCTGCTCCCAGCCGAGCTGCTCCACCCCCGCGCGCACGGCGCCGGAGGAGACCAGCACCACGCGTGAGCCGGCCTGGAGCAGGTCGCACAGCTGGCCGGCCAGCGAGCCGAGGTAGTCGAGATCGATCCGGCCTTCGGCATCGCTCAGCGTGCTGGTGCCGACCTTAACGACGATGTTCCGGTACATGAGGCGTGAGAGTAGGGGAGGGGCGGATCAGTCGACGAAGTCGAACTCGACTTCACCGATACGGACCTGGGAGCCGTCTTCGGCGCCCAGCTCGCGCAGGCGGCGCACGACGCCCATCTTATCGAGGATCCGCTGGAAGCGGCGCACCGCGGCGTCGTTGTTCATGTCGGTGATCGTCACGAGCCGCTCGATGCCGCGCCCGCGGACCACGTAGGTCCCGTCTTCCTGCTCCACTTCCCAGGAATCGCGGTCTTCCTCGCGGGCCCGGTACTCCACCACGCTCTCTTCGGCAGTGGCGATCTCCGGCACCGGCATCGACTCCAGCCGCCGCCAGAGCGCGTAGACGAGATCCTGGACTCCCTGGCCGGTGACGGCGGAGATCTCGAAGACGTCGTAGCCTTCCTCCTCCAGGCGCGGGCGCAGGCCGGCGATGATTCCCTCCGCGTCCGGCAGGTCGGACTTGTTCAGCGCCACGAGCTGGGAGAGCCCCGCCAGGTAGTCGCTGTAAGCCGCTAGCTCCCGGTTCACCACCTGGAAGTCCTCGTACGGCTCCCGCATCGTCAGGCCGGAGACGTCGAGCACGTGGACCAGCAGCCGCGTGCGCTCCACGTGGCGCAGGAACTGGTGCCCCAGGCCGGCTCCCTCGCTGGCGCCTTCGATCAGGCCGGGGATGTCCGCCATCACGAACGACTTTCCGGGCTCCACCTGCACCACGCCGAGGTTCGGCACCAGGGTGGTGAACGGGTAGTCGGCGATCTTCGGCTTGGCGGCGGAGACGCGGGAGACGAGGGTCGACTTCCCCACGTTCGGGAAACCGATCAGGCCGACGTCGGCGAGCAGCTTCAGCTCCAGCCGCAGCCGCCGGTCCTCGCCCGGCTCGCCCTTCTCGGAGAAGCGCGGGGTCTGGTGCGTGGAGGAGACGAAGGCGGCGTTGCCGCGCCCGCCCTTGCCGCTTCGGGCCACGATCTCCCGCTGGCCGGGCCGCACCAGGTCCGCCACCACCTGGTCGGTGTCCGCGTCGCGCACCTGCGTGCCGACCGGCACCCGCAGCTCCACGTCGGAGGCGTTCTTCCCGCTGCGGTTGTTCCCGCCGCCGGGCCCGCCGCTGTCGGCCTTGTAGTTGTGCTTGTAGCGGAAGTCGATCAGCGTGGTGAGCATGGCGTCGGCGACCATCACCACGTTGCCGCCGTTCCCGCCGTCGCCGCCGTCCGGCCCGCCGCGCGGGACGTGCTTCTCCCGGCGGAAGCTCACCGCGCCGTCCCCGCCGCGACCCCCGTGGACCTCTACCTGAACTTCATCAACGAACATCTCGGCGCTCCATGCAGCAAAAAGGGGACGGAAGGGCAGCAGTGGCCTCGGCGCACTGCTCCGCTCCGTCCCCTCTATAATGCCTTCCCGCCGGTCGAGCTAACCCGCTCTCCCACGGTGTGGGGAGGGGAAGCGGAGAACGGGAGATCACAGTTTCACGTTGCAAGTTAGCAGGTTCACAAGTTGTCCGCCCGTCCGCCGGGTTCCGAACCTGTAACTTGCAACCTGCGGACCGGCAACCTCCGGCCAGACCACTCGCTCTCCCGCGATCTGCTAGGCGGTGGCCGCTTCGGTCTCGACTTCTTCGGGCAGCACGGAGACGCGGCGGGACGACTTGTGCCCCTCCATCGTCACGACGCCGTCCACCAGCGCGAAGAGCGTGTAGTCCTTGCCGACGCCGACGTTCTTGCCCGGCTTCATGCTGCTGCCGCGCTGGCGGACCAGGATGGAGCCGGCGGTCACCTTGTGGCCCGCGTATTCCTTGACGCCGAGCCGCTGCGCGTTGCTATCGCGGCCGTTGCGGGAGCTGCCTACACCCTTTTTATGTGCCATTAGTCCTACCTCAAGCTTTCTAGGAGTCCCGGCCCGGAGGCCGCGGAGGTCTCTCGCTCTTAAGCGGAGATCGCTTGGATCCGCACTTCCGTGAAGAACTGGCGGTGGCCGTAGCGCTTGCGCTCGTTCTTCTTCGCCTTGAAGGTAAAGCCCTTGATCTTGCGGCCCTTACCCTGGCGAACCACCGTCGCGGTCACGGTTGCGCCATCCACGTACGGGGCGCCGACGCGCACGCCGTCTTCGCCGCCGACGAGGAGCACGCGGTCGATCTTGACCTCGTCGCCCACCTCGCCGTCCAGCTTCTCCACGCGCAGCACATCCTGCTCGGCCACGCGATACTGCTTCCCACCCGTCTCAATGATGACGTACATCACAATTGCTCCTGCGCAAAACACGCAATCCTATCAAATGGGCTCCGTCCTGTCAACGGCGGTAGACGGCGCCACCGGCTCACCCATGGCGAAGCTGCGGCGGACGTCGGTCAGGCGCACCCGCACCGTCTGTCCCTGGTAGCGCACGCCGTTGGCGAGATCCACAAAATAACCGTCGACCCACGCGGCGCTGCGCGGCGGCGTGATCAGGTCGATCTTGGTGACATAGCAGTCTACCACCTGGCCGCCGTGGTAGGGCAAGACCTGCCGCTCCATTTCGAGCATGTCGGCCGGGAGCACCTCGAACTTCTCGGTGTGGAAGTCGTGACGCGCCCGCACGTAGACCGGCTTGCGGATGAGCCGCTCGAGCTGCTCCACGTCGTCTCCCTCGGAGCCGATCATCCAGGCCGCGACCTCCGGGTTGCAGTAGACGAGCACCGCGTCGAGCTCCTGCTTGGCGGCGAGGCGCCGGATCTCCCGCTCGATCTGGATCGCCATTGTCTCCGGCGACCAGACCCGGCCGCGCCCCTGGCAGTAGGGGCACTGGTGGCTCATCGCGTCGGTCACCGATTCGGCGGTCCGCTTGCGGGTCATCTCCACCAGGCCGAGCGGGCTGATGTGGGCGATCTTGATCCGGGTGCGGTCCTTCTTGAAGGCGTTCTCCAGCGCCTTCATCACGAGCTGGCGGTCCCGGGCGGAGGCCATGTCGATGAAGTCGAGCACGATCATGCCGCCGATGTCGCGGAGGCGAAGCTGCCGCGCGATCTCGTCGACCGCGTCGAGGTTCGTTTTCAGGATCGTCTCGGCCAGGCTGCTCGTGCCGACGAATTTGCCGGTGTTGACGTCGATCGTGGTGAGCGCTTCCGTCGTGTCGAGGAGCAGGTAGGCGCCGTTCCGGAGCCAGACCTTGCGGCGGAGCAGGCGCTCGATCTCGTCTTCCAGGTTGTAACGGGAGAAGAGCGGCGTCGGCTCGTCGTGCAGATGGACGCGGTCGACCAGGTCCGGCGCGAGCTGCGACAGCGTATCGATCGCCTTGTCGTACTCGTCGCGGGAGTCGATGATCAGCTTGTCGGTATCGGCGCCGAAGAGATCCCGGATCGTCTTCAGGATGATGCCGAGGTCCTTGTGCAGCACCGCGGGCGCGTGGGACCGCTTGTTCTGCTCGGAGACGCGGCGCCAGGTGTTGACCAGGTACTCGAGGTCCTGGCGCAGCTCCTGCTCCGAGCGGCCCTCCGCCTCGGTGCGGACGATCAGCCCGAATCCGGCCGGCTGGAGCTGCTCGCAGAGGCGGCGCAGGCGGTCCCGCTCCTTCACGTCGTCGATCTTGCGGGAGACCCCCGTGTGGTCGCCCTCCGGCATCAGCACCAGGTACCGGCCCGGGATGCTGATCTTGGTGGAGACGCGGGCGCCCTTGGTGCCGCGGGGGCCCTTGACCACCTGCACCAGGATCTCCTGGCCCGGCTTGGCGAGGTCGCTGATCCGCACGTCGCGGCTGGTGCGCCGCGTCGGGTGGTCGCCCTTCGCCTTCGGGTCCTCGAAGAGGATGTCGCCGACGTAGAGGAAGGCGTTGCGCTCGAGGCCGATGTCGACGAACGCCGCGTCCATGCCGGGCAGCACGTTCGCCACGCGGGCCTTGTAGATGTTGCCGACCACCCGCTCTTCGCGCTCCACGTGGAGCTCCATCAGCCGGCCGTTTTCCAGCACGGCGATGCGGGTCTCGCGGTCTTCTACGTTGACCAGGATCTCCTTGTATTCATGGTCCGCGCGCTCTTCTTTCCGCGTCTCGCGCTCCGGCTCACGGTCGCGGTCGCGCTCCCGATCGCGGCGGTCGCGCCCGCGCTCTCGCTCGCGAGCCGGGGCTTCCGCGGCGGGCGCCTCGGCGGCCACCGCCGGGGTGGAGGTCTCCTCGGGGCCCTCGCGGCGATCGCGTCCGCGCCGGCGGCGGCGCCGGCCGGTCTGCTCCTCGTCCTCCGCCGGGGCGAGGGTGGGGAGGCGGAGGACCATCGGCTCTTCCACCGGCTCCTCCGGCGCCGTTTCGAGAAGGGCTTCCGCGACGACGATCAGCGGGGAGAGCACCGGAACCGGCTCCGGCGCCGGCAGCGGCACCGGCTCTTCCGCGGCGGCGGCAGGCTGCGGCCGCCCTCGCTGCTTGCGAGGGCGCGGGGTCTCTTCGCCGGCTCCCTCGCGGAAGCGGGCGAGCAGCTCCGGCGTGAAGGGGGGAAGCGGCAGCTCTCCCCCGGCGCGGCGGGACTCGCCGCCGCCGGCCCGCTCCGGGAACGGCGCGAGCGCCTCCTCCTCGAACGCTTCCGGAACCAGTACGTCCTCGCCGCGGCCGGTCGCCTCCTGGAAGACCGGGTCGCGCTGGAGGAGCGGGATCGGCTCGCCCGCCTGCACGACCTCGAATTCGCCGGAGGCGGGCGGAACGGCGGCGGCGGAGATCTCCGCGGGGGCGCGGCCGTTGCCTTCGACGGTCTCGTCGGAGACTACGTCCGGCGTGGGGCTGTCCTTGCGGCGGCGCGGCCGGCGGCGGCGGCGGCCGCTCTCCGTGGAATCGGCGCCGTTGTCTCCGTTTCCGCCCGGCTCGCCGGCGGACCTCAACTCTTCATCCATAGAACCCTCGTTTTCCGTGTAACGGAAAGCGAGGCGCGTGCCGGTGCGGACCGGATCGCGGCGGCTGCCCACGGCGTAAAGCCGGGCCAGCCTACCAGGAGCAGCGCAGCAGGCAGGACCCCGGTGGAGCCCCGCTGGAATCACTGGGGCCGGCGGACTCTGCCCTTCTGGAGCGAGCCCCCCGGCTTCGATCTTCCGAATCCTGGAGCGGTTTCCCAGAGCGCCGCCGTTGGGGGCGGCACTCACGCAGCGATCTATCCGCGGCGAAAGGACGATGGTCCCACCCGCGCTCCTCCCGGTGCAGAGACACCGGGTGGCGCAGGCTCCCCATCGCGCAGACGTGAAGAGTCCCGCGGACCGGCGCGAGCGCGTCGCTAGAGGACGCGCCGGCGGTCGTTCGCGGGATCAGCAAGTCAAAAATCTCTCGCCCAGGCGTCAACGTCGCCTTGCTTTCCAAAATCAAACGCGCTCGTGAGGGAGCGCTGTGGGCCCGTTCTCACGAGCCCTAACCTGAAGCTCCGGTCCCGGCTCTCGCTCGCACCAGAGGCGGGTGCGGCAGAGCCGCGTCACCTCGATGCCCGGCAGCGCCTGCTCCAGCTCCGCCACTACATCGCGGATCCGGACGCCGCCGCGCTCGCCGACCGGCAGCCTGATCGTCAACCATGCTTCATCCGGCTGCGCCTCCACCCGGTAGGGGTGGGAGAAGCGCTCCGGATTCTCGGACAAAAACCGTTGCGTGCGGTCCGCCGCGTCCTCACCCGCCAGGGTAAGGCGGTACTCGGCCGCCACCGCTTGTATATACGGACTCCGCTTCTCCAGCGGTACGGCCCATACCTCTTCGACCGTAATTCCCGCCGGCATCTGGGCGCGGAGCGCCGACACAGCCTCGTTCAGGCGGTCTTCGCCAACCTCCTCCGCCAGATCGAGCTGACAGAGCTCGTACTGGCTGGTGGCGCCCAGGGTAAGGGCGGAGGCGAACGCCATCCGGGGCCGCGGATTGAACCCCTCCGAGTAGGCAACCGGGAAGCGGGCCCTGCGCATCGCGCGCTCTACCACTCGCATGAGATCGAGGTGGCCGACGTGCCGGACCGGTTCTCCCTTGGTGAACCGAAAGAGGATTCGCTCCACGATCGCCCTTCTGCACCTATAGTATGGCCGGACTCGTCCAGCTTATTCAGCCCAACGCGACTGCCTGGTTGTCATGTTTGCAGGTTGCAGGTTTGCAGGTTCCGAACCCGCTCGACGGCGAGCTAACCTGTAACCTGCCGACCTGCTAACCTGCAACCGTCCGTTAGCCGGCGAGCACCGGGAGAAAGACCTTCTCACCCTTGGCGTCGCCGCCGATCTCGCCGGTGGCCCGCCAGATGTCGACGTTCAGATCCCAGCAGGCGGCGCAGCCGAAGCACTGGGTCGTCTTGCAGTCTTCCACGATTCGGGGTACCGGCTTGCGCGCCTTGCGGTCTTCCACCATCAGGAACCGCTTGGTGACGCCGCAGTCGATATGGTCCCACGGCAGCGCCTCTTCGTACGGGCGGTGCCGGTTGGCGTACCAGTGCGGGTCGATCCCCTCGGCCTCGCAGCAGCGCGCCCAGAGCTCCGGGTCGTGCATCTCGTCCCAGCCGTCGAAGCGGCCGCCTTCCTGCCAGACGCGCAGGATCACGCGGCCCACGCGGCGGTCGGCGCGGGAGAGCAGCCCTTCGCAGAAGCTGGTCGCCGCGTCGTGCAGGCTCAGCTTGATGCCCCGGTGCGGCCGCACGGCGTCCCGCAGGATCTGCTGCTTGCGCCGGATCTCCTCCAGCGTGTCCTGGCCGTGCCACTGGAACGGGGTGTGCGCCTTCGGCACGAAGGTGGAGACGCCGCAGTGCACCTCCGCCCGCACCCCCACCTTGCGGCCGATCTCCAGCACCTTGATCGCCAGCGCGGCGGTAGCCAGGACGTCCTCGTCCGTCTCCGTGGGCAGGCCGATCATCGTGTAGATCTTGATCTTCTTCCAGCCGCGCCGGAACGCCGACTCGGCCGCGGTGAACATGTCTTCTTCGGAGACCGTCTTGCTCACCACGTCCCGCATGCGCTGGGAGCCCGCCTCCGGCGCGAAGGTGAGGCCGCTCTTGCGCACCTCCTGCACCTTGTCCGCGATCTCCACGCTGAACGCGTCGACCCGCAGCGAGGAGAGCGAGAGGCTGATCCGGTCCGCGCTGTGGTCCGCCTGGAGGTCGTCAATCACCTCCGGCAGCTTCGTATGGTCGAGCGTGGAGAGCGACATCAGCGAGATCTCGTCGCAGCCGGTGTTCTCCACCAGCTCCCGCGCGAGCTGGACCAGCTTCTCCTGGGAGCGCTCCCGCACCGGGCGGGTGATCATGCCGGCCTGGCAGAAGCGGCAGCCGCGCGTGCAGCCCCGGAACATCTCCAGCGTGATGCGGTCGTGAACCGCCTGCATGTAGCTCACCACCGGTTTGGTGGGGTAGGGGACGCTGTCGAGATCCTGGATGACCCGCTTGCTCACCTTCCCCGGGATCTCCGGAGAGACCGGCAGGGTCGCCTGCAGCGCGCCGTCCTCCCCGTAGACGGGGCGATACATGATCGGCACGTAGATTCCCGGGATCTGCGCGATCTGCTTCAGCCGCTCCGCCCGGGGCAGCCCGCGGGTCGCCTTCACCGTGTCGAGGAACTCCGTGAGCACCTCCTCGCACTCCCCGATCAGGAAGCAGTCGATGAAGTCCGCCACCGGCTCCGGGTTGAAGACGCAGTTCCCGCCCGCGAGGACGATCGGATCGTCATCGCCGCGCGCGTCCGTGGTGAGCGGGATGCCGCCGAGGTCGAGGACCGTCAGGATATTGGTGTAAGTCTGCTCGTAGCCGAGCGAGAAGCCGACGACGTCGAACTCGTTCAGCGGGTGGCGCGACTCGAGGCCGTAGAGCGGCACCTGATGCTCTCGCATCAGCGCTTCCATGTCGACCCACGGGCAGAAGGCGCGCTCGCAGAGGGCGTCGTCGCGGCGGTTGACCATGTCGTAGACGATCTGGATCGCCAGGTTGGACATCCCCAGCTCGTACGTGTCCGGGTAGAGCACCACGAACTTGAGATCGGTCCGGTCCCAGTCCTTGACGACGATGTTCCACTCGCCCCCGGAGTAGCGGGCGGGCTTGTCTACCTTGCGAAGCAGCTTCTGCTCGAGGACGGTCTGCCATCCGGCGGGCCAGCGGCTCTGAGCGGGCATGGCGGGGCCTCCTGCTATGGAATCGAACGGTACTACGAGTGCGGCCACCTTACCATCGGCCCCGGGGGGTGTCAAGAAAGGATGAGGGCGGAGGGATGAGGGATGAAACCGCACCTCCCGAGGTCGACTCTGCCCTCGGCAAGCACCGGCCGCCTTTCGAGCTCGACACCTTACACCCTAGCCCCTAGCCCCTAGCCCCTGGAGCAGTGCCAGCTCCGTCGCCCGGTGCGCGTAGCCGGCGGGGCGATCGGAGGGTGGGTGGGCGAGGAAGCTGCTGACGATCGACTCGTAGTAGGAGCGGAGCGGACGGTGGGTGAACCCGAGCTCCTGCTGCGCGCGGGTAGGGTCGAGGTGGGACATCCAGCGCCCGCTGAAGGGGGAGATCTCCACCGGCTCGATTCCCGCTCCGCGGAGCTGCTCCGCGGGGATCGGCACGAGCGGCGCGCTCGATCCGAGGATCTCGGCGAGGAGCCGGACCGCCTCGGCGACGGTCACTTCCTCCTGCTGGCAGAGGTTGTACGCCTGGCCGAAGGTGCGCGGACTGCCGAGGATGCCCGCCGCCAGGCGCGCCACCTCCTGGCCGTAGACGTGCCGGCAGACCTGCGTGCCGCCATCCGGGAGCAGCACCGGGCCGCCATCCAACAGCCGCCAGAGGTAGCTCTCGATCCGGCGGTAGTAGTCGCGCTCCCCGTTGACCATCGGGATGCGCAGCCGCGTGGCGGGGAACTGGTGCTCCTCCCACGCCGCGGCGAGCAACTCCTCCGCCGCGCGCTTCTCCACCCCGTAAATCCAGCCGTCGCGATCTCTCGGATCGGCCGGCTCCGGGAGCAGGGGTCCGTCGTAATCCGCCTCCCGCGCCGGCCGCGGCGCTCCCTGGCGCACCAGGTAGACCTGCCCCGTGCTGATGAAGAGGTAGTGCCCCACGCGCCCGCGGAGCGCCTCGACCGCCCCCCGGGCGTCGGCGGCGTCGTACGCGGCGAAGTCGACCACCGCGTCGAAGCTGCGCCCCGCCAGCGCCCCGGCAAAGGCGGGACTGCGGCGGTCGACGTGCAGCCGCTCCACGCGCTCCCCAAACGGGTCCGCCAGGGTGCCGCGGTTGAGCAGCGTCACCCGGTGTCCGCCCGCGAGCAGGCGCCAGGTGAGGAAGTAGCCGACAAAGCGGGTGCCGCCGATGAGGAGAACGTGCATTTCCAGAGAGTGAGGGTAGGGTCGGGTGGTCGGGCGGTTGAAACCGCGGCAACCAAGGCACGAAGTGGGGTCAGACGCTCGCGGGGCCGCGAGGCATTAAAATACCTCGCTCGTCGGCCTTCGGCCAAGCGTCCTCCGGACGCCCTGTTGGCGACAGGTGGGGCCTGCCGTCGAAGAGTGAACCGCAGACTCTCATTAACCGCCCGGCTCGCTTAACCGCCCGGCCCGCCTCCCGCTACACTCGACGCCGGCGGTGGTAGCGGATGGCGCGGCGGCCGACCGACTGCACTTCGTTCCAGTTCCACGCGGCGCCGATGCCGCCGCCGATGACCGGGAGCATCTTGGAGGCGATCGCCTTCTGCGTGATGCGGATCTTGAGGAAGCGGGCGGCGAGCCGGAGGAGCTGCCGGATCAGGCCCTTGCTCAGGACGTTGCGGATGAGCGTCTTCGTGCCGACCTGTCCTCCGCGTACGCCGAGCTGCTGCAGGAGCTGGCTGACGGCGCCGGGGAAGAGGACGCTCAGGATGTCGCCGTGGAAGGTGTCGATCTCTCTCAGGCTGTCCGGGTCCATGATCGCCGCGATCACCCCGGCCAGCTTGCCTTCTTCCCGCAGGACGTAGCCGACTTCCGCCATCGAGGCGGGCGCCATGATCAGCGGGTTGGCCACCGCCCCGGAGGCAGCGCCGGCCAGGACGGCCCAGCGGCGGGTCGCCTTCACGGCCACCCACGCGAGCTGCTCGTCGGTGTAGCCGGGGTGCTCCGCCCGCAGCAGGTCGGCCCGCTCCCGGCAGAGGCTGGGATCCGGGATGGCCCATTGAAGCACGTCTTCCACGGTCATGGCTTGGCTCCTCCTCGCAAGGCTCCGGCACTACCACTCGCCGGGCCCTCACACATGAACGAGGGACATCCCGGATCGGTACGGATAGCGGCCCGAGCGGCGGCCTGAGGGAAGGTAGGAACGCAGGGAGGCGTTTTCGCGTCTAAGATAGTGTCAACCATCAGGATACGATAGCCCGGACGCGGCGGCCAGCCGTGCCCGGTTTACAACCAGGCGCCGAGCTCCCGGTAGGGAGGCGGGGGAACCAACCCTGGGGCGTATCTGCCGGCTTGCCGGTGGACGAGTACTCTTCTGCTCGAGCCCGTCAGCTAACCTCGCAGGCACGGAAGAGAAGAGAGACCGCAGCTTACCATCCGGTAGGGTGCGGCGCTCGGCTGCACTTCCTCTGCCGTCCCCTTACCGTAGAGAGCCCGGATTTACCTGGTCCGGAGGCTCGATGCGGTACTCAAACTGCTCTCTCATCGCGAAGGCGCTGGCGCTTGCCGCGCTGGCGCTTCCGACTGGATATATCCTCTCTCCCCAGGGGCGCGCGCTGCTGCGGCAGATCACGGCTTCCCCGTCTGCCCGGGCCGACTCGCCCCCCGCGAAGGCAAAGCCGGCACCCAAAGCAGCGAAGACCGCTCCGGCGAGCTCGAAGCCCGCACCGGACAAGAAGCCGAACGTCGCGAAGAAGCCGAACGTCGCGAAGAAGCCGTCCCGGCCCGTCAAGCCGCAGCCGGCGGTGGTGTACCAGAAGCGCTGGGCCGCCGGGGTGCCGGTCCACGTGGTGCACGCCGACCTGCGGCGGCCGGAAGTGCACCTCGGTATCGCGACGAGCAAGTACGGCATCGGGTATCGCGATACGTGGTCGTCCATGATCAGCCGCACCCGGCCGGTCGCGGCGATCACCGGGACCTACTTCTGCACCACCTCGGCGGTGCCGGTGGGCAGTATCGTCGTCGGCGGCCAGATGATCCACCAGGGGTTCGTCGGCACCGTCTTCACCTATCACCCGGACCGCGGGGCGAAGATCGAGACGTGGCGACCGGGCCGCACCTACACCGGCGCCCAGGCGGAGACGATGCTTCGTGCCGGTCCGCGCCTGCTCACGGACGGAAAGCGGAGCCTGGCTCCGGAAGCAGAGGGCTTCCGCGACCCGGCGGTCTTCCGCCGCAAGAAGCGCGCCGCGCTGGGCCTCACGAAGCAGGGCAAGCTGCTGTTGGTGGCGGTGCAGCGTCCGCTCCTGCTGCGGGAGCTGGCGAGCGTGATGCGGAGCCTGGGAGCGGTCGACGCGATGGCGCTGGACGGCGGGGACTCGACCGGTCTCTACCACCAGGGGAAGACCCGCGTGGTGCCGGGCCGGCCGCTCACCAACCTCTTCGTGGTCTACGACTCGGACCAGAAGTACCAGAAGCAGGCGGCCACGCTGGTGCCCGCCGCTCCGCAGATCGTGAAGGCGTCGGTCGGCTCGAGAAGCTGATCGATGCGCTGGCGAATGGCTGGCAGGCCGCGAGCCTGCTAGCCTCCTTCGGATCGAGGGAAGCCGTCGGCGTCTCGATCCATTCCCTGGGGATTCTCGCTGGCCGGGAGCACCGTCTCCCGGCTCTCCTCCAGGCTGGGGTCAACCGGCGGGCTGGAGAGCGGCAGCACGCCGAACCGGGCCGTCCCGGCGGTCGGATCGATCTCGCGTGCGCCAGCGTCGGCTTCCCGCTCCCCGTCTCCCACCTCTCCGTGCTCGTGGCGCGTCACCGCCTCGGCTACTCGCTCCAGCGTCTCTCGGATCCCCATGCCCGCCTCACTTCCTGGCTCGCCGCTGCATGGGACCTACCCGCGGGGCAGCGGTCCCTAAAACGGCGTCGGGAAGAGGGTGGCGAGGACGAGGGTGACGAGCAGCCCGACCACGCCCATCAGGGCGGTCATCGGCGTGACGGAGCGCAGGCTCTCCGCCTCGGTCATGCCGCTCATGCGGGTGATGACCCAGAAGCCGCTGTCGTTCATCCAGGCAATCGGCTTGGAGCCGCAGCCGATCGCCAGCGCCAGGTAGACCGGGTGGAAGCCGAGCCCGTCCGCGGCGAGGCCGGAGAGCACGCCGACGGCGGTGATCATGGCGACGGTGGCGGAGCCCTGGGCGGTGCGGATCGCCGTGGTGATCAGGAACGCCAGGGTCAGCAGCACCGCGGGAGAGCTGCGCGGCAGCTCCGAGACGAGCCCGGCCACGCCGGTCTGCTGCAGCACCGCTCCAAAGGCGCCGCCCGCGGCGGTGATCAGAATGATCTCCCCGGCGCTGGTCACCGCGCCTCGGACCGACTCCGAGAGCTCCTCACGGGAAGGCCGGCGCTGCCAGGCCAGCGTCAGCAGGGCGATCAGGGCGGCGAGCGCGAGCGCGATGTTCTTATCGGAGCCGGCCTGCACCCACGGCCGCAGCGGCGCGGACGGCTCCCAGCCGGCCGCCTCCGCCATCGCGGATCCGCCGAGCAGCACCACCGGCAGCACGATCGGGATTACCGCCAGCCAGAACGGCGGCAGCTCGTGCTCCGCGCGCTTCGAGAGGGCCTGGAGCTGCTCCAGCGGCATCTCCAGGGAGTCGCGGAGCGGCACCGGCCAGCGCTCGTTGGCGAGCCTAGCGAAGAAGTAGCCGAAGGCGCTGGAGGCGAGACCGACCACCGTCCCCGCCACCATCATCGCCCCGATGCTGACGTTGAGCTGCTCCGCCACGAAAAGCGGCCCGGGGGTGGGGGGCACAAGGGAGTGCGCCATCGTGCCGCCCGCGACGATGGTGAGGACGTAGAAGAGGTAACAGCGGCCGGTCCGCATCCCGAGCGCTTTACCCAGGGGGATCATCAGGTAGAAGACGGTATCGAAGAAGACCGGCACGCCGAGCAGGAAGCCGCTGAGGAGGAACGCGAGCGGCGCTCCCGCCTCGCCGGTAAGCCGCAGCGCGGTGCGGACGATGCGGTCGGCGGCGCCGCTCTGCAGCAAGCAGAGGCCCACGATGGAGGCCATGGCGATCAGGATGCCGATACTCGTGGCCGTGCCGCCGAAGCCGGCCGCGACGCGCTCGCCGACCGATTGGTCGACCGCCTTGCGGGCGCGGGCCAGGGCGTAGGGGGGCACCACCAGGTCGCGCGGCGCGGGGAGCACGCCGTCTCCCTCGATCCGCGCCACCGCCCCGGTCTTGCCAGCTCCGTCGCTGACGTGTCGCTCCACCGCGAGCCGCGCCACCGCCTCGTAGCGACCGGTCGCGGAACTCCGGCGGACCAGCAGGAACGGAGTGCCGACCGGGATTGCCTGGGGATCTGCGGCGGGCAGCGTGACGGAGCGTGCTCCGGGGTCGGTGCCCAGGATCTTCAGGGCGTCCTTCTCCAGCGCGAACCGCTCCACCGCTCCCGGCGGGGTGAGCGCTCCCACCAGCAGCGCGCCGAGCAGCAGCGCCAGGAACGCGTGGAGACGGAGGAGCAGCACTCCCCCCACCACCACGGCGACGCCGGCCAGCAGAATTCCGATGGTAGTCCCCGTCGACTCCACGCCGTCCATCCTTTCCGCCCGGCGGACGGGCGCTCCCTCGGAAGCGGTTCGGCGCGATCGGCAATCCGTCCTCGGAGGGATGAACGATGAGGGATGAACGATAAAGGATGAACGATAAAGGATGAACGATAAAGGATGAACGATGAGGGATGAACGATGAGGGATGAACGATGAGGGATGAGGGATGAACGATGAGGGATGAGGGATGAAGCTCGAACGCGCTCTGGCGGCGAACGGTGCTTGGTGCGCAGACCTGTTCTCTCTGCCTTTAGGTTCCTCTCCGCATCCTCAGCGCTCTCCGTGGTGAGTCCGGTTCGAGTGGCGGAACCGGCGCGAACCGTGGACGCGTCATCTACGTTCATAATGAGGTGAGTCGGGTGTGGGCCGGGGGACGAGCGGGATGAGCCAGCCGAACGACATGCTGCGCGTGCTGCGCCAGCTTACGGCGACGGAGATGCGCCAGGTGACGACCGCCTGCGGCGCGCGGCCGGGTGCCGCGCCCGAGGAGGTGGTCCGCGCCCTCGGAAAGGCGACCGGCACCTACCTCTGGGGCATCTTCCCGATCACCACTCACGACGCGCTGCTGGACCAGCTGGGACGCAAGCTTGGCATGGCCCCGCTGGTGCCCGGCGGCGGCGCGCTGGCCCAGCGGGAGCGCGCCATCCTGGCGTGTTACCTCCGGCAGGCGTGGGACGCGGCCGGGCGCGAGACTCGCGAGCGCCTGCTGAAGGCAGCGCTGGAGGCGTGGGACTGTCCCGGCGTTCCCGCACCGGAGCTGGCGCCGGTTTCGGACCAGTCGCGCCTGCACCCGACCCTGGAGGCGCTGCTGCAGCAGACGGCAGGCTGCCGCGCGCTGGCGGTGGCTACGGAGTCGGTGCCGCTGCCGCTGCCGAGCCAGGGCGAATCGGTGCCGCTCTACGTGACGTTGGGGACCTTCGGCACGCTGGCGGTGCGGCCCGGCGCGGAGCATCAGCCGTTCTATGCGGTGCTGCTGGTGCTGTGGCGGGCGCGGGCGCGGCTGCTGCGGGACCGGCGGATGCAGCGGGCCGCCCTGGAGCGCCAGACCCGCCAGCTCGAGGGGCTGCTGCAGGTGCGGCGTCAGAACCTGGACAGCGCGCCGGTCTCCTGGGTGCGCAGCCCACAGAGCGGGGCGGCGCTGGTGCTGGCGGCGGGCACCTCCAGCGCGATCCACCTGGCACTCGGCGCCGTCGCCCCCGTCACGCTGCTGCCGACCCTCGCCGTCGGTGCGGCCGGGGTGATCTGGTCGATGACCGCCGCCTCCGCCGCCTCACGGGCTCCCGCGGACGAGCGGCTCACCCGGATGAGCTCGCAGATGCACGGCTTCCGCAGTCAGCTCTCCGAGGTGGAGAAGGAGATCCGGGCGCTCGAGACGGAGTAGGCGCGTCAGGAGCTCGCCGGCCCGACCGGCTCGGCGCGGACCCACTCGCGCTCCGGCTGGCGCTCCGCCGCGCCCACGACCCGGCCCTCGATCTGGTCGATGGTGATGGGGCCGAAGTGCCGGCTGTCGATCGAGTCCATGAAGTTGTCGCCCAGCACGAAGCAGGTGTCCGGCGGCAGAACCCAGCGTACGAGCTTCATGGTGCCGCTCCACCGCGGGTGACTGGCTACCCGCCGCGCCGTCTCCAGTCGCTTGGCGGGGATGAGGTCGTACTCTTCGCTGCCGCGGTGCTTCATCAGGTGCACCACCTCGCCGCCCACGGCGATGACGCGCTTGACGTAGCGCTGACCGCCCCGGTTGAGCACCACCACGTCGCCCGGCACCACGCCGTGGTGGCGGTACGCGGTACGGTCGAGCAGGTAGACGCCGCCGTTCTGAAGCGAGGGAAGCATGCTTTCGCCCACCACCACCCCTACCTTTACCGGAGAGACGAGGTGGTACACGAAGAGCAGCGCCAGGAGCGCGAGCAGGGTAAGCCGCCGCCGCGGAGCGCCCTTGCCGACCACCGGCAAGCCTACCGGCACCGCCGTTCCGAACCCTGCCCGCCGGCACACCCTCCCGAGCATCTCGCAACCTCCTGGTCGCATAGACGCACGGCGCCTCCCGGGAGGGTGAAAGCTGGTTGGGCGAATACGTTGCGATTTTGCTGTGGCGACCGGAAGACTGCTACACCCGATCCGGCAGCGGCCCGGAGTGTACCGCCACGTGCCGCAGCTCCTCCGTGGCCGCGGGGGCTCCCACCATCTTGCCGACGATCTGCCGGACCGCGATCGGTCCGAGGCAGCGGCTGTCGAGCGAGTTTGCCAGGTTGTCGCCCAGGACGAAGACCATTCCGGGCGGCAGCGTTCGTGCCACCAGCACCACGGGTCGCCGCGCCCCCCGGCCGAAAGCCCGCCGGGCGGCGGGGAGCTGCCAGTCCATCACCACGTCGTAGTTGAAGCTCTCGTCCCGGGATCGGAGCAGGTAGATCGTGTCGCCGCCGACCGCCGCGATGCGCTTGATGTAGGTCTCCCCGGCTTCACGGAACACGACCACGTCGCCGCGCTGAAGGGACTGCTTCGCGGCGGGGCTGCAGTCCATCACGTAGACCGACCCGTTCCGGATCGTGGGGCTCATGCTCTCTCCCAGCACGATCCCCGGGCGCCACGGCAGCAGTGCCAGCACCAGGGCTACCGCCCCACAATAGAGCCCGAGTCTACTCAGCCGGGTGTTCATCCTTTTCTCCCTCTCCTGGACCGTGGTTTCCAGGGACGGCTTCGTGCCGCGCCTTTACAGGGGTTATCCGACAGGTGCGGACGCGCTAAACGGGGAACGGGGAAGCGCCGGGGTGATCGACCTCGGCCGCTGGGAGGAGCCGAGGTGGACGAGAGACTGGTGCCGTTGGAGGAGATCCGGGCCGCGCGCGCCGCGCTGCCGCCGGAGATCGTGAACACGCCGCTGCTGCGCTCGGAAGAGCTGGGGGAGATCGCCGGGGCGCCGGTCTGGCTGAAGACGGAGAACCTGCAGGTGACCGGCAGCTACAAGGCGCGGGCGGCGTACACCATGCTCCGCAGCCTGCCGCCGGAGCAGCAGGCGAAAGGCGCGGCGATCTCCTCGTCGGGCAACTTCGCGAGCGCCTGGGCCTACATGGGCCGGCTCCTCGGCATTCCCACCGCCGTAGTGATGCAGGAGAGCACTTCGCCGTTGAAGATCGCGAAAACTCGCCGCTACGGGGCGGAGGTGATCCTCTGCGAGAACGACTACGACGCCCGCTGGCGCACCCTCTTTGCGCTGGAGCCGGAGCGGGGCATCCGCGCGATCAACACCTTCGAGAACCGGGACGTGATCCGGGGTCACGGAACGATCGGCCTGGAGATGGTGGAAGCGCTGGACGACGTGGAGACGGTGCTGGTGCCGGTGAGCAGCGGCGGCCTGATCGCCGGCTTGGCGACCGCCGTGAAGGAGCTGCGCCCCTCCGCGCGGGTGATCGGCGTCCAGCCGACCGGCTCCGCGGCGGTCTACGAGTCGTTCCGCCGGGGAGAGGTCTACCGCCTCCCGGAGCTCAACACCATCTGCGATGCCCTGATCGCCGCCGCGCCCGGGGCGCTCCCGCTGGCGCATATCCAGCGCTACGTGGACGAGATGGTGCTCGTGACGGATGAGGAAGTGAAGGGGGCGATCCGCTGGCTCGTGGAGCACGCCAAGCTGGTGACCGAAGCAGGCGGCGCCGTCGGCGTGGCGGCGCTGCTCACCGGGAAAGTGCGGACGCGCGGCAAGACGATCGTCCTGCTGAGCGGCGGCAACATCATGCCGGAGACGCTGGCGCAGTATATCCACGCAGTGAAGGGCTGACCCCAAGCTCGGGTCGTACTGACAGCAGAGCTTGGGGCGATCCCTGAGCGGTCACCGATCATCAGCGAGGGCGCGCTACTGGAGGTGGTCTTTTGCGGAACAGCAGGGCTCTCTCCGCGGGAATGATCCCTAACCGGTAGCGCGCACTGATGGTCCTCTGTGCGTCTGCGACCGGCTGGCTGACGATGTCAGCGGAGAGGCGCAAATCAACATCTTCGCTCTTGGGAGTGACGGCAGCCACTACGGGACGGCGGCTTTCGTCTGCGAGCTGCCGGAGGACATTGGCGAGTGCGGTTTCCCCGTCTTGCAGTTCCTGCTGCGCGCGAACGGTCACCCGATCCACAGGAGGCTCGGGTCGCAGCGCACGTCCCGCATCTCCGGGTTTCCTGGTGGTCCGGAGACTGTCCATGAGATCCTCGTTCTCCGTACCATATATCAGTTCGGAGGTCGGACCCGTGATCGGCTGGCCGGCTGCGGGAGCAGCACCCGTGCCGATGAAGAGGCGCAGACCGGTCTCTCCAGCGCGAGTGGTCTCCGGCCGCAGCACCACGTATCCCTCCCCCCGCTCGATATCGCGCCAGGAGAAGGTGACCGTCTCTCCACCCGACGTGCGGTCCCCGCTTGTGGCGGTGACCCGGCCGGTGGCATCCACCAGCGTGCGCCGGTCGAACATCGAGAGCGGCAGCACGGACTGTCCCTGTGCGAGGGCCTGGCCTACCGCTTGATCGAGCGTGCGGGCAGGGAGCCCCCGGAGCAGCGCGTATCGCGCCGGCACCGCCGAATTCGCGTTACGGGGCGTTCCGGACACCGGTGTGTACTTCGGCGCGCTGGCGAGAGCCGTACCGAGTCGCCGCCGTACCTCGGACGCGGCGCGCCGTCGATCCGCCGGATGCCTGACCAGCAGGTAACCGAACGCCTCTCCGCGCCGAAAGGCTCGCCAGTCGTAACGGTAGCCATCAACGGATAGGACCGGCGGTAGAGCCTCCATCATGTGCCGGGCCTCCTGTGGCTTCATCCCGGCAAAGAGCTCCCGGTCGGGAACAAACTTCGATTTGCGAACCACCCGACCCGTCGCCGACTCGATTCGCTCCAGCACCTGCGAGAGGCGATGAACCTTCGGAGTGACAGCAGTGTTCCGTTGAAGGAGGGGATCGCTCTCCAAACTCGACGGTGCTGGCGGCGCTGCTCCCGGCATTGGGCTACCGCAGATTACGCAGATCGCCGCTATGAAGAACAGCTTCGGCTGACCATTCATGGCAACCATGCCTCCCTTCGATTGGCGGATGAGTTAGAGCGGCTTTATCCGTGTCCAGGGTCCCCCAACATCCCCCGTGGAATCCCACTGCATTACGAAGTCGCAGTTGGAGATGTTTTGGACCGTGAAGTTAGCGCCTCCATGAAGGGTCTTAGGAGTGGCCTGATCATCAAGAGCGACGCTAGTCTCCGGGATTAGGACGACCCCATTCGGGCCGGCAACGGTTGCACAACCATCCCCCTCGACTAGAGCGCGGCCGTAGACCGGCATACCGAAAAACGTGCAGTTTGGATCGAGGTTCGTTGCGTGGATCGTCATCTGAGCGGGATCGTTCCCGAAGCCAGCAGTGCTGTACACGCGATGACAAGAGCTATCGGGTGGCCAGTGCGGCCCAGTGGTATGGCCAGCCTCTAGGCTTCCGTATGTGTAGAATGAAACATCGTGATTGGGGAAGTGGACGCTGCACTCTCCGCTGTGGATCTGGCCGGAGAGGGAGTAGGTGGTCGCCAAGACACTGCCACACAACGACGCACAGAGCGCAAAACAACTACCTAGAAAACTGCGCTTCATTGAACTCTCCTCTGAAATTGATAGTTTTCTCCCCTCTCTTCGGTCGTCCTGTTCTCGAGTATTGCGATTTTATTGCGATTTCGGTGCCCTGTTTTAGCGCTGTGAATCCAGGTGCTTGGTCGAGTTCGACAGGTCTAGGACAGTGGTGCGGCCGTTCGGGTAAACTCGCCCTGGCGGATTGCCGGGGCGCGGGATGAGGTGGAATGGTCGACCTGGACGGACAAGTGGCGGTGGTGACCGGCGCCTCCCGCGGCATCGGGCGCGGGTGCGCGGTGGAGCTGGCGCGCTGCGGAGCGCGGGTGGTGATCAACTACCGCAGCCACGGCGAGGAAGCGGACGCGGTGGCGGAGGAGTGCCGGGCTGCCGGCGGGGACGCGATGACGTTCCAGGCCGACGTGGCGGAGCACGCCGCGGTCGACCGGATGCTCGCGGCGACGGTGGAGCGGTTCGGCGGGATCGACATCCTGGTGAACAACGCCTACCGCAGCATCCGTAAGCCGTTTCTGGAGCTGGAGCCGCAGGACCTGTGGGAGACGTGGGCGGTCAGCCTGATGGCGCCGTTCTACTGCAGCCGCCAGGCGGCGCGGCAGATGGCGGCGCAGGGGCGCGGCGGAAAGATCGTGATGGTCAGCTCCGTGCTGGCGTTCATCCCGCTGCCGAACTCGCTGCCGTACAATACGGCGAAGGCGGGGCTGGAGCAGATGGCGCACACCATGGCGACCGAGCTGCTCCCGCACCGGATCAACGTGAACGTGGTGCAGCCGGGGTGGACCGACACCCCGGGCGAGCGCCAGTTCCTGAGTGAGGATGAGCTGCAGCGGGAAGCCGCGAAGCTGCCGTGGGGGCGCATGGGAACGATCGAAGAGCTGGGGCAAACGATCGCCTTCCTCTGCTCCGACGCGGCCGACTACATCACCGGCGCCGTGCTCCGCGTGGACGGCGGCTACTGGCTCCCCCGCGCGGCGGTGCCGGTCAATCGTGAGAACCCCTCTGAGGGATGAGCGATGAGGGATGAGGGATGAGGGATGAAATCCGAACCTTCGGATGTTCGGTCTCAACTCTCTCCCTGTTCTTTCATCTTTCTTCTTCCGTCTAAGGACTTGAAATCGAATGAAGCTGATCTCTTTGGGAGTTGGAGCTGCGTGCCTGGCGTTGGGGCTGGTGCTCGCGGGCTGCGAGCCGGCGGAGGAGCCGCCTGCGGGCGGTACCGTGGCCGCGAATGCCGGCGGTCACAGTGCGGACGACGGTCACGGCCACAGCGCGGACGACGGTCACGGCCACGCGCCGGGCGAGGGGCACGGCGACGCCGGGAACGCGCCGGCGGAGGGGAACGCCCCTGCGGGCACCGCGGAGCCTGCGGCGACCGCCGCGCCGGGTAAGACGATCAAGGGCGTGATCAAGACCTCGATGGGGCCGATCGAGATCGAGCTCTACCCGGACAAGGCGCCGATCACCGTAGAGAACTTCGTCCGCTACGCGAACGAGGACCACTACAAGGGCACGATCTTCCATCGCGTGATCTCCAACTTCATGATCCAGGGCGGCGGCATGACTCCGGACATGACGGAGAAAGAGACCCACGCTCCGATCAAGAACGAGGCGGATAACGGTCTCAAGAACGAGCGCGGCACCCTGGCAATGGCCCGCACCGGCGAGGTCGACAGCGCCACCTCCCAGTTCTTCATCAACCTGAAGCACAACGACTTTCTGGATCACGGCGTTCGGGACTTCGGTTACGCGGTCTTCGGCCGGGTAACCAAAGGGATGGACGTGGTAGACAAGATCGCCGCCGTGGAGACGACTCCCGGCGACGTTCCCACCAAGCCGATCCTGATCCAGGACGTCGAGATCTCGAAGTAACCTGTCGAGCCCGCGACCCGCGGGCCCGGAGGCTCTGAAAGGAGTAGTCCGTGTCGATTCTGCAGTTGGGGATCCTCGCCTGCGCTGTGCTCGCCGCCGCCGTGCTGGCGGGCGACAGCGAGGCGGGGGAAGCGAAGAAGAAGAACCCCCTGGTGGTGATGGAGACCAGCCTGGGCGAGATTCAGATCGAGCTCTTCCAGGACAAGGCGCCGGAGTCGGCCAAGAACTTCCTGCAGTACATGAAGGACGGCCACTACAACGGCACCATCTTCCACCGGGTGATCCCGGACTTCATGATCCAGGGCGGCGGGTTCACGCCGGACATGGACCAGAAGAAGACCCGCGCGCCGATCAAGAACGAGGCGGGGAACGGGCTGAAGAACGAGCGCGGCACCCTGGCGATGGCGCGCACCCAGGTGATCGACAGCGCCACGTCGCAGTTCTTCATCAACGTGAAGGACAACGACTTCCTGAACCACCGGGACGAGAGCGCCCAGGGCTACGGCTACGCGGTCTTCGGCAAGGTGACCAAGGGGATGGACGTGGTCGACAAGATCGTCAACGTCCGCACCGGCAACCGCGGTCCGCACCAGAACGTGCCGCTGGAGCCGGTGGTGATCAAGTCGGTCCAGGTCAAGGAGTAGTCGCCGCTTCCGCGGCCTCCGATCTGGCGAGGGCCTCCGTCCACACGGGCGGGGGCCCTCGCGGCCGTTTGGGGGTGGTACTCGGGGGCCCCGTCCTGCGGGAGGGTAGAACTCCGCGCGAGGATGTTGCCGGCGAGATTCCGCTTGCGGTGAAGTCTCCCTCTCGCCGAGAGGGAATCCAGCTCGAGCCGGCATCTGGAGTGCGAATGCTTGCTTTCGCGCCCCGCGTCAGCGGGGCACCGGAGCAGCTTCCCGATCTTACCAACGGTCTCCCAGAACCTCGTTTTCGCGAGCGAGCTCGGCCAGGCCGGTTGTGCGCCGCCTGGCGCGGGTTTGCCGTTCCCCGCGGGAGCCGGTACAATCCCCGAGGCGAGCGCTCCACCCGTGGGAGCGCGGGAGGGGTGTTACGGTGAGAAAGCTCCACGTACTCGCACTGCTGACCGGCCTGACGCTGGCGACCGCCTTGCCCGCGTCCGCGCAGCAAGGCGCCTTCCGCGACGTGCCACCCCGCCATTGGGCGTTCGACGCGGTGAACCAGCTTGCGGAGAAGGGTGTCTTCACCGGCTATCCCGACGAAACTTTCCAGGGCCGCCGTGCGATTACTCGTTACGAAGCCGCGATCGCGTTTCAGCGTGTCCAGGCGGAGATCGAGCGGGGGCTCCAGCACGCGGGACGCGGGCTAGTGGGACCGCAGGGGGAACGGGGACCGCAGGGGCCGCAGGGGCCGCAAGGTCCCGTGGGACCGCCGGGACCCGCGGGCCCTCCGGGACCTCCGGCCGACACCGCCGAGCTGCGCCGGGTCTCCGCGCAGATTGCGGAGCTCCGGTCCCAGATCACCGGGCTGCAGCGGAGCTTCCAGGGCCTCGGCGGCGAGATCGAGCAGCTGCGGATTGACCTCAGCGAGCTCCAGCGGAGCCTCGGCGGGATCCAGGTGCCCAATGTCTGGAAGCGCTGGCGGTCCGCCCCGCAGCGGCGCCGCTGACGGCCAGAAGCTCGAGGCAGGAGGGCGGCTCTTCCACTTCCGGAGGGTGCCGTCCGCCGTGTTCCGCCTCGTTCCTCGCCCTCAGGGACATCCCGCTCATCGCCGTTCCCACCTCTCCCCATCGCCTGAAGGGGTTCGGTCTGCATCTCTCCGTGTGCGGCGGGCTCCCGGCGGGTAGTCTCCCTTCGAGGGCCGGGTCATCGGACTCCCGGCTCCGGAGGTGCAGAATGGCTGGTGAGAACATCAACTGGCGCCACTCCCTGGAGGAGGCGACACAAGAAGCGCAGCGACAGGGGAAGCTGGTCCTGGTCGACCTCTTCAACCCCGGCTGAGGCGGCTGCAAGACGATGGGTGCCGTGACGTACCCGAACCCGGAGGTGGAGCGGTATATCGCCGAGCACTTCGTGCCGGTGCAGTTCAACGTGGCGGAGCGACCGGAGGTGATGGAGCGGTTCCACACCCCGTGGACTCCCACCCTGATCGTGCTCGACGCTAAGGGGGTGGAGCACAGGCGGAGCCAGGGCTATCTGGATCCCGAGCGGTTCCTGGGTGAGATGGCGCTGGCGCGGCTGAAGGCGGCGATCGACGAGCAGCAGTTCGATCGCGCCCGGGAGCTGGCGCAGGAGGCGCTCCGGATCACGGAGGGCGACCCGACGCGTCATCCGGAAGCGCGCTACTGGGCTTCCGTAGCGGATTACAAGTCGAGCAACGACTCGCAGCGGCTGCTGGACGGCTGGAACCGGCTTCTGGACGAGGCTCCGGAAAGCGAGTGGGCCCGGCGCGCGGAGTTCATCCGGCACTAGCCGGAGCCCCGCCTACGACAAGAGGGGGTCGCCATGCGGCGACCCCCTCTTTGCCTGTCCGTTCCGTTTCAGTGGGCCGGGGATGGGCTAGAAGCCGCGACCGCCGCGGCGCCCACCGCCGCCGCCATAGCCGCCGCCGCCACCGTAGCCGCCGCCGCCGCCATAGCCGCCGGAACCGCCGCCGCGACCACCGAAGCCGCCCCGGCCGCCGCCGCCGAAGTATCCACCGGCGCCGCGGTTCTGATAGCCGTAGCCGCCCTGGCCGCCGCGGAACTGCCCCTGGTTACCGCCCAGGCCACCCGGCCCGCCGGGATAACCGCCCGCTCCGCCCGGTCCGCCGGGGTATCCGCCCGCTCCACCGGGTCCGCCGGGATAACCGCCCGGTCCGCCCGGACCACCCGGATATCCGCCCGGACCACCCGGTCCGGCGGCGCCCGGTGCGCCCTGTCCGCGGCCGGTCGGCTTCTCCTTCACCTTCACGGCGCGCGGCGGCAGCTTGTTATCGGCCGTGAAGTTCCACTCCAGCATGGAGGTGTTGCCGCGCCAGTCCGAGGCATAGATCGTGATCTTGTGCGGACCGTCGGCCAGGGGCAGGTCGGTGCCGCCCTCCTCGGCCTTCAGCGTCTCGAAGCTCAGGACGCGGGTCATTGGGTTGTAGACCCAGCCGGTGCGCTGCGTGGCGCGGCGCTCGTAGTAGGGCCGCTCGTCCTGCTCGATCGGCTGGCCGTCCAGCAGCATCTCGATCGTGTCGAGGTTCACGCCGGTGCCCTCGTCCCACACGTAGGCGGAGATCTGGATCGGCGGCAGGCCGTTCATGATCGTCCCCTTCGTAGGACGGCGGATCACGATCTCGGGGCCTTCGCTGTCCTCGGCCTGGTTCGACATGCAGGTGAGGCTGCCGTCATCGCCCACCACGTAGAGCTTGCCGTTATCCACCGCCAGCGGCGCGCGCAGCGCGTAGAACTGCTGGAGATCGCCGACCATCCCCTTCGGGGCTTCCATGCGGTAGGTCCAGTTGATCTTGCCGGTGCTCAGGTCGATCCCGTAGATGAAGCCGCGGTCGGTCGTCACGAAGATCGAGGTGGGGGTCATCAGCGGGGCAGCCATCGGGCGGCCCTCCATCTTCACCCGCCACGGCTCTCCGCTCGCCAGCTTTACCGGGCTGCCGGTGTTCTTGAAGGCGTGGAACCAGCCGGTGCGGTCTCCCACGAACCAGAACTCGTCCGTGATGAGCGGGGTGGTGGTGATCTCACCTTCCAGCGACTGCCCCAGCGGGTAGGTGCGGAAGTTGCCGCCGCGCAGGCTGAACGAATACATGTTGGTGCCGGCGGCCATCCAGATGCGGCCGTTCGCGGCGACCGGAGAGAGCTCCGCGCTCGGCGCCGCCATCCGCTGCGACCACAGGATGCGGCCGTTCAGCACGTCGAAGGCCCACACCTTCATGTCGCGGCTGCTCACGTAGACCACGCCGCTGTAGACCACCGGGGCCCCGTTCGGGTCGTCGGAGAGGCGGATCGCCTTGCCGCGCTCGTTCGACTTCCAGCGGAGGTCGCTGGTGCGGGCGTCGATGCAGTAGACGTAGTCGTCGTCCGACCCGAAGATGACGGAGTCTCCCACCAGCACCGGCGAGGCGTTGATGGCGCTGCCGGTGCGGAACTGCCACGCCAGCGAGCCGTCCTGGAGGCGGTATGCGGAGAGCATCCCCTTGGCGTCCGGCACGTAGACGAACTGGTCGCCGATTGTCGGCGTGGAAGAGACGTTCGGAATCGAGGTGTCGTTCGGGTCCGCTTCCGGCGCCCGCCACTTCAGCTCGCCGGTCTTGGCGTCGACCGCGAGGAGCTGCGGCCCGGAGGCGAAGTAGGCGACCCCATCCTTGATGATGGCGCCGCCGCGGTTCCCCTGACGTCCGGCCGAGCGGTTGGTGGCGTGCTTCCACTCCACTCCCAGCGGGGCCGTCAGCTTCTCCGTAGTGTAGAAGTTGTTCTCTAGGTTACCGCCGTAGACGGTCCAGTCCGCGCTGGCGGGCGCGGCGAGCAACGCCGAGGCGCAGGCGGCTGCGACGGCGGCTCCGACTTTGGCACGAGGCATGGACGACCTCCAGGTGAGCACGGCGAGAGCGGGCGCCGGGGCGCCCGGTGGAACGGACAGACGAGACTCGCCGAATGGACTTCGGTTCGACACCGGCCCTCTAAATCCCTACTCGGGAAGAGAGATGTTGCCAACCGGTATCAGTTACGAGCATCACTCGCCGGGAAGTGCCCGCCCCGCGGCGGCGTACATCTGTGCCCCGCGGGCGGCGATCCAGGAGGCGATGAGGCCGGAGATGAAGAGCTTGCCCAGCTCTACGATGAAGGGAGCCCCGAGCCGGAGCGCCCACTCGCTGGGCGGGATCTTCTCCCCCGCCGGCGGCAGCAGCGAGCCGAGCTGGTTCGTCGCGAAGAAGACGTAGACCAGCAGGATGATTCCGAGGCCGAAGACCGCCAGGCCCACGCCCCGCCCCACCCAATCCGGTACCTGCCGCGCGCCCTCTTTCATCAGCCTGGCCGCCCCCATGAGCACCCCTAACTCCGATGTCGGCTCGGAGACCGGGGGAGAACTCCGGAATTATACACACGGCCTTTCGGCCGCGCCAAACCGGAGCCCACGGAGCACACGTCCCGGCAGAGACCTTGCGCGTTCATTCCTTGGACGACGGAGACGGCGTAAAAGTCGCATTGCAAGATGGAAGAAGGGAGAAGGTTCACCGCAGCGGGAGGAGCTGAGGCCCATCGTACCTCACGGATGCGACTTCACCGTGAATGAAGGGCCGCGCAAGCGCGTCACTCCGGCAGCACCGATTCGTTCCTCCCGCTGCCCGCGAGGAGCATCTCGCCGGGAGATCTTGGCGCCGTCGTAGCGGAGCGCCCTCCGGGACTTTTAGGAGTGACGCGCTTGCGCGGCCCTTCCTCCGGGGCGCGCGAGCGTTCGCCAGGCGGGCGTCAAATGCGGAGCGGATCCTATCCGCCGACCGTCACAGGCTTCCAAACTGCCGGCCGGACAGTTCGAGGGCAAACCGAGCTCCTCACCCGTTGTCCCAGCTAACGCGTTTCCTCAGGCTGCCGCGTCGGGATGCGGAGGGTGAAGGTGGTGCCGCGGCCCTCCTCGCTGTCGACGCGGATGGTGCCGTGGTGGAGGTCGACCACGTTCTTCACGATGCGGGTGCCCAGCCCGGTGCCGCCCGGCTTGGTGCTGATCGCGCTGTCGGTGAACATCCGCTCCCGGATGTGGGGCGGCATGCCGCGCCCGGTATCGGCGACCTGGATCTCCAGCGCCGGGACGCCGTTCAGCTCCGTGGGACGGGCGCTGACGGAGATGGTGCCGCCTTCCGGGGTCTCCGGGATGGCGTTGTTGATCAGGTTGTAGATCGCGTTGTAGATGCTCTTGCGGTCGAGCTCCACGGGGCCGGTCTCTTCGATGCCGGCGAGGGCGATCGTCACGCCCTTCCGCTCCGCCACCAGCTTGAGCACCTTCGCCACCGCCTCCGCGCGCTCGCGGAAGTCGGTCAGCTCGAAGTGCGGCTCCGCGACGATCCCCTTGATGGCGTCCGCGATCTCCCGCACGCGCTCCTGCGCGTCGCGGGCGCCGTCGTACACCATCTCCATCGCTTCCTGGTAGAAGCCGCGCACGCCGTCGACCGCCCAGCTCACCTCGTCCCGGACCGGGTCCGGAACCTTTGGCAGCGCCTTGTCGAGGTCTTCGTACATCGAGTCCATCATCATCTCGAGCGTCTGCATGCCGGTCACCACCGGGGTGAGCAGGTTCTTGACGTCGTGACTGATGTCGCCGATCAGGTTGATCACGCTGGCGCGGCGCGCCTCGTCGTAGAGCCGCGCCGTTTCGATGGCGGAGGCGGCCTGGGCGCAGATGACCTCCACGACTTCCAGGTCGTCCTGGTCGAACTCGCCTTCCCGGCGGTTCAGCACCTGGGCCACGCCGATGGTGCGGCCGCCCATACTGCGCATCGGGACGGTGATGATGTTCTGCGTGACGAATTGCGTCTTCTGGTCGACGCCGCGGTTGTGATTGCGGTCTTTGGTGACGTCGAGCGTCACCCGGCCGGTGCCGGTGTGGAAGACTTCTCCGGCGATCCCCTTGTCGTCCGGCATCTCCATCCCGCGGAGGCGGGCGGCGATCTCCGGCGCGGCGACGACCCACTTGAAGATCAGGACGTTTTTCTTCGGGTCGTGCAGGTAGATCGTGCCGCCGGTCGCCTCCACCGTCTCGATGGCGACGTCGAGCGTCTGCCGCACCAGGTCGTCGAGGTGGGTGCGCGCGTAGAGGGCCGCGGTGATGCGCCGGATGGCGCCGAGCTCGCGCTCGCGTCGTCGAAGTCTCGCTTCCAGCGATTCCATGGTTGCGCCGAAGGGGCGGGGGACTTCCGAGTCCGGCCGGCGCGCGTAGAGGCCGCGGCGGCGCGTGGGGACAGAGGAGGGCGAGGTTCCCATGGGCATTTCCTGGGGAGACATGCCGTGCAGGGAGGGCTCGTTCGGTAGGTCCCGGCCGGCTGTAACTTTATCCCTAAGACGCCGCTCTTCCTGCCGGTGTCCCGCCATTAGCTTGCCCCGGTGCTCCCGGCGCTCTCCAGCAGCGCCGCCACTTCCGAATACGAGCGGCGGCGGGCGATCTGGAGGAGCGGCTCGCCGCGGTGATTCGTGACCGACGGGTCGGCGCCGCGCTCCAGGAGGAGCCGGACCAGCCCGGCATCGCCCCGGTAGACTGCCTCCACCAGCGCGCTGCCGCCCTCCGCGTTCGGGTCGGCACCCCTCCGCAGCAGCTCTTCCACCAGCTCCGGCCGCCCGCACCGCACGGCGATGGGGAGCGCGGTCGACGCCGGCGTGCGCGTGGCTGTGAGCAGGTAGAGGGCGAGTATCGGCGGACCGGCGCCCAGCAGCGCCTCGAACGGGGACTGTCCCCGGCTCGGCAGGTGCGGGTCGGCTCCGAACTCCAGCAGGTAGCGGACCAGGTGGAAGTGGCGCCGCTCCGCGGCCAGGCCGAGTGCCGTGTAGCCGTGGCCGGAGCGGTGGTTCGGCTCCGCGCCCGCCGCGAGCAGGCGGAAGGTGCTGAAGCCATCGCCGCTCCAGCATGCCAGCAGGAGCGGCGTCCAGCCGCCTGGGTCCCCCGGGGCCGACGGCTCGAACTCCGTGGAGCCCTCCGGAGCGCCCGGCTCCGGCTGGTTCTGCCGGTTCGGGTCGGCGCCGGCCCGGAGGAGCCGCGCGGTGACCGCCTCCCGGCCGTTGAGCGCGGCCGACATCAGCGGGGTCCAGCCGCGGGCGCCGGTTGCGTCCGGCAGGGCGCCCGCCTCCAGAAGCAGCTCGACACAGGGGAGATGTCCTCCGGCCGCGGCATGGGAGAGGATCGTCGCGCCGCGGTAGCGCCCGTCGAGGTAGGCCCAGTGCCGCACCAGCCGCCGAAGACGGGTGACGTCGCCACTCGCGGCGGCGCGGTAGAGCCGGCTCCGGCGGTGCTCGGCGAGGACGACAGGGCCGACCACCAGCGCCAGGATCCCGAACAGGACGGAGAGCGGGTAACCGCTCTCGACGAAGTCGTTCCAGCCCTGGCTGCCGGCGACGGAATCGACGGAGCGGTATCCGAATACGGCCGCGGAGACCAGGGCGAGCAGGCCGAGCGCCATCCCGAGCGTCCGCCGGGTGCTCACCCGCGGGCCCCCTCGGCCGCGGCGCGGGCGGCGCCGGCGCAGAGTCCGCGGAACTGGCACCACCGGCAGCGGCCGGGATCGTCGCAGAAGGGGAACCGCTCCGCCGGCGGGAGCGGCTCTTCGCCGCAGAGCTCCGCAATCTCGCCGTGGCTTTCCCGGATGAAGGTGAGCACGTCGTGGAGGGACGCTTCGGTATACTCCGTCTCCGCGATCCGGAGCTCCGGGTAGAGGTGGACGATCTGCGGGACGATGCAGCTCAGCGGCTGGCTCCACTTCTCCGCCGCGTAGAGCGCGTAACAGGTGACCTGTACCAGCTCCCAGAACGGGTCGGAGCGGCCGGTCTTCCAGTCGAGGATGTGGAGCCACTCGCCTTCGCGGTAGGCGAAGTCGGGCCGCACGTAGATCGTGAGCCCTTCGTCCAGGCGCGCGGCGGCGAGGCGGTCGATCGGCAGCCAGCCGCCCGGCAGCGCGCGCTGGATCCGCTCCGCCAAGCGGGAGTGGAGAAAGCCGGAGACGGCGGTGAAGACCCGCTCCTTCAACTCCGCCGCGCGCTCCCGGGGGAGGGTGCCGTCGCCGTAGTAGTGGAGATCGAGCAGCGTGGGGCGGTGGACGAATTCCTCCGGATGCGCCTGCCAGAACTGGTGGGAGGCGCGGAATTGCCGGCTCAGTTCCCGCTGCGCCAGGCGGGTGCCGTCCTCCGCCGTGAAGGTGCGCCGTGCCCGCCAGTGCTGCAGCGCCGTCTCGATGACGCGGTGGACCAGGTCCCCGCACCACGCTTCCAGCCCCACCAGGTCCTTCACGCGCTCCGCCTGCACCGCCTCCGGCGGCGCGTCCGGCCGGCGGCCCAGCGGTGCCAGGTGGTACCGGTAGTAGTACTTCCGCCGGCATTCCTGAAAGGTGCGGGTGCGAGAGGCGGACCAGGTGGCGGGCATCGGGCTGAGGGAGGAGTGCGGAGGGCGGGATTCGCCGCTTCCCATCACGGTTGGACAGCCGTCCGCGCGGCTCCTCGCCCGGCTGCGCGCGGGCGGGTGCCCGGGAGTGTCAGCGGCCGCTGAGGCAAGAAAGCCGGGAGGCGGCGGTAGCTCCGCGCGGCCTCCCGGCTCTCGATCTGCTTCGTCTCGAATGGGGGAGGGAGTTACTGGTTGTCCGGCTTCGCTTCGCCATCCGGCGCGGCGCTGTCGTCTTTGAAGCCGAGCTTCGCCCACTCCTCTTTCAGGTGCTTGGCGCCGTTCTGCGGGTTAAAGCCGACCCAGCTGGCGACGATCTTGCCGTCTTTGTCCACCACGAAGTTGGTGGGACAGCCGCGGACGCCGTACGCCGCCATCGTCTTGCCGCGCATGTTCTCACCGATGTCATCCTTCACCGCGGTAAAGGTGAGCTTGGCATCGGTGAAGAGCTTCTTGATCGCCTCCGGTGTGTCGCGGGCGCTCACGTTGATGGCGATGATCTCGAATCCCTGGTCCTTGTACTTCTTGTATGCCTCTTGAAGGTGTGGAAACTCCAACCTGCAGAAGCCTCAGCCGTTGAAGAAGAAGTTGACCAGGGTGGCCTTGTTCTTCTTGGCGACTTCACTCAGCGTGACGGTCTTGTCGTCGACGCTCTTCAGCGTGAACTCCGGAGCCTTCTCCCCGACCTTGAGCGGCTCGGGAGCCTGGGCGGGGGCTGCCGTGAGCGCTCCGAAGAGCAGCGCGCCGGCGACCCCCGTCCCCAGGCATGCGCGTCTGGTAAGCACGTGGTCCTCCTTGCGGATAGTTCCGCGAGAGATACTACGGTGACAGGTTAGCTGCCGGTACACGAACAGCCTCCGCATCGCCCAAGATACGGAGGCTGTGGAGCTGGCTGCCGGCTCGAAGGCCGGCAGCGCTACTTCTTGCCCAGCGGGTAGAGGAGCTTCTGCACCTTCGGGTCGTCCAGGTTCTCCTGGGTGACCACGGTAGCGCCGGTGTCGATGCGCGGGTTCGGCGTCCCCTCGCCGCGGAGGATCTGCGCCAGCGCCTTCACCCCTTCGTAGCCCATCTTGAACGGGTCTTGGACCACGATCGCCTGCACCACGCCCCTCTGCAGGTACTCGATCTCCGGGTCGCTGGCGTCGAAGCCGATCAGCTTCACCTTGCCGGCGAGACCCTTGTCCTGGATCACCTTGGCCGCGCCGACGACGTTCGGCTCGTTGGAGGCGAAGACGCCGGCGAGGTCCGGGTGGTGGGTGATCAGCGTTTCCATCTGGTCCGCCGCGCGGGCGGAGTCGCTCTTCGTCTCCACCGGCTCGAGCACTTCGATTCCGGGGAACTCCTTGATTCCCTCGAGAAAGCCGCGCTCCCGCTCGTCGGAAGTACCGGCGCCCTTCAGGAACGACAGCACGGCGACCTTCCCCTTACCGCCGAGGAGCCGGCCCATCTCCTTCGCCGCCAGCTTCGCCGCCTCGACGTTGTCGGTGGCAATGAAGGAGCGCGGGACCTGGGACTCCACTCCGGAGTCGATCACCACCACCGGAATCTTCTGGGCGTCCAGCTCTTCCACGGGGCGGGCGAGCGCCTTCGCGTTAGTCGCAGCCACCGCGATGCCGTCGACCCCCTGGCTGGCGTAGTTCTTCAAGATGTCGATTTGGTCCTGGATCTCCGTCTCGGACTTCGGCCCGTTCCAGAGGATCCTGGCGTTCACGTCCTTGCCGGCCTCCTCGGCCCCCGCGCGGATCGTCTGCCAGAACTGATGGGTGAGGCCCTTCGGCACCACCGCGATCTCGAGCGTCTCGTCTTTGCTCCGCGTCTCCACGGCGGAGGCGGAGGCGGCCCCGGGCTCTCCGCCGGTGTTGGCGGCGGGCGGCGCCGTCTCGCGAATGCAGCCGGTGCAGAGACCGGCGGCGAGGGTCATTCCGAGCAGGAGTCTGCGATGCATGGCTTTCACTTTCCAGTTCCAGGATCAGGTGGTGCTGCGGCGGCTGACGCGGTCGTAAATCACCGCGACGACGATCGCCGCCCCCAGCGCCACGGTCTGCCAGTACGGCTGGAGCCCCACCATCCGGAGCCCCTGGCGGAGGCCCGCCATGAGCAGCGCGCCGATGATGGTGCCTCCCACGGAGCCCTGCCCGCCCGCCAGGCTGGTGCCGCCGATCACCGCCGCGGCGATCGCTTCCAGCTCCATCCCTTCCGCAATTGTCGGCTGACCGATGCCGACCCGGGCGGCCTGCACGATGCCGCCGAACCCGAAGAGCAGGCCGGCCAGGGCGAAATAGAGGGTGGTCCAGCGGCCGACGTTGACGCCGGAGAGGCGGGCGCTCTCCGGGTTACTGCCGATGGCGAAGCAGTAGCGTCCCACCCGGGTGCGGGTGAGCATCAGATGCGTGACGACTCCCAGCACCACGATGTAGACGATCAGGATGTTCGGAACGTAGATCTCGCTCCGCGGCCCGAGCGGAAACTTTCCGGTAGCGAGGCCGGTGAAGGTCTCCGGGAGCAGGTCCGTGTTGCTGGCGCCGGTGAGCCAGAGGGCGAGCCCGCGGAAGATCATCATCGACCCGAGGGTGATGATGAACGGGTGGACGCGGGTCTTGACGGAGGTGAAGCCGTTGAAGAACCCGATGGCGCCGCCGGCCAGCACGGCAATCGCCGCGGCGGCCATCGGGTGGAACCCCGCCTCCAGGATCAGCACCGCGGCCAGGCTGCCGCTGAACGCCACCACCGCGCCGACCGACAGGTCGATCCCGCCCGCGATGATCACCAGCGTCTGCCCGATCCCCACGATCACAATGATTGCCGCCTGCTGACCGATGTCGGTGAGGCTGTTCGGCTGGAGATAGCGCCCACCCGTGATCCAGGCGAAGAAGATCGCCATCAGCACGAGCACGACGAGCGGGGCCAACAGGCGCGCGGCGGACTTGAAGAAGCCGCGGTCACCGGCCGTCTTGGGGGACTGGGGCGGCAAAGGGGAAGGCTCAGACACAGGCAGTCCGGTCACAGCAGAGTACGGCGGGGCAACAGCGCCCCCGACGCAGCGGTTGGCCGCGTCCGGGGCGCACTCCTCCCACTTCTGAAGGCTAAAGGCAAAAGGCTAAAGGCTAAAGCCGAACCCTCCGTCAACGGGAGATCCTGCTCCTGCTCTTACTCTTGCTCCTGCTCGCTGGCGACCCCTGGGCTCCGGCACGGCTTCGTCAGCGTGTGCCGGGCTGCAGGCTCCCTGGCCTTGCTTCCCGCCAGCGCCTCAGCCGCGCGGAAGGTAGGCTACGCAGTCGATCTCGACGCGGATCTCCACCGGGGGGTGCGCCTGTACGGTGGTCCGGGCCGGCGGGTCGTGAGGGAAGAACTCCTTGTAGACCTCGTTCATGGCGGCGAAATCGTGCCGGTCGGCGAGGTAGACGTTGCACTTGACCACGTTTTCCAGGCTGGTGCCGGCCGCTTCTAGGATCGCCTGGACGTTCTTCAGCACCTGGCGGGTCTCGGCCTGCACGCTGTCGAGCACCATCTCGCCGGTGGCAGGATCGGTGGGGCCCTGGCCCGAGACGTACACGAAATCGCCCGCGATGACGGCGGGGGAGTAGGGGCCGGCGGGTTTGGGAAGCTGGTCGCTGGTGACTACCTTGCGCATCAACGGTCTCCGGGTCCCGGCTGAACCGGGCAACGAGGCGGCGGGCAGGTCGGCCCGGCGCCGCTTCCAGTTAGACGCCCGCGCGAAGATTCCCTCGCAAAACCAGGATCAACGAGCGTCGAGCGCAAGGAGCCGGCCCCCTGCGTGGTAAACTACCCCGGCGGCGCCGCGCGAGCGCCCTGTAGTACACGAGGAGCGACCATGCCGGACGGACCCTACCCAGCCCCCGGGGAAGAGCGCCTGCTCGACCTTGCCCGCCGCACCGGCTCACCGGAAGGCGCCGTGCAGAACATGTGGCAGCGCCTCGCCGCGCTGGAGGCGCTGGCAGACCAGGTAGAAGCGTGGGAAGCCGCCCAGGCGGATGAGACCGGGTCGGCAGAAGCGGAGAGCCCCGCGGAGCCCGCCGAGGAGCCCGAAGCGTAGACGAGGCGCAGAAGCGCTTTGCCGCCGTCCGGCTCTCGAGGAGAGGCGCCTTGATCGAAGTGCCGGACGGCTATCGATGGGGCGACCTCCGCTTCTTCGGGGGTGGCCGGCCCGGCGGCTCAGGATGACCCGCTGATCGGCCGGGCTGCTATCCGTCGGCGCGGGATCGCGAACGGCGGTCGATGTTCAGGGCACCCTGGCGGCGGATCCATTCCTCGAAGCGGCGGATCGCCTGCCGGTTGTTCTCCGTGCCGGGCTGCCAGCCGCTCTCGCTGGTGTCGTAGCCGAACGCGGTCCCCGTCAGGCTCTGGATGGCGCGGACGACGGCGCCGTGCGCCTTCGCGTCGAGCGTGGCGTCCCGGAGCAGTGTCAGCAGCGTGGGGCCGGCGGTGGCATCCTGCCGCTGCGCGAAGCCGGTGGCGGTGGTGAGCCGGACGGCCCGCTCCGGATCGTGCAGCAGCTCGGTCAGGCTGGGTCGTACCTTCTCGAAAGCGCTCCCGCTCAGCGCGAACCCCATTTCGGCGGCCTGCCCTCGCACCCGCGCATCCGCGTCTTTCACCAGCCGACGCACGTGCGAGGCGAGGTCCGGGTCACCCGAGTCGGTGAGGGCGTAGGCCGCCTGCTCCCGGATCACGGCCGACTTGTGCCGGAGCAGCTTCACGAGCGCCGGGTCGGCGGAGCGGCCGCGCTGGAGGGGGCGAATCAGCTCGTAATACTGCGTCGGGCGGTTCTTGTCCCGCTCCACCAGCGCGCGGATCGCCCGCGGATCGTTCAGGTCCCGCAGCGTCAGCGCCGCCTGCTCTGCCTCCTGGCGGTCCGCCCGGAAGATCTTCAGCACGCCGTCCAGCGCCTCTTGAAGCTGCAGCCGGCCGGCGGCGGAGAGCCCCCGGAGCACGTCGCTGCGCTCCAGCGAGCGGAGGTCGGACTTCACCAGCGGCTTCACCGACTCCGGATGGCGCGCCAGCAGGGAGAGCACCTTGCGCCGGGTCCGGTCTCGCAGTCCCTCCACCCCCTCCTGCTCCAGCACCCGGGCCGCGGCGTCGTCCGGCGTCATGTTGTCGATCGGCAGCGGTGGGGCGGGCATCGTGCTCGCGCCGGCCGCCTTCAGGTCGGAGACCGCCGGAAAGACCTCGTGATACATCCGTCGGACGTGCTCCTTCTGGTCTTCCTTCGGCAATCGGGAGACGCGCTCCACGTCGACGAAGAGACTGCGCGCCCGCTCTGCAGAGAGCTCCTGCGCGCCGGCGGAGGTAACGAGGCCAAGCGTGAGCAGAACGACCCCGGTCAGGCGTGAGAAGGAGTGGAAGATTGGCATGGCGGATCCTCGGCCGGCGCAGCCTCGTGGCTGCCGCGGCAGCCAGTGGTCGGAGCGGCTTCTGTTCCTAGTCCCCGCGGAGGGGGTGAAGGTTCCCAGGTATTCGACGGCAGCGTCTCTACCATGTTACGTGCATTCGCGCGGCTCAGTCTCCTTTCAAAGGGACGGCCTCATTCCGGCAAAAGAGCGAGCGCCGGCTCCGCCGACCGGATGATTTGATGACGCTCCTCACCGCCCGATCTTATGGGTGCCGGTAGAGAAGTGCTTCGCCACGCATTCTTGAGGGCGGCCGGCGACCTTTAGAGGAACGAGCCCTGATGACCCGTCGATCTTTCGCCTTGCTTTCGGCTCTCGTGGCCGCCATCCTGCTCCAGCCGCGCGTCGCCCACGCGCAGCAGCTCGAGTACTTCGGCCAGCGGGCCGACTTCGCCGCCGCCTCCGGTGACGACCTCGCCCGCCTCGACTTCACCGAGCTGGAGGACAATTCCCACTTCCAGACGCTCGCCTACCCGGGCCTGGAGCTGCGCTCCACCGACGGCGACCCCGGAGATCTCATGGTGATCTCCGATGAGCTCTTCCCGGGTCTCCCCGCGCTGCAGTCTCGCGTGCTCCTCTCCAACCGGAACTTCAACCCGCTGGTGCTGGAGGTGAACCCGGGCGTGACGGCGGTCGGCCTCGACGTGATGGCGCTCCTTTCCGGCGGCGGTGTGGAGGTGATCGTCGATACCACTGCCGGCTCGCAGAGCTACCTGGTGCCGCTGACCGACGGCGGCCCGACGTTCGTGGGCTTCATCGCCCGGCAGGGGACGATTACCCGCGTGACGGTAGCGAACGTGCCGGGCGAGGCGCAGTTCATCGCGGTCGACAACGTCTGCTACGGGAACGTGCCGGTGCCGATCGGCGCCGCGCTGGAGGCGCTGGAGGAAGCGCTGGCGGCGGGACGCGCGGACGGCTCGGTGTGCGGGCTCGGCAGCAGCCTGGAAGACAAGCTGGCGGCGGTCCGCGCGGCAGTCGAGGCAGAAGACCTCGCCGCGGCGGGGACGGCGCTCCGGTGCTTCGACGATCATGTCCGCGCGCAGCGCGGCAAGAAGATCTCGGCGGACCGGGCGGACCAGCTCCGCACCCTCGCCGCCGAGCTGGCGGCGCTCCTGGCCGAAGCCGGATAGGTTTCCGTTCGCGGTCCCCAGCGCTGGAACGGACCCGCAGGACATCCCGCCTCCCGGCCAACGTCGGGGTGTCCCGAGGCGGGCGCCGCCGGAAGATCTCCGAGCCTTCCGCGGTGCCCGCTTTCTCATGCGCCACCTCTCCGCGGTAATCTGAAGTGGCGGGGAGCAGGACCCGCCCCGGAGGAGCCGCATGGAACCCACTGAGTCCGCCCCGACCACCCCGCTCGCGGATCTCGACGACTGGGAGACGGTGCCCCAGCTGCGCTACCCCGCGGCGGGCGGGAAGGCGCCGGAGGCGTTCCGCGACTATCGCGCGGAGGCGCGTCCGAGCGTGAAGGAGTTCTACCGGCTCAACCACCGTCACCAGACACTGGAGTTCGTCCGCGGCAAGAAGGCGGAGTACCTGTCGCTCGACCGCCGCCGGATGGGGATCTGGGAGGCGATGGAGTGGCTGAACACGCTGGTCGACGACAGCGACCCGGATACCGACCTCTCCCAGATTGAGCACCTGATGCAGACGGCGGAGGCGATCCGCCGCGACGGGCACCCGCGCTGGTTCATCCTCACCGGCCTGATCCACGACCTCGGCAAGGTGCTCTGCTTCTTCGGGGAGCCGCAGTGGGCGGTGGTGGGGGACACGTTCCCGGTCGGCTGCGCCTTTTCGGAGCGCGTCGTCTTCCCGGAGCTCTTCGCGGAGAACCCGGACGCACAGGTGCCGGCGTACCAGACCCCCTGCGGAATCTATGAAGAAGGCATCGGCCTGGACCGGGTCCACCTCTCCTGGGGCCACGACGAGTACCTCTACCAGGTGGTGAAGGAGTACCTGCCCGCCGAAGCGCTGGCGATGATCCGCTTCCACTCGTTCTACGCCTGGCACCGCGAAGGCGCCTACACCCACCTGACCGACGCCCGGGACCGGGAGCTACTCCCCTGGGTGCGCGCCTTCAACCCGTACGACCTCTACTCCAAAGGCGAGGACCGCCCGGACGTGGCGGCGCTGACGCCGTACTACCGGGAGCTGATCGCGGAGTACTTCCCCCCGGAGATCCGGTGGTAGGCCTGCCCTCGTCGGAGGACCGCCGGGCCCGGCGAGATCGCGCGCTTCGGTAAACCGCGAGAGCGCAGGCCCCAGCGCGGCGCTTGCCGAACGGGAGCATATTGCGATTCATTTGCGGTCGTGAGCTTCGCTCGCGCGGCTCGTAATTACGATGGACGTCCGCGTCTCCACCGGATGCTTGGGAGCCGCCGTGCGGCGGGTTGGAGCCTTGCGGTCCGGGCGTTCCTGTAGACGGTGAGGTGAGAGGATGACACGCATTCCGATTCAGCTCCGTCCCGGCGGCTCCCGGCGCCTGGCGCTCGTGCCGCTGCTCGTGCTGGGAGCGGTGCTTCCCGCCGCCGCGGCGGATTGGCCGCAGTGGCGGGGGCCGCAGCGGACCGGCATCTCCGCGGAGAAGGGGTGGCTCTCTCGCTGGCCCGGTGCCGGGCCGAAGCAGCTCTGGACGGCGAACGTGGGGGAGGGCTTCTCCGCCGTCTCCGTGCGCGGCAACCGGCTCTACACGCTGGGGAATGCCAACGGGCAGGACACCGTCTACTGCCTGGACGCCAATACCGGCCGGCCGGTCTGGAAGTACTCCTACGCCTGCGCCGCGGGCGACTACGGCGGCCCGCGGGCGGCGCCGACCCTCGACGGAAACGTTGTCTACACCCTGAGCCGGGAAGGGCACGCGCTCTGCCTGGATGCCGCCACCGGCCGCCGGATCTGGGGCAAGGACCTGCGGCGGGAGACCGGCGCCGCCGTGCCGCGGTGGGGCTTCGCCGGCTCGCCGCTGGTGCACGAGGGCCGCGTCCTCTACAACGTCGGAACGGCGGGCATCGCGCTGGACGGGCGCGGCAGCGTGCTCTGGAAGAGCGGCGGCGGCACCGCGGGCTACTCCTCGCCGCTGCCGTTTACGGCCGGCACCCAGAAGGGCGTGGCGCTCTTCACCGCGGAGGGGCTGGTGGCGGTGAACCCGGCCAACGGCCGCCGGCTCTGGAGCTTCCCCTGGCAGACCTCCTACGACGTGAACGCGGCCGATCCGATCTTCTCCGGCGGAAGCGTCTTCATCTCCTCGAACTACGAGAAGGGCGGCGCGCTGCTGAATCTCGCCGGCGGCCGGCCGAAGCCGGTCTGGCAGAACCGGAACATGCGCAACCACTTCAATAGCTGCGTGCTGGTGGCCGGGGCGCTCTTCGGCAACGATCAGAACACGCTGAAGTGCATCGACTGGAAGACCGGGCAGGAGCGCTGGCGCGAGCGTGGAATGGGCAAGGGAGGCCTGATCTCCGCGGACGGCAAACTGATCGTACTGACGGAGCGGGGCGAGCTGCTGGTGGTCCAGGCCACCCCGCAGAAGTACACGGAGCTGGCCCGGGCGCGCCTGGGACGCGGGACGTACTGGACCTCGCCCACGCTGGCGAACGGCCGGATCTACGCCCGCAGCCACCAGGGTGTGGTGACCTGCGTGGACGTTCGCGGCAAGTAGCGCGAGCGTCCGTGGGAGCTGCGGCGGCCAGGGCAACAGAAAAGGCGCTGCCGCTCCACAAATCCTCAACCACCATTGATTTCCCGGCTCGCTCAGCTACAGAGGGGCCGTCGACAGACGATCCAGGCGCCTCGAACGCGCACGGAGAGGAGTTTCCGACGATGGGGAAGATGAAGTCGCTGCCAGTGGCCCTGGTTTCGGGCCTGGCGCTCTCTCTGGCCGGGGTGTGCGCCGTCTCCGGCGCCGCCGCGCAGGCCAAAGCGACCGGCTGGCTATCCTGGCGCGGGCCGCAGCAGGACGGCACCTCCGCCGAGAAGGGCCTGCCCTCGGTCTGGAAGCCGGGGGGTGAAAACCACCTCTGGGATGTCAAGCTCGCCGCCCGCGGCACGCCGGTGGTCGCCAACGGCAAGCTCTACGTCTTCGGCTACGAGGGCGACGGGCCGGACCTGCGCGAGGCGCTCGTCTGCATGGACGCCAACACCGGCCAGCGGCAGTGGGCGCACTATTTCAACGACTTCCTGAGCGACATCATCTACAACCGGTACTCGATCGGCAGTCCCACCGTCGATCCGGAGACCGGGAACGTCTACGTCCTCAGCTCCGCGGGTGAGTTCGCCTGCTTCTCCGGCGATGGAAAGCGGCAGTGGGGTCACTCCCTGATGGAGGACCTGGGCCGCCTCACCTTTCCGAACGGCCGCACCGGCTCCGCCATCATCGACGGCGACCTGGTGATCATCCGCGCCATCACCAGCAACTGGGGCGCGGAAGGGCCGGCGGCGGACCGCTTCTACGCGTACGACAAGCGCACGGGTGATCTCGTGTGGGCCTCCACCCCCGGCGACCGGCCGAAGGACAACTCCTTCGCGCCGCCGCTGCTGGCGTGGAAGGACGGCAAGCGGGTGATGTACACCGGCACCGGCTGCGGAAACCTGGTCTGCGTGAACGTGCGCACCGGGCAGCCGATCTGGAAGTACCCGATGTCGGCGGGTGGGATCAACTCGTCGGTCGTGCTCCACAAGGACAAAGCGATCGCGATCCACGATGCGGAGAACCTCGACACCTCCGAGATCGGCCGGATGATCGCCGTCAACATCAACGCGGCGGCGAAGCCGGCCGAAGGCGGCGGCACGCCGGTGCTGGACAAAGGCGCGGAAGTCTGGCGCAATAACCTCGGCGCCTTTTCGACCTCGCCCGTGCTGGTCGGTGACCGCATCTACCAGATGTCGAGCAAGGGCATCCTCTACGCGGTCGACGCCAACACCGGCAAGATCCAGTGGGAGCACCGGCTCGGTCCGGACGAGCTCCACGCCTCCCCGCTCTACGCGGACGGCAAGCTCTACGTGCCGGTCACCAACGGCCTGTTCTACATCCTGAAGCCGACCGACACCGGCGTGGAAGAGCTGACCAAGGTGCAGCTCGAGGGGCAGTGCCTCGGCGCGCCGGCGGTCTGGAACGGCAAGGTCTACGTCACCAGCACCGAGAAGGTCTACTGCTTCGGCAGCCGCAGCGGCGGACAGCCCCCGCGGCCGGCGCCGGAAGCCGCGGCCCCGAAGCCGGGCCCCGCGGTGGCGCTGCAGGTGATCCCGAATGAGGTGACGCTGCGGCCGGGTGAGACGCAGAAGTTCCGGGTGCGTGGGATCGACGCGAACGGCGTCGTGACCGGCGTTTACCCGGCGAACCAGGTGAAGTGGGCAAAATTCATCCCGCCGACCGCCCGCGTCCGCTCCGAGATGAACGCCAGCTTCAACGCGCAGGGCGAGCTGGTGGCGGACGCGGCGCTCACCCCCTCCGCGGGGGCGTTCCAGGCGACGGTCGGCGACCTGAAGGGCACCTTCCGCGGCCGCATCCTGCCGGGCCTCCCGCTGAAGCAGGACTTCGAAGGGATGGAGCTCACCGAGACGACGATGGATACGCCGCCGGTGAAGTTCGCCTACCCGCCGCTCCCGTGGATCGGCGCCCGCTTCAAGTGGGACGTGCGGGAGATCGACGGCAACAAGGTGCTGGCAAAGACGCTGGACAATCCGCTCTTTCAGCGGTCGATGCTCTTCCTTAGTCAGCCGGAGACCCGCAGCTACACCCTGGAAGCGGACGTGATGTCGGACGGCAACCGGCGGAGCCAGTCGACGATCGGCCTGATCAACCAGCGGTATGCCATCGCGTTGAGCGGTAACTCGCAGGAGCTGGAAGTGAGCTCCAACCACGAGCGGCTCAAGGTGGCGGTGCCGTTCGCGTGGCAGCCGAAGGTCTGGTACCGGATGGTCACCCGCGTCGACGTGGCTCCGGACGGCGCCGGCATGGTCCGCGCGAAGGTGTGGAAGAAGGGCGACGCGGAGCCGGCGGCGTGGACCCTCGAGGTCCCGCACAAGAATGCGCACCAGGAAGGCGCTCCCGGCATCTTCGGCTTCGCGCCGCAGAGCAAGTTCTCCGTCTACGTAGACAACATCTCCGTTACCCCGAACAAGTAGGGGCCAGGGTGTAGGGTGTAGGGTCCAGGGGGCCGGAGCCGCGGCGAAGCCGCACCGCCGCCATACCCTGGACCCTACACCCTACACCCTCTTCCACTTGAGAAGCACGACTCTCCGCTCGCTGCTAGGCCGATCGGTCGGCGGGCACCGGGCACCGAGGAAGACAGAGTATGACACCGAAGCTCCGGCGGATCGGCGTGGCCTCCATGGTGGCGCTGGGCGCTCTCTCCATCGCCGCCAGCGCGGCCGACTGGCCGCAGTGGGGGCGGGACTCCTCCCGCAACATGGTCTCGGACGAGACCGGGCTCCCGCAGCAGTGGGATCCGGGCCGCTTCAAGGGCAACACCGAAGAGATCGACATGGCCACCACCAAGAACGTGCGGTGGGTGGCCAAGCTCGGCTCGCAGTCGTACGGCAACCCGACCGTAGCGGGCGGCAAGGTCTTCGTCGGCACCAACAACGAAGGCCTGCGCAACCCGAAGCAGACCGGCGACCGCAGCGTGGTGATGTGTTTCGACGAGAAGACCGGGGAGCTGCTCTGGCAGCTTGCCGTACCCAAGCTCGGCACCGGCAAGGTCAGCGACTGGGAGTATCTCGGCATCTGCTCCTCACCGGCGGTGGAAGGGGACCGGGTCTACCTGGTGACCAACCGCTGCGAGGCGATCTGCCTCGACGTGAACGGGATGGCGAACGGGAACGACGGCCCCTACAAGACGGAAGGCCAGTACCTGGCGGGCCCCGGCAACCCGGCGATGGAAGTCGGCCCGAAAGACGCGGACATCATCTGGGTCTACGACCTGCGCGAAGAGCTCGGCGTCTTCCCGCACAACACCACCAGCAACTCGCTGCTGATCCTGGAAGACCGGGTGGTGCTGGCGACTTCCAACGGCGTCGACTGGACCCACACCAACATCCCGAACCCCAAGGCGCCGGCCCTTGCGGTGCTGAACAAGCAGACCGGCGAGCTGATGGCCGAAGAGGCGGACGGCATCTCCGCCCGCACCCTGCACTGCAACTGGTCGTCCCCCACGCTGGCGACGGTCAACGGGCAGCGGCAGATCATCTACGGCGGCGGCGACGGCTTCGCCTACGGATACGACGTGAACCCGGTGAAGGCGGACGACGGCCTCGACATTCTGAAGCAGCTCTGGAAGGTCGACCTGAACCCACCGCACTACCGGACGAAGGACGGCAAGCCGATCAAGTACGCGCTGCCGGATGGTCCGAGCGAGGTGATCTCCACGCCGGTCTTCTACAAGAACAAGGTCTTCATCAACATCGGGCAGGACCCGGAGCACGGCGAGGGCGTCGGCAACCTGGTCTGCATCGATCCGGCGAAGGCGGCGAGCGGCAGCGGCGTGGTCTGGTGCTACGACAAGATCGCCCGCTCGATCTCCACGCCATCGATCGTGAACGACCTGGTGATCTCCGCCGACTACAGTGGCTTCGTGCACTGCCTCGACGCCAACACCGGCAAGCCGTACTGGGTCTTCGATACCAAGAGTCACATCTGGGGCTCCACCCTGGCGGCGGACGGCAAGGTCTACTTCGGCACCGAGGACGGCGACATCATCATGCTGGCGGCCGACAAGACGATGAAGGAGCTGGGCCGCATCGACATGCGCGCGCCGGTCTACTCCTCTCCCATCGTGGCGAACGGCACGCTCTACGTGGCGACCCAGACCCACCTCTACGCGATCGGTAAGTAAAGCCGCTCGTTAGCAGGTTGCAGGTTGGCAGGTTCCAGGTTCCGGCGCCCCGCGTGGTGTGAACCTGCAACCTGCTAACCTGAAAACCTGCAACCAACCCCGCCCCACTACCCGCTCCCTTCGTCCTCTCCGCGAGAATCACGATGTCCGAGTCACCCCAGGCTGCTCCCCGGCTTACCACGACGCAGTGGCTGATCTGTGTCGTCGCTGCCATCGGCTTCGCGTTCGACATCTATGAGCTGCTGATGCTGCCGCTGATCGTGCGGCCCGCGCTGATGGATCTCGGCGGCATCCAGCCGGGCTCGGCGGAGTTTAACCGGTGGGTGGGGATGCTCTTCTACGTCCCCGCGCTCTTCGGCGGCGTCTTCGGACTCCTGGGCGGCTACCTGACCGACCGGTTCGGGCGGCGACAGGTGCTGGTCTGGAGCATCCTGCTCTACGCCTTCTCCGCGATGGCGGCCGGCTTCGCTACGTCGATCCCGATGCTGCTCTTCTTCCGCACCACCACCTTCATCGGGGTCTGCGTGGAGTTCGTGGCGGCGGTAGCCTGGATCGCGGAGCTCTTCCCGCACGGGCGGCAGCGGGAGGCGGTGCTCGGTTGGACCCAGGCGGCCTCCTCGCTGGGCGGAGTGATGGTCACCGCCGCCTACGGGCTGGCAGTCCTCTACGCCGACTCGCTCCCCGCGATCCACGGCGACCACCAGGCGTGGCGCTACACCCTGATCTCCGGCGTGATCCCGGCGCTGCCGCTGATGATCATCCGGCCGTTCCTGCCGGAGTCGCCCGCGTGGGCGGCCAAGAAGGCGGCGGGCACGCTGCGGCGTCCCAGCATCGGCGAGCTGTTCCAGCCGGCGTTCCGCCGCACCACCATCGTGACCACCATCCTGATGGCGTGCAGCTACGGCGCCGCCTTCGGCGCGATCCAGCACATCCCGCGCATCGTGCCCGGCCTGCCGCAGGTGCTCGACCAGAACCGCGCCATCATGCGCGCGGAGATGACCGAGCTGCAGCAGCTTCCGCCAGAGGCCCGCCCCGCCGCCATGCGCCAGCTCGGGGAAGCGGCGCGCATGCCTCCCCCGCAGCAGCCGGACGCGGTCCGTGCCATCCCACAGCTCGCGGCGCTGCCCGCGGAGCAGGTCGACGCGATCATCGGGAAGCTCCCGAAGGTCGGCGCCGAGGTGCGGGAGAAGACCGAGACGAACGTGGCGAGCGTCCAGTTCGCCCAGGAGATGGGCGGCCTGGTGGGGCGCATGATCCTGGCGGCGCTGGCGGTGCTGATCGCCAGCCGCGGGAACCTGCTGCGGCTTTTCCAGATCCCCGGCCTCATCCTGATCCCGCTCGTCTTCTACTTCCCCGGCCGGGACAACCTGAGCCTGTTCACGATCGGCGCCGCCCTCGCGGGGGTGCTGACGGTGGCGCAGTTCAGCTTCTGGGGCAACTACCTGCCGCGCGTCTATCCGACCCACCTCCGCGGCACCGGCGAGAGCTTCGCCGCGAACATTGGCGGGCGCATGCTCGGCACCTCCGCCGCGCTGGTCACCACCCAGCTCGCTAACGTGGTGCCGGGGAACACGGCTCCGGAGAAGCTGGCGGTCGCCGCCGCGATCGTCGCTTTCTCGGTCTATGCGATCGGGCTCGTGACCAGCTTCTGGCTGCCGGAGCCGAAGGCGGAGGAGCTGCCGGAGTGATTGCTCCCTCGCGAACGGCACGCGCGGGCGGTGGAGCGCGAGGACTGGCGTTATGAAGTGGCTGCTCGGCTTTCTGGTGCTGGGGGTGATCCTGCTGCACCAGGACACCTGGCTCTGGACCGATAAGACCCTCGTCTTCGGCTTCCTGCCGATCGGCCTCGCCTATCACTTCGCCTACTGCCTGCTCGCCTCGGCGCTGATGTGGGTGCTGGTCCGCTTCGCCTGGCCGCGCGAGCTGGAAGTGGCGGAAACGGTCGGCGAGGGCGGGGAGCGGCCGGCATGACGTTCAACCCCGCGTGGATCGTCTTCGGCTACCTGGCGGTGGTGCTCTACATCGGCATCTTCGCCTTCCGCCGCGGCAAGGCGTCCGGCGAGGACTTCTTCCTCGCCAGCCGGAGCCTGGGCCCCGTCGTCTTCCTGCTCTCCCTCTTCGGGACGAACATGACCGCGTTCGCCATCCTGGGCAGCTCCGGGATGTCGTACCAGCGCGGCATCGGCGTCTTCGGGCTGATGGCCTCCTCCTCCGCGCTGGTGATCCCGCTGACGATCTTCTTCATCGGGACGCGGCTCTGGAGCCTCGGGAAGCGGTTCGGCCACATGACGCAGGTGCAGTACCTGCGAGACCGCTGGGAGTGCGGCGGGATCGGCACCTTCCTCTTCGCGCTGACCGCCGCCATGCTGGTGCCGTACATCATCATCGGCGTGATGGGCGGCGGGCAGACGCTGGAGGCGATCAGCGGCGGGCAGGTGAGCTACGCCGTCGGCGGCGGGATCGTGGCGCTCGTCGTGATGAGCTACGTCTTCTTCGGCGGGATGCGCGGCACCGCGTGGGTGAACGCCTTCCAGACGCTGCTCTTCCTCTGCTTCGGCGCCATCGCGCTCACGCTGCTGGCGAAGAGCCTGGGCGGCTTCGACCAGGTGATGGAGGGCCTGAAGTACGCCCCCAAGCCGGAGCACGGGCCGCCGCCCGCGCAGCTCTTGAGCCGCGAGCGGATCACGCCGGAAGAGTTCTTCAGCTACATGTTCATCCCGCTCTCCTCGATCATGTTCCCGCACATCGCGATCATGTGCATGACGGCGGAGAAGGTGGGCCACTTCAAGAAGACCGTCATCCTCTACCCCCTCTGCATCGCCGCCATCTGGCTGCCCGCCGTCTACCTGGGCGTGGTCGGCGCCAGCCAGATCCCGGGGCTGAAGCCGGGGGAGTCGGACGACATCATGATCCAGCTCCTGGCGCAGCACACCAACACGGTGGTGGCCGGAGCCCTGGGAGCCGGGATCATGGCGTGCGTGATGGCCTCCGACAGCCAGATCCTGGCGCTCGGGACGATGTTCACGGAAGACGTCTTCGCCTACTACGGCGGCAAAGAGCGCTTCGGCGACAAGGCGCAGGTCTGGACCGGCCGCGCCTTCGTAGTGCTGATCGCCCTGACCGCCTACGTCATCGCGCTGCAGCTGAAGGACCGGGCCGGCATCTTCGAGCTGGCGATCCGCTTCGCCTTCAGCGGCTATGCCGCCCTGGCCCCGGTGATGCTGGCCGCGCTCTTCTGGAAACGCAGCACCAAGTGGGGCGCCCTCGCCGCCGCGCTCTGGGTCACCTTCGCGGTGCTCGGCACCTGGTACCTGCAGACGCTCAGCGACCCGATGCGCCCCGCGGGCGGCCAGCCGCCGGTGCAGATCTTCCCGGCCCTCGGCGACCTCTTCCTGCGCGGCCCCGCCAGCGTGACGGTCTACGGCTACCTGCCGGTCCTCCCGATGTGTGTGATCTCCGCCGTGCTGGTGGTGGTTGTCTCGCTGCTGACCCCGCCCCCGAGCCGGAAGACGATCGACCGGTACTTTCCCTCGCGGGAGGTGAGTAGTGGGTGATCCTCGCGAAGAAGAGCTGTCACCGTCAGGTTCTCGCGCCCCTTCAGGGCGCAGGGGACGGTGGACCGGCGGAGTCCGGGGGTTGCGCTGCGCTGACCCCCGGCTATCGTCTCGACGCCCCTCCGGGGCGCCGGGATTCACTACGGGATGCGGATCTATCGTGATCGAAGGATAGCTCTCCCACCGCGGTATAGGCGGATCGGGTCACCAAAGTTGGGGAGGGGGTGCCCCTCGGAGGCGCCGCGGGCGAGACAACGGCTGCGCTACGCTGATCTCAGGCGATTGACTCACCCCAAGTGGTGAGCTAGCGGGCCATGGATGACCGCACAGCCATTCCCCAGACGGGCGTGAGGTGATTGCCGGGGGACGCATTCCGAAAGCGGATGAGGGAGCACACAGCCCTCTTTGAAGTGCGGGGAACGAGGCGGCCGAAGGAAGGGAAGGCCCAGGGATCGCGGCGGGGGTGCCCCGGAGGGGCACGAGTTGGTAGCCGGGGGTCAGCGCAGCGCAGCCCCCGGAAAGCAGCGCATGAAATGAAACCGCCCTGGAAGGGCGGGAGGACTGACCGGTGTCGTCCACGCACGTCTCGCTTCGGTATCACATCGTCTTCAGCACCAGGAACCGGGAGCCGTGGCTAGAGAGCGACTGGCGCGATCGGCTCTACGCCTACGTGGGCGGAGTAATCCGGAGTCAGAACGGCATACTGCTTGCCGCTGGAGGCGTTGCCGATCACATCCACCTTCTGGCGGGGCTCCGAGCGACACATCGCCTCTCAGATCTCTTGCGGGAGGTGAAGCACGAATCGTCGAAGTGGATTCACGGAGTGCAGGGGTGCTCCCGTTTTGCATGGCAGGATGGGTACGGAGCATTCACCGTAGGGGTAGGAGACGTTCCTCAAGTGCGCTCCTACATCGCCAGGCAGGAAACCCACCACCGGAAGCTTACTTTTCAGGAGGAATACCTGACTCTGCTGCGAGAGTACGAAGTCGAATACGACGAGCGGTACCTCTGGTAAGTGTCCCGCTCGCGAGGCGCCGCCCACGCGGCCCAGAGCTTTGGATCGGTAATACGGATGCCGGTGAGGCTGTAGAAGGAACACGACGTTGACGCTATCTCCCAGTGCCGCAAAGGAACAGCTTGACGCCCACGTGCGCGAGATCGTGCAGTGGCATTTCTCCCCGGAGACCGGCTCCCCGTTCTGGCTCGATTGGGCCCGGCAGGCCGGGTGGGACCCCGCGAAGGAAGTGGAGTCCTACGAGGACCTGAAGCGCTTCCCGCACTTCCAGGACGAGTGGCTCCGGGACGAGCCGAACGAGCGGTGGGTGCCGCGCGCCTACGCCGGGCGGCCGTTCTACGTCTTCGAGACCGGCGGCACCACCGGCATGCCGAAGCAGCGGGTCTCCTGGGAAGACCACCTGCGCGACTACGAGGAGTTCTCCAAGACGCTGGACGAGGAAGCGTTCCCGAAGGGCGGCAACTGGCTGATGCTTGGCCCCACCGGGCCGCGGCGCCTCCGGCTCTGCATCGAGCACCTGGCGCACGTGCGCGGCGGCTCCTGCTACCACGTCGACCTCGATCCCCGCTGGGTGAAGCGGCTCATCGCCGATAAGGACGCCGCCACGGCGAACAAGTACAAGGACCACGTGGCGGAGCAGGGGGCGGTGCTGCTGAAGAACCGGAAGATCTCCTGCCTCTTCACCACTCCCAAGCTGCTGGAAGCGCTCGACGACAAGCTCTCCGTGCCGGACGCCGGCATCAAGGGCGTCTTCTGCGGCGGGACCCAGATGACGCCGCAGAACGTCCGCTTCCTGGTGGAAGAGGTGCTCGACAACCGCGCCCAGTTCGTCCCGACCTACGGCAACACGCTGATGGGCCTCGCCTGCAGCCGCCCGCTCTCCGCGGAGGACAACTGGAGCATCACCTACCACGCGCCGCAGCCGCGCGCCGTGCTGCGGGTGGTCGACCCGAACGACACCGACCGCACCGTCGACTACGGAGAGTGGGGCCGCGTGGAGCTGAGCACGCTCACGAAGGAGTTCTTCATGCCGCGCTTCCTGGAGCGCGACGAGGCGATCCGCCGCGAGCCGTGGGAAGAGCGCTTCCCGTGGGACGGCGTCGGCGAGGTCCGGCCGTTCGGCGCGATGGAGAAGAAGACGATCGAGGGCGTTTACTAGGGAGTGACCAGTCCTCAATCGAACTCGTGTCGCGAGGTTGGTGCCCGAGACCGAAGGTGGCACGCTTGCTACTGGATCCAAAGCAGATAGCGGCGGCGCTCGCCGCGCTGCACGGGCAGCCCCTCTGTGGGTCGCACCGCGCGGGGGACTTGCAAGTCTTCCAGTTCGGCGAGCTGCGTGAGTTCATTCGGGAGCGTGGCCGCGGCAAAGGCGAGTTGGCGCTCCGGCCTGATTGGGGACTGCACGTCCAGTGTTCGTGGCGAATCACCGGACCCGAGGGAATCGTCGTAGCTCGCCGGGATCTCTACTATCGGGCCGGGGATGATCCGGATCTCGATTGGGAGACGTTCGACTACGATCGAGACCCGAACCGTCGCACCGAGCGGATGCAGGAGTTTCTACGGCAGCACGAGGCGAAGCCGCTCCGGGTTGAGGCAATTGCCGCCGATTCGGTCGGCGGGTTCCGGCTGGAGCTGAGCGAGGGGTGCTGTCTGGAAGTCTGGCCGGACGACTCGCTGCCTGGAGAGCACTGGCGCCTACTGCGCAGCGAGAACCTCGACTCGCACTTTGTGGTGACGGGTGAAGGCATTGAAGTCCTAGCTAGGCCGAACGGGCCTAGTGAAAGGAGCGGATCATGAGCAGACGGTGGTGGCGAATCTCCCTGGCGGCCGGCTCGCTGGCGCTGGTCTGCTGCGCTCCGGCCCACGCGCAGGAGTGGACCCGTTTCCGCGGGCCCAACGGCTCCGGGATCAGCAAGGCGACGACGGTGCCGGTGCAGTTCACCCCGGCGGACTACAACTGGAAGGTCAAGCTGCCGGGGATCGGTCACTCCTCACCGGTGCTCTGGGGGAAGAAGCTCTTCCTGGCGAGCGCGGAACAGGAGACGGGCACCCGGCACCTGCACTGCCTCGACGCGGCTACCGGCAAGATCGCCTGGACCTACTCCCAGCCGTACCCGATGTACGGCCTGCACATGTACAACAACGCCGCCTCCGGCAGCCCGGCGGTCGACGGCGAGCGGGTCTACTTCATCTGGGGGACTCCCGACGCGTTCAAGGTCCATGCCCTCGATCACAGCGGCAAGCCGCTCTGGACGCGCGACCTCGGGCGCTACAAGGCGCAGCACGGCGCGGGCTCCTCACCGATCCTGGTGGGGGACATCGTGATCGTGGCGAAGGAGCCGGAGGCGGAGAACGGCCTGCTGGTGGGGCTCGACGCGAAGACGGGCGAGGTGCGCTGGCAGTACGAGCGGTTCAGCAAGGACGCGCCGTACGCCACCCCGGTGGTCTACCGCCCCGAGGGCGGCCCGGCGGAGGTGATCTTCACCAACGGCGCCCACGGCATGACCAGCCTGAACCCCGCGAACGGTAAGCTGAACTGGGAGCTGCGGGACCTGTATCGCGCGCGCAACGTCTCGTCACCGATCGTGCTGGAGAACGGGCTGATCCTCGCCGGCTCCGGCAACGGCGGCGGGGACAAGCAGACGTTCGCGGTGAAGCCCGGCTCCGGCGCCGGGAAGACCGCGCCGCAGATCGCCTACGAGGTGAAGCGCGGGATCGCCTACGTCCCCACGCCGATCGCGATCGGGAACCGCGTCTTCATCTGGGGCGATGCCGGGATCGTCCACTGCATCAACGCCGACACCGGTGAAACGGTCTGGATGGAGCGGGTGGGCGGCAACTTCTTCGGCTCGCCGGTCTGCGTGAACGGGAAGCTCTACGCCATCAACGCGCAGGGAGAGGTGGTGGTAATCGCCGCCTCGGACGAGCTCCAGGTGCTTGGCCGCAGCGAGCTCGGCGAGGCGAGCCACTCCACTCCGGCGGTCGCGGATGGCGTGATGTACCTGCGGACGGAGAGCCACCTGATCTCCGTCGGCGGGCGGAAGAAGTAGAAAGTCGGCGCGGCTGTCTTCCGCGCTCCATGGTAGAGGGCGCTCCCCGGGCACCGGGGAGCGCCGGGTAGTAAACGAGTTATGTCGATTCCTCATATTCCGGTGATCCGCCGGGGCCAGCCGTACGAGAGCCTGGACCGCGTGAAGATCACCAGCATCCGCACCGGCGAGCCGGTGGCCGAGATCAGCCAGGCGAATGCCGGGATGATCCGGCGCGACATGCGGCGTCCGAACCGGGACGCGTTCAGGTCGCTCACCGTCGTGCAGCTCCTCGACCTCTGCTCCCACGCGGGCGACCTCTTCATGGGCGGCACCCTGCCGCTGGGCACCGACGGCCGGACGCAGACCTCCGACGAGTACGTCGACTCCCTCTCCCACACCAGCGGTCTGCCGCACGCGCTCGTGCGCCGAAACATGGGGAAGATCCACCAGGTCTTCAGCCAGATGCCGACCGTCCTGAAGGGCCTCACCCGCGGCCTCGACCCGGAGGTGATCGACTCCGGCTTCGGGACCCAGGCGGGCGTGCCGGTGAGCTACTTCGCCACTACGGACGCGCTGGGGGTGGTGCTGCCCAGCAACTCTCCGGGCGTGAACTCGCTCTGGATGCCAGCGGTGGCGCTGAAGGTGCCGGTGGTGCTCAAGCCGGGTCGCGAGGAGCCGTGGACCCCGTACCGGGTGATCCAGGCGTTTATCGCCGCGGGCGCGCCGCCGGAGGCGTTCAGCTTCTACCCGACCGACCACGAGGGCAGCGGCGCGGTGATGGACACCTGCGGCCGCGCGCTGATCTTCGGCGATGAGAGCACGGTCCAGCGCTACGCCGGCAACCCGGGCGTGCAGGTGCACGGTCCCGGCCGCAGCAAGGTGCTGATCGGCGACGACATGGTCGAGCGCTGGCCGGAGTTCGTCGACCTGATCGCCGCCTCCATCGCGGAGAACAGCGGCCGGAGCTGCATCAACGCCTCCGCGATCCTGACGCCGCGCTACGGGGATGAGATTGCCGCGGCGGTGGCGGAGCGGCTGGCGCAGATCGAGCCGAAGCCGGCGGAAGATCCGGACGCAAAGCTCGCCGGGTTCGCCAACCCGAAGATGGCGGAGTACATCACCGCCGCGCTGGACGACGGGCTCGGCACCCCCGGCGCGGAGGACGTTACGGCGCGCTATCGCTCCGGCGAGCGCTCCGTCTCCCTCGACGGCTGTACCTACCTGCGCCCCACGATCGTCCGCTGCGACTCCTGGGAGCACCCGTTGGCGAACCGGGAGTTCCTCTTTCCGTACGCCAGCGTGGTCGAGATGCCGCAGTCCCGCATGCTGGAGCAGATGGGGCCGTCGCTCGTGGTGACCGCCCTCACCGAAGACCCGGCGTGGACGGAAGCGCTCATCGGCTCTCCGCTCATCGATCGGCTGAACCTGGGGCCGCTCCCTACGTCGAGAGTGGAGTGGGACCAGCCGCACGAGGGCAACCTCTTCGAGTTCCTTTACCGCCGCCGCGCCATCCAGCGCTCGGCATTCTAGGGGTTAGGGTCCAGGGTCCAGGGTGTGGCTGCGGTAACGACTGCCGCCTCACGCGAGCTACCCTGGACCCGAATCTCAAGCTTCTAGCTGCGGTGCTCTCCTTACGGATCCCGGGTGCGCCCACCGTTGGGGTCTAAACCCTGGCCCCTGAACCCTAGACCCTAATGATCTCTTCCGGCTTCGATTTCCGGCCGCACACTCGCCTCGTCTTCGGTAACAACAGCATCGAGCGGCTCGGAGAGCTGGCGCGGGAGCTGGGCATTACCCGCATCCTGGTGGTCACGGACCCGGGGATCGTCGCCGCCGGCCACGTGGACCGGGCCGGCGCGGCCCTCCGCTCCGCTGGCGTGGAGCTGGCGCTCTTCGACCGGGTCCGGGAGAATCCCACGGCGCGAGACGTGGAGGCGTGCCGCGACCTCGCCCGCGACGAGCGGATCGACGGGCTCCTGGGCCTCGGCGGCGGGAGCAGCATCGACACGGCGCGCGGCGCCAACTTCCTGCTCACCAACGGCGGCCGGATGCACGACTACTGGGGCGTGGGCAAGGCGACCCGCCCGATGCTGCCGCTGATCGCCGCGCCGACTACCGCCGGCACCGGCAGCGAGTGCCAGTCGTTCGCGCTGATCGCGGACGACGAGACGCACCAGAAGATGGCGTGCGGGGACCCCAAGGCGGCAGCCCGCATCGCTCTGCTCGATCCGACGCTCACCGTCTCGCAGCCGCGGCACGTCACCCACGCCACCGGCATCGATGCGGTGGCGCACGCGGTCGAGTCGGCCGTCACCCGCAAGCGGAACGCGATCTCCGTCCTCTTTGCCCGCGAGGCGTTCCGGCTGACGGCCGGGGCACTCGAGCGAGTGCTGGAGCAGCCGGACGACCTGGAGTCCCGGGCGCGGATGCAACTCGGCGCCGCCTACGCCGGCCTCGCGATCGAGAACAGCATGCTCGGCGCCGCGCACTCCGCCGCGAACCCGCTCACCGCCCACCACGGCACCGTGCACGGGATAGCCGTCGGGCTCATGCTGCCGCAGGTGGTCCGGTTCAACGCGGCGGAGCCGCAGGCGCGCGAGACCTACCGAGACCTGGCCGTCCTCGCCGGCATCGCTGCCCCCGATGCGCCGGCCGAAGAGGCGGTGGAGCGGCTGGTCAGCCGTCTCGAGGCGCTACTCCGGCTCGGAAGTGAGACCTCGGCGGTGCCGGCCGGAGAGGTCGACGTCGAGTTGCTCGCGGGGGAGGCGGCGGCGCAGTGGACTGCCCGCTTCAACCCCCGCGAGATCGGAGCGGCAGAGTTCGCAACGCTCTATCGCGCCGTCCTCGGAGCGGGAGCCGGTGTCTGAGCAGCCGGTCGAGCTGCATTGAAAGGCACAGTTCGGATCACCCCGGCGTGGAGGGAATTTCGTGTTGGACCCCGCTGACGCGGGGGCGAGAGCTTGTGTCGCGCGCTGTAAAGTTGGTGCCCCCGGGGGGCGGCGTAGGTTCTGCCGCTCTATCCGGAGAGACGAACGGCTGCCTCCGGCGTACATCCCAGTCATCCTGAACGCAGTGAAGGATCTCGGCAGCCGGAAGGGAACGGAGTACGCAGGCGGGTGACGCGGACTCTGCTGCCGGTGCCCTTCCGTGCGTCAAGCCTCCCGCTCCGGCGCAGACGGGGCGACGTAGATCCTTCAGTGCCTTCAGGATGACTAGGGTGGGAAATCGAAGGCGGCCGAGCATTTCGCGCCCCTCCGGAGCGCCGGACGGCGGCAAGTCCCGCCTGCGCCGTCAGCGGCGTAACTTTACAGCGTGCGACACTTGCCACCGTTTCCCGAGAGGGGAACGTCGTCGAAGCGCAGCGCGCCCGTGACGGATCTTACTCATGTTGAAAGACGCCGGCATCATCACCGAGTGGCTGGAAGAAGCCCGCGACGAGGCGTTTTCACGAGCCTGCGACGAGCTGATCGACCGGGCGCTGCTTGCCGAATCGGTCGACGAGCTCGGCCTCTGAAGCGCGTCCCGGGGTACTGCGTCTTCGTGGCGTTCCGAAACCATCACGCCGGCCTCGCCTCATAGTTGCGTGGTACTTGCGTATACCATGGTGATCTGCCACGGAGCCCGAACATGGAAGTACGCCCCGACATCCCTCCTCGCCTGACCCGCCGTGCCCTCGCGGGGGTCACGCTCGGCCTGCTGCTGGCGGGCACCGCCAGCGCCGCGGGTGCCGCCTGGCCGCTTTTCCGCGGGAGCGCCCGGCAGCTCGGCCTCGCCTCCGGAAAGCTTCCGGCCAAGCTCCGGCCGGTCTGGAAGTTCAAGACCGGCAACCAGCCGGCCGCTACCGCGGTGGTCTCCGGCGGGAAGGTCTTCGTAGGCGGCGGCGACGGCACCGTCTTCGCGCTGCGCCAGAGCAACGGTCAGCGGCTTTGGTCGTACAAGACCGGCGGCAAGATCGAAGCGGCGCCGTGCCTGGCGGGCAGCGTGGTGGTGATCGGCGCGGACGACGGCTACCTCTACGGGCTGAACGCCGCTACCGGCAAGCTGGCGTGGCGGTACAAGACCGAGGACAAGATCCTCGGCGCGGCAAATGTCGCTTCGGCCCCCGGCGGTAAAGGTCTCTGGGTGCTGGTGGGCAGCTACGATAACCGGCTGCACTGCGTGAATGCGGCGACCGGTAAGGCGGTCTGGACCCACGAGACCGACAACTACGTCAACGGCACCCCCGCGATCAGCAGCGGGCAGGTGATCTTCGGCGGCTGCGACGGCAAGCTCTACGTGGTGAGCCTGGCGACCGGTAAGCGGGTGCGCGACGTCGAGATCGGCGACTACATCGCCGGATCAGCGGCGGTCGACGGACGGTATGCTTACCTGGGGCACTACGGCAACCAGGTGCTTTGCGCCGACGTGCAGGCCGGCAAGGTGCTCTGGACCTACCGCGACCGCAACTTCCCCTACTTCTCGTCGCCGGCGGTAGTGGGCAGCCGGATCGTGATCGGCGGCCGGGACAAGCAGCTCCACTGCATCGATCGCCAGACCGGCAAGGGGATCTGGACCTTCCGCACGCGCGGCAAGGTCGATAGCTCGCCGGTGGTGGTGGACGGGAAGGTGATCTTCGGCTCGGAGGACGGGCGCGTCTACCTGGTTAACCTGGCGGACGGCAAGGAGCTGTGGTCGTACGAAGTCGGCCAGCCGGTGATGAGCTCGCCGGCGGTTTCGGACGGCCTGGCGATCTTCGGGGCGAACGACGGCTACGTCTACGCGTTCGGCGCGTAGCGGTCCGGCACGAGGACGGCGGACGAATAGAGGACCAGCACGATGTCGACAGCGGCGCAGACGAGCACGACCGGAGCCGGGCAGCTCATCCAGATCGAATCGGATGAAGAGACGCGGGTAGGCAACTATTTCGTCTCCAACTACCCCCCTTACTCGTTCTGGTCGACCGACCAGGCCGCCGACGCCCGCGCGGCGCTGGAGCGGGAGCCGGCTCCGGGAACCGTCCTGGGCCAGTACCTCCATATTCCGTTCTGCCGCCGCCGCTGCCACTTCTGCTATTTCCGGGTCTACACGGACAAGAACTCCTCCGAGATCCAGGGCTACCTCGACGCGGCGCTGCGGGAGCTCTCGCTCTACGTGGAGAAGCCGTTCCTCGGCGGCCGGAAGCCGAAGTTCATCTACTTCGGGGGCGGCACGCCCTCGTATCTCTCCACTCGACAGCTCACCTACCTCACCGACGGGATGAAGCAGCTCCTGTCGTGGGACGAGGCCGAAGAGGTGACGTTCGAGTGCGAGCCGGGCACGCTCAGCGAGCCGAAGGTCAAGTTCCTGCGGGAGATGGGCGTCACGCGGCTCTCCCTCGGTGTGGAGCACTTCGACGAGCGCACGCTGAAGCTGAACGGACGCGCGCACGGCGCCAAGGAGATCGACCGCGCCTACGGCTTCATCCGCGACAACGACTTCCCGCAGGTGAACATCGACCTGATCGCCGGGATGATGGGGGACACCGACGAGGGCTGGGAGCGCGCCGTATCGCGGACGCTGGAGCTCGCGCCGGACAGCGTGACGATCTACCAGATGGAGATCCCGTACAACACCACCATCTTCCGGGAGATGAGGGAGCAGGGCGCGGAGGTGGCGCCGGTGGCGAACTGGGCGAAGAAGCGCGCCTGGGTGCAGTATGCCTTCGAGCGGCTGGAAGGGGCCGGTTACACGGTCAAGAGCGCCTACACCGCCGTGAAGGACCCGAGCCGGACCCAGTTCCTCTATCGCGACTGCCTCTGGAGCGGCGCCGACCTGATCGGGCTCGGCGTGGCCTCGTTCTCGCACGTGGGCGGAACGCACTTCCAGAACCAGCACAACTGGGAGCCGTACCTGGCGGAGCTGGACGCGGGACGGCTCCCGATCTACCGGGCGCTCACGCCGACTGCGGAGGAGCGGCTGATCCGCGAGCTGATCCTGCAGTTCAAGCTGGGGCACGTGAACGCCGGCTACTTCCGGGAGAAGTTCGGCGCGGAGATCACCGAGCAGTTTGCCGAGCCGATGGCCCGGCTGCAGGACTGGGGCTTCCTCTCGATCGAGGGCGACGAGCTGCGCCTCAACCGTGAGGGCCTCCTGCAGGCCGACCGCCTGCTTCACGAATTCTTCCTTCCGCAGCACCGGAACGCCCGCTACGCCTGATGGAGCCGGTGAACACGCTGCTCTACCCGCTCGACGCGTTCTATCGCGCCGCGGGCAAGCCGCTGCCGCAGGCGCGGCCGGTGGAAGGGCCGGAGATGCCCCAGCCGTACCGGGGCCTGCTGGTCCACGATCGCGATATGACGCCGACCCTGGAGCGGTTCCACGGTGAGCGAATCTCCCTGCGGCTGCTGGAGCGCCGGCTGGAAGGCGACGCGTTGATGCGGCAGGTCGTGCTGGTGACCGGCGACAGCGGGCGGGCGGTGGAGTACGGTGCCATCGTGATCCACTGCGACCAGTTTCCGGAGGCGGCGCGTCCGCTCATCCTGGAGAGCCGCTGTCCCCTGGGCACGATCCTGGCGATCCACCAGATCGAGCACGGGAGCTGTCCCAGCGGGTTCTTCGCGGTGGAGCCGAACCCGGAGATCGCGGCGGCGCTGGGCCTCTTCGAGCCGGCGACCCTTTACGGCCGCCGCAACGTGCTCTCCCGGCCGGACGGCGCCGCCCTGGCCGAGGTGCTGGAGATCTTGCCGCCGCTTCCCGCCGCCGAGGACTGAATGCGCATCGTCCAGCTCACTGCCGGCACCGGCAGCTTCTACTGCGGCACCTGCATCCGGGACAACGCCCTCGTTTCGGAGCTGCGGCGGCGCGGGCACGACGCGCTGCTGGTGCCGATGTACCTGCCGCTGGCGCTGGACGAGCCGCCTGCCACGGCGGGCACGCCGGTCCTGTTCGGCGGGATCAACGTCTACCTGCAGCAGAAGCTGTCGCTCTTCCGCCGGACCCCGCGCTGGCTCGACCGTCTCTTCGACTCGCCCGCGCTGCTCCGCGCCGCCGGCCGCAAGGCGGGCATGACGAGCGCGCGGGAGCTGGGGGAGCTGACGCTCTCCATGCTGCGCGGAGAAGAGGGCCACCAGGCGAAGGAAGTGGAGCGGCTGGTCGAGTGGATGGCGGCCGAAGGCAAGCCGGACGTCATCTGCCTCTCCAACGCGCTGCTGCTCGGGCTGGCGCGGCGGCTAAAGGAGCGCACCGGCGCCGCCATCGTCTGCCTGCTGCAGGGAGAGGACACCTTCCTCGACGCGCTCCCGGAGCCGGAGCGGAGCGCCTCCTGGGCCGCGGTGCAGGAGCGCGCCGCGGACGTGAATGCGTTCCTCCCGGTGAGCCGCTACTACGGCGACCTGATGTGCGACCGGGCTCGCCTGCCGCGGGAGAAGGTGCATCCGGTCTATCCCGGCATCCTGCTCGACGGTTACACGCCCGCCGCGACCCGGCCCGACCCGCCGGTGCTCGGGTACCTCGCCCGGATGTGCGCCGCCAAGGGGCTGGAGACGCTCGTGGAGGCCTACCTGCTCCTCCGCGCGCGGGACCGCGTCCCGCGGCTTCAGCTCCGGGTGGCGGGAGCCTGCACCGCCGCGGACGAGGTGTTCGTCGAGCGGATGAAGGACCGGCTCTCCGAGAAGGGGCTCGCTCCCGATACGCGGTTCCTCCCGAACGTGAGCCGGGAGGAGAAGATCGAGCTCCTGCGCGGGCTCTCTGTCTTCTCCGTGCCGGCCACCTATGGAGAGTCGTTCGGCCTCTACGTGCTCGAAGCGCTGGCGGCCGGCGTACCGGTGGTGCAGCCGCGTCATGCGGCGTTCCCGGAGCTGATCGCGGAGACCGGAGGGGGAGTACTGTGCGAGCCGGATGACCCCCTCTCCCTCGCCGAAGCGATCGAAGAGCTGCTCCTCGACCCGGACCGCGCGCGGGCTCTCGGCGCTGCCGGCCGCGAGGCGGTCCTGGACCGGTTCAGCGTGGCCCGCATGGCGGCCGGCGTCGAGGAGGTCTTCAGCGCGCTCACGGCCCGCTCTCGCTGATTAGCTGATGGGGCCGGTAGGGTGGGCGCTCGGGACGAGGCCCGGGAGCGAGGAGCCGAGTGACGCGGCGAGCGGCGTGAACTGCCCCTGCTCCGGGTCGTAGGCGAAGACTTCCGCCGTCTGGAACTTGTAGACCCAGCCGTGCAGGGTGAGACGCCCTTCATCGATCGCCTGGGAGACCACCGGATAGCTGCGGAGGTGCTCCAGCTGCACCAGCACGTTTTCCGCGATGGCCGCCATCAGCAGCGCCTCGCCGGACAGGTGGCGATAGTTCTCCCGCACGATCTCTCCGGTCTTCCGCGCGTGCGAGAGCCAGGCCTGCATCAACGGCAGGCGCTCGAGCTGCTCCGGGCGGAGCAGGCCATCCATCGCGCCGCAGAGTGAGTGGCCGCAGACGATGATGTCTCGCACGCCCAGCGCCTCCACCGCGTACTCGATCGTCGCCGCGGAGCCGCTCACCGGCGCGCCGGCCGGCGGCACGATGTTTCCGGCATTTCTCAGGATGAACAGCTCCCCCGGGCCGGTCTGCGTGAGCAGATTCGGGTTCACGCGGGAGTCCGAACAGGTGATGAACAGCGTTTCCGGCCGCTGCCCGTGGGCGAGCCGCTCGAACAGCTCCCGCTGCGAGCTGAAGATATCCGTACGGAACTGGTGAAGCCCTTCGATCAGATGCTGCATTCGACGTCAACTCCGAGCCAATAACAGGTTGCCAGGTTGCAAGTTACAGGTTCCGAACCCGCTCGTCGGGGACAGTGAGCCTGCCAACCTGACAACTTGCAAACCTGCAACACGGTTCGTTACCCGTGGGCCAGGGCGTCTTCCGCGCTGCCGACCTCCAGAAAGTCTAGCACCCAGCCGGCCTCTTGCCGCGTAAGCACGCCCATTCCGAGCTCCGGGATCACCTCGAAGCGGTCGATTGAACCGAGCACGAGCAGTTCTCCGGAGATTTCCGGAAGCTCCACCCCGGCAGGCGGTTTGAGGTCGGTCCAGAACGCGCGTGCCTCGTAGATGGCGGTGCCCTTCAGCGGCTGGCGGAGCCGCCACGGGTGGGCGGCCGGCCGGAGCTCTCGGACGCGGCCGATTCCGCGGACGATGCCGCGGTCGCGCAGCACCACCTCCTCGCCCGGCTCCGGCGGGCTCACCGCGGAGGAGAGCCAGGTCAGCTTCGCCTGCAGCACGGATCGGCTCTCGGTGCCGAGCCATTTCTCCTGGAAGACCGCCCAGTAGTGGTCGCGACCGTCCGCCGGCGCGCCGAGCGCCCCCAGCAGTCCCGCGCGCTCCGGACGCTCCCGCTGGAAGAGGTGGAAGAAGCGGAAGGTGGTCCAGAGCGAGCTATTGCCCTCCCGCATCCGGAAGAGCAGGTCGTCGCCTTCCGCATACAACTCCAGCGGCAGGTCCGGCGTGGGCAGCGTCTCCGCCATCTCCGCACGGAACCGCGCGTACCGGCCGCGGTCGATCTCTCCCGCCACGACCGCCGCCATCACCGCGCAGTCCGGCTCTCCGCAGTGGGAGCAGGCGGGGAAGCGGCAGAGCGGCGCGTGATCCGCCGCCTCCGGGAGCAGCGCGTCCACGCGCGTGTCTTCGTCCTCCTGGACCGTGTCGAGCTCCAGCCAGTCGAAGCCGGGCGTGTCGGCGATCAGCCCGCCGAACGGCAGCGGGTAGAGCCGGGTAACGTTGGTGGTGTGCGGCCCGCGCGGGTTGTCGGTGCGCCACCGGCCGACTCGCACTTCCTCGCCGGTGAGGGCGCGGATGAGGCTCGACTTCCCCACGCCGGAGCCGCCCCAGAAGAACGAGAGGCGGTCCTGTAGGTAGGGGCGGAGCGCCTCCAGGCCGCTGCGCTGCTCCGCGCTGGTGTAGACCACCGGGATGCCGAGCTGCTCGTACGGGCGCATCAGGCGCTCGATCTCGCCGCGCGGCGCCAGGTCGATCTTGTTGACGCAGATCGCCGCCGGCAGGCGGGAGGCGCGGGCGAGCGCCAGCGCGCGGTCCATCAGCTCGAAGTGGATCCCGGGGTCGCGCGCGGCGGCGACGAAGACCACCTGGTCCGGGTTGGCGAGCACCACCTGCTCCGGGGCCGGGCCGGCGCCCCGGCGGCGGGTCCGCTCCCGCGCGGGGCGCGCCAGCTGGTTCCGCCGCTCCAGCACGCGCTCTACCACGCCGGTGCATTCATCGACCCGCCGGTACTCCACCCGGTCCCCAACCGCCAGCGAGCCCGCCGCCAGCTTCAGCCGGCCGCGCAGCAGGCAGGGGAGGGCGACGCCGCCGTCCATCACCTCGCACCGCGGCCCGTAGACCACGCTCACCGTTCCCAGGGGCATACCGGCATTCTACCCGAGCCGCACGCGAAGTCGCCGGGGGCATCCCGGTACCGCAACCGGCGCGTGTTTCCCGCGTTTCGTGGAGTGGAGGCCGAGAGAGGCCGCGGCGGGGCCGAAGCGGAACCTGGACCCAAAGTGACACCGGAAGAGGAGAGAGCGGAGCCATGTTGATTCCATACTTCATCGTCGTGAGGCAGAAGACCGCGGCCGTGGTCGAGTCGTGGGGACGGTTCGAGAAGGTGCTGCACGCCGGCACCTACCTGGTGCTGCCGTGGCAGAGCGTGGCGGGGCGCGTCTCGCTCAAGGTGCAGGAGCTGCAGGTGAACGTGGAGACGAAGACGAAGGACGACGTCTTCGTGCACCTGCTGATCGCGGTGCAGTACTACGTGATCCCGGAGCGGGTGAAGGAGGCGTTCTACGAGTTGGCCGACCCGATCACGCAGATCGAGTCGTACATCTTCGACGAGGTCCGCTCCGCCGTGCCGGGGATGCCGCTGGACGAGGTGTTCCAGAACAAGGACGAGATCGCCACCGCCGTGAAGCAGAACCTGCAGGAGACGATGACCCAGTACGGCTACGGCATCGTCCGCGCGCTGGTGAACGACATCAACCCGGATGCCAAGGTCAAGGACGCGATGAACGAGATCAACGCCGCCACTCGCCTGCGGAAGGCGGCGGAGGAGCGCGGCGAGGCGGAGCGCATCCTGAAAGTGAAGCAGGCGCAGGGCTCCGCGGAGTCGACGATCCTGCACGGCCAGGGGATCGCGGGCCAGCGGAAAGCGATCGTCGAAGGACTTCGGGAGAGCGTGGAGAGCTTCCAGGCGGGCGTGCCGGGCGCGACGCCGGCCGACGTAATGCAGCTCATCCTGCTCACGCAGTACTTCGACATGCTGAAGGAAGTGGGCGGCAGCAGCCGCACCAACACCGTGATGATCCCGCACACGCCGGGCGGACTGGCCGACGTGATGTCGCAGGTCCGGGAGTCGATCCTGACGGGGCACGTAGCGGGGGACGCGCACGCGGAGAGCGCGCGGCACCCGGCCCCGCGGACGGACGCACCCCAGCGCCGGCAGCCGGCGCAGCCGCAGGGGGTGTCTCTGCCGAGGATTGAGACCCCGCCGCTCCAGCCCAAGGGGGCGGCGAAGGAGCCGCAGTTCCTGCTCCCGGAAGGGGATCAGAAGCCGTAGCTGGGTCCGGGTGGGAGCGTGGGGGCACACTCGCTCCCACCCGGAAGCGCCGATCAGGCGGGGGTGAGCTCGAAGAACGGCACCAGCTCCCGCGCGCGCCGGCGCAGCTCGTCTCGCTCCGCGTCCGAGATCGGCTCGAAGCTCTCCGCCACGCGGATCGCCTGCCGCAGGAAGTGGAGGTCCCCGGGAGGGATCGCCGCGGTGACCGGCTGGCTCAGGGTGAAGCGGAGCGCCAGCGCCGCCTCGGCGGGATCCTGGCACGGCTCGTACCAGCACTTGGGCCACGTGTCGCGGTCCGCGCCCTCCGGCCACTTCTGCCGCGCCATCGCCTTGAGCGCGAGCCGGCCGACCACCTTCTCGACCGCCTTCTCCACCACCTGCGGCCCGAAGCCGGCGTGGAAGTACTCGGTCCAGTTGATCGGGAAGAGGATGCTGTCGAACGGGAAGCGGTCCATCAGCTCCAGCGCGACCTCCACGTTGTGGGCGCTGAAGCCGACGTGCCGGACGAGGCCCTGCTCCCGGGCTTCCAGGATCGCCTCCAGCGCGCCGCCGGGGCCGGTCGCGGTCTCCAGGTCCTCCCGCGTCGTCATCGCGTGGAGCTGATAGAGGTCGAAGCGGTCGGTGCGGAGCCGGGTGAGCGACTGCCGCAGCTCCTCCGCGGCTTCCTCGCGGGAGCGCTTCATCGTCTTGCAGGCGAGAAAAACGCGGTCCCGGTACGGCTCCAGCGCGGGACCGAGGCGCTCTTCGGCGTTTCCGTAGCTGGGGGCGACGTCGAAGTAGTTGATGCCGCGGTCGACCGCTTCCGCAACCGCCGACGCGGCCTCGGACGGGTCGACGTCCATCACCACGATGCCGCCGAAGCCGATGATCGAGAGCTCCTCTCCGGTCCTGCCCAGGGGTCGCCGCTGCATCCTTGAATCCTCCTTCGTCAGGATACCACCGCCCGGCCGGGTCCACACCGCCGGACTGTACCGGCGCCCGCGTAGGTGCCCTCTCGCCGGCAGTCCTATCCCCAGCCCGGGTGGAGGCTTCTTAGCCGACGATCTGGCGCACCACCGGGTCGGCGGCGTTCAGGCGGCAGCGGGTGTCTCCCCACGGCTCGTCCTCCTCCGCGTCGTGCTCCTGGTCGAGCTCCAGCAGCCCTTCGTCGCGAAGCAGCCGGATCCAGGCGCGTCGCTCCGCGGGGGCGGCGTCGAGCCGCGCGTCGAGCTCGGCTTCCAGGCCGGAGAGCGGGATCCAGCCCCGACCCTGCTGCTGGCCCTGCGCCACGCTGACGATCAGGTCCCGAGTCTGCAGCGTCCCCTTAACGAACGGCTCGTCCCGCCGCAGCCGGCAGCCGGTGGTGGCGTGCTCCTTCTGCGGGTTCGGGTAGCTCTCGGTGACGAGCGCGCCGAGGTTCTGCAGCCCCTGCAGCAGGGTCTGCAGCTCTTCCCGGTGGATCGCGGAGAGGCTGCGGCGCAGCGCGCCCATCGCCATCCACGGCTTGCGGTTGCGGATCAGGAAGTGGTCGATCGCCAGCACGGCGCGCTCCGCGCCGAGGCGGCGCGCCTCTTCCGGGGTGGGGACGTAGGCGCGCGCCACCGGGTGCTGCTCGTTCAGGCGCAGGGCGGTGACCGGGTACTCCGGGTTCTCGATGTTCGGCTCCTTGCTCATCCGCACGGCGCTGCACTGGATGAGGAAGTTGAGCCATTCGTCCACGGCCGCTTCGTCGAGGAAGTAGGGCGGGCCCCCGAGCCACTGCTCTCGCAGCAGCACGTTCCGCAGCAGCTTGAAGCTGACCCACGGCATGCGGTGAAGCATCTGGCGGAGCAGGCGTAGGCAGCGGTCCGGCACCTCCACCGACGTGCGAGTGAGCGGGTGCTCCGGATTGGGGTGGCAGACGGTGACGCGGTGGGAGATCTCCCCGCTGCGCGTCTCCTGGTCGAAGAGGAGCAGCCCCTCGTCGCGGGCGCGGTTCAGCCAGACGAGGCTGTTGGCGGTGGTGGGACCGAACTCCTCGGACTCCGCGAGGTGCGCCGCGAGCCGCCGCAGTGAGATCCGGCTCCACCCGTGCCGCCGCAGGGCGCACTCCGTGTAGAACAGCAGCCGCAGCCAGGGTCCCAGTCGGGCGTCGGCGGGGATCGGTCCCGGCGCCGCGCCGGCCGGGGCGGTGCCGGCCGGCGGCCGCGGCTCCACCCGCGCCCGGACTACGGTTTGGCTGGCCCGGATCGGCGCCTGGGGATGCCAGGCGTCCGGGTGGGCCGGCGCCGCCAGCAGCGGGCTCAGGTCCGAGCAGCCGTCCAGCGTCCACTCCGGCGGGGCGCTTTCCCCGGCCGGCCGGGCGCGCCACCAGAGCACGCGGATCCCGCGGGAGCGTGCCCGCTCCGCGAGCTCCGGAAGCCACGGTGCCTCCGTGGTGAGAATCCAGGTGTGGGGCGCGTGTGGATCGTCCAGCAGCGCCTCCAGCTCCGCGCGCATCGGCCCCTCCGCCTCCGACGCGTTCACGGAGAGCTCCGGCCACGCCGCCGCGACGCCGGCCAGGTCCGCCCCGTGGGGGCAGCCGTCGATGCCGAAGAAGCGGGCGGTGACGAGCGATCCGGTGAGGCGCGCCGCCCACAGCAGCCGGTAGGCGAGCGTCGTCCGGGGCGCGTCGCCGTCTGCCTGCGGCGTCCGCAGGACGTAGGGCCAGTCGACGAAGAGGCCGACCGGATGCGCCGTCTCCAGGTGGAGCTCGTCCTGGAGCCGCCGGAGCTCCGCCCCGCTGCAGGCAGCGCCGGCGGTCGCCTCCGGAGTCCAGATCGTCACCCGCGCCCCCAGCCCGCGCGCCGCCGCCACCGCCTCTTCGCCGGAGGTGGTGGTGGTCACCGCCAGGACCGTGTTGGCCGTGATCTGGCGGCGGGAGAGCAGCTCTTCCAGGGAGTGGTGGCGCTCCGGGGCTTCGCACTCGATGCCCCAGCATTCAAAGACTCGCCGCAGCTCCTCCCCGGCGGTCGCGGGGAGCACCGCCAGGCCGCGGAGGTCGGTGAATTCCGTCCCCAGGCGCCGGTGCAGGGCGTGGGACAGGAGCGCGGGAGAGCAGCCCGGCAGGTGACGGACTACTTCCGCCCAGTGAACAAGCAGCAGGCACGAATCCACGTGCCCTCGCTCCTCCGGAGCGGAGGAGCGCCGCGGGAACACGGCAGGATCTGTCATTAGCTAATGAAGTTACGAACAGTAGCGCCGCTCACCGCCCGAAGAGGAGAGCAGCAATGTTAACCCCGGCTCCGGATCCTGCTGGCGCCGCGGCTGGTATAAGAGTATCCTCACTGTTCGCGCCGGTGAGCTGCTCCACCTGCCGCGCCGGCGCTTGTCGGAAAAATAACCGGCTCTCTCGCCGCCCACCGTGCCGGGCTCCCTGTGGTTGGCCGCTCCCCCGCGGTCCGGATCGGTATATACTTCTCCAGCCCGGAGCGGCAGGGACGGAGCTCCGGATCGCGCGAGCGGCGGCGAGGAGGGTGCGGCGTGGTTTTGATCTTCGATCTGGACGGTGTGGTGTACCTGGGCGACACCCCGATCCCCGGCGCCCTGGAGGCGCTGCGGGAGCTCGACTCCGCGGGGCACTCGCTCTTCTTCCTGACGAACAACTCCACTCGCAGCCGCGACGACTACGCGGAAAAGATCTCCCGCATGGGCTACCCCACGCGCGCGGAGCAGGTGGTCACCTCCGCCTACGCGACCGCGCTCTATCTTAGCGGCCAGGGCGCCGCGGGGAAGCGGGCCTACGTGATCGGCGAGTCCGGCTTGCGGCGCGAGCTGAGCGAGATCGGCATGGAGGTGCTGGCCGCGGACGACGAGACACCCGCCCACTACGTCGTGGCCGGGCTCGACCGCTCGCTCACCTACGACAAGCTGCGCCGCGCGCACGAACAGATCCAGGTCCACGGCGCCTGCTTCGTGGCGACCAACCGGGATGCGACTTTTCCCCAGGAGACCGGCGAGATCCCCGGCGGCGGCGCGATGGTGGCGCCGCTCGAGGTCTCGACCGGCGTCCCCGCGATCACGATCGGCAAGCCGGAGTCCGGCATGTGGGCGCGGGTGCTGGAGCTGACTGGCTCCGCTCCACAGAACGCGCTGATGGTGGGGGACCGCTCCGAGACCGACATCCTCGGCGCGAAGCGACTCGGCCTGCGGACGGCGCTGGTGCTCTCCGGCGTCACCCGCGCGGAGGAGGTGGAGCAGATCCCAGCGGAGCAGCGGGCGGACTGGGTGCTTTCCGGCGTACGAGACCTGCCGGCGCTGGTGGCAGGTCTGGGATAGCGGGGTGAAGGTCGCGCTCACCATCGCCGGCTCGGACACCTGTGGAGGCGCGGGCCTGCAGGCCGACCTGCGGGTCTTCCACTCGCTCGGCGTCTACGGCGCCAGCGTGGCGGTGGCGCTGACAGCGCAGAACACCGCCGGGGTCCGGCGCGTGCACCACGTCCCGCCGCGGTTTATCGGCGAGCAGATTGATGCCGTGGCGACCGACCTGCCGATCGCCGCCGCCAAGACCGGCATGCTCGGCCGCGCGCGGGTCGTCGAGGTGGTCGCCGCGCGGGTTCGCCGCCGCCGCCTCCCGAACCTGGTGGTCGACCCGGTGCTCGCGGCGAAGGACGGCACTCCGCTCCTCTGCTCCCGCGGCCTGGAGGCGCTGCGACGGCAGCTCTTGCCGCAGGCGCGGGTGGTAACTCCCAACGCGGTGGAAGCCGCGATCCTGAGCGGGATCGAGATCCACGATCGGGAGAGCCTCCGCCGGGCCGCCGCGGCGATCTCCGCATTCGGAGTGGAGGCGGTCGTCATCAAGGGCGGCCACCTGCCCGGCGACCCGGTCGACACCCTTTACTGGCGTGGCGAGCTCCGGGAGTATCCCGGCGAGCGGCTCGGGGTCGGGGAGGGTCCGGTCCACGGCACCGGCTGCCTCTACTCCGCCGCCCTCACCGCCCACCTGGCGCTCGGCGCGGAGCTGCCGGAAGCGTGCGCCGCGGCGAAAGAGTTGGTCACCGCCGCGATCCGGGAGGCGGTGCGCCTGGGGAAGGGCCCGAACCGCCTCGCGCCGCTTGCTCGGGCGACATAAGACCGCCCGCTCCGGGGGCGATCACCTCTTGAAAACGCAATGAGCGAGGGAACCCAAACGTTCCCTCGCTCTGGTATCCTGTCGGCGAGAGGAGTTTTCTTACTCCGCTCGATCAACCTAGTGTATTGCCCGGGGACCTAGCGGCCCCCGGGCTTTTTTCGTTCGCTGCTCCGATTATGGCAGGACGCGCCCCCCACTGTAGGAAGGCTTCTCGAACGATGAGGGATGAGGGATGAGGGATGAGGGATGAGGGATGAGGGATGAGGGATGAGGGATGAGGGATGAGGGATGAGGGATGAGGGATGAGGGATGAGGGATGAGGGATGAGGGATGAGGGATGAATCCGGACCCCTGTGTACGGGAGGTCCTGCTCCTACTCTTTCTCCTGCTCGCTGGTGACCTTCGCTCTCCGGCATTGACCGCCTCGAGGAACTCCCTGCCAGGGTTCGCACCGTCATGTCCTGCCGGTGGAGGGCCCAGGTGTATTCGGCTCGGCTCCCCGGCGGTCATCCTGAACGCAGTGAAGGATCTACGTCACTCGACGCTCCGGGGGCAAGATGAGCCCGCTCGTTCGGGACCGCCCGGCCAGGCCGATCCCTCGTCACGGGGATGCGAACTCCGGACCGACACGGCTGCCGAGATTCTTCACTGCGTTCAGAATGACAAATTCGGTGAAAGGTGCCTTGATCGAAGTGGATGACGGTGATCGATGGGGCGACCCCGTTCCTTCAGGATGGCCGGCCTTCCGCCGTGCTTGGGGCTCAGAATGACCAATTCGGGGAGCGTTGCCTCGATGTGGGCACGCACTGGAGCGTAAGTGCGAGAAGGCTGTTCGTCGAGCACGAGCCGATGGGCTCGATTGATCAAAGTGGGCGGCTGAGGGGTTCGGGAATTCATCCCTCATCCCTCAGCCTTCATCCCTCTAAAGCTAGCCGAGCAGCTTCGCGGCGGCGTCTTCGATCTCGCCTTCTTCGATCAGGTCGCTCTCGTCCAGGATCTCGTACCGGTAGCCCTGCTCCGTCAGGAAGAGCTGCCGGTGGACGCCGAAGTCCTGGTCCACGGTATCCCGCGTGACGAGCGAGTAGAAGTGGGCCGGGTTGCCCTCGCCTTTCGGGCGGAGGACGCGGCCCAGGCGCTGGGCTTCCTCCTGGCGGCTGCCGAAGGTGCCGGAGACCTGGATGGCGACGTTGGCGTCGGGCAGGTCGATGGCGAAGTTGGCGACCTTGCTCACCACCAGCAGCTTCTGCTCGCCGGTCCGGAAGGCGTGGTAGAGCTTCTCCCGCTCCCGGTTGGCGGTCTTGCCGGTGATGATCGGCGCGCCGTAGCGGCGGGCGATCTCTTCCAACTGCTCGATGTACTGGCCGATCACCAGCACGTTGTCGTTCGCGTGGCGGCGGAGGAGGCGGTCGAGCGTGTAGAGCTTCACGGGGTTGGTGCTGGCGACCCGGTACTTCTCCCGGCGCTCCGCCACCGCGTACTCCATCTTCTTCTCCTGGTCCATGGCGACCCGGATCTCGCTGCAGAGCGCCTCCGCGATCCAGCCCTGCTTCTCCAGCACGCGCCACGGCACGTCGTACTTTTTCGGGCCGATGAGGGAGAAGACGTCGTCCTCGCGTCCGTCCTCCCGCACCAGGGTAGCGGTGAGGCCGAGGCGCCGCTTGGCCTGGATCTCCGCCGTCATGCGGAAGACCGGGGCGGGGAGCAGGTGGACCTCGTCGTAGATGATGAGACCCCAGTTCTGCGCGCTGAAAAGGGCGAGATGGGGGAAGTTGCCCAGGTCCTCCGGCTCGTCCGGGTTGCGGTCCTTCTTGCCGCCCTTACGGTAGGTGAGCACCTGGTAGGTGGCGATGGTGACCGGCGCCAGGTTCTTCTCCTCGCCGCTGTACTCCGCCACCGCCTCCGCGGGGAGGTCGGTCTTGTCCAGGATCTCGTCGCGCCACTGCCGGGCGGCGGTGATGCCGGTGGCGAGGATCAGCGTCTGCATCTGCGCCTTCGCCATCGCCGCGATGCCGATGACGGTCTTACCCGCCCCGCACGGCAGCACCAGCACGCCACTGCCGCCGCGCTCGGTGCCGCCGACCCAGAAGTTCTCCACCGCCTCCACCTGGTAATCGCGCAGGCCGAAGGGGCGGCCGCGCAGCATGGTGTCGCGCAGGGAGAGCGTGAGCGGGGCGCCGGGGGCGTAGCCGGCCAGGTCCTCGACCGGCCAACCGATCTTCAGGAGCGACTGCTTGACGAGGCCGCGGTGAAGGAGCGGCACTTCCAGCGTGAGCGGGTTCACCTGCTCGCGGAAGAGGGCGCGGACCTTCTTCTGGTGCCAGACTTCGGCGATCAGGGCCGGGTCGTCGCTCTTCAGCAGCAGGCGGTCGCCCTCTTTCACCAGCTTCAGCCGGCCGTAGCGGGATACGAGGTCGCGGATGTCGGCCAGCAGGCTCTGCGGGACCTCGAACTTGCTGAACCGGGAGAGGGCCGCCTCCATGTCGGGCAGCTCCATCCCGGCGGCGCGGGCGTTCCAGAGAGAGAGTGGCGTGATCCGGTAGGTGTGGATATGCTCCGGGCTCTTTTCCAGCTCCGCAAAGCCGGCAATCGCTTCCCGCGCGTCTTCGTAGAGCGGACTCTGCACCTCCAGGAGGAGCGTCCGGTCGGACTGCACGATCAGGGGATTCAGCGGGTTATAGGTACTCACCGGCGAACGATTCTCCTGTCAGGCGGGCGGACTCGATCTGCGCGATCTTGTAGCTGTGGTCGCTCTGAAGCTCCGGACAGTAACCATCTACCACCGTCTGGTCTACGTAAGTTGGCCAGAGGGTAATGCGGCCCTCGCCGGAGCGGGGGGCGCGGCGCAGCAGCTCCACCTCCAGCCGCTGCGCCTTGGCGCGCTTCAGGAGGTCGAGGACGGCGGCGTCTCCGGCGACCGGCTCGCCCGGCTCGATGACCAGCTCTTCCCGCGCTTCTAAGATCGACCAGTCGACGGCGGGCGCGGCGGCCGGGCGCGGCTCCGGCGGCGGCGGAGCCGTCTCGGGGCTGGCCGGCAGTCCGAGCTCGAGCTGGGTCTCCGCCTCGTTGGCCGGCGCGTAACCACGTGCCCGCAGCCGGCGGAGCAGCTCGCCGACCTGCGAGCCCTCCACCAGCGCGGCGCGCTCCGTGAGCCGCTCTCCGACCAGCTCGCTCACGGTGCGGACCGCGCCCAGCTCGTCCAGCAGCGCCGGATCGTCGGTCACCAGCACGAAGCCGGCCGGCACGATCCGGATCCGGCCGTGCTGCCGGCCGGTAGTCTGGATCAGCTCCGCCACGTTCCCCGGGAGGCCGGTGCGGGAGAACCCTTCCAGGAACTGCCGGACCTCCGCCGGCTTGACACCGGAGTCGAAGGCGCGGCGCAGAGAATCGGCGTTGACGGGGTACATCCCGGCCGGACCGCCCTTCTTCTCCCCGGTGAAGCGGCGGAGGTGGAACAGCACCCACGGCGAGAGGTTCGGCGGGGCGAAGATCTCCGCGTTCGGCTGGAGGAAGAACTGGTGCTCCTCCGGCACCAGCGGGATCGAGGCGTCGCCTCGCAGCGTGCGCAGCCCGAGTGGGGTGAGACGGAAGTGACGCGGCCGCTCCGGGTCGTCGACCGCCACCAGGCCCTGCCAGTAGAGCGACCGCACCAGCCGCGCCGTCACCAGCTCCGCGTCCGAATGCGAGTCGTGCTGCGCGAACGCCTTCGGCAGGTGCCACTGGAGCACCCCGGAAAGCGAAGCGGTGGAGACCACCTGCTCCGGCGCCAGCCCGCGAAGCTCCCGCGCGGTCCGCTGCCGCAGCGGCTGGGTGAGCTGCGGCACGTAGACCGCTTCCTCCGGCGGCTCGCGGCTGCCCTCCGGATAGCCCCGCAGCTGCTCCCACGTCGCCAACGCATCGGGCGCCCGCGCGCCCTCTTCCTGCGCCAGCCAGCTCTCCGCGGCGGCGGTCGGCAGCAGCGAGCCGTCCGAGCTCACCGCCACGAGCCGCAGGGCGCAGGAGAGGATCCAGAGCATGGCGGCATAACCGGAGGTGCTCACCAGGAACGCCGCTTCCATGCTGCGGAGGTCCCGGCGGTTCATGCGGCCCGCCTGCGTCACCTTCATCTTCACCCGCGCGATCCGCGCCAGCAGCTCCGCCAGGTCGCCGGAAAGCGAGCCCGGACGTGGATCGCACCGCGTTCCGTCCACCGTCTCCAGCCGTGGCGGGCGGGCGCTGGCAGCGTCGAGCTCACCAACGCTCTTCGGCAGGTAGTTGAGGGTATTCTTGGTCGCCGGGGGCACCGCGATGTGCTCCCAGCTCCCCTCCGGAAAGATCAGCCCCCAGAGCCGCAGACTATCCAGCGTCTCGCGGATCGCCTGCTCGTCGACTCGCAGCGACCCGACCAGGTGACTCAGGCTGGGCCGCTGCTGGCACAGCACGTGCCGGAGCACGGCGGTCTCCGCCCGGTTCAGCTCCGAGATCGTGCCGTAGACGCCGTGGTACTGCCCCAGCATCGCGCTCAGGGAGGTCACCAGGGTTTGCCGGCCCTGCATTACGCTCGGTGGGAGCGAGAGCCGGCGCCGCGCCGCGAGCTCCCGCAGGTCTTCGACGGAAAAAGCGTTCAGGTGATCGGAAAGTTGCATTCGGAAAGGCAGGGCTCCGCAGGGTGAGCGGGGCGGACCTCTCATGTTAGCACTTTTGTCCCCGACTGCTGTCGGCGGAAGTGCGGAAAAGAGAACGGCCCCGGCCGCGCAGCGAACGCAGACCGGAGCCGGAACGCCCGGGAGACGGGTGGGGCGCCGCCGCTCAGCGCGAGAATTCGAACCGGCTCGGAGTGACTCCGGACTGCCTCAGCTCCCACGCGCCGTCCGGCCGCCTTACGGGCGTCGCTGCTCCCTTCTTCGGCACCGGCTTCCAACTCCCCGCGGGGAGCCGTACCGACCGCGGGCCGGCGGGGCCGCTCAGAGTCACCACTGCCCGCTTCGGGTCCACGATTACCTCCGCCGGGCCACCCTGGATGGAGATGCCGCGGCCGCCCACGCGTGCCGTGCCGAATGATGCGGTCACCACCAGCTTGTCGCTGCGGCGGAACGTGAAGCCGGAAGCGTCGAGCCGCGTCTCGGCCCCGTTCTGCGTGACAGTGACGCCGGCTTCGCTGTGGACGACTTTCAGATCCGACGGTCGCCGACCCTTGGGGTAGGGCAGGATCAGCGTATTAAAGCCGTTTTGCCCGCGCACCCGCAGGATGTGCTGCCGCTCTTCGAACGGGCGGTCGTTCGCCTTCCGGAACTCGACCTGCTCCGTGTGCGGATGGTAGAAGTGCGCCCAGTTGCCGACGTGCGCCTGCTGCGGCTCGTCCGCAAAGGTGTAGAGGTCCCAGTCGATCTTCCACTGTCCGGTGAAGCCGAGCCGGTTCAGCCCCGGCTGCAGCGGGAAGACCGGGCCCGCGGAGGGGAGCTCCTTCTTGTTCGGCTCCCGTCCACCCTGGGCGTCGTGAGTGCGCATAGGGGGCGAGACGCGTCCAGTAGGGGTCTCCACCTCTCCCTGCGCCGCCAGGTTAAGGGTGAAGATCTTTGGGCCGGCGTCCTCGCCGGCAAACCGGTCCTGGATGAGGATGAGCGGGTGCGCCGGGTCGGGTCGGATGGAGTAGATCGACCGGATCCATTCCGGGCCGGCCTCCGACTTGAACCGCGCCCGCGCCAGCGACCCGGAGTCAAACGAGAGGAAGGCGTCCTGCGAGGCCTTGCCCCACGGCGGCACGCCCCAGACGAAGTAGCTGGTGTGAAGCGGTGGACTGTCCTGGTTCCAGCCGTGCAGCTTTGCCGGGGGATGGCCGAGCGCCTCGGCGGCGCCGATGCTGCTCTCCGGCAGCACCATGCTGTGCATGAACCCGCCTGCGACTTGCGGGTAATAGAGGGAGCCCCAGTCGAGCGAGAGCGGCGCGCCGAGGGCGTAGATCGCTACCGATCCCTGGTCCATGTGGCGGTGGTCGTGGTAGTAATCGCCGTCAATCATCCACACCGCCGTCTCATGCGGTTTGCCCCACCCGTGTCGCAGCACGCTCAGGTAGCCGGGAAAGGTGGCGTCCCCCAGGGCCGGCTCGCGGGCGGGCGCGGCTTCGTCGTTCTTCAGGATCGACGTGCCGAAGAAGCTGGAATGGGGTTTCCCCGCGGCGGTCCACGCGCCCATCAGCCGAGCGCTCAGTGCGGGATCGGCGGTGCGGAAGCCGCTGGCGAGCGCGCCGAACAGCTCGGATCGCTGCGTGGAGCTGTCTCCGAAGGCGACGAGCTTGCGCGGCCCTCCGAAGCGGACCTCCGGCGGCGTCAGCAGGTGCATGTAGAATTCGGAGAAGCGCCGCAGCCGCGGGTCTGTGCCGAAGTGGTCCTTCCCCTGCATCCGGAGCTGGAGGAGGAGGTCGAGAGTCGGCGCGAAGCCAGCGCCGATGTAGTTGGTGGCGCTCATGGATGCGCCGTGCGCGTTTACGATCTCGTGCAGCGTGGCGAGCGTCTTCTTCTCCACTTCCGCTACGCGGGACCGCAGCACCGGGTGCTCCGCCAGCAGCAGCGTGAACTGGCTCCGGATGCCCTGCTGCAGCACCGGCATGTTCGGGTTTCCGAGGTGCATCCCGTGCCCCTCGAAGAGCGGCACGTAGTCATCGTCCGAGAGGAGCATCCCAAACGTGGCGGCGAACGCCTTCACGCGTGACTGGTCCACGGCCGGCGTTTTGGGGTCGGCGAGCACCTGGTCGATCCAGAGCGCCTTCCGGCTCATCTCGAGCGCGCCCATCCAGTAGGAGTAGCTGGTGACGAGCTGATCCGGCGACCAGTCGTAGATCCCGTTCCCATTCACCATCGCTTCCAGGAACCCGCGCGCCACTTGCCCGATGCTGTCGACGACCGCCGTCCGTCGTTCTCCGGTGCTGTCGCTCCAGAACTGGAGCAGCTCCCGGCTGTAGCCGTCGCCTTCGGCCAACCGGCGGAAGTCGTCACCTTCCGGTTCGCGGCGGATCCGGTCGTTCAGCTGCTGGAGCGGCGCCTTCTCCATGAAGAGCGCGCCGTAGCCGCGCGCCGGGTCGGGGTAGTCGAGCACGTACCGATGGAGCTTGTTCAGGTTGATGCCGCCGTGCAGGTTCATCTGCCGGTTGATCGGCTGGACCTCCGCAATCGGCTTCAAGTGCTCTTCCCGGGTTCCGACGAAGAGCCCCCAGTGAAAGCGCGTGCGGGGGAAGACGCGCCCATCTTCCGTCCTGCGGAGACTAGAGATCCGCAGCCCGCAAGCCGGTGGCGCACTGCCGGAGCCCGGCCGCGTGAAGACGTTGACGCCGCTGTTCGTGGCGCCGATGAGGCGTGAGGCGCGACCGCCGAAGATCCCCGCCAGTCTGCTCCCCGCCGGGTTGTAGAGCATCCAGTACCAGCCGGAGCTCTCGATCCACGGGTGCCAGTGACCCATGCGCGGGTAGTCGCGGGGCCGATCATACTTGAGATCGACGATCGCGTCGGTGGCGACCTTGCCGTTGTGGCCCTCGTACTTGCGTCCTGACTCGTCGCGGCCCGCCTCGGGCGACTCCGAGCGTGCACCTCGGTACCGCGCCTGGGTCGGCAGCAGGCCGGGATAGAGGTCGAGTGTGTACGAGAAGTCGACGTCGGTGTCGTCCTCCACCAGCACCGAGGGCTGGCCCGCCTGCAGCTCGACCGTGCAGCGGTAGAAACCCTCTCCGGCTGGGGCGACGACCCTTTCCCCATCCCGCAGCTCCGGCCGCGGAAATCGGTAGAGCACCACGACGACTGCCTTAAGCGGACCCTGCTCCAGGACCTGCACTTCCATGGCGCGCGCCGCGACCGAGAGGAAGTTCGGTCCCGTGGCGCTCCAGGCGCCGTCGGCGTAGCGCACGCCCTGGATCGGCGCCGGCGTGCGGGACAGGTCTGCGGGAGGGGTGGGGATGCGGACGCCAGTCAGCCCGTTGACGAGTTCGTAGCCGCCTCCGTGCTTCCGGAGCGTAACTCTGCCCGCGAACGGCGCCTGTGGCCGGCCCGCTTGGAGACGCCAAGTCTTTTTGGCGCCGGCCGGTAGGTCGGTCATCACCGCAAGCTTTCCGCCGCCCAGGAGCTGGAACGGCGCCTCTCTCCCGTCCGGTCCGATGACGTACCAATTGCGGGGATCGCCGGCCGGCGCCCCGTCGAAGTCGATGATCTGCTGCGGGTGAGAGACGCCATACCGCTCCGTCACCGAGTAGCTGCGGAGCGGAGGGGGCGGAGCGCCCCGGAGCGGAGCGTGGGCGGCGGAGAGCACGAGCAAGGAGAGGACGACGCCGAGGGAGAGCCGCGGCGGGAGCGGATACATCTGGATTCCTCGGGTGGGCGGCCGAGACTATGGTGCCTGCGGAATGAAGGAGGGCTGAACCGGGTGACGATGCCGGGGGACGCGCGGAAGAGGGAGATCTGCCACGTCTGGTTGGATGAACGTGGCGGATCTCCCGGGAGCGCCCGCCGCTCCGATCAGGCGGCGGAAAGGTCGATCCGGATCCCTTCCTTGTCGAACATCGAGAGGAGGCCGACCTTGTCGACCGCCTTGACGTAGGCTTCCTTCGGCTCCACCCGTCCTGCCTTCACGTGGGCGAAGAGGCTGTCGTTCATCGTGATGCAGCCGCGGCCCTTGCCGATCTGCATCATGCTGGGAAGCTGGTAGGTCTTCCCTTCGCGGATCAGGTTGGCGGCGGCGGGGTCGATCAGCAGGATCTCGAACGCTGCCGCGCGGCGCCCGTCTTTGGTGCGGCAGAGCGTCTGCGCGATCACCGCCTTGAGCGACTCCGAGAGCATGACGCGAATCTGCTCTTGCTGGTCCGCCGGGAACTGGTCGATGATGCGGTCGACCGTGCTGGCGGCGGTCGTCGTGTGCAGGGTGCCGAAGACCAGGTGTCCGGTTTCCGCCGTCTCAATCGCGATCGCCACCGTCTCCAGGTCGCGCATTTCCCCCACGAGCACGATGTCCGGGTCCTCGCGCAGCGCCGCGCGCAGCGCCCGGGAGAAGCTGTTGGTGTGGACGTGCACCTCCCGCTGGTTCACCAGGCAGTTGATGTTGTCGTGGACGAACTCGATCGGGTCCTCGATCGTGATGATGTGGTCGTCCCGGTGCTTGTTCACGTGGTCGACCAGCGCCGCCAGGGTGGTCGACTTGCCGGAGCCGGTGGGCCCCGTCACCACCACCAGCCCCTTGGAGAGGAAGCAGAGGTCGAGCATCGCCTGGGTGAGGTTGAGATCCTTGGCGGTCTGGATCTTGCTCGGAATCAGGCGGAACACGCCCCCGGGCCCGTGCCGGTCCGCGAAGATGTTGCAGCGGAAGCGTGCCACCCCCTCGATCTCGTAGGCGAAGTCGCTGTCGTGGTCTTGCTCCCACTCCTCCTTATTGCGGTCCGGAGCGATCGCCCAGAGCAGGCGCTTGACCTCCTCCGGGGAGAGGGGGGAGAACTGCTCCAGGCGCATCATCCGGCCGTGAATGCGGAACATCGGCTTCTGCTTGGAGCTCAGGTGGAGGTCGGAGCCCTCCATGTCTCGCAGCAGCCGGAAGAGCTCGTCCAGGTGCTCCACCGACGTCTCCGGCCCGGTGTGCGCGGGGGCGGCGGGCACTCCGGGCGCACCGTCGTCCTCGCCGAGATAGACCGTCGGCTGGCGGATCTCCGGCACGCCGATGCTGACGCGGACGGTGCCGGAGTTCTGGGTGACTTCCACCTCCACCGCGCCGGCTCCGTACTGGTACGGAAAGATCACGGGATGGCCGCGATCGTAGTTGGCGCGGAGATCCTCGGGCATCACCTCGTTCAGCAGGTTGCTGATGTAACTCGAGGTGAGAGGGTCCTTGGAAGTCGACGCCAACGCGCCGCCTGCTCGGTAGATCATCGCGGGCTGGTCGCTCTCCAGAACGACGCGCTCGCCCTGCTGAGTCTGCAGATACTGAATGACGCGATCGATGAACGGCATGGCGCAGCTCCCACGGCGCCCGGCACCGGACCGAGCGGGTCTCGGATGCAAGCCAGGCTTATATGAATAGGATGGCAATTAGTTCGGTAGAGTTACGCTTGAACTCCTGCTCGCGCCGGCCGCCGGGGCCACATCCTTGACCCCCGGCGGGCAGTTCGTTAACATGCGCTCGCTTCCGGACCCTTTTTCCATTCCGCCGGTTTAGGCGGTGGTGGAACGCGGATGCGCGCCTGCGAAGTATCCTGAGAAGGACGCCTCCGCGCGTTCTGCCCCGCCGCCTGTGCCGCGAGCGCCAACGGTCCGCAGGCCATCTCATTGATATTCATTGGAACGATCCGGATGACCGGCCAGGCCCCGGCATTCTCTAGGGGAGCTCGAATATGTCTCTAGTCCGCGCCCGCGAGAACATGAAGTATCTTCAGATCTTGGTGTGGGCGTTCGTCGTCGTCTTCGTCCTGGGTGCCGTCGCGATGTACAACACCGGCAGCACCCCGGCGCCCGCCGGCAGCGGCGCCGCGGAGTTCGCCCGCATCAACGGCGATCCGGTGAGCAACGCGCAGTTCGACGCCACGATGCGTCAGGTGGAGCGGCAGTACGAGCAGTTCGCCCAGTTCGGCGGTCAGCCGGTCTCGCTGGAGCAGCGGATGCAGTTTCCCGAGATCGCCTGGCAGCAGATCGTGGGCGAGTACGCGCAGGCGGAAGCGGCCGAGGCGAACGGCGTTAGCGTCTCCAGCTCCGAGGCGCGGGCGCAGATCGAGCAGCAGATTGACCAGATCCTGGCGCAGCGCGGCGAGGGCGCCACGGAAGAAGAGCTCCGGCAGGCCCGCGCGGCGATGCTGGAGATGGCGAGCACCGATTCCGCGCGCCGCGGCCTGATGGCGGAGCGGCTTCAGAGCCGCCTGGAGCAGCAGGTGCGGCCGGTCGAGATCCGCGTGGCGCACATCCTCCTGACGACGGAGAAGCGGACCGAAGACCAGGCTCGCAACCTGGCGCGGGAGATCTCCCGGCGGGCTCGCGGTGGAATCGACTTCGCGCAGCTCGTGAGCCAGTACTCGGAGGACGACGCCAGCAAGGGATCGGGCGGGGACACCGGCTGGGTGAGCGCCGTGCCGGCCCCGCCGGACCAGGCGAAGCAGAAGGGCCCCGATGCGACCCATTGGGGACCGGAGTTCATCTCCGCCGCCCTCCGGCTTCGTCCGGGCGAGGTGAGCGAGCCGGTGCAGACGCAGCGCGGCGTCCACGTGCTGAAGGCGCTGGAGGAGCGGCCGTACACGCCGACCGGCGAGGAAGCGAAGGACCAGAAGAAGCGCGACGAGGCGATTCAGAGCTACCGCCAGGCGGCGGCCCGCCAGGCGGCGCAGGGCCTCTTCGCGGAGTACCAGCGCTCGCTCGAGATCGACGCGAAGTCGCCGTGGCTGCAGGGCTACCTGGCGGAGACCAACATCGGCAGCGCGACCGAGCCGACCAAGCAGCAGCGCGAGCAGGCGATGCAGCTCTACGCCCAGGCGCTGGAGAAGAACGATCCGGCCGGCGGCCCGCCGCTCGCTTACAAGCTGGCGCAGATGTACCAGCTGGCGGAGCAGCACGACAAAGCGGTGGCGCTGCTGGAGAAGTACTCCCGCAACAGCGGCTACCCGCAGCTCTATCAGGCGCTGGGGCAGAACCTGGAGAAGCTGAACAAGAAGACCGAGGCGGTGAAGGCTTACCAGGACGCGATGAAGGCGGCCTACAACCACCCGGAAATCCTGGAGCAGCTCGCCGCCCGGTTCAAGGAGCTGGGGCGCAACGACCTGGCGCAGCAGGCGCAGAAGTCGCGCGTGGAGCAGCTGGCGCGCCGCGAAGCGCAGCAGAAGGCGCAGCAGGAAGCGATGCTGAAGGCCCAGGCGGAGCAGAAGGCGGCGGAAGCGGCGGCGAAGAAGACGAGCACCTTCTCCACCCAGGGTAACGCCCCGGCCGGCAACGCCCCCACTGGCAACGCCCCGGCCGCCAATACCCCGGCGGGGAACGCGCCCGCCGCTCCGTAGCGGAAAGCCACGCTCCGGAGAGCGTGCTTGCGGTAACGTGAGGCGGAGAGGAAGGAGCCGGCCAGGTGCCGCTCTCTCCTCTCCGCCTTCTTTCATGTCCGTCGTTCCAAACGAGTCGAGCCGATGGCATCCGGAACGCTCTACGTGGTCGCCACCCCGATTGGGAACCTGGAGGACCTCTCCCCGCGCGCGCTGCGGATCCTCCGGGAAGCCGCGGTCATCGCCGCGGAAGACACCCGGGTGACCCGCAAGCTGCTCTCCCACTTCGACGTCCACACGCCGCTCACCAGCTACCACGCCCACAGCGGCTCCGCGCGCGCCGAAGCGCTGATCGAGCGGCTCCAGAGCGGGGAGGACGTGGCGCTGGTGAGCGACGCCGGCACCCCCGGGGTCAGCGATCCGGGCGGCGAGCTGGTGCGGGACGCCGCCGCGGCCGGCGTGCGGGTAGTGCCGATCCCCGGCCCCAGCGCGGTCGTCGCCGCCCTCTCCGCCTCCGGGCTCGACCCCTCGCGCTTCCTCTTCGAGGGCTTCCTGCCGCGCGGGAAGGGGGACCGGCGTAAGGTGCTGGAGCGGCTCCGCGCCCTGCCGCACACCCTCGTCTTCTACGAATCGGCGGAGCGGCTGGTCGGGACCCTGGCCGGGCTGCGCGAGGTGCTGGGCGACCGGCCCGCCGCGGTAGCCCGCGAGCTGAGCAAGAAGTTCGAGGAGGTGGTCCGCGGCCCGCTCTCGTCGTTGGAGGCGACCTTCACGGAGCGGGCGGCCCGGGGGGAGTGCGTGGTCGTGGTCGCCGGCAGCGACGGGGAAGCGCCCGAGCCGCCGCCCGAGGTGGAGGTGGACGCCCTCCTGGAGCAGCTCCTGAGCGAGGGCCAGAGCGTGCGAGACGCCGCCCGCGCGGCCGCCGAGCGCACCGGCCTCGCCCGCAGGGACCTCTACGCCAGAGCGCAGCGGATCGTGGAGGGTCTAGGGTCTCGGGGTTAGGCTGTGGCTTGGGTGCGCTCTCCGGATGCGGATGCTACATCGTGCCCGCCATCCTTCCTTCACTCACAAATCCGCCGAGGTGCAGGGAACTCTCAAGTCCCCGGTAAATGTCCGTTATTACTGGGAAGAAGAGTACGGATTGCCCCTGGGGGCCCGTCGTTGCTTCCCCGTATTACCACCGGGAGGTGGAGCCGGCATGCTGGGTCCCTCCGCGAGCGGGTCGCAAGCGCAGACGCTTCCCCCGGGTGGATTGACGCCGTCCGTGAGGCTGCGGACGCGCCTGGTCCACCTGTTGACCGGGCTGCTCGCGCGCTTGCTTGGCAAGGCGGACGGGAGCACCGTCGCCGCGATGCTGGTGCGGGAGCTCTCGCTCATCCTGCGCTCGCGCCACTGGCACCGGCTGCTCGGCATCTGGGGGGTCTACTGCACCGGCGTACTGGTGCTGCCGCTCCTCTTCCGGGCGCATACGCAGAGCTGGCAGTTCCCTACGGGGCCCGACTGGGCTCTCCTCTGCGGCTACGCCCTCCAGGGCGGCCTCTTCTTCTGGATGGCGCAGTGGACCATCCGCCGGCTCCGTAAGGATCTCTACACCGACCGGCTGGATGAGCTGATGCTCACCCGCTGCTCTCCCGCCGACATCGCGATGGGAGAGGCGACCGCTTCCGCCGTGGCGTCGCTCTGGCTCGTCGCCGTCAGCTTCCCGGTCTGCCTCCTCCTGGCGGCGATGGCCGGGCAGGGGCTCGGGAGCGCCCTGCGGCTCCAGCTCACCCTGGCCCCGGCCGGGGTGCTGGGCGTCTGGTTCGGCATGGGGTGGGGCCTGGCGTTCACGCTGCGCCGGGGCGCCATGGTGCCGCTGACCGAATGGTGGCTCAAAGGCCCGTTCATGCCGATCGTGGTGATCTGGTCGATGCTCGGCTTCTTCACCATCATCGGCGGGCTGCTCGGCTTCGTACCCGGAGGACTCCAGGCGCTCGGCTTCGTGCTGGCGATCTTGCAGTGGTGCGCTCGCCAGATCGCGCAGCACGGCAATCCGCTGCTCGCGGTGGGAGCGTCGTTCGGGCAGTGGGGCACCTTCTGGCTCACCGACTGGCTGGTGCTGGTCGGCATCGCGGTCTTCATGATGCGCAAGAGCATGGACGCGGTGCAGGGCTCGCTCGCCACGCTGCCGGAGCGGGACGTCTCCCGGCGGACCGGCGAAGCGTGGGTGCATCACGACGTGCACCACTTCATGCAGTACGGCTCGGAGGAGCGTCGCCGGCCCAACTACCGGGACGGCGGCAACCCCATCGCGGCGTTCGACGTGGCGCTGGGGCACCGGGTCTACCTGCACCCGTTCCTCTGGTGCCTGGCGATCATGGCCTACCTGTTCCTGGTGGGCTGGAGCCTGCTGGTGCCGAAGATGGGCGAGTACACCGCCATCGCGGCGGTGCTGCTCCCCGCCACCGGGTCGCTGCTGCTCATGTCGGGCGGGGTCGCCGTCAGCTTCGGCTGGGAGCGCGACCAGCACCGCTGGCCGGCGCTGGCCGGGCTGCCGCTCGACAACCTGAGCCTGGCCGCCGGCAAGATCAAGGGGGTGGTGCGCCCGATGCTCTGGGTGAGCCTCGTCTCCAGCGGCACGGCGGTGCTGCTCGGGTGGCGCGGGGCGATGCCGCTGGAGTCGTCCTACTGGATGGCGCTCCACGTCCTGATCTTCCCGAGCGCCCTCGCCTGTCTCTCCGCGGTGCTGGCACTGAGCACGCCGACCCTGGAGGAGGCGCTCTACCGGTGGGCGGTGCTGGGGGCGATCCCGACCCTCGCGACGATGCTCCCGCCGCCGATCGGAGGCGCGAGCGGGCTGGCGCTGCCGTTCACCCCGCCGCTGCTGGCGCTGCTGCTGGTGCTGCACGGCCCCACGCCGGAGCTGGTGCGCTCCTCGTGGATCAGCCTGGGGCTGCAGATCTTCGGAACCGTCGCCTCGCTCCTGATCCTCAAGCTGCTCCTGCGGCGCTGGACCGTCGGCGAGAAGGACTGAGACTCCGTCAGGCAGAGGGGGAGGGGAATTGGGCAAGGGAGAGTGGGCGAGAGGGCGAGCTTGAGAAACTGCTTACCGGAGCAGATCTCCCACTCCCCCACTCTCCCTTGCGCCCACTCCAACTACACAGAAGTACCTGGCCTCACCAGTAGCGACTCACCATCGTGTGAGCTGCACCCTTACGGACACGGGAACCGCCGCAAGAACCCCTCGTATCACGGGAAAGGCCTCTTCGGGGAAGATCGACATGGGCGACGAAACAGGCGGGCCGATCTACGATGAGAAGCAGGCGGGAGCGATCTTAAAGCGCGCCGTCGAGCGCTCCGCAGCGGCGGGTGCCGAGCGGTCCTCCGGCATTTCGCTGGCCGAGATGGAGCGGATCGCCGCTGAGATCGGGATCGACCCGCGGCATGTTCGGGCGGCCGCCGCCGAAGTCGCCGGACGGAGCGCTGCGGGCACGGCGGGGGTGATCGATCTGGAACAGGTGGTCCCCGCGGAGCTCACAGAAGAGGCGTGGGACTCGATCCTGGCCGAGCTGCGCCGCCTCTTCGGTGACGCGGGCACCGCCTCGGCGGTAGGGCGAGCGCGTGAGTGGGATCTGCGGCAAGACACCATAAACGTCCATGCCTCCGTGGTTTCCCGGGGCGGCAGCACCAGGGTCCACCTCCTGGAGAATCATTCCACGGCTCTCTCACTTGCCTGGTTGATCTGGTTGATCGTCAGCCTGATCGCCGCGGGCCTCGCCGCGCTCGGCGGCGCCTCGACCGGCGGTCTCGACCAGGCGCTGATCAATGCACTGCTGACGGGCGGAGTCAGCGGCGCCGCATACCTGGGAATTCGCGCCTCGGCGCAGCGCTGGCAGCGCAGGCAGCAGGAGCGTATGGAGGGTCTGCTCCAGCGTGTCGCCGGCCTGATCCGGCAGCACCAGCCCGGCGCCGCCGATCTCACTCCAACGGCCGAAGCGCAAGAGCTGCCGGAAGCCGCCGAAGCCGTGCAGCCGGTTGTCGTTCGAGGCGCCTGAGAAGCGCTGCCGGGGGGCGGAACCTGCAACTTGCCAACCTGCAGCCTGCTAACCCTGGCTCCCACTCCTCGGCGGTAGCCGGACATACTCGCAGGCCCGCGATCAGCCCGTCACGCGCCGCAGCACCTCGGCTGTTCGCCGTGCCACGTCGCGCCGGTCCGCTTCCCTGCCGGAGAAGGTGCAGTAGGCGATGTGCTCCAGCCCGATCTGCAGCTCGTACGCGGTCAGCCGCTCGTCGAAGTGCGGCACGTCGAGCGGGATGGCAGCGTAGTGCTCCCGCACCCGCTCGCGGAAACCGAGCTCCGCCAGCGCCGGGTACCAGGGCGCCCAGTAGGTGAGCCACGCCACCTCGTAGAGGAAGTCCCCGGCGACCGAGCAGCCCCAATCGAACACCGCCTCCAGGCGCGAGCCATCGTCCGCCACCAGGACGTTGCGGTTTAGAAGGTCGCGGTGGACGAGGCACCGCAGCTCCGGGCACGCCGGCAGCAGCGATTGCAGCGCACGTTCCCCGGCGGTGAAGAGGGCTTCCAGCTCCCGCACCTCCGCCAGCCGCGCTCGCCAGCCACTCACCCGCTCCCCCGGCCGGTCCTCCAGTGAGGCAAGCAGCCACTCGCGCCAGGTAACGGGTGGGACTTCCTCCGTCGTCGACCACTCGACCCCGCGTCCCGGCGGCTCGACGGCACGCAGCGCGTCGAGTGCCCGCAGCAGCACCGGCAGCGCGTGCCGCCACGCCCGCGCGTCCATCGCTTCGAGGAAGGTCCCGAAGTGCCGCTCGGAAACGGCGTAGAACCCGTCGGGGATCTCCCCGATCTCCAGCAACTCCGGCACCGGAAGGTCAGGACGGCGGAAGGCCATCGCCTGACGGTCCTTCTCGAAATCCTCGCGGTGCCGCCCGAACCGGGCGACCAGCTCGCGTCCGCCCAGCCGAAAGGAGAACGCGCGCGACCAGTCGCCCGCACCCAGGGGAGCAAGATCGGTGACTCCGGCCCCGAATCGGCTCGCGAGGAATCGGGACGCGGCTTCGAGATCGATCATCTCGTGACTGGCCTTCAAGCGGGGGCGTGGCTGCGGAGGCTGCCGGAGCGGGTAGACGCGGCTACTTCAGCTCCGTGCCGTCCGGTCCGACGAGGCCGAGGATCTCCTCCGGCTCCGGATCGGGCCGCTTGGCGCGCCGGCGGGTGGGGGGCCGGAGCTCTTCCAGCCGCAGGAAGACATCTTCCAGGTCCCGGAAGTAGAAGACGCCGTCGTCCGAGGGCAGCTCCACGTCGGCGACCACCCAGAGCGGGATCATCTTCTCCACGCGCTGGGGGCGGGAGAGGGTCTGGACCAGGCCCATCGCCGGCAGCGTCTCGCCCGTCTCGCGCACGTCGAGCACGATCAGCGGCGGCTGGTCCTCCATCAGCTTCATGATGGTGGAGAGGAGGCGCCGCACGCCCTTGCCGTGCATCCGGCCGCGGCACTGGATCACCGGGAGCCCCAGGATGCGGCGGGTCTTCTGCTCGTACGGCTGCGTCTCGACCGGCCGCGGCACCTCGAGGTCGAGGTCGAGCTGCCCCAGGCTGGGGAACTCGCCCGCCTTCAGGTGCTCCTCCCACCGCGTGCGGCGCGCCACCTGGACCGCCCGCCCGATCCCACAGATCGCCACCTCGTCCATCGGGCGGAGCTCCGCGTACTCCCGGAGCACGTGGGGAATCAGGAACCGGCCGGTGGTGTCGTCGACGGGGCAGTTGACGGCGGCGGAGAGATAGTAGCCGCGAAAGAGCACGCTCTGCTCGTACCGCTCCACCAGCGCCTCCCACTGCGGCTCGGAGAGCGCCAGCAGGCACTGGCCCGGAGCGCGGGTGAGCACGAACGGAACCCCGAGCTGCGTCCGGAACTGCGCGGGCATCACCACGCGGCCCTTCCGGTCCATGCCGTAGATATAGGTGCCGGACAACAAGACTCTGCCCTCAGTCCTTCGTCACGCGCGCTGCCCTCCCGAGAAGAACAGCAGGCAAGCGCTCGGTGTGCCGAGTCTTATATCGGTCGGTCGCCCGCCCGGCAGAGAGTCGATAACTGCATTCTACCACGGCTTCCCCGCCGTCTCTTTCGCGAAGCCGGGCACGGAGGCTGCCGCAGCGGAATCTTCGTCCCGCGGAGAGCCGCCGGCCGTCGCACCGCTCGGGAGGACGGAGTCGACGGAATCTTGGATCATCACGGCGTTCGCAGCTCCCGCGCCAGCGCGCGGCGGTAGAAGCTGCCGGCCGTCCGCAGCCGCGCCTGCTCGCGCGGGTCGGCCGCGGCTCCCTCGCAAAGAGAGGCCTGCCCCACGCGGAACGCCGCGTACGCGGCGCGGTAGAAGCGCAGCACGAGATCCGGGGCCGCGAGCAGCTGCGGCGGCAGGGCGCTCCGGCGGAGGAGGGCCGCCTCTTTCGGCCCGAGCTCCCACTCCACCTCCGCCCCGGCGACATCCCACCAGAGCGGCTGCCGTCCGACCGCCGTATGGTCCGCGTGGTGACCGGTACCGTCGAGCTTCAGCAGGCGTCCACTCGGCTGCAGCCGCCACTCCACCGGCGCCAGCCGCCCGTCGCCCGCCTGGGGCGGCTCCCGGCCGGCAAGCCAGGCGGCAGCGCTCTCGATCAGGACCCGCGCGGGCTCGCGCGCCTCCTCCCCGAGCGCCTCTACGCTGTTCCAGGCGAGCAGCTCGCCCAGGCGAGACTGCGCCGCGGCGGCCTCGTCCGGCGACACCGGGGGGCCGGCCGCCCACGCGAGGTACTCTCCGATCTGCCGCAGCACGCCGGGGGCCGCGTCAGCGGAGGTCAGGGGAGGGGCGCCGACCCACGGCACGGCGACGAATCCGAGGCATTCCTCCCGCGGAGCGAGCATCCAACCCGCGGCGGCGCCGGCTCGCAGGCGGGCGGCCGCCGCCGCGGCAGGGCTCTCCTCCTCGCCGGAAAGCCCCGCGAACTTCCAGAGGAGCGCGCTGCCGTCCTGAAACACGCACCGCAGCTTCGGCAGCTCGAACGGAGCGAACGCCGCCGGCCACGCGTCGGGGTCGCCGAAGACGGCGCCCCGCCAGGCCCCGCCGCCCAGGTCCTCGATCGAAATCACGGCTCCCGCCGCCGGGCAGAGCCGCTGCGAGCGCTCCGCGAGGAGCTCGTGGAGCGTGCGGCCCTCCCACCGGATCTCCTCCGGCGGGACCAAGAACCGCGGGGTCGTCTCCCACCACTTCCGGACCTCGGGAGACGCTGCGGTACCGGGTCCGTGCGCGTGGCCGGGCAGAAAGGCGACCTGGTCCCGCCGCAGTCCGGCACGGACCAGCGCCTCGGCGGCGGCGGCCATGGAGGAGCCGGAGAGGCCGGGGCCTTCATCCACCACCAGGGCCCACTCGGCACCGGCCGTGACCCCCGCCGGAAGCTCCACCTCTCTCGCAAAGGGATGCCCGGCGGGACGCACCGTCAGCCGCCGGACGGCTCGCCCTTCTCTCCGGAGTGCCGCGGCGACCACCGCGGAGAGCGTGGTGCCGATACTGCGGAGGCCGACCACGAGGACGCGCCCCTGCGGGTACCGGGCGGCCCACCGCAGTGCGGCGGCGGCGTACTGCTCCGGAAAGAGCGCGTAGAAGGCAAAGCCCTCCGGAACGCGGACGGTGAGGTCGTGCTCCTCGGGCAAGCCGAGCTCCGCCAGCGCCCGGCGGAGCCGCGCGGCGTTCGCACGATCGTCCGGTGCGCCGCGTCGTAGCGTCTCGAACCGGTCGGCAAAGCAGTCGGTGACCCGCTGGACCGCCGCCCCGTGCTCCGGGAGCTGGTCCGCCACCGCCTGCTCCAGGCACCCAGCCTGGAGCAGGGCGGCGCGGGAGTCGTCCGGCGCGGAGCCCGCGGACTGTGCCGCTTCCCGCAGCCGCCGCAGCATCCGGCCGGCGGGACGGACGTACCGCGGGTCGCCGTAGACGATCACGTCCGGTGCGACCTCAGGGAACGGAGAGCAGCTCTTTGGTCCGCGCGCTGCCGTTGAGTGGCGGCACGCCGGGGCCCGTCCGCACCCCGGAGGCGGCGTCCGCGGGGGCGTAGCGGCGGACCATCTCCGCACAGAACTCCGCGAACTCCCGTGGCTCCTGCGGCGGGCTGGTGTGATGCGGCTGAATCCCGCGATGCTCCGGCGTGAAGCAGAAGGTGACGGTCACCTGGAACTCACCGAGCGCGTCCATCATCCGATCGAACCACGCCATCGCGTCGGGCCGGAAGCTGTCGGCCCAGCTCAACCCGGTCCGCAGGTGCCGCACCCCGAGCTTCCGGAGCCACTCCACCGCCTCGTCCAGCCGGTGGTCCTCGTAGTGGAACCACTGGCAGATCCCCAGGTCCGGGGTGTAGTCGGAGAAGTGCTTCAGCGCCAGCTTGGGCGTGCCGTCTTCCCGGATCAGGCCCATGTAGAAATGACGGTAGTAGGAGGAACCTTCCGCCTCCCGGTGGCGAGTGGTAGCCGGCCACGCCTTCGGAAGGTCGTAGAGGCTGTACCAGTGGATGCGCGGTGCCAGGCCGCGCAGCAGCTCGGCGGTGCGCTTGAGGCCGAACTCCTGCACCTCTTCCGCCCCGAAGGTGGAGACGCCAACCTCCGAGACCCAGACCGGCAGCTCGGTCACCGCCTGGATCTCCTTCAGCTTTTCCGGCCACTCGTGGATCTGCCAGTGGTTCCAGTCGAGCGGAAAACCGTGCACCGCCACCACGTTGAGCGTGTCGAGCACCCCCTGGTCCTTCAGACGCTCGATGAACGCCGGGTCGATCGGAGAGATGCCGCCCAGAACGCGGGGAAGCCGGGGGTTTACCGCGGCGACCGCTTCCGCCGCCAGCTTGACCATCTCGCCGAACATCATCCATTCCGGATCGATCTCGAAGTCCCAGTGCGACTTGTTGTTCGGCTCGTTCCAGAACATCACCGCTTCAACCATCGAGCATCCCCTATCGTCGTTCTACCGTGCCAGATGTGCCGGGGTTGCCCCCGGGCCCTCCTGCTGTCCCGTGCCACTCTCGACCGCGCAGTGCCGCGAGGGAATGAATTCCCTCGCTAGGCGGCCTCCGGCCAAGCGTCCTCCGGACGCCGGAACGGGGTCCTTCTGAGTCCCCGAAGGGGGACTTCGTGCCGTCGTTGCTGCGGTTTCAACCGCCCGGCAGCGGAGCGCTTCAGCCGGTCACCCTCACCGCGCGGGGTAGACGGCGTAATCGCCGGCTGGACGCTCCTCGCGGCGGCAGACGTAGACCTCCTGCTCCGGGTGGCGCAGGATGCGGAAGCCGGCGCTGCGCAGCATCGCCTCCGCGCACGCCTGGTTCGGGACCCACCAGTTGGTGGGGTCGTGCGAGTAGCGCTGCTCCACGAAGTGGAGCTTCGGGTAGCCCGGGCGATCGAAGACCTCCGTCTCGGAGAACGGATAGTCGCACTCCAGCGGCTCGATCTCCGTGCTGCCGCGCTGCATCGACTGGAACACCAGCAGGTCGCCCGCCACGTGCTCGTGGATCAGGTCGAGCGCCAGCAGCGGGTGCCGCAGGTGGTAGAGCACGCCCATGAAGAGCACCACGTCGAATCGCTCGCGCAGGCGCCCCACGTCGTAGACGGAGAGCTGCCGGAGCTCGATCTCCAGGCCGCTTACCTCCGCGGCAAAGCGCGCCTGCGCCAGGTACCTGGGATCGAAGTCGACCGCCACCACGCGGTCGGCGCCGCGGCGCTTCATCTCGAGCGAGTAGAAGCCGCCGTTGCAGCCGATGTCGAGCACCGTCTTGCCGCGGAGGTCTTCCGGAATCGCGTGCGCGAAGCGCTGCCACTTGACGTTCGGGTAATCGCCCAGGAAGTGGTCCGGCGCGGTGCGGACCCCGCCCAGGTCCAGGTTGTGGAACCAGGTACCCAACTCCCGCACGCGCTGCTGGATCTGCTCCGGGCTCAAGCTCCGCGCGTCGGCGGAGACCGGGGGGCTGATACTCATCGTTTCTTCTAACGCCTGGCGGACCGGGCGCAGCTATCGCGCGGAAGGGCCGGACGGCTGCCCGTCCGCGATGAACGCTTCGGTGCGGGCGTGGGCTTCCGCGTCGGAGAACTGCTGCGGCGGGCTTTTCATGAAGTAGCTGGAGGGCCCGTCCAGCGCGCCGCCGATGCCGCGGTCCAGCGCCAGCTTGCAGCAGCGGAGGGCGTCGATCACGACGCCGGCGGAGTTGGGCGAGTCCCATACCTCCAGCTTCAGCTCGCAGTTGAGCGGCACGTTGCCGAAGGTGGTGCCTTCCATCCGGATGTAGCAAAACTTCCGGTCGGTCAGCCACGGCACGTAGTCGCTGGGCCCCACGTGGGCGTCCGCGCTGGAGATCGGGTAGTCGAGCTGGCTGGTGACGGCGTTGGTCTTGGAGATCTTCTTCGATTCCAGCCGCTCCCGCTCCAGCATGTTCTGGAAGTCGGTGTTACCCCCGAAGTTGAGCTGGTAGGTGTGGTCCAGCCGCACCCCGCGCTCCCGGAAGAGGTGGGTCAGCACCCGGTGGGTGATGGTGGCGCCGACCTGCGACTTGATGTCGTCCCCCACGATCGGGAGGCGGCGCTCCTCGAAGTGGCGGCGCCAGTACGGCTGCGAGGCGACGAAGACCGGCACGCAGTTGACGAAGCCGCAGCCCGCCTCCAGCACCTGCTCCACGTACCACAGGGTCGCCTGCTCCGAGCCGACCGGCAGGTAGGAGATCACCACGTCGGCGCGGGCTTCCTTCAGCACGCGCACCACGTCGGCCGGCTGCTCCGGCGATTCGACGATCACGTCCCGCAGGTACTTGCCCACGCCGTCCAGGGTGGGGCCGCGGTGCACCGGCACGTTCAGCCGGGGGACCTCCGCAAAGCGGTAGGTGTTGTTCGGGGCCGCGTAGATCGCCTCGCCGAGGTCTTTGCCGACCTTCGCGGCGCTCACGTCGAACGCGGCGACGAACTCGATGTCCCGCACGTGGTAACCACCCAGGCTCACGTGCATCAGGCCGGGGACGAAGTCGTTCTCCCGTGCCTCGCGGTAGAAATGGACGCCTTGCACCAGGGACGAGGCGCAGTTGCCCACGCCGATGATCGCCACTCGAATCTTGCCAGCCACGGTGGGGTTTCTCGCTGCTAAGTAGATGCTGTCAGCCCCGCACCTGCCGCAGCAAGCTCGCCCGCTGCTTGTACCTCGTGCGGCCGGTGCGTGTCTTTCACTTCCCTCGTGCCTGTGCCTCTAAACCTGAGTTCCGGTTAGACGCCTGGACGCCCGGGGGGCGAGCAACCGGAGCCGGCGCACGTTCCGCCATGGCAAGGCGTGAGCGTCCGACGGCTCCGAAACCGCTGGGGGTGATCGGCCGCTGCCGTTCTCCACGCCCGTCAACCCGACCGGTAGGGGAGAAGCTCGGAGCCGGTTGCGCCGGGGTGCGCAGGTGGGGAGCGGAGAACACGGTAGGGATCAAGCCGGCGTGGCCTCCTAAAAAGAGACCCGGCCGGCCCGGGCGATCTCCACGGGGGAGAATACCCGGGCCGGCCGCGGAGAGCGGCGGCAGCTCCGGTAACCGGCTCCGTCGTCAACCCACCAGCAGCTTCAAGCGCTGGAGCGCCCGCCGCTCCAGGCGGGAGACGTGCATCTGGGAGATCCCGAGCCCCTGTGCCACCTGGAGCTGCGACTTCTCTTCATAGAAGCGCTGGTAGAGAATCGTCCGCTCCCGCTCCTCCAGCGTGCTCAGCATGCCGCGGACCGCCTCCCGGCGCTCCACGTCATCCAGCTGGGGATCTTCCTCCCCAAGCGCCTCGTAGCAGGAGCGCAGCGCCTCTCCCATCCCGCCCGCCCGCAAGGCATCCGCGGAGGCCGAGTAGTAGTGACGGTCGACCTCCATCGCCTCCAGGATCTGCTCCTCCGTCGCGCCGGCGGCCTCCGCCATCTCCGCGATGGTAGGCGAGCGGCCGAGCTGCTGCTCCAGGCGGTCCCGGATGCCGCGGAGGCTGGTGGAGAGCTCTCGCAGGCGCCGGGGCGCTTTGAGCGACCAGGTGTGGTCTCGCAGGTAGTGCTTGATCACGCCGAGGATGGTGGGGGTGGCGAACTTCTCGAAGCTGCCGCTGCGCTCCGGCTCGTACCGCTCCAGCGCCACGATCAGTCCCATGAAGCCGACCTGCACCAGGTCTTCCCGGCCCGCGGCCGGTCCGCCGGCGAAGCGCCCGGCCAGGTGCCAGACCAGGCGGCGGTACTGCAGCACTAGGCGGTTGCGCAGCGCCACGTCCCGGGTGCGGCGGTACTGGGCGAGCAGCGCTTCCAGCTCTCCCGGTGTCAGGTCCGGGATCTCTTCCCGCACCGGCCCGGACACGCGGCGCGCCGCGTGCCTCCCGGCGTTGGCGGAGAAGGCGGTGTGAGTGGCGGTCGTCATCTCGGGCTCCTTACTTTCGAACGGGATAGAGACGCCGCGTATCACGCCGGGCGCCGGATCGAGAGCACTTCGTACTGCAGCCGCCCCAGCGGCGCTTCCACCTCCACCACGTCACCCGGCACGCGCCCCAGCAGCGCCTGCCCCAGCGGGCACTCATGCGAGATGGCGTCGCGGTCCGGATCGGCTTCCGCCGGCGCCACGAGGGTCAACTCCCACTCCTCTTCGTCGACCAGGTCCCGGACCACCACCAGCGAGCCAAGACCGACCCGATCCACCGGAATGTCCTCCGGGTCCAGCACGGATGCGCCCGCGATCGTCTCCCGGAGCTCAGCGATCCGCGACTCGAGCAGCGCCTGCTCGTTTTTCGCTTCCTGAAAGTCGGTGTTCTCCTCCAGGTTGCCCAGCTCTTTGGCCTGGCGCAGTCGCTCCGCCACCTCGGCGCGGCGGCTCCGGAGCTCCGCCAGATCTTCCTCTAACTTGCGAAGCCCGTGAGTGGTCACCCAGGTCTCGGACGCCTCTCTGGGTTGCGTCAACATCGACGAGTCTCCTCACCCGCATCGGAATACAGATGCGGTTAGTGGTGTTTCGTTGGTTAACAAGCAATCGCAGCAATACGGGAGACCTGATGATCGGGTTCCCTCGTGCTGCTTACCGTCGTGAGCGGGCGGTCCCCGCGCGGCCCGGTCGCGAGGAGAACGCAATACAGCCAGCCGTATCGGAGGCGCACTGCCGGTCATCCTGCGCAGCATCGAGTCGTTTCGTGGCACACGCTGCCGCGGATCTCCGCCAGGGCTGCGCCTTCATCGGGTGTCTTCTCTTCCGCATCCTGCGCGACTCTGCTCCCCAGGCACGCCGTGGCCGCCCTTTCATACAAGATGACAGCCACAGCGCGCCGGTCTGTCCCAAGAAGATGCCAAATCGTCGCATTGTTCGATCTCCGGATGATTGGCCGGCAAGCGACGCGGCGCCGCCTGCAACACTTTTCCTAAAGGACCTTTAGTTAAAGGTGCTGACGAAATCTCGCTGTGCCGCTATACTCCCGCTCAGAGTGCCTGCCGCCCCCCGGTCGATCGCAGGCTCCCCGGGGTTCCATGTCCCACCTCTCGGTCGTCCAGCCGGCCCTGCTGAGCAAGATCAACGAGCGCCAGGTGCTCCGCACGCTGCGGATGCACGGGCCGCTTTCACGCGCGGAGGTGGCGCGCCGCTCTGGCATCAGCGCTCCCACCGCGTCGAAGGCGGTCGACTCGCTCCTGCGCGCCGGCTTCCTGGAGGAGGGGGACGCCCTCGAGCCCGCCCGCGGCCGGCCCGCCAAGCGGCTCTGGCTGGCGAGCAAGACGGCGCAGGTGCTGGGCGTAGTGATCGACGCGGGCGAATGCCGGATGGTCGCCGCCGGGCTGGACGGGCTCCTCCGCGAGGACTGCGCCGCCGCGTTCGAGACGCCGTCCAGCTACGAGGAGCTGATCGCGCGCTGCGCGGAGCAGGTGGCCGCGCTCGTCCACCGCTGCGCCATCAACACGCTCGGCATCGGCGTCAGCATCCCCGGGCTCATCGACTCCCGCCGGCAGCAGGGCGTGCTCTCTCCCAACCTCCCGATCACCAACGGCCGCCGGCCGGCGCACGACCTGGAGGCGCGGGTCGGGCTCCCCTGCGTGCTGGTGCAGGAGTCGCACGCGCTCTGCCTGGCGGAGCGCCACTACGGCGCCGCGCAGGGGATGGACGACTTCGCGATGATGGACGTCGCCACCGGTGTCGGCCTCGGCGTCTTCTCCGGCGGGCGGCTGCTGGCGGGACACAGCGGGCTGGCGGGGGAGATCGGCCACGTTACGGTGGAGCCGGAGGGCCGGCCCTGCGGGTGCGGCAACCGCGGCTGCCTGGAGACGATTGCGTGTGACAGCGCCCTCGCCTGGCACGTATCTCAGAAGGTTGGGACTCGTGTGACGATCGATCAGGCGGTAGAGCAGGTGCGCTCCGGTGCCGTCTCCGTCGAGAGCGAGCTGGCGCGGATCACCCGCTACCTGGGGCTGGGAGTCGCCGCGGTCGTGAACCTGTTCAACCCGTCGACCCTCTTCCTGCACGGCCGGCTCTTCGACGCGCGCGAGGCGCTCTTCGAGCAGGTGGTGGAGGAGGCCCGGCGGCGGGCGCTGCCGCCCTCGTTCGCGGACTGCCGCATCGTCCAGGCCCGCGGCAGCAAGCGCCAGGGCGCGGTGGCGGCGGTGATCGAGCACGTCACCAATTCGGTCGTGCCGGAGCTGGCGCAGGGCTCGCTCGGCTAGAGCTTTTGTATTCTTCGTTCCTCGAGGTTCAGGGATGTCAGACATGCGCGGTACACAGCAGCAGGATACGGCCGGCGAGCGCCGGACCCGGAAGTCGCGGCGGATCGCCCTCTCCCTCTTCTCCGCGCTCACGGTAATCCCGGTCGCCCTCGCCGCCGCCCCGGGCAAGCCGGCCGCGCCCGCGAAGAAGCCGGCGGCCAAGCCGGCCGCCGCGAAGAAGCCCGCCGCCGCAAAGAAGCCCGCCGCCAGGCCGGCGCCGAAGCCGGCGGCGGCCGCTCCGGCGGTCGCTGCCAACGCCCCCGACGACGAGAAGCTGCGCTTCTTTACCGCGGAAGTGAAGCCGGTGCTGGAAGCGAAGTGCATCGCCTGCCACAGCGGCGAGAACGCGCAGGGCGGGCTGAAGCTGACGAGCCGCGCCGCGATCCTGAAGGGCGGCGCCAGCGGCCCCTCCGTGGTGCTCAGCAACCCGCGCCAGAGCCTGCTGGTGAAGGCGGTCCACTTCGACGGGCGCCGCATGCCGCCGCAGGGCAAGCTGCCGCCGAAGCAGATCGAGGCGCTCACCCGCTGGGTGGAGCTCGGGATGCCGTGGCCGGAGGGCAAGGCGGCCAGCCTGGAGCCGGAGCACGACGTGCACGCGCCGCCGCAGGTGACGCCGGAGACGATGAAGTTCTGGAGCTTCCAGAAGGTGAAGCGTCCCGCGGTACCGGCCGTCAAGGACCGGGCGTGGGTCAAGAATCCGATCGACATCTTCATCCTCGCAAAGCTGGAGAAGGCGGGGCTGAAGCCGAACCCGACGGCGAGCCGCGCCACCTTGATCCGCCGGGCCTACTACGACCTGATCGGCCTGCCGCCTACTTCCGAGGAGGTGGAGCAGTTCGTCAACGACCGCGCCCCGAATGCCTGGGAGAAGGCGATCGACCGCCTGCTCGCCTCCCCGCAGTACGGCGAGCGCTGGGGCCGGCACTGGCTAGACCTGGTGCGCTACGCGGAGACCAACAGCTACGAGCGGGACGGCACCAAGCCGTTCGCGTGGCGCTACCGCGACTACGTGATCGACAGCTTCAACCAGGACAAGCCGTACAACCAGTTCGTGGTGGAGCAGCTCGCGGGCGACGAGCTGCCGGAGCGCACCCCGGAGCGGCTGATCGCCACCGGCTACTACCGCCTCGGCATCTGGGACGACGAGCCCGCCGACCCGCAGCAGGCGCTCTACGACGACCTGGACGACATCCTCAGCACTACCAGCCAGGTCTTCCTCGGCCTCACCGTCGGCTGCGCGCGCTGCCACGATCACAAGATCGACCCGGTGCCGCAGAAGGACTACTACAAGCTGCTGTCGTTCTTCTCCGGCGTCCGCCGGTACGGCGTCCGCTCGCACGAGTCGGTGGTCGAAGCCTCCCTCCGCACCATCTCCTCGGAAGAGGAGCAGCAGAAGTTCCGCGAGACGATGGAGGCGTACAACGCCCAGGTCGAGGCGAAGCGCAAGGAGCTGGAGGCGACCGAGAGCAAGATCCAGTCCGACCTGATCCCGGTGGAGAAGGAGGAGTGGCGCAACGAGTTCGCGCGGCTCGACATCGTGAAGAAGCGGGTGCCGAAGCTCGTCTCCCAGGATGAGTTCGACCAGTACTCCGCGGCGACCCGCGAGTACCGCCGGATGCGCCGGGACCGCCCGCGCGGCCTGGAGATGGCGCTCTGCGTCACGGAGGAGAAGCAGCCGCGGGCGTCCCACGTGCTGCTCCGCGGCAACCCGCACGTGCAGGGCGATCCGGTGGAGCCGGGCTTCCCCAGCGTGCTCGCGCCGCCCCAGCCGCAGATCGAGCGGACGCATGACGATACCTCCGGCCGCCGCCTGGCGCTGGCGAAGTGGATCGCCTCTCCGGAGAACCCGCTGACCGCCCGGGTGATGGCGAACCGGGTGTGGCAGTTCCACTTCGGCCGCGGCATCGTGCGCAGCACCAGCGACTTCGGCTTCCAGGGCGAGAAGCCGACCCATCCGGAGCTGCTCGACTGGCTGGCGAGCGAGCTGGTGGCGCAGGATTGGAAGCTGAAGCCGCTCCACAAGCTGATCATGACCTCGGCGAGCTACCAGATGTCGTCGGCCGCCAGCGAGGTCGCGCTGAAGAAGGATCCGGACAACCACCTCTTCTGGAGCTTCCCGATGCGGCGGCTCTCGGCGGAGGAGATCCGGGACTCGATCCTGGCGGTAAACGGCAGCCTGAACCTGAAGGCGGGCGGTCCGAGCTTCTACCCAGACATCCCGGAAGAAGTGCTGGCGGGGCAGTCCCGCCCCGGTGAGGGCTGGGGCAAGTCGAGCGCCGAAGAGCAGCGCCGGCGCAGCGTCTACATCTTCGTGAAGCGCTCGCTGGTGACGCCGATCATCGCCAGCTTCGACGGAGCCGACACCGACTTCACCTGCCCGTCCCGCTTCGCGACGACCCAGCCGACGCAGGCGCTCGGCATGCTGAACAGCGAGTGGACCAACGATCAGGCCCGGACCTTCGCGCGGTTCCTGAAGCAGCAGGCGGGCGACGACACCGCGGCGCAGGTGCGGCTCGCCCTCACGCGCACGCTGCAGCGCCGCCCGACCGAGGCGGAAGTGACCCGCGGCGTGGAGCTGATCCAGTCGCTGCAGAGTGACGACAAGCTCTCCGCGGACGATGCCCTTGCGTCGTTCTGCGTGGTGGCGCTCAACCTGAACGAGTTCATCTATCTCGATTAGGGTCCAGGGTTTAGGGTCTAGGGTCTAGGTTCCGGCGGGAGCGCACTCCCGCCGGAACCAGCAAGATTGATCGCCGGGAGTTGACTCCCGGCGGAACCGACCCGGGGAGATCACTCCCCGGAATCGGAACTACCACGATTTGCAGTTGTACGGCTCCGGCCTTGTGGGAGAGATGCGATGAGTAGCGAGAACCAGCCGAAAGTGGGCTCCGGCCCCCGCGTGCTCTGTGGACGCACCCGGCGCCAGTTCTTGTGGGAAACCGGCGCGGGCTTTACCGGCCTCGCGCTGGCGGGTCTGCTGGAAGAGTCGTTCTTCGCGCAGCAGGCGTACGCGGCGGACGGCAAGACGCCGTTCAAGAACCCGCTCGCCCCGAAGCAGCCGCACTTCAAGGCGAAGGCGAAATCGGTCATCTTCCTCTATATGTACGGCGGGCCGAGCCAGGTGGATACGTTCGACTACAAGCCGAACCTCTACCCGCTGGACGGCAAGACGATCCAGGTGAAGACGTTCGGCCGCGGCGGGCACAAGAACGAGGGTCGCATCGTCGGTCCCAAGTGGAAGTTCAAGCAATACGGCGAGTGCGGCAAGTACGTGAGCGACCTCTTCCCGCACCTGGGCCAGCACGTCGACGACATCGCCTTCATCCACTCGATGACGGCCGACTCGCCGATCCACGGCTCCGCCATGCTGCAGATGAACACCGGGAAGATCCTCTCCGGCGCGCCGTGCCTTGGCTCCTGGGTGAACTACGGCCTCGGCACCGTGAACCAGAACCTCCCCGGCTTCGTGGTGATGCTCGACCCGCGCGGCGGCCCGATCTCCGGCGCCAAGAACTGGGCGAGCGGCTACATGCCCGCCACGTACCAGGCGACGCTGATGCGCGCCCAGGGTACCCCGATCCTCGACCTGAACCGCCCCAAGGGCCAGAGCGACGGCGTGCAGCGGAAGCTGATCGACGCGATCCAGCAGTACAACGAGGAGCACAACGCCAGCCGCGTGCACAACAGCAACCTCGCCGCCCGCATCGCCAGCTACGAGCTGGCCTACAAGATGCAGGCGACGGCGCCGGAAGCGGTCGACCTCTCCTCCGAGCCGGAGCACGTCAAGGAGATGTACGGCCTGAACGACAAGACCTCCGAGGTGTTCGGCAAGCAGTGCCTGATGGCCCGCCGGCTGGTGGAGCGCGGCGTCCGCTTCGTCCAGCTCTACTCCGGCGGCAACCACGTCGACACCACCTGGGACGCCCACAACGACATCGTCGACAACCACACCCTCCACGCTGCGGAGACCGACAAGCCGATCGCGGGCCTGATCAAGGACCTGAAGCAGCGGGGCATGCTGGACGAGACGCTCATTATCTGGGGCGGTGAGTTCGGACGCCAGCCGACCGCCGAATACGCGATGGGCACCGGCCGCGACCACAACAGCTACGGCTTCACCATGTGGATGGCGGGCGGCGGCATCCGGGGCGGCGTGAGCGTCGGCGAGACCGACGAGCTCGGCGCCGCGGCGGTGACCGATCCGTTCCACGTGAAGCACCTGCACGCCACCGCGCTGCACTGCCTGGGCCTCGATCCGAACCGCCTCACCTACTTCTACGGCGGCCTGGACCAGAAGCTGGTCGGCGTAGAGGGGGCGGAGCCGATCCACCAGGTCCTCGCCTGAGATTCGGGACTGTAAAGGAGATACGGGGATGTGGGAACGGAGATGAGGGGATGACAGCCCTCCGAACCTAGCTCCTTCTCCTTCTCCTTCTCAAGGTTCGGAAAACAGGGAGCCGGGGCTCGCTTAAGACCCGTGGCTCCTTTCGGCTGTCTGCGCGGTTGCTGGCAGGTGAACGAACTGTCCGGACCGCTCGTTCTTGTCTCGCCACTTCTCCACCCCGGAGGTCGACATGCTCCCGCGCGCTGCCCGCCATGCGGCTCTCTCGCTCCTCGCGCTCTCCGCGCTGCTGGCGGCGCTCCCCGGGTGGGCGCAGGGGACCCGGGCGGACTACGAGCGGGCGAACAACTTCCGCCGGCTGACGCAGGACAAGGTCGCGCGGGCGGCGGTGCGGCCGAGCTGGCTGCCGGACGGCTCCCGGTTCTGGTACCGGGTCGACCTGGGCGACGGGAAGCGCGAGTTCATCCTGATCGACGCGGAGAAGGGCACCCGCGCGCCTGCGTTCGACCACGCGCGCCTGGCGGAAGCGCTCTCCCGCGCCGCCGGCACCGACTACACCGCGGACCGCCTGCCGTTCGACCGGATCGCGCTGGAGGAGAACGGGGTCCGGTTCAATGTCGGGGAGAAGGGCTGGAAGGTCGACCTCACCGCTTTCACCGCCGCCGAGGCGGAGCCGCTGCCCGCGCCCCCCGCGCCGGAGGACCGCCGCCGGGGACCGGGCGGACGACCGGCGGGGCCGCCCCCACCACCCGGGGCCCGGCGGGTGGTGCTGCGGGACCACAACCTCTACTTCCGGGAGCGAGACGGCGAGGAGTGGGCGCTCACGACCGACGGCAAAGCCGACGACAGCTACGAGCAGCGCGTCTACTGGTCGCCCGACGGCAAGAAGCTGGTGGCGATCCAGGCGGTCCCCGGCGACGAGCGGAAGGTGACCCTGGTCGAATCGTCACCGTCGGACCAGCTCCAGCCGAAGGTCCGCACGCTCGACTACCTGAAGCCGGGCGACAAGCTGGCACAGCGCCGCCCGCGCCTTTTCGACCTGGAGTCTCGAAAGCAGATCCCGGTCTCCGAGGAGCTGATCCCGAACTCCTGGAGCATCGGCGAGCTGCGGTGGGAGCCGGACTCCAGCCGCTTCACCTTTCTCTACAACCAGCGCGGGCACCAGGTGCTGCGCCTGATCTCCGTCGACGGCAGCACCGGTGACGCGCGCACCCTGCTGGAAGAGCGCAGCCCCACCTTCATCGACTACGCCCACAAGCAGTTCAAGCAGTACCTGCCGGAGACCGACGAGCTGGTCTGGATGTCGGAGCGGGACGGCTGGTGCCACCTCTACCTGTTCGATCTCAGGACCGGCTCCCTGAAGAACCAGATCACCCGGGGCGAGTGGATCGTGAGCGAGGTGGAGCGGGTCGATCCGGAGAAGCGCCAGATCTGGTTCCAGGCGGCCGGGATCGATCCGCAGCAGGACCCGTACTACGTCCACCACTGCCGCATCAATTTCGACGGCACCGGCCTGGTCCGCCTCACCGAGGGCGACGGGACCCACACGCTCCAGTACTCGCCCGACCGCCGCTTCTACGTGGATACCTACTCCCGCGTCGATCTCCCGCCGGTAACTGAGCTGCGCCGTGCGGAAGACGGCAAGCTGATCCGGGAGCTGGAGCGGGGGGACTGGTCCGCGCTCCTCGCCACCGGCTGGCAGATCCCGGAGCGGTTCACGGCAAAGGGGCGCGACGGCAAGACCGACATCTACGGCGTCATCTTCCGGCCCAGCAACTTCGACCCGTCCCGCCAGTACCCGGTGCTGGAAGACATCTATGCCGGTCCGCAGGGCTACTTCGTCCCGAAGGCGTTCTCCGCGTACCACAGCCCGCAGGGGATGGCGGAGCTCGGCTTCATCGTGGTGAAGATCGACGGCATGGGCACCAGCGGCCGGAGCAAGGCGTTCCACGACGTCTGCTGGAAGAACCTGGGCGACTCCGGTTTCCCGGACCGCATTCTCTGGATCCAGGCCGCCGCGCGGAAGTACCCGTATCTCGACCTCAGTCGAGTCGGCCTCTACGGCGGCTCCGCCGGCGGCCAGAGCACGCTGCGCGGACTGCTGATCTACCCGGAGTTCTACAAGGCCGGCGTGGCGACGTGCGGCTGCCACGACAACCGGATCGACAAGATCTGGTGGAACGAGCTCTGGATGGGCTGGCCGGTGGGCCCGCACTACGCGGAGCAGTCGAACGTCACCCAGGCGCACCGCTTGCAGGGCAAGCTGCTCCTGATCGTGGGAGAGATGGACACCAACGTCGACCCCGCCTCCACCCTGCAGGTGGTGAACGCGCTGGTCAAGGCCGACAAAGACTTCGACCTCCTGGTGGTGCCCGGCGGCGGCCACGGCATCGGCGGCCCCTACGGCGTACGGCGCCAGCAGGACTTCTTCGTGCGGCACCTGCTCGGCGTGGAGCCGCGCAACGAAAGACAATAGTCAGAGGCGAGGGTGGGGGCCCCGGCGAGATCACGGTCTCCCCCGGAGTCACTTCCCAGCGGTCAGCCTTTGCTTGCGGCTTTGCCGGAGCCGCTCGAGAAAACGGGGGTCGGCGTGCGTGACGCAATGCGGGACCGCATTCTGGATGCGGCGGACCTCCTGTTCGCGCGTTACGGCTACCGGAAGACCTCCGTAGAGGACCTGGCGCGGGAGGCGGGGATCGGCAAGGGGACGATCTACCTCTACTTCCCCAGCAAAGAGGAGATCGCCCTCAGCTGGACCGACCGGCGGATCCGGCGGCTGGTCGACGTGCTGGAGACGATCGCCGCCGGCCCCGGCCGCCCCGCGGAGCGGCTGCGGGAGATGCTCTCCGCGCGGGTGCTGGTGCTCTTCGATTCGGCGCAGTCGCACGCCCACATCTTCGACGAACTGTATGCCGCCATCCGTCCCGCCTACATGCCGCGCCGGCAGCAGTACTTCGCCTGGGAAGCGGAAGTGCTGGTCCGCGTGCTGGAAGAAGGCCGGGCGGCGGGGGAGCTGGTCTTCGACGAGGCGCTGCCGACCGCCCGCGCGCTCCTGCTGGCGACGAACGGCCTGATGCCGTTCAGCCTGAGCGAGCAGCAGCTCCGGGAGCGGGCCCAGGTGGCGGCGATGGCCGAGCGGATCGCCCGGCTGCTGCTCGAGGGCCTCTGTCATCCGGTTCCTTAAAGAGCTTTCAGGAACGGCTGCGGCAATAACCCCATTGCACCGGCGTATGATTCAGGGAGCGTGCCGCGGTGGGACCGCCCGCCGGTGGAGCGAGGGCGCGCACGGAGGGTAACGCTGTGCTGGCTGGAGTGGAGCGACTTTTCGACCTGATCGGACCCCGAGAGGCGGGCCTTACCGGCGCGCCGCTTTCGGCGGTGGTGGAGGCGATGGACGAGGGCCGCCTCGACACGCTGGAGGCGACCGACGGGCACTTCGCCGCCGTGATCCGGGATGGGCAGACGGTCCGCCTGGCGCGCACGGTCGGGCTCCCGCTGCGCTACTTCGTGGCCAAGATGTTCCACGGCCCGATCCTGATCGTGAGCGACCGGATCGACAGCCTCTATCACTGGTGCTGCGGGCAGAAGATCGGCTGGCAGTTCGACCCGCTCTACACGCGGATGGTCCCCGCCCACTACATGCTGGAGATCGACCAGGTCGGCTGCCCGGACCCGAATCCCCGCTACCGCCGGTTCTTCCATCCCGAGGTGGCGCAGGGCCCCGCGGACCTCGCGGAACTGGGCGCCGCGTACGTCCGCGCCGCCTACCAGGCCACTCGCGGCTGGCTGGAGCAGGTGCCGGCCGGCGAGCCGGTGGCGCTCTCGTTTTCCGGCGGCATCGACAGCGGCTCCGTGCTCCTGATGGCGCGCCAGGCGATGCGGGAGCTGGGCCGCGACCCGGAGCTGATCCGCGTTTTCACGCTCGACCTCGGCAGCGGCGAGGACGCCGCGCAGGCGGAGCGCTGGGTGCGCGAGCTGGGGATGGAGCAGTGCTGGGAGTCGATCCGGCTGGACGGCGTGCGCCCGGACCTGGAAGAGGCGATCGCCACCATCGAGGACTACCACCCGCTCGACGTGGAGTGCGCCGCCGTCTCGATCATGCTGCTTCGCTCGATCCGGGAGCGCCACCCGAACCTCCGCTACTTCGTGGATGGCGACGGCGGCGACGAGAACCTGAAGTGCTACCCGCTGGAAGACTCGGATCTCACGATCTCCAGCGTGCTGCGCAACCCGCTGCTCTACCAGGAAGGCTGGGGCATCGACGCGATCAAGCACAGCCTCACCTACTCCGGCGGTCTCTCCCGGGCCTACGTCCGCACCTACGCGCCCGCCCAGCGGTTCGGCTTCACCTCGTTCAGCCCCTACTCGGTCCGCAGCGCCATCGCCGCTTCGCTGCGCATCCCGTTCGAGACGCTGATCGAGGGCAGCGCGGAGCGGCTCTACGGCCTCAAGGCGGAGGTGGTGCGGGCGGGAGTGGAGGCGGTGACCGGGGTCCGGATGCCGGTCTTCCCCAAGCGCCGCTTCCAGGACGGCGTGGGCGGCGACCCGTACCGCCGCTGGCGGGTGAGTAAGTCGTACTGCCGCCAGGTCTTCCTGCGGCAGTGGGAGGAACGGCTGCGCACGGCGTGGGATCCGGAGGCGGAGCGGATGAGTGGGAATGAGATCCCGGCTTCTTACCCGCGGGCGTGAGGCTCCTCAGCCAGCCCATGCCCTATGAAGGCCAGACCGAGTGCGTAGTCCCACCCGACTCACGGGAGCCGTGATCGGAATAGTCTGTGGAGTGCGGTGGCTTGTGTCACACGCTGTAAAGTTGGTGCGCCCCGGGGCGCAGAGTATGTTTTGCCGGCTGCAGGGCGGGTACTCGCTTTACAGCCGGAATCAGGGCCGGAGG
>JBKBRF010000021.1:0-114667 GCA_046292385.1 Armatimonadota bacterium | reverse complement strand
CCTCCGGCCCTGATTCCGGCTGTAAAGCGAGTACCCGCCCTGCAGCCGGCAAAACATACTCTGCGCCCCGGGGCGCACCAACTTTACAGCGTGTGACACAAGCCACCGCACTCCACAGACTTCACCGAGGAAGCATCCCTTCCGGCGGGTGGGACCACCCCGCTGGCCCGGCTTCTGGAGTGCGAGTGCTTGCTCTCGCCCCCGCGACAGCGGGGATCTTGATCCCGGTCGACGATGTCGCCACGGGCAATTAGCAACTGGCCTTGTTACGTGTGCGCCTGGTAGAACGCCTGGTAGAGGCGCCAAAGGCTCTCCATCGGGTCGGTGCTCAGAATGAAGCCGCCCTCGACCAGCTCGAACGCGGCACCATACTCGGCGTGATCCGCCAGGATCAGCCACTCCTCGATCCGCTCTGGAGGAAGCTCTGCCAACCGCGCCAGCCGCTCCGGCTGGATTGAATCCATGAACTCTCGGATGTTGCGCGCGTCTGGAGCGCCGAATTGGCTGATGAAGTAGTTGTGTTCCCGGACTGGATTGTCGCTGTTCGGAAGCGAGGCGAGATCAGCCCCGGGGGTGTAGGCGTCGTACGCAAAGATGCCCCGGTGGTACTCTTCGTAGGCGCGCAGCAGGTCTCGCACTATCTCCCGATAGTCGCGGTGGAAGACCTGCGAGCAAAAGGGGCCGGACGGGCAGCCGTACTCCAGATACATCCCTGCATGTGGTGCGAGGTGTCCCAGGCCGGAGGCTTCCGGCACGACGGCGAGCCTTTGGAAGACCTCGCGACTGTTCTCGAGCAACTCTCGGCGGAGCCGCACGATCTTGGGCCCGCTTCTTCCCTGGTAGACGCCAGCGTCGATCAGCTCGCGGGCGAGATCCTTGTACATCACTCCGCCCTGGACGAAGGCACCATCTCGGACGCGATAACCCATCCCGAAGTCCCACCTAGACAGCGCCAGGTCGCAGGTAATCTCGAGGCCGGACTGCAGCACGATCGCGCCGCGCGCTCGGACGATCTGATCTCTCGTCAACTGTGCGAGTAGCCGCCGCCAGCGGTCGGGATCAGCGCAGTCCGCCAGCTCGAGCGGAGTGTAGCGAGACGGGAGTGGGCCGTGCCGTCCAGGTCCTTTGGGGCGGGACGGACTGAAGCCAATCCGGTCGTCATCGATCTCCAGACTCGGCTCGTATGGGCCATGAAGGCCCAAACACAGCGCCCTAAAGACGGCGGGACTGTCTTCTTCCGTGGTCCAGACCGAGGTCGAGATCAGGGTACCCATTCGCCTTCACTCCGCAGCGTTTACCGCCCCCGGAGCTCATCCACCCGGCGGCGGGCTTCCGTGGTGATTGCGTCGATGTCGCTGCCGCAGAGGTCGAGCCCCTCCGGCTGGGGATGTCCTTCGAAGTAGCGGCCTCCCGCCACGAGGAGCGGCAGCGGCTGCTCGCCGCGCCAGCGGGTGAGACGCTGTAAGGTTTGCTCCACGCTGCCGGCGCACTCCGAGTTGGAGACGCTCAGCACCACCACGTCGGGCAGGTGCCGGTGGACCGCTTCCATCAGGTGCTCCAGCGGCAAATACCCGTTCAGATACCAGACCCGCCAGCCCTCTGCCTGCAGAAAATCGGCGACCATCCGCCCGCCGACCGTGTGCAGCTCGCCCTCCACACAGGCAACCAGCGCGCTCGGCGCATCCGGACCGGGGGCGAACGGGAGCGTCAGCGAGAGCCGGTGGATCAGGCGCAGCACCATCCCGGTAATCAGGTGCTCCGCCGCGACGGTGAGCTCCCCGCGCTCCCAGCGGTCGCCGACTTCCACTAGCGCCGGCCGCAGCACCTGAAGGTAGAGCGTCTTCCAGTCGAGCCCCCGCGCCAGGGCGGATTCGGCAACCCGGATCGCCTCTTCCTCTCGCAGGGTGAGCACCGCCTGAAGGAGCTCGGCAGCGACCTGCTCCACCTCCGGCGCATCTACCGAGCCGGTGCCGGCCTGCGAGGCGATGAAGTGCGCCAGCCCGGCACTGGCGATCGCGTAGATCACCTGCCGCCCCTCGCGCCGCGCCAGCACGTGGCCGCGCTCCCGCATTCGCGCCAGGTGGTTGGAGACGTTCGGCTGCGAGAGGCCGGTCGCCTGGACGAGCTGCGAGACGGTCCGCTCGCCGCTCGCCAACTCGCGCAGGATCGTGCCCGCCGTGCCGCCGGGCAGCGCCGCGCGCGGCCCCGTCTCGTTCTCCAGCACGTCTCTCGTCACCCGCCGCCCTTTCCCGGACTCGCGCCGCTGCCGCCCACGGCTACCCCCGTTCTATGCGACCGTGCCTCCGTCCGTGACACAGCCGGCACGGTGCGCCGTTCGCTCGCTTGCCGCTGCGCTCCTCCGATCCACCTCCGGAAGTAAATATCACGACTTCGGTTATATATGACGTGATAAGTGATATATTAGAGCACACGAGAGTCGGAGAGGAGCATCGACATGGCGGTGGCATACGGTTCGACCGAACGTGACGGCGGCGCGGCAGTGCCGAAGTGGGACTACCAGGGGACCGGGGAGCGGCTCTCTGCGCGCCTGGAGCGGGAGCTGACGGCGCGGGCCCAGCACGGGGACCGCGCGGCCTGGGAGCGGATCCTGAACGCGAACGTGCCACTGGTGGTTTCCCTGGCCCGGCCGTACAGGAACCCGCATCTCGACCTGGAAGACCTGGTGCAGGAGGGGATGATCGGCCTCTGCACGGCAATCGAGCGGTTCGACGGCGCCCGCGGATTCCGGTTCAGCACCTATGCGACTTACTGGATCCGGCAGCGGATCCTCCGCTCGCTGGACCGGCAGGGACGGCTCATCCGGCTGCCGGTCGACGTCGGCTACGCGGCGCGGAAGGCGGTGCAGGCGCGGGAGGAGCTGACCGAGCGCCTGGGCCGCGAGCCGACGCTGGACGAGCTGGCGGAGGTCTCCGGCATCTCCGCGAAGCGGTTGGAAGCGGTGCTCGCCTGTATGGAGGAGCCGCTCTCGTTCGAAGCCGCGCTCACCGGAGACCCGCATCCGCTTTCCCTGGAAGTGGCGGACGCTGACGCGGCCGACCCGGAGGACGAGGTTCTGCGTCAGGAAGAGGTCGAGGTGCTGGAGGAGCTCCTGGAGACGCTGCCCGCGCGGGACCGCCTGGTGTTGGAGAACCGCTTCGGCCTGAACGGCGCCTCGCTCTCCCTGGCGGACCTGGCCCAGCGCCTGCGGATGACGACCGAAGGCGTACGGCAGGTGCAGCGCCGGGCTTTGCTGAAGCTGCGGCGCAAGTGGGAAGGGACGGCGGCCCTCGCCGCGTAATCCGGGGCAGGAACCCCACCTCTCTGCTACCGAAGTGGTCTGCAACATTTCACTGGGTCGGGACTGGCTGGCGGGGTTGGAGTGGGCGAGTGGGCGCAAGGGAGAGTGGGAGAAGCCGTTCTGGGAGTGGCGATCTCTTGGCGGAAGCGGCACCCATCTCGGCGAACCTTGGAGTAAGAGTAGGAGAACGAGTAGGAGTGCTCGTACTCGGGAGGTTCGGATCTCCCACTCACCCACTCTCCCTTGCGCCCACTCCAAATCGCCAGAAGTAGCGAACCACGCTACTAGATCGAATGGAGTCGCCAGTGCGGGTTCTCATCGCGGGGGCAGCCGGGTTCATCGGGCGGCACGTGGCGCGCGAGCTGCAGTCACAGGGCGGGCATCAGCTCGCCGGGCTTTCCCGCTCGCCGCGGCAGGATGGCGGAATTGAGTGGCGAGTGGGGGACGTCACCCACCCGGAGACTCTCCCGGCGGCGGTGCGAGACGTGGAGTGCGTGGTCCACGCGGTCCAATTTCCCAACCACCCGGTAGAGAATCCGAGCCGTGGGTGGACCTACCTGAAAGTCGACGGCGAAGGCACCCGGAACATGGTGCAGGCGTGCGTCCGCGCGGGGGTGCGCCGCTTCCTCTACTTCAGCGGCGCCGGCACGCGCGAGGGGCGGACGGAGCCGTGGTTCCGCGCCAAGATGATGGCGGAGCAGGCGGTGCGGGAGAGCGGGATGGAGTGGGTGATCCTGCGCCCCTCCTGGATCTACGGGCCGGACGACCAGAGCATGAACAAGCTGGTCGCCTTCACCCGGAACCTGCCGGTCGTGCCGGTCATCGGGCCCGGCGAGGAGCGCGTGCAGCCGATCCACGTCGACGACGTGGCGCGCGTGGCCGCCCTTGCGGTCAGCTCTCCCGAGGCGACCGGCCGGATCTTCGACCTGGGCGGGCCGGAATTCCTCTCGATGAACGAGATCCTCCGGACGATCCAGCGCGTCCTCGGCGTCCGCAAGCCGCTGGTGCACCACCCGGTGGGCCTGATGAAGCTCGCCGCCGCCGCCCTGCAGGTTCTACCGAAGCCGCCGCTCTCGCCCGCGGCGATCGATTTCCTCCGGATGGAGAATCGAGTCGATCCCCGCCCCGCGGAGGAGACGTTCGGGTTCCGCTTCCGTCCGCTAGAGGAGGGGCTCTCGTACCTCCGAGACGCCTGATCCCCTCCGCAGCGACTCTCCGTTAGGCCTTTGCCGGGGGCAGGGCCGGGTGGTAACATGCCGGTATCCCCGCGCTCCCCGCGCCGCGTGCAGGCGCCGAGGCTTTGTCGTGTCTGAATCCGCCGTATCCCCGCTGCTCCAGTCGCTCAATCCCGTCCAGCAGGAGGCCGCCCGCCACGAGAGCGGCCCGCTGCTGATCCTGGCGGGCGCGGGCAGCGGCAAGACGCGCGTGCTGACCCACCGGGTGGCGCACCTGCTGGAGCTCGGCGTCCCGGCGCACAAGATCCTGGCGGTCACCTTCACCAACAAGGCCGCCACGGAGATGAAGGAGCGCATCTCCAGGCTGGTCGGTCCGGCCGCGGCCTCGTGCTGGATCGGCACCTTCCACGCCATCTGCGCCCGCGTCCTGCGGCAGGACGGCGAGGCGATCGGGCTCCCGCGCGACTTCACCGTCTTCGACGACGGCGACCAGCTCGCCCTCATCAAAGAGGTGATGGACGAGCTGTCGATCGACACCGAGACCTACAAGCCGCGCCAGCTCCTCTCGCAGATCTCCCGCGCCAAGGAAGAGCTGCTGGGTCCCGCGGAGTTCGGCCGGTTCGCCAAGGGCGCGGAGGAGAAGACCGCCGCCCGCGTCTACGAGCGCTACCAGAGAAAGCTGAACCAGAACCACGGCGTCGACTTCGACGACCTGATCCTGGAGACGGTCCGCCTGCTCCAGAGCCGCCCGGAAGTACGGGAGTACTACCAGCAGCGGTTCCAGCACGTGATGATCGACGAGTACCAGGACATCAACCGCGTCCAGTACGAGCTGGTGAAGCTGCTCGCCGCGGCCCACCGGAATCTCTGCGTGGTGGGGGATGACGACCAGTCGGTCTACGGCTGGCGCGGCGCCGATGTGCGCTTCATCCTGGCGTTCGAGCAGGACTACCCGGAGGCGAAGGTGCTGAAGCTGGAGCAGAACTATCGCTCCACGCAGCTCATCCTGGACGCCGCCTTCCACGTGGTGAAGCTGAACCGCGGCCGGCGAGAGAAGCGTCTCTGGACCTCCAATCCCGCCGGCGAGCCGCTGGTGCTCTTCGGGGCGGACGACGAGATGGACGAGGCGCGGTTCGTCGCCTCGACGGTGGAGCAGGCGGTCGACGGCGTGAACGCGCGCTACGGCGACTTCGCCTGCCTCTACCGCACCAACGCGCAGTCCCGCGTGCTGGAAGACGTCTTCAAGCGGCGCCGGATCCCGTACCGGCTGGTTGGCACCGTGCGGTTCTACGACCGCAAAGAAGTGAAAGACCTGATCGCCTACCTGCGCCTGATCCAGAACCCCGCCGACTCGCTCTCCCTGCGCCGCGTGGTCAACTCGCCGCCGCGGAGCATCGGGGAGAAGTCGATGGAGCGGCTCGCCAACTTCGCGGACCAGCACGAGATCTCGCTCTTCGAGGCGATGGGCCGCGCCGGGGAGGTGGAAGGTCTCACCCCGAGAGCCCGCGCCGCGCTGGGCGAGTTCACGCGCGTGGTGCGCACGCTCGCCGGCTACAAGGAGCAGCTGAGCGTCACCGCGCTCCTGAGCGAGTTGATCAATCAGACCGGCTACCTTCGGATCCTGCGGGAAGAGAAGTCGCTGGAGAGCCTGGCGCGCGCGGAGAACGTGGAAGAGTTCGTCAACGTCGCCAAGGAGTTCGACGAGCAGATCGGCGGCGGCATCGTCCAGTTCCTGGAGCAGATGGCGCTGATGAGCGACGTCGACACGCTGAAGGAAGGCGCCGACAGCGTGGTGCTGATGACGCTCCACGCCGCCAAGGGGCTGGAGTTCCCCTACGTCTTCATGTGCGGGATGGAGGAAGACGTCTTCCCGCACGCCCGCGCCCGCGAGAGCGAGAAGGAGATGCAGGAGGAGCGGCGACTCTGCTACGTCGGCATCACCCGCGCCCAGCGCCGCCTCCACCTCACGCACGCGCGGCGGCGCACCGTCTTCGGCCAGACGCGCTACCAGCGGCCCAGCCGGTTCATCCGCGAGATTCCGGAAGAGTGCTACCACGAAGAGTGCAAGCCGGTGGAGGAGCGCGGCCGATACGAGGACGTGGACCGCACCGACTTCTCCTCCGGCAGCGTCTTCGGCCGGCGGAGCTGGGGCGAACGGCCCTCGCCGCGGCCGGGTGCGCCCGCGCGTCCCGCCCGACCGGCATCCCCCGCGCCGCCCACGCCCGATCCCCGCGCCCGGGAAGAGGCGCAGCGCCTCCTGGAGCGGCACCGCAGCTCCCAGAAGCCAGGGGCCTACAAACCGGGCGACCGTGTCCGCCACCAGGTCTTCGGTGAGGGGATCGTCACCAAGAGCGTCGGCAGCGGCGACGACGAGCAGGTCTCCGTAGTCTTCCCCAAGCACGGCGAGAAGAAGCTGATCGCCGGCTATGCCAAGCTGGTGAAGCTGTAAGCGGGTCGCCAGGGGAACTCCTCAGGGGATAAGGAGATGTGGGAACGGAGATGTGGGGATGGGCAGCCACCCGGACCCTGACTGCTCTGAAAACAGCCGCCGAGAGGGAGCACGACGGGTGAGCACTCCGGCGCGGCCTAACCCCCCGGCCCCCTTCCCTGAAGTGGAAGGGGGAGTAGCGGCATCACACCGATAGCTTCCCTCTCCTCTCAGGAGAGGGATCGAGGGTGAGGCCCCGTGAGCAGGAGCCGCCGCCGCACCTTTCCTGGCCGCGGGTGACCTGGACGGTAATCGACAACTCTGCTACTTATCCCGCCCCGAAGAGCGCGAAAAAGAAGAGGGAGAGCCGACCGTCGCAACGAGGTCGGCTCTCCCCTTTTAGTTTCCGAGGGCGGATCCAGAGTAGGGGATGAGCTCCCCGCTACCCTGGACCCTATCCCCTGGACCCTGATCCCTAACCTACTTGTCCGCCGGGCCCTTGCTGCCGAGGGCGGACTGGGCGGCGGCGAGGCGGGCTACCGGCACGCGGCGCGGGCTGCAGCTCACGTAGGTGAGGCCGAGCTCGTGGCAGAGCTGGATGCTCGCCGGGTCGCCGCCGTGCTCGCCGCAGATGCCGAGCTTGATGTTCGGGTTGACCTGCTTGGCGTCGTCCACGCAGATCTGCATCAGCCGGCCCACGCCGTTGCGGTCGATCGTCTCGGTCGGGTCGGCCTTGAAGATGCCCTTCTGGATGTAGACGGGCAGGAACTTCGCGGCGTCGTCCCGGGAGAGACCGTAGGTCATCTGGGTGAGGTCGTTCGTTCCGAAGGAGAAGAACGAGGCCTCGCCCGCGATCTCCGCCGCGGTGAGCGCCGCGCGCGGGATCTCGATCATGGTGCCGAAGCTGTAGTCGACCTTCACACCCTCGGCGGTCATGGTCGCCTGCGCCACCTCTTCGAGCTGCTTCTTCAGCAGGGTCAGCTCGTTCACGTGGCCCACCAGCGGGATCATGATCTCCGGGCGCGGGTCGCCGCCGGACTTCTTCACCTCGCACGCCGCGCCGATGATCGCCGCGACCTGCATGTTGACGATGCCGGGCAGCACGATCGAGAGGCGGCAGCCGCGGAGACCCAGCATCGGGTTCTCCTCGTGCAGGTCCTCCACCGCCGCCAGCAGGCGGGTGGTCCGCTCCAGCGCGGCGCCGCCGGCGCCCTCGTCCATCAGGCGGCGCAGCTCGGTCTTCACCTCTTCCGCCCGCGGCAGGAACTCGTGCAGCGGCGGGTCGATCAGGCGCACCGTAACCGGCCGGTTCTCCATCGCGCGGAAGATGCCGACAAAGTCCTCCCGCTGCTGCGGCAGCAGGCGGTCCAGCGCGGCCTGGCGGGTCTGCTCGTCGCCGGCGAGGATCATGTCGCGGACGAGCTGCACGCGCTCGCTGCCGAGGAACATGTGCTCGGTGCGGCAGAGGCCGATGCCCTCCGCGCCGAACCGGATCGCTTCTTCCGCCTGCTCCGGCGTATCCGCGTTGGTGCGGACGCCGAGCTTGCGGTGCTTGTCGGCCCAGCTCATGAAGGTGGCGAAGTCGCCGGAGACTGCGGCCGGCTCCGTCTCCAGCGCCACGTCGAACACCTCACCGGTGGTGCCGTTGATCGAGAGGGTGTCGCCCTCGCGGATCACGCGACCGTTCACGGTGGCGAGGCGCGCCTCGATGTCGACCTTCAGCTCCTTGCAGCCGCAGATGGTGGGAATGCCGTACTGGCGCGCCACCAGCGCGGCGTGGGAGGTGCGGCCGCCCTCGGAGGTGAGCACGCCCTTGGAGGCGAGCATGCCGGCGAGGTCGTCCGGGTTGGTGATGCGGCGGACGAGGATGACGTTCTTGCCCTCTTCCTGGAGCCGGATTGCCGCGGCGCTGTCGAACGCCGCGTGGCCCACCGCGCCGCCGGGGCCGGCGTTCAGGCCGGTGGCGATCGGGGCGGCGCCGGTGCGGTTGATCAGGCGCGGGTGGAGGAGCTGCTCCAGCTGCTCCGGCGGCACGCGCTGGATCGCTTCCTCTTCCTTGATGAAGCCATCGCGGACCATGTCCACCACGATCTTCACCGCCGCGGGGCCGGTGCGCTTACCGCTGCGGCACTGCAGGATGAAGAGCCGCTCCTTCTCGATGGTGAACTCGATGTCCTGCATCTCGCGGTAGTGGTCCTCGAGCTTCTTGCAGATCTCCTCGAACTGCTTGTAGATCTCGGGGAACTCCTGGGCGAGCTGGTCGATGCTCTGCGGGGTGCGGACGCCGGCCACCACGTCTTCGCCTTGCGCGTCCCGCAGGTACTCGCCGTAGACCCGGTTCTCGCCGGTAGCGGGGTTGCGGGTGAAGGCGACGCCGGTACCGCAGTCGCTCCCCATGTTCCCGAAGACCATCGCCTGCACGTTGACCGCGGTGCCGAGGTCGTGCGCGATCTTCTCCTTGTTGCGGTAGATGATGGCGCGCGGGTTGTTCCAGCTCTTGAACACCGCGGTGATGGACAGCTCCAGCTGCTTCAGCGGATCGGTGGGGAAGTCGGAGCCGTAGTGCTTCTTGAAGTGCGCGAGGAAGAGGTCGACCACTTCCTTCATGCCTTCGGCATCCAGGTCCGTGTCGAGGTGCGCGCCGCGCGCGTCCTTCACGTGCTCCAGGATCTCCTCGTAGGCTTCCTTCTCCAGTTCCTCACGGCCCTCCGCCAGCACCACGTCGGAGAACATCATGATGAAGCGGCGGTAGGAGTCGTACGCGAAGCGGGGGTTGCCGCTGGCCGCGATCACGCCCTCGAGGGTGTTCTCGTTCAGGCCGAGGTTGAGGATGGTGTCCATCATGCCCGGCATCGAGAACTTGGAGCCGGAGCGGACGGAGAAGAGGAGCGGGTTCTTCGGGTCACCCAGCTTCTTGCCCAGGTCCTTCTCCACGTCCTGGAGCGCCGCCAGCACCTGGTCCCACAGCCCCTCCGGGAACTTACCCTCGCGGAGGTAGTCGTTGCAGGTCTCGGTGGTGATCGTAAACCCGGGCGGCACGGGCAGCCCGATGTTGGTCATCTCGGCGAGGTTCGCGCCCTTTCCGCCCAGGGTGTCGCGCATCGTCGCGTTCCCTTCGCGGAACAGGTACACTCGCTTAACGTCCTGACTCATTTAGTTGAACTCCATGCACAGGTAGGGTGCGCGCGGCGCTCCGCGAGCCGGGCTCGGGAGGGAGAGACGCGGGACCCGCCGGTGGAGCCCGCGCCGCGGCGCCGGGATCCGGTGGCTGAAGATGATTGCCCGCGTTTGGCGGTCAGCCCGAGCTGCCGCCGGGCAATCGGTAGAAGAAGCCGGCAGATCGGGGCAAAATATGCCTCGGTGTTGTATCGCACCCCGCGACCCCACGCCAACGGCGCGGAGCACGACCCCGGCGTGCCCGGCGCGCGACCGACCGAACCGCCGTCCGCCACTCCCGCACTAAGGAGGCGTGGCTTCCTTACGGATGATGGCGAGATGGCGTCTGGGCTGGGGCAGATGGGGCGGCGGCGTGCGCTGGCACTGCTGGGCGGAGATGCGCTGGCGACGGTTCTCGGCGGTCGCGCCGGAAGCGGCCGACAGTCGGGCGTGCCGCTGAGCCGCGCCCGGTTCAGTGGGCTGTCGCGGGATGAGACGCCGTCGTTCGCCTGGTCGCCGGGAGGAGAGTGGGTGGCGCTGCCCGGCAACGGGCGGATCGTGGCCTGGGATACCGAAACCGGCGCGGAGCGCGTCCTCTGGTCTCGGTGAATGGCCTGGGTTGACAGGTATTCAGAAGTGATGGTCACGCACGCGGTGAAAAGGCTCCGGGAAGCGATCGGGCGTCCGTGGATGGAGGGCGTGGGGCTGGCGGACTACTACGATGGTCCCGTTTCCGGTGTCACGCGGTTGGAGCCGTGCGAGGGAACGTTCTCCTTCGACATGCTCGACTGGAATGGCGGGCACGGTACCCGGATCTACGCCTTGCGCGTGCTGGCTGAGGAAGACTACCAGGAGTTCTTGCGAGTCGCCGCTTCCCTGCCGCGGCAACCCGAAGACGGTACCGGTTACGACCGGCTACAATCGATCCGGCGGCGTGCCGGTCCGGTGGTCTTGATCATCGCGGTCGACATCTATAGCAACGTAGGCCTGGCAGCGTGGGAAGTCACGCCCGTAGAGCAGGACGCCTGGGACTTCACCCCGTATTTCGACGACGCCATCCCGGAGCAGTCCCATGACTGGTTCGCGCTGCTGGGACTGACTCGCTCGCGTCCCAGGTAGGCAGTTCCGCTTCCGACTGGCTCGACTCTCCCACGCCGCCCCGGTGCCAGCCAGTCTTAATGAAACCTGGTCAGACACCGGGTAATCTCTCGCCGTTGTCCCGTGGCTAGATCGCCGTACCGCGGGTGGTCCGGCCGACGATCAGGTAGGCGATGGAGCCGACCACCGGCAGCAGCAGGATCACCGCGACCCACAGGAGCCGGTAGCCGGTATCCATGGGGCGGCTGAAGAGGTCGACCAGCGCCCAGACGATCAGCGCCAGGGTGGCGATCCCCAGGATCACCATCAGCAGCAGGGTTCCACCGATCAGTTCTGCCATCCGGAGCCTCTCGCTTCTGACCCGGGAAGCTGTGACGCAGTCGCGTGAGGTGCCGCGGCGGCTGAGCCCGAGCCTCGTCTTTGCCGGTGGTACCCGGCGCCGCGCCGGACTACACGCCGGCGGTGAAGCGGGCCGGTAGGAAGGCCGGAACGGTTTACCCGATCAGGCGGCGGAGCGCTTCCTGCTGGCGGCTCTGATCTTCCAGGCGGGATTGGGCGATGTGGAGCAGGGCGGCGGCATCCGGACCGTCTTCCGGAAAAAGGGCCCAGCCGAAGCTGATCGGGACCGGGAGCGCTTCCGATTCGGTGTCCGGCCGAGAGAGACGGGAGCGAAGTCGCTCCTCGATCTGGGCGCTCTCCCGCTCGCCGCAGCCCGGAAGCACCAGCGCGAACTCGGTGCTGGAGTACCGGGTCAGGAAGTCGGCATCGCGCACGGTGAGCCGCAGCAGGCGCGTCAGCTCCCGCGCGTGGCGCGCCATCTCCAGGGCGGGGGTGTTGGCGGTACACTCCAGGCGGACCAGCGCCAGGGTGACCGCGGATTGGCTCGGTGCGGCGGCGTGGAGCCGCTCGTCCAGGTGGCGCAGCACCGCTTCCCGTAGCATCGGCGGGGCAGTGTAGTGGTCCAGCTCCCGTTCCGCCAGCAAGGCGCGGGGACTCTTCTCCAGCGCGCCGGCGGCGCACCGGGCGATCCGCTCCAGGCGCTGCAGGTGCTGCGCCTGGTAGAAGTTGTAGCCGGTGTGGTAGACGGTGAGTGCGCCCACCGCCTCGCCCTCCGCGATGAGCGGGACGCAGAGGGTGGAGTTCAACTCCAGGTTTTCGCCGGGGCGCACCCGGCGGGCGAGGTCGAGACTGGCGGAGCCATTCATCACCGCCTGACGGGTCTGGGTCACGTAGCCGCTCACCCCTTCGCCCATCCGGATCTCGATACCGTCCAGCAGGGAGCTCCACAGCCCGGCACTCGTGACGGCCCTCACGTGGCGACCGTCCGGGGAGCGCAGGAAGACCGCGAAGGTGGAGAAGGGGAGCAGGCAGGTTACCGTTTCCGTCAGCAGAGAGCTGATTGCCGGAAGGCCGTCCGCGCTGAGCGCGCGCCGCGTGAGCTCCACCAGCAGCTCCGCCTCCGGGTCGGTAAAGACGGCGCTCGCGGCGACCGCGGCCGGGACCGGCGGCGCCAGCAGATGCACCGCGTCCGCCTGGTCCTCGCGCAGGGCCTGGATCTCCTCGGCCACGCTGGGGAGCAGCTCGACGAAGCGGTCCACCACGACCGGATCGAATTGAGAGCCGCGGTTGGAGACCAGCACCGCCAGCGCCTCTGCGTGCTCCATGGCGCGCCGGTACGGCCGCTCCGAGGTCAGGGCGTCGAAGACGTCGACCACCATCAAGATGCGGGCGCCGATCGGGATCTCCTCGCCGCGCCAGCCGTGAGGGTAGCCCAGCCCGTCCCAGCGCTCGTGGTGCCCCAGCACGATCGGGACCACCGGCCAGGGGAACTGCACCTGCTCCAGAATGTTCGCGCCGATCTCCACGTGCTTCTTCATCAGCTCGAACTCGTCGCCGGTGAGCTTGCCCTCTTTGCAGAGAATCCGCTCCGGAATCCCGATCTTGCCGATGTCGTGGAGGATCGCGGCGATGCGCAGCGCCTGCAGCTCGTCCGCGGAGATTCCCAACGCCTCGCCCAGGCGCGTGGCGTAGGTGCGCACGCGGTCGACGTGCCCGCGCGTGAGCCGGTCTTTGGCGTCGACCGCCATCGCCAGGCTGGAGATGATCGCCTCGTTGAGGCGGTTCACCTCGGCCATGTGGTCGCGCTCCGCCCGGAGCTGGTCCCGGCTCATCCGGAAGTTGCGGTGCACCACGTAGGCCATCGGCACCACGAGCGTGCAGATGAGCGCGCTGTGGATGTGCCCGTAGAGCCAGAGCACCGCGACCGAGAGGGAGGCGCTAGCCAGGAATCCGGGGAGCGCCCAGGAGAAGTTCTTGCGGAAGACCTCTACCGCCGATCGGTTCTGGCTCCACGCGATCGCCAGCGCCACCCCACCGATGTTGACCGCGTAGTAGGTGAGCGCGCTGGCGAAAGAGGGAACCGCCGCCTGCGTCAGCTCCACCTCCCCGTAGCGGCCGCCCAGCAGCGGGTAGACCAGCCCCATGGCGGCGATCGCCAGCACCAGGTTGGAGCAGTTGTAGAGGATGTGGTAGGAGACCGCGCGCGCCCAGACCACGTGCGGACGGCCGTCGGTGTACTGCACCACCCGCCCCGCGATTCCGGTGGCGAGGCCGATCGGGATCGTGGCCTCCGGCCCCAGCAGCAGAAAGGTGAAATAGGTCACCATAAAGCCGAGGGTGATGCTTCCCCGGCCCGCCTTGACCTGCGTATCGACCTTACATGCGCCGGCGATCGCCCCGCACAGCGTCAGGAACCCGAGCAGGCGCCACTCCCCGAAGCTAGAGATGCTCCAGAGCCAGTGGGTGACGCCAATCGCCGCCACCGCCTTTACCAGGATCAGCGCTTGCAGGCGCCGCGGGAGTTGCTCGAATTGCATAGACCCCGGCTCGTCATTCCACCTCGTCCGGGTGGGGAGTGGGAGAGCTTCACTGCAATGGGAGTGTCCGTGCGCCGGATACTCGCTTACTACACATGCAAGTTCCGTGCCAGACCACTACACCAAACGGACGAACATGGGGCGGAGGGAGAAATCACGGCAGCGGAGCGCAAAACGGTCGAATCCAGGCAGGCGGCCAAACCGGTTTTTTGCGTCTCAGCAAACTCGCAACAAAAAACAGTGGCGCGCGAAAAGGACTCCGGCAAAAATAAGCCGAAATCCTTTAGTGAGCGAGCGCTAGTTTGCCGACTATCGCTGGTGTAAGAGGAAAACCACTAGAGGCCTGGGAGCATCCACTTTTCCGAAGAATGGAGCTACCCCATGGCAGAACTGCACCTTGACGAACTGACCCTCGAGATCGAAGAGCTGGAGGACCGCACGGCCCCGAACGCCATCTGGGAAGATGCCCCGCCGGCGACCGTGGTTCCCGGGCCGTAGTCGACCCTCTCCAGAGGGATCTACTTCAGCCTTCCACTCGGTTGATTTCGAGGAACGAAAATGCACGTAATCTGGGACGACTGACGAACCACGCCCTCTTGCCTGTTGTCGCAGGCTCCAGGGCACCGAGCTACCCACGTCGTTTTCGGTAGAGAAAGAACTGGTCGCCGGGGAAGGGTTGCCGCCCTTCCTGGGCAAATCACCGGGTTATCTCTGCCTGTGCAATCAGTATTGGCGGTGCTTCCAGGCCTCTTTAGGGTTATTTTCGCTCCGAGCGAAGTTTTTTTCTCGAAGCTGTTCGGCCCAAAGATTAGGCGCCCGGCACACGGGGCGCCGAATTAACCGCCCTGCGCGCTGTGCCGGAGGATTGGCACCAGCCAATATTCCTCTTAGCGCGGCCCTGACCGGGGCGCAATCCCCCGCCGCGCCGATTTTTTCGGCTCCGGCACCGCATGGACGCTTCCAGCACCCCGCAGAGGCGGCACGATCTGGTTCTGACGCCTGTCTCGGAAGAGGGGCGCAGCCTCACCGTCGTCCATGATCCCCGCACTGGCAAGTACTTCCGCATCCGGGAAGTCGAAGGCTTCATCCTCTCTCTGCTGGACGGCGTCACGCCGCTCGCGGAGGTGCACGGGGCGGTGCTGCGGGAGTTCCCCGGCGTCCGCCTCTCGCAGGCTACCGTCATCGCCTTCGCGCAGCGCCTCCACGGGCTCGGCTGGCTCGAAGGCTCCGTCCCTGGGCTGCGCCGCGTAGCGGTACCGTTCTACCGGCGCCTGCTCCGCATCCAGCTCCCCCCGGTGCCGGCGGACGGCCTCTTCCAGGCGCTGCAGCCGCTCGCCCGCGCCGCCTACCACCCGGCCGGAATCGCGCTGATCGTCCTCTTCCTGCTCTACGTGGGGCACTGGGCGTTCTTTAGCGTGGAGGAGCTGGCGCGGCATTCCCGGCCCGTGCTCACGCCCGGAGGGATGGTGCTGCTCTGGACCGGATTCACGGTGATCTCGATCTTCCACGAACTGGGACACGGGGTCACGTGCCGCTACTTCGGCGCGCGCAGCCACGGGGTCGGCTTCTTCGTGATGTATGGGATTCCGTGCTTCTACTGCGACGTGAGCGGCGCCTGGACCCTCTCGTCCCGTAAGGAGCGGCTGCTCATCGGCAGCGCCGGCCTGGCGTGGCAGCTGGTCTTCGGCGCCCTGGCGTTCGTGCTGTGGAAGCTGCTGGAGCCGGAGACGGTGCCGGCGCGGATCTGCCACGTGATGGTGGGCACTTGCGGCTTCATGGCGCTGATGAACCTGAATCCGTTCATCAAGCTGGACGGCTACTATCTGCTGAGCGACTGGCTCCGCATCCCGAACCTGCGAGACAAGGCGATCCGCTACTTTCAGGGACGGGTCGGCTCGATTCTCGTCGGCACGGAGCCCCCGCGGAGCAATGACGCGCGAGAGCGCCGTATCTTCTTCTGGTTCGGCTTCGGCTCCTGGCTCTACTCGGCCGTGCTGCTCACCTTCCTCTACTACTCCCTCGGCCGGTGGCTGGTCGGCAGCTACGGCCGCGAGGGTGCTTTCGTCCTAGGAATCCTGACCATGGCGATCCTTTCCTCCTGGCTCAAGACGATGGCGGGCCGCGTGCGCGCCCGGCTGGCGGAGCGGAAGGAGAAGCCGCTGCGTCCGCGCCTGCGGCCGGTGCTGCTGCTGGCGCTGCTGGCGGGCGGCGGCATCTGGTTCTGGAACGCGCGCTGGACCCTCGCGGTGGCCAGCCCCTGCACGCTGGAGGCGGAGGCGCGGATTCCGATCCGCGGCGCGGTAGAAGGCGTGGTCCAGGAGATCCGCCTGCGGGAGGGCGACCGGGTGCGGGCGGGCGAGGTGGTGGCGGTGCTGGAGAGCTACGACCTGGAGAAAGTGACGGAGCAGCTCCGGCAGAAGGTCGACAGCGTGGAGGCCGCCAGCCGGGTGGTGGAGCAGGAGGCTCCGCTGGTCGCCGCGGAGAAGGAGCGGGACGTGCTGGAAGACCTCCGGGACATCCGCAGCGCGCAGGCGGAGCTGTCGGACCGCCAGGAGCTGTTCCCCGCGCGCCAGTCCGAGGCGGAGCGGAAGGTGCAGGAGGCGCGGGCCGCTCTCGATTCCGCGGAGCGGGTGGCGGAACGGCTGCGGGGGGACGAGCGCGCGGCGGCGGAAGGCCGCCTGCCGCCGGACGCCCAGGCAGTGGTGGAGCGGATCGACCGCCTCCGAGCGCAGCGGGACCTGGCCCAGAAAGAAGTGCGCCGGGCGGCGTTCCTGGTGCGGGAAGGGGCGCTCCAGAGCCAGCGGCTCGACACCCTGGCGGCCGACCTGAAGGCGCTGGAGCGGGAAGAGGCGGCGCTGCAGAGCGAGCTCCGCGCCAAGCTGAAGACGCTGCACGAAGATCGGGAGGACGCCGAATCGGAGGTCCGGCGCCTCCGCGCGGGGTACGAGGCGGCGCTGGAGAGCCAGCGGGTGGTGGCGCAGGAGACCCGCCCGGAGCGGCTGGACGCGATCCGGGACGAGCTCGACACCCGTTCCGCGATGCTGGAGGCGCGCCGGGTGCTGCGGCAGGCGGCGGACGTGAAGCGGGCGGAAGCGGCGGCGAAGCGGCTGGAGGCGCGTCCGCTGGTGACGGAGATCGAGCGAGTGGAGCGCAAGATTCGGCAGACCCAGGTCACCGCGCCGATCTCCGGCGTCATCAGCTCGCCCCGCCTGCACGAGAAGCGCGGCCTGAAGCTGAACCGCGGCCAGACCCTCGCCTGGATCGACCGGGTGGAGACGCTCACCGCGAAAGTACTGGTCGACGAGAAGGAGATGGGGGAGATCCGGCGGGGCCTGCCGGTGCAGCTCCGAGTCGGCGCGTACCCGGACCGTCTCTTCGAAGGACACGTGACCGACGTCTCCCCCCGCCCGGTGAAGTCGAACGGCCGCGGCGCCTACGAAATCCGGCTGCAGGTGGAGAACCCGGAGGGCGATCTCCGTCCCGGCATTACCGGCCACGCCAAGATCATCTGCGGCGAGCGTCCCCTGCGGGAGGTGGCGTTCCGGCGCGTCTACCGCTATATCCGCACCGAAGTCTGGACCTGGTTCTGACGATTGGAGTGGTTCGTCGCTTACCAGTGCAATCGCCCGCGAAGCGCGCGGGAATCGGTGAGGCGGCGCAGGCGGCGATCTGCCGAAGCTGAGCCCTGCTGGTTGTGGCTCTGCCGGGTACTGAGGTGTCGGCAAGACGTTCTGCCGGATTCGCGCCGCAATGCAGCCGGCGGCGGGAGAGGACCCGGCCGCGCGAGCTGACCGGGACCTCTCCCGCCTGCTAACTGTCTCCCCGAGCGGTTATCGGCGGGGACGGACGCGGGTGTCGATCCGTTCTACCTCGGTCCGCTCCCGCGGGTCGTGCCAGCGGACCTCGATGTTGTCCTCCCGGCTGGTGTGCCGCAGGCGGAGGATCAGCAGCTGCCGCAGCTCGTCGTAGTACCAGCCGACCTGCGACTCTTCCGTCACTTCCGGCAGGAACTCCCGGGAGATCGGCAGGCCGAAGCGCCGCAGCGGGGACTCGTTGATCTCGATGCGGATCGGGCGCTCCGGCACCCCCGTGATGGTGGTGAAGGTGTCCTCGCCGCGGATCCAGCGCAGCTTCAGGCGGAGGCGCTGGGCGGTAGTGATGCCTTCCAGGATGGTGGCGCCGCTGGCGACGAACATCCGGTCCGCCCCGGTCCGCAGCCGCAGGTGGGAGACCTGCGGGTTGTAACGCTGGAGGCGGTACATCAGCGCCAGGACGCCCTCCGGGTTGAGCCAGGCGCCTTCCGGAGCGCTGGTGCGCACGTCCCAGCGCTCCGGGTAGAGCCCGGCGTTGGCGCCGGCCTTCTCCATCTGGTGCATGGCGCTGGAGAGGATGCCTTCGGAGACGTAGTCGTGGAGGGCGTCTGGCCGCACGTCGTGCAGCGCGCGCAGCACCAGCGCGTAGCGGAGACCGATCCACTGCATCGCCTCGTCGCTTCCCATGTAGGGGAGGGCCGCCTGCTTGAGCGCCGGCCGCGCCGGATCGCCCCAGAGGTAGACGAACGGCAGCCCGGTGTCCGCCCAGTAGCGGGCCTCGTCCACGTAGCGCCGCTCGCCGCTCACCTGGTAGCCGAGGAGGAACGCCTCCGCGGCATCGGCGGCGGCGAGGAGATCGGCCGCCTGCAGCGGCACCTCTCCCGGCAGGCCGCCGCGCGGGACCCGGAAGCGCCCCGCCATGTACTCGAGGGCACGCCGGCCCGCTCCGGCCGCGTCGCTGTCGCCGGTCAGCACCGCGGAACGGAGGACCGTCACCGCGCGCCGGGCAATGGGGCCGATCTCCTCACTCCGGGCCGGCTCGTCGTCCACCGGAACGTCGAGCGGCCAGGCGCCGCTGGCGAGCTGCTCCCGGATCAGCGGGCGCACCGCCTCGTAAACGGCGTCGAGAGTGGGAATGACGCCGCCGACCCGGTACGCCAGCACCGGATCGAGCGGCCCCTGCGCCTGGAGCGCGTCGAGGACGACCTCCGCCCGCTGACGCAGCTCCGCGGAGACGGCGTCCTTCTCCGTCAGGCCCGCGTCGATGAGCAGTGCCAGCACGTTAGAGGGGGAAGGCTCTGCGCGGACCGGCTCTGGTCCCACGGCGGGAAGCCAGCCGGGCACCTGCGGGTCCCACAGGGTGCGCAGGTAGCTTACGCGGGCCAGCTCCCGCACCCGCTCGAACGGAACCGGATACTTCCGGACTCCCATGTGCAGGTAGGCGTCCGCCCACGTCCGTACCGCGGCAGTCGGGTCTTCCTCTTCGCGCAGCACCGCGATGCGCGCCTGGAGCCGGACCGGCACGCCGGCCGGCACTTCGTAGGTCTGGGTGGCGGTCGTCTCGTCTTCGCGGACGTAGTCCGGAATGGAGGGGAGAAACAGCTCCATCCGATACTCGGCGCCCGCGTCCCGCACCGGGGCGGTGCCGAGCAGCGCGGCCGGCGCGCCAGTGCCGCCCCACTTCTGCGCCTGGTCCCACATCAGCGAGAGGGTAGTCCGGCCGGAAGTGACCGCCATCAGCGGCACCGTTACCTGCAGCGGGTTCGGCGCCAGCAGGCGCGGCCGAAGCTCCTCGGCGTCGATGCGCTCGACCTCGTCGTAGAGCACGCCCGGGAAGAGCACCTCGGACCTGGGCTCGGCGGCAACCTTCAGCGACAGCGGCGCGAAGCGGACGAGCGAGGCGGAAGCGCTGGGCCGCGTGCTGGCGCTCCACTTGAGCCAGGGCTCCTCCCCGATTTCCAGCTCCATCTCCAGGTCCCACGTGACGTTACCCTGCGCAGCCGTGCCGCGGAGGCGCAGGCGGTCGTCGCCCAGGCGCTTGACGTCGGACGGCAGGAACGAGGCGCTGTGGAGCTGGTCGCCCTCCTTCCACGCGAGGCGCGCGAGCGCGGGGGCGACCGCGAGCGGCAGCGCCTCCGGATCGGTGGGTCGGCGCGTCGGCCAGAGGATCATGGGCCCGAAGCGGTTCCCGGTCTTGACCAGCAGCGCCACCAGGTGCCGGTTGCGGAAGATGAAGTTACCGGCCGCGTCCGGCGCCACCACCGGATGCTCCACCGTGCGCAGGTCCGGCGCCGGCCCGGGCGGCACCGCCGCCACCTGCACCTCCCGCTCGACCGGCTCCACGCCTTCCGCCTGGACGCGGACCAGCACCGGGAAGAGGTCTGGCTGCTCCGCGGAGACCCGCCACGATACCTCCGCGCGCTCCCCGACCGGCAGCACCGCGGGCGCCGGCTGAAGCGGCTCCAGGCGGAGTCCGAACGGCGGCACCGCCTCGACCGTGAACCCCCGGAGCTCCCGGGTCCCGGAGTTGATCAACTCGACGGCCAGCACCCCTTCCGTCCCGGTGACCAGCAGGGGCGTGGAGAGCTGCGGCTCGCCGACGTCGAGCCGTCCCACCGGCTGCGCCAGGGCGTCGAGCCGCGGCAGGAGCAAGCACGCGGCGAGCAGGGCGTAGAAGATCCAGCAGAAGCGGATCGGGGAGGAAGAAGTAGAGCTGCGCATATCCAGGTTTGTCCAGCCGGCCGGGACGGCGGGCGAACACGCCCGCGGATGAGAGTCCAGCTTGCGGTTCGGCAAGGACGCCGTCTCACCCTGCGTCGCGCGGAGCGTTACTCCGTCCCGCGAAAGAAGTATCACCCTGGAGCGCGAGCCGCCGCCCCGCGCGGGTTCGCGCTGCCGGGAGACCCGCGGCGGAACCCGATCGCCCTTGCCCCTCGCGAGACCTCCCGCTAAGATGAGCCCCGAGACGAGAGGCACCGATGCACCAGACCGAGCAGACCGTTTACGAGCAGGCCGGCGGCGACCCGACGTTCGCGCTGCTGGTCGACGCCTTCTACCGCGGCGTGGAGGGGGACCCGCTGCTGCGGCCGATGTACCCGGCGGACGACATGGACGGCGCCCGGGAGCGCCTCTTCCTGTTCCTGACGCAGTTCTTCGGCGGCCCGCCGCGCTACGAGGCGATGCGCGGCCACCCCCGCCTGCGGATGCGTCACTTCCCCTTCCGCATCGGCCCCGCCGAGCGGGACGCCTGGCTGGCCCACATGCGGGCGGCCGTGGAGGAGGTCGGGATCGAGGAGCCGGCCCGCGGCATTCTGCTGACCTACTTCGACCAGGTCGCTCACTTCCTGGTCAACCAGGAGTAAAAATGCTCCCGGCCGTTGACCCGCCGGAGGGTCCTTGCTATACTAGCCGAGCCGAGGCCGGACGGCGCGGCACCCCCAACCGCATACGGGCGCGTGGCTCAGTGGTAGAGCACTTCGTTCACACCGAAGGGGTCACAGGTTCGAATCCTGTCGTGCCCACTCCAAGGTCCCCGAGAGGGGGCCTTTTGTGCTTAGTTCAGCCCCCTCATCAGCCACTCTACGGCTCTCGGGACGGCTCTCTCCAAGAAGCTCCACGGCTGAGTGCCCGTCTCCTTCGGGGAGTCGCGGTGTCGCCCCACCCGGTGTGGAGCTCAGGGTGCTTAAGGCGTGCCGTAAGCGTCGTCGCGCCAGATCGGCCGCTCGACCCGACGCTTCAGGACGCCGAGCGGCGGGTTCCGGGAAGTTCCTCCGGCCGCTCCTGTGCCTTCCGACCGCCAGCGGCAACTGCATCCAAAGGCTGCTTACAGTTTCGCTACTCTAAGCCCAGGGTACGTCTGTGTTGTACCACCAGCAGACCGAAGGGATGACGCTTTGAAGTGTCCATAGAGGATGGTAGCTAGTCATGCAACGCATACAGAACTGGGGCGAGGCGATGCTCATCGCCCTTACTGGCGCTCTGAATCAGCTTCTGGGGGTGATCCCGGCGTTGCTGGGAGCCATTCTCATCCTGATCGTGGGCTGGGTGATCAGTGGTGTCCTCGGGAAGCTTACGGCAGGGATCCTGCGTCGCGTCGGCTTCGAGCCGTTCGCTGGGCGCGTGGGCTTTAAGACGTTCCTGGAGAAAGCCGGCGTTGAACGGATGGACTCCAGTTCCGTGCTCGGACAGGCCGTGGCTTGGACCCTGCGGCTCGTCGTGATACAGATGGCGGCAGACGTGCTCGGTCTCCGGCAGGTCACCGTGTTGCTGAACCAGATGATCGCGTTTATTCCGAACATCTTCGTGGCCGTGCTGATACTGATGGTCGCGGGCTTCCTCGGGCGGCTTCTCCAGGGGGTAGTGCGAGGGGCCATGTCGAGCGCCGGGGCGGTGGGGGCTAGTCTCCTTGACGACCTGGCGTATTGGGCGGTGATGGCGTTTGGGATAGTCGCGGCCATGAATCAGTTGAACATCGCGCCGGTGGTGGTAAACACCCTCTTCATCGGGCTAGTCGCGACAATCGGCCTAGCCTTGGCGTTGAGCTTTGGCCTGGGCGGGCGCGAAGTGGCGGCGGAGTTGACCCGCAGATGGGTCGACACAGCGCAGCAGGCGGCCCCGCACGTGCGCCAGCACATCCACACGGTGCGCGGTTCGGTGCCGACGCCACCGTATCCGGCGGAGACTGCAGCAGAAGCACCCACCAGGACTGGCCCGGCCGACGTCCGACGTCGGGCAGCATAGCCTGGCCTCGGCTAGCTCAACCAGGCTTCACCTCGACTGGAACGCGCAGTCAACGGGGCGCAACCGCAGCCTCCGCAAAGGCCCTGGGGCCACTGGCCACGGCCCCAGGGCCTTTGCCCGATAAGTCCTGCCAGAGGTGATTGACCGCAGGCGCCCCCGAAACCGGCAACACGGGGGCGACCCGGCGAGCGACAGAGCAGGTTTGCGTCGGATAGCACGAGTTACCCGGATCGGGGTGCCGGCCAGGCGGTCAGGAGACTGCACACTGCCGGCGGCGGAGCTTTCCGGCCAGATGATTCATCTCACAGATTGGGGACAACACAGTCGCCCCCTCGCCTGTCTGCCGGGGTAACAACCCCCTGGCAGCGGAGGGATGCCGAATGACCCTCAACCACTTGAACCTAACCGTGACCGATGCCGCCGAGGCGGCGAGCTTCCTGGAGAAGTACTTCGGGCTGCGGCCGTTCGACGGAGCCCCGCCGCACAGCGCTACGATGGCGTTCCTACGCGACGATCGCGGGTTCATCCTCAGCCTGTTTCGAGGTAAGCGGGACGTCCCCGTGGAATACCCCGGGTTCTTCCACATCGGGTTCACGCAGCCAAGCCAGGAGGCGGTGAACGAACTCTATCGGCGGCTGAAGGACGACGGCTACGACGTTCCGATGCCGGAACGGCAGCACGGCTCCTGGACGTTCTACTTCATCGCGCCGGGCGGCTTCCGGATCGAGGTCCTCTCCTAGCCGGAAAGCGTCCCCACCAGCGGAGCGGGTGCGGAGACGTTTCAGTGGGCTCACCCAGCCTCCCAACCCGAGCGCCCCCAGCGGGCTCGCCACGCGCTGGAAGGGTTCTCCGTCGGCGAGGCCGTCGGATCACGCTGTCGGACAGCAGCCGTCTCCCAGGCGCCGCTCCAGGCGCTCTCTGCGGTCCTGGTGGATCGACGTCACCGCCGCTCCGGATGCTGTCCTGAAACCGAGGACCCGCTCGCACTCTTCCAGCCGGCGGAGGGCGTCGACCAGGCGGTGCGGATCATCCATCACCTGCGCCACCTTGAAGTCGGCTTCTTCCTGGCGCTGGCGGAGCGAGCCGTCCGACTTGTTGGCAATCCAGCTCCCGAAGATCGAACCGGCGAAACTCAGTCCCACTCCGCCGGCCAGGACCACCCACTGCAGCGGAACAGGCACCAGCCAGACCGCGACTCCGGTTCCTGCCAGCGCGGCGCCCGTCACGAAGATGGAGAGGAGCGGGCCGTGGATCCGAGGCGGCCGGCCTTCCAGCAGGAGGCGACTGCTGGCCGTCAGGGCGGCGCGCTGGTCCGGCTCCAGCGTCCTCACCGTCTCTTCCAGGGCGTTGATGAAGTCGGCAGCCCCCCGGGGGATGGTGGATGGGATCTCTGGAGTGGCCGGGATCTCTTCGCTCGCCGCTTGTGCTGTTAGCTCGCGAAACGCCTCGCGCAGCCCCTCCGGATCACTGGGAATCGGAGAGGGAGCTCGGGAAGCGGCCCACGCGGCTGGCGCTCTGCGGAGCAGGTAGAGCCCGAAGAATGCCAGCCCGGCGCCCAGCGCCGCGACGGCCGTCGCGACCAGGAGCGGTATCGCCTGTAGCCCGCTGCGGAGCACCAGGGGAGCGACCCAGCTCCGAATGGGGGCCAGCCAGACCGCGACTAACAACCCCATCAGCGCGAGATCCCATAATGCCGAGCACCAGCGCGACCACGCCGCCAGTCTGGGGCGATCCGACGGTTCGGGGAGGGTGATTAGCTTGGCGACGGCACTGCACCAGAACCAGAGGGGAACCGCTGGCGGGAGGCCGGAGGTACCCCCCAGCGGAAGCCCTCCGGCTCTCGCCGTTCCCAGGACGGCAAAGGTGAAGAAGGTGCCTACGACTGCGGCGATGCGGATCCCCCAGCCCCAGCGCTTGAAGGCGGCCGCTCGCGCCTCCGGCGTGAGATCCTCCTGGCGCCGTAGATGTGCCCGCAAGGCCAGCAGCACCACCACGGGGAAAAGGAGCCACAGCCCGAGAGCCAGCAGCACCGCCGCCGTCTCGCGCGCGGAGTATCCGTAGATGACGGAGAGGGCTCCCGAACCGGACGGCAGCGCCGCGTAGAAGAGGAACGTATCCCCTCCGTAGGTCGCGCGGGCGGAAGGCGCCGGTGCGACCGAGGTGATGCCGGCGTTGCTGCTACGGACATACAGGAGTACAGGGTTGGGGGTCAGCTTCCGGAGCCGCGCTTCCAGCAGTCTCGTGTCCACCGTGGCGCGACGGCTGAACGGATGCACGGAGTGCACGGGTGAGACGAGCGTTACCACCGTTCGCTGCGCATCCTGATACGAGTAGAGGCGGACGGCGGACCCACCCAGCGCCTCGGACGTTTCCTGCAGCCAGGGTTCCGCGGTGGCGAGAGAAACCTGTGGGGGCAGGTCCACCGAAAGCCGCTGCGTGTGGGTGTCCAGCCGAACAAACACCCGGCAGGGTGAGGAACTGCGGGCCTCTTCGCTCCACACCACGCCCGCCGCGCCTGCCGCCGCCCGGTACGCGCTGTAGTCGGGGGGAGTGGATCGGCGTCTCACCTCGGGAGCTGCGGTAGCCGGCGCGGCAATCACGAGGGCAGATAGGAGTAGCCAGAGCACCCACCGGATCATCATCATTCCTCACAGGATCATTCGAGCGAATCGCGCTCGAGCTGCCACACGGCCGCCGCCAGGCAGAGCGAGGCACTCGCGGCATGTGCCGTGGAGACCACGAGAGGGAGGCCGCCGGAGTGAAGCCCGTGGCGGTGCGCCTCTGCGAGGAGATGGAAGAGACTCAGGCTCTCCAGTGCCTCCCCGCCCGGCAGCAGCCAGCGAGCCAGCTCCACCACCACCGGCGGCACGAGCAGCAGGATCACGGCGCGCTGGGTGGCAGTGGCGAGGGAGCGCGCTGAGACGCAGAACGCCGCAGTCCAGGCGGCGGTGACGCCGGCGGCGAGCGGCGCGCTCAGCCCCGCCACCGCCACCGCCGACCAGTCGAGGACACCCGCCACCGCGAAAAGCGCGGCCTGGAAAGCCGCCGCCGCCCAGAGCGGAGCACTCTCCGTGCAGGCGGCGCGGCACTTCGCCAGCAGCCAGTCACGTGTCCTCAGCGGCGTGGACAGCAGGCCCGGCCAACGCGACAGCTCCCGCTCCGCCGCGAGGGCGGCGGCTGTTCCGATTCCGGCGATCAACGCGGAGCCGACCGGCGGGAGCATCAGCAGCAGCCAGGCGCCGGACCGCGCGCCCGGTCCCAACAGCGCGACCGGCAGCGCCGGGATCAGCAGGATCGCCAGCAGCATTAGCCAGCCCGCCGTGCTAATTCGCAAACGCCAACCATGCGCCCGCTCAAAGCGATAGGCCAGGTCCCGGTCGTAGCAGGGAGGCTGCGCCTGGCGGTGCGCGGCGACCCATCGCCGCACCGGCCGCAGCAGCATCAGTCCGTCGAAGCTCGCGCTCGCCTTTGGCGGCTCGCCCCAGTCGAACCGCCGGGGCGAGCTGCCGATCCACGCTACCGTTCCGGCGATTGCCAGGAGGGCCGCCGCTGCCTTCGGCACCCACGGCTCGCCGACCGCTCCGGCCGCGGCCGGCACCAGGAGCAAGGGATCGGCGCTGCGGAAGATGCGCAGTAGCTCGAGCGCCCATCCACTGCCGCCGAACGTCGAAAACAGGCTCCGGTAGGATCCCCAGGCCAGAATCAGAAGGATCCAGAAGCGCCAAGCTACGGGCGACCCGTTCAGGCCCTGGCGCTCGGTGGAGGCCAGGATGAGACCCAGCACGCTGCCCGCGGCGGCGGAGAGCCACCAGGAGAGGAGCACCGGCGCCATTACGGAGGCCGATGCCCCGGTGACGGCGAGCGTCAGGACCAGAACCGGCAGCAGTGTGAGAATCGAGGCGGCTGCAGCCCCGCACGCTCCAAGCCAGATCCCCAGCAGAAGCTGCGAGGGCGCCGCCCCGGTCATGGCCAGCTCTTCCGCGGAGCCGCTGCTCATGTCCCGATGCCAGCGGGAGCGGGTGGCGATCGCACTCTGCCCGATGATGCCGAGCTGAATGACGACCGCGAGGACCGCCAGATAGGTAGTCCCACGCGGCGCGTCTGCGGCTTCGACCGACCGGTGGAGCGGAATCGCTAGCGTAAGGGCAGCGGCGCCGGCGAGCGCGAAGGCGAGATCAACCCGGAGGCGCGTGAAGCTGACGGCGCGAGTCAGCTCCCTTCGGGCCATGATCCGGATCAGGTCGGCGGAAGCCGTGTCCGCCAGAGCCGCCGGGATCCTGCCGGCCAGGCATAACCTGGCTGCTTTTCGAGTAGCCTTCGCTTCCATCCGGGATGCCGTGCCACCTCGCGGAGCATGCCCCGCGAGGTGGCGGAGGATACAATCCGCATGAACCGGTGATTTCCCTCACGTTGCAGGCGGCCCCCCGTATCACCTCTTTCATGCGAAGAACCATTACGGACTCGGTGGACCGGGCACCGTTTACCAGTCCGAGCATTGTGAAAGCCAGGAGCTCAGGTGATGCCAGATTTCGCCTCCACCGACCAGCGCCTCCAGCGCGCTCGCCAATCGCTGGAAGGGCTCTCCGTCGGTGACGCGTTCGGCGACCGCTATTTCACCCTCTCGGACACCAGCGCCGGTCCACTCCGCAGCCTGATCGCCCGGCGCGCGGAGCTGGCGGCGCCCTGGTGGTACACCGACGACACCGAGATGGCGCTCTCCGTCTACGCGGTCCTGGCCGAGTGCGGCGGGATCGACCCGGACCGCCTCGCGTGGAGCTTCGCGGAGCGGTACGACCCCGGCCGCGGGTACGGCGCCGCCATGCACGGGCTCCTGGCGGATATCCGCCAGGGGCAGCCGTGGCAGGGGGCGGCTTCCGCGCTCTTCGGTGGGCAGGGCTCCTACGGCAACGGCGCCGCGATGCGGGTCGCGCCGCTCGGCGCCTACTTCGCGGACGACCTGGACGCCGTGGTCGAGCACGCGGCCCGGTCGGCTGCGGTGACCCACTCACATCCGGAGGGGATCGCAGGCGCCGTCGCGGTGGCGCTCGCCGCCGCCTGGGCCGCGCGCTCCCGGGAGGCGGGAGAGCGCCCGAGCCGCCGTGAGCTGCTGGAGCGGGTGCGGGAGCGGACGCCCGACAGCGAGGTCCGGGAGAAGCTCCGCCACGCCTGGAGCCTGGAGCCCGGCTGTTCCGTGGAGCTGGCGGCGATGGCGCTGGGGAACGGCTCCCGGATCTCCGCGCAGGATACGGTGCCGTTCTGCCTCTGGTCCGCCGGCGAGCGCCTGGACCACTACGAAGAGGCGCTCTGGCTGACCGTTAGCGCCCTGGGAGACCGGGACACCACCTGCGCCATCGTCGGCGGGATCGTCGCCGCCTACACGGGAGCTGAGGCGATCCCGGAGCGCTGGCTCCGGAAGCGGGAGCCGCTGCCGGATTGGCCGTTCGAATCCAGCTCCCGTCCCGGGTCACCATAGGGGTAGCACTCCACCGATGGCGCTCGAAAGCGAGGGATGCGTTGCCGCTGCCGATCCATCTGGCTCGCCTGGCAGGCCTCACTGCCGCGCTGGGGCTGTGCTGCCAGGCGGAGGTGGCATCGAGTTCGGCCGAGCGTGAACCGCTTACGCTCGTGGCGTATGCCGCGCCGCGGAGTCCTGTCGAGCGCCTCTCGCTCTCCGGTGGCTGGAGTCCCTCTCGTGGATGGATCGGGCTTCCGGAGGTGGGTGCGCTGGGAGCGTGGACCGCATCCGAATGGCTCGCCTTCTCATCACCTGCTGCCGCCCCTCGTGCGGTCCGTACCAAGCCTGTGCCGCATCAAGCGGAGGGGATGGAGCCGATTGGGTACCGGCCCATTCGCCCTGCACCGCCGGGCGTATACCTCTCCGGCGCCAGCAATGCTCGACCTCGCATCGCGCGGCGTCAGGGGCCTGACCGTGCCGAGCTCCGACCGAGCACTCGTAAGCTGCTGGCACGTATGGGGGCTCGTGAGCCGTCCCGTTGGCGCGTCCTGGACTCGTGGCGGATCGACCTGAACGGAGACGGGACGGAGGAGGTCCTCTGGACCGCCCGCTCCCGCGAGGCGTGGAAGTCGCCGTATCGCGAGGGACCCGGGCGCGCCGTCGAGGGAGACTTCGCGCTCCTGGGGCTGCGCTTCCTCAGCCGCGGCCGGGTTCGTGAGGTCGCGCTCGCGTTCGAGTCGGCGAACACGCAGGTAGCAGCATATCGGGTTTTCGCGCCACTCGACGTAAACGGCGACGGACGCCTGGAGATCCTGGCCTACGCCCGGTACTTCGAAGAGGACGCGCTGCTGGCAATCACGTTCGACGGGAACCAGGTGAAGGGTGTTCTCGGAACCCGACTCCCTTCTCGTTCGCGGGTGCCGTGAGCCCGCCGCGCTCGCACCCGACGCAACGCGTCACTTCACCGAGAGTGCATAGAGCTTAGCGCTGCGCATCTGAAGCTCCAGGCGCACCGGCTTGCCCTTTAGCTCCGCGAGGGGGCGCTTCCACCGCACCGGCGCGTCGAGGGAGTCGCTCGCAATGGGGCGGCAGTCAGCGTAGGTGAAGCCGCGGAGCGGGGTGCCGTCCGGCTTCAGCAGGCGGGCGCGGACCTCTCCTCCGGCGGCGTCGACGTTCAGCGTCAGGCGGTCGCCGCGGGGGACGACCACCACGGTCCGCAGGGTGCCCGGCGTCTCTCCGGCTGCGCGGGCGACGTACCGGTCCCGCCGCATCCGCACCAGGCCGAGCTGCCGCTCCTCGAAGCGGTTCACCTTGTGCCCGCGCGCGTAGCCGCCGTAGTAGAGGTAGACCTGGTCGCCGACCGGCACCTGTTCATCAATCCACGCGTGGGCGTGGTCCCAGGCGCCTCGCTTCGGGTCGGGATCGAAGAAGTGCTCCCGGTCCCGCACCCAGCGTTCGCCGTCCCGGCTCCAGGCGAGCGTCGTGTAGCCGATGCCGTACTGCTCCGGCGGATCGGGCGGGGTGTCCGCCACCAGGTCGTCGCGCAGCACCTTCACCATGCCGATCAGCAGGTCGCCGCGCGCCAGAATGCCGTCCATCGCGTAGAACTGCGTCTCGCCTGGGTCGACGCCGTCCTCCGGCGTCAGGACGAGCCACGGCTCCTGCCACTGGCGCAGGTCGGGGCTCACGCTCTGCATCGTCACCCGCCGCTGTCCCTTCCACTTCGGCCCCGGCTCGTAGGTGGAGGCGATCGCGCCGTACCGCTTGCGGATCGGGTCCCAGAAGATGCCGTTGATGTCGTGATTGTGCGGCAGCAGCACCCGGTCGCCGGCAAGCGGGGTAAAGCGGAAGCCGTCCGGGGAGCCGGCCACGCGCAGGCCGCCGCCGTGCCACCAGGCGTACTTGTAGCGCTTCGCCCGGTCGGGGTAGCCGGGGCCCTCGTCCAGCACGCTCACGCCGAACTGGATCGGCCCCGGGTCGGGCAGCAGGCGGTGCGGACGTTGCCAGCGGATGCCGTCCGGCGATTCCAGGTAGGCGAGGCGAGAGGCGTCGCCGCGGCGGTCCTCGGTCCGAGCGCCGTACCAGAGGCGGAAGACCCCGCGCTCCGGATCGCGGACGACGGAGAGGTAGGGTTGGAAGCACCCGTCTTCCTTGCCGGTGACGATCGGGTTCGGGAGCGCCGGATCGCGCGGTGGGCGGTTCGCGCTCCGGGTGAGCCCCTCGCTCGACTCGATCAGGTAGTCGTCCAGAAAGAGGTGCGGGCCGGCCCCAAGATCCACCGGGCCGGACGGCCGCTCCGGCGCGGAGTGGCCGTAGATCGCGGACCGGTCCGCGCGCCCGCCCGCGGAGGTGGCAGCACGCGGCACCAGCCCGGCCCCGGCCGAAGCGAGGAGCAGAGCGGAGAGGGGAACGGCGAGACGCGGCATGGCGATGGCTCCGGTGGTCTATCGCCTCATTCGGGGTGGAGCGACGATCTGCCTGCCTGCTTTACGCCCGCCCGGCGGGGTTTCGCGCGCCTTCCGGGGCCGGTAGACCCCATCAGGAGCGGGTGGGCTCCGGGAGGGACGGCAAATGGCGGAGCTGGATCGGGAGTTGAGGGGCGACGAGCGGCAGGTGGAGGAGACGCTGCGGCGCGAGCGGTGGGAGCTGCTGGACCAGCTCGTCGACTGGCTCGAGACGCCGATGGTGATCCTCGGATTCGTCTGGCTCGGCCTGTTCGTGGCGGAGATCCTCTGGGGCCCCATGCCGCTGCTGGAGCAGATCGGCACCGTCATCTGGGGCATCTTCGTGGTCGACTTCCTCGTGAAGTTTGCTCTCGCGCCGGAGAAGCTGCCGTTCCTGCGGAGCCAATGGCTCACCGTGCTGGCGCTGGCGCTTCCCGCGCTGCGGGTGTTCCGCATCGTGCGGGTGCTGCGGCTGCTCCGGGCCACCCGCGCCGCCCGGGGCGTCCGGTTCTTCCGGCTCATCACCTCGCTCAACCGCGGCATCCGGGCGGTCCGCAGCGCCTTCGGTCGCCGGGGCTTCGGCTACGTCCTGGTGACCGCGGTGCTCGTCACCTTTGCGGGCGCCGCGGGGATGCTCGAGTTCGAGAAGTCGGCGCCCGGCGGCGGCTTCCGGGGCTACCCGGACGCGCTCTGGTGGACCGGCATGCTGATGACCACCCTCGGCTCCGAGTACTGGCCCCGGACGGCCGAGGGTCGTCTCCTGAGCTTCATCCTCTCGCTCTTCGCCACCGCGATCTTCGGGTACGTCACCGCCACGCTCGCTTCCTATTTCATCGGGCGGGACGCCCAGGAGGCGCAGGGCGGGGTCGCCGGTGCGGAGCAGCTCCAGGCGCTTCAGCAGGAGATCGCCGCGCTCCGGGCCGAGATCGCGGCGGTTTCGAGTGCGGGGACACGGCGTCAGGCCAGGTAGCAGGCTGCAGGTCTGCGCTCCCGGAAACCGGGTTCTAACCTGCAAACCCGCAACCTGCTAACGTCCGCTAACTGATGCGGACGATTCGCGAGACGGACGGCACCCCGCTGCCGTTCAGGATGAAGAGCATGTAGTGGCCCGGGGGCGCCAGCCGCGGATCCGCCGGGGCGGCGACGTTCAGCCCTCCGCCGGACGGCGTAAAGGTGAGGCGGTTGATCCGTTGGTCCTGGTTGTAGCTGTGCGTGACCGACTGCAGCCGGATCCAGGTCACCTTCTGGATCGAGCCGGCGTCCGGCGTGCCGACGAAGAAGGTCTGGCCGTAGGTGACCGTGGAGGGCGTGGAGCTGATCGTCGGCCGGGCGCCCTTGAAGAGGTACGGCGGCGAGAAGATCTCCGCGTTCGGCTGCGCCGGTCCGCCTTCGCCCTCGCCGCCCGCCATCAGCACCCGGGCGTCCGGGAGCAGCATCGCGACCGAGTGATAGAGCCGGGGCGTCCGCATGGAGGCGAGCGTGGTGAACCGCTCGGTCGCAGGGTTCCACAGCTCCGCGGAGAGCACCGGGAAGCGTACGTTGTTGAAGCCCTTGCCGGAAGTGCCGCCGCTCGCCAGCACCGTGCCGTCCGGCAGCGTGGTCAGGTTCAGGTGCCGCCGGCGGCTCGCCATGGGGGAGACCTTCCGCCACTTCGGCCGGGCCGCGCTCAGATCGATCACCTCGGCGGTGTTGGTCGGGTTGTTCCCGCCGCCCGCCACCAGGATCCTGTCGACGTCGTAGGGCGCCATGCTCCCTTCGCGGCGGTTGCTCACCTTGCGGTTTCCGACCGTCTTCCAGCGGCCCGTGCCGGCGGTATCCAGGTAGGCGGTCGACCGGTCCGGCCCCGCCATAAAGACCCGGCCGTTCGGCGCCAGGTGCATCCACGGATAGGTGTAGAGACCGCGCTTCGCCCGGCTCAGGGTCCGCAGGCTGCCGGACGTGGTGAGCACCTGCGGAATCTTGTTGTTCTTCTTTTTGGTGATCGTGCCCGCCACGATCAGCACCTCCCCGTTGGGGAGCGTCACGTTGGTGGGATACCACCGCGGGGCGTTCATGGTCGGACCCGCCGACCAGGTGTTGCTGAACGGATTGAAGATGTTGATGTCCGCAACGCCCCGGAACGGGGTGATATGCCCGCCGGTCACCAGCAAGCGGCCGTCCGGCAGGAACGAGTGGCCGGCGCAGAAGACGTTGGTCCGGGTGTTCGGGAAGCTCCCCACGAACTGGCCCGTGGTGGGGTTCCAGAGGCGGACTTCCGGAGCGTAGTTACTCTCTTCCAGCCCGCCCCACGCCAGCACGTTCCCCGTGGGCAGCACGTGGCTGTGGATCGCGATGACGGGCCAGTCCTGCACGGCAGACCAGGCCCCCTGGGTTTCCGGGGATGCCCCGCCGCTGGTGGAAGGGCGCGCGGCGGCTATGGCTACGAGCGCGGCGGCGAGGATCGCGACGCCGAAGCGGGGCCAGCGGTGGCCCCGAGCTCTAGATCGCATTCGTGACTCCTTCTGGAGGGCTATCCGGCCCGGCCGGGGACTCCGCACCGGGAATGGCCGGGCTTGGTGTGTCACCCTCTCGATTATTGTCAAACGAGCGGATGGTGCGGAGGAGGTTGAGCTCCGTGGGCGACGACTGCCGCCAGCCCAGGGCTCGCAGGCGTTGGTTGGAAAAGCGGATCTCCCGGCCGCCGGAAACGCGCTCCGCGCTGCGCTCCGCGTAGCGCGCCAGCTCCGCCAGCGTGGGGTGCAGTCGCCCGCAGAGCCGGAGTGCGGAGATCGCCGCGCCGACGCACACGGCCGGCACGCGCACCGGGAGGAGCCGCGGGTTGTAATGGCGGCGGAGCAGCCGGAGGTACGCGTGCCGGCGCACCGGCTGGTCATCGACCAGGTGATAGATCCCGCCCGGCTCACCCCGCTCCATCAGCAGACAGAGCGCCTCGACCGCGTGTTGGAGAAAGATCGTGGGACTCGGAGTGTCTCGCCAGCCGGTCAGCACCACCCGGGAGCCCAGCCGGAACCCGGGCGAGAGCAGCTCCGGGCTGCCCGGACCGAAGAGGCGCCCCGGCCGCGCCACGACGAGCGGCAGGGAAGTCTCCCTGGCGACCGCCAGCACCGCTTGCTCCGCCAGCAGCTTGGAGCGGATGTACCGGTTCAGGTGCTGGGTGCGGTACGGGGTGCGCTCGTCGATCACGTCGTGGCCGCCAAACAGGTCGACCACCCAGATCGAGCTGACGTAGAGGAACCGCTCCACTCCGGCCGCGGCGGCGGCCCTGGCCAGGTGCGCGGAGCCGTGGACCGTCTCTCGCTCGTACTGCTCCCACGGCCCTTGGGTGCTCGTGGCGAGGTGGAAGACATGTCGCGCTCCCTGCACCGCTCGCCCCAGGCTCTCCGGGTCGGCGAGGTCGCCCGGGACGTACTCCGCGGCCCCGGGGCATTCCCGCGTCGCCCGTTCCGGATCGCGCGTCAGGACTCGAAGCGCCGCCCCCCGGTCCGCCAGCTCGCGGACCAGCGCTCGCCCCAGAAAACCGGTCGCGCCCGTGACCAGTGTGAGCATTCAGTTTCCTCGCCCGAGCCCTGGCCGGCCGGGTCGTTGTGGTCGTGATTCACCCCACGACCAGACAGCAGCTTGGGTAACTGGGCTCACTTTACCGCCCACCCCCGGACTCCAAACGCCCTGTTCATAGACGGGAGGGCGGCTGATACCCTGGCGCTTGCTTCGTCGGACACGCGGCCGACTTCCCGATACAACCGAGTGGGGGAGGAGACGTCGCCTGGCGAAGCCAACAGGGACGCCGAGACCACGGAGGAATCGACCATGAACCGCTGGAGCCGATCACTACTGCTGGCCGCCGCCGCGGTGTTCTGCGTGGGCGCCGCGCACGCCGAGGGCGAGAAGCGCCAGAAGGGCGTCTACAAGGCGGAGCGCGCCGGCTGGCTGCTCGGGATGTACGTAGGCGAGGAGCGGAGCAACCCGCATCCGTTCGTGCTGAAGATCGAGGAGAAGAGCGAGGCAGCGCTGAAGGGCGTCCGCGTCGGCGACGAGCTGATCCGCTTCGACGACCGCGAGGTTCGTCAGCTCCGCCCGGTCTTCGAGCGTATCAACGACATCCGCCCCGGCAAGGAAGTGACGCTCTGGATGCGCCGCGGCTCCCAGACGATGCAGTACACGCTGCGCGTCCCCAAGCCCGAGAAGGCCGGCGAGGCCGCGACGGACGAGAAGAAGCCTGAGGGCGAGAAATCGGCCGACGAGGCGAAGAAGGACGAGAAGAAGGAAAAGAAGTCCAAGAAGAAGCCGGTCGTCATCAAGCCGATCCCGACGCCGGACGAGTGAGCGTCTAGCGTTTAACTCGGTGCCGCCCGCAGCGAGTTTTTTACCGCAGAGAACGCAAAGGACGCGGAGAGGGAACAAAAGGGAACCAGCCGGGGACACCGCACGAAGCTTGTGCGGTGGGGCAGGCTCGTCCCTCTGATCCATCCTCGGCGTTCTTTGCGTCCTGCTGCTCTGAAAGCTCTCGAAGGCGTATTACGATCGGTTGGCGCTCCGGCGCGGCCTAACCCCCCAAACCCCCTTCCCTGCGAGGGAAGGGGGAGTAGGCTAGCCTGACATCCATAGCTCCCCTCTCCTCGCAGGAGAGGGGCCGGGGGTGAGGCCGCGTGAGAAGTAGCTCTCACTCGGGTTTGATCTATCCAGAGTTCTCCCCTTTGCGAGCTCTGCGTCCTCTGCGGTGAAAAACCGGTTCGGAATCAGCCCCGGGCCAGCTCTCTCCACAGCCCGCGGTAGCACTGGAAGAAGAGCACGCCTTCCTCCGGCCTCACGGGGCTCGCTACCTCGCAGAGGGTGTAGCGGTCGTAGCCTGCCTGGCGGAGCAGGCCGAACAGCTCCCGGTAGGGGTAGGAGCCCCACAGGGTGTTGATGTGGACGCTCTTCAGGTAGGGGCGGAGCAGCTCGAAGCTCTCCTTGACGGAGCCGTTCTTCACGTCGGTCCCGTTGCTATTCCAGTTGGCGCCGACCGACGGGTGCCCGCAGTGGTCGAGCATCGTCCGCATGTGGCGCGGCTCCTGGGTCCCGGCGCCGTGGACCTCCACCCAGATCTCCACGCCGTGGTCCGCCGCGACCTGGCCGCACTCCCGCAGCGCGCGACCGATCTGCTCCAGTGTCTTCTCCTGCGGCACGTCGTTCGGGAAGCCGTTCGGACGCACCTTGACGCCCCGCGCGCCAATGTCCCGCGCCAGCTTCACGAACTCGCCGCAGGTCCGGATGTTCTCCCGCACCACCGCCGGGTCCGGGCTGTGGAACTCGCACGTGGTGCCCAGGCCCCAGAGCACCAGGCCGCCGTCCGCCGCGCGCTGCTTTACCTCCGCCCGCTGGGACGCGCCGAGCGAGGGCTCCACCCCGTGCGCGTGCGTGGTGCGCAGCTCCACGGCGGAGACTCCCGCCTGCGGAAGCAGCTTCACCAGCGTGGGGAAGTCCCAGTCCTTCGGCACGTTGTAGGTCACCGTGCCAAGCTTGAACGGCGGGTCGGCGCCCTGCGCCTGGGCGGCAGCCGGGGCCGTCAGCCCCAGCGAGGCGGCGCCCAGCGCCGGCACCGCTCCGAGCAGCAATTCTCTCCGGTTCCACTGCGACATCCGGATCTCTCCTTCTCACTCGTCCTTCGGCTGCGCGCGCTCCGCGACAGGAAACGGCGGGCCGATCCCTTAACGATCTGGCATGAGACCTCTCGCCCGCCTGCTCGCTCTACTTCTGCTCGCGGTCGTCCTGCCTCTCGCGCCCGCTACCGGCGACCAGCGCTCGACGGCGCGCCGCTTCCGGGAGGCGCTTGCCGATGAGCCATCCCTCATCGCCTTCCTGCGCGCGATGCCGAAGGGCGGCGACCTCCACAACCACGCCGGCGGCTCGGTCTTTGTGGAGCACGGGCTGCGCGAGGCGGTGCGGCAGGGGCTCTTCTACAACCCGCGGCTCTTCCGGTTCGAGGCGGAGCAGAGCGCGGAGAACGTGCCGGCCTCGCGGCTGCTGACCGATGACCCGCTGCGCTACGCCTACTTCAACCGTGCGACCATGCGCGGGCCGTTCGGCGGAGCGGCGGGCGGGCACGACCACTTCTTCTCCGCCTTCGGGCCCCTCGGAAGCGGCTGGCAGAAGACCGACGACGCCGTGGCGCTTGCGGAGATCGTTCGGCGGGCCCGCATGCAGAACCTGCAGTACCTGGAGCTGATGCATTCCCCGGAGACCTCCGTGATCCCGCGCCTCCGCGCCGCCGCGGCGGAGCCGGGGACGGACGCCCAGGTGCTGCAGCGGATCCGGCCCCTGCTGCCGGACTACGTGCGCGAAGCTCGCGCCGAGCTGGACCGTCTCGACCGGGAGGTCGCCCGTCTAGCAGAGGTGCCGGCGCCGCTGTCCGGGCCAGGAGGGCCGGTCACGGTGCGCTACCTCATCACCGCCTACCGCACCGGACCGGATGCCACGATCTTCGCCGCGTGGGCGGCCGCCTTCGCGCTGATGCAGGAGGACCGGCGCGTGGTGGGGGTCAACTTCGCCGCGCCGGAAGACCATCCGATCGCCCGGGAGCGGTTCGACCGCCACATGGCGATCCTCGATTTCCTCTGGAAGCAGTTCGACCGCCCGAACGTGACGCTCCACGCCGGAGAGCTGAACGTCACCCTGGCGCCGCTGGAAGACCTCACCAGCCACATCCGGAAGTCGATCGAGATCGGGCACGCCCGCCGGATCGGCCACGGGACCGCGGTGGCGTGGGAAGACAACGCGGCACAGCTCCTCCGGAAGATGCGCGACGAGCGGATCGCGGTGGAGGTGTGCCCCACCAGCGCCGCCGTGATCCTGGGGAAGAGCGGAAGCGACTACCCGTTCCACTTCTACCGCAAGGCCGGCGTCCCGCTCACGCTCAACACCGACGACGACGCGGTCTCCCGCAGCAACATCACCCTGGAGTACCTCCGCGCCGCGCGAAGCTGGGACCTCTCCTACGCCGACCTGAAGGAGCTCGCCCGAAACAGCCTCGAGTACTCGTTCCTGCCGGGCGAGAGCCTCTGGACCGACGGCGCCTACCGCAAGCTGCGGGAGCCGTTTCGCGGCCTCGACCGCCGCGGCTGGCAGCCGACTCCCGCCCAGGAGCAGGCGCTCGCCGCCTCCGATCGTGCCGCCGTCCAGCTCCGCCTGGAGCGCGCCCTGGCGGAGTTCGAGCAAGACGAGTAGCGCGGAGAGGCAAGCCCTCGCTGTGTGACACATTCCCCACGGAGCTACCTGCCCGGTTCACTCTGTGGGTGAAGCGGGATCAGCACGCGGGCTGGTATGTGGAGTGCGGCAGCTTGCTGCCGCTTTGGGGAGCCTGCCGCTCACGCAGAATACTCCCAGGCCGACGCAGGGTTCTTCCGGTTTCGACGGCTCGGTATCGCATACGGCAGCGAACGCGGGAGCAAGCTCCCGCACTCCAGGGCCTTCGGCCTGCGGGGACGAGGGCCCTGGAGCGTCGATCGTTCTGCAGCGCACCCGCACGTGCGGGTCAGGCCGCGCAGCAGCTCGCGGCGGAGCCGACGTCCTACGACCCGGCCGCGAACACCTCTTCCAGGGCGCCGCGCATCACGTCGACCGGCGCGTCGTGGCCGGTCCACATCTTGAACGCGATGGCGCCCTGGTAGACCAGCATCCCCAGCCCGTCGAGCGGGGTGGCCCCCGCCTCCGCCGCCAGGCGAAGGAACGGGGTGCTTGGCGGATTCGGGATCACGTCGCAGGCGAGCATTCCCGGTCGGAGGGTGGAGTAATCGACCGGCACCCGGTCGTCCACGTCCGGGAAGAGCGCGATGCTGGTCGCGTTGACCAGAAGCTGGGTGTCCGCCGGCACGGCGTAGTCGCCGGCCCACGGCTCGAAGCGGGTCTCCGCGGAGGTCCGCTCCCGCACCTGCGCCGCCAGCGCCTCGCCCTTCTCCCGGGTACGGTTCACGATGGTGACGTGGCGCGCGCCGGCCTCCGCCAGCTCCACCGCGATGGCGCGGGCCGCGCCGCCCGCCCCCAGCACCACGGCCCGCGCGCCGGCGAGGTCGCCGCCCGCCTCGCGCACACTGCGGATAAAGCCCTTGCCGTCAGTGTTCTCACCCAGCAGGCTGCCGTCCGCCTGCCGGACGATCGTGTTCACCGCGCCAATCTTGCGCGCGGCCGGGGTGATCTCGTCCAGGTGCTCCATCACCGCTACCTTATGCGGGATGGTGCAGTTGGCCCCGGCAAAGCTCATCGCCCGCATGCCGCGGACCGCGTCCGGCAGCGCCGGCGGGGGAACTTCCAGCGTGACGTAGCGCCAGTTCAGTCCCAGCGACTCGAACGCGCGCTCGTGCATGTACTGGGTCGGGTTCTCGGCCACCGGCTGGCCGAACAGGGCGATGATCTCGGAAAGGAAGCTGGTAGGGACAGGCATGATCGTTTCATCAGACCGGCACCAGGGCGGAACGGGGGATGGTAACGGACCAGGGACGGAACGCCGCAGCTCTTCTCGAGCTGCACGCTGCACCTGAAACGCTACACCCTCGCAGTAAGGAACCCGGGCCGCCGAGGGCCAACAGTATCGGAGCGATAGTTGTCGGTGCGGATCGTCCCCACCTGCCTCACTTGCGAAGCCGATGAACTCCATCTTCTCCCCCAGAACCCTCTTTTCGCGGCGCTCCGCGCTGCTCGGCCTGACCGCCCTGTCCTTCGCGCTCGCCGGCTGCAGCGGCGGCACCGCCGGCGACAACTCCGGCGCTACCCTCGGCAACGGCGGCGGCGGCATGCAGGTGTCCGGCGAGACAGTCGGCGTGGCGCTCTCCTCGATGAACCACAACTTCTTCATCGGAATGCGCCAGGGCGTGGAGGAGCAGCTCGCGGAAGAAGGCATGCGGGGCGAGTTCGTGGTGGCGGACGACAGCGCGACCCAGCAGCAGCAGCAGGTCGACCAGCTGATCCAGAAGGGGGTCAAGGCGATCGTCATGGTGCCGGTCGACGCCACCCAGGCGGTGAACCCGGTGAAGGCGGCCAACGCGGCGGGGATTCCGGTCTTTTGCATCGACCGCCGGGTCACGGCGGACGGGGCCGAGGTCGCCTGCACCGTGGAGACCGACAACGTGGCGATGGGGGAGATGGCGGCGGAGCACGCGATGAAGCTGCTCTGCGAACGTCGAGGCCTCGACCCCGCCAATGCGGAGGAGGTGAAGAAGCTCTCCGCGACGGTGGTCCATCTCTGGGGCCTGGAAGCGGCCAGCTCCGCCCAGGACCGCGCCGCCGGGTTCGAGCGGGTCTTCAATTCCACGAAGACCCCCGGCGTGAAGATCATCAAGGCGGTCGGCAACTTCAACGCGGCGAAGAGCCAGCAGGAGATCGCTCCGATCCTCACCTCGAACCCGGACATCGAGCTGCTCTTCTGCCACAACGATGACAACGCCATCGGCGCCCTGAACGCGGTCAAAGACGTGAAGAAGGGCCGCGGCGAGCCGAACGATCCGAAGCGGGTGCTGATCGTCGGGATGGACGGCAACAAGCCGGTGATCGACGCGGTGCGCGCCGGGGAGATCGAGGCGACCGTCTCCCAGGAGCCGATCGAGATGGGCCGCGAGACGGTGAAGCAGCTCCGCAAGGTCCTGAACGGCAGCCAGCCGGACAGCACCTACATCGCCATCCGCCACCACCTGGTCACCCAGAAGGAAGCCCAGGAGCAGCAGGGTAAACTCTGGGCCGACCAGCTGAAGGGCGGCGTGTAGCCTTCCCGGGACAGAGGGACAGAGGGACGGAGAGACAGAGGGACGGGGAGAGGCCGTGCGCGGGAGGCTGCAACCGTCTTACACTCCAGTCATCGTGAGCCGCAGGCACGGCCGAGGGTCGGCCACACCCGAAGAAGCGGATCACCGCCCCATCGATAGCCGTCCGGCGCTTCGATCGAGGCACCGTTCCGCGGATTTGTCATTCTGAACGGAGTGAAGAATCTCGGCAGCCGTCTTGGTCCGGAGCACGCATCGGAGTGACGATGATGCGGCCTGGCGGGGCGCTCCCGAACGGCAGCCAGACGTACTTGCGGAGAGCCGCGTGACGTAGATCCTCCCCTCCTGTCAGGATGACTAGGGCAGGAAGACGAGGACTGCCGACCACGGGCGGGCCACAGTTAGTGCCGGTCAGGACGCCCCCCACGGCGGGTGGGTCCGGGCGTCGGCTTGGATTAGGAAGTGCGGAGCGGAATGCTGGAGAAGACCGCTGCCGGGGCGCCGTCGCTCCGGATCGGGAAGTTTGCGACGCAGCTTGGCGTCCTGGCGGTAATCGTCGTGCTGGCGGTGATCTTCGCGCGGGCGCAGCCGACGTTCCTGAGCTGGAACACCGTCGCGCTGATTTTCAAGTACTACAGCCCGGTGGCGGTGCTCGCCCTCGGGATGACGTTCGTCATCCTCACTGGGGGGATCGACCTCTCGGTCGGCTTCCTGATGATGCTCCTGATGTTCGTCATGGCCGGGCTCTGGAAAGGCTCCGGCGCTCCGCCCGCGGCGGCGCTGGCGGGAGGCTTCGGGGCGGCGCTGGCGATCGGGGGAGCGGTCGGTGCCTGCGTGGCGGTCTTCCGGATCCCGTCGTTCATCGTCACGCTGGCGGTGATGGTGGCGGCGTACGGCGGTGCGCTCCTGATCTCCAACAACCAGTCGATCTCCCCGCTCCCGCCGGAGCTGGAGTGGCTCGGCGGGACCGACTTCCCGCTCCTGGGCACTCGTTTCCCGGTGATGCTCCCGGCGGTGCTGGCGCTCTACGCGCTGGCCGCGCTGGTGCTCGCGCGCACTTCTTACGGGCGGTACGTCTACGCGGTCGGCTCCAACCGGGAGGCGGCGCGGCTGAACGGCGTGCCGGTGCGGTGGGTGGAGCTCTCCGCATACGTCATCTCCGCTGTCTGCGCCTGGCTCGCCGCCGTGATGCAGATGGGCGTCAACCACACGGCCGACCCGAAGGTGGCCCTCAGCGACGCCTTCGAGCTCAACGCGATCGCGATGGTGGTGATCGGCGGCACCAGCCTCACCGGCGGCCGCGGCGGGGTAGGCGGCACGTTCCTCGGCTTCCTGCTCCTCGCGCTGCTCTTCAACGGCCTCCCGATGCTCGGCGGCCAGTTCGGCGACACGAGCTGGAAGAAGCTGGTGCAGGGAGCGGTGATCTTCCTCGGCGCCGCCCTGGACGCCGCCCAGCGCCGCTACTGGCAGCGCTGAGCGGCGGCCCGGCACGCGCTCACGACGCATTGGGAACGAGTTTACACTCGAGCAGCGAGGGATCGGTCTTCCCGTTCTCACCTTTCCCCGGCAGGGGGAGGTGCGCAACGGTGAGACCCCGGTTTCCGTTCCAGCGGCCTTCGACGATCAGCGTGGCAGCCAGGCCGCCCTGAGAGGCAAGTTTCCGGAGTCGGGTTTCGACGGAAGCTTGATACGCGGGTACCGCGGACCCATTCCCTGGAAACAGGCGCAGCAGTACCGCCTGGTCTGCTGGGAGCAGGCGCTCCCACACGAGGAAGGAGCGGAGCAGCAGATCGCGGCCCGGTACGCTGAACTGCGATGCCGCCTCGATGCCGAGGGTCCACCCGATCGTCGTGCCGCGTGCCGGCCCGGCGCCCGCCAGCTGGATCCGGTTGAGAGCCGCTAGCGCGGAGAGGTCATCCGGCGAGAGGCGCCCGTTCCGTTCCAGGCTCCGGCCGATCTGTTCCGAAATCGCGGCCGGGATGATGGTCTGCTCCTGCCAGATCCAGCGCGTGCTGCGGACGAAGATCGACTGGCTCCGGCGCCACCAGAAGCTGTGCGGCGGTGGCAGGGCTCCCGCGGCAGTGCTTTCAGCTCGACAGAAGGTCGTTAACAGCTCCCGCAGAGTGCCCTGTTCCGCCCAGCGAACGCCTCCGCGAGGATGACCGTCGTCCCCGTAGCGATAGTCCGCGTAGCAGTCCGCGTAGATGCTGATCCGGGCGGAGTCGGCGAGACGACGCAGCTGTCCGATCCAGTACTTCGCGTCCCGTTCCCGCTTGCTGCGCGGCGGCCGCAGCGCGATCACCCGGTCGAGAGATCCGTCTTTCTCCTCGTTCTGCGCGTCCGGCTGCTCCCCGGCGGCTTTGGAGGCAGCGTCGGTCTCATAGAGCCGTACCCCGACGGTGCCGGAGCCGGCCTCGGAGGTGGTGAGCCAGGGGAAGTACCCGCCGCTCGGCGTCAGCAGCCCGACCTGGATCCCCGGATCATCCGCGAGAACGAACCGGACGGCGATCCGGCAATCCACAGCCGCCGCCGGCGGAGCTTTCGCTTCTGGGACAACCAGTCCGGCTGCCCCGGGCTGCCTGTCCGCATCGAACGTCTCCTGAATCCCCACGAACGCGGCATGCTCGTAGTCCAGGCGCGGCTGCAGTGCGGCGAGGAGACCGCTCCGCGCCGGTTCGGGGAGCTCACCCGGCGCGAGCTCGAGATAGCCGCTTTGCAGCAGCTCCCCGGCGCGGGAGCTGATCGCGGGCAGCACGAGCTCATAACACTTGCTCCAATCGCGCCGCGGATCGACCGGGCGGGCGGGGCCGTTCGACAGTCCCGCCCTCAGCCGCGCCATGGCGCGCTCCAGGCACTGCCGCCGGAGCCGGTCCTCGTCCCGCTCCAGGTTGGGCCGCTCCTCCAGGCGATAGACCACCCGCGATCCGGACTGCTGCCGGACCCACCCCGCTCGATACAGGGACGCGATCGAGTCGAGTACTTCCCCAACCGTTTCGTCCGCGACGAGTGCTACGACGCGTTCGTCCTTGACCCGACCCTGCGCCTCCAGGCGCACGCCCGAGACCGCCTGGAGCTGTGTCAGCACCTGTTCGACGTGAGCCCCTTCCGCGTTCAGCGAGACGCGCTTGCGCAGTCCCGGCTCTGAAGCAGCAGAGAGCAAGACAGACTGTCCGGAGAGCCCGGCGCCGGCATTCCCCCGGTCCGCAGCTAACCCCAACAGGGCTCCGGCAAGGCAGAGCGGCAGCAGCAGACCGACGCGGCATCGCATTCGATGATCCCTCCGGTGGCAGCGTGGGGACGGCTCGAGTCAGCATCGGCCTCGCCGCACAGATCCCAGTATGGCACACACTGGAAATCACTGACCAGAGATGCGATGGATCGACTCGCAACCAACCGGGGACGTGGATGGGCGCCCCGCAGAGTCTCTCCTGGGGAGAAGCGCCTTACTCGAACCGGACCGTGGTGCCCTTTTCGGTCATCTGCGCCAGCTCCTGCGCGTCCCAGTTGGTCAGGCGCACGCAGCCGTGCGAAGCACGCTTGCCGATCTTCTCCGGATCCGGAGAGCCGTGGATGCCGTAGCCCCGCTTGTTCAGGTCGATCCAGACGAGGCCGACCGGGCTGTTTGGACCGGCGGGGATGACAACGCCCTCACCGGGCTTCAGTCCCTGCGAGTACTCGAGTCTGGACGTGTAGGTAAAGGTGGGGTTCCACGCGATGGCGGTGACCTTGCGCTCGCCGGACGGCGAGGGGAACTCACCGCTCCCCACCGTGGCTGGATAGAAGGCGAGCAGCCGTCCGTCCCGGGAGAACGCGCTTACTGACTGCGCCCGCTTATTAACGGTGATGAGTGCCGCCTTGACACCGGAAGGCGCACGGCGCACGTTCGCCACGAGGATCTGAGTGCCCGGCCTCGTGAAGTCGACACCCGGGTTGAGTGCTCGCAAGAGGTCCTCATCCATGTGAAACCTCTCCGCCAGCCGCTCGCGGGGAGACCGGTAGGCGAGCGACTTCAAATCGGCCATCGCCTTCATCTTGGTCGGTATCCGCTGCACGAACGGACCGGTGACGTCGGCCTGCGTGATCGTGTAGGTCGCGACGGCCGGATCGCTGGTGATCCGAGTCAGCAGGGTCCAGGTCGGCTCATCCAGCGCGCCGGACGGCTGCAACCGGTTGAGCTGCTGAAAGACGCGGATCGCCTTGGTCGTATTGCCCCCGGGAAAGCCGTCGATGACGCCGGGCGACACGATCGACCGGTCGAGCAGCACCTGCGCTTTGACGATGGCGGGATTCATCCCGCGGCCGCCCGGCAGGGGCTGGCCCGGGCCGGCATTGTTGATCGCTGCCGCAGAGAGCTGAGGCGCTGTCGCGGCGAGCTGAGGCGCTGCCGCAGAAGCTCCGGATCCGGCGACGGCCAACACCGCCGCTGCGAGCCATGCCCACCTTCGCATCGCACTTCCTCCCACTGGGGAGGTACCCGGCGCCGGGAGTGCCTAAGCAGCGAAATCACTCACCGATCGAGCTCTCTTCGCCCGGCAAGAAGAAGTGCATGAGATCGCCGCTGGCATTCGCCATGTCGGTGCCGCCCCACCGGATTCCGGCTTCGGTGAGCGCCCGCACCAGGTCCCGGTCCAGGTCGAGGAAACCTTGCTCCGGAGCGCGATGCTCCGCAGCTCCTTCGAGAGGACGGTCGCCCGGGACCGGAGCCGGCTCTGGATAAGTCAACCCCTCTACCGGCGGGCCGGGTCGTCCGGCGAGAGTGACGTAATCCGTCATCATCTGCGCCTGCAGCGCCTCCGGAGTGACGCCGGCCAGGTCGTCGAGCGTGTCCGAGCGTCCGCGACTGTTTACCTTCGCGAGCTGCTCGGAGAGGCGCGTGCGGTCCGGCATGAGCCGGAAGTAAGCGGCCATGGCGCCGCTCTCCTCGCGCAGCTTCTCGTACAGGCGCATCGTGCGGTCCGGAGAGGGTGTACCCTGCGTGATCTCCTCCGGAATGACCGAGTCGCGGCCGAGCATCAGGCGAGCGATCCGGTGGTAGATGGGACCGAGCACCTGGTCCAGCTCTTCCTCGCCGTACTCGTGCATCACGTACGGGTTGGACGAGGAGTTGATATCGACGGCGCGACCCTCCGAGTGGGCCCGGCTGCCTTCGCGATAACCCGCGATCGTCTTCACCCAGGCCGAGTGGCGGTCCGCGTCCGCACGGTCGGTCTGAGCGGCAAGCCGCGTCTCAGCCCGCTGCAGGCGACGTACCAGCTCCGGGTCGAGACCACTGACCGGCTGGCCGAAGAACTCGGCATCGATTAGCAAGGGAGGGCGCGGCGCCCGCGCACCCTCGCCTTTCGAGGCTGGCGCGTTGCCGGCAGGGTGATTGCCGGCTACCATCAGCGGATCGGCGCACCCGGCGGCGGTCAGCACGGCACCCAGCGCGAGTGCCCGCAGCAGGGACCGTCCGATCGGCGCCTGGAAGACCCCCCGTCCCATGTCCGCACCCCGAACATCTTGTCCCCAGGCAGCGGTGCGACTTAACCCCAGCGGTGCGGCAGTCGACTCGGGCGAGGCCACTGGTTACTCCCCTGCTGGGGCGAAGGAACGCCGGCGATGACGGTGTAGATCCGCCGGCTGATCCGTTCGATCGTCTCCGCCTTGACCTCGGCGCGGGACGGCCGCGCGATCATGATGGCGACGGTGTAGCGCGGCCCGCGCGGCGGCTCCACGAACGCGACGTCGTGCAGCACCACGCTCAGCGTGCCGGTTTTGTTGCCGACTACCGCCTCGTCCGGAATTCCCGCCGGGATCCGGTCGCGCCACCGCTGGTCCAGCAGCAGCTCACGCATCTCCAGGCTCGCCTCCGGGCTGACCAGCTCCCCGCGCACGATCTGCTGCAGCATCCGGGTCATGTCGGCCGCGGTCGTCTGGTTCGCGCCGATGGGGGAGGGGGAGAGGACGCGGTCGATGATTCCGGTGGAGCCGTAACTGTTCGCCGCCAGCCACGCGTTGATCCGCTGCATCCCCAGCTTCTCGATGAAGTGGTTGGTCGGGATGTTCCGGCTCCGGGTGACCATCTGCCGCAGCTTCTGCTCGTCTTCATTGGTCCGCCTGGTGAACCCGGCGTCCCACGCGGCGTAGAGCGCCGCCATCACCGGCACCTTGATCAGGCTGGCGCCCTCCATCGGCTGGTAGGCGTTCACGCCCGCCTCACCGCCGTCCTCCAGCCGCACGTGAGCGCTGAAGAACCCCGGCACGCGAGTCGCCTCCTCGTCCAGTACCGCCTGGAGCCGCGCCAGGCGGTCCGCGGCCGGGTTTATCGGAGCCGGCTCCGGGCGGCGAAGGAAGGCGAACGGATCGATCGAGGACTGCACCGTCGCTACCGGCGGCGGCGCGGGGGTGCGCGGGGTCGCCGGAGCGGGCGCCGCCGGGGCCGCTGCGCCGAACGGGGCAGGCGGCCGCGGCGGTGTGGGGGCGGGGGCGGCCGGGGGCTCTGGGTCGCTGAACGTGGGCAGCGCCCGGCCCCCGAAGAACGCCCCGATGGCAAGCCCCGCCACCGCGAGGATGCCTCGCCATTTCTTGAAGTCCGCGCTCATCGCCATACTCCAGCCCAGCCGAGCTCGCCCGGACCTCTCCGCCTCTCGCCGTCTCGGACCCGAAAGCCCTCCGGGTCTGCTCTTGCCGTCCGACGGATGGCTCAAACCCGTCCCGAAAAGCTCGCCTGGTATCGATAAATGCGTGCGCAGTGTCCGCGGAAGTTTCCTCCGGGAGCGCCAATTTCTAGCGGAGCAGCGGGACGATCCTCCGGCAGGCAATACAATCCCAACTGAAACCGTATCCGTCGCTCCGGCTCTCAATGTAGGTGATTGATTTGAGCTCCATCAGGTTCCGCCGCGCCGTGCTCGTCGCTACCGCGCTCCTGCTTCCGCTCGTGCCCGCCGCCGGAGCGCCGCGCGAGGTCGCGAAGCCGCCGGCCGCGCCGAAGGCGGCGAGCAGCCGGTCCAAAGCCGCGGAGCCCGCGGCGCCGAAGGTGGTCCGCCTCACGCTCCTCCCGCCGGCCGTGGCGCTCCACGGCCCGATCGCCACGCAGCGACTGCTGGTGATGGGCACGCTCGCCGACGGACGCCAGGTCGACCTCACGGCGCAGGCGAAGCTCACCACCTCCGCGCCGAAGGTGATCGGTGTCGGCGGCGGCAAGGTCTCCGCTCGCAGCAACGGGAAGGGCGTGCTGGCGGCGCGCTACGGCGGTAAGGTGGCGAAGGTCCACGTCAGCGTCAGTGGCGCGGATCGCCCCGTCTCCTACTCGTTTCGGAACGAAGTGGTCCCCGTGCTGGCGCGGCTCGGCTGCAGCCAGGGCACCTGCCACGGCGCCAATTCCGGCAAGGGCGGATTCAAGCTCTCCCTGCGCGGCTACGCGCCGGAGCTCGACTTCCTTTCCATCACCCGGGAGCAGGCCGGGCGCCGCATCTCCCGCGAGGCGCCGGAGCAGAGCCTGCTGCTCCGCAAGGCGCTGATGGAGGTGCCTCACGGCGGCGGCAAGCCGCTGGAGAAGGGAAGCCCAGAGTACTACACGCTCCTCGGCTGGATCATGCAGGGCGCCGCCGGGCCGGATGAGAGCGACCCCCGCCTCGTCTCGCTGCAGGTCTTCCCCGGCGACCGGATGTACCGCCCGAAAGAGACGCAGCGCGCCGTCGTGCAGGCGACCTTCTCCGACGGCACCGTGCGGGACGTGACCGATCAGACCGTCTTCAAGTCGACCGACGTCGGCGTGGCGGACGTCACCGCGAGCGGAGAGGTGACGGCGCTCAACCCGGGCGCGACCGCAGTCCAGGCGAAGTACATGGACCTGCTCGGCGTGCTGCAAGTGACCGTGCCGTTCCCGAACAAGATCGCCGCCGCTTACCCGAAAGCGGTCAACTACGTCGATTCGGCGGTCTTCCGGCGCCTGCGCGAGCTGAACCTGGACGTGAGCCCGCTCTGCACCGACGCGGAATTCGTGCGGCGCGTCTATGTCGACGCGCTTGGCACGCTCCCGACCGCCGAAGAGGCGCGCGCGTTCCTGGATGATCCCCGACCGGACAAGCGCGACCGGTTGATCGAGGCGGTGCTGCAGCGGCCGGAGTACGGCTCCGTCTGGGCGCTCAAGCTGTGCGACGTCTCCATGGTCCGCAAGGAGCACATGGGTCGGAAGTACACCGTCGCGCTGAACCAGTGGCTCACGGAGCAGTTCCGCGCCAACCGCCCGTGGGACGAGCTGGCGGCGGACCTGATCGGCGTCACCGGCAGCGTGGAAGAGCAGCCCCAGGCGCTCTGGTGGGTGAGCCGGCAGATGACGCGCCCCAACAGCCGCGGCTGGGTGCGCCATTACGAGCTGACGGCGGAGACGGTGGCGCAGGTCTTCCTGGGCCAGCGCCTGCAGTGCGCCAAGTGCCACAACCACCCAACCGAGAAGTACACGCAGGACGACTACTATCGCTTCGCCGCGCTCTTCGCGCAGGTGAACGGCGACGGCCGCGGCGACCCGGTGCCGGAGCGGCTGCTCCCGAACGACAAAGGCGACGTGCGGCACCTGCGCACGGGGCAGATCGTCACGCCGATGTCGCTCGATCGCAAGCCACTCCTGTTGAAAGAGGGCGAGGACCGCCGCCAGGCGTTCCTGAAGTGGCTCCACGGCGACGGTCGCGATCTCTTCTCCCGCAGTATCGCCAACCGCGTCTGGGCGCGGCTGTTCGGAATCGGGATCGTCGATCCGGTCGACGACATGAGCAGCGCCAACCCGCCGCGGAACGAAGCGCTGCTGGCGGCGCTGGCGAAGGACCTGGTAGCCCACCAGTACGACCTGAAGTACCTGATGGCGACGATCATGAAGTCGCGCACCTACCAGTCGAGCGCCGCCGCCACCCCCGCCAACCGGGTCGACTCGCAGTTCTTCTCCCACTACCCGGCCCGCCGGCTGCCCGCGGAGGAGCTGGTCGACGCCATTGCCCAGGTAACCGGGGTCCCGGACCGGTATGCGTCCTACCCGATCGGCACGCGGGCCATCGAGCTCTCCGATCCGGAGCTGCCGTCGCTGGCGCTCGATACGTTCGGCCGCCCGGTGCGCACCACGCCGTGCGAATGCGACCGCAGCAGCGCTCCGAGCCTGACCGCCGCGCTCGACCTCTACAACGGCGAGGCGCTGCAGGGCAAGTTGAAGCACGGAGAGGGGAAGCTCGCCCGGCTTCTGAAGAGCGGGAAGAAGGACCCGGAGATCATCGAGGAGCTCTACCTGACTGCGTTCGCGCGCCGCCCGGACGCCCGCGAGCTGGCGGCGGTGCAGCAGGCGCTCGCGCAGGCTCCGAACCGCGACGAAGGAATGCAGGACGTCCTGTGGGCGCTCCTTAACAGCAAAGAGTTCATGTTCAATCACTGACGAGCTGAGTGGGAGCAAGGGGGAGTGGGGGAATGGGCGCGCCGAAACCCGGGAGCGGGTTCTCCCACTCTTCGACTCGCCATTGCCCCCATTCGCTGCCGACAAGCGGCTGAAGCTAACGAATAACAGTTGAGGGGATACGAGATGCTTTCGTTCTACGGCAAGGCGAGGGACCGGCAGTGCGACGGGGTGAGCCGGCGCGACGTGCTGCGCGCGGGAAGCCTCTCGGTGCTGGGGCTGTCGCTTGCGGACCTGCTGCGTGCTGAGTCGGCCGCCGCCGCGAGCGGCTCCGTGCGGAAGCCGCGGGCGAAGAACGTGCTGGTGATCTACCTCGGCGGCGGGCTGACGCACCACGACACGCTCGATCCCAAGCCGCAGGCGCCGTCGGAGATCCGCGGCAAGTACGGCGTGATTCCGACGAAGCTGGCGGGCGTCCAGTACACCGACCAGGTGCCGCAGCTCGCCCAGTGCAACGACCTCTACACGCTGGTCCGCTCCCAGGTGGCGGGCAGCGACCATCACGAGACGGCGGCGCAGTGGATGCTCACCGGCAACTACGGCACGGCCCAGGGCGGCGACTACCCGGCGATCGGCGCCATCGTGGCGCACGAGACGAAGGCGGTCAACTCGCTCCCGCCGTATGTCGCCATCCCGCGCAACCACTCCTTCACCTGGGAGCTCGGCAAGGCAGCCTGGCTCGGCGAGCGCTACGAGTCGTTCAAGACCGGCGATCCGTCGCAGGGCAACTGGAAGGTGCCGAACCTGGGGCTCCAGCCGGACGTGAAGGAAGACCGGCTCCAGCGCCGGAAGGGGCTGCTCTCCGCGGTCGACACGCTGGCGAAGCGGGTGGAGGGGAACGACGGGCTGCGCTCGATGGACTCGTTCTACCAGCGGGCCGCGCAGATGGTCCTTTCCGAAGAGGCGCGCCAGGCGTTCGATCTCTCAAAGGAGAGCGACAAGACGAAGGAAGCGTACGGCAAGAGCGACCGCTGGGGCATGCAGGCGCTGCTGGCCCGGCGGATGGTGGAGGCGAACGTGCGGTTCGTCTTCCTGCAGTACAGCGCCTGGGACCACCACGCCCAGATCTTCGAGAACTGCGACAAGATGCTGAAGCCGTGGGACCAGGCGGTGGCGGCGCTGCTCCGCGACATGAAGGACCGCGGCCTGCTGGACGAGACGCTGGTCGCGATGTTCGGCGACTTCGGCCGCACCGCCACGATCAACAAGGACGCCGGCCGCGACCACTGGGCCCACGCCGGCTCGATGCTCTTCGCGGGGGCGGGGGTGCGCGGCGGCCAGGTGATCGGCACCACGGATGACCGCGGCGAGTACGTGCTGGACCGGCCGGTCCGCCCGCACGAGGTGGCCGCCACGATCTACGACGCCCTGGGAGTCGACTACCACAAGGAGCTGCAGACGCCGTCCGGCCGGCCGGTGCGGATCCTGACCGACGCCGAGCCGATCCACGAGCTGTACGGATGACGAAGTATCGTTCGGTCTCTCTCCGCGCCGCCGGGGCGCTCGCCGCCGTACTCGCCGGAGGGACTGCTCTCCTCTCGCTGGCCAGGCCCGGGACGGCGGCGCCGGCCCCCGTGGTCTTCAGCAAGCAGGTGCTCCCGATGCTCAACCGGGAGTGCCTCTCCTGCCACAAAGGCTCCGCGGCGCCGGGCGGTTACAGCCTGGAGAGCCAGGAGAAGCTCTTCGCCGGCGGGCGCCACGGCCGCGCCGTGGTCCCCGGCAAGAGCAAGGAGAGCACGCTGGTGAAGTACCTTACCGGCGAGCTGAAGCCCCAGATGCCTCCCGGCAAGCCGCTCGACCTGGAGACGATCGCCCTGGTCCGCCGCTGGATCGACGAGGGGGCGAAGGTCGACAGCATGGTCGCCCCCGTGGAGAAGGGCGGCATCATGCGCGGCGCGATGCCGATGCAGCGCCGTCCCGGCGGCGCCGCCGTTCCTACCGGTCACCAGCGCTTTCTCCCCGCTGCGGTGATCCAGTCGGCCCCCGTCACCGCGCTCGCCTACTCTCCGGACGGCACGCGGCTGGCAGTCGGCGGCTACCGCGCGGTGCGCCTGCTCGATCCGGCGACCGGCGAGGTGAAGGAGACGCTGACCGGCGCGGCGGACCAGGTGCTCTCGCTGGCGTGGTCTTCGGACAGTGCCCGCCTGGCCGCCGCGGGCGGCAGCCCCGGAACCTCTGGCGAGGTCTGCGTCTGGAGCGTGAAGACCCCCGCCGCCAAACCCCGGGTGCTGCGCGACCACACCGATACGATCAACGCGGTCGCCTGGCGGCCCGGCACGGAAGAGCTGGCGACCGCGGGTCAGGACCGCACCGCGCGGCTCTGGGACCTCGGCACCGGCAAGGTCACGCGCATCCTGAAAGACCACGTCGCCCCGGTGACGGGGGTCGCCTACAGCGCCGACGGCAAGTGGCTCGCCACCAGCAGCCTGGACCGCACCGCCCGTCTCTACGAAGCCGGCACGTCCAAGCTGCCGACCACCCTGACACACGGCGAGGGGGTATCCGGGGTGGCGTTCAGCCCCAGGGGAGACGTGCTGGTCACCTGCGCGGAGAAACGGGTCCGCGTGTGGCCCGTGAAGTCCGAAGGGAACCGCAACCCGCTGCGGGAGCACGGGGAGGGGGAGCCGGTCTGCTCCATCACCTTCAGCGCGGACGGATCCCGCTTTGCCTGGGGAGCCACCAACCGGCGCGTCCGCCTCTGGAACGCGGAGGTGAGCGACCACAAGCGGGAGCTGCAGGACGCGCAGGACTGGGTCTACTCCGTCGCCCTCTCGCCGGACGGCAAGACCGCGGCGGCCGGCGCGGGGGACGGCAAGGTCTACTTCTGGAACGCGGAGGACGGCAAGCTGCTGCGCTCGCTGGCGATCGGACCGGCCGCCAGCCAGGTAGCGGCGACCTCGGAGGCGGCGAAGTGAAGCAGTGGAACACAGCCTTCCTCGCCAGCACCGCGCTCTCCGGCGCCCTGCTGCTCGCCGCGGCGGTGGGAGCGCAGCAGAAGCCGGAGCGCAAGGAAGTGCGCTTCGTAGAGCCGGCGTTCGTCACCGCCGGCCAGCCGGCCACGCTGAAGATCTACGGACAGGACCTGCCCGCCTCCGCGCTGCGCTTCGACGAATCCCGGATCCTCGTGAAGTCGGTCCGCGCCGGCACCTTCATGCCGAAGGACGACGCCGAGAAGCGCCGCGGCAACTCGCTGGTCGAGGTGGAGGTCGAGCCGGCCGCCGACCTCAAGCCGGGCCGCTACCCGTTCCTGCTGACCGGCGAGAAGGAGATCGAGGCGCGCGGAGAGGTAACCGTCGACGTCCCCGCCCCGGAGACGCAGGAGCAGGAGCCGAACCACGACCTCCGCAAGCCCCAGGAACTGCCGGCGGGCTCCGTAACCGTGCTCGGCACGCTTAACCAGGAAGGCGCGGACGTCTTCCAGTTCCAGGGCAAGGCGGGGGAGACGTGGCGGATCGAGCTCTTCTCTAAGCGGCTGAACCCCGCGATCGAGTTCGAGCCGGTCCTCCGCCTGCGGGATCCGCGCCGGGCTCCGCTGCGCGCCGCCGTCAGCTTCTACGGCGACTGCTTCATCGAGGTGAAGCTGCCGGAAGACGGACCCTACCTGGTGGAGCTTACCGACGGCGACAACCGCGCCCAGGACGCCTGGAAGTACCGCCTCGCCCTGCGGAAGCTGTAGCCTGAAGCCGAGGCGGCGGAAAGCGTTTCCCGCCGCCCCGAGCTCGTGCTACAGCGACTTCAGGTACTCGACCAGGTCCGTCTTCTGCGGACCGGTAAGCTGCAGACGGAACGTGCGGTCGTAATGATCCACCACCGCTCCGAGGGTGGGGAACCGGCCGTCGTGGTAGAAGCCTCCCTTCTGGTGCGACCACAGGCCCTTGAGAGGCGCGGTGCGGTAGCGGCGGTCGGGAGCGCGCTCCGCCTGGAAGGAGTCGATCCCGATCTCCTCGGGCGTGTGCATGTTCCAGCCAGGCTCCGTGTAGATTGGCGGCACGTGGCAGCTGCCGCAGCGCGCCGCCCCCAGGAAGACCTGCTGCCCACGCGCCGCGGCCTGCCGGTCGTAGCTTCCGGCCGGCGCTTTCGGCGCCGGGAGCGAGAGCTGATAGAGCTGAAGCGCGGGCAGTTTCGCCGTGATGCGGTCCTGATCGGGCGGCATGGTGACGTGCCCGAAGCGGTTCCGGGCGGCGATGGGGAAGCGATCGGCGTCATCCAGTCTCGGATCGAAGAAGCTCCCCACGCCGTGCATCTCCAGGTTAGCCACGAAGGCGTTCCAGTGGGAGACCGATCCCCATCCGGTCCAGGTGTGGAGGTTGACGCCGGCCAGGCCGAACGCCGGGGGGATCAGCGTGGCGGCGGACTTCCCATCGGGTCGAAACGCCTTCCCGTCCAGGAAGAGCGCGGCATCGAACTTGCCGGGGCCCCAGCTGTTCAGGACGGTGCGAACGGTCGGCTCATCCACCCCCAGCAGACCGGCGACCGCCTGAAGGTCCGGAGACAGGGCCGCGATCGCTCCGACGTTTAGGTCCCGGTTCGCCCAGCCGTCCAGGCGTCGGCCGATTCCCGGCGCGATGCTGTCGTCCACCGTGGAGTGGCACATGCTGCAGTTGATTCCGACCGACTTGAGCGCGCGGGTGCGGCCGTCGAAGACACCGCGCACCCCGACGACGGCGTCATGCCGGAGCAGCTCCAGGGTGACCGCCGGGTCGTTCAGATCGAGGCGTCCCGCACCCAGCTTTCGGAGCAGGCGCGGGGGAAGAGCGTCGGCATCGACCTTGAGGCCCGCTCCCAGCGCCGCGACGGGACTCAGACCGGGACCGACTCCCCCGAGCTTCGCTCCCGCAATCGCCCGGTGAAGCTGAAGGGTGTCTCCCCAGAACGCTTCGCTGCCGAAGGTGTCGAATCGGAACGCGCGGCGGCCCTCCTTCAAGAGACTGGCTGCGTTTTCTGTCGCCGCCGCTTCATAGCGCTGTGCCGGGCCGGACCGCGATCCGGCCCGAAGGGCTTCCGCCTCCGAGCCGATCTGGGCATCGGCGGAGCGATCCGCCAGACCGAGGATCAGGAGCAGGGTGAGCGCAGCGCACAACCCGCCGACGATCCATCGGGAGCTGTTGAGACGTGACATAACCTCTTCCTTTCGGGTTCGGGGGCGGGGAACGGAGCTTGCGGGGTACCGCCGGCGATTAATGGAATTAAAGGAGAGTGTTTCCTTTTATTCGCCTGAGCGCCGCTCTCCCACGCCCCCTGCGGTAACAATGAAGTAGATGGACGGTCGCTAGAGATCAGGAGCCGGGGAGCAGACGATGCAGTTAGGACAAACCGAAGACTACGCAGTGCGTGCCCTGGTCGATCTCGCTAAGCACCCCGACGGTCGGGTTGAAGACATCGCCCGCCGCACCGGCATCCCGGCGCCGCATCTGGCCAAAGTGATCCAGGCCCTTGCCCGCGCGGGCCTGGTTGAGACCACGCGTGGGCGGCGGGGTGGGGTCCGCTTGCTCCCGGATCCCACCGAGATCCACCTGCGCCAGGTGGTGGAAGCGATGCAGGGGCCGCTCCGCTTTCAGCGGTGCCCGCGCCGCGGCAAGGGATGTCCCCTGAACCCGGACTGCCCTGTCTTCCGGCTCTGGAGCCGGATCGAGGCGCGCTTCGGCGCGGAGCTGGAGCAAGTGCATATCTCCGACCTCCTGAGCAACTCCTGCGCGCTCACCGGCCCGTCGGGTCCGGGTACGCCAGGCTGAGCCGGGCGAGTGCCAGCGCCGCCAGAGCGAGGCCGAAGTCTCGGAAGGCAACGTCATAGAAGCCGGGGATGAGCAGCAGGTTGACGATGATGCCCGCGAGCCAGGCCGCGACCACATAGCCCCCGATACGCGGCTTGAACGCGACTAGCAGCCCCGCGGCGATCTCGACGACCCCGACTCCGAGCATCAGCGTATGCCCGTTTCCTCCCACGAGGCTGGCTACCGGCGGGCTGAGGTAGCGCTCCCAATTGGTGAGCAGGCCGAGGAACTTGTCTGCGCCCGCCACGATTGGCGCGACCGTAAAGGCGAGTCGCAGGATCTGGTAAGCCTGGTGCGCGGGGTCGTGTACCTGAGCCTGGATCCCCGGGGCTCCGGCCGCTTCGTGTGAAACCTGTGCCATCTGCGTGGTCCTCCCTTGTGAGGTTCTGCTCCGGGCTCCGTGGCAACGCCCCGGAACAGGATTAATAGGACATCTTTATCCTATTAGGGAGCCTATCCTATCCGCAGTAGAACGGCAACACGATTTCGGGTGGCTGTGAGGGTGGCCGCAGACGGACGTGGAACGACCCTGCCGTCCTCGCCTGAACGGCGCCAGGGATTCGTAAGCGGAGCGCGTGCGGAGCCGGACGCCCCGCCGGTCCCGGAGTGCGGATACCGGTCTGTGCTACCCCACGCTCACCGGCCGGTCATCCGCCGGCAGCTCGCTCGACGACATCCCGAGTGAGGCATCCGATCCGTCGCCGCCGCCCTTGCTGAAGCGGCTGGCGAAGTCGTCCAGGTAGGTGTACATCACCGGAATGACGAGCAGGGTGAGGAGCGTAGAGAGCAGCAGGCCGCCGATCACCACGATCGCCATCGGGGAGCGGATCTCGCTGCCGCGCCCGATCTGAAGCGCGACCGGCAGCGTGGCGATGACGGTGGAGACGGTGGTCATCAGGATCGGCCGCAGGCGCACGGGGCCGGCAGCCTGTACCGCGGCATCCCGGCTCAGGCCGCGCTCGCGGAGCGTGTTGGTGTAGTCGACCAGCAGGATCGCGTTCTTTGCCACCAGGCCGACCAGCATCACGATGCCGATCATCGAGACCAGGTTCATCGTGGTGTCGGTGTAGATCAGGCCGAGCAGGGCTCCCACCAGCGCCATCGGCACGCTCAGGATGATGGTGAACGGGTGGAGCATGTTGTTGAACAGCGCCGCCATGAGCATGTAGGAGAGCACGATGGCGAGGATGATCGCCCCCGCCATCAATGCGGAGCTCTCATCCATCTCGTTCACGTCGCCCTCCCACGTCCAGCGCACCCCGGCGGCGTCCAGCCCCTCCAGCGCCTCCGCGGCCTGCGCGCGCGCGGCGCCGAGCGAAACTCCCTCCAGCACGTGAGAGGTGATCACCACGCGCCGCGTCTGCTGCGAGCGCATGATCTTGGTGGGCCCCTCACCGCGGCCGACGGTCGCCACGTCGTCCAGGTAGACGGGGCTGGGGCCCCGCTGCGCCACCAAGAGGCCGCGCAGGTCGTCCGGATCGGCGGTGAGCCCGGAGGATCCGTTCCGCGCCAGCATCAGGCGGACCGGGTGGCTCTGGTCGCCCTCGCGGAAGCGGAGGTCGGTATTGCCGGAGATCGCGGTGCGCACCACGCCCGCCACTTCGGCGGGAGAGACGAAGAGCTCGTCCGCGCGCTCCCGGTCGATCCGCACCTGCAGCTCCGGCTTTCCGCGGCGGAGGGAGCTATCGACGTTCTGCAGCGTCGGCACCGTCGCCAGGCGCCGCCGGATCTCCTCGGAGACGCGCTCCAGCGCCGGGAGGTCGTTGCCGTAGATCCCGATCTGCAGCGGCGCGAGCGAGGAAGTCATCCCCCGGACCGCCGCCACCTGGATCCGCTCCGCTCCTACCACCTCGTGCAGCCGCTGCCGCAGCTCCCGCGCCACGTCCTCGTCGCTGCGATGACGGTAAGCGCCGGTGCCGAGCGGATCGAGGAGCCGCTCGGCCAGGCCGGCCTTGTCTCGCAGCATCAGCGTGACCTGGGCGAACTGCGACCCCCGGTCCGGTATCGAGCCGAAGCCGCCGATGATCTCGCCGACGCTGGTGAGCATCCGGTCCGCATCGACCTCCGGAATGCGCACCGCAGCGGCCTCTACCTGCTGAACGAGCCGGTCCGTAGCGGCGAGAGAAGCGCCGGGGGGCAGTTCTACGAGCACGGTGACCTGGCCACGGTCGACGGAGGGGGTGAAGTCGAAGCCAATCACCTGCCACCCCAGGAAGCCGACCAGTGCCAGCGAGCCGAAGCCGCCGGTCACCACCGCCAGCCGGTGGCGCAGCGCCCAACCGAGGGAGCGCCCGTAGAGCTGCTCCAGCTTCTGGTACTGGGCGTCGAACCACCGGGCGAAGGCGCCCCGGCGGTCCTGGAGCATCTCTTCGCGCCGGAACCAGCGCGCCGCCAGCATCGGCGTGAGTGTGAAGGAGATGTAGAGCGAGGCGAGCGACGCCGTGACGATCGTGAGCCCGAACTGCATGAAGAACTGGCCCACGATCCCGCCCATGAACGCGATGGGGAGGAAGACGATCACGTCGACGAACGTATTCGCCGCGTCCGCGAGCCCGATCTCCGCGCGGCCGTCCAGCGCCGCGTCGACCGGCGACTTCCCCATCTCCCGGTGCCGGTGGATCGACTCCAGGATCAGGATGCTGTCGTCGATGAGGATGCCGACCGACAGGGAGAGCGCCAGCATCGTCATCTGGTTCAGGCTGAACCCGGCGAAGTACATCACCAGGAACGTCCCGACGATGGAGGTCGGGATCGAGAGCGCGATGATCAGCGTGTCTTTGAAGCTGTGCAGGAACAGCCAGACCACCACCACCGCCAGCAGCGCCCCGAGGATCAGCGCGACGTTGATATCTTCCAGCGCGTCGCCCACGGCGATCGAGTGGTCCTGCAGCACGCCGATCCGCACGCGCTCCGGCAGGGTGGGGCGGAGCTCTTCCAGCGCCGCCTTCACACCGTCTGCCACTTCCACGGAGTTGGCGTCCGGCACCCGGGAGACGATGATGCCGATGCTTTCCCGGCGGCCCACGCGGGTGATCTGCGTCCGCTCTTCCGCCCCCTCCGTCACCGTCGCGACATCGCGCAGGCGGAGCGGAGCGGAAGGCGCCGGCGGGCCGGCGAGCGCCAGCATGCGGGGGTCGGCCGGCATGCCCGGATCGGGCGGCGGAATCGGGATGCTGCGGATCTCCTCCAGCGACTCGAACTCGCCGAGGAGCCGGACCGAGACGTCGCGATCTCCCTGCGACAGGCTTCCCGCCGGAGCGGACTGGGACGCGGTCTTCAGCGGACGGAGGAGGTCCAGCAGGGTGAGGCCGTGCTCTTCCAGGCGCTGGGGGTCGACCTCCACCCGCACCTCACGGCGGCGGCCTCCGACGATCTGCACGCTGCCGACCCCGGCCACCTGCCCGATCCGGGTGCGGATCTGCTCGTCTACCAGGCGCCGGAGCTGCTCCGCTGACTGGGCGCCGGTAACGCCGAGCACCAGCACCGGGCGGGCGTTGTAGTCGAATTTCTCGATCAGCGGCGCTTCCGCGCCGTCCGGCAGCTCCCGCCGGGCCGCCTCCACCTTCGAGCGAATGTCGGCCGCGGCCGAGTCGAGGTTCGTGCCGAGCTTCAACCGGACGGTGACGAACGAGACGCTCTCCAGGGAGCGGGAATCGACTTCTTCGATGTTCCCGATCGCTCCGACCGCTTCTTCAATTGGACGGGTGACCCGCTGCTCCACCTCTTCCGGGCCGGCGCCGGGGTAGAGGGTGACGACGTTGATCACCGGAATATCGACCCGGGGGTCGAGCTCCGCCGGCATCCCCATCTGGGCCCGCCAGCCGAGGATCAGGATCGCGCCGATCACCATCATCAGCGCGATCGGGCGCTGGATGCAGAAGCGAGTCAGGTTCATCGGATTAGCGAGCCGCCTCTCCGCGCACCCGCACCGGGTCTCCGGGTGCTACTCCGACGGCGCCGGAGAGCACCACCGGCACGCCCGGCTCCAGCTCCGCTCCCCTGGGGTCGACCAGCGCGTACCCGCCTTCCTGCATCGCGACCGAAACCGGCACTTCCGCGAGGTGGCCGTCCCGAACGGTCCAGACACTGGTGCGCTCCCCTTCGTACCGCAGCGCGTCGAGCGGGACGGCGAGCCCCGGAGCGTCTGCGGCGGCACGGACCGTTGCCCGCGCGCGCGCTCCCGGCTTCAGCTCCGCGGCGGGCGCCGTGACGTCGATCTTGACCGGGAAGGTGCGACCGTCCGGTCCGGCGACCGTGTCGACGGTGCGGACCGTGCCCGGGAAGGTGCGGTCACGGGAGGCGTCGAGCGACACCTGCACCGGCAGCCCCGGCCGGAGCGCGGAGAGGTGGCGGGCCGGTGCGCCCGCTTCGAGATAGGCGCCGGTGCGGGAGACGACGGTCACCGCCGGCATCCCGGGCCCGGCCATTTCCCCGGCGTTCACGCGCACCGCGGTCACGGTGCCGTCGATCGGGCTCAGCAGCGCGCCGCTGTCGAGCTGCTGCCGTGCCAGCCGGTGCCCGGCCTGCGCCTGCAAGAGCGCCGCCTCGGCCGCGCGGACATCTTCCCGGGCCACGCGCAGCTCCGCGCGGGCTGCGATCGCGGTCTTCAGCCCGTCCTCCGCCTGCCGGACCTGGCTGCGGACCACCGCCAGCTCCGCGTCATCGATCTCGCCGCGTCCGGCCGCGGCCCGCGCCGCCTGGAGGCCCGACTCCGCGGAGCGGAGCTGCGCTTCGGCCGCGGCGATCTCTTCCGCGGAGGCGCCCCGCTCCAGCGCCTGGAGCTGCGCGCGGGCGAGCTCCACGCCGTCTTCCGCCTTCTTATAGCCTTCGCGGGCCTGGTCGAGCTGGATGCGCGGCAGTCCGCCGCGGTCCGCCAGGAACTGGACGTCGTCCAGGCTCTTCTTCGCCTGCTCCAGGCCGCGCTCCGCCTGGCGGAGCTGGATCTCTGCCTGGCGCCGCTGCTCCGGCGTGGCACCCTTCTTCGCGCGGGCCAGGGCGCTGCGCGCGGCATCCACGCCCGCGGAGGCGCGCTGGACGTCGGCCCCCAGCGCCTTCCGCTGCAGCGTCATCCCCGCCTCGGCCCGCTCCTGCGCCAGCTTCGCCTGCTCCACGCCGCGCTCCGCCTCCCGCACGCGGCGCTCGACGTCGATCTCTTTGAGCCGCAGTCCCTCGCGCGCTTTCTGGAGCGCCGCGCGTGCCGCCGCGACACCGGCCGCAGCCTGGTCGACCTGTCCCTGCGCGTCCGAGGTATCGATCCGCAGCAGCACGTCGCCCGCGCGCACCGCCTGTCCCTCCGCTACGAGCACCGCCAGCACCCGGCCGCCGAGCTTGGGCGAGAGCGAGGCCTCGCTGCCGCTCTTGAGCTGGCCGGTGAGGAGGATCTCCCGCGACATGGCGCGGCGAGTTACCGGCGCCGTGCGCACGATCGGGGCCTCCGCCGACTGGGCATCGACCGGCCGCACCGGGTCTTCGCGGCGCGAGAGCACGGGGTACACCGCCGCGCCGAGCAGGAGAGCCCCGAGCACGGGGACGAGAATGGTTCGGACGTTCATGAAAGCACCGGGGCGTGGCGCGCCGGCGGCTCCTCCGGCAGCGTGCCCATTATATTACGTGGAGAAGCCCTCGCGCGTTCAGCGGAAACGCGGATCGGTGCCTAACGCGGCGCGGACTCCGCTTCCACCGCTCCGGCCGGCACGCCAAGGCCGAGCGCGCGGTCGAGACGGGCCCGGGCGAGGCGCAGGTCGAGCTCCGCGGCGGCGCGGTCTGTCAGCGCCCGCTGGAGCGCCAGCCGGGCGTTCTCCACCTCCAGCTGCACCGCATGCCCGCGCTCCAGGCGGAGCCGCGCGATGGAGAGGACCTCTTCCGCGGCGGTGACGGCGCGCTCCGTGGTCCGGATGCGGCTGCGCGCTTCTTCCATGCCGAGGCGCTCCCGCGTCACCTCCAGCTCCACGCCCTGCTCTGCGGCGCGAAGGGCGCTCCGGAGCTGTGCGAGGCGCTCCTCCGCTTCGCGGACGGTATACCGGTGGACGGCGCTGTCGAAGATCGGCACCCGCAGACTCACCCCGGCGGCGATGCCGCTGCGCGGGACGAGCGCCGTCTCGGTCTGGAGCGCGTAGGCGACGTCGAGATCGACCCGCGGCTGCCGCGCGGCACGGGCGAGCCTGATCCCCGCCTCCGCCGCCTCGATCTGGTGCCGCAGCAGCGCGATCTCCGGCCGCTCGGCGATGGCCCGCGCCGCCAGCACCGAGACCGGCTCCGGCTCACCCGGGAGCGCCTCCGGATCCGCGGGGGAGAACGCGGTCTCGAGCTCCCGTCCGAGCACCCGGTTGACGTTCGCCCGCGCCAGGACGACGCCGTGCTCCGCCTTCAGCAGGCTGCTCTCCGCCTCCGCTTCGGAGCGCTGCGCCTGGAGCACGTCGACCGCCGCCTGGAGCCCCCGCGACTCCAGCAGCTTCGTCTGCTCCACGTGCTCTCGGGCCAGCGCCAGGCCGCGACGCGCAACCTCCGCGAACGCCTGCGCGCGCAGCAGGTCGAGATAGCTCTCCCGTACCTGGAGAGCGAGATCGAGCACCGCCTGGTCGTACTCGCTGCGCGCCGCCGCCGCCATTGCGTCGGCCCGCGCGCCCGGAGCGCTGCCGGCGCCGAACTGGTAGAGCGGAGTCTTCAGCCCCACCTCGAAGCGGGAGATCGAGTTCGGCAGCACCACCGCGTCCCGGCGGCCGGGGAGATCGACCTGCGGCGCGCGCAGGATCTGCGAGACGGTGGCGGAGACCTCCGGCCGGAACCCCGGACGGTTGCGGTCCGCCTCCAACAGGTCGACGTTCCGCTCCCGCCGCGCCACCTCGAGCGTCGGGCTCTGCCGGATCGCGATCCGGACCGCCTCCTCCGGGGTCAGGACCGCGGGAGCAGCGTCCTGCGCCACCGACGCAGCCGGAGCGAGCAGGACGGCGACGAGGAGCGGGGTGAGGAGAGGGCGGGGCATGGGGGTAGTGCGTATCGCGAATTGCGCGGCGGCCGGCGCGGCGTATCGCCCGGCACGCTGTCCTCGCTGCGAGCGCGAAGCCGCCCGCTACGGAATACGCACTACGCAATACGAGCTGGCGTGAGAGGGACTCACTTTCGAATCACGGCGAGGCCAGCCACAGAAACCGAAAGCTTGCCTGCTCCACGTGAGTATGCCGGGATTCCGGGAGCGAGTCAACGCGGCGCGGCGAGCCGGGCGGGGCAGCCGGCATCCAGCCAGCCCTGCAGTGCCGCAGCGAGCGCCGCGGCGGCCCGCGAGGTGTTTCCGCCCAGGCGGACCAGTCCCGGAATAGACCCCGGCCGCCGCAGCGCGGCGAGCGCCACGCGCGCGGTGGGGAGGTCGCCGCTCTCGTCCCGCAGGAGGTTGAAGTCCAGGGGGAGACTCTCGTCCGCCGTATCGGAGACGGCGCGCACCGCCGCCCACGCCACGCCCTTCTCGATGGCGAGCCGCGCCGCGGCCGCGGTTTCCATCTCCACCGCGAGGAGCGGCTCCACGGCGGCCGCTCTCTTCTCGCTCGCGTCAATCAGCACCTGGTCCTGGGAGAGCAGGCCGCCGCTGCGAGTGTGGGCGCCCTTGGAGGTGAGCTTCGGCACCAGCGAGGCGCGCAGCCACTCCTCGCCCGAGAGCACCGCGTCCGCCACGACCAGATCGCCGATCCGCAGGGTAGCGGAGAGCGCCCCGGCGACCCCGGCCGGCAGGAGCAGATCCGGCCGCCAGTGGTCCAGCACCGCCGCCGCGCACTCCGCCGCCCGCCGCGCGCCCATCCCGCTCGCGAGCAGCAGCACCTCCCGATCTCCCACCTGCGCCGCCGCCGCCGACCACCTCCGCAGCCCCTCCGGCCCCGCGGTGGCGCCGAGCAGCCGCCGCAGCGGCGCCAGCTCCTGCGGGACGGCGACCTGAATAGCGATTCGGGAGAAGGACGTGTTCATCTCGGGGGAGTGTATCTCATGCCAGCGCGGCGGCACCTGCCCGACGCTCGACGAACCTGCCTTCGGTCCCAGCGTGTTCGGCCGTCGGAGCCCGGAGGGTGTGCCGAAGGCAGGTCCGAAGGGTTCCCCTTGTGGCCACCCCTGGCGAGGGGTGGCTGCTTGAGCCGGACGGAGCGGCCCGTGAATCGCCGTCTCGCCGAAGACGTCGCTATCGGTCGCGGAGCGCAACGCGGCGAGTAGCACGCCCGTAGCGCCCGCTAGCGAAGCCGGAGGCGGAGCGTGAAAGGGCCGCGCAGGGCCACTCACGCGGGAGGGCCGCTCCGTCCGGGGAGGGCACGGGGTGGGAACTTCGGGACGGAAGATGCGAGGGCGCGGAGGCGTGGAGTTTCAGCAGCGCGCTTCTCTCGGACCTCACACCAGCCAGTGGGACATCCCGCCGCGCTCATCGTAGAATCTCCGTGGCGCCACGTCACCAGGAGCACGCCTGCTATGAGTACGGAAAAGCCGGAACCCTCTCCCGTCCGCCCCGGCGGCCCGCCGCGGGCCGGCCTGATCGCGGCAGTCCTGGCCGTGCTCACGATCGGCATCGTGGCGGTAGTCTCCCGCCCGGCTCCGCCGCCGCCCACGCCGGCGAACGGTCCGGACCGCCGGGCGCAGAGCTCCCACCCGCAGAACAGTCCCGGCGCCTCCAGCCCCGGCAATGCCCCAGTCCCCGCCACTACCGACGCGCCGAATGGCGGGGCTCCCGCCAATTCGCCCGCGGGAAACAGACCGGTTGCTCCCGGTACTGACCCGGCAAACGGCGCGCAGCCGCCGGTGGCCGCGGAACGGCCTGCCACGCCGCCGGAAGGCCTCCCGAACGACCACCCCCCGCTCAGCACGACGGGGGACGCCGAGGTGACGCTCCAGTGGCTCGGCTACTCCTCGTTCTACATCCACTCGCCGGGCGGGGTGGGGGTGGTGACCGACCCGTTCGACCCGGCCGCCGCGGGGATTCCCTCGCCGGAAGCCGGCGCGCACTTCGTGACGGTCAGCAGCAGCGATCCCCGCCACAGCTACGAGGCAGGCGTCCGCGCCTTCCAGGACGACACCAAGCAGGTGCTTCGCGCCGCCCAGGGCACCCGTGGCGACCTGCGGATCACCCCGGTGCCGACTCGCGGCGGCAACACCGCGTACGTGATCGAAGCGGGACCGCTGCGGCTCGCCCACCTGGGCGCCCCCACCCAGCCGCCCACCGACGCCGAGCTGGCCGCGCTGGGGAAGGTCGACGTGCTGCTGCTGCCGGTGGGCGAGGGGCTCACGCCGCGGCAGGCGGTCGCGATCTCCGAGCAGCTCAAGCCGCCGGTGGTGGTCCCGATGGCCTATTCCACCCCCGGCATGTCCGGCGCCGCCGCGAAGCTGCGCCCGGTGGACGACTTCATCGCCGCCAGCCCCTACGCCGTCAGCCGCCTCGCCAGCGACGTGACGCTCCTGGCCCGCTCCCGCCTCCCGCAGTCGACCGAGATCTGGACGCTCAAGTACCGGCGGTAACGGTCCCTGCCTGGGCGCGGCCCTGTGGCTTGGTTCACAGGCGGCTGCCTGGTTGGGTGCTACACTCCCCCTGCAACGGCGCTAGCTCGCTGCCTGGGCAAACCGCCTGGAGCTACCTCCCCGCGCGACTGCTTTGCGGGCCGCTGCCTGCCGACGAACTGACTCGGCTTCTCCCGGACGTCGGAAGTCCGCGGGGGACGTGATACGCTAGCGCCCGACGGGCGCACGAGGAGTAGTTTTGAAGTATCGTTTGCTCTTGGGCCTTCTCCTGGTGGGAGGGCTCTTCGCCGCGCTGCCGGCACGCGCCGCCAATTACACTTTCACGATCATCAAGGACACCCGCACGGAGGTCGACTCCCTCAGCCGTCCGGCGATCAATGCCTCGGGGCAGGTGGCCTACTGGGCCCGCATCGTCGGGGGCGGCTCGGGGATCTTCCGCGGGAGTGGGGACGATCCGGAAGCGCTGGTGACCAGCTCCCCCACCGGTCCGTTCACCTCCATCTCCCAGGAGTTCGACCTCACCAGCTCCGGACAGGTCGTCTTCATCGGCTCCCGCTGGAACCCCAACGTCGATCCGCCGCAGTCGTTCATCGGGCTCTACACCAGCAGCGGCGGCACGGTTTTCGATGTTCGGCAGGGGCTCTCGCCGAACAAGCCGTCGGTCGAGGGCGGCGTGGTGGCCTACCTCGCCGGTGGCACCGGACGGGCGAGCGGGATCTTCCTCACCGATCTGAACGGCGGCGTGCCCGGAAGCCCGGCGGTCAGCACGGAGGACGACAGCCAGTTCATCTACGTGAGGGACCCGGACCTGAACTTCGAGGGGGACCCGAACAATCCGACCGCCCTCGGCTTCTCCGCGGCCTTCTACGCCACCTACCGGGTCGACGGCCGCGCCGGCCCGAGCGCCATCGTCTCCTACTCGAACGGCGCGGTCAGCCGCATCGCGGACACGACCGACCGCTTCATCGGCTTCCACGACAGCCCCGCGAATGACGGGGACGTCGCCTATATCGGCTATCTGGAAGGCGGAAGGCAGGAGGTCTACAAGAACCAGACCTTGATCGCCAGCACCGACCACGGCTACAGCAACTTTCAGGCGGTGACGATCGCGAACGGGACGGTGGCGTTCCTGGCGAAGGTGCCGTCCGGCTGGGGCATCTTCACCGGACCGGACCCGGTGGCGGACAAGGTGATCGCGACCGGCGATACGCTGCTGGGCGGAACGGTCCAGACGGTGGAGCTGAGCCGCGAGGGAATCAACGACCAGGGCCAGATCGCCTTCAAGGCGACCCTCGCCGGCGGCGTGCAGGTGATCGCCCGCGCGAACCCGGCCAACGCGCCGGTCCAGGTGGAGGACGTCACGAAGCGGGTCAAGGTGAAGACCAGCGGCTTCAAGTACTCGCCCAAGAAGAAGCAGTACCTCCAGAAGGTGTCCGTGAAGAACGTCTCCAAGCAGCCGATCACCGGCCCCGTCTCCCTGGTGCTGGACGAGCTGAGCCCAGTTGATACCCTGGTCAACGCCAGCGGCAGCACGACTGAGACGCTCCCGGCCGGCAGCCCGTACCTCGACCTGAACGTCGGGTCGGACGGGGTGCTCGCCGCGGGTGAGACGGCGAAGACGACCCTGCGCTTCAAGAAGCTGAAGAAGAAGGGCAAGATCAAGTACACCGTTCGGGTGCTGGCCGGCACCGGTATTCGGTAGTGGCCGTAGACCGGAGACTGAGTCCCGCAGCTCACTCTCCGGTCCTGGCTTCGAAGCCATATGCCGGGCGGTTGAATCCGCGGCAACCACAGCACGAAGTTTTAGGCCCCGGACGGGGGACCCCCCTGCGGGGGCTCAGATGGGCGTAGCTCGGGCGTCCGGAGGACGCGTGGCCGCAGGCCTTCTAGCGAGGTATTCCAATGCCTCGCGGCCCGACGGATGCTCCGCCTGGCTTCCCAGCTATCTAGCTGACCTTCATCAGCGGGCTGCTACACGAACAAGGTGCTCCTTCAGGGGTACTCGTTCCGGACCGGTGTCACCGCATCCGCGCGGCACGGTTGCCGACGTCCGGACCTCGTGTTATCATTCCGCCACAACTGGTTTTCCGGCTGTGATGGGGAAGAGTAGGCGTCCGCGGGTTCCGCGGGGGCAGCGCCAGAGAGGGAGCGTCACCGGCTGAGAGCGCTCCTCGCGTGCCGGCGCCGAACGTCGCCCCGGAGCCGGGTCCCGTGCGGGACCGGGTGCGCCCGTCATCGCGCAAGAGAGCCCTCGCGCCGGCCGCGGGGGAATGAAGGTGGTACCGCGGGAGAAGTGACTCTCTCGTCCTTCGGGGACGAGGGAGCTTTTTGTTTTCTGGCGCCGGTTGGGCGCGGCGGAGTGAGGCAATGGCACGCGAGCTTTCGAAGGCATACGATCCTACCGACGTGGAGGCGCGTCTCTACCAGTTCTGGCTGGAGCGCGGCGACTTTACCCCTGCCGGGAAGTCGGAGGCGCCGTCGTTCTGCGTCACCATCCCGCCGCCGAACGTAACCGGCGAGCTGCACATGGGCCACGCGCTGCAGCACGCGATCCACGACCTGGTGATCCGCCGCAAGCGGATGCAGGGCTTCAACACCCTCTGCGTGCCCGGCACCGACCACGCCGGCATCGCCACCAACATGAAGGTGGAGCAGATGATCCGCGCGGAGGGGCTCGACCGCTGGACCCTCGGCCGCGAGGGCTTCCTCCAGCGCGCGCGGGAGTGGACGCTCAAGTACGGCGGCACCATCCTGGGCCAGCTCAAGGCGCTCGGCTGCTCCTACGACTGGACCCGCACCCGCTTTACGCTGGACGAGTTCGTGGAGGAGGGGCCGCAGACCGCCGATTGGGCGCTCCGGAAGCTCTACACCCGCAGCGGCTACGCCCGCGCAGTGCTGAGCGCGTTCGTCGGCTTCTACGAGCGCGGCTGGATCTACCGCGCGGAGCGGATCGTGAACTGGTGCCCGCAGTGCCGCACCACCCTCTCCGAGCTGGAGATGGAGTACAAGGAGGTGCCGTCGCACCTGTGGCACCTCCGCTACCCCGCGGCGGACGGCGGCGAGGGGCTGGTGGTGGCGACCACCCGCCCGGAGACGATGCTCGGTGACACGGGGGTGGCGGTGAACCCGTCCGACCCCCGCTACGCCGGCCTGGTGGGCAAGACGCTGCGGCTGCCGCTGGTGGACCGGGAGATCCCGGTGGTGGCGGATCACCACGTGAGCGCGGAGTTCGGCACCGGCGCCGTGAAAGTGACCCCGGCGCACGACCCCAACGACTGGGACATTGCCCAGCGCCACCCGGAGCTGCTCCCGGCGATCACCGTGCTGGACGACGCGGGAACGACCACCGGGGCGGCCGGCGCCTACGCGGGGCTGCCGCGGAAGGAAGCCCGCAAGCGGGTGGTGGCGGACCTGGAGGCGCAGGGCCTGCTGGTGAAGGTGGAGGACTACACCCATTCGGTGGGCCACCACGACAAGTGCGGCACGGTGGTGGAGCCGCTGCTCAAGCTGCAGTGGTGGGCCCGCTGCGACGAGCTGGCGGCGAAGGCGCTGGCGGCGATCCGCGCGAACCGGGTGACCTTCACGCCGGAGCGGTTTCGGCAGATGGAGACGGAGTGGCTGGAGAACATCCGCCCCTGGTGCGTCTCCCGCCAGCTCTGGTGGGGACACCGCATTCCGCTCTTCTACTGCCTGGCGTGCGACGATGCGGTGAGCCGCGGTCCCTCCGGCGAGCTGCAGGTGGGGGAGAGCGCGCAGCCGATCGCCTCGGTGGAGCCGCCGTCGCAGTGCCCGCGCTGCGGCGGCAGCGAGCTGGAGCAGGACCCGGACGTGCTGGATACCTGGTTCAGCAGCGCCCTCTGGCCCCACGCCACGCTGGGCTGGCCGGAGCGGACGGATGACCTGGCGGCGTTCTACCCGACCGACCTGATGATCACCGGCCGGGACATCCTCTACCTCTGGGTGGCACGGATGATCATGACCGGCGAGGAGTTCCTCGGGGAGGTACCGTTCCACGAGGTCCTGGTACACGCCACCGTGATGACCGAAGACGGCAAGCGGATGAGCAAGTCCCTCGGCACCGGCGTGGACCCGCTGGAGCTGATCCGGCTGTACGGGGCGGACGCCACCCGCTTCGGCCTCACCAGCCTGGTGAGCGAGAGCCAGGACATCCGCTTCAAGATGCAGTGGGAGTCGGGCGGCAAGACGGCGACCGGCCCGGACGACCGGCTGGCGCGGGCGGAGCAGATCGAGCAGATGCGCTTCTTCTGCAACAAGCTCTGGAACATCAGCCGGTTCGTCCTGATGAACGTGGAAGGCGCGGAGGTGGCGCGCCGCTCCCTGGAGGAGCTGGCGGCGCGGCAGGAGCTGGAGCTTTCGGACCGCTGGATCCTCTCCCGCTTCGCCGCCGCCTCCGCCGCGGTGAACGACGCGCTCGACCGGTACGCCCTGGGGGAGGCGTCGTGGACGCTCTACCACTTCCTGTGGGACGAGTTCGCGGACTGGTACGTGGAGCTGGCGAAGCCGCGCCTGCGCAGCGAAGACCCGTCGCTGATCCGGGAGATGCTGGTGGCAGTGCTGGAGGCCTCGCTGCGGCTGGCGCATCCGTTCGTGCCGTTCATCACGGAGGAAATCTGGCAGTCGCTCCCCGGCGCGACCGAAGGCGCGGCCCTGATCCGCGCGCAGTACCCGGGCGCCCTGGCGGAACTGCGGAGCGCCGACGCGGAGGCCCGGATGGAAACGGTGATGGAGGTGACCCGTGCCATCCGCAATCTCAAGGCGGAGTTGAACGCGCAGCAGCGGACGGTCGACGTCTCGATCCTGGGTGACGGTAAGCTGGAGATCCCGTACGTGGAGCAGAGCGCCCGCTGCCGGGTGACTCGGGAGAAGCCGGAGGGGCCCAGCTCGACCGCGCTGGCGGCGGGGATGGAGATCTCCGTAGCGATGGCGGGGCTGGTCGACCCCGCGGCGGAGACGGCGCGCCTGAACAAGGAGCTCGCCGCCATCACGAAGGACCTCGCCGGGATCGACGGGCGGCTCTCCAACGAGAGCTTCGTCAGCCGCGCTCCCGCGGAGGTGGTGGAGAAGGCCCGCGCCCAGCGCGACGAGCTGCTGGAGCGGCGCGAAAAGCTGGAGCGGCGGCTGAAGCTCTTCGCGGGATAGGGATAGGCTCTCCCGCAAGAACAGCGGGCCGGAGGGTAAAATCCTCCGGCCCGCTGTTCAGCGCTCAGCTACCGGACCGTGACGTCGATCTCGGGCAGTGTCTCGCGAAGGTTGTTGGCCCAGATCCGCGCCAGCGGCAGCGGCATCGTGTCGTTCGCCTTCGCCAGGCTGCGGTCCACCGTGATCAACAATCGGTCCCGCACGTAGATCGCGGCGGTCTGCCCTCGCCGCTCCTGCTTGATCCAGATGTCCTCCGCCTTGAGGTCCGGCATCGTCAAGATCGGCCCCAACCGCTGGCGCACGACGTCCGCCCGTTCCTCCGGTGTCAGGCCGCCCGCGCCGACCCGAATCGTGAGCACCCGCTGACCGTTGATCTCCACCGACGGCAGGTGTTCCGTCGTCTCCTGCGCGCCGACCGGCAGTACCAGGCCGCCGGCCAACGCCAGCGCACCGGCAATTCTCATGATCTGTCTCATGTCTCCCTCCCGACGTGTTCCGGGGCCCCCGCGGTCGCCCGCGAGGGGCCTCCCTAAGGGACATGCCAGGAGAGTTAAGTGGGGAAACGTTCTGAGTAGCTGCTGCCGGAAGCGAGTTGGCGGGCTCCAGGTCCGCAGGCTCACAGGCTCCCGAGCCGGGCTACGCGGGGAATTAACCTGCAACCTGCCAACTTGCCAACCTGGAACAGCGAAGTCCCGCCGCTGGCGGAAAGACTATTCGGCGTGATACCAGACGCGGATGAACTGGTGGAAGCTGGCGTGCTCGGCGGTCGCGATGACGGGATCGGTGCTGCCCTGCTCGCCCGGCGCCCAGAGGTTCGGCAGCACCACCGTCTCCACGTTCACCACGCGGGCGTTCGCCCGCCGGAGCCAGGGATTCGCGGCTTGGAGCGCAGCCTCGAACGTCTCGCACTGTCCCTGCATGTCGGACAGCGAGAAGCTGAGGCGCGGCGCGCGCACCTGCCGCGGCACGAAGTCGACAAACGCAAGCATGTTCGATCATCCTCGGGGCTATGAACGGAAAAGCGGGTGCCGAGGACACGGCACCCGCCCTTATGAAGTCGCTGGTTACCTTCCGGCGCGTCAGAAGTGGCGCTCCGCCGGCTCCCACTCGAACGGATGGACCGCCTGCTTCAGCGCGAGACCGCGCACCTCGATCTGCTTCGGGTTGCACGTGCCGAGCCCGAGCTCCATCGCCATCGTCAGGTGGTTGTCGCCCGGGAACGGGCCGGTGCCGGACTTCGCCAGCGGATCGTAGCCCATCACCGCGGTGGCGATCGCGTCGGTGCAGACCGCGTTGCGTCCGCCGATCAGCACGTGCGACTTCCGCGGGGTCAGCTTGCCGACCCACGGGCCTTCGCCGCCGGAAGCGGTCTCCACTCCATCGATGAGCGCCAGGTCGATCGGCCGGATACCGAGCGAGTCGACCGTATGCCGCGGCACGCGGTAAGTCGGCTTCCGCGGGCTGGTCGGGTCCAGCTCTCGCGGCACCCCGGCCGGCGGGTTGATCTTGCCCTCGTGGAACATCGCCACGCGCGCGTTGGTGGTGTTCTCGTCGTGCTCCGCCTGGCCGTAGAGCGCCGTCGGCGTAACGCCGAAGTTGTTCTTCACCGCCAGGGTCACGCCCGCGTTGGCGTGGTTCTTCAGCTTGGCGAGGGAGATGTAATAGTCGCAGTCGACGTACGAGTGGTTCAGCTCGTAGGAGGGGAATAGCGACCCGCCCCACGGCACCTTCACGCGGGTGTAGCTCTTGCCCTTGCCCAGGTTCCTGGTGTTCTCGTAGTCGACTTCGGCCTTGAGCGCCGCCAGCGCCTGGAGATCCCAGCCGCCGGAGCGGAAGAACTCTTCCATGCTGCCGTGCTGGTAGGTGCACTCCACGAAGCGGATGCGGCGGGCCCCGGCGCGGTCGAGCAGCATCGCCGTCGCCAGCGCGGTGTTCGGGTGGGTCTGGTAGGTGCGATTGGCGGGGAGGCCGTCGACCTTCCCCTCCGGGCTGCCGGTGAGGTTCACCTTGACGACGACCGTCTTCCCGGCGACCTGCTTCTTGATGCCGCCGAGCTGGTCGAAGATCGTCTCCAGGTGGCGGGTCACCGTCGCGAGGTCGTACGTGGCGCACCGCGCGATCGAAACGGGAGAGGTGGGGGCTTTCGGCGCGGCGAGGAGCCGCTCCGCCCCGAAGCTGCCGAACGCGGCGGCCCCGGCAAGCGCGCCCGCGCCTTTCAAGAGCTCTCTGCGGTTGAACCGGAATGCGTCCATCGTTTGGCTCCCCGGGGCGCCGCGCATCGGTGCGCCCCACGGCTTTAGAGTTCGCGCACCCCGGCGCGGGTTCCTGTTCGGGAATTCACCGCCGAGGACGCAGAGGACGCGGAGTGGAACCTATTCCGCGGCAGGACGCTCTGCCGGAGAGCTCGCGATCAACCACATCCACCCGATGACACCCGTCGAGATCATTCAGGACGCCCTCCGCCGGCCGCTGCAGTCGGAGGACGGCGACCCGGTGCGGATCGAGCTGCTTCCCGGCCTCACCGACGCCGAGATCGAGCTGTTCGCCTCCCGGCTCCCGTGCCCGCTGCCGCCCCACATCCGGGAGCTGCTCGCGTTCTGCCGCGGCTTCGAGGGTGCCTCCGTGGAGCCGGTCGACTTCACCGGCGAGCTCGACTGGGAGTTCACAGACGCCTTCCCGCACGGGCTGCCGATCGGCGCGGACGGCTTCGGCAACTTCTGGGTGGCCGACCTGCTCCCCGACTCACGCGACTGGGCGCCGATCTATTTCGCTTCGCACGATCCGCCGGTGATCCTGCACCAGAGCCCCTCGCTGGAGCACTTCCTGACGGAGGTATTCAAGATGGATACCCCGCCGTTCACGAGCGCCATTGACGACGTCCACGAGGACCGCCTGTGCGAGGTGTGGCGGCACAACCCGGGGGTGCTCCCGCAGGAAGAGTGCCTCGCCTCTCCGGATCCGGAGCTGGCGGCGTTTGCGCGGCAGCTCGACCCGTCGTATGAGATCTTCGACCTCCGCGCGGGCGAGATCGGCAGTGGCTTCTCCTGGGGTCGCTACGGACCGGCTACGGAGATCCGGCGCTTCGGCACGCTCCCGATCTTTGCCATGAAGCGGAGGAAGTCGCTCTTTCAGCGGCTCTTCGGCTCCCAATAGCTCCTTATTCCACCGCAGAGACCGCCGAGGACGCAGAGAGGCCCCCCGGGGCCCTCAGGAAGGCTCCGCGATCCTTATGAAGTGCCGCGCGGCCTCCTGGTAGACATAACGCTGACCGCAGCCGGGGCAGATGGCGTGAGTACCTCGCTGCAGGCGTAGACGAACGTGGGGTTTCTCGCGCCGAAGCTCTTCGACGTATCGATGCCACTCCTCGTCCGCAAGATGTAGCGCCCGGTCTCCGAGGAACTGCCCGCTCCTTGCACACGCGGTCCGCTCGGCGGTTTCCCGTCGCCGCTTCACTTTCCTCGCGTTTGACAGCGCTATGAGTGGGAGCAGAACTGGCGATAGCAGCAGCATGAGCACTAAGGAGCACCCTATCCCGATGTTTGTGATTAGCTGCGTCATTTTCCGTGCCACAATACAGCCACAGCGCGGCTGATGCCGCAACCAAACCCAAGACGGCGGGTGAATGCTTGATCAGTCGAGATCAGGATCGCGCCGAGGGTCCACCCCGCGCCCTCCCCACCCGGAGCGGCCCTCCCGCGTGGGTGGCCCTCCGCGGCCCTTTCACGCTCCGGCTGCGCCTGCGCTAGCGGGCGCTGCGGGCGTGCTCCCCGCGCGCTCCGTTCCGCGTCCGCAGGCGGCGCCTGCAGCGAGGCGACGGTTCATGGGCCGCTCCGGGCGGCTCAAGCGACCACCCCTCGCAGGGGTGGTCGCAAGTGAACCCCTCCGGCTCTGCCTTCGGCAGCGCCTCCGGGCTCCGCAGGTCCTCACACCGCCTGGCGGGAAGCGGGTCGTGCTGCACCGGCTTTGGCTAACCCGCGGACTGGCTGTCGCGCCCAGACCGGAGGCGCCTGTAGGGCGCCAGTTGTGACCACCCCTGGGCGGCAGGGGTGGTCACTCGAAGGGTCGGGAGGCAGCCCGTGAACCCTGCTCTTGTGGCGGTGCAACGCGGTGACGCGGGAAAAGCTTCTCGACGTGAGCTCCCGTAGCGGCCTGCTAACGGAGCGCAGCGGAGTGTGAAAAGGCCGCGGAGGGCCTGCGTCGCGGGAGGGCTGCCTCCCGGCACAAGGGCGCGGGGTCGGACAGCGGGATCGAGGCTGCATCTCGAAGAGAAGCAAAGAGGCCTCGAGACTGGCTCCTCCCGGTTCGCAAGGTCACGCGCGCGATTACCGCCGGCAGAATCTGCGCATCCCGGCAAGACTCTCGCGGGGAGTAGTACAGACGGAAGTCCTTGGAGCCGGCCAGCGCCGCATGCTCTGGCGGTATCATCAAGCGTGAAGCTTATCCAACCGGCGCACGCCGCACCCTTCCGGTAACGACAGAGCGCTAGCGCCTGCGCCCGTACCCGCCTTCCTAACCGAACGAGCAACCTACCGTGAAATCCCACACCCACTACCTCACTCTGCACGTGCCGACCGAGCGCGGCTTCGTGAACATCACGCCCCAGGTGGAGCAGCAGCTCCGCGAGAGCGGCATCCGCGAGGGGCTCTGCCTGGTCAACTCGATGCACATCACGAGCAGCGTCTTCATCAACGACCACGAGCCCGGCTTGTGGCACGACTTTGAAGTGTGGCTGGAGGAGCTGGCGCCGTTCAACCCGAGCCCCGAGGTCTACCACCACAACCGCACCGGAGAGGACAACGCCGACGCCCACCTGAAGCGCACGATCATGGGCCGCGAGGTGGTGGTCGCCGTCACCCGCGGCCGGCTCGACTTCGGCACCTGGGAGCAGATCTTCTACGGCGAGTTCGACGGCCGGCGCGACAAGCGGGTGCTGATTAAAATCATAGGAGAGTGAGGAGGAACGAGATGGTGGAGGTTTCTGTAGAGAAGGCTCAAAGTGAACTCTCCGCGCTGATTGACCGGCTTGCCGGCGGTGAGGAGATCATCATCACGCGGGATGCCCAACCGGTGGCGGAACTGGTTCCCCCGCGTGGCAATCGACCAAGACCGGTCTTCGGGAACTGCCGCGGGAAGTTGACGATCCTCACGGAGGATGACGAACACTTGTCCGACTTCGCTGAGTACACGGGGTGAGACTTCTCCTGGACACGCACGCACTGCTCTGGTTCGCACTCGGGGACGGACGCCTCAGTGCGGTCGCACGTCAGCAGATCGCAGCGCCGGACAACCAGGTGCTTGTGAGTCCCGCCTCATACTGGGAGATCGCTATCAAGATCAGCCTGGGGAAGTATGTTCTCAACGAGCCATACCGAGCATTCATGTACGAGGCGATCCAGGGGAACGGTTTCGAGATCCTCCCGATTCTTCCGGAGCACACAGGGGTCTTGACGACGCTTCCGTTCCATCATCGGGACCCGTTCGATCGTCTGTTGATTGGGCAGGCGATTGCCGAGTTGGTTCCGCTCGTGAGCGGAGATGCATCTCTAGACCGGTACCCGGTCACTCGGATCTGGTAGCGCGACGTCGTTCCCGCCGACGACAGTGTGGACGCCCACCTGGAGCGGACGATCATGGGTCGGGAGGTGGTGGTCGCCGTCACCCGCGGCCGACTCGACTTCGGCGGGATTCAGGCGCGTGCCCGGGCGGCTTCCACGACGAGATGTCCCAACTCTCGCGCGCTGCGGCGGCTCCGGTCTTCTCGCCCGCGATCGTAGGCGGGGGTGTCGAAGTCGATCTCCACGTCGATGAAGTCCTCCACCAGCCGCCGCGCGCGGACCAGCATCTCACCGAACGGGTCGAGGACGTAGCTGTCGCCGTAGCCGACCCCGTCGGTCGTCATGCCGCGGTCCCGGCCGCGGACGAAGTTGTTGCCCCGCACGAACCAGACGCCGTTCTCGACGGCACGCGCGATGTGGTCGCTGCGGACGTTCTGGAAGTGGCTGAGCAGGTGCTGCTGGCCGATGTAGTTGTAGTGGGGTGCGAAGAGGATGCGGGCGCCCTTGAGCGCCAGAATCCGCGCCGGCTCCACGTAGCCGCCGTCGGCGCAGATGATGACGCCGAACTTCACGCCCGCGCGCTCGAACACGGGGAACTCCCGTCCGCGCTTGTGGAACGGCTGGTACGCGAACGCCTTGCTGTAGGTCCCCAGCAGCTTTCCGCCCTGCGCCACCAGGGCGGTGTTGTAGAGGTCGTCCCCGCGCCGCTCGTTGAAGCCGACGATGCAGGTCGCCTTGAAGTGGCCGCTCTGCTCCAGAAAGCTGCGGATCTCGGGCCCGTCCAGGGAGAGCGCGTGCTTGCGGGTCGGCTCCTCGCGGTCGAAGTAGCCTGTCAGCCCGCACTCAGGGAAACTGACGATCTCCACCCCTCGCGCATCCGCCATGGTCAGGCCGCGCAGAACGGTCTCGATGTTGCTCGCGTAGCCCTCCGGCTGGACCTCGTACTGGAAATGCCCGACGCGCATGGGTCGTCCCTCCTGAATGCCGGTTCCGACTCCCGGAGAGGTCCTCCTTCGCGCTCACGGTGTTCGGCGGCGAGCAACTGCGGCGGGCCGGGCACTCGGCGGGCCGGATCTGCGTAACTCGGGTTTATGGCAAGTTCCCACACTGTATTCCTTCGCCCCGGCCTCTCGGCCGCGGCGCTCGCGCTCCTCCTGCTCCCCGGCTGCGGCTGGGTGGCGAGCCGACTTACGGGCGCCGCTCCGGCCGGATCGTTTCAGCGGCCGGCCTCGTTCCCGGATCTCGGCGCCGGCCGGGTGATCGCGCCGGGCGTCCGGCTGCACGAGGTTCGTCTCGCGAGGGGAAAGGGCGGCAGCACCCTCTGGATCTATCTCCCGGAGGAGCCGGCCGCCGCCAAGCTGCCGTGCGTCCTGATCGGGCCGGCGGGAACGCGCCTGTTCCACGGGATCGGGCTGGGGGAGGGCGACCGCCCGGAGCACCTGCCGTACGTCCGCGCCGGCTTTGCGGTCGTCGCGTATGAGATCGACGGGCCGCTGAGCGACAACGCGAGCGACCCCGAGCTGATCGCGGCAGTTTCGGCGTTCAAGGCCGCGGAGGGCGGCGTGGCGAACGCGCGGCTGGCGCTCGACTACGTAGCGGAGAAGGTTCCGGCGGTCGACCCGGCGCGCATCTACGCGGCCGGGCACAGCTCCGCGGCGACTCTGGCGCTGCAAGTGGCGGCGCGGGAGCCGCGGGTGAAGGGATGCGTGGCGTTCGCGCCGTGTACGGACCTGGAAGGGCGGCTGGGACCGCAGCTCATCGACGCGCTCTCCTCCGTGGTGCCGGGCTACCGGGACTTCGTCCGGCAGACCTCCCCGGTGCGAAACGCCGAGCACCTGAAGCAGCCGCTCTACCTGTTCCACGCGGGCGACGACAGCGTTGTTCCGCCGCAGGAGTCAATCCGCCTCGCCGCCGCGGTCCAGGCGAAGAACCCAAACGTAACCTTGGTCCGCGTGCCGAGCGGCGATCACTACGACTCGATGGTCCAGCAGGGAATCCCGGGCGCGATCCAGTGGCTGAAGGGCCTGAAGTAAGGAGCCGGTCGGCGGCTGGATGGCCCCCCAGCCGCCGACCAACTATTCCGAACACCAGGAATAGAATGCAATCGCTGCGCGGCTGTCCTCAGCCCGCGCAGGCGGGCTTTGCTCTCTGTAGCCTCGACTTCAGTCCGAGGCGAGGCGGCTGGCCACCTCAATCTCCGCACGTTTCCCTCAGCGCTTCGCCGGGAGGGCGAAGGCGATGTAGCGGCTGCCCTTCGGATCGTTCGGTCTACCCTTTGACCCCTCGGCGCAGACCACCACGAACTGTCGTCCCCCCACCTCGTAGACTGCGGGGGTGGCGTTGGCCGCGAACGGCAGGGTCGTCTCCCAGAGCAGCTTGCCGGTGCTCTTGTCGAAGGCGCGGAGCTTGCGGTCGTAGTTCGTCGCCGCGATGAAGAGCAGCCCGCCGGCGGTAACGACCGGCCCGCCGTAGTTCTCGCTGCCGGTGTTCTTCAGGCCCTTCGCCGCCAGCTCCGGGTATTCGCCGAACGGGATCTTCCAGGCATACTCCCCGGTGCTCAGATTGATGGCGTTCAGTGTGCCCCACGGCGGCGCGACCGCCGGATAGCCGTCCGGATCGAGGAACTTGTGGTAGCCGGTGAAGCGGTAGTCGAGCTGAGTAACCGCCGCCTCGTCCGGATCGATCGGCTTGCTCTCGCCGCTCAGCACGTACTCGGAGACCGCCTTCACGTCCTCCGGCGAGAGGTTCGGGAAGCCGGGCATCCGGCCGGCGCCTTCGCGGGTGATCTTCGAGACCGCGGCGAGGTCCCACTTCGGGTCGAGCTTCAGAAGCGACGGCATCTGCGGCGGCGCCCCCGCCAGGGTGTCGCCGTGGCAGTTGGCGCAGTTCTGCAGGTAGAGCTGGCGCCCGGTCTTCGCGTGGTCGTTCTTCGCCAGGCTGGCAGTCCAGACGAGGTCGTTGGCGTTGACGTAGAGCAGTCCGCTCTCGGGGTCGTACGCGGGTCCACCCCACTCGGCGCCGCCGTCGAAGCCGGGGAAGATGATCGTCTCCTGGCCCACGCGGAACGGCACGAACGGCGTGCCCCCGTGGAAGGTGCGGAACTTTTCCACGGCCCACTGGTGCGCCTCGGGCGTCCGCTGGGTCAGCATCCCCTCCGTCACCGACTGCCGCGCGAAGGGGGCCGGCTTGGTGGGGAGGGGCTGCGTTTTCGCGGTGACTTCCCCGGGGACATCGCTCGGGGGGTACTCCCGGTACTTGATCGGGAAGAGCGGCTTGCCGTTGGACCGCTCGAAGACGTAGACGTGACCCGTCTTGGTGGTCTGGGCCACCGCGTCGATCCAGCGGCGGCCGCGCTTCACCCGCACCAGCGCGGGAGGCGAGGGGAAGTCGCGGTCCCAGATGTCGTGCTTCACCGCCTGGAAGTGCCAGACGCGCTTGCCGGTATCCGCGTCGAGCGCCAGGAGCGAGTTGGCGAAGAGGTTGTCGCCGTGGCGGTTGGCGCCGTAGAAGTCCATGGCGGAGGAGCCGGTCGGGGCGAAGACGAGCCCCCGCTTGACGTCGACCGCCATCCCGGCCCAGTTGTTAGCGGAGCCGGTCACCTTGTAGGCCAGCGGGGGCCACGTCTTGAAGCCGTACTCGCCGGGGCGGGGAATGGTGTGGAACGTCCAGCGCGTGCGGCCGGTGCGCACGTCGTAGGCGCGGATGTCGCCCGGCGTGGCGGGCAGCCCCTCGGAGGTGCGCCCGCCGACGATGAGCAAGTCTTTGTAGACGATTCCGGGCGTGGTCAGCAAGATCGACTGCTTCGCCGGGTCGCGGCCCAGGCCCTCCCGCAGGTCGATCCGCCCGCCGGTGCCGAAGCCCGGGATCGGCTTGCCGGTGGCCGGGTCGAGCGCGTAGAGCCAGTGCTGGACGGAGGCGAAGAGCCGCCGCTCGCCGCCGCTGGTCCAGTAGGCGACCCCGCGGTTGGCGCCGCGCCCGGTGACGCCGGACTCGAACTTCCAGAGCTGCTTCCCGGTGGCGGCGTCGAGCGCCACGACGTTGTGCTTCGGGGTCACGGTGTAGAGCACGCCGCCGGTGACCAGCGGCTGCGCCTGTGTGCCGCCCGGGCCCTCGCCCGTGTCGAAGGTCCACGCCACCTCGAGCAGCCCGACGTTCTCCCGGTTGATCTGGGTCAGGCCGGAGTACCGGATGCCGTCCGGGCTTCCGCCGTAGCTCGGCCAGTCGGACCGGCCCTCCGCGCTCCCCTTCGCCGTCGTCGGCGGAGCCGCCGCCAGCCGCGTGGCGGCGACCGCGCAGGAGGAGACGAGCACTGCCCCGCCCAGCGTAATCCAGGTCCTCTGGTTCATTCTCATCGGTGGCTCCCCACGGAGGAATCAGTTCGCTAACTGCTTGTGTGACCTGGAGCCGCGCCGCCCCTTCTTCTCCGCCGTTTCCGCGTCACCGCCGCTGGTCCCACGCGGCAAAGCGGCGGTTCGATCATGTGGACACCGGGCGAGAAGGTGCGGCATTCTCTCTGCGCTGAACGGCCGGTCCCAGACGTAAGCGGATCACTCCGAATCCGGCGATTTCACTTCTCACCCTGGAGCATCGAAGACGATGACGATCCCTCACTCCCGTATCGCTGCCTATCTCCTGCCGGTGCTGCTGCTCGGCGCGGGCGGAGCTGCCTGGGGCCAGGCCCAGCGACCGCCGGTCGCCGCGACCGTCAACTCGCCGGAAGTGCGGTCCGACCGCCGCATCACCTTCCGCATCTACGCGCCGCAGTCGGACGCGGTGCGGCTCTCCGGCAGCGATCTCCCCGGCCTGGGGCCGGGCGCGGCGATGACCCGCCAGGAGAGCGGCGTCTGGGAGACCACGGTGGGGCCGGTCCCGCCCGGAGCCTACCGCTACCAGTTCCAGGTGGACGGCGTCCCAGTGCTCGATCCCCGGAACCCCGCCACCAGCGAGTCGGTCTCCAGCTCTTGGAGCCTGGTCTACGTGCCGGGGTCCGACCTCAGCGACACGCAGCAGGTGCCGCACGGCGCGGTCTCAGAGGTGACTTACTACTCCACCGCGCTGAACCGCTTCCGGCGGATGCACGTCTACACCCCGCCGGGCTACGAGAAGGGCAACGGCCGCTACCCGGTCTTCTACCTGCTGCACGGCGCGGGCGACTCGGACGACTCCTGGCCCACCGTCGGCCGGGCCGGCTTCATCCTGGACAACCTGATCGCCGCGGGGAAGGCGAAGCCGATGCTGGTGGTGATGCCCGCCGGCCACACGCGCGGCTTCACCTTTGGCGGCCCGCCGCCCCCGGCCGTCTCCCAGCCGACCCGCGACGAGTTCGTCGCCGACTTCACAACCGACGTGATGCCGTACGTGGAGAAGAGCTACCGCGTGCTGAAGGGGCGGGAGAACCGCGCGATCGCGGGGCTCTCGATGGGCGGCGGCCAGACCCTGAACGTCGCGCTGCCGAACCTGGAGAAGTTCGCGTACGTCGGCGTCTTCAGCTCCGGCCTCTTCAACGCCTTCCAGCTCGGCCGCGGCGCGGCCGGCGCGGCCGGCGCGCCCGCCACGGGGAGCTCCACCGCCTGGGAAGCCGAGAACAAGGCCCTGCTGGAGAACGACGCGAAGAAAGGGCTGCGGCTGCTCTGGTTCAACACCGGCAAAGAGGACTTCCTGCTCCAGATCACGCGGAACACCGTCGACCTGTTCAAGCGCCACGGCTTCCGGCCGGAGTATATCGAGTCGGAAGGCGGGCACACCTGGACCAACTGGCGAGACTACCTCGGCCAGTTCGCTCCCCGCCTCTTCCAGGCGTCGCGCTAAGCCAGGGCGCGGCGGCTCACCGGGTCGGCGGAAGCTCCGGGTACTGCGGTGCGTCGTCGCAGATCTCGAACCACTCGGCCCGCTCGCTCACGAAGATGTGGGCGGCGGGCCGGCCCTCCACCGGGGTATCGAGCGTCCCGATGCGGAGCCGGATCGTCTCCGGCATGTAGTCGCGCCGGCTGTAGAGGGGCGATCCGCAGCCCCCGCAGAAGACCCGGTAGACGCCCGGGGACGACTGGAACTCGGCCAGCGAGTCCCGGCCGGCCACCACGCGGAACCGGTCGGTCGCCACGCCGGTCGCCGCATTGAACGCGCTGCCGTTCGCCTTCCGGCAGCGCGCGCAGTGGCAGAACACGAAGGGTCCCAGCTCGCCCTCGATCTCATAGCGGACTGCTCCGCAAAGGCAGCTTCCGTGATGCACTCTCGTCTCCTCCGGGCGCCGCAGCCACCGCGCGGGCCGCGGCGCCGATCGGCTTCCTTCCGATTATAAGATGCCGAGTCCCTGCCACTTCTCCCCCGGAGGCAGTTTGCGCCCGGCGCGGATGTGGGCACCGCAGGGTGACGGTCCCCGGCAGCGCTCCGGGTGCGCCCGCAGCCCTTCGGTAAGCAGGAGGGACTCCGATGACGCTCGAGGAGATCCGATCGTTTCCGACCACGCATACCACGGTCGAGGGACTGCGCAGCCTGCCGACGACCGCACGCCCCTGCGTGAACGCGGACGACGTGGTCGCCCCGCCCGACTACCGGGTGGAGCCGTTGATCGTCGGCCTCTCGCTGCCGGCCAAGCTCGAGTTCGCGCCGGATGGGGTCCTGTTCATCGGCGAGGGAGGGAGCACCTGGCCCACCCGGCCGGCGATGCCGCCGCGCATCCTCACCTACGACCCCGCTTCGGGTGAGCTGGAGGTCTTCGCCACGGAGGAGCTGGCCGGCCCGCGGGGCTTCGCGTTCCTGGACCACTCGGTCTACGTCAGCGCGAAGGGCGGCTACTGCGGGCGGATCGACGTGTACGACCGCACCACGCGGCAGCGCCGGACCCTGATCGAGCAGATGCCGAGCGGCGGCTGGCACGAGCCGGGCGGCCCGGTGATCGGACCGCATGACGGGCTGCTCTACTTCGGGCACGGCAGCGTCAGCCTGAATGGGATCGTGGGGCCTGCCGGGTTCACGGTCGACGTCGCCAAGCACCCGATGGCCCACGACGTGCCCGGACAGGACGTCACGCTGACCGGGGAGAACGACTGGAGCCGGCATCCGGCCGCCGCCTACCCCTTCCTCACCGAGACCGGCGCGTACCAGCCGTACGGCGTGCCATCCCAACCCAGAGAGAAGATCCCGGGAGAGCTCTGGTGCAGCACCGGGATCTGGCGCTGCCGGCCGGATGGCACCGAGGTGGAGCTGATCGCGTGGGGCGTGCGGAACCCGTGGGGAATGACCTTCAGCCCGGACGGCGACCTCTACGTGGCGGATCTCTGCATGGAAGAGAAGGACCCGCGCCCCGTGGGGCAGGACCCGGGCCGCGTCTGGCGCATCCGGAACGCCCGTACGCCGCACGGCTCGGTCACCACTCCGGATTGGTACGGCTTCCCGGACATCTGCGGAGACGGGCTGCCGGTCGACAACCCGGCGCACCATCCACGGCGCGGGCCCGTACCGAAGCGGCTCCTCTCCGATCCGCCGCCGTGGGCCGGGCCGGCCGTCTACCTCAACGAGCCCCACACCGGGAACGGGAGCCTCGCTTACTGTCCGCATACGGAGTTCGGGCACGCCGGCAAGCTGTTCCTGTGCCAGTTCGGGACCTACTGGCCTCTGAACTCCGTGCGGCCGGAGCACGAGCACCACGGCTTCAACGTGGTGGCGATCGATCCGGACACCGGCCGGTCGGAGGTCTTCCTGCGCAACCGGCTGCCGGGACCCGCCTCCGCCCACCCGGGGACCGGAGGCCTGGAGCGGCCCGTCGATTGCGCCTTCAGCCCGGACGGGCGCAGTCTCTACGTCCTCGACTTCGGCCTGAACACCGCCACGAAAAGCCTGCTGGTCGCCTACGCCCACACCGGGGTGCTCTGGCGAGTCACGCGTGAGTAAGGAGCAAGCCGATGAACCCGGCGACGATTCCCCCGCTGCAAACTCCGGTTCCGCCTCCGCACGCGCCGGAGTCGCAGGTGCTGCAGCCGGTCCACGGCGGGCCGGACGGCGGCGCGCCCCCCGCGGCTCGCCCGATCGCGATCGAGCTGGAGGAGGCGACCTGGCAGGAGTTCCTCGACCGCGCCGCCCACTGGTTCGGCAACGTCCGAACGATCCAGACGGGGTACCGGGAGCTGGCGGAGGACACCCTGGACCGGATCCACGAGAGCCACCTCCGGCAACTGCTGGAAGGGGTGGCGGAGCGGGCACGGGCGCACGAGGAGGAAGTGGAACACCTCTTCCGGATCATCGGACGGGAGCATTCCGGAGCGCGGCCGTTCACCGGCGCGATCTGGACGAAGCTGAGGGATGCGGCCGCGGACCTGCTGCCGGGAGTAGGGGGCGGCGCCGCCGGAGGTTGGCGGGAGCTGCACCAGCTCTTCATCTCCAGCCTGAACAGCATCAGTGCCTGGGGCGCCGCTCAGGAGCTCGGCTTCGCGCTCGGAAACCGCGAGATCGTTGAGGTCACGTTCCCCGTGATCAACGAAAAGTTCTCCCAGCATCGGATGCTGCAGGAGGTGCTGATGGAGACCGCGACGCTCTCGATCCTGTACCGCGTCGACGTGTGATGCGCGCTCGCCGCTGCAGGTCCAGGTCCACGGCAAAGGCGGCGAGCGCAACCGCCGGGTAGACCACCAGCAGCGGCAGCAACGCCTCGCCGCGGAGCACCGACGCTCCGACGGCGGCGTAGACCAGCGCGACTGGAAGGCTCCCCAGCAGGCTCCCGAGGAGGAAGCGGCCGCAGTCGAGCCGCATCGCCCCGGCGACCAGCGCGACCGCCTCCGCCAGGAGCGGCAGCGGCCGGGAGAGGATCACCGCCGCCATTCCCCAGCGGTCGAGCAGCGCCTCCGCCCGCGCCAACGCCTCCGGGTCTTCCGTGCTGGCGGTCCGCGGGAGCCGGCGGCCCAGGCCGAAGCCGAGGAGCGCGGAAGCGAGCGCCCCGGACGTCGAGAGCAGCGCCCCGGCCGCGAGCCCGAAGAGGGCGCCGTTCGCGACCATCACCAGGCTCGAGGGCACCGGCAGCACCACGTCCAGGACCAGGAGAACGAAGCTGATCGCGGCGGTCAACCCGTCCGGCTTCCGCGCCCACTGGCCGGGTGAGAGCGTCTCACTCACGCCCAGCGCCTCCAGTCCCAGGTAAAGGACCAGCAGGACGGCGAGCACGACTCCAAAGCGCCGCAGCCAGTCGCTCCAGAAGTACGCGCGCACCCGAGAGAAGTGGCGAGACATCGGAACGGCTCCAGACCGGGCAGTGATTGGGCCGGCGGACCCGGCCGCCTGCCAACCCGCGTTCCCTCGCTATTCCCGCCTCCGCGGTGCCGCCAACCGCGGAGCCCGTGTCCCGCCGGCGGCGTTTAGGCATCGGACGGCCTTGGGCATCGCCGCAGTGGAGAAGACGCAGCGATGGAACGAGCAGCCTCCACAGCGACGATACCGTCCGCACTCCCCCAACGGCAGATTCTGGTCATCTTCGGCGGCCTCATCCTGGTGATGCTGCTCGGCGCCCTCGACGGCACCATCGTAGCGACGGCGCTGCCGACGATCGTGGGGGAGCTGGGAGGACTCGCCCAGCTCTCCTGGGTGGTGACCGCTTACCTGCTGGCGCAGACGGTGGTGACGCCGCTCTACGGCAAGCTGGGCGACCTCTACGGGCGCCGGAGCGTGCTCCAGATCGCCATCATCGTGTTCCTCGTCGGCTCCGTCCTCTGCGGCCTCAGCGGGAGCATGATGCAGCTCATCCTGTTCCGCGCCCTGCAGGGGCTGGGCGGCGGCGGCCTGATCGTCACTACCCAGGCGGTGGTGGGGGATATCGTGCCGCCGCGGGAGCGGGGGCGTTACCAGGGGATCTTCGGTGCCGTCTTCGCGGTGGCCAGTATCGCCGGGCCGCTGCTCGGGGGTTACTTCACCACGCACTGGTCCTGGCGCTGGATCTTCTACATCAACCTTCCGGTCGGCCTCGCCGCGCTGGCAGTGCTCGTCGCTACCCTGCCGGCCCGTCCGACACAAGAGCGGGTCCAGATCGACTATCCGGGAGCCGGCTTCCTCGCGGGAGCCCTGAGCGCCGTGATCCTGGTTACCGACCTGGGCGGGACGATCTATCCCTGGACCTCCCCGGAAACCCTGGCGCTGATCGGCACGGGCATCGGGTGCCTGGTCGGGTTCATCTGGGCGGAGCAGCGGGCTCCCTCTCCGGTACTGCCGCTCCGGCTTTTCCGGAACAAGACCTTCGTGGTAGGCGCGCTGGTGAGCCTGATCGTCGGCTTCGCGCTTTTCGGCTCGGTGACCTACCTGCCGCTCTATCTGCAGGTGGTGAAAGGGATGAGCCCCACGGGTTCGGGCCTGCTGATGCTGCCGCTGATGGCCGGCACGCTCGCCGCCTCCATCACCTCCGGGCAGATCATCAGCCGCACCGGCCGCTACAAGCTGTTCCCGGTTGCGGGCACCGCCCTGGCAGCCCTCGGCCTGCTCCTGCTTTCCCGGATGGGCCCGGAGACGAGCCTGCTCACGGTAGGACTGTTCATGCTGGTGCTGGGACTCGGCATCGGGATGGTGATGCAGGTCCTGATTATCGCGGTCCAGAACGCCGTCGCCTACGAGGACCTGGGAGTGGCGACCTCCGGAGCCACCCTGTTCCGCCTGATCGGCGGCTCGTTCGGGACGGCGCTGCTCGGCACCATCTTCGCGGCGCGCTTCTCCGAGCACCTGCGGCGCCTGGCGCCTCCGGGCTCGGCGGGTCCCGCGGCGTCCGCGTTCGACCCGCAGACCCTGCTCGAACTTCCACCGCCCCTCCGCGCACTCTACGCGGACGCGTTCAGCGCCTCGCTCAGCGTCGTATTTGTGGTCGCGTCCGTGGTCGTCGCCGCCGGGTTCCTGATCGCCTGGATCCTGCCGGAGCACCCACTCCGGGAGACGGTGGCGGCGAGCGCGGAAGACCCGGGCAGCGGAGCTTCCCGGGCCTTTCCGATGCCGGGCCCCAGCGATCCGCTGCCCGAGCTGGTGCGCAGTCTTGCCCGGCTCGCCGACCGCGACGTGCGACGCCAGTACATCGAGTCGATCACCTGGCGTGCCGGAGTCGATCTCAGCCCGGCCGCGGCCTGGCTCCTGCTGCGGCTGCAGGACGAGCCGCAGCTCGATCTCGGCAGGCTGGCACTGACCTACCGGATCGGCTCGGAGCGGCTGGTGTCGGCGCTGCAGGAGCTGTGGGAGCGGGGGCTGGTGTGCGAGCCCCGGGAGGTGGAAGGGCGCGATCGCCGGGAGCTGACGGAGGAGGGTCTCCGGATCTACGCGGAGCTCGCGGAGGCCCGCCGGGAGCGCCTGGAGGAGCTGTTCGCGGAGTGGCCGCTGGAACATCGCGGCAACCTCGCCGCCGTGCTCACCCGCCTGGCGCGCGAGCTGGTGCCGGAGACCTCCGAGCGACCGTTGGGAGGCTCCGCGCCAACTCGGCGGGCCGCGTAAAGCCCGCCCGCCGGGAGACGAGACGGAGGGGCGCCTCTCGTCTCCCGGCTGCGGCGATCAGTCTCGCTGCGCGGTGAGGGTGCCGACCGTCTGCGGGTAGGCGCGTCCGACCGCGAAGGAGAGCTCGGCCCGCCGGCGCGCCAGCGTGTAGTGCGCCCGGGAGCGGTCGGTGCGGGCCCGGGTGAGCACCGCTTCCGCTTCCGTGACTTCCAGCTCGGGCGCCACGCCGGCCGCTACGCGCCGCTGGGCTACGTAGAGCGCTTCTTCGGCGGCGGTAACACGGGTTTCTTCCGCGGAGAGCCGCTTCTCGGCGGCTTCCACCGCCACCCGCGTCTGCTCCACCTGCTCCTCCGCCCGGCGCTCCGCTTCCTTCAGCTCGCCGCCGCGGCGGTCCCGCTCCGCGCGCGCCGCTTCCACCTGGGCGCGCGACCGTCCCCCGTCGAAAAGGGTCTGCACCAGGGAGGTGGCCAGCGACCACGCGAAGCCGCCCATCAGCGTCTCCGGCAGGCGCCGAAGGAGGTTGCCGCCGAGCGAGACGAACGGCCGCCGGGCCGCGCGGGCCTGATCGACGCCGGCCTCAGCATTCTGCACGTCCTCGCGCAGCGCCCGGAGGTCCGGCCGGCCCTTGCTCTGCTCGCGGGCTTCGGCCGGGGTGAGATCGTCTTCCGCCTGCGCGGCGAGGGCGGAGCTGGCGCCGGTCTCCGGAACGGCGGCGAGCGCCAGCGGCGTCTCCGCGGGCCGGCCCATCAGCGTGTTCAGCGTGGCCCCCGCCTGGAGGAGCTGGGCCTGCGCCTCGATCTCCTGCTGGACCGTTTCCGCCAGGTCCGCCTCCGCCCGGGAGACCTCCAGCGGCGCGGCGATGCCGGCCTCCAGCCGGACGCGGCCGATCCGCAGCCGCTCCCGGTCGAGCTCCCGCTGGGCCGCGAGGAAGCCGGTCTGGTCCTTCGCCTCCATCACCGCCAGGTAGGCTTGCGTCACTTCCAGCACCAGTCCCTGGGCTTCCGCATCCTCCCGCGCCAGGGCGGCGCGCTCCGCCGCGGAGGCCGCTTTCTTCCCCGCTTTCACCCGCCCGCCGGTGTAGATCGGGACGGAGAGGTCGACGGTCCCCTGCGCCGTTCGACCCGGGGTCAGGGATCCGCCGCCGGGGAAGGTAACCGCCGGCCCCTGTGCGGTGCCGGTGGCACCGACCCCCACCTGCGGCATCCCCTCGGCACGGGCCGCGCGCTTCTGCGCCTTGCCGCCCGCCGTACCGGCCCGCGCCGCTTCCAGCCGCGGGCTCACCAGCAGCGCGGACGCGATGGCGTCCGGCAGCGTCAACGGCACGCTGGGATCGAAAGCGGGAGCCGCCGGCTCCGCGGTTGCGGGAGCTTTCTGCTTCTTCGGTTTCGCTGCCGCCAGCACCGGAGTCGCTCCGATGCTCATGACCAGCATCCAGGCCACTGTCTTTCTCATCCGGGTACTACTCATCTCCTCGGGTTAACGCCGCCGGAACCCGTCCAGCAGCAGGGCCGCGCAGTGGTCTGCCACCTGCTCCGGCCCGAAAACACAGTCGTGGCCGCTCAGTATATTCGCCAGGCCGCTGTTCAGCGCGAAAACGGAGAGCGCAGCCATCATCGGGTCCAGCTCCCGGAACTCTCCGGCGGCAGTCCCCGCGCGAAAGAACTCCACCAGGCGCAGGAGCGGAGCTTCAAACTGCTGCCGGAGCGCCTCGGAGCTCTCCACCTCGCCGGTCGACTGGCTGCGCTGGATCATCCGCAGGAGATTGGGCCGCTTCGCGATCAGCAGCTCGTGCCCGCGAATGAAGCCGCGGAGGCGCTCCGTGTAGCTGCCGGCGGCGCCGAGAGTCTCCCGCATCATCGCGTCGAGTGCCGCGATCCCTTCCTCCACCAGCGCCACATAGACCGCGCGCTTGTCCTCGAAGTAGTAGTAGAGGAGCGCCTTGTTCACCCCAGCCGCCTCGGTGATCTCGTGGACCCGCGTCGCCGCGTAGCCCTTCTCCGCGAAGAGCCGCTCCGCCGCTTCCAGCAGCCGCTTCCGTGCCTCCGCCGGTCCCTGCACTTCGGCTCCCTCTGCCTCTACTCGCCGCTTCGCCACCCTCGGTCTCCCGTCGCCACCCGCCGGCGACCCGTCTCCGCCTCGCGGCGAAGGAGATCGCGCCGGCTCCTGTACGGGAGACCTGTTCGACCGGGACAGTGAGGCGGCCTCTCCCGGGGAGAGAGGCCGCTTCCGGATCGCAGCGCTCATGAGCCTTCCTGTTCGGGCGTCAGCCGCCCCGGCCGGAGGCGTCCCACCAGCGAGCGTGCCCACATGAGCGGACGGGCGTTCAGCAGGTCGTTGAACAACGAATATGCCCCCGGCGTCGCCAGCAGGGTGGGCACCAGCGAGATCGAGTGCCCGCCCATCACGAACTGCCACCGCACACATTCCTGATCGCCCGCTCAGTTGGCTGCCCACCCTGTTCCTTCGTGCCCCGCGCTTCACTTCTGGCTTCGACTAACCGGTTAGTGAAATCATAGCGGTGCGCCGAACCGGATGCAACGACCCGGTCGGCGCGGCTTTTCCGCGGCGCAGCGCTGCGCTTGATGGGACCGAGCGATGCCGTCCACTACAGCGTCCCCGAGATGCAGCTCGCCCTTGACCTTCGCGAGGCGGTGGCGCTGAACGTCCCGACGCTCGAAGAGATGCTGGAAGAACAACCCACCTCGGCGGAGTCCGCGACCCTCTCGCCGTCAGCGAGACCCGCGTCGTCCTACGAGATAAGGCGGCGGCACATCCGCTCTAGCATCGCCGCCAGGCTCTCCCGGTGGAGCTCCACCGTGTAGCTCTTAGCGATGCACTCGAACGTGGTGTCGTGAAACCAGAAGACGTAGTGGCTCAGCTCCGCCCAGCGCGCCGGATTGTAGCACGCGTGGACGCTGTTGATCGCCTCCAGCTCCGCGAGCCAGCGAGAGTGGACCACGCGCTGCGCGGTGTAGCTGTCCAGTCCTCGCCTGTATAGCGCGTGGCCGTTTTGCACTTCATCGTTTGGGCTACCCAGCTTCGCCGAGACACACCCCGTGAACTCGACCACGGCGAGGAGCTCTTCGTCTGGATCAGTGGCAGTTGAGATCTTGATTGCGGACTCGTCCCGTACTGGCTCTCGAGCGTAGAAGCTTAGTAATGTGCGGTAGTCGCTCCGGAGCAGGTGGGGTAGGGGCGCGCCGACATCCCACTCGACCGGGAAGTCGAGCGGCACCGCGTACTCTTCCCCCTTTGCCGCGGCGACCTCCCGCTCGAGGTCCAGAACCACGTCATGGGCGAGCCGAAACTGCTCCAGCTCGCCGCCCTGCCACCGCCTCCTCATCGCCTCGCCGGCGGCCTCGCGGCGCTGACGCGCTGCAGCCAGGCGCTGCTCGATCTCCTCGAGAGACATCATCGCGACCTCTTGAGCTCACTGTGGAGGACTCCGGAACATTGTAGGAACTGCCCCCTACAGAATGTAACGTATCAACAGTCGTCTCAGCACGCGCGGGGATCGGCCCCGGGGGAGAACGCGATGACTGCTGCTGCCGACCTGTATCCTCCGAGCGTGGCGGACGTGCCGCGCGGGCTGACCCGTCCGGGGATCCGCTATCTCCTGGCGACTCTGCTGGTACTCACCAGCGTCCTGCTCTTTCTACTCTTCTACCTCGCGCTCATCGCCGGCGCCGGGTACCTGGTCTACCTCGCCTGGACCTTTCCGCTGCCGCAGGTGACCGGTCTGCGCGGCATGCTCGGGCTGCTCCTGCTAAAGGGGGGCGCGGTCGCCATCGCGGTGATGCTCTTCTTCTTTCTGGTGAAGGGGCTGTTCAAGCGGGGCGAGCTCGAAGAGCCCTACTTCGTAGAGGTGACACCCTCGGAGCATCCGGAGCTCTTCACCTTTATCCGCCGGCTCTGTCAGGACAGGAAAGCACCGTATCCCCACCGGGTCTACCTGACGCCGGAGGTGAACGCGGAGATGCTCTATCGACGGAGCTTCTGGAGCCTCTTTCGTACCGCAAAGAAGGACCTGGTCCTCGGCATCGGCCTGGTGAACGTGCTGACGATCAGCGAGCTGAAGGCAGTCATCGCACACGAGCTGGGGCACTTCTCACAGCGCGACCTGCCGCTGAGCGGCTATGTCTACCGCGCAAACGCAGTCATCTACGACCTGGTCTGGGGTGAGGACTTCTTCGACGAGTGGCTGGCGAGCTGGCGCGAGATGGACCTCCGCCCGGCGATCTTCGGGCACCTGCTCGCTGGCATCGTCTGGATCCTGAAGCGGATCCTGTTCGCGGCGTTCTGGGTGATCAACCTGCTGCACGCGGGCCATTCGCGGGAGACGGAATTCCACGCCGACCTTGTGGCCGTCAGCGTCTGCGGAAGCGAGACCCATGCCAACGCCCTGTTCCGGGTTCGGTTCGCCGGCAGGAGCTTCGCGCAGACGCTGCACGAGCTGAGCCAGCTCACTTCCCGCGGCCTGCTCACCCGCGACGCCTATCACCACCAGGCTGAAGCGGCCGAGTACCTGCGCCGGGTGAGCAACGACCCACGCCTCGGCATCCCGCCGCCGATCACGAACGATCCCCAGCGCGCGCCGCGGCTCTTCCAGCCGGGCGACGGCGAGCTCCCTTCGCACTGGGCGTCGCACCCGCCGCCTTACGATCGGGAGCAGCATGCCAAGCGGAAGTTCGTTCCGAGCGTGGCCGACGACCGACCGGCGTGGCTGCTCTTCCGCAACCCGCAGGAAGTGCGGGAGCTGCTGACGGTGCGGCTCTATGCGGATTATCTCCATCTCCCGATGCAGGCGCAGCTCAGCGACCCCCAGCGGGTCCAGGAGGCGATTGCGGAGCTGCGGGTGAGACGACGCTCGATCCGCGCTACCACGGCCTCTACGACCGCCGCTTGCTGGAGCTGGGCGACGTAAACGCGCTGGCGCAGGCGGTCCACGAGCAGCCCTGGCCCGCGGCCCGCCTCGTGGCCGTGTACCGGAAGGTCTATGGTGGTGGGGTTAAGCAGCGGATCGCCGATTTCCAGCAGCACCGCAGGGAGGCGGAGCTGCTGGACCGTCTCAAATCGGGAGCCGGCCAGCTCAAGGGTCGCACCTTCGAGTTCCGGGGCCGCGACTATCCACTCACCTCCGCCGACGCCCTCCGGGACGCCGTGCAGAAGGACCTGGACGACGACCGCCGCTGGCTGGAACAGCTCGACTCGGAGGTGTTCCAGGCGCACTACCAGATGGCGCGGCAGCTCGGGGACGGCAGCGAGCGAGAGCTCTGGGGGCGCTACCTGTTCCAGGTGGAGGCGCAGCAGGTGTTTGTCGCGCTAACGGAGCAGCGGATGCGCCTGGAATTCCTGGTGGGGCATCTCCAGGCTACCGGAGGCAATCTCTCCCAGGACGACCTGGCCAGGATGTCCCTCTTGCTGCGGGAGATCCGCGCGGGAGTGGAGCGGGCCGTCCAGACTGCGGCCGGACTGGTGATCCCGCCGATCGAAGGTCATCCGTCCGGCCATACCCCGCTCGGAGCCGCCCTGAGCAGCGGGGGAGTGGTACCGGACCTCGGTCCCGGCCGTCCGCTCACGGGTGATTGGATCCGGCAGCTGCACGACCAGCTCAGCTCGATGCAGGGACGGTCACAGCAGATACAGGCGAAAAGCCTGGAAGCACTGCTGGCAGTCCAGGAGCGGATCTCGCTTGCGTGGCGACGGCGCGCTGCAGGCGCGGTGGACGGGGCGGGTGCCTCCGCGGCGTGAGAACCTCGCATCCTGGAGGAGCATGCGGTAGAACATGAGCGAGTCTCCGGGGTGTCGCCGACTGGCACCGCACCCCTGCAGGAGACTCGCTCGGCCGCGGGAACGTATGAGAATCTAGAGCTGCCTTACGGCTCCATACCGCCCTGTCCGGCGCGAAGACTCCGTGGCCAGGTCAGAGCGTCCACTCTGCCGGTTGGCCGCGGCGGCTCCATTTCTCCCGGTGATCGCTGTTGACATCGGGGTCGAACCATCATGCACATTCCTTTTCCTGTAAAACCCCTGGCCCTTCTCGGCCTCTCCGGCGCCCTGGTAGGGTTCGCCGCTGTTGCGCCGGCGCCGCTGGCGGCGGCGGAGACGAGCAGCGTCTCCACTCGCAGCCTGCTCACGGAGCTGACTGATCTCCGTGGGATGGCCGAGTTCCCGGCGCCGCAGTACTCCACCGGCCAGTTCTCCTCGCACGACCGCCGGTCCACCTCCGCCGCGGACCACGAGGGCTGGTTCGCCAACGACGACTGGGGCCGCTTCCTCCGCATCGAAGAGCGGGACGGCCGCCAGGAGCAGGTGATGATGGACGCCAAGGGCCCCGGCGCGGTGGTCCGCATCTGGTCCGCCAACCCGAGCGGCACGCTCCGCATCTATCTCGACGGCGCCTCCACGCCGGTGATCGAGGAGAAGATGGAGGAGCTGCTGGGCGGTAAGGTTTCCGGCTTCCCGCTGCCGATCGCCGGCGTCCGCGCCCGCGGCTACAACCTCTACTTCCCGATCGCGTACGCGAAGTCGTGCAAGATCACCTGCGACCAGGACAAGCCGTACTACATCGTCAACTACCGGACCTACGCGTCGGGCACGCCGGTCCAGTCGTTCACGCGGACCGAGCTGCCGAACCTGGCGGCCGAGATCCGCGATGCCGCGGCGAAGATGGCGCACCCGTACACGGTCGGCATCGCGCCGGACAAGACGGTGAGCTTCGAAAAGACGCTGCAGCCCGGCGCTTCCGCCGACCTGGCGGCGCTGAAGGGCTCCCGCGCCGTGACGCGCTTCACCGTCCGGCCGACGGCGGACGACGTGACCGCGGCGCTCCGCGGCGTGGTGGTGCGGATGTCGTTCGACGGGCAGCAGACGGTCGAGGCGCCGCTGGGCGACTTCTTCGGCGCTGCGCCCGGCCTGAACGTCTTCGAGACGCTGCCGCTCGGCGGCACGGAGCAGGGCGAGCTCTGGAGCCACTGGGTGATGCCGTTCCGCCGGGACGCGCGCATCCAGGTGGTGAACATGGGCAAGGCGCCGGTCACCCTGCAGGGACAGGTCGGCAGCGCCCCCTACCAGTGGACGCCGCGCACCATGCACTTCAGCGCCGGCTACAACTCTCGCTACGACCTGAAGACCCGGCCGTTCGTGGACCTCAACCACCTGCAGGTGCAGGGGAAGGGCGTCTTCGCGGGGCTCTCCCTGGCGGTCGACAATCCGGTCCGCGCCTGGTGGGGCGAGGGCGACGAGAAGGTCTACGTCGACGGCGAGAAGTTCCCGAGCTGGTTCGGCACCGGCACGGAGGACTACTTCGGCTACGCGTGGTGCGACACCGGCTACTTCACCCACGCCTACCACGCCCAGCCGTGCACCCAGAACGGTCCCGGCAACTACGGGCGATACAGCAACAACCGGTTCCACATCATGGACCGCATCCCGTTCAACCAGAGCCTCAAGTTCGACATGGAGCTGTGGCACTGGGAAGACCGGATCGTGAACATGGCGACCGTCGCCTACTGGTACGCCATCCCGGGAGCGAAGGACCAGTTCGCCGCGATCAAGCCGGCCGACCTGGAGCTGCGCCCGATGCCGGAGTACCAGCCGTTCAAGGTGGCGGGCGCCATTGAGGGCGAGACGATGGAAGTGCTGGAGCGCACCGGCGTGGCAGACGGGCAGGACTGGGCCGGCCTGAGCGGCGAGCGCCAGCTCTGGTGGCGCCAGGGGCCGAAGGTGGGCGACACGCTGCGCCTTCGCTTCAACGTCCCCGCTGCGGGCACGTACCGTGTCGTCGGCCGCTTCCTGAAGGCGCGTGACTACGGCATCCACCAGCTCGCGATCAACGGACAGAAGGCGGGGAACCCGATCGACTTCTACAACCCGGACGTCGCCCCCACCGAAGAGCTGGACCTGGGCACCCACACGCTCAAGGCGGGTGCGAACGAGCTGACGGTTACCGTCACCGGCGCGAACCCGCGGGCCGACAAGCAGTACATGTTCGGCCTCGACTACCTGAAGCTGGCTCCGGTCGCCCGGTAGTAGCGCTCTTCGAGAGCGTTCGTTCCTGCGAAGCCGGTCTCTCGTGTGGGAGACCGGCTTCGCCGTCTGTCGTGGAGGGAGCCTCGATGTCGAGCGTGATGCTGACCTTATTGGTGCTGAAGACAGCGCGACTGGAGGAGCTTTGCTACTTCTACCACGCGGTAGGCATGGAGCTCAGTACCGAGCAGCACGGCAGCGGTCCGCGGCATTACTCTGTCCGTCTCGGCGAGCTGGTGCTGGAGCTATACCCGCTGCCGTCGGGAGCCGCAGCGGAACGCAGCGACCTCCGCCTTGGGTTCGCCGTGGGCGATCTCCACGCCACGCTGCTGCGTCTTCGCAGGATCGGCACAGATGTGCGCAGCCAGCCGACCGATACCGAGTGGGGACTTCGGGCCGTTGTATCGGATCCTGACGGGCGGAGTGTGGAGCTGTATCAAACCGAAGGGCAGCGTCGGCGCCGAGGGTCCGACCCCGCGCCCTAGTCGCCCGCTTCAGCCCTCCCGCAACGAAGGCCCTCCGCGGCCTTTTCACACTCCGCTTCGCTCCGTTAGCAGGCCGCTCCGGGTGTGCTCTTCGGAACGCTCTTCCCGCGCCACGGCGCTGTACCGTAGCAGGGTCTGGGTTCACGGGCTGAATCGGCCGCCGTCGAGCGACGGCCCCTGACGCCCAGGGGCCGTCACAAGTGCCGCCCTCCGGCACAGCCTACGGCTGTTCCTCCGGACGCCTGGGAGCTCAGGCGCCTCGGCTTCGGAACGCTGCCGCCACGCACGGGGAGGCGAGGGAACGCTGACGACGTACGGCTCCTGGATCCTCCGCCAGGCCCTGGCCGGACCTGGCGGCGCGGGAAGGCGACTGGAAGCTGCTGGTGCAAACGGATGGATCCCGCCCGCAGCTCTACCGCCTGTCCACTGACCCGGAGGAGCGGCACAACCTGGCGGACCGGCACCCCAAGCGGGTGCGGCGACTCGCCAGGGCTACGCTGGACTGGAACGCTAGCCTTCAGGGCGGATAACCGCGCCGGCCAGGGCGGCTGTGGATCAGGAAACCCATTTCCCTTCGAGCTTTACCACGAACCAGTCGTCGCCGACTTTCCGCAGCGTAGCCTCCTCGCCCTCGCCGTTGAGGCCGCCGCTGTAGCGGGAGATGGTAGTCCGGGCGGTCTTGCCATCCTCGCTGAACACCACCAGCGCCTGCTGCTTCCCGGCGCGGGAATGACCCCAATCCGGGCTGGTGAAGCCAATGGTATTCATCCCCCCGCCGTAGACCCTCGACAGGGAAGCCGCCTTCCCAGGAACGGGCGAGAGCACGACCCCGGCATATCCGTACAGCTCGAATGCCTTCACGCCTTCCACCGCGATCACCGCCGGGGGGAGCGCGTCGTATCCGAAGAACTTGGCGTCCAGGCACGCGGCGATCACCTTCTCGACTTCGGAGAGGGACCGCGGGGCCGCGTTGGGGCAGGGGTCCACGGCGTCGGAGAAGCCGTCGAGGTCCATGTCTACCTTCGATCGGTCGGTCCCCAGCCGCGCCTCCACCACGTCGGTCAGGCCGTCGCCGTCGCTGTCGCGGCGGATGGCAGCATCGTCGGGGAAGATCTTGATCCACTCGGACTCGACCAGCTTCTTTACCGGAATGCCGCGGAACGCCTTCGGCGCCGGCTCCCGAAAGGTCCGCTCGGTCCAGACTCCGGTGAAGAGTGGCCGTCCCCAGCCGTCCGCCTTCTTCTCCACCACGAAGAGATCGCTGTAGTTGCCCAGGACGTAGCTGCGGAAGAGCAGCCAGGTGCGGCCGCGGCTATCCCGCTTTTCCGCGATCCTTTCCCGCCCCTCCAGCTCGCCGGGCTTCACCTGTTCATACCACGGCTTCAGCGCCTGCCGGAGCCGCTTCGCTTCCCGCACGGCGCGCGCTCCGGCCTCGCCGCCGGTCCCGGCCAGGTGAGTGAAGGCGGCGCGCCTCCAGGACGGCTCGGCGGCGGGGTCCCGCAGCGTCTCCAGCATGAACGCCACCGCATCCGGATGTGCGGACTGGGCGACGGCGGAAAGCGCCTCGGGGGCCCAACCGCGCTGCTTCGGAGGGAGTGCCCGGAGCTTCTTCAACAGGACGGCGATGTACTCTCGCTCGTCCCCGCCTCGATCCCGAAGCAGTGCAATGAGTGCAGGCTGGTAGTCGTTAGAGGGATCCAGCTCATCCGCGGCCGCTACTACCGCGCGAGTGTCTTCCGGCCGGAACGCGGCGCGCAGGATCGGGAGCGAATCGGTGATGAGCGAGTAGTAGAGGCTGCCGTCCTCCGGATCGTCCGCGTCTACCTTCGACCACTCGACATACCGCGCGAGGAGCGGCTCGAAGACGTGCGGCGTCAACCTGGCGAGCTGTTCCCGTTCAGCCTCGTCCAGGCGCTCGAATTCACCCGCCCACTTCCGCGCCAGGGCGCGGCGATCCTCATCCGCGGTCGGGAGCGGTGGGGGTGAGCCGGAAGTGTACGCCAGCAGTCGCTCGCCGTCTGTCGTGATGAGGCGCGTGGAGTCGGCGTAGACCGGCGTTCCGGTGAGCGGGCTTTCCTGCCGCCACTGCTCCTTTCCGTCGACGGTCAGGCACACCATCGCCGCCCCTTCGAACCAGACCCGGCGGCCGTCCGTCACGGTGGGCAGATCCCCCCAGGGGTAGTGCCCCGAACCCGCGTCGCGAAGAGCGAGGCGCCACCGCTTCCGTCCCGTCGCGGCGTCGTACGCAAGCAGCTTCCTTCCGGCGCTGTGGATCACCACGCCGCCGACCGCTACTCCGTCGCCGCCGCCCTGTTCGCCTCTCCAGACCACGTCTCCGGTCCGCACGCGGATCCGCGCGAGGCGTCCGTGCTGGGTGATGACGTCACCGCCGACGACCAGCGGCGGGTACAGCTCGGCGTATCGGACCTTTCGCTGCCAGAGGACCTTTCCGCTGGCCGGGTCAACCCCGAGCTCGCCCTCCTCGGCGGCCAGGTAAAGCCCGTTCTTAACGGGCACGATGCGGAACTCGGCGGGGCGGCGCGACTCTCGCCACGGGAGCTGCGTAGTCCAGCGGAGCGCGCCCGTGGCGAGGTCGAAGGCCCGGAGACGCCGCTGATCGTCCGAAACGTAGAGCCGCCTCTCGTCTGCGCTCAGTCCCGTAGGGGGCGCGGGCAGCTTGGTAAAAGTGTTGGTCTTTCCATCCCGGAGCCCGATCCGGATCACGGCTCCCCGCGCGGGCTCGCGCGTCACCGTCGCGTAGAGTGCTGCCGGTGCCAGGCAGGCGGAGACCACCTCCTGGGCTCCCAGCGACCGCCACTCTCGCTCTCCGGTCGCTACGTCGACGGCGAACACCCCCTGCCCGGAACGCGCGTAGAGGAAGCTCCCGCGGGAGCCGATCGGCACGGTGAACGGTCCGGAGATCTGGGTCCAGCGCCGCACGAACGGGGGTCCGGCGAGGCGATCGCGGGAGGGCGTCTCGGCTTTCGGCACCGGTGCGGCGACCCTTGGGGACGATTGTCCGGCGCAGCCGGCAGCGACCAGCGCCGCGGCACCGCCTGCCAGTATCAGGCCTCTCATCATCCCTCTCCTCCTGACTGCCTGCCGACCCCGGGTGAGTTCGCGCTCATCCCTCGGAAGAGTCGATGACGTACCAATCGCCTTCGATCTTTCGGAGAGTGACCACGTAGCTGCTCCCGTGCCGCACCGTGAACGACCAGCCGACCTGCACCCGCGCTCGATCCCGCGCGGCGTTGAGCTCGATCAGCTCCGGGTAGATGGAGCGGTCCGGCGGTCCCACCCCAATCAGGTAGTTGCCGTAGTTCTTGAACCGCCGCAGCGAGTGCTTCCGATCGGGCCTTTCCCACAGCAGCGTGTCCGGGAAGCCGTACATCTCGAACGGCGCCATGTTCTCGACGTGCAGCAGGGCGGGAAGCCCCGGCTCCCGTGCGAAGAAGAGTGCCTCGAGAGCGGCGGCGACGATCTTCTCGCTATCGCCGAGCTGCCGCGGCGCGGCGTTCGGACACGGGTCCACGGCGTCTACCATCCCGTCCCGATCGGTGTCGGGACTGCGCGGATCGGTCCCGAACCGCCGCTCCACCAGGTCGGTCAGGCCATCCCGGTCCTGGTCGGCGCGGATCTCCCGGTTCTCCGAAAAGCGGTCGATCCAGTCGTCGGGAAAGCTCGGCTCCGGGAGCGGTTTGAGCAAGTCAAGCGGCCGCGGGGCGCGGGCGAAGTAAGAGCGCTTCTCGCCGGTAAAGAGGGGACGTCCCCAGCCCAGCCCCTGCCGCTCGACCACGAACAGATCGTCGCGATCTCCCAGAACTGGATCGTGAAATAGCATCCAGGTGCGTCCCCGGCGGTCGGCGCGCACCGCCAGGCGCTTACTCTCGCCCAGCTGCTCCGGATCGATCCGCTCATACCACGGTCGCCGCGGCTCCCGGCCGCCGCGTGCCGCACGGACGGCCCGGAGTCCGGCGCCGCCGCCCGTCGCAACCAGATGGTTGAAGGCGGAACGCCGCAGATCCGGCGAGGCGTCGGGATCGCGGAGCCCCTCCAGGAGCAGCGCCACGGCGTCCGGATGGGACGAGGACTCCACGGCGCGGAGCAGCGGGCCGCGCCACCGGTGCGGAGCCGGATCCCTGCGGAGCATCCGCACGAACACCGGCACGTACTTAGCCTCGCTCCCGTGCCGCTGTGCGAGCCGGACCAGATTCCCTCCGCCCGGCGCACTCTCGCCCACCTCCTCCAACACCCTCAGAAGCTCCGGCACGTCCGCCGCGTCGACACTTCTTGCCAGCACGGCGACCAGATCGTCCACTTCGGAGCGAAGCCGGGATCTTGCGTCCAGGTCCTGCTCCGCGGCAGCGGCCCGGACGGCGCGCACGTAGCCCTCGAGAGCCTCCCGAACCGGGGAAGAGGCGGTTTGCGCCGAGAGCTCGCCGGCCGCTACCGCGGCGGCCCCGGCGAGCGCGAGGGTCGTGAGCGAGAGCAGAAGAGTACGCATCAGTAACCACTCCGCCCGGGCAGGTTTCCATCGCAGATAGGCTGAGACGTGCCCGGAATTGTTTTCTACCTTTCACCCTGGTGGGAGGGGTGTCCTGCGGCAGAGGTCGTAGACACGAAACGGCCCCGCATCCCTGGGGGACGCGGGGCCGTTCGGTAGTGCGGGATGGAGCAGGGAGCTATTTCCAGCCCTTGCCCTGGCCGTAGCCGCGGACGAAGCCGATCGACTGCGCTACCTCCGGCATCGAGTGCTCCATGTTGTGCTCGTACTCGACCGAGATGTTGCCGTCGAACTTCTGGCGGCGCAGCTCCTCCAGGATCGCCGGGATATCGGAGACGCCGGTGCCGTACGGCACGTCGTGGGCTCGCGGGCTGAACTCGTTCAGGTCCTTCAGGTGGCTGCTCACCACGCGTCCCTTCAGGATGCGGAGGGCGTCGACCGGCTTGATGCCGGAGCGGACCCAGTGCCCGGTATCGGCGCAGGCGCCGATGCGGCGGTCGCGGTCCTTCACCACGGAGAGGATGTAGCTGGGGTCCCAGACCTTGTAGTTGGGGTTGTTCGGCTGGCGCGGATGGTTGTGGAACGCCACCATCACGTCGTACTCCTTCACCAGCTTCTCGATCGTGTCGATCGCCTCGACCGACTCGGTCGTAATCGCGCGCAGGCCGAGCTTCTTCGCAAACTCGAAGATCTTGCGGGCGCCGGCCTCGTCTGCCGGCACGCCGACCACGCCGTAGTTGACCGCCTTGATCCCGTGCTTCTGGAGCTGCTCCTGCACCTTGGAGATCGTTTCCGAAGAGGCGTTGTGGTCCCAGGTGACGTTCGGCTCTTCCTTGCTGAGCTTCTGGCCCGGGAAGAACTCGATCACCTTGCCGCCGGCGGCGGCGGTCCTCTCGATCGCTTCGTAAGTGGTGAAGCGGTTCCAGGTCCAGGCCTGGCAGCCGAGGGCGAACCCGACCGTCTTATGTTCCGCGGGGATGCGGTTCTCCGCGCCCACCATCGCCACCGTCACCAGCGAGGCGGCGAGGCAGAGGGCTGCGAGCTTGGCAACAGGCATCGTACCGAGCTTCCTTCCTTCTCAAGAGTGTGGACCGGCTCGGGCGAGACGCGGCGACGCGCCGCCGGGGCCGGCGTCCTGAGCGTTCGCGTGCGCGGTAGGCACTTTCCTCCCCCGCTACTTCGCGGGGCGGGGCAGTGCCGTCTCGCACTCCCGGAGCAGCGCTTCCCAGCGCGCGCGCTCCGCGGCCGGGTGGAAGCGGGGCGCCAGTTCTCGGCAGCGAGCCTGCAGCTCGGCGTAGAACGCCGCGTCGGTCTCGGCGCGCCGGAGGAGGTCCGCCAGCGCGGCGGTGTCGCCGACCGGAAGGTAGCCCGGGTAGTCCGGGCCGAGCAGGCCGATGGAGCCGTCGATCCGGCTGCTGAGCACCGGCAGGCCGCAGACCAGCGCCTCCGAGACGGCGTTGGCGCCGCCCTCCAGGCGAGAGGTGAGGCAGAGCAGCCGGGCACCTGAGAGGCGAAGGAGTGCATCCTCGCGCGGCAGCTCTCCCAGCCAGCGGTAGCGGGGGTTCTCCGCCGCTTCCCGCCGCGCCCGCGACGCCATCTCCGGCGTGAGCGCGCCGCCGACCTGGACCACCTCCACGCGGGACTCGGGAGGCAGCCGGCGCGCCGCCTCGGCAGTCCGGAACGGGTCCTTCACCTCGCGCAGGTGGCCGAGCACGCAGACCTCAAAGCGGTCGTACCTGGAGGCCGGGGTCACGGGAGGCGGCGTGCACGACTGGAGGATCACGCGGGCCTTGCTCCGCACCGCATCGGGGAGTGCGGCGACCGCCTCCGGCTGTAGTACCACCAGGTAGTCGGCTAGCTCGAGCGACCGGCGGGCCGGCGGGCTCTGCGGCAGGTCGTGGTAGAGATCGGTTCCGGTGAGCGCCACCACCACCGGGCGGGTAGGAAAGCGGCTGCGGAACCGCTCCACCGCGGGGGCGCTCTTTCGTGCGTGCAGCGCGATCAGCAGGTCCGCCGGCTCGCCGGAGTAGTCGCTGCGGATCTCTAACTCGTGCCCGAGCTCGCGCAGGAAGCCCGCCCAGCGGCGCGCGGTCACGCCGTTCCCCTGAAGGGAGCCGGGCGCGACCGGGGTGATGACGAGGATCCGCATGTCTCCACTATAGGTCCCGCCGATATCTCCGGCAACAACGAATAGGAATAATCTATACCCGCTGCGGCAGCCGCGAGGAACCAAATGAGAGGACAGGCAAGCTATGGAGAGTATGAACGGCACCCTCCCAAACTACGAGCTCTGCTATGTCTGCGGGCATGCCAACCCGCTGGGGTTGAACGTGCGCTTTCGGGTGGAAGGCGAGACGGTGACCACCACCTACCGGCCGGATCCGCTCCACGCCGGATACCCCGGGCGGCTCCACGGCGGGATCGTGGCGGCGCTACTGGACGAGACGATGGGCTGGGCTCCCTGCGTGGCAGCCGGCCGCTTCTGCGTCTCCGTGGAGTTGACGGTGCGCTACCTCAAGCTGATTCCGCCCGACCGGGAGTTGATCGTGGTGGGCCGCAGCGAGGGGCACGGCGGCCGCATCTGGGAGGCGAGCGGGGAGGTGCGGGACCAGGACGGTACCGTCTACGCCCGGGGAAAGGGTCGCTACTTTCCCCTGAGCGAGGCGGAGACCGACGCCATCATGGCGCTGCTGACCGTAGAAGGGGAGCAGATGTCGCTCTCCGAGGCAATCTCGCGCGCCACCACTCCGGAGTCGACTCCGCTGAGCGCCGGCGAGCCCGGCTGACCCCCACGCAGTTACTTCCGCTGGGGCGGAATCCCCCCCGGCCCATGCTCGCTCGCTTGTCAAGACCCCCAATACCGGGTAGAGTGGAGACACATTTCAGCTTCGACTTGTAAAGCATTCGTCATATCGGAAGAACCGCTGGCTCGCCCGATAGTGCCTTACCGGCCTATCGGGCGAGCCGCTTTTTCTGCGGCCGGTGACTGCGCGAGCCGTTGAGATGGATCGCCGGGATCGTCCCGGCGCCGCTTTTTCCGCCCCGACGCTCGATGGCGGAGAGGTGCCTAGATGAGTAAACGACTTTACGTCGGTAATCTGTCCTTCGACACGTCCGAGCAGGATCTCCAGTCCCTTTTCAGCCAGTACGGCGCCACCAGCGCCGCGGTGATCACCGATCACGGCGGCAACTCCAAGGGCTTCGGCTTCGTGGAAGTCGCTGACGACCAGATGCAGGCCGCCATCTCCGGGACCAACGGCAAGGAGCTGGGCGGCCGCTCCCTGACGGTGAACGAGGCCCGCCCGCGTGAGGACCGGGGCGGGGGTCGGGGCGGCTCGGGCGGCCGCGGGTAGTCTCCCGTTCAGGGGGCGGCGCCTTTGGCGGGAACAATGTAATGCTGATTGCCGGCTAACCGGTAATCGAATCGGTCACCGGGAAAGGGATAAACGAGATGAAGATCTGTGCAATGTGCGGGGCGGATAAGGAAAACGTTACCACCGTGCGGGTAGCTCCCGCCACCTGGAACGGCTTCAACAACTTCGGCGAAGTCTGCGCCGAATGCCAGGCCTCGCGGAAGTTCCTGACCTGGGCAAAGGCGGCCGCGTCCAAGGCGAAGGCCTCGGCCAGTGTGACCACCGCGGCCCGCGCGGCGGGCGGAAACACCGCGCGGCTCCCGACCGAAGTCCAGATCAGTCACCGGCGTACCGGCGCTCTGCTCGTCACCGTGGAGAGCCCCACGCTGGCGGGCGCCAGCCTGATCGGGGCAGCGCTTTCCGGGGCGGACCTCCAGCATGCCGCGATGCGCGGGGCGGACATGCATCGGGCCGACCTGCATCTGGCGGACCTGCGCGGTGCCGACCTCCGGGGAGCGGATCTCCGCGCAGTCAACTTCCGGGGCGCGGATCTGCGGGGCACCGACCTTCGCGAGGCGCGCCTGCACCGCGCCGACCTGAATCACTGCCTCTACGACACCGAGACCCACTGGCCGTCCGGCTTCGATCCGCACGCTTCGGGAGCTAAGAAGGGTCTGCGGCACGATTAGGCCGGCCAGCACGAGCATAGGTCGGACCACCCGGACCGGTGACGCGAGGCTTCTCGTGAGGGGAGCCTCGCGTCCGGGCCGCGGGGGCAGCGAGGCCCCTCGGCTTTACGGCACCGAAGCGGGTTGTGGGAGCGCCGGGGGCTCACGAGATCGCACCGCGGGAAGGGAAAGATTGCAATTCGTTCCGAGATCTGGTAGAGTAAAAACGTCAACTTCAGATAGAGTTCGTAGCGCATTATCGTTCGGAAAGCGGCCGTCCCATCAGTGCTCTATTCGCACCGGGAGGGCCTTTTTGTTTGCCTTCTGCTACAGACCCGCCGACGGACCCCCTCTGTTTGGACCCTTATGGCTCAGGATGAGCCGCCTGTTACTCCGGTCGACTTCACGGCCGTCCGGAGGTGGAAACCCCTATGAGTAAGAGACTATTCGTCGGCAACCTTTCGTTCAACACGACCGAGGCGGATCTGCAGCGGATGTTCGCCCCGTACAGCGGGGAGGGCGCGACGATTCCGACCGATCATGACGGCCGCAGCAAGGGCTTCGGGTTCATCGAAGTCGCCGCGGACCAGATGAGCCCGGCGATCTCCGCCCTGAACGGCAAAGAGCTCGACGGACGTGCCCTGAACGTCAACGAGGCTCGCCCGCGGCCGGAGCGCAGCAGTGGCGGCTACTCCGGCGGCAATGGCGGCGGCAGCCGCGGTCGCTGGTAAGCTAGGTACTCCCGATTTGGGATTAGAAGGCCCGTGCCGCGCGGCACGGGCCTTCTTTCATCACAGCTGGGATCCCGCAGTGGTCCCGCGGAGCTCAACTGCAGCTTGACTTCACCAGCCCGAATGGTGGGCCCGTCCGCCGTGAAGGTCCCAACGGCGGTTTCGAGCGCGCCGGGCGCAGGTAAGCTGGGTAAAGGGGCAGCGACTTGCCAGCACGCGCGATACCATCGAGGGACTGACTATGCACGGGCGAGCGAGACTGGCGGCCGAGAACGCCTGCAACACGGTGCGCGAGCGCTGCCGGATCCGGGAGCCGTTCAATGGGCTCTCACACCTGGCCGGGGTGCTGCTCTCCCTCGCCGGCTTGATCCTACTCTGGCTGGCGTCCGCCGGTAAGCCGTGGCACGTGATCGGCTTTACGGTGTATGGAACCAGCCTCGTGGCGCTCTTCAGCGCGAGCACTCTCTACCACTCCCTCCACGGCTGTCCGCAGCGCATCGGCCGGCTCTTGATGTTCGACCAGGTCGCCATCTACCTCCTGATCGCCGGAACCTACACGCCGCTCTGCCTGGTGCCGCTGCGCGGACCGTGGGGCTGGGGCCTTCTCAGTGTGGTCTGGGGTATCGCGGTGGTCGGCATCGTCTTACGCGTCGCCTGGCGCGGCGCCCCGGCGTGGCTCCCGGTGGCGCTCTACCTCCTCATGGGCTGGCTCTGCGTCGTAGCCCTGGAGCCGCTCGGGAGTGCTCTACCTCCGGCCGCGATGGGCTGGCTCTTTGCCGGCGGCCTGGTGTACACCATCGGGGCGGTGGTCTTCGCGCTGGAACGACCCCGCATGTGGCCGGGCGTGTTCAGCTCGCATGAGCTCTGGCATCTCTTCGTGCTGGGCGGCAGTGCCTGCCACTTCGTGGTGATGCTGCGCTTCGTGGTGCCAATCGGCTAAAGCCGGCGCCGCGGAGTCAATCGCCCGCCCGCCTGACCGAGCGGGCAGAGGCCTCGGCACGTCTGGGGATGAGCGCCGCACCTCTGCCGGTAAGCTCATCGCTCCCGAGGTGGTGCTGCGGTGTCAGTCTCGGCGTCCGATCGCGCTTGCTGCCATGCCGCCTCGGCGCCTTCGTATTCCACGTCCGCCTCGAACCGATCCGAACGCGCTAGCGCGAACGCCTGGATGGCGTGGTCCCACGCGCGCCTCGCCTCTGCCCACGCCACTTCAGCCTCTCGCCAGTGTTCTTCGGCGTGGTCCCGCTTGTCGCGGGCCAACTCCCAGGCCGCCTCCGCCTGGCGCCAGGCGGCGAACGCCAGCTCCCAAGAAGACGGTGGCTTCGTAGTGCGAGCGTCGTTCAGTGCCATCGATCTCTCCTCTTGCGTCCGTCACGAGTAGTGTCCCCGGTTTGAGGGGAGATTGCGCGTCGAGTTGAATCCCTATCCCCGACAGCGGGGGAGCCGGTCTCCGAATCGTGCGCGACGCGGCCCCCTCGCCTCCGCGTCTTCAGAACCGATGGAGAGCAAGCGAGCGCTCGATCCGGCAGTGTTAGAGCACTTCGTTCTGGAATAGCTCGCAGATCTCCCCATCGGGACCGGTAAGGAAAGCGATCCGGATCGGAATCTTCGGCTCGCCGAAGAGCGCGAGCGAGGTCGGCTCCTTCGTCACCACGGCGCCCGCGGCGCGCGCCCGCTCCAGGGCGGCATCGCAGTCGTCGGTGCGGAAGCAGAAGTGGAGGATGGAGCCCTCGCCCGTGGAGCCGGCCGGAAGCGGGTCGCGCTCGAAGATCTCCAGGTAGTTCCCGTCGCCGGTGTCGAGCATGCACGCGCGGCGGGGCGCTTCGCCCCACTGCACCGCCAGGTGGAAGCCCATGCCTTCCTGCCAGAACTGCAGGCTGCGCTCCCAATTGGCGGTGCGGATCGCGACATGATGGAACCCACACCCCGGAACGACCTGATTATCAATCTTCTCGCGGCGCATCCTACCCCCCGATACAGCGGAATACCGACCTATAAAACGGGTAACCTGTTAGGCGGTGGGGGAGGAGGCTTCCTCCCGCATGCTTTTAACGGATTGGCGGTCGGGATATACTATGGCGGTTTCGGCCGTTCCCCACGGCCCTGTGCAGTCGAGGTGTGATTGATGGTTAATGAGAGCCCGGCGCTGGTACGCCTGGATAAGCACGTCACCGACTACCTCCGGTCGAACGATAATGTCGGTTACAACCGCTTCACGGACTTCGACTGGTCGAGCCTGAAGGATAGCATCCACGCCAGCGGGCTGAAGGACCTGCACGTGGGCGCCGTGGAGACGGCGATGCTGGTGGAAGACCACATCCCCGGCTACGGGTCCGAGTACATCCGCATCTTCATGGTCGACGAGAGCCGCACCGACGAAGAAGCCTGGACCTGCCGCCAGATGCTCCACTTCGTCTTCCGGTGGGTGGCGGAGGAAGACCGGCACGCCCACGTGCTGGAGCTGTGGCTCCGGAACTCCGGGCTGCGGGACGACAAGGCGCTGACCGACCTGATGGTGGCGGAGTGCAAGAAGCAGTACATCGCCCCGCACGACGACCCGACGCAGCTCTTCACCTACACCTCGCTCCAGGAGAAGGCGACGCAGCTCTTCTACTCCTGCCTGCGCCAGAACGTGGACGAGCCGATCCTGCGCTCCGTCCTCGCCAAGCTCTCGCAGGACGAGGCGCGGCACTGCCACTTCTTCAGCCAGATGGTGCTCGACGCGCTCCACGAGGCGAACGACAAGCACGTGGCGCTGATCAAGGAATCGCTGGAGCACTTCAGCATGCCGCTCTCCATGATGATGGAGAACTACAAGCGGAAGGCGATCCAGATGATGCGAGCGGCCCGCGGCTACAATTACAAGGACGCGATGGACCACTTCGAGCGGATGGTCAACAAGGTCAAGGACGGCCGCACCAACGCCCGCGGCACCAACCTTCAGGACCTGCTGATCTGCGTCCAGCAGATGAGCCCGCAGAAGCTGGGCTAACTCTCAGGCTCCGCATCGCCCGGCGCAGGTCGCCGGGCGGCCCTTCTCGAGTGGGGCGAGTGGGCGGGTTTGAGAAGCTGCTCGCGATGGCGCGGTACTGACCCTGCAACCGGTGAACTGAGCGAGCCTGATAGGCGAGGTCGTGCCGGAGCCCCGAAGGTCGCCAGCGAGCAGGAGCAAGAGTAAGAGCAGGAGCAAGACTCTCCGTTAACGAAGGGTTCGGCTTTAGCCTTTAGCCTTCTGCCTTTAGCCTTTAGGGCCCTAACCGGTGCAGCCGCCGGCACTCCTCGATGATGGGGGAGACGTCCGGCTCCGGCCGCGGCGGGGGCGGGCCGATCGGGTCCTCCACTTCCTCTCCCAGCAGCACGCGGAAGGTCGCGTCGACCGACCACGCCAGCGCTTCCTGGTCGTACCCTCCCTCGAGGGTAAACGCCAGGCGCCCGTCGCAAAGCTCCCGCGCCAGGTCCGCCAGCAGCGCCACCCACGCCGCGAAGCCGCGGACCGTGACTCCCATCCGGATCGAGTTCAGGTAGCGGGTGTTGGACCAGTGCGCGTCGTACCCCGCGGAGACGAGGATCAGCTCCGGCCGGAAGCGGCGTGCCGCCGGGGCGAGCACTTCCTGCATCACGCGCAGGTAGCCGGCGTCCCCGGTGTGCTCCGGCAGCGGCACGTTCAGCGTGGCGCCCTCCCCCGCGCCGCGGCCCGTCTCCGGCAGTGCGCCCGTGCCGGGATAGGCCGGGTACTGGTGGCTGGAGAAATAGAGCACGGAGGGATCTTCGTAGAAGATGTCCTGCGTCCCGTTGCCGTGGTGGACGTCGAAGTCGACCACCAGCACGCGGGAGAGGCCGCGCTCTCGCACGGCGTGCCGCGCCGCCACCGCCACGTGGTTGATCAGGCAGAAGCCCATCCCTTCCTCCCTCGTGGCGTGATGGCCCGGCGGGCGCACCAGCGCGAAGGCGGAAGGCGAGCGGCCGGAGAGCACCGCGTCGACGGCGTCGACGGTCGCCCCGGCCGCCAGCACCGCGGCATCCCAGGAGTGCAGACTGAAGGTGGTATCCGGCGTGAGCGTACCGCCCCCGCGCGCCGACCGCTGCCGCAGGAGCGCCAGGTAGGTCGGATCGTGCACCGCCTCCAGCGCCTCCCGCGAGGCGGGCTTCGGGTCGAGATGCTCCAGCCGCTCCCAGAGACCTCTCGCGCGGAGGAGGTCGACCACCGTCTGCAGGCGCCGGGCCGTTTCCGGGTGGCCGCGGCCGGTGTCGTGCGCCAGGTAGAGTGCGTCGTAAAGGATAGCGGGCGTCATTGCTGGTGCCGTGGAGAGGAGCGGACCTGGGGAGCGAAACCGCTCCTCTCTACTCTACCCGTTCAACTCGTTCCACGCACTGAAGTGCCCCGAGCAGGGAGAGCGTGCCGCTATCCCGAAGATTCTCTCGAAAACTCAGCGCGCCGATGCCCTGCCGCCCGGGTCTTTGTCGAACGGCAATCTCGCGTGCCCCCGAGCGCCCGCGCGTGCGGGGTCCTTCCCAGAGCTCACGGAGTTGAGAAACCTATGTCCAGCAGAATCGATCGCCGCGGCATGCTGCGGCTGGCCGGCATGACCGCCGCCGGCGCGGCCCTCGCGCCCGCCCTCACCCCCACGCCGGCCGAGGCCGCGAAGGGCAAGTTCAAGATCTCGCTCGCGCAGTGGTCGCTTCACAAAACCCTGTTCGGCAAGCAGCTCGACAACCTCGATTTCCCCAAGGCCGCCCGCGAGCAGTTCGGAATCGAGGCGGTGGAGTACGTGAACCAGTTCTTCAAGGACAAGGCTCGCGACGAGGCCTACCTGAAGGAGCTGAAGAAGCGCTGCAAGGACTACGGCGTGAAATCGGTCCTGATCATGTGCGACGGCGAAGGCGAGCTCGGAGACGCCGACGCGGCCAAGCGCAGCCAGGCGGTCGACAACCACATCAAGTGGATCGACGCCGCGAAGCTCCTCGGCTGCCATGCCATCCGCGTCAACGCCGCGGGCAAGGGCACGCCGGAGGAGGTCTCCGACCGCGTGGCCGAGAGCGCCACCCGACTGGCGGAGTACGGCGCCAAGAGCAAGATTGCGGTGATCGTGGAGAACCACGGCGGCCTCTCCTCCAACGCGGACTGGCTGGTCGGCGTGATGAAGAAGGTCAACTCCCCCTACTTCGGCACGCTGCCGGACTTCGGCAACTTCTACGACTACGACCGGTACGAAGGCGTGAAGAAGATGATGCCGTACGCCCACGGCGTGAGCGCCAAGTCGCACGAGTTCGACGCGCAGGGCAACGAGGTGAAGACCGACTACGAGCGCATGATGCAGATCGTGTTCGACGCCGGCTACAAGGGCTACGTCGGGATCGAGTACGAAGGCAGCAAGCACTCCGAAGCGGAGGGCATCCTCCTGACCAAGAAGCTCCTGGAGCGCTTCCAGAGCTAGCAAGACGCGGTCTGGCGGGCGAGGTCTATTCGGCCTCGCCCGCCGCCATCGTTTCAGCGCCGGACCGGCGCGGGAGCCGCCGTGATGAACCCGATCCTGCAGGGCTTCGCCGCGCTCGGCCTCGCCGCACTTTCCGGCATTCTTCTCGCCTTCAGTCTCCGTCCCTTCGACCAGGGATGGGTGGCGTGGATCGCGCTGGCGCCGCTGCTGGCCGCCGCCCCCAAGCAGCGTCCGCTCCACGCCATCGGCCTCGGGCTGGTGGCCGGGATCACCTGCGGCGCCGTGCACCGGTACATCGAGGTCCCGTTCCTCCTCCTGGCGGTGCTCCTGGCGGGGGTTACGCTCCTGGCCGGCCGCGCCCGGCAGCGGTGGGACGGCGGCGCGTGGGCCGGCTACGTGGCCGCCGCCGCGCTCTCGCTGGAGTGGCTGACCACCTTTGCGCCGATCCCCCTCAACCTGGCGCTCACGCAGTACCGCGCGGAGCCGCTGCTCTGGATTACCGCGTACACCGGCATCTGGGGGGTCTCCGCCCTCGTCTGGCTGGTCAACGCCGCCTTCGCGGACGCCTTCCTGAAACGCAGCTTCCGCAGCCCCGTCCTGGCCGGGTCACTCGGTGCCGTGCTGCTGGCCGCGCTGGTCGGAATGCTTCCCGCCCGGGCGACGGAGACGCTCCGGGTGGCCGCGGTGCAAGACTGCGTGGCGGCGGAGGTCGGCCACCTCGCCGGTAACCTGGCGGTCGACCTGCCCGCCGCGGATCCGCACGCGATGACGCGCCGGGCCGCCGAGGACGGGGCGCGGCTCGTGGTCTGGTCCGAGATGTCGCTCGGGACCGGGTTCGATCCGGCAGAGCCGGCGGAGATGGGAGACCTGGCGCGGGAGACCGGCGCGCACCTGGTGGTCGGATACCTGGAGCCGGCCTTTCCGAAGGGGCGGAACCTCGCGGCGCTGATCGATCCGGCCGGAAAGGTGGTCGGCAGTCACCAGAAGATCCACCTCTTCCTCGGGGAGCGGCGGAGCACCCAACCGGGCCGGGAAGCCCGAGCGCTGGAGACCCGCCTCGGCCGTCTCGGGGTGGAGATCTGCTTCGATAGCTGCTTCACCGGGGTGACCCGCTCGCTCGCGCTGCAGGGGGCCCGCCTGATCGCCCTGCCGAACTTCGACCCGCCGGTGACCGGCGGGATGCTGCACTACCTGCACTCCGCCATCCTGCCGTTCCGCGCCGCCGAAAACGGGGTCGCTTTCGTGCGCAGCGACTCCAACGGGCTGTCCCAGATCGTCGCTCCGGACGGCCGGATCGTGGCGGAAGGGCCGCTCTTCGCCCCCGCGCTGCTGGTCGCCGACGTCCCCGTCGGCACGGGCCGCGGGACCTTCTTCTCCCACACCGGCGACTGGCTGGCGTATGCGGCGCTCCTGGCGGTGCTCGCCGCCGCGCTCACGAGCCCTCGCAGACGGCGCAGATCCGCGGGCACGGGAGGAAACCCGGCGCGCGCCGGAGCAGTGACTCATGAAAGGCTCCCGACAAATGGACCCGAAGCCGCGCCGGAACCATCGGATCTACCTTGAAGCGCTGCGGCGCATGACGCCCGAGCAGCGATTGCTCAAAGCATTTGAGCTGTCGGAGATGACCCGCGAGCTCTTCCGGCGGGGCCTTCGGGAGCGCTTTCCCGACCTCTCGGAGCAAGAGCTGCATCAGCTCTTTCTCAAGAGGATCGCCACGTGTCACAACCGCAACTGGTAGGCCTTTCGACCGCCCGCTGAGGGCGGAGCCGATCTAACGAACTTCCGTGCGAGGAGGAGTGGATGAGACGCATTCTACTAATCACAGCTGCCTGCACCATCCTCAGCGCCGCGACGATAACGCTGCAGGCGAGCCAGGGGCGGAGCGTGGCACGCTTCCAGGCTTTCCCGGCTGCGGAGAACCGGATGCCGGAGGGCTGGAGCACCTGGACCCCGCGAGAGGAGATCTCGCCGCGATTCACCGTCTCACGGAGCGGCGACGGCTCCCTGGAAATCGAGTGCTCGCACCCGGCGGAGGTCGGCGCCTGGCGGCGGGAGGTAGTTGGCATTCGCGCGGGTGAGCCGTACGCGTTCTCCGCGCGCTACCGCGTGGAGAAGGTGGCGCACCCGCAGCAGCAGGTCTACGCGCGGCTCGAGTGGCTTGACGACGCCGGCCGCAGTCTCCGGGCGCCCGACTACGTGCTGGAAGCCGGAAACGGGCGCGGCTGGACGGAAGTCCGCCACCGCGCCGCCGCCCCGGAGAAGGCCGCCGCGGTGCGCATCGAGCTCGGCCTCCGCTGGGCGCCCGGGGGACGCGTCTGGTGGGATGACGTGCGCCTCGACGCCGAGGCCGCGTCGCCGCGGCGGAAGGTCCGCGTCGGCACCGTCTACCTCCGCCCGCACGGGACCGGATCGGCCGCCGGCAGTGTGGAGGCGTTCTGCCGGACCGTAGAGGCGGGCGCGGAGGAGAAGCCGGACATCGTCTGCCTGCCGGAGGGCGTGAGTGTGGTCGGCACCGGCAAAAGCTACGCGGAGGTGGCGGAGCCGGTCCCGGGCCCCACCACGCAGCGCCTGGCAGCCCTGGCGAAGCGGCTGGGGTCGTACGTGGTCGGCGGGCTCTACGAGCGCGAGGGACCGGTGATCTACAACACGGCGGTCCTGATCGGCCGCGGCGGCGAGCTGGTGGGGAAGTACCGCAAGACGCACCTGCCGCGGGAGGAAGTGGACGCCGGCCTCACCCCCGGGAACGACTACCCGGTGTTCGACACCGACTTCGGGCGCGTCGGCCTGATCATCTGCTGGGACGTGCAGTTTCCGGAGCCGTCCCGGGCGATGGCCGCCAAGGGCGCGGAGCTGCTCCTGCTCCCGATCTGGGGCGGCAGCGAGATCGTCACGCGCGCCCGGGCCATCGAGAACCACGCGTACCTCGTCTCCTCCAGCTACGACATGAAGTCGTTCGTGGTGGCGCCGGACGGTGAGGTGCTGACGGAGGCGACGAAGCAGCGGCCGTTCGCGGTGACGGAGATCGACCTCGACCGGAAGATCCTGCAGCCGTGGCTCGGCGACATGAAGCCGCGCACCTGGCGCGAGCGCCGCGCGGATCTCCCCGTCCCAACACCCGAGGTGCGGCTGCCGTAGCCCAGGTCGATCTGCGCACCGCCAGATGTGTAACAAGGGAGATCAGGGGGATAGCTGGGGATAGGGGGATGACCAGCCAATCGGGCTCAGGCTCCTACTCCTTCTCGTTCTCCTTCTCTTTCTCCAGAGGCTAGCCGAGGCGGAGCAGCTTTCCGGCACGCTGTTGGCTCTCACGTGCCAGGGGTGCGGAATTCGTCCCTTATCCTTCCGCCCTCATCCCTCAAGACATCTCCTTTTATTACACTTCGAGCGTGTCATGGCACCCAGTCCGGCCGGAAGAGGTCGCCGATCAGCCAGCCGAACAGCATCGTGAGAAAGACGATGTTGCCGCCGAACATCAGCGTCTCGGTCTTGGCGACGTCCGGCACCACCAGCATGAAGGCGAACGCGACGGCGGTGGCGACCGCGAAGACGACGAGCACGGAGTTGGAGATTGTGCCGCGGATGCTGCCTGCCACCACGTAGATGATCACCGCGGCGGGAAAGAAGAGGAAGGCGAGCGGAATGGTGAGCAGGCCGAGGGAGATCCCCCGGCGAGAGGAGCCGGCGGCGGGGAAGAGCAGCTCCTGGTCGATCGGGCGGATCCAGGCGACTGCCGCCAGCAGCGCCCCGGAAACGACTCCCGCCAGGCTCATGAAGACGAGCTGGTAGAGGCTCCAGGTGCCCAGGATCGGCCATCCCAGCGGCTCTCCCTGGAAGGCGGCGGCGAGGAACGCCAGCAGCAGCACGACCGCCACGCCGAAGCAGGAGAGCGAAAGCTGGTAGAAGCGGCGGTTCGCCTGCTGTGGGGCCCTGCGCACGCCGAGCTGCGAGAGATCGTAGTCCCGGCCGCCGATCTGCGCGGCGCGAGCGGCAGCGCGGTTCAGCTTCGACATCACCAGCCCGGGGCTCGGCATCAACTGCGCCGCGATCGTGTAGTGGCGCACCGCGTCGGCGGCGCGGTCCTGGCGCAGCGCGATATCCCCCAGCAGCTCGTAGGCGGCTCCGGAGCGTCCCAGCGCCAGCGCCTGGTCGCAGTACCGGCGCGCGTCACGAAGCTGGCCGCGCCGGTAAGCCTGGTGCGCGTAGCCGACCAGCCGGTTGATCTCCTGAATTCGCCGCTCCCGCTCCGCGGGGGGAAGGGGGGGGCGAGCGGGGGAAAAAAGTGACCGCCCACGGGCCGCCATAGCCCCCGGCGACGCCTTGCGGAAGCCCCGCGACCCTTCTAGCGGTGGCGGCGGGACATCCCCCCCCAACGGGGGACGCATATCTGGAAGGATACCATGACCGAGACCCATCCCCCGCCGCCCCGC
>JBKBRF010000020.1:0-116089 GCA_046292385.1 Armatimonadota bacterium | reverse complement strand
AGGACGGTAGGGCCGCTCTTCCTCACCGGCAGAACCTACGCTGCGCTCCGTGCGCCCCAACCTTACAGCGTGCGACACCAGCCACCGCACTCCACAGACTGCACCGCGGCAGTCTCCCTTTCGACGAGAGGGAATCTCTTCCGGGCTAGCCTGTGGAGTGCGAATGCTTGCTTTCGCGCCCCGCGCCAGCGGGGCATCCGGGGCAGCTTCCCGATTCCGCCAACAGTATCTGGGCCCAAGGGGCGCGGGGTCGGATCCTCGGAGACGGCGTGGCCCCCCGGAAAAATCTCTCACGTCATCGCCACTACGTGATACCGGTCCGTCTTCGCAGTCGGCTCGCGCGTGGAGAACGCCTCGTAGAAGCCGACGAGCCGGAGCCCCGCTTCTTCCAGCGCCCCGGTGATCTCGCCGCGGGTGTAACCGCGCTGCAGGTGCGTCTCGTGGAAGACACGGGTGCCTTCCGCCTCGTGGACCCGGAACTCCATCCGGATGGTGCAGAGGCGGCTGGCGGGGTCCCAGGCGCTGTGCCACTCGAACTCCAGGCTCGCGTCCCGGCCGGTGCCGCGCTGGTCGAACATCCCGGACTCCAGCGCGCGGATCGCGTTCATGTCGAAGACCAGGATGCCTCCCGGCCGCAGGTGACGCCGGATCCCGGAAAAGCAGCGGCGGAGGTCGCCCGGCTCCAGCAGGTAGTTGAGGCTGTCGAAGAGGCAGACGCAGGCGTCGTACGGGGGCGGCGGGAGGTCGAGCTCGCGGGCATCCTGGCGCCACAGGCGGGCCCGCTCTCCCAGCTTGCGCCGCGCGATCCGGAGCATCCCCTCGCTGGCGTCGACGCCGTCCACGCTGTATCCCCGCTTGAGCAGCTCCAGGGTGACGTTTCCGGTGCCGCAGGCCAGGTCCAGCACCCGGTGCGGCTCCACCCCGTGGCGGGCCCAGAGGCCGCGGACGTACTCCACCCACCAGGAGTACGGGACCACCGACATCAGGCTGTCGTAGACTTCGGCAACCTCGGTGAACTGGCTGGGGGTCTGGTCCGGCACGCGCTTGCTGCTCCGCGGTTCCCGCCTGGCGGGATAAACTACATCTTCCGGCCTGGAGTGCTTGAGTGGGTGAGCGAGAGAGTGAGCGACTCCGGCATGCCGCGAGTTGGGCGGCGGGCTCGCGCCTGCCGACAAACCATAAGGGAGTGGTCTCCATCGCCCGCCGCGGCGGTGGCCGCCGACGCCGCTCCCGTTCCCACGTGCCGGGTGCCCGGGGCGTTGCTTGATTCGCTCAGCAAGCCTTTGATACCATGTCCGCGCCCGACCGTGCCGGAGGACTTACCCGCATGCGAAGCTGGATCTCCACGCTTGCCGGCTGCCTGACGGCGGCGGCCCTACTTGTCTCGTCGCTCGCGGCTGCCCCTGCCGTAGAGACGAACACCACCGACGAAGGCACTCGCCTGACGGTGGGCGGCAAGCTGATCGCCTACTTCCGCACCCCGAACGGCACCACCTCGCCGGAGCGGCGCGCCGAGATCGCGGCGGAGCGCCTGCGAACCATGATCCCGGACGGCCTCACCGCCGCCGCCATCAATCTCCGCGCCCGCGGCGCCGATTGGGGCGTCTACGCCGGCGACCAGCTCCTGATGATCGCCACGGCCGATGAGGCGGAAGCCCGGAAGATCAGCGCGAAGGAGACCGCCGAGCGCTGGGCCGGCAATCTGAAAGCGGCGCTGCCGGCAGGCAGCGCGGCGAAGCAGGTCGCGGCGGCCGCGCCGGCGGCCGGGAAGCCCGCCGCGTCGAAGAAAGCCGCCGCGCCCAAGCCGGCGCCGAGCGGCCCGACCTCTACCCAGGTAACGGTTCCGGTCGGAGAGTCGCGGACCGTCGAGATCGGCGGGGCGACCGGCTCCGAGGTGACGGTCGACATCGACCAGGCCGACGTGGTCGACGTGCTGCAGGTGGAAGGCAAGCAGGCCCTCGAGGTCCGCGGCCTGAACCCCGGCAAGGCGGTCGTGACCGTCAGCGTGGGCGGGAAGAGCGCCAAGCTCGTCTGCTGGGTGAAGAAGTGGGCCGGACGGATCGTGGCGCCGCCGCAGGCCGCGGTAACCGGCGACCTGGCGCCCGGCTCCTTCGTGAAGAAGGTGGCCGTGGAGCGCGTGCTGGAGGCGGTGGAGCGCGAGCCGGGCACGGTGGTGCGCGTCACCGGCGAGCCGGAGGGGGTCCGCGCCCTCGCGGCGGGCCAGTCGGCCACGGTCAGCTTCCCGGTCACGATCTCGGGCGAAGGTTTCCTACCGGTCACCGCCAAGGCGCAGGTCCGCGTGGAGAACTCCCCGCTGCCCTACCAGCGCACCGACCTCCTGCTCTACTCCAACGACCCGGAGAGCGTGCGGGAGTACGGCACCCTCTTCGAAGGACTGATCGAGCCGAACGGTCCCGGGCGGCTGCTCTTCCACCACCAGAACCGCATGGGCCGGCCGTTCCACTTCCAGGTGCACGTGATCAACCCGAGCGACGAGCCGGTCGACGTGCAGATCATCGAGGGGGTCTCCGGGCCGTTCATCGACACGATCCAGGTGGGACACCGCGCGGGCGAGCGCTACCTGGCGAACGCCAAGCGGGACCTCGGTTACGTGACGCGGGTGCCGGCGCGCGGCTCCCGGAGCCTCTTCGCGGCCAAGGTGGAGAAGCTCCTCACCGTCTCCGGTATCTACGGCATCCGGATCGTCCGGGGCGGTCCGCTCGTGGTGCAGGTGAGCGTCTCCGCGGACGCCTCCCGCCCGGCGCTCCGGGGCGACCTGGTGGCGGCCGCCCGCAACGAGCCGCACTCCTATCCCTCGCCGGACAAGTATCTCGAGCACAAGTACGAGGTCGGCAGCAAGTACTGGACCTTCATCCCGATGGGCCGCGAGCCGATCACCGGCAAGTCGCCCCGGCGCAAGCTGCTCGGCAACTACGGCGTCGTCTACGACATCACGCTGAACCTCTCCAACCCGACCGACCAGATGGGCACGGTCAAGGTGCTTCTCTCCGCCCAGGCGGGCTGGACGCGCGGGGTCTTTATGATCGACGGGAAACTGGTGGAGGCGCCGCAGATCGCCCCGCCCGCGGAGAGCGAGCTGATCAGCATCCAGCTTCCGCCCGGCGCCCGGAAGAAGATCAATATCCAGGGCATTCCGGTCAGCGGCTCCGCCTACCCGGTTTCCCTGATCGTCCGCTCTTAACACTTTCCCCGGGGCCGCCGGACGGCCCCGGTCCTACTATTCCATGCTGACCTCTCTCCTTCGCCGCCTCGCGCTTCCGTCGCTGGCGCTTGCCGCCTCGCTCTCCGGCACTGCAGCCCACGCGCAGCAGGATCCGGACGTGCCGACCGCTCCTCCGCCGAAGCCGCTCCCGGGAGCTCCGCTGCAGGAAGACGGCTCCCTGACCACCGCGGTGAGCCGCCAGGCGGAGCTGGAGGCGCGCGTCCTCTGGATCGACGCGACCGCAAACCTGGCGAAGATCTCCACCCGGGAGGGGATCGCGGACATCTTCGAGAAGTCGAAGCGCGCCAACATCAACACGGTGGTGCTCGACGTGAAGCCGCTGAGCGGCCACGTGCTCTACGACAGCCAGCACGCGCCGCGACTGACGGAGTGGAAAGGCGTGAGCTTCCCCGCGGGGCACGACCCGCTCTTCTTGGCGATGCTGGAAGGCCGGCGGCGCGGCATCCGCGTTTACGCCTCCGTCAACGTCTTTTCGGAGGCGCACAAGCTGCTGAAGGTGGGGCCGCTCTACGAGAAGCGTGAGCTCCAGGCGATCACCTACGACGTGGAGCGGACCCTGACGGCGCCGGACGGCGCCACCGTTACCCTCTCCGTAGCGGAGAACCAGGGTCCGGAAGACGGCAAGATCGCGGCCTACGATGCCCGCTACCGGGAGCCGCGGAAGCTGCGGGACGACGAGGCCGCCGTGGTGGTGACCGGCGAGGCGGTCTCCTCCGTGATCCTCGGCTCCGCGGCGATGGGAACGCCGGTCTCCGCGCCGGAGAACGGTTACGTCCTGATCGGCCGTGGGGACGGCGCCCGCTGGCTTCTGGAACATATCCACGTCGGCAATGCTCTAACGTACACGGCCCGGGACCTCCTCCAGCCGATCCTCGACTCCCCGTCGGAGCTGGTCGGCGCGTTCGTGAACCCCGCCAACCCCGAGTCGCGGAAGTACATGCTCCGGATCATCGAGGAGCTGGCGAACAAGTACGCGCTGGACGGGCTGGTGCTGGACCGGATGCGGTATGCGAGCTTGCGGACCGACTTCTCGCCGCTCTCCCGGCAGCTCTTCGAGGAGTGGCTGGGCAAGAAGCTGGAGCGGTTCCCGCACGACGTTTACGCCTACGACCCGGTTCCGGGCCGTCCGCTGGTGCAGGGTCCCTACTACAAGCAGTGGCTGGAGTGGCGCGCGCAAAACATCCGCACCTTCCTGGAAGAGGCGAAGCAGGTCGTCCAGCGCGTGCGACGGACCATGGGACTGGCGGTCTACGTCGGCTCCTGGTACCCGGACTACTACCACGTGGGCGTCAACTGGGGCGCGACCGATTACCACGCCGGCCTGGACTGGATGAGCCCGGAGTTCAACAAGACCGGCTACGCCAACCTGCTCAACTGGATCACGACCGGCTGCTACTACCCGGTCGCCACCCGAGAAGAAGCCCGGCGGCTGGGACTGCCGGAAGACCGGACGGTGCAGGCGGCGGCGGAGACCTCCGTCCGGGCGGTAAACGACGCCAGCTTCGTCTACGCCGGGCTCTACCTGATCGACTACCAGGGGAACCCGGAGGCGTTCCGGAAGGCGCTGGAGGCGGCCCGCAACCATAGCCAGGGCGTGATGCTCTTCGACCTGGTCTACATCGAGCAATACAACTGGTGGAACATCCTCAACGAAGTCTTTACCGCGCCCCGGCGGGCCCCGCACGACGTTCCGGGCCTGATCGAAGCAATCCAGCAGACCAAGAAGGTGCTGCGCGCCTTCCGCGACGGCTCCTGACGGCGCTTTCGCTCCTCGGCTTGGCGCTGGGCCTGCCGCTCTCCGCGGAGGCCCAGCGGCGGCCGGCTCCCGCTCGTCCCGCTCCGCGCAAGCCCGCCGCCGCCAAGCCGGCGCCCGCGCCGGAGAAGAAGCAGGCCGAGACTCCCGCCGCGGCGGAGGAAGAGCTCGCCGAGCCGGAGAGCCCGCAGCCGGAGCTCTACCGGGTGCGAGTCATCAACTCTCCCGGCGCCGCCGTGGAAGTGAGCGCCGACGCCGGGATCCACTGGCAGCCGCTCGGCAAGGTCGCCCGCGCCGCGAACGCGGTGCTCGTCTCTCCGAAGCCGCTCGACGTCGCCCGTCCCAGCTCCGTGGCAGGAGTCGCGGCGGACCACCTGTTGATCCGGGTCCCCGGGGCCAAGGGCGCGCTCCGGGCGCTGCGCATCCTCGCCGCCGGCACGGAGCCGAGCCGCGCCGCGATCTCCACCACCATTCCGGCGGGCGGCTCCCTCTTCCGCTTGCTCGCTCCCACGCCGGGCAGCCGCGTCCTCCTGGAATCTCCGGGAGGCGCGATTTCTCTCCCCGCCGACTACCAGCCGGCTCGTGAGGACCGTTTGCTCATCGTGGTGCCCCGGCCGGAGCCGGGCGATCCGGCGGTGGTGACGCTGGAGAACCGGGAGGGCGGGGTGGTGACCCTGACGGCCGCCGGCGGCATGCCGCGCAGCCTCGGCACGGTGAAGCAGCCGCTGCGCGGGATCGGACGGTACACCGGCACCGAGCAGGCCGGCTCCGGCGCAGTGGTCGGCTGGTCGCCTACCGCGGTGATGGTCGCCACGGCCGGTCGCGCGCGGCTGCTGGACGAGAACGGACAGCTCGGGGAGCAGCGCGGCGGCTTCGTCATCCAGCCGGCGGAGCCGGAGCTGACGGGGACGACCAACCCCGCCTCCCAGATCCTGGTGGAGGCGCCGAAAGGCGAGGGTGCGCCCGCGATTTCCCCGCTCTTCTCCCTGCCCGCGCTCCTCTCCAGCGGGGACCCGCTCGACACCCGGCCCACGCGGGTCGACGTCCGCATCGATGGCGGCGAGTGGGAGCCGCTGCCGGATTTGCGCGGCGCGCTCACCGAGGAAGAGCTGGCTCCGGCACTCCGCAAGGCGCTGGGCGAAGGCCGGGAAGTGAAGGACGGGATCACGCACCTCCGCCTCTCGTTCGGCACGGTGCCGCTCGACACGTTCGAGCGCCGGATCGCCCTCGCCACCACGCCGCTAGAGGCGGAGCCGCAGCGCGGGCAGGTCACCATCGCCGCCAGTGTAGAGGGAGAAGGCATCACCTTCGTCTCGTTCCTGCTGAACGGCGTGCAGACCACCATCACCAACGTCCCGCCGTACGAGTGGGACTGGGATACCACCGGCGTGCCGAACGGCGAGCACCTGGTGACGATCCGCGGTCTCGACGCCATGGGAGGCGTGGTGGTTTCGCTCGTGAAGAAGGTGCTGGTCGACAACTGACCCTCCGCTCATGCCGCCGATCATCGCGCTGCTCACCGACTTCGGATACCGGGACGCCTACGTGGGCACGATGAAAGGCGTTCTGCTCTCCCGCTGTCCGGCGGCGCGCCTGGTCGATCTCACCCACGGCGTGCCGCCGCAAGACGTCACGGCCGGCGCGCTCTACCTCCAGGCCGCCGCGCCCTACTTCCCCCCGGACACGATCTTCCTGGCGGTGGTCGATCCCGGAGTCGGCGGCGAGCGGCGGCCCCTCTGCCTCCGCAGCGGCGGACGGACCTTCGTCGGGCCGGACAACGGGCTGCTGTGGCCGGCGGCGGCCGCCCTGGGCCGGCCGGAGGCGTTCCACCTGAACCGGCCGGAGCACTGGCTGCCGCGGGTCGGATGCTCCTTCCACGGCCGCGACCTATTCGCGCCGGTGGCCGCCGCCCTGGCGAGCGGCATTCCGCCGGGGGAGCTTGGCTCGCCGATCGCGGACCCGGTCCCCTTGCCGCTTCCGGAGCCGCGGAGAGAGGGTGAAACGATCCACGGCGAGGTGCTGCTGATCGACCACTACGGCAACGCGATCACGAACCTGGGACCGGAGCACCTCGGCGCGCCGACGCCCGGAGCGGTGCGGTTCGAGATCGGTCCGCTGCAGCTCGACGGCCCCGCCACCCACTACGCCGCCGTCCCCGCCGGAGAGCCGCTCGTGCTGCTCGGCAGCTTCAACCGCTACGAAGTGGCGGTGAACGGCGGGAGCGCCGCGCAGCGCTACGGCCTCACGCCCGGCACCCCCCTCACCGCCCGCCAGCGCGCCGGTTAAGAAGGTGCGCGCCGGACGCGAACACCGGGGTAGATTACAACATCGTTAGCCGGGAGCAGCTCGCCCGGGCGCGTGAAGGAGGCAGGATGGCACAGGCAGCGGTCGAGTCGTTCCGGGACTGGCTCCTCGGGGAGTACCGCGGAGACGGCAAGTGGGACCGGGTGGAAGCGGTACAGGGCTCCGACGCCGGCCCCTTCGAGCTGGCGATCCGGCTCTGGAGCGGCCCCTCCAGCTACTACGAGGCGGGGGTCCACCTCGGCCGCAGCGAGGTCCAGGCCGGCTTCTCCACCACCGACCGCAACGTCAACGAAGAGATCGAGGAGATGATCCTCAGCAGCGGCGGCGACCTGAACGACCTCCTCGGCGAAGAGCTGTGCGACCTCGGCGCCCGGGAGCTCCCGATGGAGCACTTCTTCGAGCGCCCCGCCTTCCGCTACACCGTCCGCATCCCCCTCCAGTCGGTCGAGTCCCTGGACGACTCCGAGGTCCGGAAGCAGACGAAGGCAGTCATCGACGCGTGCTGCATCCTATTCCAGGACTGCGTCGACTCCGAGTGAGGGTCTGGCTTCGCCAGGGTCCAGGGGTTAGGGTTTAGGGTCTAGCCGGTCGAGCTGCGCCCTCCGTGGACGGGAGGTCCTGCTCTTGCTCTTGCTCGCTGGCGACCGATAGCCACCGGGCGGTTGAAACCGCGGCAACCACGGCACGAAGTCCCCCTGCGGGGACTGAGCAGGGCCTGGTTCGGGCGTCCGGAGGACGCTTGGCCGCAGGCCTGCCAGCGAGGTATTTCAATGCCTCGCGGCCCTGCGGATGCTCCGCCCAGCTGCCCCGCCTTCTAGTAGACCTTCAAAACTCCGCGCATCGGGTCCGCCGGAAGTCAACTGCCGGCGATCTCCGAATACCGGCAGCCAATCCGATGTGCGTTACGAACCACGGTCCTCCAACGGCGCACCCCGCACCCGCCCACGCTACACGTCCGGAAGCGTCCACGGCTTGCGGTACTCCGGCCGGGTGCGCAGGCGGTTCGCCTCCCGGTCGTCGAAGGTGAGCGTCTTCGGGTCGATCTTCAGCTTCTTGCCGGTGCGCCAGGCGACGTTCCCGGTGTGGCAGAGCGCGGAGGAGACCTGGCCCACCGTCTCCAGGTCCGCGTTCGGCTTCTTGCGGCTCTTCACGCACTCGATGAAGTTGCGGACATGCTCCGTGGTGCCGTCGCCGCCCGACTGCTCCGCGGCGACCTTCCCGTCCGGTGTGTAGGCGCGCCAGCGGCTGTTGCCGATGACGAGGTAGCCCTGGTCGCCGTAGAGCGTGGCGCCCTCGCTGTCGCCGAAGTAGGGATACGGCGCCCAGATCCGCATCTCGTAGGTGAGGAGCCGGTTGGGGTACTCCCAGGTCACCTGCAGCGTGTCCGGCCACTCCTGCATGTCGTCGAAGTACCACTTCCCGCCGCTCGCGGAGACCGCCGTGGGCAGCCCGAGCGGCGCTTCGCCGGCCGCCTCCGCGGCGGTGCTGAGGGCCCAACGGGCCACGTCGAGCCGGTGGACGCCGTCGTTCCCGAGGTCGCCGGTGCCGTAGTCGAAGAACCAGCGCCAGTTGCCGTGGAAGCGGCGGACGTTAAATGGCCGCTTGGGTGCCGGGCCGAGCCACATGTCGTAGTCGACGCCCTCCGGCGGCTCGGAGTCCTCCGGGCGGCCGATGGAGCCCTGCTTCGCGCTCTCCCACGCCACCGCGGCGCGGCAGCGGCCCAGCTTGCCGCTGCGGATATACTCCATCGCCTCGAAGAAGCGGGGCGTGGAGCGAGACTGGGTGCCGAGCTGCACGATCCGCTGGTGGCGGCGCATGGCGGCGACCATCCGCTGCCCCTCCACCAGGTTGTGGCCGTCCGGCTTCTCCACGTAGACGTCCTTGCCGGCCTGGCACGCCATGATCGTGGGGATCGCGTGCCAGTGGTCCGGCGTGCCGACCACCAGCGCGTCGATACCGCGGTCGTCGAGCATCCGGCGGAAGTCGGTCACGGAGCCGGGGCGGCGGCCCTGCAGCTTCTCCACCGCCGCCACCGCTTCCGGCAGGCGGCGGGAGTCGAGATCGCAGACGGTCACCACCTCCGCGTCCTTCTGCGCGGCGAACGCGTGCATCAGCGAGGCGGCCCGGCCGCCCACCCCCACGCAGCCGACCCGCAGCCGCTCGCTCGGGGGCGCCTTCTCCCCGGCCTGGGCCCGCGCGGCGCGGGCGACCGCCAGGGTCGCCGCGCCGGCCAGCATTGAGCGTCGGTTCATCACGGACCTCCTCGTCCAGTAAGAGCCGGAAGCCGGGCCGTCAGGGTGGGCTCACTACCGGCTCACCCAGCACCCGGATGTCATCCAGCCAGACCCCGTCGCGCACGGTCGAGTCGTCCGACATCAGCCGGAACCGCAGGAGCACCGGCCGGCCCTCGAAGCGGTAGAGCGGCACCGTGTGGAGCCCCGGCTTGTGCTTGCCGGTAAAGCCGCGCAGGCAGTACCAGCTCTGCCCGTTATCGGTAGAAGCTTCCACGTCCAGGAAGTCGTACCCTGTCTCCAGGTCCGCCTTCAGCCAGAAGCTCAGGCGCGCCGCCTGCCCCTCGAGGTCAATCGCCTGCCTGCCCGTCAGCGCCAGGTCCACCCCGTTCCGGTAGTTGCCCTTGGGGCTGTCCGAATAGGAGCGGCGTCCGGAGAAGCGAGGCCCGCTGCTCGGCTTCCAACTGCCGTCACCCTGGAAGAACGGCCGCTTCTCCGCCCCGTCGGCGAGGAGGGTCGCCTCTTCGCGAGCCCCGGCGATGGCGATCTCGTCGAGCCAGACTCCGTCGCCTACCTTACTCCCATCGGTCTTCATCCGGAAGCGGACCAGCACCTTCTTTCCCGCGTAGGCGGAGAGCGGCACGCGGAACCGGGTCCAGTCCCGCCCCCCCGTCAGCACCAGGCTCGGCAGCCACTTGCGCCCTTTGTTGACCGAGACTTCCACGTAGAGCAGGTCGTGCCCCTCTTCCAGGTCGGTGCGCGCGTAGAAAGTGAGCTCCGGCGCCGCTCCTGGCAGCTTGATGGGCTGTGCCTGTGTCAGGGTCGCCGTCGTACGATTGGCGTAGGGGCGGCCGGGGCTGTCCGAATAGGCGGCAGCCCCGCGGAAGACCTGCTCCCCGCTCACCGCCCAGCCGCCCGACCGGCGGAAGAGCGGCTTGCCCTCCGCACCGTCCCGGAGCAGCTCGGTCCCGCCCGGCGCGAGGGTCTGGAACGGGCCGGCGGTGACCACGGGGGAGACGGCGCCGACGCTATCGAGGGCGCGCACCGCCACGTAATAGGCGGTGTCCGGCTCCAGGTCGGACAGCAGGTACTGCTCCGCGTCGCCGGACGGCGACGGCTCCGGCAGGGACCGGGCGCGGGCAGCGGCGGCGAAGCCAGCCTCGGTGATCGGGGACGTGCTGTACCGCAGCTCGTACCGGAACGCCTGCCCGGCGGTGCCGTCCTCTCCGGAAGCGACCCACTCCAGCCGCAGCGCCGTCTCGCCGGCGCCGGAGAGGCGAAGGTCGTGCGGCTCGCCGGGCGCGAGGGGGTCCTCGCGCAGTGCCGCCGCCGCGTTAAGCCGCCCCGTGGCCACCCGCCCCAGCAGCCCGGGCACACGGTCCGCATTCGCGAGCAGGCGGGCCTTGAGCTCCCGCACGGAGAGGCCGGGGAACCGGGAGATCACCAGGGCGGCGGCCCCGGCCACATGCGGGGCCGCGAACGAGGTGCCGTCGGCCGTTCCATACTGGGCGGCCGGGAAGGTGGTGTAGATCGCTGCCCCGGGCGCCGCGAGATCGAGGGTGTCCCGGCCGCGGTTCGAGAACGGCGAGAGCTGGTCCCGATCGGTCGAGGCCGCGACCCCGATCACGTTCTCCGCGTGCTCGTTATAGCCGGAGGGATAGTGCTGGTAGCCGTCGACGCAGATGCGGTCGTTCCCGGCGGAGGTGACCATCAGCACGCCCGCGGCCTCGGCCCGCTGGATCGCCTCCAACTCCAGCGCGCTGAAGCTGTAATTGCCGTAGCTGGCGTTCAAGACCCGCGCGCCCTGCGCCACCGCGAAGTCGATCGCGTCGATCGCGTCCGAGACGAATGCCTCACCCTCGTCGCTGAACAGCTTCACCGGCATCAGCTTCACCCGCTGGGCCACCCCGCTGATGCCGATCCCGTTGTCTCCCCGCGCTCCGATGACTCCGGCGACCGCCGTCCCGTGGCCGTCCGGATCCATCGGGTCCGCGTCCTTGTCCCCGAAGTCGTAGCCGACCACCTGCCCCGCCTCATTACGCAGGATGTTCTCGGCCAGGTCGGGGTGCTCGTAGTCGATCCCGCTGTCGATCACCGCCACCACCACGTCATCACTGCCGCGGGTGAGGTCCCAGGCCTCCGCGGCATCGATGTCGGCGTCCGCGGTGCCGCCCGATTGCCCGGTGTTGTGCAGCCCCCACTGCTGCCCCAGCGCGGGATCGTTCGGCAGGCCCTCGAGCCGCAGGCGATAGTCGGGCTCCGCCACCCGGACCGCCGGATCTTCCCGCAGCGCCGCCGCCGCCTGCACCGGATCGAGTCCGCGCCGGTGTGCCGCCGCCGGGATGCGGACTCTCGCGAAGTGACGGCTCGGGAGGCGGCCCTCAACGGCCAGCCCGAGCCGCTCCACCACCCCGGTCCGCTGCGCGGTGGGCGCAGCGGGATGGAAGGCGACGAGCACCGTATCGGGACGGTACGGAAGGCGGCCGTCCTTACGAGCGCGGGGGGAAGACGGGGCGGCGGCGAGCCCCGCGCATGCACACGAGCCGAGGAGAACGAGCGACGCCGCCAGGCGCCGGAGAGGAACATGAGTCACAGCTTGATCCCTTACCGCTGGGCCGATTGGTCGCCACCCGGTTCGGGAGTGCGACACGAAAGCCCTCCCTTCTCCCTCGGTTCAGCGCGCGGTCTCCCGCGTGAGCCCCCACCGACGCGCCAGGAGGCGGGTCGCAACCGGATGTAGAATCAGCAGCGCAACCACTTGCACTCCGATACTCGCGATCTGGTGCGCGGGATATCTCGCCAGGAATGCCGGATGCCCGCCCGCCAGGTTGAGTGTCGCCAGCGTGATGGCGGATGCCGCGGGCAGCGCGAAGAGCACCGCTGCATAGCAGATGCCGATCGCTGCCCGCAGTGTCCGGGCCTGTGCCGCGAGACAGGCCAGAACCGCGCCCCCAAGTATCGGCGCGACGCTCACGATCCAGAAGTATCCCCAGTGAGTGTTGACTCGAGGCCGGCTCCCCGGGAGGACGTATAGATCGAAAAGCCACAAGAGGTGGTACCCGGCCGTCGCAGCCAGGTGCAGCACAAAGAACGGAAGCAACACCGCCAGCGTCGTGAGCCAGAGCGCCTTCGCCGGGGTGCGCTCTCGCATCTCCGGAGTGGCACCGCCCTTCCGTTCGATCAGCGACGCGATCGCTCGAGCCATATAAGCCGGCACCAGAAAACGGAACAGGGTCCCCGGCAAGCCGAGAGCGAAGAAGAGAAAGCCGACGATCGGATCCGTCCCCTGGCGGAACACATTCCCGAGGGGGAACGAGACGAGCCCAAAGCCGCTCGCCAGGGTGAGCTCGACCGGATTGGTCTGGTAGGGCCTTAGCACCGCCGAGAGGAGCTGCGGGTGGAGCAGCCAGGTCGCTGCGAGCTGGGCCAGCACCACCAGAACGGAGCCCGCCGCGAGACGCTTGATCTCTCTCCGGGTCCACGTCTGCCTCACTTCCTGGCGGAACTGTGAGAGGATCGAGGCCCGGGACGAAACGAGTGCGGCAGAGGCGGTGCTCAAGAGGTTGGCTCCCACGAAGCCGGAGCGGCAGGAGCTCCGTACCCAACCGTTCGAGATCTTCGAACGTTTCGCCTCTGACAAGCACCTCCGCGGTCGCTCTGGGGAACGGTCATCCGGCACACGCGCACCATCGTCGCGGTGTGAGGCGGCTCGCGTCAGGTACCCGCCGGGTGAGCGGACTTCACCAGACGGCCCATCCTCAGCGTCGCCGCACGCGCCGCCAGGGCCACGACCAACGCGTAGGCGCCGAGATAACCGGCGATCAGCGGCCACGTGTAGAGGTGAAGGGTCGAGACCCCGAGTTGCCAGCGCAGCTCCCGAAAAAGTGTCAGCAGCGCGGAGTGGGCCAGGACGAGAAGGTAGCACGCGGCAACGCTGCGCCACACCCGCGGGGTAAGGCCGGCCAGGCAGACCAGGGTCAGTCCCAGGAGCAGCGAGGAGAGCGTAGGGAGCCAGAGCATGGCCCAGGAAACGGTAGGGAGCGGGGCCGAGGCGGTCAATTGGGCGATGAGGTTCCCGTCCCGGACGAAGCGCACCGCCGTAACGCCGACCAGCAGCAGCGCCAGAGGAGCGAGCGACGCCGCGCCGCGACCCGCCAGGACCTGCAGCGGCGTGAAGCCCGATCGGAGATGATCCTCCAGCGCTCCGCTCCTCAGCAGCGGAGGAAGCGCCCTGGCGGCGGCGATCGGTACGAGCAGTGAATAGGTGGCACCCGGCAGGTCGAGAAGGTAGGCGTTCACGAGCTCCGCGGTCGGACCGGCGGTCGTAAAGAGGCACGCCGCCAGCGGCCAGGAGAAGAGGCCCGCCGCCGACACCACGTCGAACCACCGGCGGTCCCACTCGCCGCCCTCGAGCGAAGCCTGCAGGGGGTTCACCGCCCAGGTAAAGAGCGCCTGCACGACCGCCGCCAGCAGGATCCCGAACGCCAGCCCGAGGAGCCGCCCCAGCTTGAGCTCGCGGACTAACTCACGGCGGAAGAACGCCCACGTCGACGGCGAGCCGGAGGCCGCGCTCACCGCTGACAAGTCCCCGGCTCCCCTGCGGCAGTTCGTCATTCCACGCTCGCTGAACAGGCAGCCTCCAGTCGCGACTGGATGTGAAGTACGCTCGGAAAGGCGAGGATCGCTAACGCCATGAGCTGACAGCACGCAAGACCGATCCACGGCTCGAGCCGCTCGGCATACCCCCACCGGACCTGCCATCCACGGAAGGCTTCCGGGGAGAAGGAGTACGCCACGAGTGGCCACCCGACGCAGGCGAAGGCGTAGCAGGTTGCCATGGCATTCCAGGTCCGCGGCAGCTTCCCGGAGACGCAAGCGAGGAACGCGGCATTCAACACGGCAGAGGTGACCAGGCGGACCTGGCTCTCGGTGTCCGGAAGAGGATGGAGCCCTTCAGTGAAGACCCGCGAGGTCGCAAGGGAGTGGGCGACGACGATACTTCCGAGAAGTGCGATGGCTAGCGGTGTCATGGCCGCCGTCCCCATTCCCAGCAGTACCTGCTCCGCGGAGTACCCCTGCCGGGCCCAGCGCTCCCCGTCGTCCCGGCGAAACCTGGAGAATGCGACGGCTGCGTAGGCCGGCGCCAGCAGTTGAAAGATTGCTAATGGAAGCGAGAGCAGATAAGCCGCGATGAGCCGTCGCTCCGGCTGCACGCCGACGGAGAACACGCCGTGCTGCCGCAACTCGACCTCGTTCAACCACAGCGCCACCGGGCGGGAGTAGAGCGGCGACGCGGCTGCGGCCAGTAAGTCAGAAATCTTCCGGCGCGGCGTGGGTCGATATCCCTCCGCGATGACGCTCGGCCGCAGCGCCCACGTGAAGGCGAGCTGCACGCCGGCCGCGAGGATCACCGCGAGGAAGAGAGCCAGGACCGCTCTGCCAGTCCACTGGCGGCGCAGCTCTCCGCGGTAGAGCGCCCAGGTGGACGGCAGGCGGGGGTTGGTGGTAAGGGCAGACACCTGGACAGAAACGCCAGAGAGGGGCGGGCCAATTGCGGCCCGCCCCTCTCTGTTCTTTAACCCGGCGTCCGAACCCTACCCGAAGAGGCTGAGCGGGTTCTGGAGCATCCGCTTCACTTCCTGCAGGAAGCGGGCACCCACGGCACCGTCGACGATCCGATGGTCCGCGCTGAGCGTGAGATACATCTGCTTGCCCGGCACCACCTGCCCGTTCTCCACGATCGGGGTCTCCCGGATCGCGCCGACCGCCACGATCGCGGCCTCCGGCGGGTTGATGATCGCCTGGAAGTGGGTGATCTCGTACATCCCCAGGTTGGAGACCGTGAAGGTGCCGCCGCTGTACTCCTCCGGCTTGAGCTGACCCTTCCGGGCGCGCCCCGCCAGCTCCCGCGTCTCCTGTCCGAGCACCGAGAGGCTCTTCTGGTTCGCGTTCCGCAGCACCGGCACGATCAGGCCTTCATCCAGCGAGACCGCCACGCCCACGTTCACGCTGTCCGGCGTGCGCAGGGAATCACCGTTGAGCTGCGAGCTCATCTCCGGCATCTTCTCCAGCGCCAGGGCGCAGGCGCGGACCACCAGATCGTTGAAGCTGATCTTCCGGTCCTCGTCCACGCTGCCGTTGAACTCCGCCCGCAGCCGTGTCGCCGCCCGCATGTCGACGTCGATCGACAGGTAGAAGTGCGGGATCTGCTGCTTGCTCTCCACCAGCCGCCGCGCGATGATCTTCCGCATCGGCGAGAGCGGGCGGTCGGTGCCCGGCACCACCGGCTGCGGAACGGCGGGCTGGATGCCCGAAGCGGCGGCCCGCTGCGGAGCGACGCCGCGCTCGATCGCCTCGCGGACGTCCGCCTCGACGATCCGGCCTCCCGGTCCCGTGCCTTCCACCGCCTGCAGGTCGATGCCGGCTTCCGCCGCGATCTTGCGCGCCAGCGGGCTCGCCTTCACGCGGCCGCCCGCCTGCGGCGCCGCGGCTTCCGGAGCCGGCGCCGCGCCGCCGTGCGGCAGCGTGCCGTTCGAAGGCTCCTCACGCGGGGCCTCGGCCTGGCGCTGCGGCTCGGCCTGGCCCGGCGTCTGCTCTCGATCGGTCTGGGCGGCCGGCCCCGCGGCGGGCGCACCGCCGTCTTCACCGATCTGCGCGATCGGCGTGTTGACGGGGACGGTCTCGCCCTCCTGGACCAGGATGCGGGTGAGCTTGCCCGCATCGGTCGCCATGATCTCGATGTTGATCTTGTCGGTCCGGACTTCGGCGACGAATTCCTCTTCGGCTACGTCGTCACCTTCGCTCTTGAGCCAGCGGACGATGGTGCCTTCCTCCATCGCCTCGCCCATTTTCGGCATCAACAGCTGCGGCATGAATCGCTCTCCCTATCGCTACACTCGAGGAGCCAGGCCGGCGCCACAGGGTGCGCTTGGCCGCTTCGATAATCGAATTCTCATCCGGCGCCCAGAGGCGCTCCAGCGGCCGGGAATACGGCAGCGGGGTGTCCGGACCGTTCACCAGCTCCACCGGGGCGTCCAGCTCGTCGAAGACCAGCCCCTGGATCCGCGCGGTGATCTCGGAGGCGGCGCTGCCGGTGCGGGACGCTTCGGTCACCACCACCGCGCGGTGCGTCTTCGCCACCGCTTCGGCCAGCCGCTCATCGTCGATCGGGAGCAGCGACCGGAGGTCGAGCACTTCCGCCTCGATCCCCTCCTTCGCCAGCTCCTCGGCCGCCTTCTCGCAGACCTGCGCCATGCGGGAATAGCTGATCAGCGTGACGTGCTCGCCCTTGCGGCGCACCACCGCCTTGCCGAGCGGCTCGACATGCTCCTCGTCGCTCACCTCGCCCTTCAGGTTGTAAAGGGCGGCGTGCTCCAGGAAGACGACCGGGTTCGGGTCGCGGATCGCGGCCTTCAGCAGCCCGCGGGCGTCGGCCGGGGTGGAGGGCAGCACCACCTTGAGGCCCGGCATGTGCATGAACCAGGCTTCCAGCGCGTGGCTGTGCTGCGCGGCGAGCTGCTCGCCCTTTCCGTTGGGGCCGCGGATCACCATGTTGCAGGGGAACTGGCCCCCGGACATGTAGTAGTTCTTCGCGGCGTGGTTCACGATCGCGTCGAGCGCGCGGATGCTGAAGTTGATGGTCATGAACTCGACCACCGGCTTGAGCCCCATCATCGCCGCGCCGACGGAGATGGCGGTGAAGCCTTCTTCCGAGATCGGCGTGTCGATGACGCGCTCCGGACCGAAGCGGTCCAGCAGCCCTTCCGTCACGCGGAAGGTGCCCTGGTACTGCGCCACTTCCTCCCCGATGACGAACACTTCGGGGTCGCGCTCCATCTCCTCGATGAGCGCCAGGCGCAGCGCTTCGCGATAGGTAATGACCGGCATTTATCTGCTCGCTACTCTGTATCAGCGGCCGGAACGGCCCGGACCGGAGCGACGCCCCCGGCCATCGCTGGCGGCGGGGGCGCTTCCAAAAGGCTATGCGTAGACGTGCTCGTACAGGGACTCCGGCGCAGGCCACGGACTCTCGTCCGCGAACTTGAGGCAGTCCTCCACCTCCGCCTGCACCTCGGCGTGGATCTTCTCCACGTCCGCCTCGGTGATGGCGCCGCGCTCGATCAGCTTCGCTTCCACGACCCCGATCGGATCGCGCTTCCGCCACTCGTCCACTTCTTCCTTGGTGCGGTAGGTACCCGGGTCGGCGGCGCCATGACCGCGGTAGCGGTAGGTGATCGCCTCCAGCAGCACCGGGCGCTGGGTCTCGCGCACCTGCGGGATCACCCGCTCCGCCACCTCGCGGACCGCGAAGAGGTCCATCCCGTCCACCCGCTCGCCTTCCATCTTGTAGCCGGCGGCGCGCTTGTAGAGCTCGGTCTCGGACGAGGCGCGCTCCACGGAGGTGCCCATCGCGTAGAGATTGTTCTCGATAATGAAGACCACCGGCAGGTTCCAGAGCGACGCCATGTTCATCGTCTCGTGGAACAGCCCGGTCTGCGCGGCGCCGTCGCCGAAGAAGCAGAGGCAGACGTTGTCCTGCTTCCGGTACTTGATGGCGAAGCCGAGGCCGGCGCCCATCCCGATACCGGCGCCGACGATGCCGCTGCCGCCGTAGAAGCCGTGCTCCTTGCTGAAGAGGTGCATGGAGCCGCCCTTACCGCGGGAGCAGCCGGTGTCTTTGCCGTAGAGCTCGGCCATCCCCTCGCGGATGCCGCCGCCGCAGGCGATGAAGTGACCGTGGTCCCGGTAGGAGTCGATCACCACGTCCCCGGGCTTGAGGACCGAGATCAGGCCGCAGGCCACCGCCTCCTGGCCGATGTAGACGTGCAGGTAACCGCCCACCTTGTCCTGCCGGTACGCCACCGCGGAGCGGTCTTCGAAGCGGCGGATCACCAGCATCTGGCGGTAGAGACGGAGGAGCTCTTGATTATCCATACTTGCCTGTAAAGACCGGTACCGCGCGCCGGGGGCGAGTCGACGCTTGTCAGCCGCAGCGCGGCCACTCCGGAGCCGTTCCCGGTAGGGCCGGTCTCGCGAATCCTATTCTACCTCACGGCCGCGCCGGTGCCCCTACGGCGCAGTGGTCCGGAACAAGGGTCGAGACCCACACCGATCCAAACCATATCAGCCTATCTCAGCCTCCCCACCGGGGGAGGTATGCCGCTGCTTCGGATATAGCCCGCCCGACATCCCGGGTTAACAACTCTTCACGGTAGCCCACCCTGCTTTCCCGGCATCATCTCCGAGGGGACCTTGCTTGCCCCCACGACGACGAGCAGGTAAGGAGGGAACCGACATGTCCGGCGACGCCACCCTGGCGCATCAGCAAGAGATCCTGGAGAACCAGCGGACCATCCAGGAGAACCAGCAGGCGATTCAGCAGAATCAGGCGGTGATTCTGGAGAACCAGGCGACGATCCAGGCGAACCAGGAAAAGCTGAACCGCATCCTCGGCAACCAGGAGCGGATCCTGGCCAACCAGGAAAAGCTGCTCGGCCAGCGCTAGCGCGCCGGCGGCCGGATCAGAATTCGAGGCGCTCGAAACGGGTCTCGACCGGATTCAGCGCGTCGCGGAGCTTGTCGTACGCCGCCTGGATGGCGGTGCGGCGGCTCTCCACGGCGGCGCGCTCCGGCGTGCCCGGCCGGTACTGGTCCGGCTGCCACTCCGCCAGGCGGGCCTGGTAAGCGCGCTCCACGGTCGCGAGGTCCGCGCCGGGGTTGAGCTGGAGCAGCGTGTAGCAGGCTTCCAGCGGGTCGTGCGTGTTGGTCATCGGGGTCGGCGGCGGCGTGGGCGGCAGCACGCGGGAGCCGTCCGGCGCGGTGGAGGCGGGGACCGGCGGCGACTGCTTCAGCGCGTCGGCAAGCTCCTGGTAGGCCGCCGCCTGCGCCTCGAGCTCGCTCACGCGCTGGGTCGCGATCGACCAGTGCCCCTTTACTACACGCCACAGCCGGTCCGGAATACTCATCGCAGCCTCCCGGGCGATTATATCCGTTTGAACCGCTTGAGAAGCTCCTGATAGCTGATCTCGATGGCAATCGGACAGCCGTGGGGGCAGGTGTGCGGGTCGGTGGCCGCTTCCAGGTCCCGCAGGAGCTGCGCCATCTCTTCCCGGCCCAGCGGAGCGCCTTTCTTCACCGCGGCGCGGCAGGCGGCGCCGGCGGCGATCCGCTCCGGGACGCCGACCTTCGCCTCGCCGCCGCTGCGCCGGTCCTCGATGAGTTGATCGAGGAGCTGCCGCAGCAGCGCCGCCGCGCCCGCCGCGGGGACGAACCGGGGCGCGGCACGGAGCACGAAGGCGTCCTTTCCGAACGGCTCCAGCTCGAACCCCGCGCGCGCCAGCTCGGGCAGCAGGTCGGAGGCGGCGAGCGCTTCCCGGTGGCCGAGCTGCAGCGTGGCGGGCGGCTCCAGGCGCTGCGTGCCGCCCGACGAGCCGGCGCCTTCCGCCGCTTCCGCCCGCATCCGATCGAAGAGCACGCGCTCGTGGGCCAGGTGCTGATCGATCACCAGCAGCCCGGACGGACCCTCCGCCACGATGTAGCTGTTCCAGAGCTGCGCGACCGGGCGCAGGGTGCGGGCCGGTGCCCGCAGCTCCGGCAGCGCGGGCTGCACGGCCGGCGCGGCAGCCGTCGTTCCGGGCGCTGCCGCCGCGCTGGCGCCGGGATCGGCCCCGGCGAACGGATCGGCCGCTCCCGGCTGCGGCGGCAGCCACGGACCATGCTGCACCTCTTCCGGCGTCAGGGTCTGGCGCCGCGCCAGTCCTTCGGAGGGGATGAGCGGGCCCGGGGCGCCCAGCGCCTCGCGGATCGCTTCGAAGACGGCGCGGTGGACCTCCCAGTCGCGCAGGAAGCGCACTTCCGACTTGGTCGGGTGGACGTTCACGTCGACCAGCGCCGGGTCGATCTCCACGTGGATCAGCGCAAAGGGAAAGCGCCCCGGCGGCATGGTGGAGCGGAACGCCTCGTCGAGCGCGTGGGTGAGGGTGCGGTTGCGAACCCACCGCCCGTTGACGAAGAAGACCTGCCCGCTGCGGGTGGGCCGCGTGTAGGTCGGCCGGGAGACGTACCCCTCTACCGCCAGCCCGGGCCGGCTGTGCGCCACCGGCACCAGCTCGCGGGCGACGTCGCCGCCGTAGAGCGCCACCACGGTGTTGAGCGGCTCGGGCGAGCCGGGCGAGTGGAGGATCTCCTCCCCTTCCGAGCTGAGCCGCACCGCGATTCCCGGCTGCGAGAGTGCCAGGCGGCTCAGCGCGTCGCAGATCTGCGCCAGCTCGGTCCGCGTCGTCTTGAGGAACTTCAGGCGGGCGGGGGTGTTGTAGAAGAGGTCGCGGACGGTGATGACGGAGCCTTCCGCCGCCGCCGCCGGCTCCAGCTCCCGGATCTCGCCCGCCTCCGCCTCGAGGCGGATTCCCTCCAGCCCCCCGCGCGGGCGGGTGACGAGCGTGAGGCGGGAGACGCTGGCGACGCTGGGGAGCGCCTCTCCCCGGAATCCGAGGCTGCGCACGGAGGCAAGGTCTTCCGCCCGGCTGATCTTGCTGGTGGCGTGCCGCTGCAGCGCGAGGACCGCCTCCTGCGCCGTCATGCCGCAGCCGTTGTCGGAAACGCGGATCAGGCGCTTGCCGCCGTCCTCCACCTCTACCGTGATCCGGGTGGCGCCGGCGTCGACCGCGTTCTCCACTAGCTCCTTCACCACCGAAAAGGGCCGCTCCACCACCTCGCCCGCCGCGATCTTGTTCGCGACTTCCTCTTCGAGGACACGGATTCGGCACTCAGTCGGCATTTGGACCATTATTCCGCCGGAAAGGCGCCGAGGACAAGCAGTCGCCGGCGAACGGCGGGTTTGCTGCACGCGTAGGGGTACGCGCGGCTATTCGAAGCAGAGCTTCTCGCCGCGGCGATCGGCCTCGACCACCGCCTCGTGGAGGCGCATGGCGCGGACCCCGTGCTCGAAGCTTGCCAGCGTCCCGAAGTGTCCGGTCCGCACGGCACGGGCGAAGGCGGCGTGCATGGCGGCGGTGGCGGCAAGCCCGGTGTCGCCGGGCAGGTCGAAGTGCTCCACCTCGGAGCGGTAGCCGGTGTACATCGTGGGATCCGGCACCTGTCGCGCCAGGACTCCCTCCTCCCCGGAGAAGCCGGCGGAACCGTGGCGGCCGATCACCTCGAAGCGGGTCGCCAGGCCGCCCGCGCAGATGGTGCTCTGCACCGTCACGGTGCGGCGCCCTTCGAACTCGAGCAGGATCGAGGCGTTCTCGTACGCGCCGGTATCGCTGTAAAGGCCCTGCTGGAGCACCGCGGTGACGTAGAGCGGCGGGCCGCCCATCAGCCACATGGCGAGGTCGAGGTCGTGCGAGATGTAGTCGAGAACGCCCTGGTCCGGTCCCGGCGCCAGGTACTTGCTCGCCAGCATGCCGCGCGGACGATTGATCAGCGCCTGGACCGCCTCCAGCCGCCGTCCCTGCTCCACCAGCCAGCAGAGGCCGGGATAGAAGCGGTACTGGTAGCCGATGGCGCCGATCAGCCCCATGTTCTGCGCGCGCCGCTGCAGCTCGATCGCCTCGTCCACAGAGGTGGCCATCGGCTTTTCCAGCAGCACGTGTTTGCCGGCCTCCAGCGCGGCCATCGCCAGCGCAGAGTGGTGCGGAGTCGCCGTGACGATCACGACGGCTTCGAGGTCCGGATGCGCCAGCATCGCCCGGTGGTCCGCGTAGCCGGTGGCGCCCAGCTCCGCGGCGGTGCGGTTCGCCAGCTCGGCGTCGCGGTCGCAGATTGCCACCAGTGAGGCGTCGGAACACTCCCGGATTCCGGGGACATGCCCACGGAGCCCGCGGGGTCCACAGCCGATTAACCCGATCCGAAGCGGTTCCGACATAAAACACTCGCGCGAACAGAGGAGCCCTTCCCCCGCCTCGGGGGCGACGTGGAGGGCCCGGTCCGCGTGTAAAAGCCCTGAATCAGGTATCATAGTGGCGAACGGATTGTACAGGTGAGTGTGAGGCAGCCGCTCACTGGACCAGCAGCGCCGCTGCGCCGACTCCGGCTCACCGCCACCACCATGCCGGGATATCACGGCCGCTACTTATTGTTGGAGATCGACCGCGGAGACCGCACGGTATGTTCCTTGCGAGAACGAGAAGCGCGGGCGCTTCTCGGCGGCCCCGGCCTCGCCGCGCGCTGGCTCTACCGCCACACCCCGGCGGGCGTCGACCCTTTCAGCGCGGAGAACGCGCTCGTCCTGGCCACCTCGCCGCTCGTTGACACCGGCGTCACCACCAGCTCGCGGGCCTGTTTCTCGACCCGCTCCCCGCAGACCGGGTTCCTGGGAGAATCGCTCGTCTCCAGCCGCTTCGCCGTCGCGCTCAAGCGCACCGGCTGGGACGGTCTGGTCATCCTCGGCGCGCTGCCCCGCCTCTCCGTGCTCGCGGTGGAGGAAGGTGAGATCCGCATCGTCCCCGCCCCGGAGCTGGCCGGGCTGAGCACCGCGGAGACGGAGCAGGCGGTCCGCGCCTCGCTCGGCAGCCGTTTCCAGGTGGCGGCGATCGGTCCCGCGGGGGAGCGCCGGGTGCGGTACGCCACCGTCAGCCACGACGGCCGGCACGCGGGCCGCACCGGGCTCGGCGCGGTGCTGGGCGCGAAGAATCTCAAGGCGATTGCCGTTGCCGGGGAGCGCCGGCTGGAGCCCGCCGACGCGGCGGGACTTCTCGAAGCTGCTGCCGCACTCCGGGAGCGCAGCCGGGGACCGGAGACGGCGAAGTACCGGCTCCTCGGCACCTCCGGCAATCTGCTCACCTTCGACCGCGTCGGGGTCCTCCCCACCCGCAACTTCCAGCAGGCGGTCTTCCCCGGCGCCGCGCGCCTCACCGGCGAAGCGCTCGCCCGGGGAGGCGCGGTCGAGCGCTCCGGCTGCTACGGCTGCACGATCGGGTGCGAGCACCGCTACGCGCCGGCTCCCGGGGGCGCCGCCGTGCGGGCGGAGTACGAGTCGCTCTTCGCGCTCGGGCCGCTGCTGGGGCTGGACGACCGCGAGACGGTGCTGCAAGCCGCCGGGCTCGCCGATTCGCTCGGGCTCGACACCCTCAGTCTCGGCGGCACGCTCGCCTGGGCGATGGAGAGCGTGGAGCGAGGCGTGCTCGGACCGGAGCGGCTCGACGGCCTCGACCTCCGCTTCGGGAACAGCGGGGCCGTGCTGGAGGCGATCCGGCGGATCGGCCACCGGGAAGGCCCGCTGGGGGAGCTCCTGGCAGACGGCTCTCTCCGCGCCGCCGCGCGAGTGGGGTGCGGCTCGGACCGCTGGTCGATGCAGGTCAAGGGGCTGGAGCTCCCCGGTTACGAGCCGCGGGCGCTGAAGTCGCTCGCCCTCGGGCTGGCGGTCGGCGCCCGCGGCGCCTGCCACAACCGCTCCAGCGCCTACGATGCGGACTTCGCGCGCCTGGGAGAGGAGCTTCCCGACGCCGAAGCGCTCGCCCGCAGCGCGCTCGACGCGGAAGACCGCGCGGCGGTGATGGACGGTCTCGGCCTCTGCAAGTTCCTCCGCCGCTGCTTTGACGACTTCTACGGCGAGAGCGCGCGGCTCCTGGAGCTGGTGACCGGCTGGGCGGTGGACGGACCGGAGCTGCGCGCCGCTGGCTCCCGCACCGTGAGCCTCAAGCGACTCTACAACCAGCGCGAAGACGCGACCCGCGCCGACGACACGCTTCCACCCCGCCTCCTGCAGGAGGCGGTCCACGACGGGCCCCGCGCGGGAGACGCGCTCACCCGCGCCGATCTCGACCGTCTCCTCGACGCCTACTACGCGCTCCGCGAGTGGAGCCCCGACGGCACCGTTCCCCCGAATCTCGCCGCCTCCGTCCTCGCCTGACTCGCAGCTTGAGAGTTTTTTCACAACCGGTTGTCGAGCCGGAGAGACGGGCGATAGTCTTGCGCTGAGCACCCGCTCGGCCGCCCGGGCCGGGCACCGGACTCGGCAGGAGAGCGGAATGGCACAGCTTCCCCCGGGGATCCACGGTTTCGCCGCGATGGGGCTGATGCGCGAGGCGAGGGAGCGGCCCCTGGAGGTCTTTCCGCGGCTGCACCGGCAGTTCGGCGACGTGGTGCGGGTCGGCCTCGGCGGCCCGCTGCTCTACTACCTCCTCTTCCACCCGGACGGCGCGGAGCAGGTGCTGGCGCACAACCATAAGGGCTACCGAAAGGGCCTGGTCAACGCCCAGTTCGAGGTACTGGACGGCAACGGCCTGGTCACCAGCGAGGGGAGCTTCTGGCAGCGGCAGCGGCGGCTCGCGCAGCCTGCCTTCCACCGGCAGCGGATCGCCGCGCTGGCCGGCGTGATAGTGGAGGACGCCGCCGACCTGGCCGAGGAGTGGAGCGAGCGCGCCCGTAGCGGGGCAGCGGTCGACGTCGTGCCGGAGATGCTCCGCCTGACCCTCCGGATCGCGGCGCGCACCCTCTTCGGCGTCGAGCTAGGACGCGATCCGGGTGAGATCGAGTGGGCGGTCGACGTCGCCCGCGATCACATCACCCACCGGATGTACCGGCCGTTCTACCCGCGCTCCCTCCCCACCCCGCGCAACCGGAAGTTCTGGCGGGCGCGGCGGCTGCTGGATGACGTGGTCTACGGCATCATCCGGGAGCGGCGTGCCGCCCCCGCCGAGGCGGCGGAGCGCCACGACGTGCTGACTCTATTCCTGCAGGCGCGGGACGAAGAGACCGGCGAGGGAATGAGCGACCTCGAGCTGCGCGACGAGGTGATGACGATGCTGATGGCGGGACATGAGTCGACCGCCGTCACCCTCTCCTGGGTCTGGTACCTGCTCGCGATGCACCCGCACATGCAGGAGAAGCTGCGCGCGGAGATCGACCGTGCGCTGGGCGGCCGGCGCCCCACCTGGGACGACCTGGCGCGGATCCCGTATGCGCGGATGGTGGTGGAGGAGACGCTGCGACTCTACCCGACGGTCTGGGCGCTCTCCCGGCAGGCGATTCAGGACGACGAGATCGGCGGCTACCGCATCCCCGCGGGCGGGTACGCCACCCCCTGCGCCTGGGTGATCCACCGCCGCCCGGACCTTTGGCCGGAACCGGACCGGTTCCAGCCGGAGCGCTTCGACCCGGAGCGGGCCCCGGAGCGGCACCGGTTCGCCTATTTTCCGTTCGGTGGCGGGCCCAGGAAGTGCATCGGCAGCCAGTTCGCCCTGGCGGAGGCGCAGCTGGTGCTGATCACCCTGCTGCAGCGGTTCGAGGTCAGCCTCCCCGTCGGCGAGCCCCCGCTGGAGCTCGACGCACAGCTCTCCCTCCGCCCCAAGCACGGCGTGCGCCTCCGGCTGCGAGAGATCCGCCCCACCCCCACCGGCACCGTGGCACGCGCGGCACGGGTATCATAGGAACGAGGTATTTCACCGCGGAGAGCGCAAAGAGCGTAGAGAGAGACCGAACCAGAGTTCTGGCCTTGTTCCGCTGAACGAGTGCCGTACAGCGGCCCCGGTCCGAACCAGATTCACCGCAGAGGACGCGGAGAGCGCAGAGGAAACGCAGAGGCGGGACCAGAGTTTGGGCCTTTAGCGCCTCTCGAGTCCCGTACAGCGACCCCGAGGTTCCTCCTTCTAGTTTCCCCCTCTGCGTCCTTTGCGCTCTCCGCGGTTCAATTCTGTTCCGGTTCCTCTCCGCGTCCTCTGCGTCTCTGCGGTGGATTCCCGGTTCGAGTATCCGTGAGGAAGTCTATGTCCGCTTCGCCTACCACGCTTCCGACGTCGGCAGCGCCCTCCGTCGAGACGATCCGGCTGACGATCGACGACCGGCCGGTCGAGGTGCTTCCCGGCACGACGATCTGGGAGGCGGCGCGCAGCCTGGGGATCGAGATCCCGGCGCTGTGCCACGACCCGGGGATGGACCCGGTCGCCGTCTGCCGCGTCTGCGCGGTGGAGGTAGAAGGCGCGCGCGTGCTCCCGGCGTCGTGCATCCGCGCCTGCGAGCCGGGCATGGTGGTGCGCACCGAGACGGAGCGGGTCCACAACGCGCGCAAGATGGTGGTGGAGCTGCTGATGGCGGACCACCCTTCGCCGTGCGCCAAGCAGCGCCTGAACGGCGGCTGCGAGCTGGAGCGCCTGGCCGACGACTTCGACGTCTCCGCGCCGCGCTTCCCCGCCACCCGCCAGTGGGCGGCGGAGGATGCCGCGCCGCAGGCGGCGCCGGCTTCCCGCGCGGAGCGGCACGAGGCCGGCGCTCCGCTGCCGAACGGCGGCGGCCGCGCCGCGGCGACTCCCGGAGGGGCCGCCCCGCTCAACCCCGACCCGCAGCACCTCGACCCGCGCGTCCACGTGCCGACCTCCCCCGTCTCACACGCCGCACCGGCGCCCTCGCCGCCGCTGCATCCGCGGCTGCCGTTCGATCCGAGCAGCCCGGTGATTGCGGTGGATCACAGCGCCTGCATCCTCTGCGACCGCTGCATTCGCGGGTGCGACTGGATCCAGGTGAACGAGGTGATCGGCCGCACCGGCAAAGGCTTCGAGGCGCGGATCTCCTTCGACACCGACTCCCCGATGGGCGAGTCGACCTGCGTCTCCTGCGGCGAGTGCATGGCCCGCTGCCCCACCGGAGCGCTGGTCGACCGCGCGCTCGTCGCCCCGATCCAGGTGGAGGCGCTCAGGCCGGTCCAGAGCGTCTGCCCTTACTGCGGGGTCGGCTGCGGGGTCACGATGCACGTGCAGGAAGACCGGGTCGTTCGCGTCACCGGCCGGCCGGAGGCGCCCGCCAACTTCGGCCGGCTCTGCGTCAAGGGCCGCTATGGGTTCGATTACTCCAGCCATCCGCAGCGCCTCACCACCCCACTGATCCGGCGGGAGGAGTACTACCCCAAGGGGCCCCTCTCCGAGGACGTGCGGGAGCAGGGCGACTTCCGCCGCAAGCGCCGCGGCTCCCCTCCGGTCGACTACTCGAAGATTCTCCCGGCGTTCCGGGAGGCGACCTGGGACGAGGCGCTCGACCTCATCGCCGAGCGCCTGCTCCGGATCAAGCGGGAACACGGGCCGGGCGCGCTGGCCGGCTTCGGCAGCGCCAAGTGCACCAACGAGGACAACTACCTCTTCCAGAAGCTGGTCCGCGCCGTCTTCGGCACTAACAACGTGGACCACTGCACGCGCCTCTGCCACGCCTCCTCCGTCGCGGCGCTGATGGAGTGCATCGGCTCCGGCTCCGTCTCCAACCCGGTGGCGGACGTGGCGCTGGCGGAAGTCTGCCTCATCATCGGGTCCAACACCACGGAGAACCACCCGGTCGCCTCCAGCTTCATCAAGCAGGCGGTCCGCCGCGGCACCACGCTGATCGTGATGGATCCCCGGCGTCCGGAGATGGCCCGCTTCGCGCACCACTACGTCCGCTTCAAGCCGGGCACCGACGTGGCGCTCCTCAACTCGATCATGCACGTGATCCTGCGAGAGGGGCTGCAGGACGACGCCTTCATCGCGGCGCGGACCGAAAACTTCGAAGCGCTCCGGGAAACGGTGCGGCACTATACGCCGGAGGTGGCGGAAAAGATCACCGGGGTCCCGGCGGCGACGATCGAGACGGTGGCCCGTCTCTTCGGCGGCACGCGCCAGGGCATCATCTTCTGGGGCATGGGCGTCTCCCAGCACACCACCGGCACCGACAACGCCCGGGGCCTGATCTCGCTGGCGCTGCTGACCGGCAACATCGGGCGGCCCGGCACCGGGCTCCACCCGCTGCGCGGCCAGAACAACGTGCAGGGCGCGTCCGACGTCGGCCTGATCCCGATGGTCTTTACCGGGTACCAGCCGGTCACGGATCCGGAGATCCGGGAGAAGTTCGAGCGCGCCTGGGGCGTGCCGCTCGATCCGAACCCGGGCCTCACCGTGGTGGAGATCATGAAGGCGGCGTTGGAGGGCCGGGTTCGCGGAATGCTGATGATGGGGGAAAACCCGTTCCTGAGCGACCCGAACGTGAACAAGGTCCGCAAAGCGCTCGGCTCCCTGGAGTTCCTGGCGGTACAGGACATCTTCCTCACCGAGACGGCCGAGTTCGCCGACGTCATCCTCCCGGCCAGCACCCACGCGGAGAAGGACGGCACCTACACGAACACCGACCGCTGGGTCCAGCTCGCGCGCCAGGCCACGCCTCCGCCCGGCGGCGCCCGCGAGGACTGGCAGGTGCTGATTGATCTCGCAGGCCGGATGGGGTACCCGATGAGCTACGACAGCCCGGAAGAGATCTTCCGGGAGATCGCGGCGCTCACCCCGGACTACGGCGGCCTGAGCCACGAGCGGCTGCGGCAGGCGCCGCTCATCTGGCCGTGCACCGGTCCCGAGGACCCCGGCAGTCCCGTGCTTTTCCAGGAGAGCTTTCCGCGAGGACGAGGGCTCTTCTCTCCGGCGGAATTCGCGCCACCGCAGGAACTGCCGGACGCGAGCTATCCGTACGTACTCAATACGGGACGGGTCTTGCAGCACTGGCACACCGGCACGATGACCCGACGCTCCCGCGCCCTCGATGAGATCTGCCCCGAGCCGTTCGTGGAGATCCATCCGGAGGACGCCCGGGAGCTCGGCGTCGAGGAAGGCGCGGCGCTCCGGATCACGTCGCGACGCGGCGCCCTGGTAGCGCCGGCCCGGATCACCCGCCGGGTGGATCGCGGCACGGTCTTCATGGCGTTCCACTTCCGGGAAGCGGCGGCCAACCTGCTCACCAACGACGCGCTGGACCCTACCGCCAAGATCCCCGAATTCAAGTACTGCGCCGTCCGCGTGGAAAAGGCAGATCCCCCCTGCCCGGACCCGGGGCCGCAGGAGAGGCCAAGGCACGATGAAAGCACGCTGGTCCGCTAACACGTGGGCACTGCTGGTCCTGGTGATCGTTCTGGGAGTGGTGGGCATCGAGACGGGACGGAGCCTCCTGGCCGGACCCGCCCCGGGGGCTCCGGACACCCCGGCACCGGCCCCGCTCTCGTTCAAAGTCGGCGACGCCGCTCCCGACTTCACGCTCAAAGACGCTTCCGACCGGCCGCACACGCTCTCGCAGATGGTGAAGGGTGAGACACTGCTCGGGTTCATCTGCGGGTGCGCCGACTGCCGCCAGGTGCAGCACTATCTCGGCCGGCTGCAGCGGATGGAGGGGGACAAGTTCCCGGAGCTCATTACCGTCGCCACGATTCCGAAAGAGGGCGAGCCGCGCTACCGGGAGGAGATCGAGCTGGAGCAGACGCTCCTCTACGATGAAAAGGACCCCGCCGTGACGGACCGGCGGGCGCCCTGGCGGGTCGGCCAGATCTACGACGGACACCCCTGCCCCCGCATGTTCCTGGTGGACGGCGACCGCAAGGTGACCTGGATCAGCAAGTCTCCGCGCGAGCAGCGGTCGATGCAGGAGTTCGGCTACGACCTGGCGGAGCGGCTGGGGTTCGGCCGACCCGGCAAGCCCGCCGAGCTGCGTAAGGGGCGGCCGGTGGCGCCGTGGATGGATGGCGACCCGCAGATGGACCTCAAGGAGTTCGCGCGCCGGCGCAAGGAAGCGGAGCGGAAGGCCGCGGCGCGGGCGAAGGCCGGCGGGGCAGCGGCGGGGCCGGCCGCGCAGCCGCAGGGGACGGAGGCCCACGGAGCCCACGACGGGCACGGCCACTGATCTGCTTTCAGGCTGTCGAAGAGAGCCATGCGAAGAGGGGGCGCCTATGGCAGGCGCCCCCTCTTCGCGTCGATCTCGATCCTGACTACAGGCGACGTCCGCCCGGCGGCACCCGCTCCAGGAAGGCGACCTGCGCCAGCGGGATCCGCTGCACCGCCTCCCCCTCGCCGACGTTGAGCACGACGTTCGGCAGGTCGACCAGCTTCCCGGTAAAGGCCTGGCCATCTTCCAGCGCTACCCGTACGGTGCCCCGGCGGGTGTCCCGCTGAAAGACCTGCACGCTCCGCAGCGGCAGGCCCACCGTAGTGCCCTCCACCACCTCCAGGCGGAGCTCCCCTTCCGGCATCTCCGCGATCGAGCTGCGGATCGGCACCATCTCGAAGTTGGCGATCCGCCGCAGCGGGATCGCGAGCGTGCCGTAGGGCTGGCCGGAGAGGCGCAGCGCTCCCTCCGGAAGCTCCAGCAGCCGCCAGCCGCCGCGGTCCGCCGCCGAGGTGGAGGCGTAGGTGCCGCTCACCGTGGTGGAGCCGGCCGCCGGGTCGCTCACCAGGCTCGCCTGCCAGCTCCCCACCGGCAGCCCGGCGGAGGCGAAGCGGACGACGGAGAGCGACCGGATCTCGCTCCAGGTCGCGTCCCGGGTGCGGCCCTCGGCATCGGTCAACCGGAGCGGCTGCTCCGGCGCGCCGGCGATCGCCCCGCTCACCCGAACGGGGCCGTAATCGCCGGCGAACTCCACGCTCACCTGCGGACGCTCTGCCAGGTAGATCGTCGCCGGCCGCGCCAGCGGCGCGCCGAGAATGTCCTGGATGTCGTTCGCGGGTGGATCCTGCGCCTGCGCCGCGCCCGCCGCGCAGGCCAGCCCGGCCGCCATCACGGCCGCCAGCCACATCGCCTTTCTCACCTCCATGCGCCCCTCTCTACTCCCTCGCTGCCTGTTTGGCAAATAGCTGTTTGAATCGAACTACTGATCCTGGCTCACCCGAGCCGACTATTGCACCGAATCGCCGCAAGCGACGATTCAGAAGCTCGCCGAGCAAGCTCCCCCGCATCGTTCGCCATGGCACGCAGTACCGCCCTCTATCGACGCAAAGCCGAGCTTCAGGCGCTCCTGAAGCAGCTCCCCACGGCGCCCGGCATCTACCGCTTCTATGATGCCGCAGGAAAGCTGGTCTACGTAGGAAAATCGGTCTGCCTGCGAGACCGGGTTCGCTCCTATTTTACGGGCAAGCCCACCACGAAGAAGCTCCGCCGGATGCGACAGGAGATCGCGGCGCTCGACTGGGAGGAGACCGGGTCCGAGCTGGAGGCGCTCCTGTTGGAGAGCCGCCTCGTCAAGCTCCACCAGCCGCGCTTCAACGTCCTGCTCAAGGACTTCACGCCGCTGCCGTACGTGCGGGTGGACCTCGCCGATCCGTTTCCGATGCTGGAGGTCACCCGCGCGCCGCAGCGCGACGGCGCCACCTACTTCGGCCCGTTCCGCAACCAGACGGTGCTGGAGGCGGGAGTGGGCGCGCTGGCGGACGCGCTGAAGCTGCGGAGCTGCGAGGGACCCGGCACGCAGATCCGCCGCCAGCGGCCCTGCTACCGCTACGACTTCGGCACCTGCTCCGCTCCCTGCCTGGGAGAAGCGGGCGCGCCGCAGTACGACCAGGCGGTCGACCAGGCGTGCGGCGTCTTCGACGGACGCGAGCAGGGCGTGCTCGACGCGCTGCGCCAGCGGATGGAGCGGGCCGCGGAGCGGATGCAGTTCGAGATCGCCGCCCGCCTGCGCGACGCGATGAAGCTGATCCAGGCGGTAAGCGGCCGCCAGCAGGCGGTGCTGAGCGCCACGCAGGAGCTCTCGCTCATCGTCGCCTGCCCCTCCGTCAAGGCGGAGACGCTCTGCCTCTTCGTCTTTCGCTCCGGGCACCTGGTGCTCAACGCGGAGGCGCCCCTCGCGGAGCTGCGGGCCGCGAAGTCGCGCCGGGGCTGGACCGCGCGCCTGCTGGAGAGCTGGAGCCAGGCGCAAGACCCCGCCCCCGGCTCCCGGATCGACACCGCGCTCCTGGACGAGATCCAGATCATCACGGCATGGATGAAGCAGAAGACGCGCCAGGGCGCCTACTGGCCGGTGCCGCAGGACCGGAAGCCGCGGGAGATGGCCCGGGAGTTGGAGAGCTGGCTCGCCGAGCAGGTCGGCGTGGAGGTGCGCCGCCTCGCGGCCTGACACCCGGCGGGTCAGATCTACCGGTGAAGGCGAGCCCTGCCCGGAGCCGGATCGAACCGTTACCCGAGGTTCAGCTCACAGAGGCGGGACAGCGGCTCCTGCGACTGCAGCGTGATGTGGTTCTTCTCGTCCACCGTTACCCAGCCCTGCCGCCGGAAGTAGCCGAGCACCTTGTTCACGCTCTCCCGCGACGCGCCGACCAGTGCGCCGAGGTCGGTCTGGGTGAGCCGGAGGTCGATCCGCACGCCCCGCGGGGTCACCACGCCGTGCTGCTCCGCCAGCCGGAGGAGCTGCAGGGCGAGACGGCCGTTCACGTCGAGCGTGGAGTAGGCCATGTAGACCTCGGTGGTGCGGCGCAGCCTTCCCGCCAGCGTCTCCAGCAGCCGCAGCCCGATGCGGGGGTACCGCTCCAGGATGTTGTGGAGGTCGTCGCGGGTGAGCATCAGCAGCTCGGTCGACTCCAGCGTGGTGGCGTCCGCGCTGCGCTCCTCACCGTCGATCACCGCCAACTCGCCGAAAAAGTCGCCGTCGGTGAGGATCGTTATAATACAGTCGGCGCCGTCCGGCGTCTCGTTGTGGATCTTGATCTTGCCGTTCAGGATGACGTAGAGCGCCACTCCCGGATCGTTCCGGTGGAAGATCGTGTCGCCTTCCTTGTAGCGGCGCTGCCGGAACCGCTGGCTGATGATCTCCAGGTCCGCAGCGGGCAGGTCTTCGAAAAGCGGGATCTGTTCGAGAAGATTCGTAAACGCCATGGCCGTACTACTCCCGGGAATGCTTCAGGCCCGGCGGCCGGATCGGTCCACGCGAGCGAACAGTCCTGAATCGTTCACCGCCGGGGCGGGCGATCCCTACTCCGGCCCGCGCCGGTGAGCGAGACTAAAAAGAAAAGCCCTCGCGGCGGACCGCGAGGGTTCTCCAGAACCGGAGAAGGAAACGAAGCAGATCGATGGCATAGACGGGCCGCCGGAGGAGCGGTTCAGTTTTTTCTCCGCCGCCCCGGCCTCCCCTCTCTACCCCATGCACCCGCCTTCGCTCGCCGGCCGACGTCTCCTGATCACCGCCGGACCCACCTGGGTCCCGCTGGACGCCGTGCGCTACCTGGGGAACACTTCGAGCGGGCGAACGGGAGTGACGATCGCGCGGCGGGCCGCGGAGCTGGGCGCGGAAGTGACGCTCCTCCTGGGTCCGGTGCAGGAGCCGCCGGCAGAGAGCTCGCTCGCCGGAGCCTGCGTGCGGCGCTACGTCACCTTCGACGACCTCCACACGGCGGTCCGGGAGCTCGCCGGCAGCGGGCGTTTCGACGCGATGATCCACGCGGCCGCCGTTTCGGACTACCTCCCGGCGAACGTCGAGACGGGAAAGATCCCCTCCGCGGGAGAGCTGACGCTGCGGCTCGTGCCCGCGCCCAAGATCGTAGACGAGGTGAAGCGGCTCGATCCGAAGCTCGTCCTGGTGAAGTTCAAGCTGGAGGTCGCCCGGAGCCGGGACGAGCTGATCCGGATCGCCTCCCGCAGCCGGGAGCGCTCGCGGGCGGAGCTGATCGTGGCGAACGACCTGACCGGCCTCACCGCCGATCGCCACCCGGCGCTGATCCTGGATGAGCACGGCGTGCAGGCCAGCGTGGAGACGAACGCGGAGCTGGCCGAGCGGCTGCTGGAGCTGCTGGTCCAGCGCCTGCAGCGCGGCACGGCCGGTTTGCCGCCAAACGGGGGGTTGGTATAATGGTCGCGCGGCTAGGCCTGCTGCCGGCGGTGCTCCTGCTGGCGCTCTCCGCCCTCGCGATGCCGGTACGCGCGCAGGGCCAGGCAGCCCCCGCGCCGGCGCCGAACCGGGAGATTGCGACGCTGCGCCGCGTGGTGCGGCGTCTGCGGGAAGGGCACCAGGCGCTCTACCGGCGGGTCGAGCAGCTCGAAGCGTCCGCGGCCGGCGCCGAGACCCGGCAGCGGGCGATGCAAGAGGGCTCCGCCCGCCTCCGGCGCGAAGCGGAGCAGTCGCGGCTGCTGGCACTCGCCGGGGTGGCCGTCGGGCTGGTCGGCCTGCTCGCGGCGCTGGCGGCACTGAAGCGCCGTGGAGGCGGAGCGCGGCCGGCGCAGGAGATCTCGCTGGAGCCCCTGCGAGAGCGGCTCCGGGCCGCCGAGACGCGGCTGCGCTCTCTGGAACAGGAAAGCGCCGGTCTCCCTGGCGAACGTGGGACATAGTGCCGGTACCGGATTGCTGAGCCGGCCGAAGAACGGATGGCGATGATGAAGAACCGCCCGAACGGCGCCCGGGATTTTCAGGACGACCTGCTCTCGCACCTTATCGGAGGTCCGCAGGCGATCACGGTCTACCTCCGCAACCGAATGGCGGTACGCGGCCGCCTTCTGGAGCTGGATCCCTACGTGCTCCTGATCGACCCGCTGGATGGCACGCCGCCGCAGATGGTCTACAAGAGCGCCGTCGTCTCGATCTCCGTCCCGCCCCGCCGCCGCCCGGGCGGTCCGCCGCGTCCCGGCCCGCGCCGCTCCGGCGACGCGCCGCAGTTCCGCCGGGTTGGGCCCGGCGGCCCCCCGGACCGAGGCTACGATCGCCCGCGGTCGCCCGAAGACCGCCCCCGCCCGTACGAGGACCGCCCCCGCGCCCCCCAGCCCCCGGAGTCAGTGGATTAAGGCGCCTGTCAAGAGTTCGCCTCCGCCGGATTCTCCCGACGTTCCACCCTGAAGGCGCGCCCGAAGACAGACGACAATCCTGGATGCGGCGGGCGCTTCTGGCCGGAACCCGGCCTGCCGCTCGAGTAGTTTCTGGGGGCGGCTGATGCAGAAACCGAGCCGTTGGGAGTTGGCAAGGTCCGTTCTGCTCCGGTACGGCGTGGCGCTGGGGGCTTCGTCCGGCTCCGTGGCGCTGGCCCTCTGGGCGCGGCCGTTCCTCCCGGACCTGGCCGGCCCGGTCCTGCTGACGGCAGTAACCATCTCCGCCTGGTACGGCGGCCTGTGGCCGGGGCTGCTCGCCACCACCATCGCGGCGCTCGGCTTCAGCCTGCTGGTGCTGCCCCCCTACCCCGTGGTGGAGATCACGGCGCCGCAAACCGCGGTGCAGCTCAGCGTCTACGGGCTGCTCGCGGTGCTGATGAGCCTGCTGCATGGGCGGCGTTGGCTGACCCACCACCACGCCCGCCAGCTCGTCGCCGCTCGCGCGGAGCTGCTCTCCCGGGAGCGCGTGGCGGAGCAGCGCTACCGCGACCTGGTCCAGGGCGTCAACGGCATCGTCTGGGAGGCGGGGCCGGATACCGGGCTCACCTTCCTTAGCGAGCAGGCGGAAGAACTGCTCGAGATCTCGATTCCCGAGTGGCTGGCGGAGCGCCGGCTCTGCACCGACTTCGTCCACCCGGACGAGCGCGAGCGGGTCCGCAAGGAGCTGCTGGAGGCGTTCCGCAGCGCCCGCCACGTGGAGCTGGAGTACCGGGCGGACGCCCCATCCGGCCGGCGGGTCTGGCTGCGCGACCGCGTGACGCTGCTGCGCGACGAGTCCGGCGCCGTGTGCCAGCTCCGCGGGCTGCTGGTCGACGTCACCGAGCACGTGGAGGCGGAGGAGACGCTGCGGAAGAGCGAGGAGTGGTACCGCCGAATCGTCGATACCGCCTTCGAGGGCATCTGGCTGCTCGACTCCGACTTGCGGACGGCCTACGCCAACCAGCGGCTCTGTGAGATGCTCGGCTACTCCAGCCGGGAGATCCTGACCCGGCCGATGACCGACTTCCTCTACGAAGAGGACCGGGAGGAGCTGCCGCGCAAGCTGGAGCGGTTCCCGCTCGGCGTCCACCAGCAGTTCGACTTCCGCCTGCGGCGGCGCGACGGCACCGCCCTGTGGGTGCTGGGCTCGATGAGTGCCATCGAGGGGGAGTCGGGCCAGCGGCTCGGCACGCTTGGAATGCTGACCGACGTGACCAAGCGCCGCCGCGCGGAGGGCGCCCTCCGCTTCCTCGCGGAGGCGAGCAGCGCCCTCGGGACCTCGCTCGACTACCAGTCGACCCTGGAGCGAGTCTCGCAGCTCGCGGTGCCGGAGCTGGCCGACTGGTGCATCGTCGACATGGTCGACCACGACGGCGCGCTGCTGCGCCTCGCCGTAGCCCACGCGGACCCGGACCGCGCGGAGCTGGCCGCCTCCCTGCGCGGCCGGTATCGTGCCCCGGAGGGGAGCGCCTGCGGCGTCTGCCGGGTGCTCGCCTCCGGAAACCCGGAGCTCGTGTTCGATGCCTCGGACGCGGTCCTGGAAGCGCTGGCGACCGCGCCGGAGCACGCCGAAACGTTCCGAGAGCTGAACCTCCGCTCCTATTTCAGCGTGCCGCTGGTGGCGCGCGGCCGCACCCTCGGCGTCATGACCTTCGCCTGGAGCGGAGCGAGCCGGCGGTGCCAGGCAGACGACCTCGCGCAGATGGAAGACCTGGCGCGGCGCGCGGCGATCGCCATCGACAACGCGCGCCTCTATGGAGAGCTGCGCCAGGCCGACCGGTCGAAAGACGAGTTCCTGGCGATGCTCGCGCACGAGCTCCGGAACCCGCTCGCCGCGGTGAGCAACGCGCTGGAGGTGATGCGCAGCTCGCCCGCCGATTCTCCGGCACACCGGCGCGCCTCCGACGTGGTAGAGCGCCAGCTCCGGCACCAGGTGCGGCTGGTCGATGACCTCCTCGACGTCTCCCGCATCTCCCGCGGCAAGGTCGAGCTGCGCCGTCAGCCGGTGAACCTGCTGCGGCTGGTCCGGGAGACGGCGGAAGACCACCGCCGGCTGCTGGAGGCGAACGGTCTCTCGCTCACGCTGGAGCTGCCGGAGTCGGCCGAGCCGCTCTGGATCGAGGGCGACCCCACGCGCCTGGCGCAGGTGCTCGGCAACCTGCTGAACAACGCCGTCAAGTTTACCGACCGCGGCGGCTGCGTGGCGGTACGGGTCTGGCACGACACCGCCACCGCCGCGGCGATCATCAGCGTGCGCGACACCGGCATCGGCATCGAGACCGAGATGCTCCCGCACGTCTTCGAGCCGTTCTCCCAGGCCGACCGGTCGCTCGACCGCAGCCGGGGCGGCCTGGGCCTGGGGCTGGCGCTGGTGCAGGGCCTGACCCAGCTCCACGGAGGCGAAGTGACGGTCCGCAGCCGCGGGCTGGGCGCCGGCTCCGAATTCTCGGTGCGCCTGCCGCTGCTCGCCCAGCCGGACGCTTCCGCCGTGCCCGACGACGGAACCGACGGGACCAGGCGCCACGCTCCTGCCCGAGAGATGGCCGCGGACGCCCCGCTGCGAGTGCTGATCGTAGAGGACAACGTGGACGCCGCCGAGACGCTGCAGGACATCCTGAGCCTGGCCGGCTACGAACCGCACCTGTCCCACTCCGGGACGGCCGGCGTGGAGGCGGCGCGCCGCCTGCGCCCGGACGTGGTGCTCTGCGACATCGGGCTGCCGGGAATGGACGGCCACGCCGTCGCTCGCGCGCTCCGAGCCGACCCGGCCACCCGCTCTGCCCGCCTCATCGCGCTATCCGGTTACGGCCGCCCGGAAGACCTGGAGCGCTCCGCCGCCGCCGGCTTCGAGCTGCACCTCACCAAACCAGTCAACCCCGCCGCCCTCCGCCGCGTCATCGAAGACGGCACGGTCCCTACGGGGGCGTAGCCACTCCGAACCTGTCTCACCACAGAGCGCACAGAGGGCACAGAGAGGGAACCAGAGTTCTGGGTCTGATCCGTTTCACGAGCACCGTGCTGCGGCCCCGGTCCGAACCGGATTCACCGCAGAGGCCGCGGAGAGCGCAGAGGGAACGCAGAGGGGAACCAGGGAAGGACTCGGACGGGCCTGGTTCCCCTCACGAGTCCCGTACAGCGGCCCCGGTCCGAACCTGGTTTCACCACAGAGACACAGAGCGCACCGAGGGGGCACGGAGAGGGGAACGGAGTTCTGGGCCTGATGCGCCTCACGAGCACCGTACTGCGGCCCCGCGGTTTGTCTCGTCCGGTTCCCCTCTTTGCGTCCTTTGCGTTCTTGGCGGTTGAAAAGGTTCGGGTTCTCTCCGCGTCCTCTGCGTCTCTGCGGTGAAACCCGTTCCGGTTCGTCTCTGTGTCCTCGGTGTGCTCTGTGGTTAAAAACGGCTCAACGCGCGTATTCCGTGGCGCGGCTCTCCCGGATGACCGTTACCTTGATCTGGCCGGGGTAGTCGTGCTCCTCCTGGATCTTCAGCGCGGTGTCCCGAGCCAGGCGGGCGGCGCCGAGGTCGTCGATCTGGCCGGGCTCCACGATGATGCGCAGCTCCCGGCCCGCCTGCACGGCGAACGCCTTCTCCACGCCGGGGATCCCGGTGACCACGTTCTCCAGGCGCTGCATCCGCTTGAGGTAGGTCTCCAGCATCTCGCGCCGCGCGCCGGGCCGGCTGGCGGAGATGGCGTCCGCCACCTGCACCAGCACCGCCTCCACCGTGCCGAACTCCACGTCGCCGTGGTGAGCCTCCACGGCGTGGATCACCGCGGGGGTCTCCCCGTACTTGCGGCAGAGCTCCACCGAGATCTCCAGGTGCGAGCCTTCCACCTCGTAATCGATCGCCTTCCCCAGGTCGTGCAGCAGCCCCGCGCGGCGGGCCGTGTCGACGTCGGCCTTCAGCTCGGCGGCGAGGGAGGCGGCGAGGTGGGCGACCTCGACCGAGTGATCCAGCACGTTCTGGCCGTAGCTGGTGCGGTAGCGCAGCTTGCCCAGGATCCGGATGATGTCCGGGTGGATCCCGCTCACCCCCGCCCGCATCACGGCCGCTTCGCCCGCTTCCAGGATCTTCTGGTCGATCTCCTCCCGGGCGCGCTGGACCATCTCCTCGATGCGGCCCGGGTGAATGCGCCCGTCCAGAATCAGGTTGGAGAGCGCCACGCGGGCGGTCTCCCGGCGCACCGGGTCGAAGGCGGAGAGGACCACCGCTTCGGGGGTGTCGTCGATGATCAGGTCGACCCCGGTCAGCGTCTCGAACGCCCGGATGTTGCGCCCTTCCCGACCGATGATCCGCCCCTTCATCTCGTCGCTGGGGAGCGGGACCACGGAGACCGTCGTCTCCGAGACCTGGTCGACCGCGCACCGCTGGATCGAGCCGACGATAATCTCCCGCGCGCGGCGGGTCGCCTCCTCGCGCGTCTCTTCCTCGATCTGCTTGATCAGGCGTGCCGCGTCGAGCCGGAGCTCGTCGTCGAGCTGCTTGAGCATGAAGGCGCGGGCCTCCTCCGAGGTCATGCCGCAGACCCGCTCCAGCTCCGCGCGCTGCTGCACGATCAGCTCGGTCGCGTCTTCGTAGAGCCGCTGGATCTCCCGCTCGTGCGACTTCAGCTCGCCCTCGCGCTTCTCCAGGCTCTCGAAGCGGCGCTCCAGCGCCTCTTCCCGCTGGGTGATCCGCTCCTCCGCCCGCTGCGCCTGCGCGCGGAGCTCTCGCGCCTCCTGCTCCGCGACCTGGCGGATCAGGTGGGCCTCGTCCCGCGCGGCGAGCAGCACTTCCCGCTTTTCGGACTCGAAGTCGCGCTGCAGCGCCTCCCGTTCCCGAGCCAGCTCCTGCTCCGTTTGTGAGATCCCCGTCCGCGTCTGAGAGGCGCGGTGTGCCATGAACGCGCCGGCCGCGGCGCCGGCCGCGCCAATCACCAGCGCGGCGATGCTGATAGGGTCCATATCTTCACTCCGCCGGGGCACGCGGAGCGTGGATCAGGTGGAGCGGGCCGCGCGCGGCGGCCGCGTGGCGCCGGGCGGAGGGAGCATCGGCGGCAAGACCCCGGGGCACGCAGGCAATCGGCTTAAGCCGGGTGGTGATCACCCGGCTCGCACTTCCGCTGCGCTGTCCCGGAGCCCTTCCGAGAGACAGTTGGATTGGACGACGCGGCGACTACTCTGCCGCGAGGAGTATATCCAGCACCCGAGCGCAGACCTCCCAGCCGAACCCGCGCCGCATCAGCGCGGCGCCCACCTTGCGGCGGACGACTCGAGGATCTTCGCCGTGCATCTGCTCGACTTTCCGACGACCCACCGCCAACGCCAGCTCCAGCTCGGTCTCCGAATCGAGAGGCTCCAGCGCCTCCCGGATCAGATCCTGCTCCACACCCTTCTGGCGCAGCTCCGCGGCGATCCGCCGCGCTCCCAGGGGGCGGCGCGGACCGGTTCGCGCGCGGACCCATGCCCGGCTGAACTCTGCGTCGTCGATGTAACCACTGCGGGCGAGGAGCTCCAGCGTCTCTTCCACCAACTCGGGCTCGTAGCCCTGTCGCTGGAGGCGTTGACGCAGCTCCGTGCGGCTGCGGGCGCGGTAGCCAAGCAGCTTGAGCGCGCTATCCCGCGCGCGCCGCTTCTCTTCCGCCAGGGCCAGCGCCTGGAGCTGTTGGACGTCGACCGTCTGCCCCACGCGTAGCCCCACCGCCGCCGCAACCTCTACGTGCACGCCCAGAACGAACTCTCCGTCCACAAAAATGGAGACCCGGTCCGGCCGCTTCACCTGAGGCTCGATCGCAGTGACAACGCTGCGTTCGGGAGCCGTCATCCCTTCTCCTTCCCCATCGCCGCCCGCCGCCCAAAGCAGCGGTCCGCGCGCTCTTCCCGCGCGCGTCTCACCGTTTCCGCGGCCGCAGCAAGAAGGCTTCCGTGCTGGAGTCCAGCGACTGGGTGCGGTACTTCTCGTAACTTCCGTAGCCGACGATCAGTCCGCTGTCGCTGATGCCGGTCGCTGCGAGGAGGAGCCAGCCGGAGTTGCCGGGGATCAGGTCGTTCAGGTCCTGCAGCTCCCCGTCCCGCCAGAGGGAGGCGAATCGCCGCCCCGGACCCATGACATCTCCGACGATGACGCCCGCACGGTTGATGGCCCGTGCCTGAATTTCGCAGTCGTCCGGGCCGGGGAGAGCGGTCACCTTTCCTTCTTCCCACACGCAGGCCCGGCGCCGGTCCCAGGGGCCGTACCAGCCCACCGCCACGCCGCGGTCGTTGATTGCCAGGCACGCACTCTCTTCACCGGCGAGCTGAAGCAGCGGGATCCGACGTCCGTCGCTCCACATCGCCGCTCGCGGCTCAGGCTCCGGCGTCAGACCTCCTCCAAGTCGCCCGGCCGGAACGTAAGAGCCGACGACGGTCCCAGCCTCGTTCAAGTCGCTCGCCCGGCTCCCGACATCCTGGGGCGCGCCAAGGATTCGGAACTGTCCCCCGGCCCAGAGAAAGGCGCGGTACTTGCTTCGCTCCCCCACGTCTCCCGCCGCGCTGCCGTCGTCCGCCAGGGCGGTCACCGCTCCGTGAAGCTCCGAAAGCGGCTCCACCGCATAGCCCCGGCCGTGCCGCCAGATGACCGGCAGCGAAGTCTTGCCATTCTCGGCGTGGCCGCCCACATCGCCGCGGGCGTTGATGGCAAGCGCTCCCCCGCGCCTTCCGCGAGGTGCAGGCAGCTCGGTCATCTTCCCGTTCCGCCACAGGAAGGGACGCGCGCCCAGTTCAGCAAAGTGTCCGGGCGCCACGTGCATGTAGGCGTATCCGGCTACGAATCCGGCGTCGTTCACCGCCGTAGCGATGACGGTATTCGTCTCGGGTAAGGCGCCGAGATCGATCACTTCGTAGATCGGGGTCGCAGTCGGAGACGGCTCCCCGCCCGCGGCGAGGGGCGGAACCGCACCGGCGGAAAGCCCGACCGCACCGGCAGCGAGCAGGGCCGCTCGGGCGACGGCGCGAAGTGGAGCGGACCGGGTCGTCATCAGCAGCTCCTTCCGCGGCGCGAGCGGGCGGCGCCGGCGCAGAAAACGGAATGCGCGGCGCCGGTAGTCCCGACGCCGCGCATCCACTAACAAACGAACCTGGCGGAGCCGGCGGGCGGCTTACTCGTCGAAGTCGCCGTCCGCGCCGTTGCCGTTCATCGCTCCGGCGGCGACCAGCGGCATGCCGTGCAGTAGGGCGTTCTTCTCCGCCGCGGCGGCGCGGATCTTGGCGTCCAGCTCCTCCAGCAGGCCGGGGTGGTCCTCCAGGAAGCTCTTGGCGTTCTCCCGCCCCTGGCCCAGCCGGGTATCCCCGCAGGTGAACCAGGCGCCGGTCTTGTTCACGAAACCGTGGTCGACGGCCAGGTCGAGCACGCCGCCGCTGATGGAGATGCCCTTGCCGAACATCACGTCGAACTCCGCCTGCTTGAACGGCGGCGCGACCTTGTTCTTCACCACCTTCACCCGCACGCGAGAGCCGACGGCGTCGGTGCCCTGCTTGACGGTGTCGACCCGCCGCACTTCCAGGCGGACCGAAGACCAGAACTTGAGCGCGCGGCCGCCGGGGGTCGTCTCCGGGTTGCCGAACATCACGCCGATCTTCTCCCGGATCTGGTTGATGAAGATGCAGACCGTGTTGGCGTTGGCGACGATACCGCCCAGCTTCCGGAGCGCCTGGCTCATGAGGCGGGCCTGGATGCCGACGTGGCTGTCCCCCATCTCGCCCTCGATTTCCGCCTTCGGCACCAGGGCGGCGACCGAGTCGAGCACGATCACGTCGAGCGCGCCGCTGCGGGCGAGCGCGTCCATGATCTCCAGCGCCTCTTCGCCGGTGTCCGGCTGGGAGATCAGCAGGTTGTCGATGTCGACGCCCAGGTTGCGGGCGTAGATCGGGTCGACCGCGTGCTCCGCGTCGACGATGGCACACGCCCCGCCGCGGCGCTGCGCCTCCGCCATGATGTGGTAGGCGAGCGTCGTCTTACCGGAAGACTCCTGACCGTAGATCTCGATGATCCGGCCCTTCGGCACGCCGCCCACTCCCAGCGCCAGGTCGAGCGCCAGCGACCCGGTAGGGATCACCTCCGTCTGGAGGTTCGGCCGGCTCCCCAGGCGCATGATGGAGCCCTTGCCGTACTTCTTCTCGATGCTGCCCACGGCGAAATCGAGTGCCTTCAACTTATCCACGGTCATATCCTCCGCACGCCCCCTCCCTGCCGGGTCATTCGGGCGTGCCACCATTCCAACCGCCGATCGAACATCTAGCAGCCTGTTCGGACAGGCTCTTTCCCGGCTCGGCGCGCGGGAAGATTATCGTAAAGGAAGTACCGCTCGGTTCCCGTTCGAGATCTCATTCGAAGCGAGGCGCCGGGGACTCCTCTTCGCGGAGCGGAAAGCGCTCCAGCACGGTATACTCCGGCCCCTGCGGGCGCAGGACGCTGCGCACCAGGTGCAGCTCTTCCACCGGCCACTCCACCGAAGCCGTCGCCGCCTCGCCTTCCCGCCGCAGCCGCTCCGCCAGCTCCCTCAGCTCCCGCGAGCTCCGCACCCGCCCCAGGGTGAGGTGCGGCTGAAACGGGCGCTTCTCCCGGGGCCAGCCGGCGGCGTGCGCCGCCTCGTCCACCGCCGCCGCCAGGGCGGTCAGCGTCTCCGCTCCCCGGCCCGCGAACCCCAGCCACAGGGTCTGCGGCCGGCGCAGGTTCGGGAAGGCTCCGGCACCTCCCAATTCTACCATAAAGCGCGAAAATGTGTTTGCTTTCGCGGCGATTCCGGCGATGATTTCCGGAAGTTTTCCGGCGGGGGTATCCCCCAGGAATTTGAGGGTGAGATGGAGGCGGTCCGGGGCGACCCAGCGCACGTCTCCGGCTCCGCGGAGGCGGGAGATCGTCTCCTGCGCACGGCGCACGACTTCCGGCGTCGCCGGGAGCGCGATGAAGAGGCGGAGCGGCCCCTCGGCGTCCGGCCGGGGCGGCGGATCGGGGTGGCTGCGGCTCATCCTGGCAGAAGGGGTCGCAGAGAATCGATCGCGGCAGCCTGGCCCGGTGCGCGAGCCGACCGGGCGAGGCTGCCGCGCGGTCACGCTACGCGCCGTCGAAGCTGCGCGGAGTGATGCGGAGGTTGCGGTAGGCGACGGCCCCGTGGTCGCCCTGGAACATCACCGGGCCGGTCGGAGCTTCCTTGCCGCTCACGCCGGTCGGCGTGGGGCCCTTCATCTCCACGTTCTCGTGGATCACCTGGTCGTTCAGGACCACCTTCAGAAACTTCGCGTTGGAGACCTTGCGGTCGCCCTTGAAGCGCGGAGCCTTGAAGTCGATCACGAACTTCTGCCACTCGCCCGGCGCCTTGGCGGCATTCACCTTCGGAGCGCTGGCGCCGTAGATGCCCCCCAGGTCCCCGGGGCCCACCTGCTCCTTGCCGAAGCTGTCGAGCACCTGCACCTCGTACTCGCCCGCCACGTAGATCCCGGAATTGGAGCCCTTCGGCACCATCACCTCCACCTCTAGAGTGTGGTCGCCCCACTTCTCATTCGAGTAGATGTCGACCCCCCCGCCGGTCGCGTTGACCAGCTGCGCGCCGCGGCCGGTGGCCTGCTCGACCTGGAGCTTCGACGGGTCCGCCGGATCGAGGGTCGCCCGGCCAACCACCCAATGGCTGCGCTCTTTGGGCGCCTTGGTGGTCCAGCCTTCCAGGTTCTGCCGGTTGAACGGCCGGATCGGCCGGGGCTCCTGCGCCGCGGAGAGCGCGGAGAGGCTCCCGGCACAGAGGGCGGCGGCGAGCACCGCCGCGAGAGAAGGGATTCGCTGCATGAAGGATCTCCGTCACCACGAGCAGCCGAGGGGGCCACTCGAAAACTCTTCCCGTATCTGACCCGGCGCCGCCGGCTGCGTTGCGTTGCGATTTCGATTCCGCGGCGGAGGGAGCGACAGATCCGCGCCGGACACGTAATATAGCCTGTCGAGCGCCCGCCGGGGCGGTGAGAGCCGGGAGTTTGCAGCCGTGACCGCGCGGGAGAGACAGCTTGCCTACGCCGCCTGGGTGGCGGTCTGCATCTTCTGGGGCACCACCTACCTGGCGATCCGGGTGGGGGTACAGTCGGTCCCGCCGCTCCTCTTCGCGGGAGTCCGGTTCCTCATCGCGGGCGCCCTGCTGCTGGCGTTCCTCACCCTCCGCGGAGAGACCCTGCCCCGGGGCCGGGACTGGCTGCGCCTCGCGATCGTAGGCCTGGCGCTGCTCGGCTTCGCGAACGGCTTCGTCGTCTGGTCGGCGAAATGGCTCCCGAGCGGAGTCGGCGCGCTGGTGGTGGCGATGACGCCGTTCTGGATGCTCGGGATGGAAGCGGCGCTCCCCGGCGGAGACCGCATCAAGCCGCGCGACGTCGCCGGCCTGCTGCTGGGGTTCGGAGGGCTCCTCTTCCTCGTCTGGCCCCGCATCTACGGGGTCACCTTCGACGGCGACATGGCCCGCGGCATCCTCGCGCTCCAGGGAGCCTGTCTCTTCTGGTCGCTCGGCTCGATCTACGCGCGGAGACAGCCTTCCGAAGTGAAGCCGCTTGTGGGCGCGGCGGTGCAGATGCTGGTGGCCGGCGTCGTGGTGAGTCTGCTCGGGCTCGCCGCCGGCGAGGGAAGCCGGCTCCACTGGACTCCCGCCGGGATCGGCTCGATCGCCTACCTGGTGGTCTTTGGCTCCATCGTCGGTTACGGCTGCTACATCTACTCGCTTCAGAAGCTGCCGATCTCCACCGTCTCCCTCTACTCCTACGTGAACCCGGTGGTGGCGGTGGTGCTCGGCTGGGCGCTGCTGGGAGAGCCGCTCGGCTGGCGGGAGTGGACCGCGATGGCAGTCATCCTCGGCGGCGCGGGGGTGGTGCAGTCTTCGAGGATAAGGAAGCGGGATGATGAGGGATGAGGGATCCTAAAGGCTAAAGGCAGAAGGCTAAAGGCTAAAGCCGAACCCTCCGTGTATGGGGGGGCCTGCTCTTGCTCCTACTCTTGCTCCTGCTCGCTGGCGAGCCCCGGGCTCCGGCGCGTTCTCGAGAGGACGGGTTTCCGCCGCCCCTCCAGGGCGCAAAAAGCCCCAGATCGCCGGCAGTTGACTGCCGGCGGAGCCAACCCGCGGAGTTCACTCCGCACCACTTCCGGGTAGCCCTCCCGCCCCTCCAGGGCGGGGCGTGGTGGCGGCTCCGAATCCCGGGGGCTGCGCTGCGCTGACCCCCGGCTATCCTCTCGCGCCCCTCCGGGGCGCCATGCCCGCCGCCCTCCGTCTCTCCGTCTCTCCGTCTCTCCGTCTCTCCGTCTCTCCGTCTCTCCGTCTCTCCGTCTCTCCGTCTCTCCGTCTCTCCGTCTCTCCGTCTCTCCGTCTCTCCGTCTCTCCGTCTCCGAAAGGCCGTACGCGCGGATGGGGCGCACCGCGGCGCCCCATCGCTATTCACAAGCTAGTTTTTCACCCTCATTGGTGCGGTCCGCTGCGGAAGGACCATCCCTCCGCCTCTCGGGTCGCGCGGCTCTCGTCCGCCCTCGCGACTCCCGGCGCGGCCCACCGGGCTGGAATCCGCCCGGCGCAGCACGTACTCGCACACCCTTCACCCGCCGGCTAACCGAAACCTCATCTTCACGGCGGTTAGCAGCCTGTTGTGGCACTCGCGGGAACGGGACTTCTGCGTAGTCGCACGGCCTGAACGGATGCGACACCCCACGTGGGGGTCATCTGCATATGGAGTCCGGCGGCGTCATCGATGGCTACCTCCACTGCCTGCGTAGGCCAGCACCTGGAGGGGTGAGAACGCTCCAGGATTTGATGGCTTAGAGTTCCCCCTGCGCTACCTCCGTGAAACCCGAGTTTCCGGGAGCTGCGAAAACTGACCTAGTCCAGCCGGAATGACCACGGATCAGCGCATCCGCAGCGTGCGCCGATCCTTCCGGCGGATCTCCTCCTCATCGGCCAGCAGCGTCTCCAGGTCGTCCGACGCGGCGAAGAAGCGCCCCGCCAGGCGATCGAAGCGGCCGGAGGCGAGCGCCACCACCAGCTCTCCCGCTCGCTCCGGCGGCTGGTCGCGGCCCCGCTCGAACATCTCCCGGGTCCGGCGCATCCAGCGCTGCCCCTCGGGAGTGGTGAGCTGGCGCTCCGTGAGCCGGGTGCGGACCAGCCCCGGACTGATCGCGAAGACGGCGACCGCGCTCCCCACTTCTTCCAGCTCCGCCGCCAGGGTTTCGGTAACGCGCATCACCGCCGCCTTGCCTGCGGCGTAGCCGCTGCCGTGCGGGAACGGCGCGAACGTTCCGCCTCCCACCACGTTCACGATGCGGCCGCGGCCCCGCGCGAGCATCCCCGGCAGCACCGCGCGGCAGCCGAGCTGCACGCCGCGCAGGCTTACCGTTACGTCGGCCCACCAGGCGTCCGGGTCGGCCTCCCAGAGCGGACCGATGGCGCTGAACGTCCCCGCATTGTTCACCAGCAGCTCGGCCGGACCGAGCTCCTGCTCGACGGCTTCGACCGCAGCGGCCCACGCGGCGGGATCGGTCACGTCTGCCGTCAGGGGCAGGGAGGCCCCGGCACCCGCCGAGCGCGCCTCTGCGGCCACGGCCTCGAGTTGCTCCGCGGTGCGCGCCAGCAGGGCCACCCGCCAGCCGCCGCGCGCCAGCGCGAGGGCGATCGACCTCCCCACGCCGCGTCCGGCCCCGGTGACGATCGCGGTCCGTTCCATCGTCCCACACTCCCATTGCTTCGTTCGATAGACGGCCGAGCCGCCATCCAAGCTTTCGATGTGAGCGGCAGCGTGCCCCGGCGTATCCTCAGACGGAGCACGCCGGTGCGTTCAGCCGGGCCGCCCCGGGATTACCTGCAATGAAGCTCACTCTCTCGCTCGTCGCCTCGCTGCTCGCCGTCTCCTGCGGGCTGGCCGGTGCCGCGCAGACCCCGACCCGCAGCCGGACCTTCCGGTTTCACTATAGGACGGTCGTAAACGACGTGCCGCACGGCTCCGGCGCGCTGGAGGTCTGGCTGCCGTACCCGCAGTCGACGGAGCACCAGGCGATCCACAGCGTCACGCTCGCCGCGCCGGGACCGATCACCATCTCCCAGGAGCCGCGGCAGGGCAACCAGGCAGCCTACTTCCGCCAAGAGCGGCCGAGCGGTCCGGTGGAGATCACGATGGAGATCGTGGCGACCCGCCTGGAGAACGCCGGCACGCGGGAAGAGCTGAACGCGGCGGAGCGGGCGGAGTACCTGAGCGCGGAGCCGCTGGTCCCCACCGACGGCCCCGTGAAGGCGCTGGCGGTAGAGGCGACCCGCGGCAAGAAGGGGGCGGCGGCGAAAGCCCGGGCGATCTATGAGAAGGTCACCGGGATGATGAAGTACGACAAGAGCGGGACCGGCTGGGGCCGCGGCGACGCGATCTGGGCGTGCGACGCCAAACGCGGCAACTGCACCGACTTCCACGCGCTCATCATCGGCATGGCCCGGTCGCAGGGGATCCCGGCCCGCTTCGCCATGGGCGTGCCGCTGCCGGAGGAGCGCGGACAGGGCGAGATCCCCGGCTATCACTGCTGGGCCGAGCTCTACGTAGACGGCGAGTGGGTCCCGATCGACAGCAGCGAGGCGGCGAAGGCGGTGGCGCTGGGCCAGCGGGAGAAGAAGGACTACTTCTTCGGGCACCACGACGAGAACCGCCTGGAATTCAGCCGCGGACGTCACCTGACCCTCGCTCCCGCCCAGAAGAGCGGCCCGCTCAACTACTTCGTCTACCCCCACGTGGAGATCGGCGGCAAGAAGCACGAGGCGGTGAAGCGGAAGTTCACCTTCACCGACCTGAGCGCGACCCAGGCGGCGGTGCGATAGGCCGGCGCCGGACGCGCGGATCAGGTCTATTTGAGTGCCCGTAGGGGCTCCCCCGTCCGGGGGATGAAACTTCGTGCCGTAGTTGCCGTAGTTTCAACCGCCCGGCAAGCACCCACCCCCCCATCAGAAAACCGGGAAGCCCGCGGCGGGTGCCGCGGGCTTCCGAGTCTTTTCGTCGACGCGAGCGGGCGATTAAGCCGGCTTGATCTCGACGGTGGCGCCGGACTCCTCCAGCTTCGCCTTCAGGGCGTCGGCCTCTTCCTTCGCCACGCCTTCCTTCACCGGGCTCGGAGCGCCGTCCACCAGGTCCTTCGCTTCCTTCAGACCCAGGGTCGTCACCTCGCGGACCGCCTTGATCACCTGGATCTTCTGGGCGCCGGCGCTGGTGAGGATCACGTTGAAGGAGGTCGGAGCCTCCTCCACCGCCGCGGCGGCCGGGCCAGCGGCCGGGCCAGCAGCCACCGCCACCGGAGCGGCACTGACGCCGAACTTGTCCTGCAGGTCCTTCACGAGCTCGGCCAGGTCCAGCACGGACATCTGGCTGATCGCGTCGATAATCTCTTCCTTGCTAAGAGCCATCGGTCTCTCTCCCTTAAGTAAACAGTACGAGCGGATATCGGTGGAAAGGCCGGCTTAAGCGCCGCCTTCCGCCTTCTGGTCGTGGATCGCCTGAACGGTGCGGACGAAGTTGCCCAGCACGCCCTGCAGGCTGTAGACGAGGCCGGCGAGCGGGCCCTGGACGGCGCCCACCACCTGCGCGATGAGCTGGTCCTTCGGCGGAAGCTCGGACAGGCGCTTGATCGCGTCCTCGTTGAAGATCTTGCCGTCGACCACGCCGCCCTTCACCGTGCCCTTCTTCTTCTCGCGAATGAAGTCGAGCAGGACCTTGGACGGGCCGACCGGGTCATTCAGCGCGAACGCCACGGCGGTCGGACCGGAAAGCATCTCCTCCGGGTTCTCGCCGCGCTCGGCGTAGGCCAGCCGGAACAGCGTGTTCTTGACCACGTGGTACTCGGCCCCGGCCTCCCGCAGGCGCCGGGTCAGGTCGGCCTTCTCGGCCACCGTGAAGCCGCGGTAGTCGGTCAGTACCACGCCCGCGGAGCGGTCCAGCAGCTCGGAGATCGTCTCTACCTGCGCCACCTTGTCAGGGCGCGGGTCGCGATGCGGAATCTCTTTCTCGGAAATCGGAATCACCTCCCCCCAGAAAACCTGAACGTCCCCGCCTGAGGGTCAGGCAGGGACGCAAAACGGGGGCCGCGACGGCGAGGCGCCATCGGGTCCGCTGGCTTCTCTACCTCGGCAGGCTGGGATTTTCGGCCACCCACGGGGCGGCGCCTGCGGTCTTCGGCGGTTCCGAGCGGTTATTCGGCTGTCGGGGCCCAGTCTAGCGGCCAGGCCCGTGGAAGTCAAGACTTAAAGGATGAGGGATGAAGGATGAGGGATGAATCCGAACCTACCGCACTTCGGAGATCCTTCTCCTTCTCGTTCTCTTTCTCTTTCTCCAGAGGCCAATCGAGCCGCAGTTGCACGCCACGAGCGTTCGGATCCCCCGTGCCAGAGGTTCGGAATTCATCCCTCATCCCTCATCATTCATCCCTTATAAGCCTACTTTCTCCGCAGCAGGCCCGTAGGGATGGCGACGGTCTTCGGCACCGCTTCGCCTGCGGCGTTCTTCACGACGGCGCTGACCACGCTGCGGCCGATGACGCCGGGGAACTGCATCGCGTCCGCCTTGAGGACGCTGCCCTGGCGGATGTACTGCTGCGCCTCCGGCGTGGCGTCGAAGCCGACCACGACCAGGTCGTCCCGCCCGGCGGCACTGGCCGCCTGCACCACCGCGAGGGCGCAGTCGTCGTTGATCCCGAAGACGCCTTTCAGGCTCGGACCGCGCGACTGGAGGAGGTCCTGCGCCACGGGGAAGGTGACCGCACGCTCCGGCTTCTCCGGCGCGGGCTGCGCGACGATCTTGATCCCGGGGTGGCGGGCGATCGCCTTCTTGAAGCCGCGGACGCGGTCCTGCACGGAAGTGACGACCGGGTAGTCAATGATCGCCACCTCCCCCGTCCCGCCGAGCGCTTCCGCCAGGTAGTCCCCCACCAGCTCTCCGCCCTGCTCGTTGTTCGAGGCGACGTGGCAGACGACGTCCCCGCCCTTGCTGGCGATGTCCGCGGTGAAGACCGGCACCCGCTGCTCGTTGGCAAGCTGGACCAGGCTGCCGGAGCTCTGGCTATCGACCGGGCAGAGGATAATGGCGTCGACCTTCTGCGAGAGGAACGTCTGCACCTGCTCGAGCTGCCGGCTCCGGTCCATGTCGGCGCTCTGGACCTGCAGCGTGATCCCGTGCTCCTCGGCCGCCTCCCGCATCGCCGCTTCCATCTCCTTGTAGAACTCGTGCGTGCGCGTGAGCAGGGAGACTCCCACCGTCAGCGGGCGGTCCGGCTTGCCGCTCGGGACTACCTCTTCCGGCACCGGAGGCGCCTCCGGCACGACGACCGTCTCCTCCCCTCCGGAGGCCGCGGGCGCATTCGCGGGAGGCGGGGCCGCGCCGGGGGTGGTGACGGTGCAGCCGGCGAAGGCGAAGCATGCGGCAGCGAGCGCCGCGCACCGTACCGCAAACCGGGGGGACTTCATGGACGTGCTCCTCTCACGCGGAGCGCGCCGATCCGCTCCGCCGAAGAGCAGGTTCTTCCTGGTGGGCGGGTCTCCCTCGGCGTGAGCTTGATCTGCATGCGGAAGGCAGCCACCATCCCGTGGGTCCGACCCCGTGCCCTTGTGCCGGAATTCAGCCCTCCCGCGACTCTGCCCTCCGCGGCCCTCCCACGCCCTTCGGGCTAACGGGCCGCTCCGGGAGTTCGCTCCGGCTTGCTCTTCCCGCGCCACAGTCCGGATCTCGCCAGAGGCAAGGTTCACGGGCTGAATCCCGACCCTTCGAGCAACCACCCCTTGGCCAAGGGGTGGTCACAAGTGCCGCCCTCCGGTTCAGCCTTTGGCTGCCCCTCCGGACGTCCACGTGGGCGGCTGGGCGGTACGTAGACAGCACCGTCCACCGGGGTCGGCCGCAACCTAGGGCGGCCGCAGAGGGGAATCGCGCGCGGGAGGTAGTAACATTCCACTGGCGGCGCTTGCGTGAGGGCCGAGCAGACGGTAGTGAAAGGTGGAGACGATGGCAGACGTGCGGATCGACATCCGGGAGAACGGCCCCTACATCGTGAGCGGACCGGTGGAGCTGGTGGATCACGAGGGGAACACGATTCGGCTGGAGAAGCCGGTCATCGCGCTCTGCCGCTGCGGAGCCTCGGTCAAGAAGCCGTTCTGCGACGGCACGCACAGCCGGATCGGCTTCCAGGGCGCCATGCGCGCGGTGGAAGAGGCGGAGAGCGGCAGCGAGTAGCCGCGGGAGACGAGGATGACCTGGAGACGGACCCTGCCGGCGCTCGCCGGCGGACTGCTGATCGCCGGAGCGGCGGTGTCTGCCGCCGCCGGAGAGCGCATGCTCCCGGAGCAGGCGCCGCCGGCGCTGCCGAGCTTTGTGGAGCAGAACCGCTCGTTCGACGACCTGCGCGGCCGCAATCTCGCCGGCGCCGACCTGACCCGCGCGATTCTGATCAGCGTCCGGATGCCCCGGGTCGACCTCTCGCGCGCGATCCTGACCGAGGCGGTGCTGACCGGATCGCTGGCAACCGACGCCGACTTTTCGGAGGCGGACCTGACCCGGGCGGTGCTGGAGCGCACCAATCTCTCCCGCTCCCGCTTCGCCCGCGCCAATCTCACCGACGCGAAGCTCTACCAGGCGATCCTGGGCGAGGCGATCCTGACCGACGCGGACTTGAAGGACGCGGTGCTGACCGGCGCGAGCCTGCACCGCGCCCGCCTGACCGGCGCGAAGCTGCAGGGCGCGAACCTGGAGCGCGCCACCCTGACCCGGGCGGACCTGAGCGAGGCAGACCTGACCGGCGCCGACCTCCGCGGCGCCAACCTCTCCGAGGCGATCCTTTCCGGCGCGATCCTGGAGAGCGCGCTCTACAACGCGAGCACGAAATGGCCGGCCGGCTTCCGACCGGCGGAGAGCGGGGCGATCCTGGCGGCGCTGGACCCGGAAGCGCGCGGGCCGATTCCGGTCCCGGCGTCGGTCACGCCCAGTAAATCCGGCTCCAGCAGCCGGAGCCGCAGCGCCGGAAACCAGAACCGCTAACCGGCCGTGAACATCCATTACGAAAGAAGCCCCGGCCTGACGGCTGGGGCTTCGCGGTTCCAGAGCTGGGAAGGCGGCGAGCGGAATCGAACCGCTGATGGGAGTTTTGCAGACTCCTGCCTTAGCCACTTGGCTACGCCGCCGCACGGCGCGGACGGAGCCGCATACCGGGGTGGCTTATCGTAGCAGGTGCCCGGCGCGCGCGTCAATAGCCTCGCGGCGGCTTACGGCCCGGCGGTCGCCGCTCGGGGCGAGACGCGGGCGCTCGTTGTGCCGGGTTGCCCTGCAGTGTTATGATGCGGCGTTGTCCGGCGATGTGCGCCGGCCCTTTTTGTGCCTGAAGCGACCCGATGAGCCAGCACCGCGAGCAGATCCAGCGGCGACGCACCTTCGCCATCATCTCCCATCCGGACGCGGGGAAGACCACGCTAACGGAGAAGCTCCTGCTGTACGGCGGCGCCATTCAGCTGGCCGGCTCCGTGAGCGCGCGCAAGAACCAGCGCAAGGCGACCTCGGACTGGATGGCGCTGGAGCAGCAGCGCGGCATCTCCATCACCTCCACCGTGCTGCAGTTCGAGTACGAGGGGCACGTCCTCAACCTCCTCGACACGCCGGGCCACCAGGACTTCAGCGAGGACACCTACCGCACCCTGATGGCGGCCGACAGCGCGGTGATGCTGATCGACAACGCCAAGGGGGTCGAGCCGCAGACCCGGAAGCTCTTCCACGTCTGCCGGCAGCGCGGCATCCCGATCTTCACCTTCATCAACAAGATGGACCGGCCCGGTCAGGAGCCGCTGGAGCTTCTGGCGGAGATCGAAGAGGTGCTCGGCATCTCCTCCGTGCCGATCAACTGGCCGATCGGGGACGGCTCCGACTTCCGCGGCGTCTACGACCGGCGCTCGAAGGAGGTGCACCTCTTCGAGCGCACCGACCGCGGCGCCTATCGCGCCCCGCTGAAGGTGACCGACCTGGACGATCCGGTCCTGGCGAAGCACCTCGGCGACGTCCGCTATACTCGGCTCCGCGAGGAGATCGAGCTGCTCGACGTGGCCGGCGAGGAGCTGGACCAGGAGCGCGTCGACGCCGGCGAGGTGACCCCGGCTTTCTTCGGGAGCGCGGTGACCAACTTCGGCGTGGAGCCGTTCCTGCACTGGTTCGTGCGCATGGCCCCGGCGCCGCGCCCGTACCTGGCCGGGGAAGACGCGGAAGTCACTCCGGAGGATCCGCACTTCCGCGGCTTCGTCTTCAAGATCCAGGCGAACATGGACCCGAACCACCGGGACCGCATCGCCTTCATGCGCGTCGTCTCCGGCCGCTTCGAGCGCGACATGAGCGTGCAGAACGCCCGTCTCGGCCGCTCCGTCCGCCTGACGCGGCCCCAGAAGCTTTTCGCGCAAGACCGCGAGATCATGGAAGAGGCGTATCCCGGAGACATCATTGGGCTCACCAATCCCGGCGTCTTCAACATCGGGGACACGCTCTACACCGGCACCCCGGTCCGCTTCCGCGGCATCCCGCGATTCCAGCCGGAGCACTTCGCCATCCTGCGGAACACCCGGATCGACAAGTACAAGCAGTTCCAGAAGGGAATCGACCAGCTCGGCGAAGAAGGCGTGGTGCAGGTCTTCTACGACGTCGACGCCGCCCGCCGCGAGCCGATCCTGGGGGCGGTCGGCCGCCTGCAGTTCGAGGTGGTGCAGTTCCGGCTCCGCAGCGAATACGGCGTGGAGACCGTCCTGGAGCCACTCCCCTACTCGCACGTCCGCTGGCTCGACGCCGACCCCGCGGAGCTGAAGGCGATGCGCTGGTTCCACGGCTCCCGCCGCGTGGAGGACGTCGAGGGCCAGCCGGCCGGGCTCTTCGACGGCGACTGGAGCCTGAACTACATGGCCGAGCAGCACCAGAAGGTCCAGTTCCTGAACGAGCCGCCGGAGCGGGTGCTGGTCGGGAAGTAGCTTTCGGTCGGGGGTCAGGGGTCAGGGGTCGGGGATCAGGGCGGCTCCCCCGTGCGATGCGTCCCTTCTCTAACGCCGCGCCGGCCCCTGAAGGAGCCGGCTGGAGTTTGTGTAAGCCTGCTGAAGCAGGCTGGCTCATCGGCGTGACTGAGGGTTCTCGGGAAAGTAGCGCCCTTCAGGGTGCTTTCCGAAGAGACAGGCGGGTCGTTCACGGCCCGCCGTGCGGTGCCGAAATCATTGCCTCCCTCACGGCAGGCGTCGCTGGCCCCTGGCCCCTGGCCCCTGGCCCCTGGCCCCTGACACCTGGCAAACCCATGCGCCCCACGAACATCCGCCGGCTGCTGCTCTTCCGAAAGGACGGCGCGGAGGTGCTCCCGCAGGAGGCGGCGCGGGCGCGCTACGGCTTCGAGCCGGAGGGAACGAACTTCTACTACGGCGTCAACGAGGATGCCGCCGGCTACTTCGCCCGGCACGGCCGCGCGCTGCGGCCGCACCACCAGCGCTTCTTCGACGCGCTCCTCGCCTCCCTCCGCGCGAGCGAGCAACCCGGCAAGACGCTCAACCTGGCCCTGCTCCCCTACCAGCTTCCCGATCCGTATAGGCGGGTGGAGCGGAATCTCGACCTCCTTCACGGCCTGGCGGCGGAGCTGGAGGCGTATCAGCAGCTCGCCCGGGCCGCCGGGAAGCGGCTGGAGATCGTAATCCGCTACGCCTCGGAGTTCAACGACTCTCCCACCCCGTCCCAGGTCTGGGGCCGCCGCCCGGACGACTACCGCCGCACCTTCCCGATGGTCCGCGAGGTGTTCCGCTTCCGGGCGCCGGAGGTCCGCTTCGCCTTCTCCCCCGCCATCCGCTCCGACATCCGCGGCGACCGCTACGCGATGATCCGCGACTACTGGCCGGGAGACCACTACGTGGACGTCGTCTCCTGCACCTGGTTCGTCGGGCGCGACCGGGACTTCGACGGCGCTGTCGACTCCCTCCGCCGCTACTTTCGGGAGTTCCGCCGGCCCGCCCTTGCGCTCGGCATCGACGAGATCGGCGGCATCCGCGAGGACCGCGAGAACGACGCGATGCTGCAGCGAATGTTCGGGGTCTTGCAGGACCTCCGCGGAGAAGGCGTGGAACTCGACTCTGTGACCGCCTTCGTCGAAGGCAAATGGGGCACCGACGCCACCCTCGCCTTCCTGCGGTGATCGGGTGGGTCCCGGACACGGGAGCAACAGAGACCGGGCGAAGGAGTGTCAATGTCCACCGAGCGCCCAGTTGATCGGGATCCGGCGAGCAAGAGCACCTCGCCGCACACGGACCCGCCGGCGTGCGTTCGGATTCTGGCGGTGGGCCTCATCTTCCTGGGGATGATGGCGCTCGTAGCCGTCGCGGCACTGCCGGTGCTGTTCCTCGTGGACTATCAGCTTGGAGTTGCCGGCACGGTGATCATCACGTGGATCCTCGTCCTCGCGCGGGTCTGCCTGCCGGGACTCATCCCCGGAGACGCCGGCGCCTGGGCTCCGCTGATGGCCGCCCTATTCGTGACGAGTGCCGTCACCACTGCCGGCCTGGCTACTTCGGTGGTCACCTCGGGACTGCCGCTGCTCGCTCCGGGTTTTGTCAGTCAGACCGCCGCCACCGGGAGCATTCTCTGGTTGACGGTGAGTTTCTTCCAGGCACGCGCGTGGTTCGGGATCCCGAAGCGGGAGGGCTGGTCCACGCTGCGACGGCGTGGCTGGTGGTCGCTCCTCCTCACTGCCGCGGTGTGGACGAACGTGGTCTCCGCGTCGAGCCACCTCCGAGACCTGCGGCTCTACTTCGTTCCCGCTCCCCCACCGTGGACCCAGTTCGCGTGAGTGCCGAAGCGCGTAGGCTTCGGCGAACTGCTCCGACTCTCGCGTGTTGGGCCGATGTTCGCAGCCGGCGATCCGCCGCTGCTGGTGGTAGACGTGGTGGCCGATCTCGTGCAGCAGCACGTGCTCCACGATGAAGCGCCGCAGCGCCTCCGGCTCCCAGCAGCAGAAGTAGCGGCTCCCCACCTGCTCCACCGTCATCCCGTACTGCCGCTCGACCGCATACAACGGGAGGTGCCGCGTCCCGGTCCAGGAGGGCAGCTTATGCCGGAGCGACCGTGGATGGGAGTAGATCCGGATCTCCGGCTTTGGGGAGTAGCGATAGCTCCCGTTCGAAGTGTGGTCCTTCCGCGTGGAGGGCGCGAGAAGGATGCGGCGCAGGCCGTTCAAGTCCGCTTCCGGGACGGTCGACAGCCGCCCGCGGAGGTCGTCGGCGGAGCAGGGGTAGACCCAGTCCTCGCTGACGAGCGGGAGCTCGATGATCGGGAGCATGGCGGTTCTCCGCCGGCGCGGCGGCTCAGTCGGCCGGGCCTTTCCGAGGGCCCGCGACCATGCGGTACTCCAGCAGGCGGCACTCCAGCGCGCCGTTGAAGAGCGGGATGCGGCGGCTCGTGCCGAGGCGGATCAGCTTGGGCAGGCGCGGATCGGCGCTCAGGATGAAGCAGTCCCACCCCGCGAAGTTCTGCTTCAGGGCGTCGCCCAGGCGCGGGTAGAAGCGCGCCAGCTCCTCCTGCTCCCCCAGGCGGACGCCGTACGGCGGGTTCGTCACCATCACGCCGCTCTCGGCGGGCGCGGAGACGCGCAGGATGTCGGCCTGCTTGAGCCGCACGACCTCCCCCAGCCCGGCATCCGCCAGGTTGCGGCGCGCCGCCTCCAGCTCCCCGTTGTGGAGATCGCAGCCGTAGATCGGGAGCGGGCGGGGCGGAAGCTGCTTCGCACGGGCGTCCGCCTGGATGCGCGACCAGAGTGCCGGCTGATGCCACTTCAGCTTCTCGAACCCGAACCGGCGCGCGCTTCCCGGCGCGATGTTCAGCGCGATCTGCGCCGCCTCCAGCAGAAACGTGCCGCTGCCGCACATCGGGTCGAGGAGCGGCGTCCCGGGCTGCCAGCCGGTGAGGCGCAGGATGCCGGCCGCCAGGTTTTCCTTCAGCGGTGCCTCGGTGGTGGTCCGGCGATAGCCGCGCTTGAAGAGCGGCTCGCCGGAGGTGTCGAGGTAGAGCGTCACCGTCCGCGCGTCCAGGAACGCGTGGATTCGCACGTCCGGTGCCTCGGTGTTTACGCTCGGCCGCTCGCCGCAGTCCTGGGTGAAGCGGGCGCAGATGGCATCCTTGATGTGGACCGTGATGTAGTCGAGGCTCCGCAGCGGCGACTGCACCCCCGTCGTGTAGACGCGGATCGTCTGCGCCGGATCGAACCAGTCGCGCCAGGGAGCGTCGAACGCGGCGCGGTAGACCTCCGGCTCGACGCGGTACGGTGCGTGCGCCACGCGCCAGAGGACGCGGGTGGCGATGCGGCTGTGCAGGTTCACCCGGTAGCAGACCGACCAGTCGCCCCGAAAGTGCACCCCGCCCGGCACCCGCTCCACCTCCCGCGCCCCCAGCCCCTCCAGCTCCTCCGAAAGCGACTCCTCCAACCCGCGCGGGCAGGGAGCAAAGAACCTCTGAACGACAGGAGCTGACTTCGGCATTCGACGCTTGTGTAAGAAAGGAGATGTGGAGATGAAGGGGGATAGGGGGATAAACCGGACCAAACAGAAGAACGGTGCTGCTACGAACCCGTCAGGCTGATGGCCACCAACCTCTCAGCACCGTCGGGGCCGCACCGGATCTGCGTCAGGCGAGCCTGGAGCATGTCCATCCCCTTATCCCCCCTATCCCCTTATCCCCCTTCTTACACATCTGCCTGACTCAGCGCAGGTCCTCGGGGAGGCGCTCGGGGCGGACGTTGTCGTAGCAGTGCAGCGCGGTGAAGCGGCTTATGCTGGTCGGGAGACCGACGGCCGTGAAGCCGGGGTGGCCGGTGGCCGGGTACGGGCCGCCGTGGTTCATGGCGGGGCTCACCGCCACGCCGGTCGGCATCTTGTCGTTGAGCAGCCGGCCCACGCGCTGGCGGAGCGGCGGCTCGATCGCGGCATAGTCGGCGTCGTCGCTGCCCGCGGTATCGGAATAGATCGTGCCGGTGAGGTTGCCTTCGAGCCGGCGGAGGATCTCGACCGTCTGCGCCGTACTGCTCGACATGACGAGCAGCGAAACCGGCCCGAACGCCTCGGTCTGGAGGTCGTGCGGGTTCTGCAGGAACTGCTCCCCGGTCACCTGCAGCAGCGTGTTCTGGAACCGGTAGGCGGGACCTTCCGCCGGCTCGCCGCCGACCAGCACCGTCGCTCCGGCCGCGCGGAGCGTGCCGACCGCCTCCACCAGCGCCGAGCGGCCGCCCTTGCCCAGGAGCACGCCCGGGGCGCCCGCCGCGAACTTCGCGCAGGCCGCCTGGACGAACGCCCGGCCCGCTTCGCTGTCCGGCAGCACCAGGAACCCGGGATTGGTGCAGAACTGGCCGGCGCCCATGGTGCAGGAGCCGAAGAACTCCTCGGCAATCGCCTCGCCCCGCTCGCGGAGCGCGCCTTCCAGCACCACCACCGGGTTGACGCTCGACATCTCCAGGTAGATCGGCTTGCCGGCGCGGTCCGCCGCGTCCTTGAGCTGCAGACCGGCCGCCTTGCTGCCGGTGAAGCCGGTCGCGCCGACCAGCGGGTGCGAAACCAGCTCCAGCCCCACCTCCCGCGGCGTCCGGTAGATCAGCTGCACGGTGGCGGGATGGAGGCCGGCGCTCTCCACCGCCTCTCGCGCGATCTCAGCGAGCAGCCGGGTGGTACCGGGATGGCTGGTATTCGCCTTAGCGATGACGGGGTTGTGCGCGGCGAGGGCGGCGGCAAAGTCGCCCCCGGCCACGGAATTGAACGCGAACGGGAAGTTGTTCGGCCCCATCACCACCACCGGGCCGCCGAGCGGCGCGCGCACCGAGTAGATGCCGGCCGCCTCGTCCCGGATCGGCTCGCGCCAGGTGCCCTCTCGCGCCGCCTTCGCCGCCAGGCGCAGCTGGTTGGTGGTGCGCGGCAGCTCCACCACTTTCAGGCGCGGCTTCTCCGGCAGCCCGCTCTCCGCGTGCGCCAGCGCCACCAGGTCGGCGCGCCGCGCCTCGATGCCGTCCGCGAACGCTTCCAGAAAGCGGGCAATCGCCTCACCCGGCGTCCGTCGCAGGGCATCCGCCGCCTCGCAGCCGGCGCGGATCGCCTCCAGCACCTCCTCGCGGGAAGAGACCGGATAGCTCTCCGGAAGCGCCTTCCCCAGGGTCGGGTTATCGGCCTGGAAGGTGCCGGTCGAGTGGCTCGACCGCCATTCGCCGGCGATCAGGACAGGGGCAATGCTGGAGCTCATGGGGTTCTCTCTCGCGGATCGGATCGCGGCCGGACGCCACATTTCGGGTGTGTCAAGCTACCGCTTTCGGCAGGGAGCGGGAGCAAGGGAGAGCGGGGAAAGGGCAGCTCGCTCCCCGTCTGTTTCCAGGTTGCAGGTTAACAGGTTGCAGGTTCCAAACCCCGCCTCCCGTGTTCCCAACCTGCAACCTGCCAACTTGCAAACCTGCAACAGAGCTTCCCCCGTCGATCCCGGCTTGACTAACGACTACTTCGTCTCGATTATCTCACGCCCGGCCCGTGCGCGGCGGCAAGCGCAGCGGGCCGGACGTGAGCGGCTATCCCCGGGGCTCCGGCTCCAGGTCCAGCGGACCGGTAGCGAGGGACGCGGGCCAGACGATGCGAGAGCGCATCCGGCCGAGTTCCTCGTCGAAGAAGAGCTGCGTCACGAAGAGATCGAAGCGGACCTCGCGGTTCTTATCGAAGCGGATCTTCCGCTTCACGGTCGGCAAGATCCGGCTCGGCGTGTTGAGGCTGCGGAACGCCTGCGTCACCTTCGCAGGTCGCAGGGTGCGCGCCCGCTCGTAGACCGCCTTGAGGGTGTAGATCGCCTCGTACTGCAGCGCCGCCTCCAGGCCGGGCAGCTCACCCCAGCGCACCACGTACTGGCCGCGGAAGCTATCGAGGTGGCGTCCGGCTTTGCCGCGCGGGGTGTCCCAGACGGAGAAGTAGGTTCCGATGAAGATCGGGACTCGGAGGTCGTCGATCGCCTCGTAGAACGCGGGGGACTCGCAAACCTTGTTGACCGGCCCCCAGGGAACGCTCATCCCGAGCTCGTTCACGGCCTGGTGCAGCATGGGAATCGCCTCCGCCACCAGGGCGACGGGGACGATGATGTCCGGGTCCGCATCCCGCACCCGGAGGAGCTGCTCTTCGAAGTCGGTCGCGCCGTTGGCGAACGGCTCCACCGCCACGAGGTCCAGCGGCAGCCCTCGCGCCTCCGTGTAGCCCTGCAGGCCCAGGCCGGGCAGGCCGTTCAGGAAGTCCTGCCCGAACGCGGTGTCCTGATACAGCACCGCCACGCGGAGGTTCCGCTTCGGTGCCAGCGCCGGCCGCGCCGCCTCGGCCAGGAACCGCGCGGCGGCGGCCCCATCCCACGGGCCCAGCTCGTGCAGGTGGAACATCCGGCTGGTGTCCAGATCGGTGCGGCGCGTGATGCGCGGCGTGCTGGCGCCGCTCACCAGGTACGGCAGCTTCGCGGCGGAGATCGGCACCTGCGCCGCGAGGGTGGTCGCGCTGCCGTAGGCCCCAATGAACGAGACGACCTGCTGCTGGATCAGCGCGTTCGCCGCCGCGACTCCCCCCTCGGCGGTCGACTGCGTGTCGCCGGTAACCAGCTCCAGCTCCATCCGCTTCTTGCCGACCCGCACCCCACCGGCGGCATTGATCTGCTCCACCGCCAGCGCAGCGCCGTGGAGCATCTCTCTACCTGTCGCTTCCGCACTGCCGGTGACCGGCGCGAGGATCCCTATGCGGAGGTGGTCGTCATCGTGGCTTGGATGGGCGCCGGCCGTGCCGGCCAGCCCGACTGCAGTCCAGCCAAGCAGCAGCAGGCAAAAGAAGCGAAGCGGAAGTCGAGGCATCGAGGGTCTCCGTAGAGCGGGTGAGCCGCACGCGCGGCGCGGAGAGTATACCGGCCGCAGCTACGTTAGCGCCCGGCCGCTCCCCGCCCTCTATGGGGCGCTGCACTGAAGGGCGTCGCGTGGGGTTTTGCCGCGAACCGGTCCCATCGGATCGGCGTGAGCCCAGCTTGAGCACGGCTCCGCCCCCGGAGGTCATCCTGAACGCAGTGAAGGATCTACGTCACTCGGCTCTCCGGGAGTACGCCGGGCCCACACGTTCGGGAGCGCCTCGCCTGTTTGGGTCCTCGTCACGAAGATGCGTGCACCGGACCAGGACGGCTGCCGAGATTCTTCACTGCGTTCAGAATGACGAACTCGGGGAGCGGTGCCTCCACCGAAAGGGCTGCCGGAAGCGGCCTGCTCGCGCTCCTCGAACCCGTTCCTTCGGGGGTGGCCGGCGCTCGGCTCACGACTGGCCCTGGCGAGGCTAAGCGGAAAAGGCCCCGGCGTTGCCGCCGGAGCCCCTCGAGGTGGATGGAGCTGAGCGAGGCTCAGACTTCCATCAATTCCGCTTCCTTGTGCTTCTGGATCGCGTCCAGCTCCGCGACGAACTTGTCGGTCGACTTCTGGACGTCGCCTTCCAGCCGCTTCTCCTCGTCCTCGCCGATCTCGCTGTTCTTCTTGGCGGAGCGAAGCTGCTCGATCGCGTCGCGGCGGATGTTGCGGATGGCGACCTTCCCCTCCTCGATCCGCTTGTGGACCTGCTTGATCAGGCCCTTGCGCGTCTCCTCGGTGAGCTGCGGCACGATGAGGCGGATCATCTGGCCGTCGCTGCTCGGGTTGAGACCGAGGTCCGACTTCATGATCGCACGCTCGATGGCGGGGAGGGCACCGCGGTCCCAGGGGGAGACCACTAGCATGCGCGCTTCCGGCGCGGTGACGGTGGCTACCTGCGGGAGGGGCATCTTACTGCCGTAATACTCCACCTCTACCCGCTCCAGCAGCGCCGGGTTGGCGCGGCCGGTGCGGATCGCCTGCAGGTCGTGCTGCGTCGACTCAATGCTCTTCCGCATCCGGTCGTCGGCATCGCGCAGCAGGTTCTTTCCGAAGTTCTCGTCTGCCATTTCTGCGTCTCCTGTCTCCGGGCAGGAATCGGTCGCCGGAGCTTCCGGTCAGTCGGCGTCGCCGGAGCGGGTTCCGACCACCGTTCCGACCGGCTCGCCCTGCAGCACGCGCCGGATATTCCCGCTCTCGTTCATGTCGAATACGACAATCGGGATTCCGTTCTCCATGCTCAGGGAGAAGGCGGTCAGGTCCATCACCGCCAGCCGCCGATGGAACGCTTCCTCATGGGAGAGCTCCGTAAACTTCACGGCGTCCGGGTGCTTGCGAGGGTCACGGTCGTAGATGCCGTCGATGTTGGTCGCCTTGAGGATCACCTGGGCGCGTATCTCCAGCGCCCGCAGCGCGGCGGCGGTATCGGTGGTGAAGTACGGGTTGCCGGTGCCGGCTCCGAAGATCACCACCCGGCCCTTCTCCAGGTGACGGATGGCGCGGCGCCGGATGAACGGCTCCGCGATCTGGCTCATGGAGATGCCGGTCTGGGTCCGCACCGGGATCCCCATGCTCTCCAGCGCATCCTGCAGCGCGAGGCAGTTGATCACCGTAGCGAGCATGCCCATGTGGTCGCCGGTGGTGCGCTCGATCCCGGCGGCGCTGGCGAGCCCGCCGCGGATGATGTTGCCGCCGCCTACCACCACGGCCAGCTCCACGCCCAGCGCGGCGACCCCGCTGACCTCCTCGGCGATGCGACGGACGGTCGGGGCATCGATCCCGATGCCCTGACCGCCCGCAAATGCCTCACCGCTGAGTTTCAGCAGCGCTCGCTTCCAGCGCAGGGGCGCAGCCGGAGTTTGCGAGTCGTCGCTCACCGGATCAGGCCTCTTCTCCGACCTTGTACCGCACGAAGCGGCGCACCTGGACGTTCTCACCCAGCTTGGCGCGGAGGTCCTGCACCAGGTCACCCACCTGCTTCTTCGGGTCGCGGATCGAAGCCTGGGTCAGGAGGCAGTTCTCCTCCAGCCACTTCCGCACGCGGCCTTCCACGATCTTGGGAAGCGCGGCCTCCGGCTTGCCCTCGTTGCGCGCCAGGTTCTCCGCGATCTCACGCTCGCGGGTCAGCACGTCCTCCGGCACGTCTTCCGCGCGAAGGTAGGTCGGGTTGGCGGAGGCGACCTGGAGCGCCAGCTCCCGCGCCAGCGCCTGGAACTCCTCGTTGCGAGCCACGAAGTCGGTTTCGCAGTTCAGCTCCACCAGCACGGCGATCTTGCCGGTGTGGTGCAGGTAGGTGCCGATGGTGCCTTCGGAGGCGCTGCGGCCTTCCCGCTTCGTGGCGGAGGCGATCCCCTTCTCGCGAAGGTACTTCACCGCCTCGTCCATGTTGCCGCCGGACTCCTGCAGCGCCTTCTTGCAGTCCATCATGCCGGCGCCGGTCTTTTCCCGAAGCGCCTGAACATCTTTTGCTGTAATCGACATTTCTTCTCTACTCCTCGTCCTCTTCGCGCCCTTCGGAGGCTTCCACCGCGTCCTCGCTCACGCGGGGAGCCGGCGCGGCCTCGTAGCCCTCGCCGCTCTCGTCGCCGGCTTCGGCGTCCGGAGCCTGCGCCAGGTACTCCGAGGTCTCCTGGTCGTACTCTTCCACCTCTTCCTCGGGGGACCACTGCTCGCCGGTCACTTCGACCAGCGTGTCGCCCACGCGGCCCACCAGGAGCTGGATGGCGCGGATCGCGTCGTCATTGCCCGGGATCGGGAAATCGGCGTCGTCCGGATCGCAGTTGGTATCGACGATCGCCACCACCGGGATGCCGAGCTTCCGCGCTTCGTCGATCGCGATGCGCTCGCGGCGGGTGTCGATCACGAAGAGCACGTCCGGCAGCCCCTTCATGTCCTTGATGCCGCCCAGGAACCGCTCCAGCTTGTTCTTCTGCTCGCGCAGGCGGAGCTGCTCCTTCTTGGGGAAGCGCTCCATCGTGCCGTCGGTCTCCCAGCGCTCCAGCTCCTTCAGGCGCTGGATACGGCCCTGGATGGTGGGGAAATTGGTGAGCATGCCGCCCAGCCAGCGCTGGTTCACCCACGACGAGCCGGAGCGCTTCGCGGCGATGCGGATCGGCTCCTGCGCCTGCTTCTTGGTCCCGACGAACAGCACGGTGCCGCCGTTGCTCGCCACGTTCTGCAGGAACTTGGCGGCGTCGTCGAACAGGTTGATCGTCTGGTGCAGGTCGAGGATGTAGATCCCGTTTCGGGATCCGTAGATGTACCGCCGCATCTTGGGGTTCCAGCGGCGAGTGTGGTGCCCGAAGTGCACGCCGGCTTCGAGCAGCTCCTTCATCTGTACTGCGGACAAGGTCGTCTCCTGTGGTTCTCGGGTCCAGAGGACCCGCCCTCCCCCTCCTTCCACGGTCGGGCCACCGTTCCACGCAGAGGCGTGGGCCGGCACCGGCGCGACCATCCGGAGAGGTGCGGAATGAGTAAATGCGGCTCCGGTATGCGCGAGACTTCCCGAGAGAAGCCGGCCTGGAGCGAGATAGGGAGTACGATCCTCGCGGGATCGGTCCCCATTTCGGCTCGCGCGGCTTTCTTACGAAAGCCGGCGAGGACGGCCATGCAGGACATGGCCGGAGCACCCGCGAAGTTTAACACGGAAGCGGAGGCACCGTAAAGCGGCGCGTTGACGCTGCTCCGGCACCCCGCTATACTTCCGATAATTCGTCCGGCTCCTTTAGAACATGCTCTTCGGCACTGACAGCTTCCAGGCCTGGTACTTTACCGGCCGCCGCCCCTGGTTTGGGCGGCGGGGCCCTGCGTCGCGTCCGGAGCGCACCCTGACCCACCGATAAGTCTCAGGAAAAGCAGCCGGAATCAGCAGCGAAGTCGCAGGGCCTACGGGCCGTGCGGCTTTTTTGTTTTCTCAACCCGGATCCCTACTCTCCCCCATCTCGCTCTCTTAAGAGGCAGGCAGGAACGAAGGTCATGGTAATCGTCATGCAGCACGGCGCAACGGCTACGCAGGTGGAGACGGTGATCGACACCGTCCAGAAGGAGGGCCTCACCCCGTTTGTTAACCCGGGGGTGGAGCGCCAGGTCATCGCCGTTCTCGGCCTGGTCGATGCGCAGAAGGCGAACCTCGCGGACAAGTTCGAGGCGCTGGACGGCGTGGAGCGGGTCCAGCTCATTTCCGAGCCGTACAAGCTCTCGTCTCGCAACTACCACCCGGACGATACCGTGGTGCAGGTCGGCGACGTTCGGATCGGCGGTGCCGAGGTGGTGGTGATCGCCGGCCCCTGCAGCGTGGAGACGGAGGAGCAGGTGCTGGAGACCGCCCACGCGGTGAAGGCGGCCGGCGGCAAGCTGCTGCGCGGCGGCGCTTTCAAGCCGCGGACCTCTCCCTACAGCTTCCAGGGACTCGGAGTGGATGCGCTCCGCATCCTCGCCCGCGCCCGCGAGGAGACGGGGCTGCCGATCGTGACGGAGATCCTCGATCCGGAAGACCTCGACACGGTGGCGCAGTACACCGACATCTTCCAGGTCGGCGCGCGCAACATGAGCAACTTCCGCCTGCTGCAGCGTCTCGGCAACCTGCGGAAGCCGGTGCTGCTGAAGCGCGGCCCCTCCGCCAAGCTGCGGGAGATGCTGCAGGCCGCGGAGTACATCATGATCGGCGGCAACCACCAGGTCATCCTCTGCGAGCGCGGCATCATCACCTGGGACGACGCCTGCCGGAACACCACCGACATCAACGCGATCCCGGTGCTCAAGCAGTGGTCGCACCTGCCGGTGATCCTCGACCCCAGCCACTCCGTGGGCCATACCCGCTGGGTCACCCCCATCGCCCGCGCGGGAGTCGCCGCCGGCGCGGACGGGCTCATCGTGGAGGTCCACCCCAACCCCGCCCAGGCGCTCTCCGACGGCGGCCAGGCGCTCCGCCCGGATCAGTTCACGCAGATGATGGACGAGGTCCAGCGGATCGCCTGGGCAGTCGGGCGCGAGGTGCCGCTGCCGACCCGGGAGTCGGTGGGGGCGGAGTAGCCTCCTCGGAGAGACAGAGGGACGGAGAGACGCCGAAGCGGTTATGCGACGCGGGAGCTCGCAACCGACGCCAGGCCCTGAAGGACCCGGCTGATCCTTTTGGGTAAGCCTGCTGAAGCAGGCTGCCCGATTACAGACGGAAGGAGATCCCGGACGGCCTGGAAACGGGCAAGCCCAACATCCCTCAGCGCGCTTCAGCGTGCTTTCCTGGGATACAGCCGGGGCCTTCAGGGCCCGGCGTTCGAACGCAGGGAAAACGACGCGGAGACGAGAGGCCTGTGGGGCCGCAATACGGAACGGCCGCTCCTCCCGGTGTGGAGGAGCGGCCGTGCGAGTTCTTCCGGTTCGGAGTGCGCTTACTCCGCCGCCGGCGGGTCCGCGTGGGGGATGGAGCTGAGGTAGGCGTAGATCGCCTTCATGTCCTGGGAGGTCATGTTCTTGTAGGCGGGCCACGGCATCACCTGCAGGATCGGCCCGCTGTGCTCCGGACGGAAGTGCTCGTGCCCTTCCGGGTGCCGGCCGGTGCGCATGAGCGAGTCGAACTCATGGAACGTGAGTCCGCCGGGCAGGCCGTTCTCATCCGGGGTGAGGTTGGTGGAGACGAACGGGCCGAAGGTCTGCCCGCCCGCCAGGAAGTTCTCGGTGTTGATCTGCATCGGCTGGCCCTGGTGCGGATCCCCACCTTCCTGGTAGAGACCGCTAGTGTGGCAGTCGGCGCACGCCGACTGCGCGTTCACGATGTAGCTGCCGAGGCCGACCAGCGTCTTGTTCTTCTTGTTCGTCTTCATCGGCACCGGCGAGATCCGGAGGCCGATCTTCGCCTCCTTGGCGCCGGGAGCCGACTCGGCGCGGTTCATCGCCAGGTTTACCAGCGCGAAGGTGGCGATCAGCCCGGCGCCGATCAGGGCGGTCGACCGGTTGAGGCGCGGCCGTACGCTTGCAGTGCTGGCAAGCGGCTCCGCCGCTTCAGGTTGGGTGCGTTCCATTTGGGATCTCCTGGGTTCATGCCCGGCAGCTAAGCTGGCCGGGGGTGGGGGCTTGGGGGAGGTAAAGTCAGGCGGTCGCCGGGTCGGGCGCGGGCGAGTGGAGACCTTCGATGCGGAATAGCTCCATCTCGCCCTTGCCCTTCAAAAGGATCAGCCCGAGGGATTCGCCGCGGCAGTAGTCCGAGACCTGCTGCCACGCCGCGCCGCTCACATTCACGTAGCCGTTCGCGCCGTGCGATTCCACCCGGGCGGCGGTATTGACGGTGTCGCCCCAGAGGTCGAAGAGGTACTGGCGGTGGCCGACCACGCCCGCCATCACGGAGCCGACGTGGACGCCGACGCGAACCATCAGGCGAGACGGCAGCCTCTGCGCGATCTCGATCATCTCCAGGCCGCACTGGACACAGGTAAGGACCGGATTCTCGCTGGGCTGGAGGAGCCCGGCGGTGGCCATGAACGAGTCGCCGATCGTCTTGATCTTCTCCATGCCGTAGCGGAGGACCAGCTCCTCGTACGCCTCGATCAGCTCCTGCAGCACCGCCATCACTTCTTCCGGCGTCCGGCGCTCGCAGAACGGGGTGAAGCCAACGACGTCGCAGAAGAGCACCGCCACGTTTTCGTAGTGGCGCGGCTTGACGGTGTTGTGCTCCTTCAGCTCGGTCACGATCTGGTCCGGCAGGATCACGTGGAGCAGCTCGTCGGCGCGGCGCTTCTCCTCTTCGATCTGCTGCAGGTAGAGCACCTCGCGGTCGCGCAGCCGCTTCTTCTCCAGGCAGGCCCCCACCCGCGCACGCAGCAGCACCGGATCGAACGGCTTGTGGAGGTGGTCTTCGGCGCCGAGCTCGATGCAGCGGACCACGCTCCCCATGTCGTCCAGCGCGGAGATCATGATGACCGGGATGTGCCGGAGCTGCTCGTCGGCCTTCATCTGCTGGAGCACCTGGTAGCCGTTGATCTCCGGCATCATGATGTCGAGCAGCACCAGGTCGTGCGGCTGCTCCTGCAGGAGCTGGAGCGCCAGCCGGCCCGACTCCACGGTGGTGACGGAGTAGCCCTCCCGCGCCAGCCGGCGGGAGAGGAGGTCGCGGTTCACGTCGTTGTCGTCGACCACCAGTACGTGGCCGCCGCCGTGATGCGGCGCGGCGCGCCCCGCCTCGTCGAGCTGCACCATCGTACCGGCGACGTCGTTCGCCAGGGCGGAGGCGACCGGCGCGGCGGCCGTGCCGCCCGGCCCGCAGTCTGAGAGGCGGCCGATCTCATCGACCAGGGAGAGCAGGCGCTTTCCCGCGGCGACAATCTTCTCCAGCTCCGGCACGTACTCGTCTCGCCCGAGGACGCGGGCATCGTCCAGGAGCAGGTCGCTGTAGCCGAGCGCGGCGTTGAGCGGATCGCGCAGCGCGTGGCGCACGTCTCCGCTGAAGGTGGCGAAGTCAAAGCTCACGGCGGGCGAGTGGCTCGGGTCGAGCAGCTCGTTCACCAGGTGGAGCAGGTTGCGGCCGGCGTCCCGCACGCGCGCGAGGCCGGTGGAGAACTGCTCGTCCGCTTCCTCCAGGCTGTCCTCGAGCAGCATCTCGCTGTAGCCGATGATCGCGTTCAGGGGAGTGCGCAACTCGTGGCGCATGTGCGCCACCAGCGCGGCGGCGGTCCGGTCGGCGCTGGCGCCGCCGGCTCCGGCCTCTCCCCGGACGCTCTCGTCGGCCTGCATTACGCTTCGGCCTTCCCGAGCAGCGCCTCGATCTTACTCAGCAGCCGGGGCAGCTCGATCGGTTTGGTATCGTAATCGTCGCAGCCCGCCTCCAGGGCGCGCTCGCGGTCCCCCGCCATCGCGTGCGCCGTCAGGGCGATGATCGGCAGCGCCTGCGTCTCCGGCTGCTCCCGCAGCTTGCGGGTGGCCTCCCAGCCGTCCAGCACCGGAAGGCTCATGTCCATCAGCACCAGGTCCGGCTGCTCCCGGCGGGCGGCGTCGACCCCTTCCTGTCCGTCGACCGCCAGCACCACCTCGTAGCCGCGGCGCTGCAGGCGGCGCGACAGCATGTCCCGGTTCATCTCGTTGTCTTCGACCAACAGGATCCTGGCCACTGGACTTCTCTCCCGTTCCTCGCGTTATTTCGCCGGAGCTGCCGGCACGGCGGGCTGCTCGTCCCGAGCGTAGGTCGTCACGAGCGTGCGGACCTCCCGCAGCAGCTCGTCGCGGGTGTAGGTACCCTTCTGAAGAATCCGCTCGACGCAGCCGTTCAGCCGCTCGCGCTCCTCCGCCGTCATGTCCTTCGCGGTGATGACGACCACCGGAATGGAACAGCCCTCGTCCCGGTGCCGCAGCTCCTCCACGAACTGGAAGCCGTCCATCTCCGGCATGAGCAGATCGAGCAAGATCAGCCCCGGTTCCTGCTCCGCCACCCGGTTCAGCGCCTCCCGCCCATTCGCGGCCTCGGTGACCGACCAGCCGTTCTTCTCCAGCAGGCGCCGCAGCAGCTCGCGCAGGCTGGCGTCGTCCTCCACCACCAGCACGGAAGGGCCGCGGTCGTGCGGCAGGTGCTTGCGGATCACGGAGGCGAGCCGTCCCCAGTCGACCGGCTTCGTCATGTAGTCGGAAGCGCCAAGAGCGTAGCCGATGTTCCGGTCGTCTACGATCGTGAGCAGCACCACCGGAATGTCGGAGAGCTCCGGATCGGCCTTCAAGGCGGTCAGGACCGACCATCCATCCCGGACCGGCATCATCACGTCGAGCGTGATCGCGGCCGGCTTCAGCTCCCGCGCCAGCCGCAGTCCTTCGTCGCCGGAGGCGGCGGTGTGGACCGTAAAGCCTTCGCGGCCGAGGAACCGCTGGAGCAGCTCGAGGGTGCTCTGGTCGTCGTCGATTGCCAGCACGACGGCGCCGTTCGCGGGTACGGGGGAGACGGCCTGGCGATCACCCTCCGCCTCGGCAGCCGCTTCCTCATCCGCTTCTGGCTCCGGGTCCGGAACGAAGGCGGGAAGGCGGATCGTGAAGGTAGAGCCCCGGCCGAACTCGCTGGAGACGTTGATATCCCCACCCATCATCTGGCAGAAGCGGCGGCTGATCACCAGGCCGAGGCCGGTCCCGCCGTACTTGCGGGTGGTGGAGGCATCCGCCTGGGTGAACTCCTGGAAGAGGCCCGCCATCTGCTCCGGCGTCATCCCGATGCCGGTGTCCGACACGCGAAAGCGCATCCAGTCTCCGGAGGAGACCGGCTCCCGCTCCACCTCCAGCGTGATCGTGCCCTGGTCGGTAAACTTGCTCGCGTTGCTCAGGAGGTTGAAGAGCGCCTGGCGGACCTTGGTGAGATCGGCCCGCATCGTGCCCAGGCCTTCGCCGCAGCGGACCTCCAACCGGTTGGCGTTCTTGTCGACCAGCGGCCGCACCGTGGAGACCACTTCCTCGATCAGCGGCGCGATTTCGAACTCTTCGAGGTAGACCTCCATCTTGCCCGCCTCGATCTTGGAGAGGTCGAGAATGTCGTTGATGAGGGCCAGGAGGTGCTTGCCGGCGGAGTTGATCTTCTGCAGGTCCGGGATCAGGTCTTCCTCACCCAGGTCTTCCGCCTCTTCCTGCAGCATCTCGGAGTAGCCGATGATCGCGTTCAGCGGCGTGCGCAGCTCGTGGCTCATCTTGGCGAGGAAGAGGCTCTTCGCCTGGTTCGCCGCGAGCGCCCGCTGCTCCGAATCCATAAGCTGCTCGTTGACCTGCTGGATGTGATGGTCGTGCTTCTCGATCTGCGAGAGCATCTCGTTGAAGCCGTCGATCAGCAGGCCGATCTCGTCTTTGTTGCCCCGGGGCGCCCGGACGGAGTAGTCCTTGTCGTGCGAGACGACGCGCGCCACCCGGGCGAGCTCCAGGATGGGGCCGGAGATGACGCGCTGCAGCCGGGAGCCAAGGGCGAAGGCGACGAGGAGACAGACGAGGAAGATCATCCCCACGATCAGCAGCGACTGCTTCACGCGGGCTTCGATATCCTGGAGGTCGGCGATGACGTAGATCGTCCCGATCCGCTCGCCGTCGACCATCATCGGCTGGTAGAGCGAGAGATGATCGTCCTCGTAATACCGGCCGTCGCTCCGGAAACGGGTGAGTGAGGGCGGCGGCGGGTGCCCCGGCCGGCCGTATGCCGCGAAGGCCCGGTTGTCCGCGGTGTAGATCCCGGCGGCCGCTACCCGCGGCTTAGCGCTCAACGCCGCGAGGGTCTGCCGCGCCGCTTCCTGGTCCTGAAAGGTCACCGCGGACGCGGCGTTCGTGCCGATGATCTGCGCCAGGGCGGTGAGATCGCGCTCCTTCGACTGCCGCATGGTGGCGACGTCGTTCAGGATGAAGCAGAGGCCGGCGACGAGCAGCACCACGCTGCTCGTCAGCATGGTGATCACCGTCAGCTTCTGCTGAATGGAGGCGTTGCGAAAGGCGACCATCGGGAGGGCTGTGTGGACCGCGGCCGCCTCCGCCGGAGCGGCGCGGAGCTGGCAGCGATCGATGAGGGACTGCGGCGGCGAGACTGCGGCGGGGAATGCCCGCGCCGCCCGACTTCGATCTAGGTCCGGACCACCTTCGCCAGCTTGAGGAGCTGTGAGCTGAGCGAGAGCTTGGCGCGCTCGGCCGCGCCGGGATTGATCTCGAAACGAATCCGGTTGTCTTCCGACTTGAAGTTGATCATGCCGCCGCTGCGGGCGAAGCCGCTGATGTCGCTCACCGTCAGCACGCTCTCGTCCTTCACCGCTTCCAGGATCTGCGGGAGTCGCGAGCGCTCGGACTCGGGAATAAAGAGCACGTGACAGCGGCTGGCTTCTCGCGGGGTGTCAAACCGGCGGACCACCACGTTCCGACCCTTCACGTTCTTGCCGCTCAGCGTGTTGAGCGCCGGGCCGAACGGGTCTTTGCCGATAACGCCGACCACCAGGTTGCCATTCTCCGGCAGCGCTTGCTGGGGCCAATCGACGTACCGGGCAAAGTTGTAGAGATACGCGGCCTTGATGGAGTACTCGCGCGGATCCTGCGCTTCCGCCCGGGGGAGGCAGAGGAGCCCGCTGGCAGCGGCGAGCAGTGCCGCCAATGCGAGCGACACTCCCCGTCGTCTGCACGCCGTTCTCACGGCGGATCTCTCGTTGCGACCCATGGTACGTCTACCTGCCCACCGACCAGGTACCGGCGCGCGGCGCCTACTTCGTAAAAGTCACGGAGACCATCAGGTGCCAATCGGTCTCGAGCTGGGGTCCCTTCAGAGACTGGTAAACGGGGAAACCGCCCTCCACTGTCAGGCGCGTCCCTTTCAATCTACCGCGGTCTGCATAGAAGTTCAATCCGAGTACCAGGTCCAACCTCCGCCCACCCTGGAGGTCCGGATCCTCCGCGGGAGACTCGCGCGGATCCAGCACCGGATCCGCGCCGTGCACGTTGCCCCAGAACTGGCCGTCCAGCCGAACCGAGGGAGCCACCCAATCCTTAAGACGATAAACGCCCCACGCGTTCAACCGGTAGCGGTTGCCGAGCCGATAACCGTTGTCGTTCCGGCCCAGGCGGACGGTGGCCATCGCCTGCGCACCCCAGGACCAGAGCTCGGACTCGCCCAGGTAGGTGAGCCCCGGCATTAGCCCAAATGTCCCGGAGCCGGGCTGCATCATATACTCCATCCGACGTCCGCCGGAGCTTTCGTCGATCGAGCCGGTCGGCAGCACCAGGCCGCCGTTCACGATCAGCCGCTGCCCGTGGCCGCGCGGGTTTCCCAGGAGGTTGTAGAGCGCCATCAGCTCCAGGTCACCCAGCCCCTCGGAGACATGCTCGAGCCGGACTCGCGGCCCCCGGCCGGCGCCCACCCCGTTCGGCCGCACCGCATGTCCCCCGTGCCCGCCGTGTCCCCCGTGCCCGCCGCGTACCCCGTGGATGCTGTTCGGTCCCGCCAGGTGCGTCATCCGCATGCGCGACCACGGCAGCATCGCCATCAGGGAGAGTTCGTCGGTGGGGGCGTACATGAGCTCGAGCATGTGCATGCTCATCGTCATTTCGGTCGGCGTGGAGCGGAAGGTGCGGAGCACTTCCTCCGGACTCACGCTCCGGGTACCGTCCCGCAGCCCATCCTGGAACGAGTACATGTACCGGTAGCCGAACATCCACTCGCCGGCGAGGTGCGTGTGGCTCCCGAGGACGTTGATGGGAGTGATCTCGATCTCCATCAACTCTTCGAGGGAGAGGTGGGTCAGATCGACCACCTCCTCCGGCTCCCCGGCCTCGCCGCCATCACCGGGCTGCGGCATTCCCTCCTGCAGGGTGGCAGCGGAGCCGAGGCTGAGCCGCGTGCCCAGGATGCCGCCGCGCCGGTCCTCCCGGCGAGGGGCCGCCTCTCCGCTTAGCAGAGCGGTCTCATCCGCCGACGCCGGAAGCGCGACGACGCAGGCGGCGGCCGCCGAAAGCGCCAGAAAGACAGGTGCGCGGGGAGAAGTGGGTCTCATGCGGGTAGAGGGAGAGTCGGATGCTTCTCATCCATATTGTTGGCCGGTCCCTCGCTTCCTCCCATGGCAAGCCGCGTACCAATTAGCAAGATGGGAGAGGAAAGAAGTAAGAAGAAAGACGCCACGCTGGCGAGGTAGGGAGTCGCACCGGCAGCCAAGGCGCCGAGGCGGCTCCAGGGCAGAGACGCGATTCGGCGAGCCCCGAACGTGACTCGGGCCGAGTGCACCCAGGGAGGCGCTCCGGTTAGCCGACCGCGCCGCCCTGGGTGCGGAAGCGGTAGCCGACGCCCGGCTCCGTAACGAAGTGGCGTGGGCTGCCGGGATCCTGCTCCAGCTTGCGGCGGAGCTGGCGGATGAAGACGTGGAGGTACTGCGTCTCCTGCGTCGACTGCGGCCCCCAGATCTGCGTCAGGAGCTGCCGGTGGGTCAGCGTCTTGTCCGCGTGCAGGATGAAGAGACGGAGCAGCTCGTACTCGGTAGGGGTGAGGCGCACCTCTTTGCCGCCGACGGTCACCTGCCGCGCGGTGAAGTCGACCTTGAGATCCCCGCTCTCGAAGACGGAGGACGCCGCCGACGGCTGCTCCGTCTTGCGGCGCAGCACGGCGCGGACGCGGGCGAGCAGCTCCGGGATGCCGAACGGCTTGGTGACATAGTCGTCGCCGCCGATGTCGAGCGCCTGGACCTTGGTCCGCTCGTCGTCTCGCACCGTGAGGAAGATGATCGGGACGGCGCTCCACTCCCGGATGCGGCGGGCTACCTCCAGCCCATCCAGGTCCGGCAGGCCGAGGTCGAGCAGGACCAGGTCCGGCTGCTGGTCGCCGGCCGCCACGAGCCCTTCGGCGCCGGTCGGCACGTGGACCACGTCGTAGTCTCGGGCGGAAAGCTGCGTCCGGAGCATCCGACCGATCTGCGGCTCATCGTCAACTACCAGGATCTTTATCTTCTTCATTCTGCCCGGCTCCGTCTTCCGGCGCCTCGCCCTCTACTCCGGCCAATTCCAGCTCCGGAGGCTGCTCATCCAGCGGTAAGGAGACCACGAACTGGACTCCGCCCCCCGGCACGTGCTCCGCCCACAGCCGGCCGCCGTGCGCCTCCGCAATCCCGCGGCAGATCGGCAGCCCGAGGCCCGTGCCCGGGATGCGGCGCGCCGATCTCCCCCGGTAGAACTTCTCGAAGATCTGCTCCGATTCATCCGGCATCAGGCCGGCGCCGTAGTCCCGCACCCGCAGGCGGACCTGTCCCAGCCCAACGCGCGCGCTGATCTCAACCGGCTGGTCCTTCGGCGAGTAAAGAAACGCGTTCTCTACCAGATTCTGGATGGCGATCTGGAGCTGGTGGTAATCCCCCAGTACCATCGGCAGGTCGTCCGGAAAGTCGAGCTTCACCGCCCGGTCCGCCCGGACCGAGCGCAGCGATTCCAGCGCGGAGTAGACGACGTCCTGGAGATCGACCCAGTCCCGGCTCTCCACCGAGTCTCCCGCTTCCATCTTCGACATGGAGAGGAGGTTCTGGACTCGCCGCTGCAGCCGGTCGGATTCCTCTTCGATCAGCGTCAGCGTCTCCCGCAGCGCCGCCGGATCGTACGCCACGTCTCCCGCCAGCAGGCCGGAGACTGCCGCCTTGATGCTGGCGATCGGCGTGCGGAGGTCGTGCGTGACGTTGGCCGTGAGCTCGATCTTGAACCGCTCTACCTGCTCCAGGCGGCTCTCCAGCGCCTCCACCTCCCGGGAGCGCCGCTCCTCGGTGCGGCGCAGCGCGTCCTCGCCGTCCTCTTCGCCCGCCTCCCGCAGTGTCTCCAGAATACCCCGTCCGTCCGGCAGTGATTGCACGCAAAGCAGGTAGAGCCGGGTCGGGTGACCCAGTGAGAGCCACCACTCCTCCCCCCCGCGCGCCCCGGCGCGGCCCGGGCTGAACCGCTCCCGCAGACGCGCTCGCCAGGCGTCGTGCGTGAGCCCGAGAAGCTCCGAGCCGCCGGTCTGCAGGCAGCTTGCCGCCCGCCCGTTGGCAGCCACCAGGATGCCGCCGCGATCGAAGACGACCGCCGCGCAGTCGAGCGCCTCCAGGACGTCGCCGACCGTGACTTCGGGAAACGGCTCGCTCGAGCCGCGCTGTGAGATGCTCATGCCAGTGGGTGCGGGCGCCGGACCACGATCGAGCGCCGGCGAGAGGCCTCCGCTATCAGGTGCTACGGAAGCGTGATCTTCCCCTGCACCACCGGCCGGGCGGCTCCGGTGGCGGAGGGGACGTTCGAGGAGATTCCGCGGAGGGTCTGGTACCCAAGGATGGCGAAGGCCACCCCTTCCTTCGCCTCCGCGTCGATCCCCAGCTCTTCGCTCAGCAGCACCCGCGCCGGCTGCAACGCCTGGCGCAGGCGCCGCACCAGCTCCGGATTCCTGGCGCCGCCGCCGCCGAGGACCGCCGCGTCGACCGGCCCGAGCCAGTCCCGGTACGCCCGGGCGACCGTCTCGACCGTGAGCTGGGTCAGGGTGGAGACGAGCGCGCCGCCGCGGTAGCCGGCGTCCCACAGCTCCCGGACCCGCCCCTCCGTAAACAGCTCCCGGCCGGTGCTCTTGGGAGGCGGCTGGGAGTAGTACGGCTCCGAGAGCAGCCGCCGGAGCAGCTCCGCGTCGACCGGCGCGGAGGCGGCGAGCTCGCCGTTCAGGTCGCACGCCAGCCGGCCGCCGGTGACCAGCTTCGCGGCGGCGTCGATCCACGCGTTGGCCGGCCCGGTGTCGAACGCCAGCACCTCTTCCAGCCGCCCCCCGGCGCGAAGGTAGGTGACGTTCCCGATGCCTCCGAGGTTCTGGAGCGCGCGGCTCTCGTCCGCGCCCCCGAAGAGCAAGTAGTCGACGTACGGCACCAGCGGCGCGCCCTGCCCGCCCGCTGCCACGTCCTGCTGGCGGAAGTCGGAGACCACCGGCACCCGCAGCCGCTCCGCGATCCGCGCCGCCTCCGCGAGCTGCAGCGTGCCGCGGGCCAGCGCGTCCCCGCACGGCACCGCCTCCGGCTGGTGCCAGACCGTCTGGCCGTGCGACGCCACAAAGGCGAGCGGCGGCTCCGGACCCACCTCCGCCGCCACGGCGGCAGCAGCCTCCGCGAACAGCTCCCCCAGCCGCGCGTCGAGCAGGCACAGCTCTTTCACGCGGAGCTCATTCGCGAAGCAGCGGAAGAGCAGCTCTCGCACCTCGGCCGGGTACGGCCGGCTCTGGAACGCTCGCAGCTCGGCCCGCACGCGGTCCGGCGCGCCGGGTTCCCGCCACAGCGCCACCGCCGCCGCGTCGATCCCGTCCGCCGAGGTGCCGGACATCAACCCGATGCCCAGCACCGGCTCTCCGCTTTCGATCCGGAGGAGCGGGTCGCTCATGGCGTTCCCGTCGAGGCCCCGCGACCGCGGGAATGCCCGTCGACGAGGCGACGGACGGAGCCGTATAAAGCGACGCAGGTGCCGCTCATCTCTGTCTCAACAGCTCCGTCCGTCGGCTCCACGAAATCACTCCTACGCGCGGGCGGCCTGGAGGATTGCATTGAAATCCGACGCCTTCAGGCTGGCACCGCCCACCAGCGCGCCGTCGATGTTCGGGCGGGAGAGCAGGTCCGCGGCGTTGTCCGGCTTCACGCTGCCGCCGTACTGGATGCGGACCCGGTCTCCCGCTTCCTGGCCGAAGAGCCGCCCGACTTCCGCGCGGATGACGCCGCAGACGCGGTCCGCTTCTTCCGCCGCGCAGGTCTCGCCGGTCCCGATCGCCCAGACCGGCTCGTACGCGATCACCAGCCCGGCCGCCTGCTCCGCGGTGAGCTCCGCCAGGCCGCGCTCGATCTGGCCCGCCACCACCGCGTCGGTCTGGCCTGCCTGGCGCTCCGCCAGGGTCTCGCCGCAGCAGACGATCGGCTGGATCCCGTGCTTCAGCGCGGCGCGCGTCTTCAGGTTCACGGTGGTGTCCGACTCGCCGAAGAGCGCCAGCACCTCCGGGGTGAAGCCTTCTTCCGGGACGCCGAACCGCCCCCGCCGCTCCGAGTGACCGATGACGACGTACTTCACGCCGAGGTCGGTCAGCATGCCGGGAGCGACCTGGCCGGTATAGGCGCCGCTCTCCTTCCAGAAGAGATCCTGCGCGCCCACGCCGATCCCGGTGCCCTCCGCGGCGGCGAGCGTGGCCGGGATGCTGGTGAACGGCGGGCAGACCACCACCTCCGCGGCCGACTGCGCGGCGGCCTCCGCGATCTCGCTGACCAGGGAGCCGGCCTCGGAGGCCGTCTTGTTCATCTTCCAGTTACCGGCAATGATGGGGGTGCGCACGCGGGAATCCTCCGAACCGAAAGGTCAGGGCTGTACAAAGAAGAAAGGCGGTGCGGATCGTCCGGCACCGCCTCTCCCCAATTGTAGCACCAGCCGTTTACCGTCTACCGGCGCCGGTTCCGGCGCTCCTTGCCGTCGATATTGCGACCGGCCTCGAGGTTCGACGACATCTCCTTAACCCGGTTCACACGGTTCTGCGTCAGCGGGTGGGAGCCGAACAGACCGTTGATGAAGCCGTTCTGGGACTCGCCCTTCGACTCGAGGCGCTTCAGCATGGTGGCCGCGTAGCGGGTATCGTACCCCGCGCGGTGCATCGCCTTCAGGCCGCCCTTGTCGGCGCGGTACTCGTCTTCCCGGCTGTAATGGCTCACGTAGGCGTTCGCGCCGAGGCCGATCACCTGGTCCACCGCCCGGCTCTTGGTCACCGCCCCCAGCACCGCGCCGAGAAGGCCGGCGCCGATCGCCTTCTGCTGCTGGTTCTGGCTGTGGCGCTCCGCCACGTGCGTCACCTCGTGGGCGACCACGAACGCCAGCTCATCTTCCGGCTTCTGGCTGTCCTGCAGGGCCCGCAGCAGGCCGAGGGTGACGTAGATACGGCCGTCCGGGAGCGCGAAGGCATTCATGACGCGGTCGTGCTTCTCACTGCGGCCGCCGAGGATCTTGGCGCTGCGCAGGCGGAAGTCGCCCTGGTCCTTCTGGCTGTTCACCGCGCCGACCACCCGGTCCACCACGTTATCCAGCATGCTGTTCCACATGCGGCCTTCGCGGCTGTTGCTGCCGAGCACGCCGTACTCCTGCTCCATCTGCTGGCCGATATCCTGGCTGCGCTGGGCCGCCGCCGGCGCGGCCGGCGCTACGAGCGCTCCGACCATCAGGATCGGCAAGAGGTATTTCATCCACTGCTTTCGCATCTCGTTATCCTCACTCACTCTCCGGCCGCTCGCCCGGGGCGCCGACCATTATCTGGAGAGTGTTACCCCAATCAAGCGGGAGCTATCTGGCCCCCAAATCGGTTTACCGCGACTAAAGACCCGCGCGCCGCGCCCCGGTTCCCCCGTGTTTAGTCCCGCAGCGCCGGCTTTCACGGAGTGGTGAATTTCGCTAGACTGGAGCCAGGAGCCGATCTATGAAGTGGTACACCCCTATCCTGCTGACGACTGCGACCCTGGCCCTCACGGCCGCCCTTGCCCCCCTGCCGGCGCTCACCGCCGCGCAGGAGCCGGAGCCGGAGAGCGCCGGTAAAGGAAAGCGGGAGCGCGAAGTGCTGATCGGCGAGATTACCACGGGGACCGAGGCGGGACTGGAGCTGCGGCCCTGGAATCCCAGGCTGCCGCGGCGGGTGAACGTGGAGACCGGTCCCGAGACGCGGTACCTGCGACAGAAGCGGGGGAAGTGGTCCGACCTGAAGGTGGGCGACGCCGTGCTGGTGATGCCGATCATCCCGAAGCCTCCCACCCCTCCCCAGCCCGACCCGGACGAGGCCACCCCCACCGCGGCGGATGCGCAGAAGGAAAAGGAAGAGGAAGCGCTGGAGGCGCAGGAGCCGGCGCGTCGTCCCTCCGTCCGTGCGCTGCTGCGCCTCTGGCCCGCCGGAGACGCGCTCCCGACCCAGGAGGACACGAAGACCGCCCGGGCGCTGCTCAAAGCCGCGGATCCCTATTTCAAGGTCAAGGAGCTGGGCGGCGTGGGACTTCCGCAAGACCACGAGAAGCCGGTCGTCGGCATCCTCACCGCCCTCACGCCGATCACGATCCGCACCGAGCGCCGCACCCGGCGCTTCGCCGTCCGGAAAGAGGTCCTGATCGTCACCCACGAGCCGGTCGCCCGCGAGGAGATGAAGCGGGGCCGCACCGTGCTGGTGCAGAGCGACGAGAAAGCATCCCTGGAGGAAACGGTCCCCGCCTCGCTGGTCGCGCTCTGCCAGGAGCGCAAGCTGCCCCCCCGCCAGATGCGGCAATTCCTGCTGCGCGAGGAGCGGAAGACCGACCCCTCACCGAAGAAGCGCTGAAGATTCGATACTACCCCCCATTTGGCCCACGCCAAACCCCGTGCTATAATCTCAAGTAAGTTTGGTATACCGGAATCTCGCCTTGCCGCCTCCGCGGACGCCTGATTCCGGGGCCGGTCCCCTTCTCTGGAAGGATCGCTGAGAATGAAGACGACACTCATCCGGTGCCACTGCGGCCAGCGGATCGTAGCGAAAGACGTGATGCAGCGGAGCTGGTACGTCCGGGTGTTCGGTCCCAGCTTCATGTACCTGAAGTATCGCTGCTCCCGCTGCAAACGGATGGGCGAGAAGTTCATCGAGCAGGACAAGTGGGACGACACGATCCTCCGGGAGATCCCGTCCGAGGTCTCCACCGACGAGCGGAAGCAGTTCCAGAAGCTCGGCAAGATCTCGGTGGACGAGGAGATCGACTTCCACTTCTCCCTGGACAAGCCGGACCTGCTGGCGGACCTGACGCGAGAGTTCAAAGGCGACGACGAGTAGCGCCGCAGGCAGTTCGATTCAAAGGGGGGAGCCGCACCCGCGGCTCCCCTTTTTCGTCTGCGGCAGGCTTCCTCCCCACCGCCGGTGTAATCCTTACGAGAAGGTGAAGACCCCCGCCCCGGCTCCGGCGGCGCGGTAGGTCCGGACGAAAGGCGACGAGGCATGCTTCGAAGGGGAACGCGCTCCATCCTGGCCGCGGCGGCACTGGCCGCGACCGCTCTGCTCCTGGCCGGAAGCACCGCCAGCGAGGCGCAGCGGCGGTCCGCGGTGCCGATCATCCTGGATACCGACATCGGGCCGGACGTGGACGATGCCGGCACGGTGGCGCTGCTGCACGGGCTGGCGAAGCGCGGCGAGGCGAAGATCCTGGGGATGCTCTGCTGCACCTCCAACCCCTATGGCGCTCCCTGCCTCGACGCGCTGAACACCTACTACGGCCGCCCGGATATCGCGATCGGCACCCTCAAGGGCAGGCCCGGGTTCCTGGTGGAGTCGAAGTACGCGGAGCCGGTGGCGAAGCGGTTCCCGAACGACCTGCAGCACGGGGACCGCGCCCCGGACGCCACGAAGGTCTACCGGCAGATCCTGAGCCGCCAGCCGGACCGGAGCGTGGTCGTCTGCGCCGTCGGGCCGCTCAGCAACCTCCCGCGCCTCCTCGACTCCGGCCCGGACGAGCACAGCCCGCTCGACGGCCGCGCGCTGGTCGCGCGCAAGGTGCGCCTGCTCAGCGTGATGGGCGGCCGCTTCCCCGAAGGCAAGGAGTGGAACTTCGAGCAGGATCCGCCGGCGGCCCAGCGGGTGGCGGCGGACTGGCCGACCCCGATCCGCTTCAGCGGCTGGGAGATCGGCTCGCGCGTCTTCACCGGCAAGACCCTCCAGGAGACCGTTCCGAGCGACCACCCGGTGAAAGCGGCCTACGAGCTCTACGTCGGCCCCGGCAAGGCGCGGGAGAGCTGGGACCAGACCGCCCTGCTGGCGGCCGTCCGCGGCGCCGAGCCGCTCTGGATGCTCCGCAAGGAGGGCAGCACCGTCGTCGATCCGAAGACCGGCGCCAACCACTGGGTCCGCGACGACCGCGACCACGAGTACCTGGTCGAGAAGCGCCCGGTGGAGATCGTAGCGGAAGAGATCGAGACGCTGATGCGACTCCCGAAGTAGCTCTTTTCACGCGGAGCCGCGCACGGGGCCGGAGCGACTGCCTACCGCACCTTCGAACGCTGACCGCCTTACTTCAGCTTCTGGCCCGCGCCGACCCTCTCGATCATCTTGGCGATGCGGTTGGCGCGGGTCTCCGGCTTCTTCGCTTCCTCGATCCAGCGGACATACTCCTTTTTGTGCGAAGGAGCAAGCCGGTCCCAGGCCGCGGCAGCGTCCTCGTTCTCCGCCAGCGCCGCCGCCAGGTCCTCCGGCGCTTCCACCACCCGGGGATCGGTGTCGATCTCCATCACTACCCGGACGGTATCGCCGGCCCGCGCGCCGGCGCCGAGCTGGATCTCCTTGCAGACCATCATTTGGTGCGTCCCGTCGCCCTTGGGAAAGACCGAGTTCCGGAACGGAAAGCCATTCATCGTGCCCCGCACCGGCACCCGCGCCTTCGAGCCGAACTCCGCTTCCACGCTGAACGGGATCTCCATAAAGACCCAGCCCTGTCCCGTAAGCACTCCGTCGAATTCCGGCATCGCGAAACCCTCTGTTGACGATCAAGCAAGCGTGTGTTAGTCGTCCGGCTCCTGCGCTCCTTCCAGCGCTGCCCGTGAGCGCCCACGACTAACTCCGTTTGACGAGGTAGAGGACAGCCGGACCGGAGAAAGGAGCCCGCAGCTCCCGGCGCGCACCCCCCGGAACCGTTCCGGCGGCCGTTCCACCCTCCACCGGATTGAGCCACTCCGCTGTCAGCTCTCCCGCAGCCGCCGACAGGTCCACGATTACGGCGCCTCCAGCGGGGAGGTAAACGAGATACTCCTGGCCCGGATCCGCCAGGCAGTACCCCGTGGAGGCGAGGTCTGGCAACGGCGCCATGGCCGCCAGGTTCACGCGCTCCGCGTATCGGCGGGTTTGCCCCATCGCCTCGCGGGAGGCCGAGTATCCCGGGTCAGTGGAGGAGAGCGGGTAGTCGGCGTCGAGGAACGAAACCGGCGGGAGGTGCTCCATCAGGATCGGGTTGTGGCCCCGGCAGAAGCCTTTCCACACCCAGTCCCGGCCGAACTCGGCGTCGCCGTAGAGCTCCTTCACCCACCAGTGGTCCGAGTCCTGAATGCTGACCTTGCGCCCGCTCGCCACGAAGGGATTGCGAGGGTCGAATGCCTCCAATCCGGCCAGCGGCTTCGCGGCAAACAGGTACGACACCCAGTCGGCCGGGCTGGCGTCCAGCTCCGCACGTACCCGGTCCAGAGGCAGATCCACCGCCGTGAGGCCTACCGGGTGCTGCTTCGGCCTCGTCTTCTCATAGCTCTTGATGAACCGGATCAGGTCATTCTGCCATTCGACGGAATAGCCACCGCTCTCATTCGAGATCTCGTATAGGACGTTGTCCAGATCGCCGACCGTGTCGATCACCTTCCGGACGTACGCCTTCTGCAGCTCGGCCACGGCGGCGGGAAGCTCCGCGAGGCTCTGTGTCTCCCTCCCCAGGCCGTCCTGATCGGGGTCACCGTCGATGCCGTTGACGTTGTTATCCCGGTGAAACGGACTCCCGGCCCACTCCGCTTCGGCCTCCTGGTAGCCGCCGAACAGCATGACCGACACGTAAATCCCCCGTTCACCGGCGCCCTGGGCTCGTTCCCGAAGGCGCTGGAAGTAGGCGGGATCGTGCTTTGCCAGATTGAAGCGGGGTTTGCCGTCCAGCGCCAGGCCGGGACCGGTCCGCGGCCACGCGAGAGGGCCGGCGCGCAGCTCACGCGTCCCGTACTCCCGATACCAGCTCAACTGCCGGCCCCAGAGCCGGATGAAGTTATGGTGGTGCCGCTGCAGGAGGTCGAGGTACCGCTCGAACTCGAAGGCCGGCGGCGGATCCGAAGGGCCGCGGTCGATCAGGTTGGTCCAGGTATGTGAGCCGGTCAGAAAGACGGCCTTCAACCGGCCATCCGAACCCGCAGCTCCGTCGGTGAAGTAGCGCGGATTATCGGGATGGACCCGCAGCGGTCCTTTCGCCGGACCGGACGCCGCTCCGGCACCGCGGAAGACGCTCGCTGCCAGGCGCCCCGGTGTCGGATCCATCAGGTTCACCAGTGCAAGAGCGCCCGTGGTCGCCGCTTGTAGAAGAGATCTTCGCTTCACACGCATCATTGCGGAGTCACCCGTAGCGGATGCGGTCTACCGCGTCGGGCTGACAGTCTTTGGACATCGCGCCGAAGCGGCCTGCAGCGATGCTGCGGGGACGAAAACGAGAGGTGCCGGGAATCTCTGGCTCTGCATCAATGATCCTCCAGTCTACCGCTCACCGGCTTCAGCGCTTTCGTAAGTACAGGACGGCGGCGCCTTCGATCGGGGCCTTGAAGGCGCGCCTTCCGCCCCCGCTGGCGGGCTCCGCCGGGGCCTCGGTACCGTCGGTGGGGTGTATCCACCTGACGACGAGCTCTCCCGGCGAGCCGGTCAGGTCGACCGTAATCTCGCCTCCTCGCGGTAGATAGACCACGTACTCCGTTCCTGGGTTGGCCAGGCAGAACCGGGTCGACGCGAGCTCGCCCTGTGGCAGCATCGACGCCAGGTCGATCCGCTGCGCCAGCCGGCGGGTCTGCCCCATCGCCCGGCGAGCGCCCTCCATCTCCGCCTGACCCCCCTCCGGGCGCCGGTCCCACGTCAGCGGGTCCATGTAGATCGGATTCAGCCCACGGGTGAACGATTTCCAGACCCAGTCCGGACCGCCGCCCACCCCCCAGAGGTGGTCCGTGTCGCTCACGACGACTTTCTTCCCGCTCGCAGACGGTGGATCGTGCTGGTAGTCCCCGCCGCTCAGGTCCGGGGTGATCCAGTCGGCGGCGCTCTCCAGGAGCTCCTTCATCGGCGGTTTAGCGTCCGCGAACGTGCTGATCCCCACCGGATGGCGCTTGCGACTACCCCTCCCCTCGTACTGCCGGATCACCCGGACGATATGGTTCTGAAACTCGAGCGTGCCGGGCAGCTCGTTGCCTACTTCCCAGAGCACGTTGTCCAGGTCGCCCAGCGTATCGATCACCTTCCGGACATAGGCTTCCTGAAAGCGGGTGAGCTCCGGAACTTCCAGCCGGTAGCACTCCAGTCCCTGGCCGTCTCCGTTAGCGTCGCCGTTCAGGCCGTTGGTGTTGTTGTCCTGATGGTACGGATGAAGCGGCCAGTTGGGGTTACCGCCGCGGAACTCTACGTTGTCCCCGCCGAAGAGGATGACCGCGACGTAAACACCCCGCTCCCCCGCCGCCCTCACCCGAGAGCGGAGGCACTGGAAGAACGCCTCGTTGAAGCGGGAGAGATCGTACTTCGGCTTGCCGTCGCCGGCCAGACCCGGCCCGGTGCGCGCGTAGATCGTCGGCTCGGCCGCCGGCGGCCCCCCGCCGGTTCCCATCCTGATCCAGAGACGGAAGAAGTTGTGGCCGTGCTCTCCAAGGAGTGCGAGGTAGGAGGCGTAGTCGAACGGCGGGGAGCCGGGGTTATCCTGAAGCACGTTCCAGGTGTGGGAGCCGGTGAGGTAAACCGCCTTCAGCCGTCCATCCGTGCCTCGAGATCCGTCGGTGAAGTAGCGCGGGTTGTCCGGGTGTACGCGGCGCGGGCCGCGGGCTCGAACCGGAGGCTGGGCGCTCCGACCGGCCGGCCGGACCGGCGGAGCCGCCCGGTATTCAAAAGCACCCACGTCCGCCGCAGCTCCCTGCGGGCGGGCCGTTCCTTCGATGTCCCGCTTCACCTGGGGCACGGACACCCCGGCGTCGATCGCGGGACTTTCCCGCTGGAGGCGGAAGTTGTCGGCAGCCGCATCTACGAGCTTCGGATCCTGGCCCACGAGATTGTGGGAGACGGTGTTCGCGCCCTTCGACTCGTCGTTGTGGAGGTCTTCGTCCTGGTTCAGGTACGCAATGTTGTTCCGGATCGTGCTTCCCCGGTTGTCGACGTAGATGCCGTAGCGCGAGTTCTTGTACACGGTGTTGTGCGCGACCAGGGAGTCGACACCGTTGGAGCGGATCCCACCGTCGTTCGACCAGACGAGGTTGTTGTAGATCCGGTTGCCGGTGCCCCAGTAGACGCCAATGCCGGGACCCTGGCGGTTGCCGAAGGCGCGGACGCTGCGGACGACGTTCCGGTCGGGGTGAGGCGGCTTGCCGGTGTAGACGTGGATGCCGTGGCCGGCGTTGTCGTGATAGCTGCCGCCCTCGATGAGGCAGTCGTCCCCGGTGAGATAGATCCCGTGGAGCAGCTGCGGGTCGGGAGAGCCGAGCCCGTTGTGGTGGACGTCCAGGTTGATAAACCGGCAGCCGTCGCCGCCGGTACCGATTCCCTGTCCCTTGGAGTTCTTGATCTCGCAGTTGCGCAGCTCGATGTGGTGCGCCTGCGGAAAGCCGGTGCCCCACGTGATCGCCACGCCCTGCCCGTTGGGAGCGGAATCGAGGACGAAGCCGTCCAGGACGAAGTACCGCGTGTCGACGAAATAGAGACACGCCTCACCGTCGGCCGGCGGAACGATCACCGGGCGATGCCCCGGCTCCGCCACCACCCGCACCGGCTTTTCCCACGAAGTGCCGGAGCGGAACGCCCCGTACTCCACCACGCCCGGGTAGGTCCCGTTCTTCACGTGGAGCGTATCGCCCGGCTTCAGCACGCTGATGCCCTTCTTGAGCGTGCGGAATGGGGCGCTTCCGGTGCCGGCGTTGGCGTCGTCTCCGGTCGGCGCCAGGTGGTAATCCGCGGCCGCGGCGCGGCCCGGTATCCACAGGACCGCCAGCAGGACGAAGACCGCGAAGGAGAGAGTCCGGTCTCGCATTGCGCGCATGGTCGATCTCCCGGCGAGCAAGCCGCTGTGCCCGGGCAGCCTGGCGCTCGAGGGTGGACCGCCCGCCGGCTGCCTTGTCCGCGCGGCTCGTACTGCATCGACATGTCAGCTCACGCGCGGATGCGGTCGACGGCGCTCGGCTGCCGGTCCTTGGGCCCGAGCCGTCCCGAGGCGCCCATTCCCGCGATGAGCGTGTTGTAGACGTCGATCCCCTCGGCGCCGACCTCCATGATCTGCCCCGTCTTGAAGCGGCCGTTGGCGCCGGTGATCGCGTGGAAGATGCCGGAAAGCTCTCGCTTCACGTCGTTGTGACGGCCATCGCCCGACTCGGTGGAGATGGTGAAGAGCGAGTTCTCCAGGATCGTCTTGCCGTTCGCCTCCACCGAGTCGGGTCCGTCGAGCCGCTGGAGGAAGTAGGCGATCTCCCGCAGCTTCAGGTGCGCGTGGGCGCGAAGCTGCTCGTTCTTCTTCGACTCGTCAAAGTCGTGCCACCACTCGTGGCTGCAGCCGAGGGCGCCGGCGGTGCGGCGCTGGCCGCCGTCGTCGAACTCGAAGACGGTCCGGCCGCCGTACTCGTACTTTCCCTTCAGTCGGATCCGCTCCCCGGCCGCCAGGAAGGTGATCGAGCCGAAGCGGGCTCGGTCGCACTGGATGCCGAGCGCGTAGAGGTCGGCCTGCAGGCGCCACTCCTCGACCAGGTCGGCCAGCGCGATGTCGATCCCCTCGCCGCCGGGGTCGGCCTCCGTGCCGTGGATCAGCTTCGACTCGGGCGGCGGCGAGGGCCGCTTCACCTTCCGCTGCTCCAGGTCGAACGCCCGCTGCTCGAACTCCCGGATCCGCTCCAGGTGCTCCGCCACGCGCGCCTTGGAGGCGGCTCCGAGCGGCGACCGCGGCCCGGTGTAGAACTGGTACTGGTCCGCCACCGAGTCGAGGATGCTCTTCTTCAGCCGCTGGCTCTTCGGGTCGGCGGCCGCCGCGGGAACGGAGCCGAAGAGCCGCTCGAAGAGCTGGCGCGGGCTTTCCTGCATCGAGCCGGCGGGGGTTCCCTCTTCAGTGAAGCTGTGGACGTACCGTACGACGCGGTCATTCCGGCGGAAATAGGTGCCCGCCACGAGCGAGGGGATCATGCCGGTCGGCAGTCCCTTCGGATAGTGAGCGGCACGGATCACCTGGTCGAGCGACGCGCCGCCGGCCCGCGCCGTGCCGTTCGGCGGCATCGCGACGAAGGCGGCGGCGGCGCCGTCGTAGTGCGCGTTGATGCCGGGCTCGTCGCAGCGGACGTGGTCGACGTTCCGCATGATCAACAGCTTGGCGGCGAGCGGCTTGAGCGGCTCGAATACCCCGGCGAAACCCTCCGCGTGGAGCGGCGCGGGAATGCCGAGGCCGAAGAAGACGTTGAACGCGCGGACCGGCACCTGCCCGGCCGGGGCGGCGAGCGCGCTGGAGACGAGCATCTCCTCCAGCAGCGGCAGCCCGATCGCCACCGTGCCCACGCCCTTGAGCATCGTCCGCCGGCTGATCCGTCTCTGCGTCATCGCGCTGCCTCCGTTCGCGTCATCAGCACCAGGTCGCTCATCACGATCGCGGTGATCAGGCTCGGGTAGGTGCCGCCGCCCTTCTGGGCTTCCTGGTGGACCTTTTCTACGATCGGCGCGTCCGCCTGCACCAGCGGGCGGCCGAGCACGTACTGCGTCAGCTTGCGCGTCAGGGTCTTCCGGACGCGGTCGCTGCCCGCGAGAAGGTCCATGAACTCCGCGCTCGTCTTATAGGGCACCGGCTTGCTCGCGCCGGGGAAGAGGATGCTGCCGTCTTCCCGGAGCTTGTTGCCGTGCTCGTCGGTCTCGTGGTAGGCCCCCACCCCGTCGAACTTCTCCAGGCTGAAGGCGAGCGGCTCGAAGCGGAGGTGGCACCCCCCGCAGGCGGGGTTCGCCAGCCGCGCCTCCGCGGCCCCGCGGCGCGACAATCCCGGCTTCGGGGGGACGGGCGTGGTATCGACTCCCGGCGGCGCGCTGCCGACCTCGCTGTGGAGCAGGTCGCGCAGCACGAAGAGACCGCGGGCGACCATCGACGCCCCGTCACCGCCGACCGTCAGCAGGCTGCCCTGCGTCAGCAGCCCGCCGCGGCCCGGCACCTTCGCCAGGTCGTAGCGGGTCACGGCGCGGGCATTCGCCTGGATCTCCCCGTGCGAGAGCGGCCGGCTGTAGATTGCCACCCGGTGAAAGGTGCCCTGCCAGGGACGGTCCTTCGAAGTCTCGTTGCCGAGCGCCAGGCGGAAGTTGTCGCTCCAGCTCGAGAGCTCACCCGCCTGGCTCAGCGTCCCCCGCTCCTCGCCGTTGACGAAGAGCGTCGCCTCACCGGATGCGGTGCGGGTGTAGACCACGTGCGTGATCCGCGTTCCGGCCTGGCCGGGGGAGCTCCCGAGCGACGGAAGTCCGTTCGCATCGGATCCCTGGCGGCGCAGCCGGACGTCGAAGCGGTCTCCCTCCTGGCCGAGGGTGAAGTTCCGCTCGCTGGGGCCGGAAGAGAGGGTGAGGATGCGGGCGGGGCCGCTCTGGCTCGCCCCTCCGGGCGTGATCCAGGCTTCCAGGGTGATCGCCTTCGACTTCTTGACGGCGTCGATCAGCCGCTTCGGCGGGGCCGCGGTGGCGATCAGGGTCGACTTCTGAATGGAGAGCTGCCCCTGCTGCCACTTCACCGCCGCCGGGTCTTCGATCGTGAGGTCGAGCGGCTCGCCCGCGCCGGAGCGATCGCGGATCGTGTTCCCGCTCCCCTCTTCGAAGGTATAGAGCGCCTGCAGCCCCTCCTTCGCGGCCTCGGGGAAGCTCGGCGGGAGACCGTAGTGCGCGGCGAGGCGCGGCGTCAGGAAGGCGACCTGGGTGTTCAACAACGCCGAAAGCGGACGCTTCTGCTTCCAGACCACCTCGTCGAAGTAAGCCAGCGTCTCCTGCCGCATGTCGGCCGCCAGGGAAGCGTCCCACGTGGGGAACCGCTGCGCGTTCGGCCGCAGGCTGCCCAGCCGGTCCAGGTCGAGCCACTCCTGGATGAAGCGCGAGGAGCGGGTGACGGTCCGCGGGTCCTGCAGCATCCGCCGCACCTGCGCCGCCACCTTCGCCCGGTTCGAGAGCTCGCCGGCGTCTGCGGCGCGCATCAGCTCCTGATCCGGCGGCGCGCCCCAGAGCGCGTAGCTCAGGCGGGAGGCGAGCTCGTACGGGCCGGCAGCCCGGGGCTTGCCGTCGCCGTCCTGCCGCTCCACCCGGTAGATGAAGCGCGGCGACTGCAGCATCGCCTCCAGGACGTAGCGGACCGCATCCGGGAAGGTCCCGCCCTCTTCCGCTACCGCGGTGGAAACCCGGAGGAAGCCGCTCAGCTCTCGCTCGTCGAGGGGCCCCCGCAGCAGCCACTTGCCCATGCCGGAGATCACCCGGCGCATGTTGGCGTCGCTGAGCTCCTTGCTCGGCGAGTACCGCGCCGCAAACGCGCCGGCGTCGACTCGCGCCGCGATGATCTGGGCCAGGCGCGAGTACGCCTCCACGTGCCCCAGGTCCACCGCCAGGCTGTAGGCGGTGTTGCTGAAGCCGTCGGCCCGGAGGTCGCGCGGCAGCAGGCGCTGCGCGTCCTCTGCAATGTCGATCCCGACCGCGCTCCGCACCGTCTCCACGTACTCCGGCACCGTGAGGCGGCGGATCCAGTTGGAGGCGACCGCGCGGTCGCGCAGGTGCGCCGTCGGGTCGATCGTCTCCGCCGACCAGACCGCGCCTCCCTCGATCCAGGCCCGCAGCGCCCGCTTCTCCGTCTCGGAGAGGCGGGGGCGGTCCTTCGGCGGCATGGTGCCCGACTCCACGTGCTTCCACGCCAGGCTCTCCGCCGGCTTGCCGGGGACCAGCGCCTTCCCGCTCTTCCCCCCGGCGAGCGCGGCGGCCTTGCGCGAGAGATCGAGTCCGCCCTGTTTCGCGTCGGAGTTGTGGCACGCCAGGCAGTGGCGCGAGAGCAGCGGCGCGACCTGGTCCTCGAACGCCGCGGCGGCGCTGCCGGGAGCCGCCTGGGTCGCGCTGAGGGCAATTCCGGCGAAGAGCGGCGCCAGGCAGAAGATCGACACCGCCACCCCGATCCGGATCGAGCCGAGACGAGGCGGCGGCGGCCTATGGGATCGAAAACTCATGCCTGCGCTCTCCGGTCCGGGGTTACGTCACTACCAGGGGGATAGAAGTTATGTCCGCGCTCAAGGAGAGCGGTTTCGCTCTTTCACCTCGACCGGTGTTGACCTGGGATTGGAAGCTTCTAGAGCCGCACTCCGGTATCACCGGCGGCTCACCGCGATCGCCCAGTCGGAGCGGTGCGGAGCCCGGAACTGCTGGCCGGCGGCGGCCTTGAAATCGGAGAGCGGGATCTCCCGGTACGGGGCGCGGGTGTCGACCGCTACCGCCCGGAACGGGGACTTGATCCCGGAGAGATCCATGCGAACCGCCTCCGCGTCTTCCTTGTAGAACACCCTCAGCTTGCCGGGGGCATCCAGGCAGAAGCCATCGGTGCGCGCGTTGTCGCGAGCCATCTCCTTGAGGAACCGGTCCTTCCAGAAGCGGGAGTAGGTGAGGAGCTGCTCGCGGTTCGGATAGAGGCCCGAGCTGCCGTCCTTCGGCGCGTTGATCAGATAGGCCCAGATGTTGGCGGCTCCGCCGGCCATGGTGGAGTGCCACATCCCGCGGCGCGTCATGTCGAGGTCGTAGTCCTTCTCCGGGTAGACGTTCACCCGGACGCGGAAGCGGTCTTCCATGAAGACCGGCTTACCGGGGGATCGCTTCTCCAGCGCCTCGACGTAGGTGTCGTACGTGGGACGCCACTGCTGGTACGAGGAGTAGTCGAGCCCGTCGTAGATCTGCTCCATGTCGGGAGCGCGCGCGCCGAGCAGGTGGGGCCAGCCCAGCTTCTCGTGCATGTGCCGGTGCCACTCCCGCAGCTCCTCACGCTTCACCCACTCTTGCAGGTCGAAGCCGTATCCCATCGACCAGCCCGGCAGCGGACCGAGCCGCGCGCAAAGATAGCGCTGCAGCCGCCGGTCCACCTTGCCGTTGATCCCCCAGCGGACCGGCGTCATCTCTCGCTGCTCGTCGCCCCAGGCCCAGAGGTGGACCATCCCGCCGGCCCGCTGGGCGCGAGTGATGAGCAGCTCGAGCGCCTCGAAGGTGCGCGGATCGGGGTTCGGGTCCGCGGGGAGGTCGTCGTAGCCGCTCCCCCCTTTGTGGAGGTCGAACCACGCCATCCCGACGAAGGTGTGCAGCCCGTTGAAGCCGTGCCCCTCGAACCAGGTCTCCAGGTCTTTCTCGACCTTCTCGGGCTTCTGGTAGTAGTCGACCGGCGCTGCGTAGCTGACGATCTGCGGGACGAAAGCTTCCCCGGTGCCGGTACGCCCCCACTTGTTGCCGAAGGCGGTCACGAACCCCGCCGCGCCGGGATTGCGCTCGACCCGCACCTCGCCGCGCTTTCCATCCAGATCCGGATCGCTGCTGCGGGTGGTGAACGACCACTTCCCCGGCTCCGTTCCGGTGAAGCGCAGCACCCACGCGTCTCCGCCCGCGTAGAAGAGCTCGGTCGAGATCCGGTGCCGGCCGCCCTCGTGCCGGAATTCGGCCTCCGCGACGAGGTCGAACGGATTGCCCTCGCGCGAGGCATTCAGGAACCGCCACTCCACCGGCTCCCACTGGCGGGCCGTGCGGCGGTCGGTTTGCCCGCCGGCGACGGAGGGAAGCTGGGCGAGCAGCCCGAGCGCAAGCAGCCAGGTCAACGTCCTCATCCTTCCAGCTCCTCCAGAAAGCGGCGGGGACCCGCTTCCACTTCCCGGGAGGCGGGTGACACGAGGTTAGGTCGACCGCAGCGCCGCCGTGTTACCGCTGTTCCGGCAGCAACCCGGTTGGCCTGTTGTTGGGTTTCCGGGCGCCCTACCCGCCTCAGCGCCCGGCCGCCCGGTTCGTCCGCTCGACCAGCGCGACTTCCTCGTTCCAGTAGGAGGGGAGCCGGTCCCAGGGGTTCACGCCCGCCGCGTCGGTGACGTAGAAGTGGCCGATCCCCTCTTTCGATGCCTTGGCGAAGTAGCGCGTCATCTGTGCCGCGTCCGGGACCTGGTAGGCCAGGGCGGCGATCCGCGTCCGCCCGATCGCGCGAGCCCAGTTGGGCAGCTGCAAGGCGTCGAAGCCGGTCCGGTTCTCGAAGAGGCACGCGACGTCGGTGGCGGGCCGGGTGAGGTAGCCGGGATCGCAGAGCGTTCCCGGGTTGCTGAAGCTGCGCCCCTCCGGATATCGCCGGCGGACGTGGGAGTACAGCTCCCGGTAGTAATCGATCCGGTCGGCGGCGCTCACCTGCTCGTCCATGAAGACCCCCCGGACCTGGGGATAGAGCCGCGTCCAGACGTCGATGTCCTTGCGGGCCTGGTCGGTGGGGACCCGGGCGTAGGAGGTGCTGACATATCCGATCAGCCGGACGCCGCCCCTTTCCGCACGGTCGAGTACGGCCGTGTAGGTCGGGTCGGTCTTCTCGCCAGGCCCGGTGGCAGGATTGACGATCGCGGTGACCGGCACCCGTTTGGCGGCCTCGATCAGCCGGTTCCAGTCCTCCAGCCCCTTACCCGCGGGATAGAAGTAGGCCGGCACCAGTAGCTGCATCCGCGGCTCGGCCCGGCGGGAGCCCGCGGCGGCGTCCTGTGCGTGGGACGCAGTTGCGCTAACGAGCGCGAGGATCGAGAGCAACAGCGCGAGCAGCCCGGCGAGGCGGAGCGTGCCTCCTCCAACCGCGCCGTTCCGAGCGAGTCCGGGCAGCCGCATCTTCCACCTCCCGGCCGGCGATGGTCCGGCGCCGCTTTTCGTATCCTGATAACGTTAGTGACGTACCGCCTCAGTTCGTACGGTTTCCTGATGTTGTCCTTCCTCCGCGCCGCCTGGCTGCCCGTCCTCTTCCTCGCCCTGACGGCCCTGTGGGTCGTCCTGGAGCGCTCTCCGGAGCAGCGGGGCGACGGCGTGGTGCTGCGTTGGGTGGTCAACTCCCAGGAGCGAGACCAGGTCTTCGCGCGCGCCGCCCGCGACGCCTTCGAGGCGAAGCACCCCGGCATCCGGATCCAGTTCATCAAGCAGAACGAGGGGCGGAAGGTCGAGACGATGATCGCCGGCGGCGACGCGCCGGACATCCTGGAGTACGGGCTCGACCGCTCCCACTACTTCGTGCGCGCCGGGGTGCTGCGGGATCTCGCGCCGCTGATGAGCGACGCGGACCGTGCCGATCTCTCCAGCTACTTCCCGGTCGCGACGGGGCCGTTCCGCCAGGGTGAGCGGGTCTACGGGCTGCCGTGGGGCTACGTCCCGTTCGTCCTCTTCTACAACAAGAACCTGTTCGACAAGTACGGGGTCCCTTACCCGCGCGACGGCTGGACCTGGGACGACTACCGCCGTGCGGCGAAGGCGCTGACCCACGACACCGACGGCGACGGCGTCACCGACGAGTTCGGCGCCTCCTTCGCGCAGTGGCAGGAGGGCTACTACTCCTGGATCTACCAGAACGGCGGCCGGGTGCTGAACGAGGACGGCACGCAGGCGACGTTCGACGATCCGAAAGTAGTGGAGGCAGTTGCCTTCCTGGAGACACTCACCCGCCGCGACCGGGTGATGCCGACGGAGACGAACAAGCCGAAGCAGGTCGGCATGGGCCTCTTCGAGGCGGGCCGGATGGCGATGCACGGCCCGACCGGCTCCTTCTACATCCCCACGTACCGCACGTTCGAGAAGGTCGACTGGGACCTCGCCAACGTCCCGGCGGGCCCCAGCGGCAAGGGGACCATGGTCGCCCCCCTGGCGTTCGGCGTCACCACCCAGAGCAAGCACCCGCGCGAGGCGTGGGAGCTGGTGAGGTTCCTCGGCAGCGAAGAGGGGCAGCAGATCCTCGCCGAGTCCGGCCTGTTCGTGCCCTCCCGCCGCAGCGTGGCGCTCTCCGATCGCTTCCTGAACGCGCCCGGCCTCCCGGAGAACAAGTACGCGCTCGTGGCGATGATGGACGACCGGGACGGCCGCCGCCCGTGGGGCGTGGTGCCGCCCTGGTCCGGCGACCGCTGGAAAGACGTCAACGACGACGCGCTGAACGCGAAGCTCGGGAGCTTCCTCTTCGGGCGCCCAAAGGCGGGAGAGACGGCGGAGAGCGTCTGCCAAGAGATCGACGCGAAGGCGGAGACGATCCTGGCGGAAGACCGCGCGACCTACCAGGGCGTGCCGATGAACTGGAGCCTCGCGATCGGGAGCACCGCCGGGGTTCTGGGGCTGCTCGGCGCCTGGTGGGTCGTCTCGGTGGTCCGTGCCGCCCGCCGCTCCCGGCTGATGCGGGCGGAGCAGGTGTGGGGCTACCTCGCCATCTCCCCGTGGCTGATCGGCTTCCTGCTGCTCGGCCTGGGCCCGATCCTCTTCTCCATCTTCCTCAGCTTCACCCGGTGGAGCAGCCTGGCGCCGCCTTCCACCGCGCGGTGGGTCGGCTTCGACCACTACTCCACCCTGCTCACCGGCCAGGACGAGCTCTTCCTGAAGGCGCTCCAGACCACCTTCTACTACACGGTGTTGATGGTCCCGAGCGGGCTGGTCGCCGGCCTGCTCCTGGCGCTGCTGATGAACAGCAAGCTGCGCGGCATCAACGGCTTCCGCACGCTCTACTACCTCCCGGCGGTGATGCCGGCGGTCGCCTCCGCCGTGCTCTTCCGCTGGCTGCTGGGACAGGACGGCGTGCTGAACTACGTGGCCGGCGGCTTCGGGACGGTCCCGATGCGGCAGATGCCGGACTGGCTGGGCGACCCCCAGTGGACGATCCCCGCGATGGTGCTGATGGCACTCTGGGGCGTGGGCGGCGGGATGCTGATCTACCTGGCGGGCCTGCAGAACGTGCCGGTGCAGCTCTACGAGGCGGCCCGCATCGACGGCGCCGGGCCGATCGCGCAGTTCCGCGCCGTCACCCTGCCGATGCTCTCCCCGGTGCTCTTCTTCAATCTGGTGATGGGGATCATCGGCGCCTTCCAGGTCTTCACCTCCGCCTTCGTGCTCTTCGGCGGCGGCTCCGGACCGGAAGACTCGGCGCTCTTCTACAGCTTCTACCTCTACCGCAAGGCATTCGAGCAGTTCCAAGTCGGCTACGGCTCCGCGCTCGCCTGGGTCCTCTTCGTGATCATCCTCGCCTTCACGGCGCTCGTCTTCCGCTCGTCCTCGTTCTGGGTCTACTACGAGAGCCAGAAGGAGACGGCCCGATGAGCGCTCCCCTCGTCCCGCCCAAACCGCGCCGCGGCGCCCGCAGCCCGCGCCGCTTCCTGGCGCCGGCGCTGCTCTACGCGGTGCTGATCGCCGGCGCCATTCCGATCCTGATCCCGTTCGTCTGGATGCTCTCCAGCTCGCTCAAGACGAAGGAGATGGTCGCGGAGATGCCGCCGCGCTGGATCCCGACCAATGTCCGCACCTACATCGCCACCCCCACGGGCCGGCAGGAGGTGGTGGTGCTGGTGGAAGGCGAGCGCGCCAAGGTGCGGCTCCCGGACGGCCGCACCGACTGGGTGCCGGGCCGTGAGCTCGTGAAAGAGCGGCGCGTGGAGCTGCGGACCGAGAACTACACCCGCATCCTCACGCCGAGGGCCGGCTCCAGCGACGACGACTTCGTCCGCTTCCTGCTCAACACGCTCCTGATCTGCGGGCTCAGCGTGATCGGGCAGGTACTCTCCAGCTCGCTCGTCGGCTGGGGGTTCGCGCGGCTGCAGTTCGCCGGGAAGAACGTCCTCTTCATGGTGATGCTGGCGACGATGATGATCCCCGGCCAGATCGGCATGATCCCGTCGTTCATGATCTTCCGGCAGCTCGGCTGGATCGATACGTTCCTACCGCTCATCGTGCCGGCGTTCTTCGGCAGCGCCTTCTTCGCGTTCCTCTACCGGCAGTACTTCCTCTCGATCCCGCTGGAGCTGGACGAGGCGGCGAAGATGGACGGCTGCTCGCCGGTCCGCACCTACTGGACGATCCTGCTGCCGCTGGCGAAGCCGGTCACCGTTACCGTCGCCGTCTTCACCTTCCTCGGCGCCTGGAACGAGTTTCTCTCCCCGCTCATCTATCTGAACTCGGACCACAAGCGCACCCTCTCCCTGGCGCTGGCGAAGTTCCAGGGCGCCTACGGCACCGACATCCCGATGCTGATGGCCGGCGCCACGCTGATGCTCCTCCCGGTGCTGGTGATCTACTTCCTGAGCCAGCGCGCGATGGTGGAAGGCATGGTCGTCGGCGGCGTCAAGGGCTGACGCCGCAGCCCGGGCACCGCACCGACCCTGGCGCCCGGGCGATGAACGAGGCGGGACCTTACGGGGAGACCGCGAAGGGGCGACTGAGGATCGTCACCAAGGCGCTGGCGCGCTTCTCGCCTTCACCGCTGATCCGCACCGTGTTGTTACTTCCGGGGCGCATCCAAGGCTCCAAGTCGAGCTTGAGATCCTGACCGCGCCCAATACCCTTCGCGATGGCAGTCTTCCCATTCACGCGCACCCTGAGCCTCTTGTAAGCTCTTTGCACGCTATTACGGAACGTCAGATACCGCTCGCCGCGGGTCAATCGCTTGAAGGTCTGGGTGAATACCCGTCCCGACCGCGGGGAGAACGAGCTGATCACCCCACGGACGACGTCGGTGTTCCCGGCCGCGTCTTCGATCTTCAACTCCGCTCGGGCCGGAAAGCGGGAGGGCACCACCACACGCAGGAGCGCTCGCTCGGCGGGAGGGTCGAGCGTGAGAGTGGCTCCGATCGGCACGCGCCGCGTCTCTTCCGGGCGCTCCCATTCCAGGAAGCAGCTCCGACTGCGGGAGCTCAGCCGCGCCCGCGTTACGCCGCTGCCGGAGTCGGTGGCGATGAGATCGAGCCCATCAGCGCCCCAGCGAGGCTCGAGCTGCGGAGCGAGGGTGTCCGAGGGCCGATGCGAGTACTTGATCAGCATCGGTCCGAGCTCCTGCACCGCGACGAAGACGTTTCCTGCGGAGTCGATGGCAAACGCCCGCGCCACAGGACTCTGGTCCTTCTGGCTGAAGTACCGGCGGCTCCAGCGGAGCGCGCCGTCTTCGACGCTGAAACTCGCCGTCTGGCAGCCGGTCCAATCCCGCGGATCGGCTCCCAGCACGTAAAGATTGCCCGCGGCATCGGTGGTCGCCGTGTGGATCCCCTGAAACTGCGGGAAGACGCGCTCGTCCAGGAGTGTTCCATCGGGCCCATACACGAGCATGAGCAGCAGCGTAGTACTCGAGGTCCAGCATGTGCCAACCACATAGACCTGACCCCGGCCATTCGGCTCGACGGCGCTGACGTAGGAAACTCTGCGCTCTTCGTTGCTGTAACGGCGCACCCAGAGCTCGGTGCCATCCAGGCCGTAGCAAACGGTCGCCGCACTCTGCAGCTCGAGCGCCGGCCAGGAGTCGCCGGTGACGTAGAGCTGAGCCCCGTCGATCGCGATGTCCCGTGCCGAGTCGCGACTATCGCCCGGTCCATCGTAATGGCGCACCCACCTCTCGCTTCCATCCGTGGAGTAGGCGACGGTGACATAGTCGCTCGTCACCGGATCGGTGGCGGAGGTGCCCGCCACGTAGACCCCGCCGTGATCGTCCACGGCGATGCCGACCGGATACTCGGTAGTCGCTTCCGCAGCGGTGTACCAGCGAGCCCAGCGTTCCGCACCATCGGGTCCGAAGCTAACCGTCAGGAGGTCCTGCTGCTCCGAGCGCGCGCGCGACCAGCCGATGATGGAGAGGTTCCCCTCCTGGTCGAGCGCGGCCGCTCGGGCGTTCCCCTGCGCCGGGAAGCGCCGCACCCACTCCTCGGCGCCGTCTACGGCGGCGTACTTGAGTGCGATGTAGTCGCCCCCCGGCCACTCCTCGGAAGAAGCGGCGACGTAGACGCTGCCGTTCGGCGTGACGAACACCGCCACGCCGGAATAGTTCGGGCCATTTCCCGCGTCGTACCGGCGCACCCACCGCTCCGTCCCAGCCGGAGCGTAGCTCGCGGTGACGACGATCGACGAATAGGGCTCCGAGCCGGTTACGTAGACGTTCCCCGCGTCGTCCACCGCCATAGCGTGCTCTCCGCCCGCTGCCGGCGCCATGGGACGAATCCAATCCTCATTCGCGATTGTGCCGGGAGCTGCCGGGCCTGCGAGCAGCACAGCCCCCAAGAACACCCCAACCCACGCGGCAACGCTCCGGCGCGCGAATCCCCAACTCCCTGAACGCTCCAATCCCGTTCTCCTCCCGCCGTCCGGCATCAGACCGCACGACTCCCTATTTGCGGCTGCACCGTGAATTGCGGTGGCGAGATAATGTGGGATGTCTCCGCTCCGAACTCCTTGTTTCCAGCGCTATGAAATGAGCGCCCGCCTGGTTGGCATGTCTGCTCCCGCTTTCCGTCAGACGTCGTAACGGGCGGAGCCGCTCCGGCCGAGGACGGACCAGAGGAAGAGCGCGGCGAGGGTGGGACCGGCGAGCGCGACGGCGAGCACCAGCCAGTCCAGCGGGCCTCGGACGCGGGGCAGGTTGTAGACCACTACCTGGAGGAGCGTGAGCAGGGCGTCCGCGGAGATGAGCGAGGCGAGCACCGTCGCCAGGGAGGGGCGCCAGCGGGCGCCCAGGGCGAAGAGCCCCGCCAGGAGCCCGGCGTCGAACACCACCCACCCCGCCTGGACCCACAGCGCGGGGAACCAGCGTGCGGTTTCCGCGGTGGCGAGGAGCAGCGTCCACGGGATCAGCAGCAGCGCCAGGAGCCGGACCGGCAGCTCCGGCCGCCGGAGGAGTGTCTCCATCCCGAAGCGCAGGAGACCGCCCGGCGCGAAGGCGGCGAGGACGTCGTAAAAGGTGAGCGTCCGGCTCTGACCCGCCGGGTAGCTCAGGTAGATCGGCTCCCAGTGGCCGGGCCGAAGGCGGGCCTTGAACGCGCGGATCCCCGCGAAGCTGTAGAGCGGCGAGCCGAGCGCCCGCGCCAGCCGCAGCCGCCACCCGACCCGCCCGGAGAGCGGCGCCAGGCCGAGCGTGACATACCGGCTCCCTCCTGCCGCGGCCAGGCGCATCGCTCCGTCGATCAGCAGCTCCGCCGTGCCGTTCGGTGAGGCGGCGGTGCGGACCAGGTCCTCCAGCAGCCAGCCGTTCCGCGCGTAGACCGGCACCATCGCCAGGAAGCCGACCACCTCCCCGCCGAGCTCCGCGACCAGGATCCGGCGCTCCGCGGCGAAGTCGAACGGGTAGACCTGGACCAGAAACCCCATCGGCGCCATCGCCCGGTGTGCCAGCCAGCCTTCGATCAACACCTCGACCGCGCGTCGAACCGGCGGGTCCGGCTCCGCCAGCTCTTCCGGGCTGACCTGGCGCACGGAGACCCCCTTCGCGCGTCCACGCCGGAGCTGCTCCCGCAGGCTGCGGCTGCCGCGCAGCGCCTCCGGCCACTCCGAGGGGTCCCAGATCGGCTGCTCGCCGATCGGGACGGAGCAGAGCGGCACCGCCCCGGCGAAGCGCTGCTCCGTGGCAAAGAAGCAGACGCGCCGGCCCGCCTCTCCGGCCGCTGCGATGAGCTGCTCCACCAGCTCCGCAAACCGCTCCGGGGGCGCGATGGGGGCTCCGGCGACCACCCACGCGGCACCAGTGTCCAGGTAGGCGATGCAGGCCGCCCCGGTGCTGTCGAACCAGTAGGAGATTCCGGGCTCGAGCGATTGGAACGAGGTGGCGTTCCAGCCGTAGCGCTTGAGGAGCTCGAGCGCCCGCTCCCGGTCGTTAGAGAAGGACGTGTTTTCGGCTGGGAGACTGCTCACAATAGCCGCCCGCGAAGATCCACTTCGCCCCGCAGTGCCGGCAGGTGTTCTCCGGCTTTCTCTCCGTAAGCTCGTGCTGGTTCGTCGGGGAGTGAACGCAGGAGCCCCCTGCAAGCACCCATCGCAGCCCGCAGTAAGCACAGACGGTGCCTGCACTCTCACCTTCGGGGGCTACTTCACGCGTCATCGCCGCAGATCCTCTCCCGAGTGCCACTGCTGGGGGTGCGATGAACTCCGCACCTCGCCGGCCGCCTTCCCCGCAGACCGGTCCTTCATCTGCATAGTTACGAAAACGGAGAAAATCTATCGGTCCATGTCGCCCCACACATCAAGACTCCGTCTTTCTGGTGAAGGGATCCTCCGCGAACGGCCTGGACAGCGACCCGCGGAAGAGGTGCGGCGGCGGCCGCGGAGAACTGGACCCAGGTCCGCATCTCCGGAGAACGCATCGCATGTCGGGACTTCCCCCGCGCGACTACCTGATCGAGGAGTACACCCGCACCGTCTGCCCCGCCTGCTTTGCGGGCGGCGCGCGCCGGTCCGACGAGCAGGACGTATTCAAGGACGGGATGCTCGTCTCCCATGGCGGCTCGGTCTGGATGCGTAGGTTCTGCGCGGAGCACGGCGAGACGGAGTCGCTCTACGAGGAGGACCTGGAGCTGTGGCGGGCGCGCCGCGGCTGGAGCACGCCCACGCTCTCCATAGTGCCGGACCGGGCGGACAACTGGCGCGGCTTTCCGGAGGGCTACCGGGACGGCTTGCCGGCTTCCCACGGACAGCACACCTGCGTGCTGCTGCTCAACCTGACGGAGCGGTGCAACTACGGCTGCCCCACCTGCTACGCGTCCGCCAGCGCTCCCGGCACCCCGGTCCCGCGCCCGGAGCGCCCGAGCGTCGACGAGATCGTCCGCACCGTCGATACGATGCTGGCGCGCGAGGGCGGCAAGCTGGGGGTGCTGATGCTCTCCGGCGGCGAGCCGACCCTCCGCGAGGACCTCCCGGAGATCGTCGAGCGGGTCCTGCAGCGGAACATCACGCGGGTGATGCTGAACACCAACGGGCGAAGGATCGCCCGGGACGACCGGTTCCTCGACTTCCTGCGGGAGCAGCGCCGCCGGGTGGAGGTCTACCTGCAGTTCGACGGCCTACGCCCGGAGACGTACCGCGCGCTGCGGGACGAAGAGGTGGGCCAGGAAAAGCTGGAGGCGCTGCGGCGGCTGAACGAAGCCGGCGTCTTCACCACGCTCGTCGCGTCGGTCGCCCGCGGCGTCAACGAGGACGAGATCGGAGAGCTGGTGAAGCTCGGCCTCGCCACCCCCCGCTGCTCCGGGCTGGCGATTCAGCCGGTCTTCGGCTCCGGCCGGATCGGCGCCTACAATCCCCGTTCCCGCGCCACCCCCACCGGCGTGCTCCGGCGGCTGGGCGAGCAGACCGGCGGGCTCGTGAGTGCCGGCGACTTCATCCCCCTCCCCTGCTCCCACCGGGACTGCTGCGACCTCACTTACCTGGTGCGGACCGCGCGCGACGAGTGGAAGTCGCTCCCGCAGCTGATCGGCCGGGAAGAGCTGAAGCGCTGGCTCCACCTGGTGAGCAACTCGATCACTTTCGACAGCCTGTCCGGCCCGGTGACCGAGCTGCTCCGCTCCGGGGCGCTGCAGCGGGTCTTCTCGGAGCAGCTCCGCGTGGGGGCGGTCGACCTGATGCGCGACCTCGGCCGCATGTGCGACTGCGTCCCCGGCCTGCCGGAGCTACTGGGCGGCCTCTGGAGCCGCGTCTCCCACTCCGAGCAGGCGCTGGAGCGCGCCGCCGAAAGGACTTTCCGGATCACGGTGAAGATGTTCATGGACGCGCACACCTTCCACGAGGCGCGGATCCGGCAGTGCTGCGTCCATACCGGAACCTTCGAGGAAGACCCGCGTCGGTACTCGTTCTGCTGGCGCTGGCTCTTCGCCGACGCGGCCGACTTTCCCGAGGAGCTGATCCGGATCGATGCGTGAGGAGACGCCATGACACCGGGCCTACTGCTCACCACCCTCGCCTACTTCGTCGGCGGCCTGGTGCTCTACCTCGCGGCACGGCAGCGCAAGCTCGCCACGGAGGGAATCGGGTGGGTGGTGCTGGCGGGGCTGGCCGGGGGTGTGGCCGGAGCCCGGCTGACCGAGTGGGTGGTCAGCCAGTGGCCCACGCTCGCCGCCCAGCCGCTGGCGTTGCTCGACCCACGCCTGGGCGGCCGCACGCTGATCGGCGGGATCGTGGTGGGGTGGGTCTGCGTCGAGATCGCGAAGAAGCGGCTTGGCATCCGCCGGTCTACCGGCGACCTCTTCGCGCTGGCGCTTCCCGCCGGGGAGGCGGTCGGACGCCTCGGCTGCTTCTTCAACGGCTGCTGCTACGGAGTAGCGTCCGGCGTCCCGTGGTCGGTCTACCAGCACGAGGCGTGGCGGCACCCCGCGCAGCTCTACGCCGCCGGTTGGGCCGCGCTCACGTTGGGGGTGCTGCTGGCGGTGCGGCGACGGGTGCCTCGGGAGGGCGATCTCTTCCGGGCCTACCTGGTCCTGTTCGGTCTCGGCCGGGTCGGCGTGGAGCTATTCCGGGAGCGCACGCCGGTCCTGGCGGGGCTCTCCACGGCGCAGTGGATCTGCCTGGAGCTGGCGCTGGCCGGAGCCGCCGCGCTGGCGCTCTCGGCCTGGCGGGCGAGGCCGCTGCCGAGGCCGGCGACCGAAACGGGAGGGCCCGAGCATGTCTGCTGACACGACGCGCTGCCCCCACTGCAGCACCACCCTGCCGCCGCGGGCTCGCTTCTGCTACCACTGCGGCGCCTCGCAGCCCTCCGCGGGAGCGCGGACCCCTCCCAGCCTGCCCCGGCTGATCGGCGCGGTGCTGCTGGCGATGCTCGCGGCGGTCTGCGGCATCATCGCGGCAGGCGGCGCACTGATGGGCGGGTGCATCGTCCTGATCACGGCCGGCTCCGGCGACACGCGCGGGATCGGAGAGATGGTGCCGATGCTGGCGATCGCCGGGCTAGCGGGCGTGCTGGCGGTGGTAGGTTTCCTCGGTGTGATCCGGCTCCTGCGGTAGGAGCTCCGGAGGTAAGGGAGATGCTTCTCACCCTGCGGGTGGTGCTGGTCTTCGATGCGGCGATCCTGTTCCTGCTGGGGCTCGCGCTGCTCTTCGTGCCGGTGCGGGTCGGCGCCGCCTTCGGCTTCACGGAGGTGCCCGCCGGTTTTCAGTTCCTCGTCTCGCTCTGGGGCTGCGCCCTCTTCTCCCTGGGGCTCGGCTACGTCGCGGCGGCGCGGGACCCGCACCGGCACGTGGTGTGGGTGCAGGTCGGCATCGTCCGCGGCGTGCTGGAAGCGCTGGTCGGCATCCTCTACCTGGCGCGGGGGCTGGTCTCGACCGAGCAGGCGCTGGGCGGCACCATCCTGGCGGCGGTGATGGCGGTCGCTTACATGGTCCTCTACCCGCGGACGCTCACCGGCGCGGACGCCGCCTACGCCGCCGCCGAAGGAGAAACGGATGGCCGCTGAGCCGCTGACCGAGGAAGCCCTGGCTCCCCCGCCCACGCAGAAGACCCGGGGTGAAGCGCTGGAGGGGATCGCCTTCACCTTCTGCAAAGCGGGCACGATCCTGCTGCTCTTGCGGCTGGTGCTGCCTCCGCAGTATCACCTGACGGCGGTCGCGGCACTGGCGGCCGGCTTCTTCCTCGCCGCCTACGCCGCCGGGGAGCGCTCCTCCCGCTGCATTCTGCGCAAGCCGCTCTGGATTGCCGCCTTCTGGGCGCTGGTCTGCGTGGGAACGCTGCTCCCGCACTTCCGGAGCGGCAGCTGGTGAGAGATAAACTGTTTCCGCTGCTTCGGGGCTGCCTGGGCGCGGTGCTCTTCACCATGGTCGCGCTCACCGGTGCGATCGGCGGCTGCAGCATCGTACTCGTGCTGCCGAACGCGAGTCTTCCAACAGCACTGCTCCTCGGTCTTTTCGGCGCCTGTGCTGGGGTGTTTCTCGCCTGCCGGCTCATCTGGAGAGGGTAATCACCGACCAGACAGAATAACCCGCCTTCCAGGGTGGAAGGCGGGTCGCTCGGCTCTAGAGATGCGGGACGGGGACTATTCGTCGTCCTCGTCCTCGGCCTGCTCCCGGGCCAGCACTGCCACGCGCGAGGCGGTCGCTTCCAGCCGCGCGCCGTTGCGCTCTTTCCGCTCTTCCTCCAGCTTCTTCGCGATCAGCGCCGCCGGCACGCTCTTGCTGGGGCCGTTGCCATTGCCGTTCCCGTTCGCGGCCGCCACGGCCGGCACTACCGGCACCGCCGGGAGGGAGGGCGCCACCGGCGGCGAGAGCGGGGCGCCGGTCGGCAGCGAAATCCGCTCCCGCGTCTCCGCCTTCTCCCCCACCAGCTTCTCGAACGTCGCCAGCGCCTGCGCCACCACCTGGTCCATGTTGTAGTACTTGTAGGTCGCCAGCCGCCCCACGAACGTCACCCCCGGCGTCACCTCCGCCAGCGCTTTGTACTTCTGGTAGAGCGCCGTGCACTCCGGCTTCGGGATCGGGTAGTACGGATCGCCTTCCGCCCGCGGATACTCGTAGACCAGCCCGGTCTTCGCGTGCTCCTGGCCGGTAAGCTGCTTGAACTCCGTCACCCGGGTGTAGTCGTGGTCGTTCGGATAGTTCACCACCGCCACCGGCAGTACCTGCGCCTCGTCCCGCGTCTCGTGCCGGAACTCCAGGGAGCGATACGGCAGCTTGCCGTAGCAGTAGTTGAAGTACTGGTCGACCGGACCGGTAAAGATCATCTCCCGGTAGGGGATAACGCCCATCACCTCGCGGTAGTCGGTGTTCAGCATCACCTTGATGTGCGGGTGGTCGAGCATCCGCTCGAACATGCGGGTGTAGCCGTGCAGCGGCATCGCCTGGAAGGTGTCGGTGAAGTACCGGTCGTCGGTGTTGGTGCGGGTGGGGATACGGGCGGTCACCTGGGCATCGAGCTCGGAGGGATCGAGGCCCCACTGCTTGCGGGTGTAGCCGCGGAAGAACTTCTCATACAGCTCCCGGCCGACTTTGCTGACGACGACGTCCTCGCTGGTCTTGCAGACCTCGCGGGGCTCGGCGAGGGAGTCGAAGAAGGCCTGGCACTCTTCCTCAGTCTGGAAGTCCTGGTCGTAGAGGACGTTGACCGTGGTGCGGTTGATCGGGATCGGGAGGAGCTTACCGTCGACCTGCGCGAGGACGCGGTGCTCGTAGGGGCGCCACTCGGTGAACTGGGAGAGGTACTGGAAGACCCGCTCCGAGTTGGTGTGGAAGATGTGGGGCCCGTATTTGTGGATGAGCAGGCCGTCGTCGTTGTAGCAGTCGTAGGCGTTGCCGCCGATGTGGGGCCGCTTGTCGAGGATCAGCACCTTCTTGCCGGCCTGGCTGGCCAGCCGCTCCGCCAGCACGCTGCCCGCAAAGCCTGCTCCCACGATCAGGTAGTCGAACATATCGATTGCTTGCCTTTCCATCCGCTGGTGATCCGCAGGCGCTCCCGTAGCCGCCGTGTGCCCACAGAGAATGCCTCCTCGCGCACGGGAATTGGTTCCGTGTGAGGCAAACGAGCGTCGGCGAGTACGTGCTGAAAGCAGCCGCGGTGAAGCTCGAGGAGGCCGCTGTAAGCTACCCTGCTTGCTACAGCCGCCAAACCTCCCGTGCCTGGCGTGGGGGGAGTGGCACCGTTCGGCACCCCGGAAGCGAGGGGAGCAGACACGCGTGGTGGGAGCGGTCAGTCGACCGGCAGCGCGGCGTCGGAGGGTGCGGGAACCGGCCCCGGTGCCCGGGGCGCGGGGAGCTCGCGGCGGGAGATCGCCACGGCCACCTCCAGGCTGCACGCGACGATCAGCGCGTAGAAGAGCTGCTTGAGCTGGACCAGGTCGGCCGGGTCCTCCGGATCCGGAGGAAGGGTGAACACCGCTTCCGGCAGCCCTTCGGGACCGCGCGGACCGTCGGTCCAGGCGCCGAGGGCCCGCAGCAGGCGCTCGGCATCCGCCGGCAGGACCTGATCCCTCCCCAGAAGCAGCGCCAGGAGCTGGTCGGTGCCGATCTCCACCCGACTCCAGAGCCAGCCGTAGCGGCGCTGCACGCCCTGCGGACGCTCCAGCACGCCGGCCTCGCGGAGCGCGGCGACCGGCTCCAGGTCGCTCCCCTCCGCGCGGAACGCCTCGATGAGCCGGCGCACCGCGGCGACCTGCGCCGTCAGCTCGGCCGAATCAGACTTGCGGGTCTTGAGCGAAGGCGGCAGTAAGTCTGCGAGCCATTCCTCGGCAGGAGCGCTGAGCGGCTCCGAGAGCTCGCCGTAACAGCCGAATTCCTGGCCCAGGTGGTTGGCGGGGCACCGCCCGCAGTGAAACGCTAGCGGCCGCAGCTCGAACTCCGCCTCCAGGGCGCGGCGAGCGCTCTCCGCGTCGTCCCCCGCCTCACGGCACAGCCGCAGCCGCTCCCGCAGCCCCTCCACCCCGAAGCGGCGCTTCGGCGGGCACGGGAGCGCGACGACATATTCAAGCTCGATCGCCACCGGGCTAGGCTCCCGCCCGGCGCGCGCGCCGCACCAGCCAGATCCCGGTCAGGAACGCGCCGTCGATGAGCAGGTCGGCCCAGCTCAGCGCCACGCCGTACGCCGGATTGACGAACAGCTCCTGGTTCCCCTGCCAGGCGGGATTGAGGTTCCCAGTCAGGACGCTCAGTGCGCCGCTGATCACGGTCATACCGGAGACGACTCCGCCAAGCCAGGCGGCCCAGCGGACGCGGAAGTAGACCCCGTAGGCGATCAGGCTGCGGAGCAGCAGGTAGCCGGCCTGGAAGAGCACCATCGCCAGTCGGAGCTTCGGATCGGCGGCCATCCATAGCGACAGCGCCAGCCACAGGAGCGCGGTACCGGCGCCCGCCAGCGCGGCACGCAGCATCACCTGCCAGGCCCGCCGGAGCTCAGGCGTGGCGATCTCCTTACCGCGCCCCCCGGTTCCGCCCAAGCCCTTGCTCACCCCATGCCTCCCGCTCCCTACGCGCTGCTACCGCCTTATCGTACCGGAGTCAGCATAGCTTCAAGCCTCCATTCCGGCACACCTTCTCACCGCAGAATCCGCCTGCCGACTACGCCCACTCCACGGCCGAGCTACGCCCAGCGCGTCTTGACTCACCCCGGGGTCGCCAGTATAATTGCGCGGACTTTGGGCGGGTAGTCCGCCCGCCTGTTTGCGTACCTGGACTCCTCCGCGCCCGCCGGCATTGTGGTCCGCCCGGCGCGTCTTCAGGATCCCCGATGATGGTCCGCACCTGACCATCCCAGAGGCAGGAGAGAGCTTTGAGACACGTTGCCGCACTTCTGGCGCTGCTGGCCCTCGCCGGTGCCGCCATCTGGTACAGCCTCAATCCGAAGTACGAGATTCGTCGAGGGCTGGACCTCCAGGGCGGCATGCGCGTCACCCTGGAGCCGAACCGCGCACAGATGACGCCGGATCAGGTCGGACTGGTGAACGCCGAGACCATGGAGACGGTGCGGGACGTTCTGGAGAACCGCGTCAACTCCTTCGGGCTCTCCGGCGCGGAGGTCCGGCTCAAGGGCAACGACCAGATCGTCGTGTCCCTCCCCGGGGCCAAGAATCCCGAAGAGGCGCTCCGGAACCTCACCACCGTCGCGCAGCTCGAGTTCCGGCACCTCACCAACGTTCAGTCCCGCCGCAACCCGGGCGCGCGGTACCGGATGGACTTCAGCCCCGGCAATCCTGCCACCGGTCAGCCGGACAACTACACCTTCACCGACACCGCCACCAATCAGCCGGTCGAGCAGGCGGAGGTGATCCAGCAGTCCCAGCTCCTGATGCGGGGCGACCAGCTCGAGGCGAAGTCGCGGGCACAGATCAGCCCGGCCACCGGCGAGCCGGAAGTCACCTTCGAGTTCAAGCCGGAGGGCGGCCGGATCTTCGGGGAGTTCACCACGAACAACGTCGGAGAGATCCTGGCGATCGTCCTCGACAACCAGATCATCTCCGCGCCGAACATCAACGAGCCGATCACCGGCGGCAGCGGCCAGATCTCCGGCGGCTTCGCCAACATGGCGGAAGCCCGCCTCCTGGCGAACCTGCTGAACTCCGGCGCCCTGCCGATCCCGATGGCCGCGGCGGAGACGCAGCAGATCGGGGCTACGCTGGGGCAGGAGTCGGTGAATAGCAGCATCCGGGCCGGCCTGGCGGGCCTCGGGCTGGTGCTCCTCTTCATGCTGGCGTATTACTGGCTGCCGGGGCTCCTCGCCTGTCTCGCGCTCATCATCTACGCCGCCATTAACTTCTCGATCTTCAAGGGCTTCCCGTTCCTGGGGATCGAGCCGATCGTCCTCGACCTGCCCGGTATCACCGGCTTCATCCTGTCGGTCGGCATGGCGGTCGACGCCAACATCCTCATCTTCGAGCGCCTGAAGGAAGAGCTGCGCGCCGGCAAGTCGATGCAAGCCGCGGTAGACGCCGGCTTCCGCCGCGCCTTCTCCTCCATTCTGGACGCGAACGTGACGACCTGGATCGTCTGCGCCATCCTGATCTGGCTCGGTGCGCCGATCATCAAGGGCTTCGCGATCACCCTCGCGATCGGCGTGGCGGTCTCGATGTTTACCGCCATCACCGTCACGCGCACCCTCCTTTACGCCGTGCAGTCGATGGCGTGGGCCCGCAACCCGGCGCTCTACGGTCTCGGAGTGAGCTGGCTCGGGCTCTTCTTCCCGGCCGCCCGTCGCGGGGTCCCGCTGCGGGTCTATGACAAGCGCAAGATCTATTTCGGGCTCAGCATCCTGATGGGCGTGCTGGCGCTGGTCTTCACCTTGATGACGTTCGCCGGCAAGGGTCTGCAGCCGGGCATCGATTTCACCGGCGGCACCACCGTCGAGGCCGCCTTCCAGCAGCCGGGCGTGACCCGCGAGCAGGTGGAGAGCGCGGTCCGCGCCGCGGGCGTACAGGACGCCACCGTGAGCATCGCCCAGTCCGAAGTGCCGTTCACCAACGTGACGGTGAAGGCGACGGGCGCCGACCTGACCACCGAAAACCGGATCCGGGAGGCGCTGGCGAACCTCGACCAGTCGTTCGACGCGGACGCGTTCCAGTACCAGACCGAAGGCCAGGGGATCACCGTTACAGCAAGGTACGCCGGCGCAGTGCCCGAAGCCGAGATCCGCAGCGCCGTCCAGCGGCTCGGTCTGACCAGTCCACAGGTGACGGTGAACGTGGTTCCGCATGAGGGTACGAACGCGCTGCAGGTGGCGCTGATCTCCTCGCGCGACCTCAAGTCGAACCAGGAGACCCTGGCGAAGCTGAGGACGGAGCTGGATAAGCTCGGCGGCGGCCTGGTGGCGCCGATGTACCAGGTCAACTCGGTCGGACCGTCGGTCGCGAGGGAGATTACGCTCAACGCGTTCTCCTCCGTACTGGTGGCGTCGCTCGCCATCATGCTCTACCTGGCGTTCCGGTTCGCTATCGGCGGTTTCATGACCGGTCTGAAGTTCGCGACCGCGGCCATCGTCGCGCTGGTTCACGACGTCGGTATCGTCGTGGGCGTCTTCGCGCTGATGGGCTGGCTCGCCGACTGGCGCGTGGACAGCCTCTTCGTCACCGCGGCGCTCGCGATCCTCGGCTTCTCGATCAACGACACGATCGTCGTCTACGACCGGGTCCGGGAGAACCTGGTCCACCGTGCCCGAGGCGAGACCTTCGCCGACGTGAGCGACAAGGCGATTACGGAGACGTTCGACCGCTCCATCAACACGAACCTCACGGTGATCATGGTGATCGCCGCGATGGTGTTCTTCGGCGGTGAGTCGATCCGGCTCTTCAACATCGCGCTGTTGATCGGTATGTTGGTCGGAAGCTACTCCTCGATCTTCCTCGCGGCTCCGATGGTGGTGCTCCTTGAGCGCGCCACCGCCGGACGGGCTGCCGAGGGCACTCCGACCCCCACCCGCACTCGCCGGGAGACGCCCGCTGCCGCCGGCACGCCCGCCGCCCCGCGCCGCGAGGCGCAGCCGGGCCGCGGGGTAGCCACCACCGAGCGCCCCACCCGCCCCACCGCCTCCGCGGCCGACCTGGAAGAGCCGGCCGACGGCGGGGAGCACCCGGAAACCGAGCGCGGCGGCCGCCCCGGCCAGGTCAAGCCGCGCCGCAAGCGCCGGCTGTAGAGACGCAGGCTCTCCGGATCTGATTCACCACAGAGCGCACCGAGGACACAGAGAGGAACCGAACGGGAATTCACCGCAGAGAGCGCAGAGGACGCAGAGAGGGAAACCAGAAGGAGAAACTCCGGGCCGCAGCACGAAACTCGTGAGAAGGACCGGGCCCCTCCCGCTCCTCCTCTGGTTCCCCTCTGCGTCCCCTCTGCGCTCTCCGCGTCCTCTGCGGTGAAACAGGTTCGGTGCGGGGCCGCATTACGGCATACGTGAAGCGGAGCAACTCTCCCCCTGGTTCCTCTCTGTGCCCTCTGTGTGCTCTGTGGTGAGACACGGTTCGGAATCCCTTTGCTCCCCTCCCCGGCTGGGCGGTATAATGCCCTATCCTCGCCCATGCCTCCCAAGCGCTGGCTCCTACCCGATCCCCCGTCCGCCGACGCGGACTCTTTTTCGCGCTCACTGAGCGTGCATCCGCTCGTCGGCTGCCTGCTGCGGTCCCGCGGGGTCTCGTCCGTGGACGAGGGCGCGCGCTTCCTCCATCCCTCGCTGGAGCACCTGCACGACCCGTTCCTGCTTCCGGACGCCCGCCCCGCCGTGGAGCGGCTGGCGGAAGCGATCCGCGCGGGCGAGAAGATCCTGGTCCACGGCGATTACGACGTCGACGGCGTCTGCGCGGCGGCACTCACCACCCGGGTGCTGCGCGTGCTCAAGGGAAACGTCGAGGTCTTCGTGCCGCACCGGCGGGTCGACGGCTACGACCTCCAGGTGGAGACGGTGCGTCGGGCCGCGGCCGACGGCGTGAAGGTGATCGTGACGGTCGACTGCGGCATCCTGGCCTTTGAGTCCGCGGAGGCGGCGCGGGAACTGGGGATCGACCTGATCGTCACCGACCACCACGAGCCGCACCCGAGCGGGCGACTGCCGCGGGCACTTGCCGTGGTGAACCCGAAGTGTCCCGGCTCCGCCTACCCGTTCCAGGAGCTGTGCGGAACCGGCGTGGCCTACAAGCTCACTTCCGCGCTGGTGCAGCACCTGGGGGTCACGAGCCCCGCCTTCCGCACCGCGTTCCTCGACCTGGTAGCGCTGGCGACCTGTGCCGACTGCATGCCGCTGGTCGATGAGAACCGCGTGCTGGTGAAGGCCGGGCTGGAAGTGCTCCGGAGCACCAACAAAGCCGGCCTGAAGGCGCTGATGCGCGTGGCAGGCCAGGAGCCGCGCACCGTCTCCACGCGCAGTCTCGGCTTCGTCCTGGCGCCTCGCATCAACGCCATCGGCCGCCTCGACGCCGCGGAGCACGCGCTGAAGCTGCTCCTTACGGGCGACGAGCGGGAAGCGACCGAGCTCGCGCAGAAGCTGGACGACGCCAACCGAGAGCGGCAGCAGGAACAGGAGCGGCTCTTGCAGGACGCGATGCGCCAGGCAAGCCACTACGTCGACGACCGCATTCTCGTCCTCGGCTCCCCGAAGTGGCATCCGGGGATTATCGGGATCGCCGCCAGCAAGGTGGCGGAGTCGCTCTGCCGGCCGACGGTGATGGTTGCCATCGACGAAGAGGCCGGCACCGCCCGCGGCTCGTGCCGCAGCGTGGAGGGGTTCCACATCCTCCAGGCGCTGGAGCAGTGCCGGGAGCTGCTGGTCCGGTTTGGCGGGCACCAGGCGGCGGCCGGGTTCGAGATCGAGCCGCAGCGGCTGGAGGAGCTGCGCGCGAAGCTGCAGGAAGTGGCGGTGGAGGGGCTCGACGAAGAGCTGCTGCAGCCGTGTGTGCGGATCGACGCCGAGATCCCGCTGGCCGACCTGAGCCTGCCGCTGGTGAAAGAGCTCTCCTTGCTGGAGCCGTACGGCCAGGGCAACCGGGAGCCGGTCTTCGTCTCCCGCGGGCTCTCCGTGCTGGAGCAGCGCCGCCTCTCCAACAAGGCGGGGGCGGAGCGCGACCACCTGAAGCTCCGCCTGCGGCACCCGGCGCTCCCTCGTGGCCTGGAGGCGGTCTTCTGGCGCAACTGGCTCCGCTCCACCGAGTGCCCGGTCGATACCCGCATCGACACCTGCTACGCGCTGGAAGTGAACCAGTACGGCGGCACGCAGTCTCTCCAGCTCCGGCTGCTCGACCTGCGTCCTTCCACCCCGGCCTGAGCCCCGGCCTGAGCCCCCGCCGTTGCACTGCCTCTTTCAGCCGGGTAGCATGTGAAGATAGGTACAGCCGCACGCTGGACCTGCTGCGTAGTCCCCGTGGTGAAGGAATGGCCGCGCCCGCAATGAGCGAGACGATCGTTAGACCGGCTCCGACCGTCGATCCCCTGGTGGAGCGCATCCGCACCTACCTGCCGGATGCCGACCTGGGAATGGTCTGCCGCGCCTACGATCGCGCGGAGCGGGCGCACGCAGGCCAGCTCCGGGACCGCGGCGAGCCGTATATCGAGCACCCGCTGCAGGTCGCCATGATCCTGGCCGACCTCCAGTCCGACCTCCCCACCATCGTCGCCGGCCTGCTGCACGACGTGGTGGAAGACACCAGTGTCGACCTGGAGGTAATCCGCGACGAGTTCGGCGAAGAGGTGGAGCGGCTCGTCGACGGCGTCACCAAGCTCTCCCAGGCGGAGCTGTTCCGCCGGGCGCTGGAGGAGGCACAGCGGGACGAGGACGAGCCGGTGGCTCCCGGCAAGGCCCAGGAGCGCGCCGCCAACATCCGCAAGATCTTCCTCGCGATGGCGCGGGACGTGCGGGTGATGATCATCAAGCTCGCCGACCGCCTCCACAACATGCGCACGCTGGACGGGCTCGACCCGGAGCGCCAGAAGCGCATCGCGGAGGAGACGCTGCAGATCTTCGCCCCGCTCGCCCACCGCCTCGGGATCTGGCACTTCAAGTGGCAGCTCGAGGACCTCTCCTTCAAGTACACGAACCGCGAGGAGCACGACAAGATCGCCGACGCGCTGGCCCGCACCCGGGCGGAGCGCGAGGCCGACGTGGCGGAGGTGCGGCGGCTCCTGCAGGAGCGGCTGGCGGAGCACGGGATCAAGGCGGAGGTGCAAGGGCGCGCCAAGCACCTCTACAGCATCTGGAACAAGATCAGCCAGCAGAAGCTGCGGCTGGAAGAGCTCTACGACCTCACCGCGGTCCGCGTCATCGTGAACACCCACGCGGAGTGCTATCACGTGCTCGGTCTCGTCCACGCGGAGTGGCTGCCGATCCCCGGGCTCTTCTCGGACCACATCGCGCGTCCGAAGCCGAACATGTACCAGTCGCTCCACACCAAGGTAATCGGGCCGCGTGGAGAGCCGATCGAGATCCAGATCCGCACCTGGGAGATGCACCGCACCGCCGACTTCGGCATCGCGGCGCACTGGAGTTACAAAGAGGGCGGCCGGCCGGACCGGCGCTTCGAAGAAAAGCTCACCTGGCTCCGGCAGCAGCTCTTCGACTGGCAGCACGACTCCTCGTCCGACACCGAGTTCCTGCGCTCCGTGGTCGACGACCTCTTCACGGACCAGGTCTTCGTCTTCACGCCGCGCGGCGACGTTATCGACCTGCCGGTCAACTCCGGCCCGATCGACTTCGCGTTCCGCATCCACAGCGAGCTCGGGCTCCGCTGCACCGGCGCGCGCGTGAACGGCAAGCTGGTGCCGCTCAGCTACCGCTTCAGCAACGGCGACATCGTGGAGATCATGACCCGGCCCAGCGCCCAGCCGAGCTACGACTGGCTGAGCCTGGTCAAGACGAGTCATGCCAAGAGCCGCATCCGCGCGTGGTTCCGCAAGCAGCGCCACTCCGAGAACGTGGCGCGCGGCCGGGAGCTGCTGGAGAAGGAGTGCGCGCGCACCGGCGTCGACTCGCGCGAGGTGCTGAAGTCGGACCACCTGCTCAAGCTGGCGCAGGAGATGCACTACAGTCACGAGCAGGACCTGCTCGCGGCGATCGGCCACGGCTACGTGGCCCCCTCCAACGTCCTGAACAAGCTGCGGACGCAGGACGCGCCGAAATCGCAGCTCATCACCGGGCGGCCGCTTGGAGAGTCCCGCCTCCGCATCACCGCGGACGGCATGGACGGGCTCTACATCCGGCGCTCTCGCTGCTGCCTGCCGCTGCCCGGCGAAGAGGTGGTCGGCTACATCACCCGCGGCAAAGGCATCACCATCCACCGGGAGGGCTGCCCCAATATCCGCGAGGCGATGATCCACGAGGCAGACCGCATCCAGCACGTCGACTGGGTGCACCAGAAGGACGAGAAGCTCTCGGTGCCGCTGTTGATCGAGACGCTCGACCGCACGGGGGTGATGGCGGAAGTCTCGAGTGCCTTCAGCGAGCGGAAGGTGAACATCGAGTCGGCCTCGATCCGCACCCGGCCCGGGAAGAGCGCCGTGTGGGAGCTGGTGGTCGATGTCGAGAACGTGGACGAGCTGCGCCAGGTGATGCGGGTGATCGGATCGATCCCGGACGTCATCTCCGTTACCCGCCCCGGCCCGCCGGACAAGCCCGCCAGCACCGCCGCCCGCCGCCGGACCCGCCGCACCATCACCCCGGCAGACCCGTCGACCAAGTCAACCCGCGCCTGAGAGCGCGGTTGCAGGTTCCAGGTTAGCAGGTTCCAGGCCGGGTCCCTGAAGCCGGGTTCCCAACCTGCAAACCTGCAACCTGTCAACCTGCGAACACGGAACCCAGTTACCGGACGTAGCGGACGTACCGGTCCGTCTCACCCGGCACCGGCGCGAACAGCTCCGTATACGGCTCGGCCGCTTCCGGACGGACGAACAGCTCGGTGCCGTCGTCGGCCACCGGGCCGAGGCTGCGAAGGGTCGTGGCGCCCTGCGTAATGGGGCGCACTTCCTGCGCGGTCCAGGTCTCCCCGTCGAAGCCGAGCTCGCGCGGCAGACCGGTGTTCCGGAAGATCTCCGGCGCGCCGCCCCCCAGCGGCGCGGGCCGGGTTTCTCAAG
>JBKBRF010000019.1:0-117248 GCA_046292385.1 Armatimonadota bacterium | reverse complement strand
TGCACCTGCCAGAAACCATGCCGATGTACGAAGTGTAGTGGAAAGATTCAGCCTCGCTTGATGCTTCGCAGCCACCGCGAGGCTGAATCTTTCTTACAAACTGCGGAACTTGGGCTAACGCTCATCGGCAGCGGGTGGTTCAAAGCGGAAAGCAAGCGGGAGGCGGTGGAAGCGCTGCGGGCGGCCGCGAAGGCCCTGCAGCAGGTGAACTGGGATGAGGTGCAGGGATTCCGGGCGATCCCAGACCCGGTGGGCAGTCTCATCTCCGGCCTGGCCGGGGCGGGCGACTTCGACGAAGCCGAGGCCGCTGCCCGGATGCTGACCGAGCTGCATGGCCGGTCTGCGCAGAGGGAGAGTCTCGTCTCCGCGCTGGCGGCGGCGGGCCGCCTCGAGCGTGCGCTGCAGCTCGCCCGCCAGATCGAGATCGCCGAGTCGCGGGCCCGCGCGCTGACCACCGTCGCGGCAGCGCAGGCGGCGGCCCGCCGCTAACGGCAGCGGGTCAGCTGCTTCACCTCACCGCGCGGCGTTCCGCTGAACTGGCGTCATTCGGGCTGCTCTTCCTCCGGCTCCGGATCGTCGGGGAAGACCACGGCGGGACCCCGGCCGAGCAGCGAGAGCTTCTTCACCCGCGGCCAGGACGCCACCGCCTGCCAGAGCGCCAGGCCGCTGCGCGCCTTCCCCTCCTTGCGGAGCGCCAGGTCGGCCGCGCCCCGGCTGCTGTCGAGATCGGGATAGGCGATCAGCTCCGGCTGCAGCCAGTAGAGCGCCTGCAGGATCCGGTGCAGATAGCGATATTGACTGCGCTCGCCCGTGATCGGCGCGTCGTCGCAGTGCACTCCCAGGCGCGTCACCACCAGCGGCTTGTCCGGCAGCAGCGCGCGCACTTCCATCAAGTAGGTGTTCGGGAGGTTGCCGATGGTGGTGAAGAGCGACTGCGGGTGCGTGGTCAACCCGGCCACGTCCGCCACCTCCAGCAGCGAGATCGCCCCGGCCGAGTCCTGCGGCCGGACCAGCACCGGCTTTCCGAACAGGTGCACCACCCCTCGGCCGTAGCGCCCGAGCAGCACTTCGGCGTTGAGCGACACGACGACCCTGGTCTCCGGAGACGCCTCCCGCACCGCGGCGGCGAGGTTGCGGAGCAGCTCCCGCACTCGCTCCAGCTCGCCCGGCGCGCGCATCAGGTAGGCATTGATTTCGGGTGCGATCTCGAAGTAGGCGGCGCGGCTCTCGGCCGCCAGGCGGGCGGCGGTCTCCACCAGGCGCTCCTCCAGCTCCGGCCGCAGGCGCGCCTCGCCGGTGGAGAGCGCCTCCCGGGTGGGACTGAGCCAGTCGAGGCTGAGGAGCAGGGGGACTCCCGCGGCGGTCTTCGAGCGCTCGCGCACCGCCGCCAGCATCGGCTCCAGGCCGCTCCCCCACCGCAGCCGCAGCACGGTGGCGTCGGCGAGCGGCGGCGTGGCCGGAGCGGCGGCCGGTTGTTCGCCCTTCACGTCCGCGCCGCCGGCCTCCGGCGGCAGGGCAATCTCCGGCGCCGGTGGCTCCTCGCCGGCCGGACTCTCCGCGTCGTTCGGCTGCGGGTCGCGCCGGTACTCGGCGGGGTTGCTGCTGTCGACCGCTACCCGATAGACCCGCTCCGCCGGACCGTAGGCGTGAATGCCGTTCCCGTTGGTGAGGAAGAGCATGCCGTTGGAGAGCGCCAGCTCGCCCGGCTCCGGTCCCGGCTCCAGCCAGACCGGCTTGCCGTCTTCCCGGCGCAGGGCGAGCAGCAGACCCGGCGCGTCGTGCGGGTCCGGCGTGTTGGCGGCAATGCTGGCGAAGAGATAGTCCGGCGAGCCGGCCAGCGACGTCACGGTGTGCAGCAGCCCGAGTGGAAAGCGCCAGAGCTGTCTTCCGGTGCCGGCGTCGAGCGCCACGATGCCGCGGTTCACCACGCCGTAGACGTGCTGGCCGGAGACCACCAGGCCCGGATAGGTCTCCAACGGCTTCATCTCGTAATCGATCTCAACCCGCGGCGGCACGTTCCTGCAGCGGCAGTTCTCGAAGTCCTTCGAGATGTACTTGGCCGCGAACTTGTCTCGCGGCGATCCGGAGGGCGCGTGGGTCCAGCGCGTCGCGCCGGTGTGCGCGTCAAGAGCGAAAATGGCCGATGACGCCTGGATCCCCCCTGCGCCTACGTAGACCATCCCGTTGGAAACGACCGGCGTGCCGAGGGTATGCAGGAAGTCCCGGTGCCAGCGGGTGTAGCGGCCGATCTCACCACTCGGGTCGAGCATCATCAGAAACGGCTGAGGTCCGTTACTGCCAATCACCACGTCCGTCCCGGCACTCGCCATCGGGAGGCGGATCTGGGGGAGATTGTGACCGGGGACCGGGTGATCGTGACGAAGGTGCTCGATCCAGAGATGCTGCGCCCGGCCGGGTGGGACGAGACGAGTGAAGATGTGTGCGCAGTTCCCCTCGAGCGTAAAGGTGAGGAGTTGATCGCCCAGTAGTAACGGGCAGTCCCCTCCGAACAGCATCACGTACGGATCGCCTTCGCTCACCTGCAGCGGCTCGTGGTACAGGTGTTCTCCCCGGGGGGTATGCGTGAGGCCCAGCCGCGTGAGGAGGCTCCCCTCCACGTCGGTTTGAACGTCGTACGGCAAGAAGCCGACGGGATGGCCGGTCACGGCGGAGTAGGCGGCGGCGCCGAACTGGGGCGTGCGCTGAGTCACCACCCGCGGGATCCCCTCGTCATCCCGCACCACCACTTGCGAGGTCCGCACCCGCGAGCTGTAGACGTACACCGTCCCGGACGCGGTCACCGAAGGGGCCAGGTAACTGTCGGACGTGGGGTTCAACGCCTGCTTCCAGACCGTACGCCCGGTGCGCTGGTCCAGGCAGTGGAGCGAGTACTGTCCCGGCCTCGAAACGGTGAAGAACGCTCGCCCTTTCCAGAGCGCGACCGCCGACAGCATCAGCGCCGGCGTCTTGGGGCCGATGATCTTGGTGTCGGGATTGATCAGGAGGTGGGACCAGATTTCGGCCAGCGGCGCCCGGATTGGATCGGAGCTGAGTCCGGTCCTCCAGGAGTCCTTCCGGTACTGGCTCCAGTCGTCTGCGCGCGCGCCGACGGAGACGAGCGCGAGGGCGCTGCCGCAGAGCGCGCCCAGCAGGCGGAGCGAAGGCGGCATCGCTGCACCTCCTGCGTTTGGGGCCGTCCGGCGGTGCTGCCGCCGCCAGCCCGTATCTCCCAGCTGCTATATCGACTCGCCGGGGTAGCTCCAGGCGAGAGTGAGCTCACGATCCTGTCCGAGCTTCAGAGCGGCCGCACGTCGACGTCCGCGTTGGCGGCGTCGGAGACCTCTTCCAGCCGCTCGCGCAGGCGGCCGGCGGTGACTTCCGGCGGGAAATCGGCGGCGAGCGACATCCGGAAGAGCGGCGCGCCGGTGACCGCCGCCTGGTAGGCGCTGGTGTCCAGGCTCACCACGTTGCCGCCGAGCCCGCGGACCGCCGTGGTGAAGGCGTGGACGATGCCCGGGTGGTCGAGCGCGTGGACCTGGATCTCGTAGGAGCGGACGTTGCCCGCCCGGTGCGCGGCGGGACTGCGCGTCTCCTTCAGGACCGTCTGGAGCCCCAGTGTCTCTCCGGCCCGGGAAACCTCTTCCCGCAGCGACTGCCCGCCGTCCGCGGGGACGGAGAGCAGCATCATCACCGCAAACTCCCCACCCAGCAGCGCCATGCGGCTGTCCGCCACGCTGGCGCCGCGAGAGGCGAGCAGCTCCGTCAGCTCCGCTACGATGCCGGGTCGGTCGGTGCCGACCGCGGTGAGGACCAGGTATTCCACTTACCGCTCCATTCCTTCGGCTCCGCCGGAGCCACTGCTGCCTATGAGCCGATCCGAACAGGCCTGCTTGGCTGCAGCCGGCTGCGAGGCGACCATGCGTCGTCCGGAGCAGGGGTCCGGCCATGCTTCGAGGCCGCACCCCTGCTCCCTCCTAGCCTGCCCGCCTCTTGCTCGGCTTCGCTGGCAACCGAGCCTCTCTGGATCGGCTCTATGTGTCCAGAGATTGCCCGGCCTCCCCACGCTCAAACGCTGGTAGTGTCTCCAGCGGCCTCTCGTGGGTTGGATGGGGCGCCGCCTACGCTGCCAGGTTGACAGGCTGCCGGTTGGCAGGCGCCGAACCTCACTTATCCGGGCGGTAGGCGGTAACCTGCGGACTTGCTAACTTGCAACAGACAGCGTGCAGCCGATCCGAGGCGCACCGGAACGGCGAGCAGATCCAATCCGATCCGCTTGAACCGGTGGGCCATCCCGTCCTGCCTCCGGTCGCCTGGTGCGCCGCCGAGGGCAAGGGCGGCTGCAAGGGTATTCCAGAATTAGACTTTTCTTAGGTGGGAATGTTCCACCATTTGCGACCCTGCAGTTGCCTGTCAGGCGTTGTCCCCGAGGACGTCCAGCCGGGCCCGGAGCGCGCGGATCGCCGCTTCGTCGGCCAGGCGGAGCCGCACTTCGTCCGGGGGCGCGTCCATCCCGAACCGGATGCGCGGATTCGCCAGCGCGGACCGGTCCTCCCGGTCACGCGTCACGTAGAGGTGGACCTGGTCCACGCCGGTGCGGCGGACCACCTCCGCCACGTTGTCCAGGCGGATGCCGCCGCCGGGGAGCACCTGGATCCGGCCGGCGGCCTGTTCGACGGTGCAGCGGATCTCGTCCAGCCCGTCGATCGCATCGGGCGCGCGGCCGGAGGTGAGCACACGGGTGACGCCGAGATCGATCAGCTCCTCCAGCGCGCGGGCAGGGTCCGCGGTGATGTCGAACGCGCGGTGGAAGACGGTCTGGACCGCTCGCCCGCCCGCCGCCCGCTCCACCCGGGCCAGGAAGCGCCGGCAGCGAGGCAGGTCGACCTGCGCCGCCTCGGTCAGGATGCCGAAGACGATGCCGTCCGCGCCGGCGGCCAGCGCGTGCTCCAGGTCCCGCTCCATCGCGGCGAGCTCGCCCTCGCTGTAGGCCATCCCGCCTTCGCGGGGGCGGATCATACACATCACCGGTACGTCGAGCTCGGCCTTGATCGCGCCGAGAGTCCCCAGGGTCGGCGTGAGGCCCCCCAGCGGCATCGCGCTGCAGAGCTCGAACCGGTCCGCGCTCCCCGCCGCCGCGGCGCGGGCGTCGTCGAGCGAGGTGACGATCGTCTCCAGTAAGATCCGCGGCATCACTGCGGCTCCAGTGGTCCGGCCGCGTGAAGGCCGCGGGTCACCAGCTCCAGAAACTCGCGGGCCCTCCGCGCCAGCGCGTCGACCTCTTCCGGCGTGCGCGCCGGGGGCAGCAGCGGCGCGGAGATGTTCTCGCAGCAGAGCGGCAGCTTCCGCCCGGTGTGGGCGACCGCCGCGAGCAGCCGGTAGTGGTCGATCTCGCCGAAGCCGGGGCCGCAGTCCTGGTCCTTGGGGAAGTTGCGGTGGTCTTTGATGCAGAAGCTCCGGACTTCGTCCGCGCAGCGGCGGAGGTCGGGGATCGGGTCGACGTCGAGGTAGTCCATCACGTTTCCCGCGTCGAAGTTCACCTTCACGTGCGGGTGCGCCAGCTCCCGGGTGATCCGTGCGCACGCCTCGCCGGTGCCGGTCTCGCCGCCGTGCTGCTTGATCACCAGCGTGACGCCCGCTTCCTGGGCGATCGGCGCCAGGGTCCGGAAGCGCTCCATCCACACGGGACGAGCCCCGTTCTCCGTGTGCCCGAACGTGAGCACCTGCGGCATCCCCGCCGCGTGCGCCTGCTCGATCCGCCGCTTGAAGACCTCCACCGCGTCCCGGTGCTCCGGGTAGACCATGGAGAACATCATCACCGGCTCCAGCCCCAGGCCGCGGCAGCGCGCCGCCAGCCGCCGGGCCGCCTCCGCCGGAGCGTCCTTCGCGATCACCGGCACGCGCCGCCCCGGCTCTTCCTGGTGCTCCGTCCCCCACGCCACGTAGCGGTAGCCGGAGCGCGCGATGCCTTCCAGCGCCCGCTGGAGGGGGAAGTCGCGGTAGACGTAGGTCATGCAGCCGATCTGGAAATCGGTCGGCGGCAGCTCCTTCGCGGATGCAGCGCGCGCGGCGGCGGTGAGCGCCGCCCCCGCGCCGAGAGCGAGCAGCCGGCGCCGGCTAAACGGGTGGAGTGAATGCATGGTCGGGTGATCCTTCTGCCTTCTCGCTTCCGCGCGAGACGCCCGGAGCCCTGCTCAGCTTCGGCAGCGGGCCCGGATCCGGTGTGGAGAGCGCCGTTCGTGGTCATATATACAACCCGGAACAGTTGATCCGGCGCAGCCCGGTAGGAGGAGCCAGGACATGTCCGACATCGTCAAGCAGCCCCAGAAGAACGGGGGCAAGCAGCAGCTCACCGCCCGCACCAAGAGCCATTCCGACGTCGCCGACAGCCCCGCCGCGCGCGCCTACCAGGCGGCACAGACGGAGCGCAGCTTCGGCGAGGCGATCGTCCGCGCCCTGCGGGAGAGTGCGGGAGAGCTTCGCCTGCGGAACCTGGAGGAGCAGTGGCTGCCGGAGGCGGATGGCTACGTTCACGAGCTCCGGGCCGACTACGAGGTAGAAGCCGCCACCCTGTAGTCCGCACCGGCGGCCGCTCCACTCCAAGCCGGCGCGGGAATCGCTCCCGCGCCGGACGACTGTCTCCCACCCGGCGCGGGTAGAGGGTGGATAGGGACACGTCTGCCGGCGAACCGGAGACGGGAGATGGAGTAAGGAGGGCGAGTTGCGGCGGATCGAAGAGTTACACGGGATGACGCTGGTGACGGTCGAGGAAGGCATGGAGCTCGGCCGCATCAACGGGGTGGAGCTGGAGGACAGCGCCGGCATCATCCGGTACCTGAGCTTCAGCGGGGCCCACGGCCGCCCGCCGGGCGTAGTGCCGTGGGAGGCGGTGCGGACGGTGGGCGCGGATGTGGTCACCATCGTCTCGGCCAACCAGGCGATGGACCGCGTCCCGGAGACGGAGCAGACCCGGCTCAGCCGGTACGTGGGCGATCGGCCGCTCATCTCCGAGAGCGGCAAGAAGCTGGGCCGCGTCACGAGCTACGACTTCAACGAGGAGACCGGCCAGATCGCGCAGTACCGCGCCGCCACCGACGGCTGGCTCGGCTCCCTGGGCGCGAAGGAGTTCACTTTCCCGCACGCCGCGGTACGGACCTTCGGTAAGGACGCGATCATCGTGTCCGACGACGTCGCGCCGGCCGAGCGGGAGGCCAGGGCCGCGTAGCCGCGGGACCTTCGGGGACGGAGAGACTTTCCGGGACGGAGGGACGGAGAGACAGAGGGACGGAGAGACAGAAGGACGGAGCGCGGCGGGGCTGGCGCCCCGGAGGGGCGCGAGAGGATAGCCGGGGGTCAGCGCAGCGCAGCCCCCGGACTCGGAGCCGCCACCACGTTCCCGCCCTGGAGGGGCGAGAGAACTCTGCGTGTTCGGAAGCCGAGGCGGTGCGGAGTGAACTCCGCGGGTTGGCTCCGCCGGCAGTCAACTGCCGGCGATCCATCTTGGGGTGCGGCGGCGCCCTGGAGGGGCGGCAGGTCTGAGCCCCGAAAACCTTCGGGACGCGACTCCGGCAGTACTTTTCGCCTACTCCTAGCCAGGTATTTCAACGCCTCGCGGCCCTTCTTTAGTAACGACGCGGAAGCGCCCTGTACTCACGGGATGGTTCTCGTAAGTACAGGGCGCTTCCGCGTTCTTGCGGACCTCGCTCGTTACGGCTTCGGTGCGGCTCCCGCCGGCGCCTTGGGTGCTGCCGTCAGCACGTAGGTGAGCTTCTCCACCGCCTCGTTTCCGGCGGCGTCGCGCGTGCGGATCTCCAGCGTGTGCCGGCCCGGAGGCAGCCGCTTGCGGTCGATCCGGATCGTCTCTTCGGCGGAGTCGAAGATGCCGTCCGCGGCCGCCGCGGGGATCCACTCACCCCCGTCGACCCGGTATTCCGCCGAGGCGACGTAGGTGCCGGCGTCCCGCACCAGCACCTCTTCCGGAGGCGCGGGGCCCACGCGCTTGGCGGTCTGCGCGAGGATGCGGGGGCCGGTGTTGTCGACCTGGATCACCTCGGAGACGGCCTCGCCGGTGGTCGGCTCGTCCGGGCTGGTGAAGGCGTCCGAGGCGACGATCCGCAGGCGATAGCGGCCATCCTTCACCTTCCGCGTGTCCCAGTTGATCGAGGCCGCGCTGCCGCCGCCCCCCGCGCTGACGCCGAGTCCGGCTCCGCCGCCCTCCTCGCCTCCGAGCCCGATGATCGAGGCCTCGTCGTCGTCGGAGAGCGCGAGCCCCTCTTGCGGGCCGCCGAACTGCACCGGCCGCGGCTTGGCTGCCGCGGGGACCCGCCGGGAGGCGGCGGGCGGCTTCTTCCCGGCCACTGCCGCCTGGCGACCCGGCCGCTGCGACGGCACCGCGCGGGCGGAGGCGCCGGGGACTTCCGGTGCGGCATCCGGCTCGCCGAGATCGCCGATCTCCTCCTCCCCGCCCTTGGGAGAGCGGGTGCCGATCTTCACCCACTCCTCGCTGCCCTCGGGCGCGTAGTAGATGTCGTAGGAGAGGCGGTCGCCGTCCGGATCCTTCCCGGTCCAGCGGATCGGCCGCGTGCCGGAGAGCGTCTCCCCGGCCGACGGGCCGCGAACCGTGATCTCCGGCGCGCGGTTGCGCGTGCGGTAGAAGAGCTCCAGGCTGCGGACCGAGGGGCTGCCGGTCCCGCCGTTCCCGCTCAGGCGCACGCGGTACTGGAGGTACTGGCCGCCCGGGGAGGCGACCGGCTGCCCGGCCGGCGTGGTGATCGGCGCGGACCAGTCGCTCCAGGTCGAGTCCGGATAGGCGGTATTACCGCTGCGGGTCTGCACCTGCACGCCTTCGCCGGAGCCGATCCACCGCACCACCCCCCACCGCGCCAGGTTCTTCGCGTTGAGCACCGGCGAGGTGTAGGTGCCGCTCGGCGAGGGAGCGGCGCTGAGCCGCACCACCTGGGTGGGGCCCGCGGTGGTGGCGTAGAAGTTGCCCGCGCCGTCCCGCGAGAGCGAGAGGACGTAGGCCGACTGCGGATCCCACACGGTGCTCACCGTCTTATCCGGCGCGATGCGGTAGACGCGCGCGGGGCGGCCGACGGCGGCGAAGACGTTCCCCTGCTCATCCACCAGCATCGAGTGGACGTGCCGCTCGCGCGACTGGAACAGCACGCTCGCATCGCCGCTCCGGTCGAGCTTCACCACCGTCGCGCGGGGCGAGGTGCCGATGTAGAGGCTGCCGCTCGCGTCGCAGGCGAGGGAGCTCACCGTCGAGTTGGACAGCTCGTAGAGCGGCTCCACGCGGTCGCCGGTCACGCGGAAGACCTTGCCGCGCGGATAGGTGCCGGCGTAGAGGGCGCCCTTACCGTCGTCCGCCAGGGCGAAGACATGGCGATCCGGCGCGGTAAAGAGCACCGTCGCGGCGCCGGAGTCGTCGATCCGGTAGAGCCGTCCTTCGCTGCCGGTGCCGGCGAAGAGGCCCTCTTTCGTCTTCCGGAGCGCCCAGACCCGCTGGCCCTCCAGGCGGCAGAGCGGGGAGCCCTTGCCGTCCGGCGAGATCTTGTAGATCGTGCCGCTCGGCTCCGCCGCCGCGTAGAGGGTGCCGTCCTCACCGCAGGTCAGCGCGGAGATCGCCACCTCCCCCTGGCCCTGGAAGTGCTCGGAGACCTTGCCGTCCGGATCGATCCGCTGCACGGCGCCTTCGAGCCAGCCGCCGACGAAGACGCGGCCCTGGCGGTCCGACGCGGTCGCCCAGAAGAAGCGGTCGGGCGACTGCAGCAGGGTATCGGCGCGAGGTGCCAGCGCCAGCTCGCCGCGGCTGGAGATCAGCACGCCGTCCAGCTTGCCGGCCTGCAGCTCCTTCTGCGCGTCGAGGCGCCAGACCCCCGGCGCGCGCGTCAGGCCCTTGCGGACCGACGTCGCCTCCCCGCCCTCGGAGCTGATCGGGTCGGAGCCGGTGCCGTCCTCGTCCAGCAGCTCCTCCAGCTCCTCGAAGGTCGGCAGCTTCGGCTCGGTCGGCAGGTCCTTCGCCAGCCGCCGGGCGAGCGGGTGGTTCGCCGGCGGATGCGGCCGGACGCTGAACGCCGTCTCCCCGAAGAGGTCGCCCTCCGTGCCGAAGAGTCCCTCGTCACCGCCCAGCTCGCCGTCGCCGCCGAGGCCGAAGCGGAAGAGATCCATCAGCGAGCCGAGGCCCCCCATCCCGCCGAGCGCCGGGTTGAGCGGCGGGCCGGACTTGTCCTTCTCATCCGACTCCACCTCCAGCGAGAGGAGCTGGCCGCCGCTGAGCACCCACGGCATCGGGTGCGTCTGCCGGGCGTGGCTGCGCACCATCCGGATCCCGGAGGGGTTGGCGCCGGTGAGCACCTCCACCACCAGGTTCGGCAGGTTCGGGAACTCGCGCCCGGCGACGGCGACGCCGACCACCGGCTGCGCCATCTCCAGCGTGAGCTGGTTGTTCTGCTCCCGCTCCTGGATCTGCGCCAGGAGCTGCGCCAGCGTCTTCGCCGGGGGGCGCGTCACCTGAAGGTAGCGGCGGACGGTCTCCGCGGAGCTGCCGCCGGAGACGCCGAAGGCGAGGCGGCCGCCCGGGATGTTCCGCGGAATCTCCACCTCGTATTCCTTCGTCTCCCGCTCGCCGGTGCTGGTGCGGATCACCACGCCGAGCTTCACCTTTTCACCCGGCTTCACGCTCTTGCGGTCCGCGTAGGCGCGCTCGATCACCGCCGTCTTGCGGGTCTCGGAGACGTCGACCGCCACCCGGATCCGCTCGACCGGCACCGTGCCGAACGGGTTGTTCTCCAGCGTGTCGAGGATCTGGAGCAGCTCGACCAGCGGCATGCCGGCGAACGGGTCGCCGAACAGCTGCTCGAGCTGGGAGCGCCGCTCGCCCGTGGCGAAGATGTTCTCCCGCCGGATCACCGGCATCCCCTTCGGCCAGACCTCCACCACGCCGCGCGTGGTGCCGGAATCGGGCGGGGAGACGCTGCCGACGGCGCTCATGAGCGAGCTGTAGAGCAGCGACGGGGTCAGGTCCCGGTGGACCGCCGCCTCGACCTTGTAGTCGCGGTGCACCTTCCGGTCCGTGTCGTTCACCGCGAATTCCGCCCGCACCACCCGCGAGGGGTCGCCCAGCGCGCCGCCGATGCTCCAGTTGCGGTCCTGCGACACCTTGCCGACGGTCTCCACCGGGGAGCCCATCTTGAAGGAGACTTCCTGCGAGGAGATGATGCCGTGGATGTAGGCGGTGGTCATCGGCATGTCGATCGTGCCGAGACCGAACATCGGGTGACCGAACGCCACCACGTGGTTGCCCTTCACGTAGGTGACGGTGCCGATGGCGGTCGCGTCGATGTCGCCGCCGAGGAGCTGCACGCCGACCGCGGAGCCGGGCTCGATCTTCGGGCGCTCGCCCGGGGGAAGCTCCGTCTTACCCGGCCCCGGCGCCACCATCACGGAGTAGCGTCCGAAGCGGCGCTTCAGCTCTTCCTGGCCCGGGCGTCCCATGCCGGCGATCATCACCGGGGTCGCCACCGGCGCCAGGTAGAGCGTGCCGGGGCCGCGGACCGCCTGCGCCTCGTCCGGCACCACGGTCGCTTTGGCGAAGAGCTGCCCATCGAGCTGCAGCGGCCCGCCTTCCGGCCGGAGGTCGCCGGAGGCGGCGCGCACCGGCGCGGCGGGTGCGGAGCCGGGCCGGTAGTTCTCCAGCATCTGGGAGATCGGCGTGACGCCGGCCACCGGGTCCTTGGCGAACGGCCAGGCGAAGGCGAGCGCCCCCAGCAGCTTCCCCTCTACGTAGATCGGGCTGCCGCTCATCCCCTGGCTCACGCCGGAGCCGGAGGTGACCGGATAGCCGTCGTCGATCCGGATCAGGATCAGGTCGCCGCCGAAGTCGATCTTCTTCAGCACGCCCAACACGGTGACGTTGAAGTTTTCGATCTTCGTCCCCGCGAAGACGCTCCGGCCGTAGCCCTTCATGCCGGGGCGGACCTGATCGACCGCCAGCATCTCCTCCGGAGAAATCAGGGGCTCCGCCCCGGCGCTGCCCTGCTCCGCCCGCGCGCCGACCACCATCCACGGCATCAGCGCCAGCGCGAGCAGCAGCGCCGCTCCCCAGCCTCGACTCGCTTTCATACTGCCTCCGACCGCTCCCGGAGCGGCTCGACTCTACAAGGAAGGTGCGGCGGCGCGGGGGATGGCGCGCCGCCGCGAAACTGGAAACGGGCACCGAACCCGGCGGTTACTTCCGGCTCGGGGTGCCCGGGACGAGACTCGTCACGTAGTTGAGCTTGGTCACGTTGGCCAGCTCCCCGGCGTCCGGGGAGACGCTGCTGAGATCGGCCTTCATGCGGATCACGATCGACCCGCTGCTGTAAACCTCGTAACCGGCGGCCGGATCGAAATAGGTGGTGAGCGTGCCGGAGACCGAGCCGGTGCTCGTCGGCCCCTCCAGCTCCTCCGCCTCTTCGCCGCCGCCCATCGGCATGGAAAAGACGCTGGTAAACTTGGCGCAGTTCCGCCCCCGCACTTTCTCGCGCCCCACAAAGCGGGTCGTCACCTTCACCGGCGGGTTCTCCGGATCGTCCGGAGCGCCGATCCGGTCTTCCCAGGAGTCCCCCGGCTTCAGCTCCCGGTTGGGGAACTGCACGCCCCACATCGCGTCCAGCCCGCCCATCTCGGTGAGACCGCCCCCCTCTCCCGCCGGCGCCGAGGACTTCCGGGACAGCACCTTTCCACGAGTATCGAGGCGATAGACGGTGCGCGTGGCCGTCGGCTTGTACTCCTGCGTCTGCCCGAAAGCGGTCATCTTGCCGGAGATCGGGGTCTCCGCCACTTCCAGCGTGATCGCACCGCCGGAGACGGAGCGGACCCGCTGCACCACCCGCTGGGCGGTCCGCATCTGCATCTTCATCATCTCGCCGCCGGGCTGACCCATAATCCCGGCGCCGGCGACATGGGTGCGGTACTCCAGCACCTGGCCCGGCCGGAGCTTGTACTGGAAGCGCTCCCCGGCGGCGGAGAGCGGCGGGCCGAGCAGCAGCGCCGCGCCGCAGAGCGCGGCGGCAAGCGCGCGAGGGCCGGCGGGCAGAGAGGCGTTCAACAGCGACATCGGGGCTCCACGCGAGGCCGGCAGCAGGTGCCGTCGTCGCAAGACAGAAGGTGTAAGGGAGGTTCCCTTTCACCGCCTCGGACTCCTACTCCTACTCGTTCTCCCACTCCTACTCTTACGGTCATTTCTAGAGAAAACAAGCCTTGCGGAATAGGAGCAGCGGCGCACCTTCGCCGCGCGCTCGCAGCAGCCGCTCCACGACAGGATTGCGACGGCAGCCGGCCGAACGAGGGAGGGCCGGTCCGTTCTACGGGAGAGAGACGATGAAGCTGGGGTTCGTAAGCGCGATCTTGCCCGACCTGTCGCTGGAAGGGGTGGCGGCGTTCGCCGCGGAGCAGGGGTTCGACTGCGTGGAGGTGATGTGCTGGCCGCCCGGAAAGGCGGAGCGGCGCTACGCGGGGGTGACCCACCTGGACGTCACCGGCTTCACCGCGGCCGACGCCGCCCGCGTGAACGACCTGATGGTCTCCGCGGGGGTCTCGATCAGCGGCCTGGGCTACTACCCGAACCCGCTGACGGCGGACCACGACGAGGCGGCGGTCTATATCGAGCACCTCCGGAAGATCATCGTGGCGGCGGAGCTGCTGGGGCTCGACCGGGTGAACACCTTCATCGGGCGGGATCCGGTGAAGTCGGTCGACGAGAACTGGCCCCGCTTCCTGGAGGTGTGGCAGCCGCTGATCCGGTTCGCGGAGGACCACGGGGTGCGGATCGGCATCGAGAACTGCCCGATGCTCTTCAGCCGGGATGAGTGGCCGGGCGGTAAGAACCTGGCGCAGAGCCCCGCGATCTGGCGCCGGATGTTCGAGGCAATCCCGAGCGACCACTTCGGCCTCAACTATGACCCGTCGCACCTGGTGTGGCAGCAGATGGACGAGATCCAGCCGATCCGCGACTTCGCCGACCGGATCTTCCACGTCCATGCCAAGGACGTGCGGGTGCACCGCGACCGGCTGAACCAGGCCGGCATCCTCGCCTACCCACTGGCGTTCCATACCCCCAAGCTCCCCGGCATGGGCGACGTCGACTGGTCCGCCTTCTTCGCCGCGCTCACCGACGTCGGCTACCGCGGCCCGGTCTGCATCGAGGTGGAAGACCGCGCCTACGAGGGCTCGCTGGACGACCGCAAGCGCTCCCTGGTCCAGTCCGGCCGCTACCTCCGAAACTGGATCGTGTAACGGCACTATCGCACCGTGCCCGAGCTGTCTCCCGTTAAATGGAACTGAGTGGGCGACTGTCGGAGACGGAGAGACAGAGGGACAGAGGGACGGAGAGCGCTGCCACACGCGCGGGTGCCCCTGAAGGAGCACCCTGTCTGCTGGGGAAGGACGCTGAAGCGCCCTGCGCTCACGCCGGGGTGCTCGTAGGTAGAGCGCGCTTCAGCGTGCTTTCTCATGAGGCAGCCGGGTCCTTCAGGGCCCGGCGTCCGTACCGGAAGACCGACCACCGCTGCTGCCCCTGGTTTCGCCCAGATCTTCTTACGAGAGAGAGCGGGGTTGCGAGATGACTCACTACCGGCACACCCAGCCCGGCTGGGTAATCCTCCTCACCGTGGGAGCGGCGATCCTGATGATGCTGGCCTCCGGCGGCTCCGCGGCGGTGCTCTGGCCCGCTTACCTGCTTCTGGGAGCGATTGGCGTCCTCTTCGCCTCGCTGACGGTGATCGTCGACGATAAGTACGTCCACGTCGCCTACGGACCCGGCTTCATCCAGTTCCACTTCCCGCTCTCCGAGATCCAGGCGTGCGAGACGGTGCGGAACCCGTGGATCGCCGGCTGGGGCATCCGCTGGATCGGGAATGGCTGGCTCTTCAACGTCTCCGGCCTCGACGCCGTCCAGCTCGACATGAAGAACGGTAAGGTCTATCGCATCGGCACCGACGAGCCGCAGGCCCTCCGCGACGCGATCGAGCTTCGACGCTAAATGGTGTAGCCGGTAGGTGGTGAGAGGATCTGCTGATCCCAACCGGGCGCGCGATCCCGTGCTCGCATGCGCGTCCGTCGAGCCCAGGCGGCTGGACGGACGCGACTTCACCCCGCAGGAAGGGCCGAGCGAGCTGATTCCTGCTTCCGGATAGCGGCGATGACTTGCCGAATGCAACACTAATGCGCCTTGCCCCTTGGGGGGCAGACTAACCCACCCCCCGCAGCGTCACCACCGCGGGGCCATCCGTCGGCTCGTCCAGGCGGTACTCGATCGGTAGGAACTTCTGCGTGACGGCGAGGACGGTGCGCAGATGCTCCGTCACTACCGGGGTGGTCCACTGGCTCTCGCCGGCCGCGAACGCCATCGGCAGGACGAGCTGGTCGGCCAGGTGGTCGTCGCAGGCGGCGCCGGTCTTCCACCACTCCATGAAGGCGTCGCACGGCTCCTGGGCGACTCGCTCCATCGGCTTCCCACGCTCGCCGACGGCGCTGAAGCCGGCGAGTCCCTCCTCGCACTCCGCGATCAGCACCACCGCGGCCCCGGCGCCGAGGGAAGGCAGGCGGCGGACCTCCGTCCGCAGCGTCCGCCCCACCCCGCGCGCCCAGCGCGTCACTGCCGCCACGCCGCGCTCCGCGACGTGGTCGGGCAGCTCCGCCGTGACGACGTAGGCGGTGAGCGACACCAGCTTGCCGCGCTCGACCAGCCGCAGCGGCGCTAGGGAGCGGGAGGGCTCGACGCTGGCGTGGAGCTGCCCCCCGCCCTTGGGAAAGAAGCCAGCCCGAGGGTAGCTGTAGCGGCTCTCCAGGCCCGCCAGCCGCAGCGCGGGGAGATAGACCTGCTCCACGTACTCCGCCGAGGGCGAGTGCGGGACGTGCGTGCCGCCGACCACCACCACTTCGGACGCGGCCTTCTGCCGGGAGAGCGATATCAGCACCGTCTGGAGCACCAGGTTGGCGGCGCCCGCGGTGCCGATCTCGAAGCGATAGCTGGAGGCCTGCACCCCTCGCTGGGGCAGGAACGAGAAGCTTTTCGAACCGGCGAACGCGCCGTCGAGCCGCGCGTCGCACAGCTCCGCCGCGGCGCGAACCGCCGCCAGGTGCTGCGGCTGGAGCCCGGGCCGGGAGCGGCGCGCGCGCACGTTCGTCACCAGCAGCCCGCGTCCGGTGAGCGCCGCGAGCGACAGGCTGGTGCGGATGATCTGCCCCCCGCCCTCCCCGAAGCTGCCGTCGATTTCAATGATCTCGTCCATTCCGGTCTTTACCTGCTCTCTCCCCACGGTGACCCAGGGGAGCTTACCCGCATCTAAACCAGGAGGCAGCTTCCAACGTTAGTGAGGAGACACCGATGTCAACGCGCCTTCTGCTCGGGGCCCTCGCGCTCGCCGCGTGCGCGTCCGCTGCCGCGGCGGCGGAGAGCCCGACCTATATCGTGGTGGAGCCGGTCCAGCGCTCAACAACGGTGCCGCTCCGAGTGATCGTTAGCCCGGTGGCTCCAATCGAGAGCTCTCCGCCGCGCGAGCGGTTCCCGATGCCGATCGCCGCCGCCGATCCGGCGCGGTTTACGATGCCGATCTTCGGCGGGCGGCCGGGCGCGTACCTCACGCCGGTCATCCTGCCGCAGCCGCCTTCGACCGTGCCGCTCAGGTCGCCGGCGCCGGGCCGCTAAAAATTCGCAAAAGCGGTGCTCCGCCGGCTATCCTCCAGTGAGACGCCCGTCTCAACTGTGGCAGGAGGTGAACTGCTATGCGCTGGATGAGTGCCCTTGCCCTGGTGGCCGCGGCGGCGAGCATGCCGGGGCAGAACCATGTCTCCGCGGCGGACATGGGAAAGATCGTCTACTCCCGCAAGAGCGGGGACCGGGTGCTGCTGCACGTGATGAACGCGGACGGGACCAGCGACCGGGAGCTTCCCGGCCAGACCGCCAAATACAACGCCTTTCCGGCATGGTCGCCGGATGGAAAGCGGATTGCCTACACCACCGCGGAGGGACCGAGCCCGGAGACCTACCGGATCCGGATCTGCGATGCCGACGGCGGGAATGCCGTCTCGGTGAACTCGCCCGGAATCGCGGGGCTTCCCACCTGGAGCCCGGACGGCTCTCGCTTGCTCTTCGTGGCGGGTATGCGGCCCGAGATTCATGAGTGCGATGCGAGCGGCAACAACGCGCGCAAGATCGGTCCGGCGGAAGGCGAGGCGGTGTTTCCGTTCTGGTCGCACGACGGAAAGTCGATCGGTTACACCAAGCTCGACGGCGGCGAGCAGCGCTCGATCGTCGTGATGATGCCCGCGAGCGGAGGCGGTGAGCAGGAGCTCTTCAAGCAGGACGGCCTGGCGGCGATCGGCCCGGGATCGATGTCCGCGGACGGAAAGCGGCTCGCGTACGTGAGCCTGGACACCATGCGGTCTACCGGCACGGTGATCATCCGCGGCCTCTCGGACAAGAGCGAGACGAGCCTGGGCGAGACGGCTGTGGAGGACGAGCGGAACTTCGCCGCGCTGCCGATGGCCGGCTGGAGCCCGGATGGAAAAGGGGTGGTCGCGGCCCTCAAGACCGAGAAGGGACAGGGTCTCTTCCTGATCGGAGAAGACGGCACGAAAAAGCGTCTCACGCCGGAAGGCGTCAGCGCCTACCAGGCCTCGTGGGTGGTCCCGAAGTAGCTCCGCGGTCACCGGTTGGCAGGTTCGCAGGTTTCAGGTTGGGCCCTCGAAGGCGGAGCTCCAAACCTGTAACCTGCAACCTGCAAACCTGCGAACGAACCCGGGGTATCCTATCCTCGTGCTCTTCCGGGAACGCTCGTTTCAACTGACACCGTGGCAGACCTGCCTCTGCCTCACGTTCCTGCTGCCGCCGCTTCTCTGGGCCACGCTCGCCGGGCTGTTCGACGTGCTCCGGTGGAACCCGCTGCCGGGCGTGCCGGCCGACGTTCTGTTCGCGCTGGCGCAGGCGCTGGCCCTGTCGCTCGGCATGGCGGGCACCGCCGCCCTGGCGCGCCGGGCCTTCGAGCGGCGGCTACGGCTTGGGCTCCCCGAAGGGCTGCTGCCGGTCCGCGGCCGCTGGGCCGGCTACTTTCTCACCCTGGCGCTCGGCGCGAGCGTGGCCGGCGCCGTCTGGCTGCTGCTGGGCCCGGCCTGGGTGGCGCTCTGGACCGGTCACTGCGTGGCGCTGCTGCTGCCGGTCGGCTGGATCGACGCCTCCATGGACTGGCGCGACCGCCGCGCCTGACCTTCGCCGCCGGGACGGCGACGGTGCTCGTCCGTGACGAGCAGCCACCCGGCCGGCTGTTCCTTGGGCTCTTTCTCCGCCCACTATCCATCGGCGGCGCATTCGCATCTAAGGGATTGAAAAACCCTGCAAGAACGTTCCCCCCAGAGAGCGTTAGTGAATGTAGCAGAGCGATGGCCGCGGCTTTCGGACCATCCTCGCCCTCGAGCCGATCTCCATGCCCACCGACGACGCCCTGGTTTCCGAGTGCCTCCGCGGCGATGAAGATGCGTTCCGGCAGCTTGTCGAGCGCTACCGGGCGCGCCTGCACGCAGTGGCGTCCGGCATCCTGCAGGACGGCGACCAGGCCTCCGACGCGGTGCAGGACGCCTTCCTGAAGGCGTACGGCGCGCTCTCGGAGTACCGGGGCCGCGGGATGTTCGGCGCCTGGATCCGCCGCATCCTGGTGAACCAGTGCCTCTCGCTGCTGCGCCAGCGCCACAGCTACCTGTCGCTGGACGAGCTGGACCGCGAGACCGCCTCGGCCGACCGCAGCCCGGAAGAGCTGACCATGGCTGGTACTGAGGTCGAGCGGATCCGGCGCGCGATGGGCCGGCTGCCGGCGCATCACCGCACGGCACTGGTGCTGCGAGTGGTAGAGGGCCTGAGCTATCGCGAGATCGCGCAGCTCCTCTCCGTGCCGGAGAGCACCATCGAGACGTGGATCCACCGCGGGCGGCTCCGCATGCGCAGCCTGCTCGCCCCCGCCGCGGAGAGCGGCCCGGGGAAGCTGGCCCCGACCCGGGGCAGCGTGGGGGGAGGGATTCTGGGATGACCTGTTCCGAGTTTCAGCTCCGGCTTTCCGCCTACCTGGACGGCGAGCTCTCCCACTGGAAGCGGTGGAAGGTGCAGAACCACCTCCGCTGCTGCCGGGACTGCGCCGGCCTGCTGCGGGAGCTGGAGGAGGTGGACCGCTGCCTGATCGGCGCGGCAGAGGCCGATCCGGCGCCGGAGTACCTCACCGGCGCGGTGATGTGGCGTCTGCCGGCGATGCCCCCGGCGTGGCGACCCCGGCCGCTCTCTCGCCCGGTGCTCACCGGGATCGCGCTGGCCGGGATGCAGTTGATGGCGATCGCCGGCGCCTACTGGTGGGGCTTCAACCACGCCGCCAACCGGCCCGCTCCCGCCGGCGCCAGCGTAACCGGACCCGGCATCCCGCTGCGGATGGCGCCGCAAACGCCCGCCGCCATGCCGGCAGGCGGCCTGGGCTGGTCCAGCCCCTGGAGCGGCGCCGGCAGTGCCGCCGGTCCGGAGATGTTCAACACCCCGGCCCCTCGGCCGGTCCGGGAGCAGAAAGAGAAGCCCGCTTCCTTCCAGGAGGGAGTCCGATGATGAACCCAGGGTACCAGTCTCTAGCCGATAGCTCGGTCGACCGTTTCACCCACGCCATGCCGACCCTTGGCCTCGCGGACGCGGAGGCGATGCTCTGCGGCTACCGGAGCGGGATCTACAGCTACATTCGTCGCAAGGGTTTCAGCGCGGAAGAGGCGGACGACCTCACCCAGGAGACGCTGATCCGCGCCTACACCCACCTGGACGGCTTTCGCGGGCTCTCCATGGGCGCCTGGCTCTATCGCATCGCGTCGAACGTCTCGATCGACCACCTGCGCAAGCAGCGGCCGGTGACGGTGGGGCTGGAGAGCTTTGGGTTCCTGGACAGCGGCGAGGAAGACCCGGTGGAGCGGCTGCACCGCGACGAGCGGTACACCGCCCTGGCCGTGCTGATCCGCCAGCTCGCGCCGTGCCACCAGCAGGTGCTGCGGCTCCGCTACCTGGAAGACCGCTCCCTGGAGGAGATCGCGCGGCAGCTCGACTGCTCCCCCATGGCCGCCAAGCTGCGCGTCTTTCGCGCCGTCACGGCGCTCCGGAAGAAGTGCCACGCCACGGGGGTCTACGCGGAGATGACGGCCGGATAAAGGTAAAAGGCTAAAGGCAGAAGGCTAAAGGTTCACCCCCGAACGGGTGGTTAAAGTCGAACCGGCCGGACAGCGAAGCTCTACCGTTGAATAGAGTCCGGGCGTCCGGAGGACGCGTGGCCGGAGGCCGACGAGCGAGGTATTTCAATGCCTCGTGACCGCCGGGAGAGAACGAGGCCGCGTCTCTCACCTGCAGGACGGTGGCTAGTCTCTTTCGTCGGCGAAGACGTCATCGGGCGGGGAGACGCGCTCTCCGGGGGTGAGGGAGAGCTCCACCGCCTCGTGGACGGTGCCCGCCTTCTCCATTCGCAGCCCGGGGATCGCTCCCCCACCGTTCTTGCCGTTGGGTACGATCGCCCGGCCGAAGCCCATCCGGACCGCTTCCCGCAGGCGCCGGTCGGCCTGGCGCACGGCACGGGTCTCCCCCGCCAGCCCGATCTCGCCCGCCAACACCACTTCCGGGTGCACCGGGCGGTCCCGGAAGCTGCTGGCGAGCGCCACCGCGACGGCGAGATCGACCGCCGGCTCGACGATCTTGAGACCGCCGGCGACGTTGACGTAAACGTCCTTGTCGCTCATCCGCATTCCGCAGCGCTTCTCCAGCACCGCCAGGATCATGCAGACGCGGTTGTAGTCGAGCCCCGTAGCGGTCCGGCGGGGAGAGGCGAGGAACGAGCGCGCGACGAGCGCCTGGACCTCCACCAGCAGCGGGCGGGTCCCCTCCATCACCGCGGCGACGGCGCTGCCGGGGCCCTGGTCGGCCCGCTCCGAGAGGAAGAGCTCGCTGGCGCCGGCGACCTCGCGCAGGCCGGCGTCCGACATCTCGAAGAGCCCGATCTCGTCCGTCGACCCGAAGCGGTTCTTCACCGCCCGCAGCACCCGGTACGATTGGAAGCGGTCTCCCTCGAAGTAGAGGACCGTGTCGACCATGTGCTCCAGCACGCGCGGGCCGGCAAGCGTCCCCTCTTTGGTGACGTGCCCCACGATGAAGACGGTGGTGTTGGTGCTCTTGGCCACGCGCATCAGGTGAGAGCAGCAGGCGCGCACCTGGCTGACGGTGGCGGGCGCGGAGCCGATGTTCGGATCCAGGACCGTTTGAATCGAGTCGATCACCAGGAACCGCGGTTTCAAGCTGCGGACATGGTTGACGATCACCTCGATGTCGGTCTCCGCCACCAGGTAGAGCTCCGGCGCCAGGGTCCCCAGCCGCTCTGCTCGCATCCGCACCTGCTGCGCCGATTCCTCACCGGTCACGTAGAGCGTGCGGCCCGCCTGCGCCCCCAGCTCACCGGAGGCCTGCATCAGGAGGGTCGACTTGCCAATGCCGGGATCGCCGCCGATCAGCACCAGGGAGCCGGGCACCACCCCGCCGCCCAGGACGCGGTCGAGCTCCGCGATGCCGGACGGCACGCGGGAGTACGATTCCATCGAGACAGAGGCGATAGGCACCGGCGCGGCGGCGCCGCCCGACACTGCCAACCGGGCGGCGGCGGCCGGCCGCTCCACCACCGTCTCCTCCAGGAAGCTGTTCCACTCCCCGCAGTCCGGGCAGCGGCCCAGCCAGCGCGGCGCCTCGTGGCCGCATTTCTGGCAGGTGAATTGTACGCGCGTCTTGGCCATGGGAATAGAACTGTTGTTCTATTCTATCGCAGGTCGCGGCTGCCGTCGGGTGACTACTTCGCGGCGGCCGGGGCGACGACGGAGACCTTCTGAAGCGCCTTGAAGTCTTCCTCTACCTTCTTGAACTCCGCGCGCACCTCCGCCGGCTGCTGCGGCTTCAGCTTGTGGACGATAGTGTACTGCGTGTACGCCTGGGGGATGTCGCCGGCCTGCACCAGGAGCCGCGCGAAGCGCAGCCGCTGCCCGGGGTTGTTCGGGTCCTGCTTCAGGCGCTGCTTCATCTGCTCCACCGCTTCTTCGAGCTCGTGCTTCGCCGCGTACTCTCGCATCAGCTCCACCGCGAGCTGCTGATTGCCCCGCGCCCGGACCACGTCCGCCAACTGGCGGAGGTAGTTGACCGTCTTGGGATCCTGCAGCCGCGCCTCGCGGAGCAGCTTCTCCGCGTCAGCCAGTCGATTCAGGCGGCGCATCAGCTCGGCACGCACCGACTTGATCTCCGCTTCGCCCACGGGGCTGCGCTCCTCGGCCGCCTCCAGGAGCTGGATCGCCCGCTGGAGATGCTCGTCCGCTGTGGTCAGCTCCGCATCGGTCTTCGCCAGGGTCCCGAGGGTCTTGCCGGCGTAGTACCAGCTCGACGCGTCTTCAGGCCCGAGCCGAACCGCTTCCTCCAGGTGCGGCCGGGCCTCTTCGAAGCGGCTGAGCCGCATCAGGATCTGGCCGAGATCCCGGCGATAGAGGGCATTCTTCGGATCCAGCTCCACCGCCTTCGTGAGCGGCGCCACCGCATCACCGCGCTGGATCAGGCCCGCTTCGCACATCCCGAGGCCGTACCAGGCATCCGCACGCTCCGGCGCCAGACGCGTCAGCTTCTGGTACTCCGGCCGGGCATCCTGCAGTGAGACCTCGGCCACCAGGGACGCGATCAGAAACTGCGCCGGGACGTTCTTGGGCTCCAGCAGCGCCGCTTGCTTGGCAGCCGCATACGCCTCCGGGTTCTGACCCAGGACGCGGTGCGCGCCGGCCAATCCCAGGAAAGCCCGCGTCATCTTCGGATCCTGCGTGGTCGCGGCGCGGAATGCCAGCACGGCCTCCGGATAGAGGCCATTGTCGTAGCTCTTGACGCCCAGGTAGTACTGAACCAGCGGATCGCGTGGGGACCGCTCTGCCCAGGAGCGCAGCACTTCGAGCGAAGCGCGCTTCAGCGGGTATTCCTTGGCCCACGCGCTCGATCGGAAGACGAGGGCGCCGCAGATGATCGCCACGCCGAGGATGAGGAGGAGCCAGATGCGGCCCCGCGGCGGGCGGCGAGCCTCGTTGACTGCAGCTTCGGAGACGGTCTCAATAGAATCAGCCATAGCGATCTACTCACCGGACAAAAAGAAAATGGGGAGGGACGCATTCGCGTCCCTCCCCATACTACGTAATCCGGCCGGACTTAGAGCCCTTCGGAGCGCCAGACCACGTTCGGATCGTTGATCCGGCTCTGGCTCGGCTCGATGTGCTTCCGGTAAGGAATCGTTCCCTCGAGCTTCTGCCGGCTCTGCAGCGCGCCGACGGCATCCCAGTTGTTGAAGAACTTCACGTGACCGTCCACGAACGCCACGTTACCACCGCCGCTGTGGCGAGGCAGACCCCAGAGCTTGCGGTCGGTGGCCCACAGGCCGCCGGTCACGAGGGAGCCGTTGTCGCCGAAGATGGTGTACTCGTGGCAGAACGAGTTCGTCACGAACTGGCCGTTGGTGAACGGCGTGATGCACGGGCCGCGGCCCCAGTCGCTGTGGCCTTCCACCAGCATCACACAGTCCGCCGGGGCGTTCACCGCCGCCTCATTGAGGGGAGAGCGGTTCGGGCCCAGGTGGTTGTTGTAGATGTAGTCGGTGCTGGTGCGGTTCCAGTCCGCCGGGCCGTTCGGCAGCTGGTGGATGTCGGTGCTGCTGGGGCAGAGGTAGACGCCCGTGTTCTTGATGTACGGGTAGGTCGACAGGTGCCAGTCGTTGCTGCGGTCCACGTTGGCGTTGCCGCCGTTGTTGCCGTACCAGCCACCGAACGGGAACAGACCGTCGTAGTCTGCGCGATACATCTGCATCGCCGTGCCGAGCTGCTTCAGGTTGCTCTGGCAGCTCGCCTTACGGGCGGCTTCACGGGCCTGTGCGAACACCGGGAACAGGATCGCGGCCAGGATAGCGATGATGGCAATGACTACCAGCAGTTCGATCAGGGTGAAGCCGACAAAGCGCTTCGTCTTCTTTGTTACGAGCATTCAGGTACTCCCTTCGGGCACACTCCGTCGATGGAGCGCCCAGGATACTGATGATGACGGAACCCTCACCGCGGACGCGAACCAGAGAGTTCTTGATCGACCTATTCCCCGCGCCTCCTGAAAAATCCTTCACCTTTCCTTCGGCTGTTAGAAAAGCCGAGTTGCAAAAGCGTTGCGCACATGTGGAGATAGATCTTGATATTTCAAATGAAGGGATTGCCGTGCCGATCTCGAGTGGGGGCTGAATTGCTGCTTGCGAAGCTTTCAGGCGTGACTAGCGCCGGAGCGCCGTTGCCGGCTTACGCGAAGGCCTACCGCTGCACCAGGGACAAGACCTCGCGAATCGGCGGCCGGATCACCTCGGATCGCGTGCCGTCCGGCCAGTGGGCGCGCACCCGCTCGACCTCCTGGCTCTCCCCCAGGCCGAAGTGGAGAGCAGGCGCGCTGGAGGAGAGCACGCCGCGGGAGCGCTGCACCTCGCGGTGGAGCGTGCGGCCCTTCAGGTACACCTCCACTCGTGCCCCGATCGCCTCGCGGTTGCCGCCTTTTCCGCGGAGGCGCACCGTCAGCCAGTTCTTCGATTCCACGGGGGTCTGGTTCTGCAGCAGACGGACCGGGCCTTCCAGGTCGACCACCAGAATGTCCTCGTCGCCGTCGCCGTCGTAGTCGCCGAAGGCGCAGCCGCGTCCCACCAGTCCCGTCTTGAACGGCTCTCCGGCTCCCCGGGTCGCGTCTCGGAACTGGCCGGTGCCCAGGTTCTCCAGGAGCTGCATCGGCTGCGGGTAGGTCTGGGACGGATCGAATCCGGAGATCGAGTCCCGAACGTGACCGTTGGTCACGAACAGATCCAGGTCGCCGTCGAGATCGAGATCCAGGAATCCGCAGCCGAACGCGACGTAGGCTCGGGTCGGCAGCCCCAGCCCCACCTGGTCGCTCACTTCGCGGAAGAGGTGGTCTCCCTGGTTCTTGAACAGGCAGTTCGGCTGCTGAAAGTAGGTTCCCAGGAAGAGGTCGGGCCGCCCGTCGCCGTCGGCATCTCCCCAGTCCGCCCCCATCCCGCCGAGCACGTTGCCGCTCCCATCGAGGGCGGTGCCGGATTCCACGCCAATATTCCGGAACCGGCCCTTCTCGTTGCGGAAGAGATCGCACGGCACCATGTCGTTGGCGAGATAGAGGTCCGGCCAGCCATCCCGGTCATAGTCGCAGACCGCCACGCCCCAGGTCTTTCCGGTGGCCGCTGCCAGTCCGAAAGCCTGGGTCACGTCTCGGAACCGGCCTCCGCCCTCGTTGCGGTAGAGCAGCCCCTTCTCCGCCTCGTAGTGCTCCGGACCGCAGGCGGCGGTAATCGGGCCGACCTGGCAGAGGTCGTCCTTTCCCCGGTGGTAGGCGAGGTAGGCGCCGACGTAGAGATCGAGATCGCCGTCGCGGTCGTAGTCGAAGAAGGCGGCGCTCGTGGTCCAGAGGGAGGTGTTGAGGCCGGCGTGCGCCGTTACGTCCTGGAACCGCGTTCCCCGGACATTCCGCAGGAGCGCCAGGGTGCGGTAGCCGGTGAGGAGGAGGTCCGGGTAGGTGTCGCCGTCGTAGTCCCCCACCGCCACTCCCATCCAGTGACCGGTGGTGGGCAGCCCGGCGGCGCGGGTGACGTCCGTAAACCGGCCGTCTCCGCTGTTCCGGTAGAGCGCGCACTTTGACTCTCCCGCCAGCACGATGTCGAGCCGGCCGTCCTGGTCCCAGTCGAGGAAGGCACCGCCGCCCGGGGCGGTCTCCAGGATGGAGAGCGGCGTGCGGCCTTCGTGGCCCAGCCGGAAGTCGAGCCCGGCCTCGGCGGCGACGTCCCGGAAGGTCGCCACCGCAGCGGGCTGGGTCTCTCCGGCTCCCAGGCGTGGAGTGCGGGCGGCCGACGCGACGCAGCCGGCGGCCGTGACGCTCGCGAGGAGGGCGCCGAGGCCGATCCGGAGGCCGAAGCTAGCGAGGCGTGCCACGGTCGGCTCTCCGCTGGGTTGCCTGGCGAACCAGCTCTACCATTCGGCGGCGGGCGGTCTCGTTCTTCGGATCCCACTGGAGCCCGTTCCGGTACGACTGGGCCGCCTGGTCCAGCTCTCCTTCGCTGGCGTGCAGCTCGCCGAGCTCGAACCGCAGCTTCGCGTTCTCCGGATTGGCGCCGATCTTCGCTCCCAGGGCCTGGACCTTCCGGTCATAAGCCTGCCGGCGCTTGAAAACGCCGTCCATCCGCTGGCTGTCTTCGGTCCGGCCCAGGGCCCGGTACGCGCGCGAGAGCAGATAATACGCCTGGGTTTCGCCCGGGGTGAGCTGGATCGCCTGCTCCAGTAACGTCACGGAAGCCGGCCAGTTCTCCGCTTCCCCATGCAGCTTCGCGAGCTCGAGCCTCAGGCCGGGGTGGCGCGGCGCCAGGGTCAGGGCGGACTCCAGGGTAGCGATCGCCTCCGGCCGGTGCTTTTCCGCCGGCAGCTTCATCGCCAGGGCGCGGCTGAGCTCCATCAGCGCGTCGGGAGCGTCCGGCTGCAGGGCGACGGCTTCCCGCGCGAGAGACTCGGCTTCGGCCAGGTCGCCGCGCTCCCGGCGGATGCGGCTCAGCGCGGTGAGGAAGAGCGGCGACTTCGGGGCGAGGCTCAGCGCGCGCCGGAGGTTCTCCTCCGCCTGCTCGTACTGCTGGACCTGCGCGTGCGCCGCCGCGAGCTCGTAAAGCGCTTGCGCATCGTTCGGGCGGGCCTTCAGCGCCTCTTTGAGCTGCTCCATGGCGAGGTGATGGGCGCCCTGGGAACGGTAGAGCTGCCCCAGCGCCAGGCGCGCGTCCGGCTGCCCCTCGCGGCCCACCGCCATGCGGAGGAGCTGGAACGCCTCGTTCACCTCGCCCTTCGCCAGCAGCACTCGTCCCAGCTCGGTCGCGGCGGGGGTGAAGCCCCACTCGGTGCCGAGGACCCGGCGGAGCGCCGGCTCCGCCCGGAGGAAATCGCCGGATTCCGCGGCTCGCTTGCCGAACCAGTACTGGACGCGCCAGTCGTCCGGCTCCGCCTCGACCCTTCGCTCCAGTTGTTCGAGCGACGCGCGCTCCAGCAGCGCCATCTGCACGGACGGGAGCTGCCAGGCATACGCCCCGACCCCCGCGAGCACGAGCGCCAGGCAGGCGAGCCCGGCATAGAGGGAAGTTCGCCGCTTCATTCTTCCACCACCAACACCTGATTCGCCCGGACGTTGTCAACCCGGCTGACCGCGCCGGAAGGCCACCGTACCTCTACGCGCTCGATCTCTGTAACGTCGCCCAGCCCGAAGTGCACTCGCCCGTCACAGACGGTGGCGTAGCTGCGAGCGGTCCGCACCTCGCCGACGCGCTTTCCACCCTTCAGGTGGAGCGTCACGCGTGCGCCCAGGCCGTCCCGGTTGCTCTTGGTCCCGCGGGTCTGGACCAGCAGCCAGTGCTTTCCGTTTCCAGCCCGGTTCTCCAGGAGTCGCGCCTTGCCGTCGATGTCCGAGATCAGGAGGTCGAGGTCTCCATCCCCGTCGTAGTCCCCGCACGCCAGACCGCGCGCGGCCATCGGGACCGCCAGCGTGGGACTCTCGATAAAGGAGAAGCTGCCGTCGCCCTGGTTCCGGAAGAGCTGGGTCGGCTGCCGGTAAGACGACTGCGGATTCACTGCTTCCACGTTGTCGAAGACATGGCCATTGGCGAACGCGATGTCGAGGAGGCCGTCGTTGTCGTAGTCGAACAAGAGCGTCCCCCACACCACGGAGACGTTCGACGCCGCCTCGATCTGCGAGCGGGCGGTCGCCCACTCGAATCCCGATCCGCCCAGGTTGCGGAAGAGCGCCTTCGGCTCGGCTTCGTAGGTGCCGACCAGCAGGTCCAGGGCGCCGTCGTTGTCGTAGTCGCCCCAGTCCACGCCCATCCCGCCCATCATCCCGCCGTCTCCCCGGTAGGCGGACCCGGTCTCGATCGCGACGTTGACAAAGCCCTTACCCTCCTGATTCCGGTAGAGCTCCTGCGCCATCTCGTCGTTCGCCAGGAAGAGATCCGGCCAGCCGTCATCATCGTAGTCGGCGACCGCAATCCCGAGATTCTTTCCGTGGACCTTGTCCAGCCCCCACTTTTGCGTCACGTCCTCGAAGGTGCCGTCGCCCCGGTTCCGGAAGCAGGCGCCGACGTCGCCGTCGTAGTCGACCGGCCGGCACGAGGTATGGGCGCCCCCCGCGTGAAGCCGGCAGTACTGCTTCGATTCCGGGCCGAACTTCACGTAGGTGCCGATGTAGAGGTCCGGATAGCCGTCCCGGTCGAAGTCCGCGAAGGCGGCGGTATTGCACCAGCGGCCCACCTGAACTCCGGCCTCGGCGGTCACGTCTGTAAACCGGCCGCCGTCGTTGCGGAACAGGGCCGAGCGGCGATACCCCGCCAGCAGGACGTCGATGTCCCCGTCCCGGTCGTAATCCGCCACGGCCGCGGTGATCCAGGGGCCTTCGACCCCCAGGCCGGTCTCGGCGGTGATGTCGGTGAACCGGCCGCCGCCGTCGTTCCGGTAGACCGCGCACCGGGGCTGCCCCACCAGCAGCACGTCCAGCTTTCCGTCGCCATTGAGGTCGACGAAGCCACAGCCGGACCCGACCGATTCCAGGATCCGCATGGGACGCTTGGCCGGAGTCAACTGGTAGTCGATGCCGGCGGCGGCGGTAACGTCTACGAACGGCTCATCCGGCGTCTTGGCACTCGCTCGACCGGACTGTTCGCCGACGCACCCGGCCAGGATCAGAGTGGAGAGGGAGAAGACGAAAGCGAATGCGGGCCCACGCAACACTGGCACCTCAACGGCGGACCGGCCGGCAGGGAAATGTAGAACTTTGGCGACGCCCGGAGTACGTGCGCGAGAGTTGGTCCGTATACTCCACTAGAACTACGCAGATGGGTCACTGATCGTTCGCCAAATCATTCTGCTCGTTCGGCCCAAGACCGGCGCGGCAGATCGCTCTTTCGCAACATGTCATCCTACCCGCTCTCATCTCTGGCCCGAAGGCTCCCCCGCAGCGTGCGGACCGGGTCGCTGGTGTCGGGGATCTTCCTCCTCCTGCTGCTGCCCGCGCTCCAGAGCTGCGCTCCGGAGGGGCCGAAGGTTTCCTCCGTGCAGGAGATCCCGAAGATTCGACCGGTCACTCCGGAGGAGCGCAAGTCGTATCTCGGCAGTGAGGCATGCGCTTCCTGCCACTCGGAGCAGTTCGCGGCGCACGACGGCAGTCACCACGCGGAGACGCTTTCCCTGGTGACGGCGGAGACGCACGGAGAGCGGTTCCAGAAGCCCAGCGACGTCACCGATCCGAAGCGGGAACTGCACTACGTCACCGGAGTGAAGGACGGCCAGTGCATCCAGACCGTCACCACCAGGGAAGGCACCGACACCATCGCGGCGAAGTACGGCTTCGGCTCCGGCAAGCACGGCGTCACCTACATGGGCGAGTTCCAGAACCGCCTGCTGGAGCTGCGCCTTAGTTTCTACCCGGAGGTGGGCCGGTGGCACTTTAGCCCGGGGCAGAAGGTGGAGGAGGTCAGCGGCGGCATGCTCTTCCCTTCGGGGCTGGTGAAAACCGCGGACGTGATGGAAGAGTGCTTCAACTGCCACACCACCGCCCTGGTCAAGGAAGGGCAGCGCATTCAGCCGGAGAAGGCGTTCCTGGGGCTGGGCTGCGAGTCGTGCCACGGCCCGGGAAAGGCCCACGTGGAGGCGATCAACACCGGCTCTCGCGATATCAAGATGGCCCGTCTCGGTCAGATGCGGGAGCGGCTGAGCACCGAGCTTTGCGGCCAGTGCCACCGCTCTCCGGCGGGCGACGATCTGAACGAGCCGTTCAACAAGGCGCAGCTCCCGCGGCTGCAGGGCCTGGCGCTGCCGCAGAGCCCCTGCTTCACGAACAGCGAGGGCAGGCTCTCCTGCCTGACCTGCCACAACGCGCACGGCGACACCAAGCTGACCCTGGCGGAGTACGACGGGAAGTGCATCTCGTGCCACAGCTCCGCTCCGGCGGCGCCGCAGGACGCGCACGCCGTTTGCCCGATCGAGCCGACGCGAGACTGCGTCTCCTGCCACATGCCCAAGCAGGACGTGAACATGCCGTTCGGGCTGAAGTTCCGCACCCACTGGATCAAAGTCTGGTAGCGCTCCCGGCGCCGGACGATTCCCCGAATGGACAAAACAACAGCCCCGGAGGTCACAGTGGACCTCCGGGGCTGCTTTGTTACCGCTCGCCCTACTGGCGCGCGGTCCCTACTGGCCGCCGTTTGCGCCCGCGCCGCCGGCGTTGCCGCCAGGGCTGGCGGCGGAATTGCCGGCGGGGCCGTACTCGACGCCGGGAGGCGGGGTCGGCCGCTCGCCACCACCGCTGCCGGCGGTATCGCAGCCGACGAGCAGGGAGGCCGCGCCGGCCATGGCGCTGAGCGCCAGCAACATAGAGACGATCTTCTTGCTCACAGGTGGACCTCCGAGAAGGAATGGATAGTTCAGAGGAAGGCTGCCCCGCGCCAACAGCCGGGTAAACGCGCGGAAGCCACTCCGCTAAGTTCTATCCCGCTTCCGGCCTCCCCGGCAACGCCGGCGAGCCGCCGCCGCCGGAGCATCCGTCTTCATTACATTTTTAGGGGCAGGAATGCCCCTAAATGCAGGAAACAACTTCGCAACTCCGAATTAACTTTTCATGAAGTTCGCTCCCGGCGCTGAGTCTGTGGTGGAGCGGACTGAGTAGGAGCCAAGAAAGGAGCCAGGAAGCAGAGATGCACCCGTGTACTCGGCTCACAAGGCCGATGGCGGCGCTCCTTGCCGCCACCCTCGTTGGGATGCTGGTGGTATCCGGCTGCAGCAACGCGCCCGGACCCAGCAGCAGCGACAATCCCTATGCCGCCACCGGTGCGGCTTCGAACGGCGGTCCCCCCGCCGGTGCCAACGGAGCCGGACCTCCCGGAATGGGCGGGCCTGGCGCCAACGGCGGGCGCTAAGTAACGAAAGGAAGGCATATGATGACTCTCAAGTGGAAGGGCCGGGGGCATCCCCTCGGGTTCACCCTCATCGAGCTGCTTGTGGTTATCGCGATCATCGCTATCCTTGCAGCCATTCTCTTCCCGGTCTTCGCACAGGCCCGGGAGAAGGCGCGCCAGGCCTCCAGCCAGAGCAACGTGCGGCAGCTCGGTCTGGCGATCAAGATGTACACGCAGGACTACGATGAGCGCTACCCGTTCGGCGGCTGGATGCCGAACAACATCGGCACCTGGGAATGGCAGAACACGGTGGCTCCCTACGTGAAGAACAAGGGGATCTTCCGCTGCCCCAGCTCCACCGACCTGGATGAGGACCCGAACAATCCCCAGGCATGGGCGTGGAATCGGAACCCGGTCAGCTACCTCTACAACAACATGCTGGCTCGGGACCGCTTCCCGCTGAACGAGGCGGCGGTGAACGCTCCGGCCGACTGCGTCATGCTGATGGACGGGCACCAGGACTGGGGCGGCCGCGAAGGGGTCGACTGGATGGGGCGCCCGAACACGCAGTGGCTGATGGAAGACACCACGTGGGGCATGTCCGGCTCGCTGATTACCGGTTGGTTGAGCTGGCAGGGCTTCACCTGGGGTCTGCCGCGCCACAACGGCGGGGCGAACGTCTGCTTCGTAGACGGCCACGTCAAGTGGGTGCGTGTGACTCCCACCTCTACGATCTCGAGCGTTGCCGCCGGGAACGCGCTCTACGGCGCGCCGGGCGATCAGGGCTGGTTCGAGAAGACGTTCCCCGGCAACAAGCACATGCAGCCGGGCCAGAACGATCCGGGGTGGCGCTGGAAGATCGACTAACCTCCAGTCCTCTCCGTCCGGCTCCGGGTGCGGGTTGCTTCGCACCCGGAGCCGCTTCTCCCGGTTCGGCCCCGGCTCGAGCCGCGGCGTAGCAGCAGTGGTTTCGTAGTCGCGTTGCGGCGCAGCTAATCCTGTCTCGCTCGACTCGTCTTCCGCATTTCTCTTGAAGGCCAATGTCAGAGCTGTCTCGACCTTTCGCGGCCGGGCTCACGGCGCGCTTTCGTGCCTGGGACTACCGCCGCCGCCGTCTGGCGGTGATCGTTGCCTGCGGGCTCGTCCTGATCGCGGGGGGCCTCGCCCTCCGGAACAGCGCCTGGGCGCGCGAGCGGTATCTATCCCGCCTCACCACCGAAGAGCTCGCGCTGGCGATCCACGACTCGCCCCGCGATCCGCTCACCCTCGCCTACTACGGCTCCGCCCTGCTCAAAGTGGGGAGCCTGGAGCCGAGTGAGAAGGCGTTCTCCCAGGCAATCGCCCTCGACCCGAAGATGTACCGGGCCCACGTGGGGATGGGGACGATCCGGCTGCGTCGCAGTGATCTGCCGGGAGCGAAGGAATCGTTCACGAGGGCGATCGAGCTGCAGCCGCGTTCGGTGCCGGCCTACGTGGGCCTGGCGCAGACCTTCTCCCGCATGGGGAGCCCCCGCGGCGCGCTGGAGCCGCTGAAGAAGATCACCGAGATCGAGCCGAAGAACGGGATCGCCTGGTACCACCTCGGCAAGATGTACGGCGACGCGAAGCAGTCCGATCTCGCGCTGGAAGCGATGCACACCGCGGTGCGGCTTCGCCCGCAGGAAGCCGACTTCTGGCGCGACCTGGGGCAGCTCTCCCGGCACTACTCAAAGCTGGACGAGTCGGAGCAGCAGCTTCGCCGGGCCATCCAGCTCAACCCGAAGGACCCGGTGAGCCACTACTGGCTGGGCCAGCTCCTGGCGCAGCGAGAGGACACTCCGGACCGCCGGCGGGAGGCGATGGCGGAGCTGAAGACCGCGATTGAGCTCGACGGGAAGCTGGCGGAGCCGTACTTCGAGCTCGGTCAGCTCTACGAGCGAGCCGGCGAGTGGAAGCAGGCGGCCGCGCAGCACGCGAAGGCGCTGGAGCTCGACGCTTCGCACGACGAGGCGCTGTACCACTACGGCCTTTCGCTCCGGCGCTCCGGGAAGACGGCGGAAGGCTCCCGGCTGATCGCGGCGTCCCAGCAGCTGGCGGCGGCCAAGCGGGAGATCGAGAACCTGGAGAACCGCATCCGCGCCGAGCCGAAGCGCCAGTCGCTCCGTCTCCGGATGGCCCGCGTCTACCGGAAGTACGGAAACACCGAGGGAGCCGTGAACCAGTATCAGGTCTACCTGGGCCAGGGCACCGATCCGGCGGTGGAGCGGGAGCTGAACGACTATCTGGCGGAACTGCGGAAGTCGCAGGATCCCGCCGTCGCCTTCAAGCGGTAGGGGCGCAGTATGCGGCGAGTGATTGCAGCGGTGGTAGTCGTGCCGGCACTCCTGGGGCTGGGCGCCTTCGCCCTGGCACGTGGAAACGGAGCTTCTTCCCCGGCGCGCCCCGGCGGCGCGGCGCCGGCGCGGAAGGAGCCGCCGGGCTGGCTGGTGGATGAGGCGGCGGCCCGAGGCGTCGAGTTTCGCCTCGGACACGGCGGCCGGTCGCCCCTGACGATCCTGGAGACGATGGGCACCGGGTGCGCCGTGCTCGACTTCGACGCAGACGGACATGCCGACCTCTTTCTGGTCGGCCAGACCGGCGCGGGGGACGGGCGCTGCGGCCTTTTCCGCAACGACGGGACGGGGAGATTCGAGAACGTCACCGCCGGCAGCGGACTGGAGGCGCCGGGCATGTATCTCGGGGTCGCTTCCGGCGACTTCGATAACGACGGCCTCCCCGATCTGCTCCTGACCGGCTACGGCGAGTCCCGCCTCTATCGCAACCTGGGCAAGGGCCGGTTCGCTGATCGGACCGCGGGCTCCGGCCTGACCTCCCCCTCCCCCACCTCGTGGCAGACCAGCGTCGCCGTGGCCGACGTCAACGGCGACGGGCTGCTGGACCTCTACGTGGGCCGGTACGTCGTCTTCAACGAGGAGACGATCCGGCTCTGCGATTACGGGGAGTACCAGTCTTCGTGCGGGCCGATGTTCTACGACCCCCAGTTCGGCAGCCTCTACCTGAACCGGGGCAACTTCCGGTTTCAGGACGTCACCCGGGAGTACGGGCTGGACAAGCAGCACGGGAAGTGCCTCGGGGCGGCGTTTGCCGACGTGAACGACGACGGCTGGCCCGATCTCTATCTCGGCAACGACGAGATGCCGGGAGACCTCTTCCTCAACCAGGGAGGCAAGCGGTTCGTCAACAAGGCCTTCGCGGCCGGAGTCGCCACCAGCGCCGATGGCAAGATGCAGGGGGCGATGGGGGTGGAGTTCGGCGACCTCGACCGGGATCAGCGGCTCGACCTGGTGGTGAGCACCTACGAGTTCGAGCCGACCAGCGTCTACCTGAACCGCGGCGGAGAGATGTTCGAGAACCGCAGCCTGGCGCTGGGAGTGGACCAGCTGACGCGTCCGTACGTGGGCTTCGGTACCAAGTTTCTGGACGCGGATAACGACGGCTGGCTCGACCTCCTCGTCGGGAACGGGCACATCCACGATAACCAGCCGCTGATCGACAAGCTGGGGCAATACGCGCAGCCGATGCAGCTCTTCCGCAGCCGGGAGGGTGGCGGGTTCTCCGACGCCTCCGCGGAAGCGGGAAGCTCCTTGACCACGCCGGGAGTCATTCGGGGAATCGCGACCGGCGACCTGAACGACGATGGTCTGCTGGACGCGGTGGCGACCGATCTGGAAGGCACCGCCCGGGTGCTGATCAACCGCCATCCGCAGCCTGGGAACTGGCTGCGCGTCAAGCTGCGAGGCACCCGGAGCAACCGGGACGGGATTGGAGCGCGGATCCAGGTGATCGCCGGGGAGCAGCGGTGGACGGCCCAGGCTGCCACCTGCGGGAGCTATCTCTCCGCCAGCGATCCGCGGGTGCACGTCGGCCTGGGAGCGACCCGGCAGGTCGATCGAGTGGAGGTACGGTGGCCGAGCGGACGCCGTACGGTGGTGGAGTCGCCGCAAGTCCCCGGTGACTTGCTGGTGGTGGAGTCGAAGTGATGATGACGGCTGCTTCGAATCGCCGCGTGCGGCGGGTATCCTGGCTGCTGGCTGCGCTGGTCGTAGCCGCGGCGTTGGTCGCGAGTGTCTGGCAGTGGTTCCTGGCCCAGCGCGAGGAGTGGCTGAGCTCCGCGCCGATCCCGGTGCTCCGCGCCGCGTCCGAGCGCGATCCGGCCGACCACGAGCTCGCGTATCGCCTTTCGTTCCGGCTCGTCACGATGGGCGAGCACCCGGAAGCGGCGGCGCGGATGGAATCGCTCGTGAAGAAGGAGCCGCGCTCCTCGCTCTACTGGCTCGGCTACGCGCGGGCCGCGGCGGGCGCCGGCGAGGTGGCCCGGGCGGTGAATGCCTACCGCCGGGCGGCCGAGCTGGCTCCGAACGACGCCGACCCTGCTTACAGCCTGGCGCAGGTCTACGCGGACGCCGGTCTTTACCGGGATGCCCTTCCCCTGCTGGAGAAAGCCTCGCAGCACAAGACCCCCACAATGGTGAGCCTGGAAACCTGGGCGGAATGCCTGGCTGCGCTGGGGAAAGATCAGGAGGCCTGGGACAAGGCGATGCAGGTGATCGAGCACGAGCCGATGCAGGACACGCTCTACCCGGTGATTGCCGAGCTGGGAGTGCGACTCCGGCGCGAGGAGGACGCGGAGAAGAAGCTGCGTCGGCGGATCGGACTCGTGCGCGGGTACCCCACCGGGATGGTCCGCGCGCCGCTGGCGCGGTTGATGCTGCGGCGCGGGACCTCGGCGGCGCTGGCCGAGGCGGAGGAGCTGGCGCGGGAGGCGGTGCGGGACCCCGCTCCGAAGCCGCAGTTTACCGCCGCGCTGGCGGAAGTCCTGATTGCTACCGGCCGACGCGACGAGGCGCGGTCGGTGCTGGCGCGGGAGAAGGCAAAGCGCGGCGCGGATCCCGATTGTGAAGAGCTGCTCGCGCTGCTGGACCGGTCCCCCACCCTGGCCGACGTCGCGTCGCGGCTCGGCAGACCGCGAGACAGCCGGGTGCCCGACAGCGCGGAGGTTCAGCGCCTGCGGCAGCGTCTCGCCGGGAATCCTGGCGACACGGAAGTCCGGGCAGCCCTCGTTCGGGCCCTGCAGAAGTCCGGCCGGGCGGGCGACGGGGCGGAGCAGTGCTGGGTCGCGCTGGAGACCGTGCCGGCCGATCCGCAGTTCACGAAGTTACTCAACGAGTGCCGGGAGCAAGCTCTGCAGCAACTGGCGAATAAGATCCAATCTACTCCTCACGCATTACCGGGGAAGAGCTGATGTCGAACACTGCGGTGGAAGTGGCCGTTCAGCCGGCCAGCCGGAGGCGGGCGCCGGCGTTCGCCTTTGCGCTGGCGGCGGTGGCGATAGCCGGCCTGGTCTGGTGGTTCGGTCCATGGAACGCGGAGCTCCGCTACAGCCGGATGGGCATGGTGGCGCTGAAGCGCCTGGCGGAAGATGCCGGGACCGATCGGCTGGCTTGGCGGCAACTGGGACTCCGCCTCGCTCGCAGCGGCGACGGCGACATGGCCGAGCCGGCGCTGCGGCACGCCTTCGAGCTCGATCCGAGCGACCCGGAGGTGGCGACCGGCCTCGGCGAGATCCTGACGGCCCGGAAGGAGTATCCGGAGGCCGAGCAGGTGCTCAAGGCGGCGGTGAATCACCACCCGGAATTCTCCCTGGCCCGCATGGCACTCGGCCGCCTCTATCGACGCCAGGGCTCCTACGGCCATGCCCTCGACCAGTTCCGGGCCGTGACGGAGCGGGACCCGGGCTTTTCCGACGCCTTCTATGAGCAGGCAGTCTGCTACCTCCAGCTGCAGCAGGTGGCCCGGGCACAGGCCGCCGTGAGCCAGGCGCTGGCGAAGGTGCCGGACGACCCGAACTACCTCTCGATCCAGGCGAGCATTCACGCCGCCCTCGGAAACATCCCCGGGGCGACCCAGGCCCTGCAGCTCGCCTCCACCCGCGCGCCCGGCGACGTGCAGATCCAGGCGAACCTGGCCAAGATGCTCCTGACCACCGGCCGGGGCGGATCCGATACCGAGCTGGCGCAGCAGGCGGTCGAGCGGCTGGAAGCGCTCAGCTCGACGCACCCGCTGCTGCCGTTCCTGCATGGTCAGGTCGCCGTACAGCGCCAGCAGTGGCACGCCGCCGACGAGCACCTCCGGGAAGCGGTGCGCACCACTCCGGACTTGAACGAGGCGTACTATGCCCTCGCCCAGGTGCAGCTCCGCCTCGATCGCCGCGAGGAAGCGGAGCGGCTGCTCGCTACCTATCGGCATCGCCAGGACCTCCTGCGCCGGATCGACGAGCTGCGGATCAATCTCGGCAACCGGCCGGGACAGGCGGAGCTCTATCTCGAGCTTGCGGAGCTCCAGCTGGAGCTGGGGGATCGCCGCGGCGCGCAGGCGAGCGCGCGCAATGCGGTCGATCTTGCTCCGGACGACCGGGAGGTCGGCCGCCGCGCGAAGCAGCTCGAGAAGCGGATCGGCCCGAAAGGGGTGTCGCCATGAGAGCGGGCGGCCTGTTCCTGGGCGCCGCGGCGGCCCTGCTCGCCGGCTGCGACTCGCCCGCGCGGGTGATCCCGGCCACCCCGGCCAGCGCCCAGACGCAGGCTGCGGAGCCGGGGCCGATCCGCTTCGTCTCCGCGGGCGACGAGGCCGGGATCGACTTCCGCCTCGGCCACCAGGGGCGCTCGCCGCTCACCATTCTGGAGACCGCGGGCGGCGGCTGCGCGTTCTTCGACTTCGACCAGGACGGCTGGCCGGACGTGATCCTCGCCGGACCGCAGCGTGCCGCGCTCTACCGGAACCGCGGAGACGGGACGTTTGAGGACGTGACTCGTAAGAGCGGCATCCGGAGCGACCGCTACTGGATGGGCTGTGCCGTCGGCGATTACGACGGCGACGGCCGGCCGGACCTGTTCCTCACCGGGTACCGCTGCTCCACCCTCTACCGGAACCAGGGCGGCGGCCGCTTTGCCGACGCGACGCGCGAGGCCGGCATCACCGGCCTCGACTGGACCCTGAGCGCCGCGTTTGCGGATATCAACGGTGACGGCAGGCTCGACCTCTACGTGCCGCAGTACCTGAAGTTCGACGAAACCACCCAGCAGATCTGCCAGGCCGGCGGCGTGAAGTTTGCCTGCGGACCGGAGCTCTACAAGCCGCTCCAGGGCAAGCTCCTCCTGAACGCCGGCGGGGGCCGCTTCCGCGCGCTCCCGCCGGAAGAGCTGCGGGACACCGGTAAGACCTGGGGGGTGGTGGTCTCGGACCTGCTGGAGAGCGGGAAGCCGGCGATCTACCTGGCCAACGACATGATGCCCTGCGATCTCTGGACGCAGGAAGGGAAGCGCTGGAAGAACGTGGGGCCGCTCACGGGAACCGCCTACGACATCCAGGGGCACATGCAGGGCGCGATGGGGGTCGATACCGGGGACTACGACAACGATGGGCGCCTGGACCTGATCGTCACCACCTTCTTCGCCCAGGAGACGAGCCTCTACCGCAACGACGGGAACGGGCTGTTCACCGTGACCAGCGGCCCCACCGGCATCGGCCCGGCCACGATGCCCTACGTGGGATTTGGCACCGCGTTCGCCGACCTGGACAACGACGGCTGGCTCGACGTGGTGATCGCCAACGGTCACGTCCGGGACAGCGTGGAGCAGTTCGACACCCAGCAGAGTTACCGGCAGCCGCTGCAGCTATTCCGGAACGACGGACGGCGGTTCGTGGAGTGCACCGCGTCGGCCGGCGAAGCGGTACGCTCTCCGCTCGTCGGCCGCGGCCTGAGCTACGCGGACTACGACCGGGACGGGCGCCTGGACCTGCTGGTGGTCGACCTGGAGGGGAAGGCGCTGCTGCTGCGGAACCAATCGCCCGCCCGGCAGTGGCTCTCCGTGCGGCTCCGGATGCCCGGCGAGAACCGCTTCGCCCTCGGCGCGCGGATCGAGCTGCAGGCAGGAGATCAAAAGCAGACGCGAGAGGTGAAGACCTCCGGAAGCGTGCTCTCCGGTCTGGATACGGCGGCCCACTTCGGATTGGGGGACCACGAGGGACCGGTGCAGCTCCGCATCCGCTGGCCGGACGGCACCGTCCGGACCCAGTACGTCACCGAGTTGAACCGGAGCCTGGAAGTGAGCCGGTAGACGACACGCCCGCGGCGGGGCGGCGGCCACCGCCGGGCCGCCGCGGCAGGGGCCCGCCCCCGGGCCGACGAGCATTCTTCCGCCGCCTAATCGAGCTCTTCGGCGCCGATGACGTCGACGGCTCCGCTGCGCCGGAGGGCCAGGATCGGCGCCTTGTTGACCGAGTCCGCCATGGAGCCGCGGCCGGACGGATCGAACGTGCCGAGCTGCGGCGGCTTCTGGTAGGCGGCGCGGTAGACGCCTTCCCGGTGAGTCTCGCAGACGACCAGGACGGAGTTCTCACCGCGGCTGCCCAGGAAACGGTCGTAACCGGGCACCATCCACTTGAAGGCGTAGGTGACGGGGTACTCCTTGTCCCCGACCTTGATGTTGCCCTGGGCCATGATCGCCTTGCCCTTCCAGCGCTCGGCGGTGGGACAGAACAGGAGCTTCGGGTCTTTCAGGTGCTTTGGCACCATCGACTCCACGCTCGGCGGGCTGGCGCCCCCGTTCGCCTTCCGATAGCTTTCCCAGGCAGCATGCAGCGTCGCGAGTCGCCCCTTGCACTCTTCGATCTCGGCCTGCTGAGACGACAATTCGCTCGCCGCGCGGCTGCTGTACTGGCCGTCCTTCTGATACCAGGTGACCGCCCGGACTCCGGCCGCCAGCAGCACCACCACGATCCCGCCAATGACGAGTAGACGCATAGAAACCCTCCAGTGTACTGCGTCGATCACTCCGTTGAACGGCAGTTCTCCAACCGCAGAAGCCTTCCCTCCGGAGCTGTCGCCGCGGGGCCGCCCCCCGCGACGGCACGCGGCGACGGCGCGTGACTCCCCGGCTAGAGCCGCGCGCCGGTACCCTGCACCAGGCGGGAGTAGCGGCCGAGCGGCGGGGGCGTGAACGCTTCCCGCGTCCCGTCCGGCCAGTCGACCCGCAGCCGCTGCAGCGTTTTGCCCTCGGGGATGGCGAGCTGCAGGCGCGGATCCTGGGCCGAGAAGATACTGCCGCCGGCCGGGACTCGCCGGGTGGTCTGCCCCCGGTCCCACTCGGCCACCACCCGGGCGCCGAGTGCCGCGCCGCCCCTGGAGAGCACCTCCAGCCCCATCCAGTCGTAGCCCGGGGAGGCGCTCTTGAGGAGCTTTATCGGGCCTTCCAGGTTGGTGGCGAGCAGGTCCGGCGCGCCATCGTTGTCGATGTCCGCCACCACCAGGCCGCGGCCGACGAACGGCTCCTCCCACGGATCTCCCGCCGCTGGAGTGACGCGGCGGAACCGCCCCTCCCGGTTCTCGAAGAGCAGCAGAGGCTGGGCATAGCTGGTGTTCGCCCGGACCCGCGCCACGTTGTCCTCGATGTGGCCGTTCGCCATCGCGAGGTCGAGGTCGCCGTCGCCGTCCGCGTCGAAGAAGCGGCATCCCCACCCGACGTACGGAAAAGTCGCCTCGGCAACGCCGGCCTGCCCGCTGTGCTCCGTGAAGTAGCCGCCTTCATTGCGGTAGAGGCCGGCCGGCTCATTCTGAAAGTTCGTCACGAGCAGGTCTTCGCGGCCGTCCCCATCGAAATCGGCGGCGTCGATTCCCATCCCGCTCTGCACCCGGCCCGTCCCGAGGTAGGCAAAACCGAGCTCCACGGCCTGGTTCTGGAAGCGGACCTCCGGCCCCGGCTTGCGGATGAACAGGTCCTGGGGCATCTCGTCGTTGGCGAATGCCACGTCCAGCCGGCCGTCCCCGTTGTAGTCGCCCAGGGCGATGCCGAGCGCCTTACCGGAGGCGGTGTCGAAGCCCCAGCGCTTCGTTACGTCTTCGAAGCGGCCCTCGCCGAGGTTCCGGTAGACCCGAGGGTAAAGCGCCGGATAGATCTTGGGACCGCAGGCCGTCTCGATCTCGCCCACGGTGCAGAGCCGCGGCCCGGCGTCGAAGTCGAGATACTCCCCCACCAGGAGGTCGAGGCGCCCGTCGCCGTCCAGGTCCGCGAAGGCGCAGCTACTGCCCCACTCCGGCTGCATCAGTCCGGAGGCCGCGGTCGCGTCGCGAAACACCCCTCCGTCGTTCCGGATCAGGGCGAGGCAGCCGTAGCCGACCTGGCACAGGTCGGTATCCCCGTCCCCGTCGAAGTCGCCGGCGGTCACGCCGTGCCAGTAGCCGGGAAGGTTGGCCCGCGCCTCGGCCGTCGCGTCCTCAAAGCGGCGACCCTCGACGCTCCGGTAGTAGGTGGAGCCGCGACTGCTCAAGAGCCAGACGTCCGGGTAGTGGTCGCCGTTCAGGTCGACGACGGCGGCCCCGTGCCCGAGAGTCTCCAGGGTGCTGAGCGGCGAGCGCCCCCCGTGCCCGGACTGGAACGAGAGTCCGAGCTCCCCGGCGACCTCCTGCAGGTTGAACGGCGACGCTCGCTCCGGGGTCGCGGCGTCGGCGGCCCGCTCCGGAGAATCGCAGCCGCTGGAGAGAGCGACCCCAAGACCCAGCAGCAAGACTGCCGCGGCGAGCATGGCGGAGCGCCGCTTCACCGGCGCGCCTCCTGGGGATTGAAGGCGTCGGAGAGCGCCTCCCGCGGGGTCTCGGAGCTCGAGCCGGTGAGCACGGCCCTCGCCTCGGCAACACGTCCCAGCCGGTGGTAGAAGCGGGCGAGGCGCGCGCGGGTTTCGGGGTCGTTCGGCCGCTCCTTGAGCGCGCCCCGAAGGTATCGCTCCTCGCGCTGCGTCGTTTCGGCGACCCGGAACCGCTGCAGGACGCCCGAGTAGCGTGGGTCGCGTTTCGCCCGCAGCGCCTGCGCGAGGCCGTAGAGCGCGTCCGGATCCTGCCCGTTGGACTGAGCCGCCTCGGCGTAGGCCCGCTCCGCCGCGTCCCAGTCGTTCCGGGCGAGGGCAACTCGTCCCAGCGCCTTACACGCCGCCAGGCGGAGGGTCTCGCTCGTACGCGCGGACTGCAGCAGTGACTCCGCCTCGGTGAGCTTTTGCTCCGAGAGGTCTCGATCGAGGAGCAGCTCCGCCAGCGCCAGCGCCGTCGCGTCGTCCGAAGGTGCGAGCTCGAGTGCCCGGCGGATGCTCGCTTCCGCCGCATCGAGCTGGCCGACCCGGTGAAGCACCTGCCCCAGCTCCCGGTGGTACCGCCCCGAGCGGGGCCGGAGCCGTACCGCGCGGCGGAACGCGGAGAGCGCCTCTTCCGTCGCGCCGCGCTCGGCCGCGCAGTAGCCCAGAAGATACCAGGCCTCCGCCAGCTCCGGCGCGCGCTCAGTCAGCTCCCGCAGCAGGGGGGCCGCGGAGCCGGGCCCCTCGCTGGCGAGACGATACCTCGCCTCCACGATCCGCTCGTGGGGACTGCCGGGGAAACGGGCGCCGAGCTCGCGGTAAGCAGCCTCGGCGTTCCGCATGTCCTGCCGGTCGGCAAGGACCAGGGTGTACTCCGCCCGGGCCGCCGGGTCGGCGGGAAGCAGCTCGACGGCGGCCGCCATGGCCCACTCGGCCTCGCCGAGCCGGCCCGCGTCCCAGGCGCGGCGCCCTACCTCCAGCTGCACGGCCCCGGAGCCCGGCCACGCCTGGACCAGTCTGTGAAGCGCTCCGTCCGGGAGGCTCCGCGCGACCGCCGGCTCCCAGGCACCCCGGGAGGCCCATACGACGAGGAGTGTGACAAGCAGCAGCGCGCCCACGACGAGCGCGGATTTCTTTCGTTGCTTCATGGCGTCAACACTTCAAGAAGCGAATGACCCGCTCTATTCAGTTTTCGTGAAGCGCTGCGTCATTCCTGCGCAGTCTTGTCGATTAACATTCAGAGCTTGCCCGGTTTGGAGCCGGCCACCGCAGAAAAAGATCGGAGCCGGGGGAGAGATCTCCCCCGGCTCCGTGCTGCGTTTCGCCGTGTGCTCGCTTAACCCGCGCTGGCCGCGAGGGCCGGCGGCTCGTCCGGAAGCTCCGGCAGGTCCGCCTTGCGGAAGATGATCTTGCCATCCACCGCGTCGGCCAGGATCGTGTCGCCGGCGCTGAACCGCCCCAGCAGCACTTCCTCGGACAGCGGGTCCTCGATCAGGCGCTGGATCGCCCGGCGCAGCGGACGGGCCCCGTAGTTCGGGTCCCAGCCCTCGTTGCCGAGAACGTCGCGAGCCGACTGGCTCACTTCCAGCTCCATCCCCTGCGCGGCAAGCTGGCGGCGCACCACGTTGAGCATCATGTCGACGATCTGCTGGATCTGATCGTGCGTCAGCGAGTGGAACACGATCACGTCGTCGATCCGGTTCAGGAACTCGGGGCGGAAGGTCCGCTTCATCTCCTCCATCACCCGGTTCCGCATGCTCTCGTACTGGCGCTCCGTCATCTCGCCGCCGCGCTGGGTGCGGTCGGCGAAGCCGATCACACTCCGCTCCTGGATCTCCCGCGCGCCGACGTTGCTGGTCATGATGATGACCGCGTTCTTGAAGTCGACGATGCGGCCCTGGCTGTCGGTCAGGCGGCCATCGTCCAGCACCTGCAGGAGGATGTTGAACACCTCCGGGTGTGCCTTCTCGATCTCGTCCAGCAGCACCACGCTGTACGGCTTGCGCCGGACCGCTTCGGTGAGCTGGCCTCCCTCTTCGTAACCGACGTATCCAGGCGGAGCCCCCACGAGCCGGCTCACGTTGAACCGCTCCTGGTACTCCGACATGTCGATCCGGATCAGCGCGTCCTCGTTGTCGAACAGGAACTGCGCCAGCGCCCGCGCCAGCTCGGTCTTACCCACGCCCGTCGGTCCGAGGAAGACGAAGCTGCCGGTAGGCCGCCTCGGGTCCTTCAGGCCGGAGCGCGCGCGGCGCACCGCTCGGGAGACCGCCTCGATCGCCTCGTCCTGGCCGATGATCCGCTTGTGCAGCTCATCTTCCATGCGGAGCAGCTTGGTGGTCTCGGCTTCCACCAGGCGCGTCACCGGAATGCCGGTCCAGCTCTGCACGATCTGGGCGACCTCATCTTCGGTCACCTGGATCTGCGCGTTGTCGCGCTGGTCCTTCCACTCCGTCTCGATGCGCTCGATGTCTTCCTGAAGACCCTTGATCCGCTCGCGCAGCGGGTAGGCTCGCAGGTAGTTGTCCTGTTCCGGCAGGGCGCGGTACTCCCGCTCCGCCTTCTCCAGCTCGCCCTTCAGCTCCCGGAGCTGCACGGGCGGCATGGCGTAGCGCAGCCGCACCCGGCTGGACGCCTCGTCGATCAGGTCGATCGCCTTGTCCGGCAGGAACCGGTCCGTGATGTACCGGTCCGCCAGCCGCGCCGAGGCGATCAGGGCATCCTCGCGGATCTCCACCTGGTGGTGCGTCTCATAGCGCTCCACCAGCCCGCGCAGGATCTCGATCGTCTCGTCCACGCTCGGCTCGCGCACCTGCACCGGCTGGAAGCGCCGCGCCAGCGCCGCGTCCCGCTCGATGTACTTGCGGAACTCGTCCTGGGTGGTCGCGCCGATGCACTGGAGCTCGCCGCGGGCCAGGGCCGGCTTCAGGATGTTGGAAGCGTCGATCGCCCCCTCCGCCGCCCCGGCGCCGACCAGGGTGTGAAGCTCGTCGACGAAGAGGATCACCTCGCCTGCGGCGCGGCGCACCTCTTCCATGACGCGCTTCATGCGCTCTTCGAACTCACCACGATACTTGGTGCCCGCCACCAGACCCGGCAGGTCGAGCGCCACGATCCGCTTGTCCTTCAGCGGCTCCGGAATGTCTTCCTGAATGATCCGCTGTGCCAGACCTTCGGCGATGGCGGTCTTGCCCACGCCCGCTTCACCTACCAGGCACGGATTGTTCTTGATCCGCCGGCAGAGGATCTGGATCACCCGCTCGATCTCTTTGTGCCGGCCGACTACCGGATCGAGCTTCTCGTTGCGAGCCAGCTCCGTCAGGTCGCGGCCGAACTCATCCAGCGTGGGCGTGCGGCTCCGCTGCCGGTTGGGGGTCTGCTGCGACTCCCCTTCCTGCATCGCGTAGACTTCGCGGCGGGTCCGCTCCAGGTCCGCTCCGAGCTTCACCAGCACCCGCGCCGCCAGGCCGTCGCCCTCTCGGATCAGGCCGAGCAGCAGGTGCTCCGTGCCGATGTAGTTATTGTTAAGCTGCCGCGCCTCTTCATACGCCAGGTCAATGACGCGCTTGGCGCGGGGCGTCAGCTGCATATCCTGCCCCAGGTTGCCGTGCCCGCGAGTCACCTGGCGCTCGATCTCGGCGCGGATACGGCCGAGCGGAACGCCGAGGCGATCCAGAATCCGGGCGGCGACACTGTCGCTCTCGCGAACGAGGCCCAGTAGCAGATGTTCGGTCCCTACATAGTTTTCCCCGAGCCGAGCGGCCTCTTCCTGTGCGAAGAACACCACGCGTCGGGCCCGTTCTGTGAACCTCTGCCACATGCTGGTTAACTCCTCCTAGTCCTCTCTACCGCTTCCGCTCTGGGATCGAAACCCCCATAGGGCGCTCTTTTCCCGAGCGACCAGGCGCCCGAGATCGGAGCGATTGCTCCCTATATACAGAAGCGGCTAATGCAGCGCAGGTTCCCTCGCCGCGATCTCCACGCCCTCCCGGTTGACTAGTTCCCGGAAGGCTTCGATCAGCCGGCGGGTAGTGGGACCCGGCCTGCCGTCCCCGATGGTGCGGTCGTCCACCTGGACCACCGGGATCACCTCGGCCCCGGTGCCGGTGAGGAAGATCTCCTCGGCGCCGTAGACCGTGGTCATGGTAAACACACGCTCTTCCGTCGGAATCCCCATTCCACGAGCCAGGTCCAGCACGGCGTTGCGGGTGATCCCTTCCAGGATGCCCACGTGCACCGGCGGCGTCACGAGGATCCCGCGGTCTACCACGAAGATGTTGTCCCCCGTGGCTTCCGCGACGTACCCGTCCAGGTTGAGCATCAAGCCTTCCCCTACCGGGATCTCGCCCGCCGCCCGCGCTGCCCGGTTCACCTCGATCTTCGCGAGGATGTTGTTCAGGTAGTTGAGCGACTTGATATTCGGATCCAGCGCCGCGGGGGAATTCCTCCGCGTGCTGGTGGTGATCACCGCCATCCCGTTCTCATACATGGAAGGCGGATACATCGTCAGTTTATCCGCGATGATCACGACTGTCGGTCCCACCCGACAGTTCCGCGGATCGATGCCCAGGTCGCCCGCGCCGCGGGAGATCACCACCCGGATGTAGCCGCTGGTGATCTCGTTGCGGGCGCAGGTCTCCAGGATCGCCTGGCGCATCTGGTCCGGCGTGAGCGGCACGTCGAGCATGATCGCCCGCGCGGAGCGGTAGAGCCGCTCCACGTGCTCGTCCAGGCGAAAGATGCGGCCGCTGTAGGCGCGGATCCCTTCAAAGACGCCGTCCCCGTAGAGGAAGCCGTGATCCCAAACCGAGACTCGTGCCTGGTCCTTCTCCACGAAGGCTCCATTCAGGTAGACCAACAGGCTCATTCAGGCTCCTCCCAGGGGCCGGGAAACTTGCCTGAGTATACCACGCGACCCCCCTGCTTACAACCAAGCGCGGCCGTCCCCGGGGCGCCGCAAGCCCGCTCGCCACGCCTGGAAAGACCCGGTCGGCAGTCGTTCCCGGGGTCGCTCGCCGTGGCCCGCGCGGCAGCCGAGTCTCCCACTTAGAATATGCCGGCGCGTGCAATATCTTTGAGATTGAGTACCCCGACCGGCACCCCGCACTCGTCCAGCACCGGCAGCTCGGAGCACTCCGGCGGCTGCTGCATCACCTCCAGCGCCTCCGTGACGAGCCGCTCCGGCGAGGTGGACCGGCCCCGCCGGTTCAGCACCTCGGAGACGGTCCGATCGAGCGCCGCGGCGTCCCGCAGCAGCAGGCGGCGGATGTCGCCGTCGGTGAGCAGGCCGAGGTAGGCGCCGTCCGCGTCGACCGCGAAGACGCAGCCGGACTGCGCGCTGGTGATGGTGAAGAGCGCGTCCCGGATGGAGCTTTCCGGAGAGCAGACTGCCACCCGCTCCCCGCGGCGCATCAGGTCCCCCACCCGCAGCAGCAGCCGGCGCCCCAGCGAGCCGGCGGGGTGGAAGAGGGCGTAGTCGTCTTTCGTGAACCGCCGCACGCTCATCGCCGCCACCGCGAGGGCGTCCATCAGCGCCAGCATCGCGGTGGTGGAGGTGGTCGGCGCCAGGTTGAGCGGGCAGGCTTCCCGCTCGACGGAGACGTCGAGCACCACGTCGGCCGCTTCCGCCAGGGTGGAGCCCGGCTTGCCGGTCACGGCGATCAGTCCCACTCCCAGCCGCTTCAGCACCGGCAGGATCGCCAGGATCTCGTCGGTCTCGCCGCTGTAGGAGAGGGCGACCGCCACGTCATGACGGGTCACCATGCCGAGGTCGCCGTGGACGCCCTCCGCCGGGTGAAGGTAGAGCGCCGGGGTCCCGGTGCTGGCGAGCGTGGCGGCCGACTTCCGCGCCACCGCGCCCGACTTCCCGATCCCGGTCACCACCACGCGGCCCCCCGCCTCGACGATCAGCGAGACCGCGTCGGCGAACGCGCCGCCCAGCCGGGCGGAGAGCGAGGAGATCGCCTCCGCCTCTTGGCGAAGCACCTCGCGCCCGGCGGCAATCAGCTCTTCTCGCGATTCAGGCTGCATGGTCGTATCCCGGTCTCAGTCATGCGATGGGTGATGCCGACGTTGACGGCTGGGCAGCGCAAGGCCGAGGGCGGTTGCTGCGCGCGGGGGTGTGGAGTACCGTGTGGCTCCGAGCCGGAGGAAGAGAAAGAGAAGGAGTCGGACTCTGGGTTCGGAAGGCTGCCCATCCCCACCATCCCCAGTTCCCTCCCCTCATCCCCTTAAAGGTTCGGCATCTCCCCCATCACCTGCCGCAGCTTCGCGATCTGGCGGAGCAGCGTGCGGGCCTCCTCGATGTTGAGCTGGGCGGCGGCGTCGCTCTTCGCGCGGGCGGGCTCCGGGTGGACTTCCAGGAACAGCGCGTCGATCCCCACCGCTACCGCGGCGCGCGCCAGGTGTCCCGCGTATTCCCGGGTCGCGCCGGACTGGCTCCCCTGGCCGCTCGGCTGCTGCATGCTGTGCGTCACATCGAAACAGACCGGGTGCCCGAGGGCGCGCATCTGGGGGAGGCTGCGGAAGTCGACCACCAGGGTGTTGTACCCGAACGAGACCCCCCGCTCGGTCAGCAGGATCCGGTCGCAGCCGGCCTCCCGGAGCTTTCCGACCACCTGCCCCATGTCCCACGGCGCCATGAACTGCGCCTTCTTGACGTTGACGGCGCGGCCGGTCTCCGCCGCGGCGACCAGCAGATCGGTCTGGCGGGCCAGGAAGGCGGGGACCTGAAGAATGTCGACCGCCGGAGCGATGCGGGCCGCCTGCCCGGCCTCGTGGAAGTCGGTCAGCGCGGGAGTGCCGAGCGCCTCGCGCACGCGGCCCAGGATCTCCGTGCCGCGCTCCAGGCCGGGACCGCGGAAGGACTGGATGCTGGTGCGGTTCGCCTTGTCGTAGCTCGCCTTGAAGACGTAGCCGAAGCCGAGCTCCGCGCAGGTGTCGCGCATCGCCCGCCCGACTTCCAGGCAGGTCTCCTCGTCTTCGATCACGCACGGCCCGGCGATGACGCAGAGCGAGGGGCCGCCAACTTCAACCGCGCCGATCTGAAACGGAGTCATGGGGAGTTCCTTAGAAGAGCGCCCGGACCCGCTCCAGGTCCTGCGGCGTGTCGACGCTCACCGCGTCGTGGTCCGTCAGCACCACCCGGATGCGGTGCCCGTGCTCCAGCGCGCGGAGCTGCTCCAGGCGCTCGGCCGCTTCCAGCGGGGTGGGCGGCAGCGCGGCGTAGGTGAACAGGAAGTCGCGGCGGTAGGCGTAGAGCCCCAGGTGCTTGAGCCAGCGGCCGTCCGAGGCGGCGCGGTAGTACGGGATCGGCAGGCGGGAGAAGTAGAGCGCGAAGCCGCGGCGATCGAGCACCACCTTCACCACCCCGGGGTCCTGTACGTCGCGCGGGTCTTTGATCGGCGTGGCGGCGGTCGACATCACCACGTCCGGCTCCGTCGTGAACGGCTCCACCACGGCGTCGATCTCGCCCGGGTCGAGCAGCGGCTCGTCGCCCTGGATGTTGACGATCACCTCCGCGTCGAGGCCGCTGGCCGCCTCCGCGATCCGGTCGGTGCCGGTCGGGTGGTCCGGGCGCGTCATTACCACGTTCCCGCCGAACGCCTCCACCGCGGCGAAGATCCGCTCGTCGTCGGTGGCGACCCACAGCTCCTGGAGCGACTTCGCCTCGCTGGCGCGCCGGTAGACGTGCTCGATCATCGTCTTTCCGGCGATCACCGCGAGCGGCTTGCCCGGGAACCGGCTGGAAGCATACCGGGCGGGAACGACTCCCATCACCTTCATTTCTGCTCGTTCTCCCCCGTCTCCCGGATCTTCTCCGCGAGGCTGGTGGTGGACCGCCCCGGCACCAGCGGCATAATGGCGATCTCTCCGCCGTACGACCGGACCACTTCCGCCTCGGGTAGGTCGTCCGGCCGGTAGTCGCCGCCCTTCACGTGGAGGTGCGGCCGCAGCGCGGCGATCGTCGCTACCGGGGTCGGCTCATCGAAGAGCGTCACCCAGTCGACGCATTCGAGCCCCGCCAGCAGCTCGGCGCGCTCTTCCTCGCTGACGAGGGGGCGGGACGGGCCCTTGAGCCGCCGCACGCCGGCATCGGTGTTGACGCCGACCACCAGCGCGTCGCCCAGCTCCCGCGCCTGCGCCAGGTAGCGCAGGTGCCCCACGTGAAGCAGGTCGAAGCAGCCGTTAGTGAAGACCACTCGCCGGCCTTCGGCGCGGAGCCGGTCTCCGAGGGACGAGAGCTGCTCGCGCGAGACGAGCTTCTGGGCGGTGGAGCGGGGCATGCTGGACTGATACAACGGCCCCTGCGATCCGTGGGGCCGGCAGCTTGACTGAGTGGGAGAATGGGAGCAATGGAGAGTGGGCGACCGCGGTCCCGCCAAGGCTCTCTCTCGCTCCCCCGCTCTCCCTTGCGCCCACTCAAAAAGTGAGACGCAGTACGGCCTTCGGTGCGAGTGCAGGGCGGTGTAAGTCTATCCGGCTCTCCGGTCGAGTGCACACCGCTCTCCGCTCTCCTGCCGCGCCGACGAGAGGGAGCCGGCAGGGAGACACGCCGCGTAGAGGCGCTGGAGGCGGTCGACAGTGGCGTCGAGCGAATAGCGCTCCTGGATCATCGCGGCAGCCGACTTCCCCAGGCGCCGCGCCTCCTCGTCGTACAGCACCTCGCGGAGCGCGGCGCGGAGCGCCGGCTCATCGTCGCGCGCCGCGAGCCGCCCCGTCACGCCATCCTCCACCACGTCCACGCTGCCGCTCACCGGTGTCGCGAGCACCGGCAGACCGCAGGCCATCGCCTCCAGCAGCGCGTTGGGAAGGCCTTCCCAGTCGGAGAGCAGGCCGAACGCGTCGGAGGCCCGCAGCCGCCTGGCCACCTGGCGCGGCGGGCAGTCTCCGAGAAGCTCCACGCGCCTCGAAAGCCCGGAGGCTGCGATCTGCGCCTCCAGCCGCCCGCGCTCCGGCCCCTTACCGATGATCCAGAGGCGGGCCGGGCCGGCGTTCCGGCTGACCTCCGCGAAGGCACCGAGGAGCGTGTCGACCCGCTTGTGCCCCCGGAGGCGGGACACGGTGCAGAGTACCCGCTCCCCCTCCCCCACCCCGAATCGCCGCCGGAGCCGGGCGCGCTCCTCCTCGCCGGCGGGACGGAAGCGCTCCGTATCGACGCCATTCGGCACCCGCGCGATGCGGCTCTCCGGCACCCCCATTCCCAGGAGATCGCCCGCAGTCTCCTCGCTGATGCTGACCCAGCGGTCGACCGGCGACCAGCAGCGCTGCAGCACGGGAAGCTGCTTGAAGAAGCGGCGGTAGGTGTGGAGCTTGGTGCCGGGGCCGGCCACGCTCGGCTTCACCACCAGCGGCCGGCCGGTCTGCTGCCGGGCGGCCATCGCCGCAAACGTCTCGAGCCCAAAGCCGTGGACGTGGACCAGGTCGTAGCTCTCCCGGTGACTGCACAGGTAGCGGTAGAGCCTCCAGGCGAAGCTCCACTGCTCCGGTGCCTGGAGAAAGGTCGTGGAGACCTGCCGTGCCCAGCGGGGCGACCGCGTCAGCGGCCGCCGGGTGTGGGCCACGATCGAGACCGGCAGTTCCCGCTCCGCCATCCGAACCGCCACCCGCCGCGCCTGCATCTGGAGCCCGCCGTAGCCGCCGGCGCGCTTCAGGACCATCAAGACGCGGGGCGCGTCGCCGTCCGAGCCGCTCGGCTGGTTCATGCGCGCTCCAGCACCTCCCGGTAGACCGCCTCCAGGCGCGGCGCCACGTTCTCGATCGCGTGGATCGGCGCCAGCACCCGGTCGAGTCCCCAATAACGGGCGCGCTCGGCGGGCTGGTCCCACGCTCTCGTCACCGTCAGGAGCGCCTGCCGCATGTTCTCCGGCGTCATCTCCCACCCGCCGACGGTGTCCCCGAAGTTGGCCGCGACCGCCTCCTCCACCGCGTCGGCGGTCACCAGGCCGTACCCGTTGAAGCCCGCCCCCAGCACCGCGCGGCCCTGCATCGCCGCCTCCAGCGCCGCGTAGCCCGCGCCCACCAGCAGGCCCGCGCCGGCGAGCAGCGGCGCGGGGTCGAGGACGGGACCGTGGACGTCGATGCGGCAGCCGGTCTCTCGGGAGATCTCCCCCGCGCGCCGGGTCACCTCCCCGCGCAGCGAGCCGTCTCCGATCAGGGTCATCCGGGCCTGCGGGTACTCCTTCGCGTAGGCGCGGAAACCTTCCAGCAGGCTCAGCGCCACGCGGCCCTTCCGGCTGCTCATCCGCGCCACGTAGGCGACGTGGTGCGGCGACAGGCGCTCCGGGTCGAGCGGACGATGCTCCACCGGCCGGGGCAGCCGGATGATCTTGCTGGTGTCGAACTCCGAGGTGAACTTCCCCGCGCTCTGGGCGGCGCCGTCGTCGAAGACCACGATCCGCCGCGCCTCTTTGAGGCACTGGTGCTTCGCCTCCTCGTTGCTGATCGTGTTATGCAGCGAGAGCACCAGCGGCAGGCCGGCGCGGCGGCAGGCCAGCAGGGCGCGGTCGCCGGCGGTGGTGTTGGAGGCGTGCACCACCTCGATCCGCTCCCGCCGCATTACCCGCTCGACCATGCCCGAGAAGATCCGGAACGGCGGCACCCAGTAGAAGCGGAGCCCGGCCTTCACCCAGCGAGCCGCCATCGGCCCGCCAAAGGTCGCGATGGACACCTCGTGCCCCAGGGCCTTCATTCCGCGCCCCATGTTGAGGCGGAAGGTGCTGCCGCCGCCGATGCTGGCGTTCCGTCCGACGTAGAGGATTCGCATTCGATAGTCTGATCTTACTGACGCACCACGCTGCCTCTAGCGGGTGTTAACTCTCGCGGGTGTTAACAGGTTGCAGGTTGGCAGGTTGCAGGTTTGGAACCCCGCCCCACGGGGAGCTGACTTGCAACCTGCCAACCTGCAAGCTGGAACCTGGACGCTCCCACTCATCCGCGGGCCGGTTACTCCCGGCTGGCGCGGACCCAGTGCGGCGCGTGGGGTGGCGGCGGGACACGCTTGACGACCCGGGAGGAGCGCTGGAGCGGCTGGCGCCCTTTGAGGATGCGGCGCAGCATCGATATCTTGCCACAGCGGCCGGCTGCGCGGCGGGTCCATCCCAGCAGCGCGTACGGCAGCCAGTTGCGCGGCGCCACGCCTTCCCGCGCGATCTGCGCCATCTGCCACGGCAGCGCCAGCAGGTCGAGCAGCGAGAGCGCCAGCACCCAGTACTCCCGCAATAGGCGCAGCGGCGTCACCGGCTTGCCGCTGGCCCAGAGCTGCGACCGCACCGTGTTGGAAGCGCCGCGGGTCCAGCAGTCTTTGAGCACCACTCGCAGGCTCTCCCGGTGGAAATGATGCACCACGGCCTCCGGCTGGTAGAGCATCCGGTAGCCGGCGAGCATCACCCGCCAGCCGAGATCGTGGTCGACTCCGCGTGGGAGAGAGCACTCGTAGCCGTCGACTTCCTGCAGGGCGCGGGCCAGGTAGGCACAGTTGGCGCTGTTGACGAAGGTGAGCGGCCCGTCGTCCGGCGGGAACTCGTTGTAGCGGATGTAGCGGCAGTAGTCGGAGATCCAGTTGCCCTTCTGCGCGGCGACGAGCCTGCCGCCGACCGCGCCGACGCCGGGCGACCAGTCCGCGCTCACCAGCCCGCGGATCCAGCCGGGATCCGGAACGCAGTCGTCGTCGATGAAGAGCAGCACGTCGGTCTCCGCCGCGCGGATCGCGCGGTTGCGCGCGGACGACTGGCCCGCGTTCGGCTGGCGGTCGTAGACCAGGCGGATCGGGCCGTCGTAGCGCCGCCGCACCTCTTCGATCACCTCCGCGGTGTTGTCCGGTGAGCCGTCGTCCACCACCCGCAGCTCGACCTCCAGCCCCTCGACGTCGCAGGCGAGGATGCCGAGCACGCAGCGCCGCACGCTCTCCGCGCGGTTGTAGGTAGGGAGGACGACGGTGATCCGCCGGAGGTCCGGGACTTCTGCCCGGAGCCCCTCCGCGTCCTGGACGGGTACGCTGTTCATGAGGACGCCGCTCCCGCCGATTCTGCCGCAACCGCCACGCGCGCGGTGCGGGTGGTCGACTGCTCCCCCGCCAGGATCGCCTCCATCACCGCGATCTGGCCCGCGCGGCCCTGCACCCACTGCAGCCAGTTCAGGTAGGCGAAGAGCGGCGCGTCCCCCACCGCGACCCCCTGGAACGGCAGCTTGACCACCTCGAATGGCAGCGCGAGGAGCATCCGCGCGCCGCGGCGGTAGAGGGTCCGGCGCTCGCTGCGGATCCGCGCCGGGGTAATCGGCAGCTCGGCGTCCCAGATTACGTTGCGCAGGATGCTGGAATAGCCGCGGCGCCAGTAGTCGCGCGCCAGCACGCGCACGCTCTCCCGGTGGTGGTGGTCCACCCGTGCTTCCGGCTGGTAGCGCAGCTCGTACCCCGCCAGGGCGATGCGGCGGCCGAGGTCCTGGTCCACCAGCCGCGGCAGGAGCTGCTCGTAGCCGCCCAGCTCCACCAGCGCGCTGCGCAGGTAGGCGCAGTTGGCGCTGTTCACGAACCGGGGCGGCGCGTCGTCCGGCGGGTACTCGTTGTAGCGCATGTACCGGCAGTAGCGGGAGACCCGGTTGCCGCGCGCCGCCGCCACCAGGTGGCCGCCGACCGCCCCCAGGCCCGGGTGCCAGCCGGCGCGGAGCATCGCGGCGATCCAGCCGCGGTCCGGCTCGCAGTCGTCGTCGGTGAAGAGCAGCACGTCGGTATCGGAGGCGGCGATGGCACGGTTCCGCGCCGCCGACTGGCCGCCGTTCTCCCCCCGGTGGTAGTGAACCCGGAACGCGGGAGGTGCGGCCCTTTTCAAATCGGCGACCACCGCCTCCGTGTCGTCCGTCGAGCCATCGTCGGAGACCCGCAGCTCCACCTGTGCCCCGCCGGGATCGCACCGGAGCAGCGCTTCCACGCAGCGGCGGAGGCTCGCCGCGCGGTTGTAGGTCGGCACGATCACCGTGACGCGGGAGAGGTCGAGGCTGCTCATGGATGAGACTCTCCGGAGACCAGCTGCCCCGGCGCGCGCGCCGCCAGCGCCGCCTCCAGGTCGCCGGCCACTCCGCGGCTCGTCCGCGCAACCTGCTGCTTGCCGCGGAGAATGTGGAGCATCATCCGGATCTTCCCGGCCTGCAGGAGAGTCTCGCGGAGCCAGTCCATCCAGGCAAAGCGGAGCGCGTCTCCCGCCTCGATCCCCTCACCCCGCAGCCGGCGCGCCTCCGCGCGGACGCTCCGGACGGTGCCGACGACCTGTCCGAGCGAGATCAGCTCCTTCTTCAGCCACTTCCACGAGGGATGCGCCTGCCGTCCCCACAGGATCTTCCGCATCGTCATCCGGTAGCCGCGGTGGTAGAAGGTGCGCGCCAGCACCCGAAAACTTTCCCGGTGGAAGTGCCGCACCACCGCGTTCGGAGCGTAGGCCAGGCGGTAGCCGAGCAGCACCACCCGATGGGTGAGGTCCTGGTCCTCCCCGCCGCCGGAGACCCGCTCCTCCAGGCCCTCCACCTCCAACAGCGCAGCTCGCCGGTAGGCGCAGTTGGCAGTGTTCGCAAAGGTCACCACGCCGCTCCGGGGCGGGAAATCGTTGAACCCGATGTGGCGGCAGTAGCGGGAGACCCACGACGACTGCTCCGGCGAGACGATGCGTCCCGCCGCGGCGCCCACGCCGGCGTCCCAGTCCACTCCTACCAGCGCGGAAATCCAGCCCGGCTCCGGGATGCAGTCGTCATCGATGAAGAGGATCAGGTCGGTCTCCGACTCGCGGATCGCCAGGTTCCGGGCCGCGCTCGGCCCCTGGTTGCGCTGCCGGTGGTAGACCAGCGTAAACCCTTCCGGGCACCGCTCCCGCAGCTCCTGGACGGCCGCCTCGGTGCCGTCCGTGGAGCCGTCGTCGACGATCCGCACCGTCACTTCGACCCCGCGCCGGTCGCAGGCGAGCAGCGCCTCCAGGCAGCGCAGCAGGCTGGCGCGCCGGTTGTAGGTAGGCAGCACGACGGTGACGCGGTCCCGGTGAACCGGCGTGTCGACCGCCCCGGAGGTATCTGGGCGAACGTCCATGACTCGTTAGCGCCCGGCGGGAGTCCGCACCCGCCATCCCGCCACCCGGTCGCCGAAGCGCTGGTAGAGCCGCTCGATCTCCGGCGCGTAGAGCGCCCCCAGCGCCTCCCGGATGCGCGGAGGCATCGGGATGCCGGCGCCGCGGTGGATTACCTCCCGGTACGGCATCGAGTCCCAATCGACCTCCTCACGCACGCCGACGTGGCGGAAGACCTCCCGCAGCAGCTCCTGGGGGCGCTGCTTGATGTCTTCGTAGAAGCCGACGTAGAGCTGGTCCTTGGGGAAGGTGCTCTCCCAGATCCGCAGCGTCCGCAGGTAGTTGCCGCGGAGCCGGCAGGCGGGGGAGCGGAAGAACTCCAGCAGCTCCGCCTCCTTCACGCTCTCGAACGGCCGGCCCGGCTTGCTGACCAGCGTCATCATCGCCTGCGACCACGCCCGGTCTACCGGGTTCCGCATCAGGAACAGGAGGCGCAGGTCCGGCATCAGCGCGCGGATGAAGCGCACGCGGGAGCGGGTGAGGGTGCTGTAACCGGGGGTGATCTCGCCGCGGACCTTCCCCAGCCCCGGCCGCAGCTTCCGCGAGTACTCCTTCAGGCTCTCGTGGAAGTGGAGGTCGAAGTAGTGGAGCTCCTTGGGGCTGGTGAGGAACAGGTCCGGGTGCGCGCGCATGTTCCGGTCCAGCCAGGTGGTGCCCGCTTTCTGCGCGCCGATCCCCAGGAAGTCCGGCAGGTGCAGCTTGGCCCGCGACCGGATGCCGTACCGGAACGCGAACTTCTCCCACGTGGTGTGGACCACGGTCCGCAGGTCTTGCTGCTTCTCGACAGGGCGCATCGGAGTCGTCTCGGCTAGCGCACGACGGTCAGGTCATAGACCTGCCGGCTCGGCAGCGGGTAGCGTCGGAGCGGCTTCCAGGTGTTGGCGTCCATCTCCAGCACCCCGCACCAGCGAGTGAGGCGGGCCCACCAGCGCACCATGGGGTGGTAGTGCTCCAGCCGGCGGCGGGTCACGCCGACGAAGGCCCGGTCTCCGTCGAAGGTGAGGCCGCGCACGAAGCCGTTCAGCTTCCGCAGCGTGCGGTGGCGCTGGCCCCCGCCGGGAATGACGGAGAGCTTCGACGTGTAGGACTCGCAGCAGTAGATCTGCCCGTCCCGCCAGTTCAGGCTGTGCGGCTGGGAGAGCGGCTCGTGGAGCACCTCGTAGCCGCGGCGCTGCCAGTCGAGCCGGAGCACCTTGCCGTCGTGCCGCCACGGGTGGGAGCCGTTCTTCTCCTCCCGCTTCCCGGGCACCAGGGTGAAGATGCTCAGGATCAGCTCGCCGTCCATCTCCTCGATGCAGTTGGCGTGGCAGACGTCGTCGTCGCTCTCCACGATCTGCATCCGGTCGAGCTCGCGGAAGTCGCTGTCGAGCCGTACCACCCAGTTGCCCTTGCTGGCCACCAGGTAGAAGTAGCCGCCGAACCACTTGAGATCGTGGCACCAGGCGTACCCGGTCTCCGCCCGGCGCACCGGCTGCCAGGTCTTCGGGTCGAGGTAGTGGACCACGCCGAAGTTCTCGACGGTGTAGTAGCCGTCCGGTCCCCGCGTGATGCCCCGGCACGGCACGTCGAGGATCTTGCGGGTCTCTGCGGTCTCCGTGTTCAGCAGAAAGACCCCGCCGTGCGCCGGCGTGTGGCTGGTAGTGAGCAGAGAGGGCATGGGCGGGGGGGACTACGGGTGCTTTCAGCTACTTCGTTCGTAAGCCGTAAAGGGATGAAGGATGAACGATGAGGGATGAATCCGAACCTCCCGGTACGGGCACTCCTACTCCTACTCGTTCTCCTACTCTTACTCGAATGGCGTCTCGGAGAGCTGGCGGTCTCCGACAAGAGATCGCGTGCCCCTCGCCGCGGAAAGCGGTGGAAGGCGCTGAGCTTTACCGTCTTGCCGGCCGACGCTCCCTATTGTAGCCGAAGGGAAGGTCTCCAGCGCAAGCGGCACGGAAGCCGCAGTTTGCTTGCTCCGGCCCGGCTCAGCTCTTATAATTGGTCGTTCGCTACCCCCCGCGCAGTCCGGCGACCGGTACGCTCAACGCGTGCCAGGTCGCGGCGGTCGGGAGCCCTGGTTTAGAATGCCCCGCTATCTCATTACCAGCTCCAACCGGGAAGAAGGCGGAGTCTACCTCGCCGACTCGAGCACCGGTCACGTCAAGCGCGTCATGAGCGGCTCCTTCCGGGGGATGACCCTGGGACCGGACGGCTGCTACTACGTGGTTTCCGGCTACCGGGATCCGCAAGAGGGCGAGTCGGTGGTCCACCGCCTTGACCTGCAGACCTGGAAGACCGAAGAGGTAGCCCGCTACCCGCTGGGCGACTGCCACGACCTGATGTGGCACGACGGCTATTTCTACCTGGTGGCGAGCGTCGGCAACCAGGTGGTGCGCCTGGACGAGCAGTGCCGAATGGTCGACCGCTTCCAGGTGATCGAGGACGACCGCGACGTCTGTCACCCGAACTGCCTGACGGTGATCGACGGCGAGATCTACCTTTCGATCTTCACCCTGAGCCCCGGCGAGCGGAAGGAAAAGCGGTTCACCGGTGCCTGGCACCGCTCCGGCAAGATCCTGAAGCTGGACTGGGAGCGCAAGAAGTGGGAAGTCCGCTTCGAGCCGCTCGCGCAGCCGCACAGCCTGATCCCGCGGGACGGCGGCATCTACCTGGTGGAGTCCCACACCTCCAGCCTCACCTGGGTCGACCTCCAGAACCATAAGGCGAAGCACCTGGGCCAGTACCGCGGCTTCCTTCGCGGCCTGGCCTTCGGTCCGGACGAGCTGGCGGTCGGCGCCTGCCTTCTCCAGATCCGCGACCGCGCGCGGCTGAAGACCCTCCCCCTCTTCCGCCGGATCTACGACAAGTTCTTCCCCTTCTCCGGGCTGCTGGTGCTCGACTCCCGCACCTGGAAGGTGAAGCGCAAGATCCCGATCCCCGGCTCGGACATCTACGACGTGCGCCTCCTCGACGGCGCCCCCTCCGCCTGACCCACAGCCCCACATGCCACGCATCCTGGTGACGAACCACACCCGCGGCTCCGAGGCGGGGGTCTACCTGCTCGAGACCGAGACCGGCGGCCTGCGCCGGCTCTACGACCGCCGCGTGAACGGCATCACCCGCGGGCGGGACGGGATCTACTTCATCGAGCCGGACGGCATCATCTGCCACCTCGATCCCGCCACGTGGAAAGTGACCCAGCGCTGTGCCACCCCGTACCAGGCGTGCCACGACCTCCGCGCGGTAGGCGACGAGTTCTACCTGGTGGCGAGCACCGGCAACCGGGTGGTGCGGCTGGACAGCAGCCTGAACGTGCTGGACGAGCTGCGGGTGGTGCAGAGCGATGACGACATCTGCCACGCCAACTGCATCGAGGCGGCGAACGGTCACCTGCTCCTGAGCATCTTCACCCTCTCCCCGGGGCGGCGGCAGGAGAAGAACACCACGCCGGTCTGGTTCCGCGAGGGCAAGGTGCTCCGGCTCGACTGGGAGACGAAGAGCTTCGAGATCGTGTACGAGCCGCTCTGCCAGCCGCACAGCCTGGTCTGGCACGGGGAGCAGCTCTACTGCTGCGAGTCGCTCACCTCCGAGGTCTCGATCCTCGACCTGAAGTCGAAGACGAAGAAGCTCCTGCGCCGGATGCACGGGTTCGCCCGCGGCATCGCCTTCCACGGCGACAGCGTCTTCATTGGCATCAGCCAGCGCAAGAACAACGAAGGCCCGCTGCTCGACCGTCTCCTCGCCCGCTTCCGCATCCCCTGCGGCGTGGTGGAGCTGGACGCCCGCACCTGGAAGCCGCGCCGCGACTTCCGCATCCCCGGCCGGCAGGTCTACGAGCTGCTGATCGTGGACGAGGCGTAGCGGATGGCGCGACTGCTCATCACCAATTTCACCCCGGACGAGGGCGGCGTCTACCTCCTCGACGCCGACACCTCCGAGCTGACCCGCCTCACCGAGCAGCCGAGCCGCGGCATCACCCGGGGGCCGGACGGTTATTACGTGGTCGGCACGCGCGGCTTCGTCTGGCGCCTGGCGCCGGAGAGCTGGGAAGTGACGCCGATCGGCGATACCGCGCTCCACGGCGCCCACGACTTCCGCTGGATCGACGACCACTTCTACCTGGTGGCAAGCGACTCGAACCGGATCGCGCGCTTCGACCGCGAGCTGCGGCCGGTCGACGACCTGCAGATCATCCGCCAGGAAGACGACGTCTGCCACGCCAACTGCCTGGCGCAGGTGAACGGACAGCTCCTGCTGACGATCTTCACCCTCTCCCCCGGACGGCGCCAGGAGAAGAACGAGACCGACGCCTGGGCCTACGAAGGTAAGGTGCTGCGGCTCGACTGGGAGACCGGCGGCTACCAGGTGCTCTACGAGCCGCTCGCCCAGCCGCACAGCCTCGTCTGGCACGAGGAGCAGCTCTACTGCTGCGAGTCGTACACCTCCGAGGTGACGCTGCTGAACCTGCGGGAGAAGTCGAAGGAGGTCGTCTGCCGCCTCCACGGCTTCGTCCGCGCCCTCGTTTTCACAGAGGGCATGGCCTACGTGGGCATCAGCGGCTGGAAGAAGAAGCAGACGCCGCTCCAGAAGCTGCTCACCCGCTCTCGGATGGAGTGCGGGATCGTGGAGTTAGACCCCGCCACCTGGAAGCCGCGCCGTCAGTTCACCATCCCAGGACAGCAGGTCTACGACATGCTGGTCCTCGACCCCGCCCCGTAGCGCTGCCTGTCCGTTTCAGGTTTTCCAGTTTCAGGTTCCAGGTTCCAGGTTGTGCGGCCAAGGTCCTGTCATCCAACCCCACTCTCTGGCCCCTGGAACCTGACCCCTACTACCTAAACCGCGGCGGCTTCGGCGATGCGGACGACCCATTCGGCGCCGGCGAGGAGGTCCGCCACCGGGATGTGCTCCTTCACGGAGTGGGCATCGGCGTAGCCGCAGGTGCAGACGACCGCCGGCACGCCTCGCGCGTTGAAGACGTTGGCGTCGCTGCCGCCGCCGGTGGGGCGGAAGGTCGGCTCCTCGCCCCGGCTCGCCGGTACGTTCCGCCAGGCCGCCGCGGCGAGGCTCAGCGGGAGGTCGCCCCGCTCCCAGGTGTAGCCCTGGTACTCCCGCTCGTGCCGGATCTCCACGGAGCCGCCGTAGTGCGCCGCCGCCTCTTCCAGGCACTCCCGCATGTGCGCGACCTGCGCGTCGAGCTTCTCCCGGTTCCGGCTGCGCGCCTCCAGGGTGAGGATTGCTTCCTCGGCGACGATGTTGTCCGCGGTACCGCCGCTGATAGTGCCGATGTTCGCCGTCGTCTCCGGGTCGATCCGCCCCAGGCGCATGCGGTCGAGCGCCCGCGCCGCCATCCGGATGGCGCTGATCCCCTTCTCCGGCACGAACCCCGCGTGGGAAGCCCGGCCCTGCAAGCGCACCTCGAGCTTGTCGTGCGTCGGCGCGCCGGTGATGACCGTGCCGGTAGGACCGCTGGCGTCGAAGACGAAGCCGATGCTCCCCGCCACCACCTCGATCGCCAGGGCCCGGGCACCGAGCAGCCCCACCTCCTCGCCGGTGGTGAAGACGACCTGCAGGTCGCCGTGCGGGATGCCGTGCTCTTCCAGCACGCGCACGCCTTCCAGGATCTGCGTCAGGCCCGCCTTGTCATCCGCGCCGAGGATCGTGGTGCCGCCCGTGCGGAAGATCCCGTCCTCTTCTCGCACCTCGAGGCCCTCCGTCGGCTGGACGGTGTCCATGTGCGCGGAGAAGAAGATCCGCGGCGCGCCGGAGACGGTCCCCGCCTTCTGCGCGATCAGGTTCCCCGCCGCATCCTTCTGGCAGAGGAACCCCGCGTCCCGCAGCGCCTCCGCGCAGTACCGGGCGACCTCCCCCTCCTGCCCCGGCGGGCTGTTGAAGCGGACCAGGTCTAGAAACGTCTCCCGAACGCGTGCTTCGTTGATCATCTCGGCTGCCCGTTTGAAGATTCACCGCAGAGACGCAGAGGACGCGGAGAGAACCCGAACCTGATTCACCGCCAAGAACGCAAAGGACGCAAAGAGGAACCAGAAGAGACGAACCCCGGAGCCGCTGTACGGAATTGGTTAAACGGACCCGGCCCTGCCCTCATGTTCCGGTTCTCTCTGCGCTCTCCGCGTCTCTGCGGTGAATTCCGGTTCGGAATTTGCGTGCCTGGCGCTGGCGGTAAATCCGGTCCGTCAGAACGTGTGCGTGACCTTTTTCAGGCCTCTCGGGCTGTCGGGGTCGCGGCCCTTCACCACGGCGAGGTGGTACGCGAAGAGCTGGGCGGCGACGATGCCGACGAGGGGCGAGAGGTACTCCGGCGCCTCCGGGATACGGAGGGGGGTGGTGGCACGGGCGAGCAGCTCTTCCCGGTTGGAGAGGACGATCAGCTCGGCGCCGCGCTTCGACAGCTCGTCCGCGACCTCGACCATCGACGGGTAGCCGAGACCGTCCGGCGCGAAGAGGAAGCACGGGTAGCCTTCGTCCACAATGGCGATCGGCCCGTGGAGGAAGTCGGCGGAGCTGTACGGGTGCGCGCGCAGGTAGCTCGTCTCGGAGAGCTTGAGCGCCGTCTCCAGCGCGCTGCACTGGTTGATCCCGCGCGCCAGCACCACGCACTCCTCCATGTAGCGGTACCGCTCCGTTCCCGCGGCGATGCTCTCCTCCAGCGCCAGCGCCTGCCGAACCAGGTCCGGCGCGCCGCGGAGGCCGTCGAGCAGCTCCGTCTTCCCGGAGAGGTACGCCGTCAGCGCGGTGACCAGCGCCAGCGACGTGGTGTAGGTCTTCGTGGCCGGCAGGCTCTGCTCCGGGCCGGCGTGGCAGTAGAGCGGGTGCTCGGCGCACTGCGCCATGGGCGACTGCTGGTCGTTGGTGATGCAGCCGGTGAGCTGTCCCCCTTCCCGCGCCTGCCGCAGCACCTCGATCGCGTCGGCCGCCTTGCCGCTCTGGCTGATCCCGAGCACCAGGGAGCGGTCGAGCCGGACCGGCGCCCGGTAGAGCGTGAAGACGCTCGGCGCCGCCAGCGAGACCGGCAGCCCTGTCTCGATCTCCATCAGGTACTTCGCGTAGATGGCGGCGTGGTCGCTCGTTCCCCGCGCCGCGAGGAAGAGGAGGTCGATCTCCCGCTCCTTTGCCGCGTTCGCGAGCGCCTCCGCGCGGCCGAGCTCTCCCTCCAGGAGCCGCTCCAGGGCGGCGGGCTGCTCCCGGATCTCCCGGAGCATGTGGCTTTCGGTCTTCAATGCCAAGTCTGATCTCCTTCGTTCGTATTGCGTGTCGCGTATTCCGTAGCGGTAGGCTCTCTCCGCTTGAGACGGCGTAGTGCCGGACGGGGCGCTGAGGGAGCGTATCGCCCGGCACCACGTCTTGGGAAGCGGAGAGGGCGATCCGCTACGCAATACGCAACACGGAATACTCCAGCCCTAAACCAATCGCTCTCCCGCCCGGGACGCGTCGTAGCCGCCCAACTCCTGAACCTTCGTCTGGAACGCCTCCGAGCGCACGATCCGCAGCAGCTCCTGCATCTGCGGCAGCCCCAGGGCGTCCGGCCGCACGGCCAGATCGTACCGCTCCGGGGCCACCGGGACGAAATCCAGATCGAGCGCCTTGGCAGCGGCGCGGATTCCGAGACCGGTGTCCGCGGCTCCGGTCTGGACCGCGGCGGCGACCGCCAGGTGCGTATACAACTCCCGGTCGTAGCCGCGGATCGACGCGGGCTCCAGCCCCTCCCGCTGCAGCAGGAAGTCGAGGAGCTGGCGGGTGCCGGAGCCGCGCTGGCGGTTGATAAAGAGGAGCTCGCCGCCGGTCAGGTCGGCCAGGCCCCGGAGGCCGCGGGGATTGCCCGGGGGAACGAGCAGCCCCTGCTCCCGGTAGGCGAGGTGGATCAGCGCTACCTCCCCCTCCTGGAAGTAGCGGCGCAGCCAGGAGAGGTTGTACTCGCCGGTTTCCTCGTCGATCAGGTGCGTCCCGGCGAGGTGGCACTCGCCGCGGCGGAGCGCCACCAGTCCGGTCAGGCTGCCGACGTGCGCGCTGGAGAGCCCGAAGCCGGCGGCGCGCTGGTGGAGGAAGTCGGAGATCAGGTCGAGGAGCAGGTCGTGGCTGCCGACCGCCAGCAGCGCGCTTTCGATCTCCTCCAGCGGGCGCAGCGGCTCCAGGCGGACCTCCTCTCCGGCTTCGACTCCCTCCACGTTCGCCGGGATGCGGACCACCCCGTCGGCCCGCACGACCGAGCTGAGGAGGCTCGCCCCGCGGGAGAGCGGGACGGCGACGAGGCGCCCGCCGACCCGTGCCGCCTTCACGCGGAGGAACTCCTCGTTGCCCATGCGGGACGGCGTCTTGCGCGCCATCACCGCCGGGACGCGCTCCGGACGGGGCGCGGGGAGCCCGAGGAGCTGGTGGACCAAGGGACGCAGGAACTGCTCGCAGACGACCCAGGCGGAAACCGGATAGCCGGGGATCCCGATGACCGGCTTGCCGCGGACCACGCCGATCGCCATCGGCTTGCCGGGCATGATGTCGACTCCGTGCGCCAGCAGCTCGCCTGCCTGCTCGATGATGCGCGGAACGAAGTCTTCTCTCCCCGCGGACGAGCCGGCGTTCAGCGCCACTACGTCGGCCTGCTCCAGCGCGCGGTGCAGCGCCTCGTGGACCGCCTCCGGCGTATCGGCGACGATCGGGTAGCGGACCGCCTCGCCGCCCCACTCCTCCACCAGCCCGCCGATCAGGTAGGAGTTCGTCTCCGGAATGGCGCCGGGCCGGTCCTGCTGCTCCGGGCCGGAGAGCGGATCGACCAGCTCGTCCCCGGTCGGCAGAACCGCCACGCGGGGCCGGCGGCGCACGGAGAGCTCGCGTACGCCGCAGGAGAGGAGCGCCGCGACGTCCGGCGCGCGGAGGAGCTGTCCGGAGGGGAGCACCATCTCCGTCGCCACCAGGTCTTCGCCCGCCAGCCGGATCTGCTGCCAGGGCGAGGCCGCTTCCACCAGCTCCACCGCGCCGCCCTCGAGCTGCTGTACGTCCTCGATCATCACCACGGCGTCAGCGTCGTCCGGGATCGGGTCGCCGGTATCGACCACCGTGTACTGCCCGGGCTCCAGCCGCACCGGCCGGGTCTCGGCGGCGCCGTAGGTCAGCTCCGCGGCGACGGCGATGCCGTCCATGGCGGAGCAGTGGAAGTGCGGGACCGACCGCCGCGCGTAGACCGCCTCCGCAGTCACGCGTCCGCGCGCCTCCGGCGCCGGCACCGTCTCCGCTGCGGTGCGTCGGAGGACGTGCGGGTGCCCTAGCCAGGCCTCGAGGCAGGCGGCCAGGCTGGTCTTGCGCAGGTAGCGGCGGCGTTCCACACCGCGATTCTATCCCGCGGAGAACGAGCGCCGCCACGCGACGAGCGCCACGCCGAGGCCGACGGCGGTATTGACCCAGAGCCACGGCAGCGCGTGGGACGGCAGCACGCCGGCGAACGGCGCGTGCCCCATCGCCGCGTCCCAGCCGAGGTGGATCGACATCGCCAGCGCCAGCGCCGCCACGAACCGGTAAACCTTGCCGCTCTCCGCCTCCCACAGCAGGTAGAGCGGGATCAGCGCGCTGTGCAGGATGATGTTGAACGGGCTGCCGTAGCCCATCCAGCCGAAGAAGAGGTCCGGGATCAGGAAGCCGAGGACAAAGCCGAGCGGCACAAACGGAATCCGGAGCAGGCCCCGCGCCGGGTGGCGGATCACCCCCACCCCGACGCCCAGCACGCCGGCAATCACGGTGAAGACGAGCTTCAGCCACGAATCGCGGGCCATCCCGCCGGCGGCCTGCACGCTGCGCTGCGCGTCGAGCACCCCCACCCCGTAGTGGTGCGCCGGCTTCTTCGGCGTCGCCCCGCGGGCGAGCACTTCCCGCACCTGGGCCGGGTCCCGGATGCCCATCGACATCACGAGCGCCGCCGTGGCGGCCACGTGCGGGCTCGCCATGGAGGTGCCCTGCAGGGCGTAGTAGCCGTCGTCCTCCCGGATGCCCATCGGGACGGTGTTCTGCAGCACGCCGTTCTCGCGCTCGTCTTCGGAGCGGTACTCGCCGCCCGGCGCCGCGATGCCGACCTGCTTGCCGACGGAGGAGTAGAAGGTGAGGTCGCCGCTGGGGCCGACGGCGGAGACGGCGAGGCACTCGGGGAAGGCGGCGGGGTAGCCGACCGGTCCCCGCATCGAGTTGCCGGCGGCGCAGACGATCAGCACGCCCTTCTTCACCGCGTACTTGCACGCCTCATGCAGCACCGCGTCCGGGCGGGAGCCGCCGAGACTCATGTTGATGATGTCCGCGCCGTGGTCTGCCGCGAACCGGACCGCGTCGGCGATGTCGGCGTTGGTGCCCATCCCGAACTCGTCGAGTACCTTGAGCGGCATGATCGTCGCTTCGAACGCCAGGCCCGCCGCGCCCTCGCCGTTGTTGGTGCTCTCCGCGATGGTGCCGGCGACGTGCGTGCCGTGCCCGTGGTCGTCGTTCGGGTGGTCGTCGTCGTTCACGAAGTCATACCCGCGCGCGAACCGCGTCTCGCCGAAGTCCTTCGCCTGGTAGCAGCGCGTATCGTCGTTCTCGAAGGCGACGCCGGTATCGATCACGGCGACGATAACGCCTTTCCCGCGGGTGCGGGTCCAGGCCTGCTCCGCGCCGACCATCCGCATGTTCCACTGTTCGGCGAAGCGCGGATCGTTCGGCGTCCAAGCTTTCCCGCCGCGCTTGCGCGACGGCTGCTCCTGCCGGACGCGCTGGGCTGCGGTCGGCGGCTTCGGGCTGCTGTAGTGGTAGAGCGGCTCCGCCGTCTCGATCAACGGGTCCTGCCGCAGCTGCGCGACCAGGCTCTCGATCCGCTCCGGCGGGACGTTGTCCGCGATGAGCAGCTTCTCGTCCTGCGCGTGGATGCTGTTGTAGCGGAAGCTGACGCCGTACTTCGCGTTAAGCCCCGCCAGCTCGGCTGGCGCGAGATTGTCCCGCGCGTCGACGGCGATGCCTCCGGTTGACGCGGCGACCTCCGCGGGCCCAGCGGGCTGCAGCGGCGCCGGCCACCAGTGGGCGACCAGGGGCCAACCGGTCGCCGCCAGGGCGGCCCCCATCACACCCCGGACCAGCCAGTTCCACCGTTCTCGGCGCATCGCGTACCTCCCACTCCGGCGGATCCCGGCTACTTCTCCTTACGGAGCTCCGGATGCCGCTTGAGGACATACTCGTAGCGGTCCATCGTGCGGCCGGTGAATTCGCTGAACAGCGGGTTGCCGCCCGCGTAGACCGTCCCCTGCGGGTCGCCGTACTCGTTCCGGCCGTTGTCCCGGATCCAGCGGTCGATCCGGCGGCGGGTCTCGTCATCCACCTGTGACATCACGCACCTCCGGCTGCGCGCCCGGGCCCAGTCCTCTCCTCCATAGTAACGCAGCCGTCGAGCCGAACGTTTCGCGCAGTGCGCCTCCGGGCACGCTCCGCGTGGGGCCGCCTTCACAAGCCGGCTCCGATTCGCTATAATGCCAGCGTCGTCCCCGCGGGCGGCCAGTACAGCGTAGGGCGCGCGGCGCCCACCAGAAGCGGGAGATCATCCAATGGCGAAGGATAGAGGAACCTCGAAGACGAACGTCGCGGCCCGCGCCGAGCAGAAGGCGCTCGCCTCGACCTGCAAGGTCTGCGGCGGCAAGACCGAGATCGTGATGCGCGTCCCCAGCGTGGGCAAGCGCCACATCGCGCGCCTCTGCTGCGAGAAGGCCGGCAAAGCCTGATTCTAGGGGATAGGGTCTAGCCTAATCCGCAGCCCTCACCTGAATTCAACGAGAGGGGGAGCATCCAACCGGTTAGCTCCCCCTCTCGTTTTTCTGCTCTTCCTAGCAAAGCTCGCGGGTACTTGGGCTCGTCGTCCCAGTGGAGAGCCATGCGGGGCGGGGTTCGGTCCCCTAAACCCTAGGCCCTGGCCCCTAGCCCCTAGATAGCTTCGTTCCCGCGGTCTCCCGTGCGGATCCGGACCGCGTCGTCGAGCTTCCAGAGGAAGATCTTGCCGTCCCCCACTTCGCCGGTGTAGCAGGCGTCGCGGATCGTCTTCACCACGTCCTCCACCATCGTGTCCGGTACCACCACCTCCACCTTCACCTTCGGGAGCAGGCGGACGCGGTACTCCAGGCCGCGGTAGCGCTCCACGTAGCCCGCCTGCCGGCCGGCGCCGCGGACTTCCGTCACGGTGAGCCCGGTGAGGCCCATGTCCTCGAGCTGGTGCTGCAGGTCCTCCAGCTTCTCCGGACGAATGATCGCTTCCATCTTCGTCATCTGCGTGTTATCCCCAGTCTGCTCGACCGCCGCGGGGGCGGTCCGAAATCGTTATGAGCGGGAGAGAGGAGAAGCGCCGGGCGGATACGATCACCGACCCTTCGCTTCTCTCTCTCGACACAGGTTGGCCGCTGCGGTGGCGAGGCCTACAGGACGTATCCTTCCTCACCGTGCTGGCTGATGTCCAGTCCGACTTCCTCATCCGTGCTCTTCACGCGGAGCCCGATCGTCTTGTCGATGATGAAGAGCAGCACCGCGCTCACTACGGCCGCGTAGACCCAGGTGACCGCCACCCCCGTGAGCTGCGGGATCATCTGACCGGCGTTGCCGTAGAGCAGGCCATCGATTTTCGCCACGTTGTTCGCAGCCGCGCTGGCGAAGACGCCCGTCAGGACCGCCCCGACGGTTCCACCCACGCCGTGTACCCCGAAGGTATCCAGGCTGTCGTCGTAGCCGGCCTTCGACTTGCACATTACCGCGAAGTAGCACGCGGCGGCAGTGACGGCCCCGATCGCGATGGCGCCCATCGGACTGACAAACCCGGCTGCCGGCGTAATCCCTACCAGGCCCGCCACCGCGCCGGAGGCCGCACCGAGAGCGGTCGGCTTACCGCGGTGCGCCCACTCGACCAGCAGCCACGCCATCGTTGCGACGCCCGCCGCGATGTGGGTGTTGACGAACGCGATGACTGCGATGCTGTCCGCCGCGAGCGCGCTGCCGCCGTTGAAGCCGTACCACCCGAACCACAGGATGCCGGTGCCGAGCAGCGTCATCGTCAGGTTGTGCGGGCGCATCTCCTCGTTAGGATAGCCGCGCCGCTTGCCGATCATGATCGCCGCGACGAGGGCAGTGATACCGGAGCTGATGTGCACCACGGTGCCGCCGGCGAAGTCTAGCGCGCCCATCTTGAACAGCCATCCGTCCGGCGACCACACCCAGTGGGCGAGCGGCACGTAGACGACCAGGGACCAGATCCCGATGAAGACCAGGTAGGCGCTGAACTTCATCCGCTCCGCGAAGGCGCCGCTGATCAGGGCCGGGGTGATGATCGCGAACATCAACTGGAACACCATGAAGAGCTGGTGCGGGATGGTCGAGCCGAGGGGGCCGGCCTCGTAAGCGCTCACGCCGTTCAGTCCCAGCCAGCTCAGACCGCCGATCCAGGGCCCTCCCGGGCTGAAAGCGAGGCTGTAGCCGACGGTCACCCAGAGGACCGTAATGATCCCCATCGCGATGAAGCTCTGCATGATCGTGCCGAGCGCGTTCTTGCGGCGCGCCATGCCGGCGTAGAAGAGCGCCAGGCCCGGGGTCATGAAGAGCACCAGCGCGGCACAGGCCAGGATGAAGCCGGTGTCGCCTTTGTCGATCGCGGGCGCGGCCGCTTCAGCGGCGGCTCCTGCTGTCTCCTGCGCCCAGGCGAGCGAGGGAAGCAGGGAGAGGAGCGCGCCGAGCGGGAGTCCCCGGCGCAGCATTCGGGACGCGGAGCTTGTCATACCATCCTCTGTAGCTAACCGTGGCGCCTCGGCCTCGAGGCGCGAGCAGCGGCTGCTCTCCTTGCGGCGGCATGGGATCCCTTCGCTCTGCGCTGAAACGAAGGCAGGCCGCCGCAGGGCCCGCGGGAGTTGCTCCCGCGGAAAGTCAACCTGTTGAAGAAAGGGTAGACCCGCCGTATTTCCCGACCTTTTCTCCTCCGTTTCCGAAATGTTTCGCCGCAATGAACTTTGCGTAACGCAGACACCCCGCCGCGTGCGTGCGCTTCAGGACGTCGGAAACGAAAAGAGGGACCAGCCAGGCGGCTGGTCCCCCAATCGATCCGGAGATCAGTTCGAGCTAACGGACCGGTCCCTTGACGCCGCCCGTAAACTCCTCGTCCTCGGCGGCGTGGCCCGCCAGCACCTCCGCCTTGTAGCCGCCGCGCGACTTGAAGTAGCCGAGCAGCGCGAGGTAGCCGAGGAGCATGATGATCGGGAAGATCGTCACCGTAAGCAGCGCTTCCTTCTTCGCCACGTCGGAAACGTGCTTCACGGCCGCCTGATCGGCTTCCGGCAGAGTCGCGATCTTACCGGGGTCCGGCGCGACGTACTGGCCGAACACCCACTGCTTCTCGGTGGCGACCTGCTGATGGATGGCCGCGTTCTCCCGCTGCAGGTGGCTGTTCACGCTGGTGTCCTGGATGTAGCCGAGGAACGGATTCCCGACCACGCCGACCGCCAGCATCCCAACGCCGGCGATGGCGTTCAGGGTGAGGGCGCCGCCGCGGGGGAACTGCTCCGCCACGACCCCGAGCATCGTGGGCCAGAAGAAGGTCTTGCCCAGGCCGTAGAGGGTGGCCGCGACGAGGATGGTCGCCCCGGCCGCCTTGGAGAGGAACGCCAGGCCAATCGCGGCGATCGCCGCGCTGACCGCCAGCAGCCCCAGCGGGGAGATGCGGTGGACGATCGAGCCCGCGAAGAAGCGGAGGATCATCATGATCACGGAGGTGTAGACCAGCACCCAGCCGGCCTGCAGCCCGAGCGCGATCATTTCCGGTCCCATCAGGTCGGTAATCCAGCTGTCGACCCCGAGCTCGGTGATCGCGAGCGGAATCATGATCGCCATCAGGACCAGGAAGAGCGGTCGTCCCGGCGCGAAGTTGATGGTGGCCCCGAAAGCCAGGGTTACCGCCACCACGATGGCGCCGATCACCCACGGGTTCCATCCGAAGGTGTTCCCCAGCTCCGCGAAGACCAGGAAGCTGGCCATCAGCGCGCCGAGAACGCCGAACTCCTTCAGCATCTCCTTGTAGGAGACGCCCGCGGCGACGCGCTCGGAGACCGGGAACTTGGCTCCCAGCATCATCACGCCGTAAATCGCGGTGGGGATCAGGACCAGGCCGACCTTCCACTGCCAGGCAGTTCCCGGCCCCATGATGAGCGCCAGGATTCCGCCCAGGACGAGGCCGCCGGGCCAGCCGGCGTGCAGCCGGTTGAGCCACTTGGTCTTTTCGTTGGGGAAGAGCGTGGCGACCACTGGGTTCACCGCCGCTTCGACCGTTCCGTTCGCCAGCGCCCCAACGAAGCTTCCCCAGTAGAGCTGGTCGTAGCTCCGCGCGGTAATCAGCATCACGGCGGAGGCGACGTGGCAGGCGAACGCGAACGCCATCGCCTTGCCGTAGCCGATCCGGTCGATCACCAGGCTAAAGAGGATGATGCTGATCGAGAACGGCCACAGACCCGCGCCGAGGATTCGGCCCTTCTGGACCTCGGTCATCCCGAACTGATCGCCCCATTCCGGGATGAGGAAGACCCGCACGATAAAGCCGAACGCCGTGGCAATCAGGGCGGCAAAGCACGCCCAGAAGAGCATGACTTTCTTGTTTTCGGGCAGATCGGAGCCGGCGAACTCCTTTGGCCCCACTTTGGCTGCGCTGCTCAAGGTTGGACTCCTGTGGTGAGAAAAGGTGGTGGATGGGACGGGGGCGCGCGGAGCAAATCGGCTCTGATGCTCTCCGCACGAATGAGTACTGTGCCGACAGTTGCGCAGGAGCGGAGGGAACTCCTGCGTGGATCGCTGGTATTCAGGGCCACCGCACGCACGGGACTTGCAGAAGCGAAGCAGCCCGACGCGCTACGCCGCCGCGAGCGACGCGAGGACCCGGTACAGCGCCTCCGGCTCGACCGGCTTGGTGAGGTGCAGGTTAAAGCCGGCGGTCTCGGCGCGGTGCCGGTCCGCTTCCTGCCCGTACCCGGTGAGCGCGATGAGGTAGCTCTCCGCGGTGGCGGCGCGGCGCCGGAGCTCTTCCGCCACGGAGTAACCGTCCATGCCTGGCAGCCCGATGTCGCACAGCACCACGTTCGGACGGAAGGCGGCAGCGGACGCGAGCGCGGCGGGACCGTCGGAGGCGACCTCGACCGTGTAGCCGGCCAGCTCCAGCAGGTCCCGCAAGGTCTCCGCCGCGTCGGGGAGGTCTTCCACCACCAGCACGCGCTGAGAGCCGCTGTTGCTCGTGACTGCGGCGCGGCGAGCCGGCTCACCGAGTGGCGCGGCACTCACGGGCAGCGTCAGGGTGAACTCGGCTCCGCGTCCTTCCCCGGCGCTCCGCCCGTGTACCTGGCCGCCGTGCATCTCCACCAGTCCGCGAACGAGCGAGAGCCCCAGCCCCAGCCCGCCGCAAGACCGGTCCAGGCTCCGGTCGGCCTGCGTAAACGGCTCGAAGAGCCGGGCCAGCATCTCGGGGTCGATGCCCACGCCGGTGTCGCGCACCCGGATCTCGGCCATCTCGCTTCGCTTCTCGGAGGGCCGGGTCTCCAACTCGATCCGCACCTCGCCTCCCGCGGGGGTGAACTTGCTGGCGTTGTTCAGCAGGTTGCCCAGCGCCTGCGCAAGCCGGGTGCGGTCGCCCTGCACCGACACCGGCTCGTCCGGGAGCGCGACCGTGAGCGCCAGCCCCCGCCGCTCCACTTCCGCGCGGAAATCCTCGGCGGTGTCTCGCACCAGCTCCGTCAGGTCGAGCTGCTCGCGGCGGAGCTCCAGCTTGCCGCTGCGAATCCGGGAGACGTCGAGCAGATCATCCACGATCTGGCTCTGGTGCTGAATCTGACGGCGCGCCACCTCCAGCCCTCGCCGGAACGGCGCGCTTCCGGGCTCTGCCTGCTGGAGCAGCCCCACGGCGTTGCGGATCGCCCCCAGCGGGTTGCGGAGCTCGTGGGCCAGCATCGCCAGGAACTCGTCCTTGCGCCGGTCCGCGTCGCGCAGCGCCTCTTCGTACTGCTGCCGCTCCGAAAGGTCGTAGAAGTGGCAGACCACGCCGTAGCGGCCGTCCGGCAGCGTCACCCGCTCGATCTTCCAGTCGTACGCCTCCACTTCGTCGATGTCCCGCCGGCGCTCTACGGTGCTGGGGGCGTGGTAAGGCTCCCCCGTCGCCAGGGTGTGGCGGAAGTAGCCGATCGCCTCGGTCGCGAACGGCTCCGGCCAGATGGCGCGCAGCACCGCCGCGAAGTCCCTCCCGAGCAGCGGCTGGACATTCTCGAACACCTTCTGCGCGCCGGCACTCACCTGCACCAGGCGGAAGTCGGCGTCGACCGCATAGAGTCCGAACGGCGAGTTCTGCACCAGGTGCCGGAAGCTGTCGTGCGCGGTCCGCAGCGCCTCCTGCGCGCGGCGGAGCTCGGTGGTATCGAGCGAGAGGTAGAGCACTCCGGCCAGCGTGCCGTCCGGCCCCTGGAGCGGGGTCCAGATGACGTGAAGAGAGGCCTGCCGTCCGTTCGGGAGCCGGACTTCCAGGTCCGGCATCACCTCCGGCTGCCCCGTCCGGAAGACGCGATCGAGAACCGGGCCGACCACCGCGTCTGCCTCGGGGGCCACCTCCCGATGCGTCCGTCCCAGGAACGCCTCCACCGGCAGCCCGCACAGATCCGCCGTGACCGAGTTGACGAAGGTGAAGCGATGCTCCGGGCCTTCCAGCACTCCGATGGAGATCGGCGCGTTCTCCGTAACCCGCAGCAGCAGATCCCGCTCCCGCTCCGCCGCCTGCCGCGCTAGCCGCTCTCGCTCCAGCAGTTCCTGCCGCTCCTGGTGGGCGCGCTGCAGCGCTGCGGAGAGCCGCTCCCGTTCCGACTGGGCGGCCGAGGAATCGCGGAAGACGACCACCGCGCCCTGCACCGCGTCACCGGTCCGGAGCGGGTACGCGGAGTACTCCGCGCGGAAGGAAGTGCCGTCCCGCCGCCACAGGAGCTCATCATCCAGCCGGACCGGCTCGCCGGTCCACAGCGAGCCCGCGATGGGGCACTCCTCCAGCCGGTAAGGGGAGCCGTCGGCGCGCGTGTGGTGGATCAGCGCGTGGAGCTCCCGGCCGAGCAGCTCTTCCGCGCGGTAGCCGAGCATCTCGGCCGCGGCGGGATTAATAAAGGTGCAGAAGCCCTGCGGATCCAGGCCGTAGACTCCGTCGCCGATCGCCAGCTGCCTCGGGTCCTGCAGGGGGGCAGTTGCGTCACTTTCCAACCGGGATTCCTCCAGAACACAACACGGCCGGCGGGGCCGTCACAGCTCAATGCCCCATTCCGAGCGGGCAGAACGCTTCTCCTGCGTCACGTGCCGCTGCCGGCCGTGCGACGGTACGCTTCACCCCCATGTCATTCTTTCAGGTTCTGTCCAGCATCGTTACGGATCAAAAAGGAAACGCCCCGGCCGCCGGCCGGGGCGCTCCATCGTAGTGGGGTTTGTGGAGCCGCGCGAGACGGCTACTTCAGGTGCTTCTGGAAGAACTCCACGGTGCGGCCCCAGGCGGTCCGGGCCGCTTCGGCGTTGTAGGACGGGCGGGTCCAGTCCTGGAACGCGTGGCCGGCTCCCTCGTAGATGTGGAACTCCGCGTGCGGGTTCGTCTCCTTCAGCTTGGCGTAGAAGGCGCGCACGTCTTCCGGAGACGGGTTGCGGTCGGTAGCACCGTAGTGGCCCTGCACCGGCGCCTTGATCTTCTCCGTCATCTCGATCGGCGCCAGGTTGGTCGGACCTGCCGCGCGCACCGGGCCGTAGTAGGGCGAGGCGGCGTCGATGTCCGGCGAAGCCGCGGCGACGAGCAGCGTGATCCGGCCGCCCATGCAGAAGCCGGTGATCCCGAACTTGTCGTTGGCGTACGGCTGCTTCTCCAGGTGGTCAATCGCCGCCTGCGCGTCCTGGACGATCTGCTTGTCCGGCGCGTTTTCCGCCACGAAGGTGCGCAGCACGTTGAAGTCGTTCGTCTCCGGCGCGCCGCCCTTGCGAGCGTAGAAGTCGAGCGCCAGCGCGTTCAGACCCGCCTGCGCCACCTGGGCGGTCGTCTCCTTGATCTGGTCCGTGATTCCGAAGATGCCGGGGATGATGATCACCGTTCCCCGGCGCGCCGCGGCGCGGGGACGGGCGAGAAAACCGCTGATCGTGTCGCCGCCGCTCTGGAAGCGGATCGTCTCGGTGAGGACTCCCTCGTCCTTGAGGGCGCCCTTGTCCTGCGCCGCCGCCTCCGGCGCCGCCGCGAGCGCCGTGGCGGCGACACCGGCGCCAACCACACCCGCCGTAGCGCCCTTGAGGAGGGCGCGGCGGTCCAGCTCGGAGCCGTTCTCGGTCTTCATGCTGTTACAATCCTCTCTGAACTCGGGGAGTGGGTGAAACTCGATCCCGGGGCTGTGCCAGGCCGGCAGCCGCCAGTGCTACGGCTAGATTACCACTTCGCATGAACTACGTCCTCTCGCTCGACGTTGGCACCTCGTCCATTCGCGCCGCGCTCTATGACGAGCGGGGAGAGCCGGTCCCCGGGGCCGCCGCCGGAGTCTCCCACGCGCCGGCCGCCTCGCCGGACGGCGGGGTGGAGATGGACGCGGAAGCGCTGCTGCAGCGAAGCCTGGGCTGCGTGGAGCAGGTGCTGCGGCTGGCGGGCGAGCGGGCCCGCCGGATTGCCGGGGTCGGCATCTCCACCTTCTGGCACAGCATCCTGGGCGTCCGCGCGGACGGCCTGCCCGCCACGCCGGTGCTGATGTGGGCCGACACCCGCAGCGTGGCAGAGGTGGCGGAGCTGCGGAGCCGGCTGGACGAGCGCGCCCTCCACGCCCGCACCGGCGCGCTGCTGCACACCAGCTACCCCGGGCCGCGCCTCCTCTGGGCCGCCCATCATCGGCCGGAGTGGCTGCGGGAGTCCGCACGCTGGATGTCGCCGGGTGAGTACTTCCACGCGCGGCTCTTCGGCGCCCCCGCCTGCAGCATCTCCATGGCCTCGGGGACCGGGTTCTACCACCACCAGGCCGGGCAGTGGGACGAGACCTTCCTCTCCGAGCTGCCGGTGCGGGCGGAGCAGTTGAGCCCGATCGTCGACACCGGCACGCCCTTCGTCGGTTTGACGCCCGAGCTCGCCGCCCGGCTGCCCCAGCTCTCGGATGTGCCCTGGTTCCCGGCGGCGGGCGACGGCGCCTGCAGCAACGTCGGCAGCGGCTGCGTCTCGCCGGAGCGGGTGGCGCTGATGGTCGGTACCAGCGGGGCCGTCCGGGTGATGGCGGAGGGGCCGGCGCCGGAGACGCCGTGGGGGCTCTGGCGCTACCGGTGGGACGCGCGGCGCTACCTGCAGGGCGGCGCCCTCAGCAACGGCGGCAGCCTTTTTGCATGGCTGCGCGACACGCTGAAGCTCCCCGCGGCAGAGGAGCTGGAAGCGGCGCTCTCCGCGGGGGAGCCGGACGGGCACGGGCTGACGGTGCTGCCGTTCCTGGCCGGGGAGCGCTGCCCCGGGTGGCGCGGGGACGCGCGCGCGGCGATCGTGGGCCTCTCCTGGAGCACCCGGCCGGAGGAGATCCTGCGGGCGGGTCTGGAGGCGGTCGCCTACCGTTTCGCGCTGATCCACGAGCTCCTGGCGCCGGTCGCCGCTCCGGAGCACCAGATCGTTGCCACCGGCGGCGCCCTGCTCGCCTCCCCCGCCTGGACCCAGATGGTGGCGGACGCGCTCGGCCGGGAAGTCGCCGCATCTCGCGTGGAAGAGGCCTCCGCCCGCGGCGCCGCCCTCCTGGCGCTGGAGGGTGCCGGCCTGATCCGGGACCTGCGCGACCTCCCCGCCCCGCTGGGTCGCGTCTTCTCCCCAGACCCGGAGCGCCACGCTCGCTACCGCGAGGCGCGGGAGCGCCAGGCCAAGCTCTACCAGGCGCTCGTGGGGACCGACTGGGCGGGGGCCGGCTCAGGCTTGATCCGGGGGGCTTAGCCGCTCTCCGAAGAGGCAGCCGGCGCCGGCTCGGGAACGGCCCACTCGTCCAGTCCGGCGGGCTCCAGGTCGAGCTGGAGCCGGAGGCGGTAGGGCCGGACCGGGGCGGAGAGCCCCTTTACCTGCACCGGCTCGCCCGCTTCGGCGTGGAAGTCTTCCCCCATGACGGAGGCGACATCCTGGCTGACTACCACCTCTCCGCCGGCCGCGAGGCTCTGGAGCCGGTGGCTCACCACCACCGTGTGGCCGAGCGCGGTGAAGTCCGGCCGGTTTGGGCTGCCGACGAGGCCGACGATCGCCTCGCCGTAGTGCATGCCGATGCCGATCTGCAGCGGCGGGCGCCCCTGCGCCAGCATCCCCCGCCCGACCTCCGTGGCGGCGCGGGCCATGGCGATCGCGGCGCGCACCGCCTGCCGCACGTCGTGGTCCCGGTCGCTCACCGGGAACCACGCCATCAGGCCGTCGCCGGTGAACTTGTCCAGCACGCCGCCGTGTTCAAAGAGCGCGCCGGTCATGGCGGTGAGGTAGGCGTTCGTCGTCTCCACCACCGCCTCCGGACTCGCTAGCTCCGCGAACCGGGTGAAGTTCCGCACGTCCGCGAAGAGCACGCAGACCTGCTGCCGGGCACCCCCGAGCTTGAGGCGGGCATCCGGATCGTCGATCAGGCGCTCCACGAGCTGCGGCGGCAGAAAGCGGCTCAGCACCTGCCGGTTGCGCTCCCGCTCGTCGCTCTCCATCGCGAAGGTGAGCTGGGTCACGACGAATCCCGCCAGCGCCACGGTGACAATCGGCAGGACCGGATCGAGCCACTCCCGCTCCAGGTAGAGCACGACGGAGGCGCCGACGATCACCACGATGGCGAACATCACCCTCCACCCGGCGTCGAGGGGGCCCCGCCCGGCGCAAACGTATCCAGTCAGCACGCCGAAGAAGAGGACGATCAGGACGAGCTCCAGGGGAGCGGTCGGGGCGAGCGGCGCGGGCGCGAGGAGGTCCTGCGCCGCATAGGCCGCCACCTCGGAAGCCGGAAGCAGGCCCAGCGGGGTCTCCCGCGGCCGGCGGGCGAGCGAGTCGAGCACCACGATCTTGTCGCGGAAGTACTCCGCCGGGCGGATCCACCGGCCGGCCGGCGCTCGCTCGGCGGCTGCAGCCTCCGTAGTGTAGAACGAGTCTCCCCGCAGGATGCTGCTGTAGGTGAACCGCGGGAAGTCCCCTCCCCCGCCGCCGGAGACGAAGTCGATCAGGAGCTGCCGGTCCTCTACCGGGACGACGGTACGTCCCAGGATCGAGACTTCGTCGTCGCGAAGCTCTCCGGGCCGGAGCACCTCCCCTTTCGCCGCGGCCGCCATCAGCAGCGGCAGCGGTGGGTTCTCGGTCCACGCGGTCGGCAGCACAGGGAGCCGCGCGGTGCCGGCGGTGGGCAGGTCGGTGTCGCCGACTGCGGCCGCGGCGGCAGCGAGAGCGCGCGCCGCGGCCAGCGTCTCCTGCGGAATCTCCTGGGCGGGAAGTCCCTCCAACACCATGGAAGGCAGCCTGGGACGGGCGAAGACCACGTTGCCGGCCTCGCGCATCGCCCCGGTGAGCACTCCGATCTGCTTCGCGTTCCGTTCAGCGTCCGCTGCATCCGGCTGGGGCTCGCCGGGAACCGAGTACCAGTCGGAAGGCCGATCGCCAGGGAGCAGCGGCTGCGGCAGCACCACCCGCAGCGGCTTCCAGGCGGCGAGCTTTCGGATCAGCCGCGCCTGGACCTCCGCCTCGGAGCCGGTCTGTACCGCTTCGCGCCGGAGCGGCGCGTCGAGCTCCAGCAGCACGATTCGCGCGGGCGACCCCGTCTCCACGAAGCGCAGCTCCGCGTCGGCGCGTTGGTTCCAGACCGCCAGCGCGTTCCGGAAGTTCATCAGCGTGATCAACACGGTCCCCTGGAGCGGCTGCACCCAGGGGCGGGCGGCGAGGACCAGGAGCGCGGCGCAGAGGCCGAGAGCGGCACCGCGGAAGTCGAGCTTCAGCGGGCGCCCGCGCACGCTCGGCCGCCAGACCAGGCGTCGGGAGAGCAGCCGCACGACCCCCCGCGTCAGCCGCTCCGGGCGCAGCGACGGGCACAGCGCGGCGCGGGAGAGGAGAGCCGCGAGCAGCGGCGTTCCGAGCAGGAAGAGCGCCGGGAGCGGACGCAGCGCGACGCCGGGGATCCGGCTCGCCAGGTTGGCGAACGCGAGCAGGAGCAGCGCCGCTCCCCACCAGCATGTCGGCCCCGCCTGCGCCGCCGTCTCCACCTCCGGCGAGCGCCGGGACGCGAACGCGCCGACCGCCGCGCCGGAGAAGCTGAGCGGCAGCAGCAGCAGGAAGCCGAGCGGCACCGCCAGCAGCACCAGCAGCGGGATTAGCGCCGACGGGAAGAGCGGGTAGTCCGGTCGCAGCGCGAGGAGCGCCTCCAGGCCGCCGGTGATGAACAACCCGCCGAGGAGCGAGAGGCCGAACGACCACCGCAGGGCCCCGTCGCGCCCCCGCAGCACGACGCGCGGGTGGAACATGCCCCAGCCGACCGCCGTCACCCAGTAGAGCAGGCCGCCGCCTCCCAGGACGATCGCCAGCACGGAGAGGGCCAGCGCGGGCCGCCAGGCGAGAGCGCCCACCAGCAGCAGCAGCGGGCCCAGCCAGCGGAGCCGCCGCAGCCAGGGGGAGAGGCCACTCTTCGTTTGTGGGAGCAGCGGGGGCAGCGCGCGCATCTGGATCGCAGCCAAAGAAAACGGGAGCGAGATACCGCCTCGCTCCCCTCACAGTTCTTTCCGGCGGAGGGCAAGGCCTCCGGCTCCGATCAAATCCCCAGGACCAGCCGCGCGATCATGAAGTAGAGGATCAGCCCGGTGGCGTCGACCAGCGTGCTAATGAACGGCGCGCTGGCGACGGTGGGGTCGACCTTCAGAAAGTGCGCCGTGATCGGGACCAGGGCGCCGACGCAGGTGCTCCAGGCGCAGACCGCCACTACCGCCAGGCCGAGGACGAGCCCGATCCCGGCGTCGCCGGTAAAGAGCGCGCTGCCGGCGAACGCGAGGATCCCGAGGATCAGTCCCAGCAGCAGGCCGGTGAGCGCTTCCCGCATCAGCACTCGCCCCGCGTCGCGCGGGCGGATCTCCGCCAGGGCGAGGCCGCGCACCACCGTCATAACGGTCTGCGAGCCGGCGTTGCCGCCGGTGCCGATGAGCAGCGGGATGAAGAAGGAGAGTGCGACCACCTTTTCCAGCGGCGCCTGGAACATGTGCAGCACCTGGCTGGTGAGGGAGCCGGCCAGGAAGAGCAGCACCAGCCAGCCGAGCCGCTTCTTCACCGCGCTGGTGATGCGGCCCGCCCAGTAGGAAGTGTGGCCCTCGGCGTCGTCCCCGCCCGCCACCGCGCCGAGGCGGAGGACGTCCTCGGTGCCTTCCTGGATCAGCACGTCGACCAGGTCGTCGACCGTCACCACGCCCATCAGCCGCTTCTGCTCATCCACCACCGGGAGCGCCAGGAAGTTGTAGCGGCTGATCAGGTTCGCGGCGACTTCCCGGTCGGTCTCCGGGGTCACCATCACCACGCGGGACTGCATCAGGTCCTGGATCCGGGCCTGCGGGTCGGCCAGCACCAGCTCGCCCAGGGCGATCACGCCGGCGAGGCGGTCGGTGGAGTCGAGCACGTACAGGTTGTTGATCGTCTCCAGGTCCGCGGAGACACGGCGCAGGTAGCGGAACGTGTCCGCCACGGTCATTCCGCCCCGGATGCGGGGGACCTGGCGCACCATCAGCCGGCCAATGCTGGAGGGCGGACACCGCCGGATCGCCTCCATCTGGGCGGCGTCCTCCGGCGAAGCGGCGGCGAGCACCTCCGTCTGGCGGTCGTCGCCGAGCTGCTCCAGAATCTGCGTGGCGTGCTCGATCGGGAGACGATCGAGAATCTGTGCCAGGCTCTCCGCGGAGAGCCGCTCCAGCAAGCCGGAGCGGAACTCGGAGTCCGCGTTCAGCAGCACCTGCGCCGCGATATTGATGGGGAGCGCGCTCACTACGCGGAAGCGCTCGTCGTGATCGAGCGTCTCCAGCGCTTCCGTCGTCTCCACCGGGTGCAGCGTGAGAAGCTGCAGCGCCACGGCCTGCGGGCCGTCCCGCTCCAGCAGCTCACGCACCTCCACGGAGGGCGCGGCAGGCAACGCGAAGGTCATGCTTCACCTCCCGATCCGGGCTTACCGGTTCGAGCCCGCGGGCCCGAACCCTGGCGCGGAGCGGAAGATGGAGCCGTACAAAGAAAAAGCCCCGAAGCTCGGGGCGTGAACGCTAGACGGGCGTAAAGTTACGCCCGCGCTGCCACTACCCCGCTCGTCCCGCTGACGCGCCGGTTGTTGGAGTACCTGTGGGTACTTTCAGCGTCCACGTTGGATCCCTTACCGCTGGTGGCACTGGCTGGACGGTAAGCCGGATCGACCGGCGCCGCGATCAGCCCGCCGCAGCCCCGCTTCCACTGTCGCCCCAATTGGCAGACAGACGGGTCCGCAAGCCAGCAGTTGTCCAATCTCCTCCAAATCGTAGCAGCCAGGCGGCCCTCAGTCAACGGTTCAAGACTGGTAGATGGGAGAGGAAAGAGGAAAGAAGAGCTGCAGCCGGGGACGGTAGTCCGCTACCTGTAGCCACCGGGCGGTTGAAACCGCGGCAACCACGGCACGAAGTCCGCCTCCGCGGACTGAGAAGGCCCGGTTTGCGCGTCCGGAGGACGCTTGGCCGCAGGCCGTTCAGCGAGGTATTTCAATGCCTCGCGGCCCCTCGGATGCTCCGCCTGGCTACTCACCTATTCAGTAAGGCCTCATCACTGCGCTCCGACATCGAGCGAGACGGCGCGCGTCGTGGACGGGAGAAGCCGGGCGATGACCGGTTCTTTCTTCTCCCTTCTTTCTTCTTCCGTCTTGCCCACGGTATGATTTCGCCAAGGGGGATTTTTGCGGATGGATGGCAGCGTACTGGCCGATAGCGTGCTCCGGCTCTTCCGGCCGGAAGATCTGGACCTGCTCCTGAACATGGGCTTCCGCCGGCCCTACGAGCGCGGCGACGTGGTGGTGGCGGCCGGGGAGAGCGTCGACCGCTTCTACATCGTGGAAGAGGGCGCCCTGCAGGTGGAGGCGCCGGAGGGTCCGAAGTTCCTGCGGCGGGGGCAGGTGATCGGCAGCACCAGCCTGATCCGCTCCCGGATCAGCCCCCACTCCGTGATCGCGCTCGACAACGTGATCCTGCTTACCGCCACCCCCGCGGACCTCGACTGGTTGACGGAGACGGAGCCGACGGTTGCCGCGCGCCTGACGCGCGCCCTGGCGGCGGCGGTGGCCGCGCGGAACGCGGACGTGCCGGTCGGCGCGGGAGCGCTCCCGGAGAGCGCGGAAGCCCGCACGCAGCCGACCGCTCTCCAGCAGCTCTCCGCCGCGTGCAGCGAGGCGCGCGCCGCCCTGGAGAAGCTGGGCGACGCGCCGGAAGAGGGCCAGTCGTTCTGGGCGCGAGAGCGGATTCCGGCGGTCGCCACCGCCTACCGCCCCGTGCTGCGCGCCCTGGCGGGGCTGCTGGAGAACGCCCCGGCGGTCGATCGCTCCCAGCTGGTCGACCTCGCCCGGCGGGAGCTGATGGAGCTGGCCGGCCGCAGCCGCCTGGTGGAGTGGATGAACGCCCGCCCCACCAACCGCGCCGCCGGCTATCGCGGCTTCAACCACATCTACCGGAACGTGCCGGAGGGCGACGACACGCTGGGACTGCTGACCGACGCCTGGCTGCTCACGCGGCCGTTCGCGGAAGCGATCCGGGAGCGGCGCACGGCGGCTAACGAGCGGGTGATCCGGGAGGTGCTCGACCGCGCCCGTCCCGACCGCATGGTTCGCATCCTCTCGCTCGGCTGCGGCCCGGCGCGCTCCCTGGCCGACCTGCTGGAAGAGCCGGGGATGGCGGAGAAGATCTCCGTGATGTGCGTGGACGACGACCAGGAAGCGCTGGTCCACGCCAACAACCTCCTGAAGGGCCGGGCACCTCGCGGCGACATCACGTTTCGCCACGGCTCCCCCACCGAGCTCCGGCCCGACGCGGAGGGCTACGGCGGGTACGACCTGGTCGCCAGCCTCTACACGGCGGACAACGCCGACCAGGCCGCTCTCGGCCGGATCCTGTACACGGCGCACCGCTGGATGCACGCGCATGGCTCCGTGCTGATGGTCGTCTTCGGCGAGGCGGTCCCGGACTGGCTCCTGATGGAGACGCTGCTCGACTGGCGCCCCCGCCGGCACAGCCCGCGCGACCTGCAGGACGTGATCACCCGCAGCCCGTTCAACCAGACGGACGCGGAAGTGGCCCCCACCCCCTCCGGCCTCAACCTCTTCCTCCGCGCCGTCAAGTAGCCAGCAGGCAGCCCGACCGCGTGAGCCTGGCAAGCCGGGCGAACGGCTCGCGCGGTCGGTAAACCGGTCTCCGCACCTCAGTTTCAGCTTCCGTTAAGCGCGCGATGAGCGAACGCTGAGGCTCCCTTAAGGTGGGTCCCCCAAGATGGACACCAATACCAGGTGCCACTTTGAGTGACCGACCGGCGCTTCGTCGCCAAGGGAGACGCCCCGATGCTGACCCGTTCCAGGTCTCGCGGCTTTACGCTGATCGAGCTGCTGGTGGTGATTGCGATCATCGCCATCCTCGCCGCGATCCTCTTCCCCGTCTTTGCCCAGGCCCGTGAAAAGGCCCGCTCCATCTCCTGCCTAAGCCAGGCGAAGCAGATGGGCACCGCCATCAGCATGTACAAGCAGGACTACGACGAGACGTTCCCGCAGGCCTACTGGTACGTGAACGACAACAGCGGCTCCGGCGGCTACGTGCAGTGGTCCGGCTCGGTTCAGCCGTACATCAAGAACTGGAGCCTCTTCATCTGCCCTAGCGACAAGGTGCGCGGTCTCGCCCCCACCAACTTCATCGGCAACAACCTGGGCTACGGCACTCCCAGCGGCCAGACCTCGGCCAACGGCTCGATCCAGGACCTCCAGGCGCCGCGCCTCTCCTACATCGCCAACTCCGCGATCATGCCGCGCAAGCGCCGGACAGTCGACCCGGCGAACGTCGTCATCGACTCGGCCGTCGACTTTCCCGCCGACACGATCCTGGTGGCGGAGATGACCGACGTCCCGGCCTGTATCAACGACAGCTCCCAGGCGTCCGGCGTGGCGTACAAGACGCACCGCTCCACCAACGCGGTGGTGCTCCCCGGCGGCGGCAAGTTCACCGGTGAATCCGAGGCGCCCGGCACCCCGGTCGAGGCGATCTCCTTCCAGCAGGCGGCAGCCGCCCTGGCGCAGTGCCCCTCCACCGGCTCCGGCAGCCTCCCCCACATCGCCTACACCAGCCCGTTCCGCCACTCCGGCGGCGCCAACTACATCTTCTGCGACGGCCATGCCAAGTGGGCGAAGCTGGAGCGCACCCTCGACCCGAACAGCTACCTCTGGGGCAAGCGGCTCTACAGCCACGGCAACGCGCCGATCTACCGCCCCGGCACCACCATCCCGGTCAATTAGGCGACCCCTCGCAGATCTCAGCAGCCAGACCCCTCCGGCCATCCTGCCGGAGGGGTCTCGCCTGTACCACGTATAAAGTGGTAGTGGGACGACACGGAGGGAGCCGGTGAACGTTGAATGGCGGGTGCGACCGCGCCGGTCTGCGCCCATGGAAGTTCTTCCACTGCAGACGCCTCGGCTGCTGCTGCGCGACTTCAGCCCGGAGGACCGGGAGGCGGTACACGTCTACGGCTCGGATCCGGAAGTCTGCCAATGGCTCGACTGGGGGCCGAACACCGAGTCGGACACGGTCGAGTTCCTGGCGCGGGTGATCGAAAGCCAGACCGCTCATCCGCGTTCGACGTACGCCCTGGCGATCACCCGGCGCGGCGAGGATCGCCCGTTCGGGAGCGCCGCGCTGATGCGGCCGGACACCGGAAGCCGACAAGCGGAGATCGGCTACTGCCTGGCGCGTGATGCCTGGGGACAGGGGTATGCGGTAGAAGCTGCGGAGGCTCTCCTGGATCTGGCGTTCGGAACGCTGAAGCTCCACCGGGTCTGGGCTACCTGCGATCCGGAGAACCACGGCTCTGCCCGGGTGCTGGAGAAGCTCGGCATGAGGCGAGAGGGTTACCTGCTCGAACACCGCCTGCGCCGGGGCGAATGGCGGGACTCGCTGCTCTTCGCACTGCTCAAGCGGGAGTGGCCCAACCGGGCTCCTGGGCGCGCGACGCTATTGACGGCATGACGCCGCCGCGGCTAACGTTCGGGTGAACACCCCGCTTCCACCGGTTTCCATCGCATGTCACGTTTTCGGCTCATTCGAACGGTCGCCGCGCTCGCCGCCGCCACGCTGCTGGTGATCCTCGGCGTGACGGAGTGGGGCTCCGGCACCGGCTGGCCGATGCTCCTGATTGCCGCCGCGATTCTCGCGGCGTTGGCGCTCCGGCACTTCGTCTTCCCCGATCGGTAGCGCACCCGGCGAGCGAACGAGCCCTCACCGCATTACAATTCCGTGGTGGCATTCCATTCGGAACGGCGGAGGGCGAGATGGCTCGAGAGCGGAGTACGTGGCGGCGCGGCGCGCTCCTGGGAGGCTTCGTGGTGCCTCCGCTGGTCGGCTGGCTGCTCTTGCAGCTGACGACCTACCTGATGACCCAGGCGACGTTCGCCAGCGGGACCTTCACCCTCTCGGCGTTTATCTTCATCCCGCTGCTGATGGGGTTCGTCAGCGCGGGGTTCTGGGCGCGGCTCGGCCTCGGTACCGGAGAATACGTCGCCTACTCGCTGGTGAACACGTTCCTGGCGCTGGTGGCGAGCTACTTTACGATGCGGGAGGGCGTGATCTGCCTGGTGATCGTCAGCCCGCTGATCGCCGCCTTCATCCTCGCGGGCGCGCTGCTCGGACGCTACGCCTTCCGCGGCCCGGGGCCGCTGCGGGTGTGTGTGGTGCCGGTCGTGCTGGTCCTGATCTGGGTCGACGCCCGCCTGCCGCGCCACCACGAAAACGCGGTGACCGACCGGCTGGTGGTGCGCGCTCGCCCGGAGGCGGTGTGGCGGCACGTGGTGGAGGTCCCGACGATCGAGCCGCGCTCGAGCTTCTGGCTGTTCCGGCTCGGGCTGCCGCGTCCGGTCCGCACCACGGCGGAAGCCCACCGCGTCGGCGCGCGGCGGCTCTGCATCTTCGAGGGCGGGTACACCCTGGACGAGCGGATCACCGCCCTGGAGCCCAACCGCCGGATGGCGTTCGAGGTGGTGGGGCAGCCGCGCCACCCGGAGATCATGGGTCACCTGGACGTGACCAGGGGCGAGTTACGGCTGCACGACAACGGCGACGGCACGACCACGCTGACCGGTACGACCTGGTACCGGCTGCACGTCTATCCGGCGTGGTACTACGACCGGTGGGCGGAGCGGATCGGGCGAGAGGTCCACTGGAGCGTCATGGGCCACCTGAAGCGGCTGGCGGAGGCGGGAGATGGAGCTGCTGCGAATCCTGGCGAAGCACCTCGGCGCACTCAAGCGGGTGCCGCTGCTGCCGCACCTCTTTGACGCGCTGCTGACTCTGATCTACGCCCTGTGCGCTCCGCGGCGGTTCCGGGCGGTCGCGCGGGTGATCGATTCTGTGAGCAACTGGCCGGGCGTCCGGCTCACCTGCCACCGGTTCGGGGGTACGCAGTTCGATCTTCACGGGCGGGAATTGGGTCACATCCACGGAAACGGGGTGTTGGACGTGTATCTGGATCGGGAGACGCGGGACGCGGTGGTCGGCTCCGGCGAGGCGCTGCCGCACCACACCTTTCCGCGCTCCGGCTGGGTGAGCATGCTCGTGGCCACCGAAGCGGACGCGCGCCGGGGCCTCCAGCTCCTGTGGCTGGGGATGGAATCGCGTCGAGCGTGCCGAATGGGTGCGAGCAAGAGTGGGCAGTCTGCGGGCTGCCCGGATCGCGTAGAAAGCTGACGGGAATGGCACATTCGAACAACTCTCGAGACCCGCGAGGCCCGGCGGCCGCCGTGCTGGGAATTGGCTGCGCAGCCGTGCTCTGCGGCGCCGCGCTGGCACAGGACGGCGGGCGGAGGGTAGAGAGGACCGAGACCCGGGAGACCACGACGGTGCAGAGCGGACGTTTGGCGTGGCTGCGCGGCGAGAACGAGCGGCCGATCCTGCGGTATGTCACCGGCGAGGTCCCGGAAGGCGAGCGCGCCCCTTCGGTGGAGGGGACCTGCTTCACGCACCCACTGCATACGCCGTCCGGCGCCGTAGTGACCGACGTCGGCCCCGCGGACCATCCCCATCACCGCGGCGTCTTCAGCGCCTGGGTAGAGGTGGAGGGCGAAAGGACCGGCGACTGGTGGGGCTGGGGCGCCAAGGCTCCGAAGGACGGACGCCGCATCTCCAACCGCGCGCTCTCCACGCGCGCCGGGCGTGGACGCGCTTCCCTGCGGGCGGAGAACGACTGGCTGGCAGAGGACCGGCCGGTGCTGCGGGAGACGGTGGCGATCACCGCGCGCACGGTCGGCGTCTCCAACGTCATCGATTACGAGCTGCGCTACGCCGCGCCGACCAAGAAGCCGGTGGTGCTGGCGCAGAACCCGTTCGGAGGCTTCTGCTACCGCGCGAAGCCGCGTGGCAAGCAGCTTCTCACGGGACCGAACGGACCGGCAACCTATCGTGACTCGGTGTTCGACAAGGCGGAGACGAACTGGCCCTCCGCCGGCTGGTACGACCTCTCCTACGAGATGCCGGACGGGACGGTGAACGGCGTCGCGGTGATGAGCCACCCGGACAACCCCGCCAGCACCTGGCACGTGGTGCGCGGCATCCACATGCTGAACCCGTGCATCGTCGCCGCCGGGCCGGTTACGATCCAGCCCGGAAAGCCGCTGGTGCTGCGCTACCGCCTGGTAGCCCACGATGGCGCCGCCGCCGCCGCGGACTTGCCCGCGCTCTACCGGGAGTTTTCAAAAGGCTAAAGTCAAAAGGCAATAGGCTAAAGCCGAACCCTCCGTGCACGGGAGGTCCTGCTCCTGCTCCTACCCTTGCTCCTGCTCGCTGGCGACCCCCGTGCTCCGGCACGTCCACGTGGAGTCGAACCGGCACGGGCGAGGTTTGAGAGATCTCGGGCCGGGTAGTATCAGGATGAAGCGAGGGGAGCTCGCAGGGGCGAAGAGCCCAACCTGATGACGAGTGAGTTAGGGACTGGACGGAACACACGGACAACCGCATAGATGCCTGGCCTCCCGGAGGCCTGGAACAACTACATAGAAAGCTGGTTACACCCGGAAGGGTGTTCTAATAGACGGACCGCCGCGGGAGCAATCTCGCGGCGGTCCTTTCGTGTGGGATTCCGCGCCGGGTAAGACGCGGGGCGCCGGGGAATGATGTGAGGGAGGAGGGTTCGAGAATGACACGCGACGTAACCGTGTTCACGCAGCCTGGCTGACCGCCGTGCAAGATGGTGAAGGAGTTCCTCACCCGACACGGCGTCTCGTTCACGGAACGAGACATCCGCCAGGACCCGTCCGCGATCGACGAGCTGCGGAAGCTGCAGGTCATGTCGACTCCCGCCACCAGGATCGGTGACGAGGTGGTGGTCGGCTTCGATGAAAAGCGGCTGCATTCGCTCCTCGACACGTCGATGCAGCACGCAGCCTGAGAAAAGCGCAGCGGGGGCGAGCTCTTACGAACCGCCCCCGCTGCCGTCGTATGCGATTGTGGTCCCCTCGGCGCCCGGTGCAATCCCGGGCGCCGAGGAGTGTTCCGGCGTTCTAGCGGAGGGCCTTCACTTCGCCCTTCACCTCCGGATGCCAGACGTTCGCCACCTTCTGGTAGCCGCTGTGGTTCAGATGGAGACCATCCGGACCATAGTCGTCGCCGGTGAGACCGGCGCCGCTCGCCACGTCGACCAGGCGGATGTTCCGCCCCAGGCCGGCGTGGGCCTGCGCCAGCGCCGGGAAGCGCGAGTTCAGGTCGAGCACCGCGGCCGGGTTGCTGACGTAGCTGTTCGGGCTCTTTACCGGCGTCAGCGTGGCAAGCAGCACGTGGGCGTTGGGGCGCGCCGTGAACAGCTTGTTCAGCAGCGTGTCCATCCGCTGGGCGGCCACCTCCGGCGTGGCGCCCTGGGCCAGGTCGTTCACCCCCGCGGTCAGGAGGATCACTTCCGGCTGCCAGTTCACCATCCAATCCTCGACCTGGTCCGAGAGCTGCTGGATGGTCCAGCCGTTGCGGCCCTCGTGATCCCGATCGAAGTCGTTGGTGCCGGTTTTCAGCGAGCCGATCCAGTCCACGCTCAGCCCATCGGCCTCGATTGCCGCGGCCAGGGGCCGGCGGTAGCCGCCGACGCCGTAGTCGGACGCGTCGATGACACCGTAGGTGAGCGAGTCTCCCAGAGGCATCACCTGCACCGGGTGCGCCGCCGCGGCGTGCCCGCCGTAGATGGCGAAGCCGCACAGTAGCGGGTCACCGCGGCTGGTGCGGGACATGTCGAGGTCGAGAACGCCGTCCGCGACGGTGACGTCGTACGGACCGTATTTCCGCCAGCCGGAATACGGCAGGTCGCCGATTCCCACCGCCACCGTGTTCCCTTCCAGGCGCACGTTGGCGTTGCGGTAGTAATCGGTGTTGTTCTCCACCGCCCACACGTAGACGTGGTAGTCGCCGTTCGCGATCGGCTGCGAGAGGCCGAACGTGTCGCCGTTGCTGCTGGCGTAGCGTCCGATCCCGGAGCCGAGCATCCGCCGCGTGTCCGAGTCGGCGCTGGGGGTCACCGCGATCGGCCAGTTCCAGGTGATCGCGTCCCGCAGGGTCATGCCGCCGGCGATCGCCGCCGAGTGCGAGAGGAGCGGCTTTCCGTCCACGACCGCCGCCTCGCCGTTCAGGTTGACGCCGGTAACGAACGGCGCCACCGTCACGTGGACCGGAGCCGAGAACCCGGGCAGGCCCGTCGTGTCGGTCGCCTTGGCCGTGAGCGAGTAGCTGCCCACCGCCGGCGTTCCCCACGCCAGGGTGTAGGGCGCCGAGGTGTCGGTCCCCAGCAGCGTGTCGCCGCTGTAGAACTCCACCGCGGAGATGCCGACGCTGCTCTGCGCGACCGCCGTCACCTGTACCGGCGTGCCTTCCGGCAGCACCGCGATCGGGATCGGGCTGGTGATCTGCACCTGCGGCGCCGCGCTGAAGATCGACATGCCGCAGAGGAGCGGGTCGCCCTTGCTCCGCCGCAGGACGTCGAGGTTCAGCGTGCCGTCGGTTACGGATACGCGGTACGGGCCGTACTTCTGCCACGTGCCGAAGTTGAGCTGTCCGATGCTCTCCGCCGCGACGGCGCCTTCCAGCTTCACGTCCAGGTCGCGGTAGCTGGTCTGGAAGTTCTCTACCGTGTAAAGGTAGATCTCGTAGTCGCCGGTCGTGAGCGGCTGCGCCACGCTGAAGCCCTCGCCCACGGGCGGGGCTGCCCGCCAGAGGCCGCGCGTCAGCACGTTCTGCTCGTCCGCCGTCGGCGTCGGGGTGAGAGCGACGCTGTAGCTCCAGACCTGGGCGTTCGAGACGGTAAGCCCGGCCGCCTGGGCCTGGCTGTACGAGAGCCACTCGTTCCCCTCGATCGTGACAGCGTCCCCGTTGAAGTTGACGCCGCGCACGAAGCCGAGAGTGCCGCTGCCGCCGCCCGCGTTCACGGTGATCTGTACCGCGGTGGAGCTGGTAGAGGCGCCGTTATTGTCGATCGCCTTGGCGACGATCGTATGCGTGCCCACCGGGACGTTCGCCCAGTCGAAGGCGTAGGGGCTGCCGAAGTCCGAGCCGAGCAGGTTCCCGTTCGCGCAGAAGTCGACCCGCTCGATCGTGCCGTCCGGATCCGAGGCGTTCGCCGTGATGGCGACCGTGGAGCCGGCCGTCGCCGTGCTGCCGTTCACCGGCGCGGTGATCTGCACCGCGGGCTTCTGGTTGCCGCCCTCGGCGTCGTAGATCGCCAGGCCGCAGACCAGCGGATCGCCCTTGCTCTCGCGCAGGATGTCGATGTCGAGCGCGCCGTCGGAGACGCTGACCGGGTACGGACCGTACTTCTGCCAGTAACCGTACGGCAGCTCGCCGGCGCCCACCGCCACCTGCGTGCCTTCCAACTCCACGGTGACGTCGCGGTAGAAGTCCGCGTTGTTCTCCACGAGCCAGAGGTAGACCTCGTACTCGCCCGCGGGGAGAGCCTGGGTCATCTTGAACCCGTCCCCGTTCGGCGGCGAGAGCCGTCCCACGCCGGAGCCGAGCATCGTTTCCGTATCCGCATCCGGATCCGGGGTGAGCTCGATCGGCCAGGTCCAGGTGATCGCATCCTCAGTGCTGAAGCCGGAGGCGGTCGCCTCGGCGTGCGAGAGCCACTGGTTGCCCTCGATCACCACGGCGGGTCCGTTCAGGTTGATGCCCCGCACGAAGGTGCTGGAGCTCTGTCCCACCGTCACCTGCACCGCGGCGGAGGTGGTGCTCAGGCCGGTCTCGCTGTAGGCACGAGCCGTCAGCGTGTAGCTGCCCGCCTGCAGGTTGGACCAGGTGGCGCTGTAGGGCGCGGTGTCGTCCGAGCCGAGCAGCGTGGAGCCGGCGAAGAATTCCACGCGGTCCACTCCCGCCGGATCGTCCGCGGTCGCCTCGACCTCCACCGTGGAGCCTTCCGAGAGGGTGGCTCCGCTGCTCGGGTTGGTGATGGCGACTTCCGGCCCGGTCCCGTAGATCTCCATGCCGCAGAGCAGCGGGTCGCCCTTGGTGGCGCGGAGGATGTCGACGTTCAGCACGCCGTCACCCACCGTCACGGGGTACGGCCCGATGCGCTCCCAGTTTCCGAACGGCAGGTCGCCCTTGTTGGTGGCGGCGGTGACGCCTTCCAGGCGGACCTCCGCGTCCCGGTAGTGGTCGGCGTTGTTCTCGACCATCCAGAGGTAGACCTGGTAGTCGCCGTTGGGGATCGTCTGCGCCACGCCGAAGCCCTGCCCGTTGGGGGGCGCGAGCCGGCCGATGCCGGTCCCGAGCACGTGGGCCACGTCGGCGCTGGGAGCCGGGTTGAACGGCACGGTCCAGGTCCAGGTGATCGCGTTCGAGACGGTGAGACCGTCCGCGCGGGCCTGGGAGTACGAAAGCCACTGGTTGCCTTCGACCGTGACCGGGTTTCCGTTGAAGTTGACTCCCTTGATGAAGCGCGGGCCACCGCCATCGGCTGCCGCGGGCTCGCGGGTTCCGGTGATGGCGGTGATCAGCGCCAGCGCCGCCAGAGAGCAGCCCACCAGCGCCCGGCGGAGGGACGACCGGCGTCCGCCCCGCGAGGAGAGCCGGGGCGTGCCTCGCACGTCCCCCGGTGGGTGCTCCCGGCAGGCAGTAGAAAGCCGAGACATTCGATCTTTCCTTTCACGTCTTACAGACAGGCGCTTGCAACTGTCCGCCATGGGCAAACGGAAGACGGCTGCTCGCGCGGCCAACAGAAACCCGCCGGCATCCCTCTCCGCCGGCGGGTGACCTTCATCCCGCCGGGCGCAGAGTTATGAGCCGGATAGGGGTCGGATAAGACCCGGGCTCGACTTCTGAAGTGCCAACCCTGCATCGCGGGTGCAGCCCCTCAGAACTTCTCTAGGAGACGGCCGCGGCGCGTGCCGCGCGTGCGAGCAGGCTGGGACCGCCGCAGCCCCGCCGCGAGGCGGGCCGAGCTCTCGCAGGCACCCGTACACGCGGCGCCCCCGAATCCGCGCGCCCGGAAGCGGGCTACCGCGGCTCGGTGCGAGACGACCCCGCCTCCAGCTTCCGGCGGCGGAGCTCCAGGAACGGGTGCTCGACCGCGCAGTAGGTGACGGTCGCCACTGCCGCGGAGACGAGCACGAGCAGCCAGCCGGTCAGGATGTTGTGCCAGGGAGCCAGCTCCCCGGCGAACGGGATGAAGCGCAGCGCGAGCTCCGCGACCGGCTTCTGGAGGTACTCGTGGTTCAGGTACATCCCGAACGAGAGCCGGGAGAGCAGGTGGAAGACGCGGCAGACGATCAGACGCGGCAGGAAGCCCGGATGGCCGAGCAGGAAACAGGTCGCCGCACCCCAGACCAAGCTCAAGCCGGAGAAGTCGAGGATTTCATTGTGCGCCTTCCGGAACGCCAGGAAGACGGCGGCACTCAGGCCGAGGCACCACCCGGAGGTGAGGAAGCGCTGCTTCTTCATCTCCCCGGAGTGCCAGAGGTGCGCGAGGAGCAGGCCCATCACCAGCCCATCCGCGTGGGTGTGGATCGGCTGGTAGAGGAACTGGCGGAACGCCTCCGGCCGCCCGCTCTCCAGGCCGCCGGTCACCCACCACCAGATTCCGGCCCGGGTCAGCGGCAGCAGGAGCAGCGCTCCTATCAGGATCCGCCGCTGTGTCGCCGGGTCCGGCACTCGAACCGCCAGAAGGCCCACGGCCACCGGCGCGATGAGGTAGAACTGCTCCTCTACGCAGAGCGACCAGCTCCCCATCACGATTCCGTGGTTGAAGTAGTTGGTGAGAAAGACGAGGTCGGACCACCCTCGCTCCAGGGGGACCCCCGCTCCTCCGAGCCCGAGCGCCACCACGATCCAGAAGAAGAAGTAGAGCGGCCAGATCCGGTAGCCCCGGCGCAGGCAGAAGCGGCGGAAGTCGACGCGGCCTGTCTTCGCCGCCTCCTGCCAGAGCTGCCTGCCGATGAGCAGGCCGCTCAGGACGAAAAAGAGGTCGACCCCGATCCAGCCGCCGCGAACCCAGGGGAGCGCGGAGAAGAAGCTGGGCGTCCCTCCGCTCGCGACGTACTCAACGGTCAGGTGGCCGAACACCACGAGCAGGATGGCCCACGCGCGGAGGAAATCGAGCCCGGGCAGTTGCTGGGCGGGAGGGTGGGCCAGGTCGCGCAGCGGCGGGAGGGCGTAGCGCTGCCAGGCCGCGGCCACCCAGCCACCCAGAGAGCGAGTGAGCCGCCGGCTGCGGGCTGGCGGACGCGATCCCCCCTCGGCGGATGTCACCCGCGGGTGCCGGCGCGAGCCACGGCGACGCGGTCGACCCATCCGCTTCCTCCCACGGGCTGCTGGTGATTGGTCCGTCGAGCGGCACCCACGCGCCGCTTGACGGAAAGGCAGATGCCGCCGGCCGGGAGGGCGTGCAAGGATTCGTTCAGCCGAGCAGCGAGAGGCGTGCCGCGAGGTAGAGCCGACCGGGAGAGACCCATTGCTGCACCGAGGAGCGATATCGCGCGCCCGCCATGCGCCGGTCGCCGGACATCAGGTACTCGGTGCCGGAGTCGGCCAGGATCATCGCCCGCATGCGGCGGCGGATGCCCTCGTGCAGCACCTCCGGCCAGCGCTCGACCGCCTGGTGGTAGACGCGCCACTGGTTCTCTTCCATGCGTGCCGCGTTGCGGAAGGTGCCGGTGCCGTGCCAGAGGCGGTTGTTCAGGATCTCCGGCAGGTTGACCACGCGGAACCGCGCCACCAGCCGCAGCCACATGTCCCAATCCTCCGCCGCTTTCAGCTCCGTGTCGAACGGGGCGAGCGTCTCGAAGACCTCGCGGCGCAGCACCACGCCGGAGCCGGAGCCCCCGACCCAGCGCTTCCGCACCGCTACGTCCCGCAGGTCCCGCTTCCAGTCGCCGGTGAACGGCGCACTGATCGTGGCGCCGGTGCGGCGGCCCTGGCGGTCGATGTTCCACTCGCCGCAGCCGACCGCCATCACCTTCGGCTCGGCGCCCAGCACGATGAGCTGCCGGCTCAGCTTCTGCGGCTCCCACCAGTCGTCCGCGTCCAGGAATGCCACCAGCTCACCCGTCGCGGCGCGGAGACCGGTGTTCCGCGCTGCGGAGAGGCCCTGGTTCCGCTGGCGGATCGTCCGGATCCGGTCGCCGTAGCCCGCGAGCACTTCCGGGGTCTCGTCCGTAGAGCCGTCGTCCACGACGATACACTCGAGGCTCCGGTAGGTCTGGGCCAGGACGCTGTCGATCGCCCGGGAGACGAACCGGGCGTAGTTGTAGCTGGGGATGACGACGGAGACCCGTGGCATGCTGATTCCTCAAGCGGTATCGACCCGACCGGCCGCCCTCCGCCGCGCCGCCCGGCGGACCGAGCGGAGCGGAGAGACGCAGGGCGACGGCCACTCTTCCTGCAGGTGACTGGTGGCGACGTAAGGGAACGCGCGTGCGAGCACCCGGAGCCGCCGCAGCCGCTCCGGGAGCGGGCCGGGCACGCGCAGGCAGAGCCACAGGTGGTCCAGCACCAGCCGCGTCGCGGGGAAGCGGCGGTGCAGCGGCCCGATCCCCGGCCGCACCGCGCGGAGGGTCCGCTGGGAGAACTCCTGCCACGTCTCCGGTTTCCGGAGACGCAGGAAGTGGAGCGGCTCGTCGATCCACTCGAACCGGCCCAGGAGCGCCAGCCCCGCCATCAGCAGCGCGTCGGGGCTCACGTTCGCCACCATCGGCCCCGCGCGGCGCAGCGCGTCGGCGCGGATGACGCCCCAGATCGCCTCGTAGTGGTCCACGTCGCCGATCGCCTCCCGCAGCCGGACCAGCGGATCCGGCGACTGTCCCCGGACCTCGCGGAGCACCTCACCCTGCGGCTCCCCGTCCTGGGTCAGCGCCTGCGCGGCGGAGTAGCAGAGCACCGCGTCCGGATGCGCGAGCAGCCGCTCCACGCACTTGCGGACGCAGCTCGGGTGGCGCGTGTCGGTGACCGAGTTCCACATGAAGAGCTCGCCGCGGCTCAGCTCGAAGGCGCGGTTGAAGTTCCCCACCAGCCCCACGTTCCGTGCCGCCCGCGAGTAGCGGACGCGACGGTCCTTCCGCGCGTAGCGCTCGCAGATCGCCGGCGTCTCGTCGGTGGAGGCGTTGTCGGAGACTACCACCTCCAGGTGCGGATAGTCCTGCGCCAGGAGCCGGTCGAGCGTGCCCGGGAGGTAGCGGGCGCCGTTGTAGACCGGCACCCCGATGCTGACGAGCGGCCTTTCGCGCGGCCCCCACTCCGACGGGCTCAATGCACCACCTCTGGGCGCCGCATCCCCTTCAGGCGGTCTCGGTAGCCGATCACCCGGGCCGGCGTGCCGACCGCGATGGCGCCGGCCGGGATGTCGCGGGTCACCACGGCCCCCGCGCCGATCACCGCGCCCGCGCCGATCCGGACCCCGGAGAGCACCACCACTCCGGTCCCGAGCCAGCAGTCGTCCTCGATCACGATGTCGCCGCGGCTCGCCAGCGGCTGGCGGATGATGAGCTGCTCCGGATCCATCCCGTGGTCGAACGGATAGAGCGCGCAGCCCTGGGCAAGCTGGACATACTTCCCGATGGTGATACTCCCTTTGTAGGCCATGAGCTGGCACCGGGGCAGGATGGAGCTGCCGCTCCCGACGCGCACGCTGCCGCCGTCCCCCGTCTCGATGAAGCTCTCGCAGTGGACGTGCGCCTCGTCTTCCAGCAGCACCGGCCCTCCGCCGTCCGCGCGGAAGATGACGGTGCGGTCTCCCACGAAGACGTGCCGTCCCAGGTGGAGCCCGGAGTGCGCCAGCACGGCCGAGGGGGCGACGAAACCCCGCGGGCAGAGGTCGGCCAGGCAGGTCCGCGCCTTGTGCGGCGGCGCGACCCACGTGGCCAGGCGGGTGGCGATCCGGCCGCCCGGCGTAAGCCCCGCATAGCGCATGCAGAGACGGATCCAGACGCGGCGGAGACGCTCCGCCGTGAGCGGTCGTGGCATCTAGTCCTCCCTCGCTTCAGAGAGCAGCTCGCAGTCGAGCAGCGCGTCCGCGGCGCCGCGGATCTGGCTGAACGGCAGCCCGGCGCGCTCCGCGATCTCGAGGAGCGAGTGGCGGCGGTCGGAGAGGCTCAGCACCCAGAGCAGCGCCATCTCGTCGATCGCCCCGGCGCCGGGAGCCCCGATCTTGCGGTAGAGACCGCGCCGCCCGAGCTGCGGCTCGCAGCACGGGTTCAGGTTCACGTAGCGGCGGTTCCCCTCCAGCACCGCGATCACGTCGAGGCACTTGGCGAACGAGTCGGCCAGCGCCCAGGGGCGGATCAGCTCCAGGTTGTCCGCGGAGGTGTGGTACTCCGGAAAGCGGCCGTGCGGTGTCCGCATCAGCAGCCCGACCGGCAGGTCGAACCCGGGGGAGCAGAACTGGCGCTCATCGTAGCCGTACGGCGTGAACTCCAGCAGCTCGTGGTCGCCGCGGTGGCGCAGGACGTGGGCGACGGCCCGGTCGATCTCCGCGTCGCCGCGCCGGCTCTTCTTGTACGTGGAGCGGCCGCCGTCTCCCAGGCAGGCGAGCACGAGACCGTGGCGGATGCGGTCGACCCGCTCCCGGTTCCGGGCCAGCCAGGTGATCGAGCCGATCGTCCCCGGGATGAAGAGGAAGCGGTACGAGTAGCGGAGCTCCCGCCTCCGCAGGTGCTCCGCCAGCTTCGCCGCGATCGCGATGCCGGAGAGGTTGTCGTTCGCCAGAGAGGGGTGGCAGACATGGCAGGAGAGCAGCACCTCCTCGTCCGTCGCACCTGGGATCAGGAGCTCCCCGTAGGTGAGATGGCCGGGCGCCAGCCGCGTGTCGATCCGCACCCGGTACTCCGGCTCGGTCAGCTCCGTCAGGAGCGAGTGCGGGACGCAGAAGCCCCAGTTCTCCGAGTAATAGGAGGTGCGGTAGGGAATCCGGTCGGGATGCTCCGGGAGCGTGTAAAGGTGCTGGAGCAGCTCTTCCCGGGAGACGGTCCGGTGCACCGGCACGCTGTACCCGAGCAGGTGCAGGTTCGAGCGGCGGAAATCGATGACTCGCCGGCCGCGCGAGTTCAGGACGCAGGCGTCCCGGACGTTCCACTCCGGCGGCACGGTCCAGTCGAAGACCGGGGTGCCGCTTGGGACCTCGTGCATGGTGAGCGGCACGTGCTCCTGCAGGACCCGCAGCGTCTCACGCGTCCCTTCTCCGGTAATACTCCGGCAGATCGGGTAGAGACGCGCCGCCAGGGCGTAGAGCTGCGCCCCGATCGCCTGGGGCGAGACTTCCTCGCCTTTCTTCGCTTCACACGTGAGCACAGAGACGCTCCCCTCGCAGCAGCCCGTGGAGGCTCTCGTCGGCGTTGAAGTCGGGCGCGGTGGCGTCTCGCGGGGAGATGGCACGCACCGGGCCCGGCCACTCGATGGCGAACGCCGGATCGTTCCAGCGCACCACTCGCGAGAGCTCCGGCGCGAAGTGGCGGTTCATCTGGTAGAAGACCTCCGACTCCGGCTCCAGCGTCAGGAAACCGTGGGCGCAGCCTTCCGGGATCCAGACGGCGCGCCGGTTCTGCGCGCTCAGCACCACGCCGAGGTGCCGCAGGTAGGTCGGAGAGTCGGGCCGCAGGTCGAGCACCACGTCGTAGATGCGGCCCCGAGTGCAGCGGACCAGCTTCCCCTCCGGCTCCGGCGGCGCCTGGTAGTGCATCCCGCGGAGCGTCCCGGCACGTTGGTTGAAGGAGACGCTGCACTGCACCAGCGGCGCCGCCACCCCGCGCGCCGCGAACTCCCGCTCGCACCAGGTGCGGGCGAAGAGGCCGCGGTCGTCCGCGTGGGCCTCCACGTCGACCACCAGCACGCCCGGAATCTCGACTTCCATGAAGCGCATCGCCTTACTTCCAGCACTTCCAGGGCGCGCGCCCGCTGGCCCAGATCTCCTCCAGGCTGTTCTTCTCCCGGAGCGTGTCCATCGGCGACCAGAACCCGCGATGCTGGTAGCCCATCAGCTCGCCGTCCCTCACCAGCCGCTCCAGCGGGTCCCGCTCCCAGATCGTGTCGTCGCCGTCGATGTAGTCGATCACGCTCCGGTGGAGCACGAAGTAGCCGCCGTTGATCCAGCCCTCGCCGTGGACCGGCTTCTCCATAAAGGTGGTGATCCGGTCCCCCTCGAAGCTCAAGCGGCCGAACCGCGCAGGGGGCAGCACCGCCGTGAGGGTGGCCAGCTTGCCGTGCGAGCGGTGGAAGTCGAGCAGGGCGCGGATGTCCAGGTCGGCGAGGCAGTCGCCGTAGGTGAGCAGGAAGAGCTCGTCCTCCTGGAGCCAGTCCCGCAGCCGGCGGATGCGCCCGCCGGTCTGGGTGTTCAGGCCGGTATCGCAGACGTGGACCCGCCACCGCGGCTGCTTGCCGTCGTGGATCTTCGTCTCGCCGCGGGTCAGGTCGATCGTGACGTCGTTGTTGATGGCGTAGAAGTTCAGGAAGTACTGCTTGATCACTTCCGCCTTGTAGCCCGCGGCAACCACGAACTCTTCGATGCCGTGCGCGGCATAGACGTTCATGATGTGCCACAGCATCGGCCGGCCGCCGATCTCCACCATCGGCTTCGGCCGGAGCGCGGTCTCTTCGGAAAGGCGGGTCCCGTAGCCTCCCGCCAGGATCACGGCTTTCATCGCGACACTCCTCCCCGGCTCACGAGCGGCGCCGGTGCCATAACGATCAGGCGGCAGTCGCCGCCGTGGGGCAGCAGCCCGCCAGTACCCCCTGCAGGTCCGGCAAAACGACGAGCAGCTTGGTCAGGCCGACCCCCTCCAGCAGCCCGCGGACCCGCGTGTCCTGGATCACCAGGACCAGCCGGCATCCCCCTTCGGCGGCGATCCGCGCCGCCTGGAGCAGCCCCTCCATGCCCACGGCGTCGAGGCACGCCACCTGGTCCAGGTTCACCGCCACCGCGGCGGGCAGCGGTCCCCGCAGCGCGTCCCGCAGGCGCGCCGCCAGGTAGGCGCTTCCCAGGCGGTCGAGCCGGCCCTCCAGCCGCAGCTCCACCAGCCTCCCCGCGTGGTCCCATCGCTCGATCCGGAGCTCCATTGCTCCCCCCTCTTCTCGGAGTCCCCGCGGGCTACGCTCGACCCGAGGCCTGCGTCTCCCACTGCAGCCTGGGGCGCACCAGCCCGGGATAGTGGCCGGAATAGTCCGCGCGCGCCGAGTCGCCGTCCGGGCTGTCGATCACCTGGAACGCCACGGCGTCTCGCTCGTAGAAGTGCACGCTGAACGGCTGGTGTGTCGTGAGGGCGGTCCCGACGATCACCGTCCCCTCCGCCAGGAAGTTGCCGGGGACCCAGGCGGTGCTGGAGTAGCGGCCGGGGCGCTTCGGTCGGCCCCGCCACTCGAGATCCTGGTCGACGGAGACGAAGAGCAGGATGCCTTCCTCGTTGTGGAAGCTGAAGTGCGGCACCAGCACGTGCCCGTCCTGCAGCACCTCGTACTCCATCTCGATGGCGACCGGGCGGCGGATGTCGATCGCGTCGGCGGCGTCCGAGTCCTCCGTCCGGACCCGAGCGGAGCAGATCCGCGCGACTTCATTGCCGGGTGCGGTCGCCGGGTCGTCCCACCGGCGGATGGCCGTCGTCCCCAGCCCGGAGTTGAGGTAGGCGGTGACGACTCGCGACGACGGCCCGTCGTCGAGCAGCTTCCCGTGGTTCAGCAGCACCGCCCGCGGGCAGAGGCGCGTCACCGCCGGCATGTTGTGGGAGACGAAGAGGACGGTCCGCCCTTCCTGGCCCACGTCCTGCATCTTGTTCAGGCACTTCCGCTGGAAGCTGGCGTCGCCGACGGCGAGCACCTCGTCGATCACCAGGATCTCCGGCTCCAGGTGCGCCGCCACCGCGAAGGCGAGCCGGGTGTACATCCCGCTGGAGTAGCGCTTGACCGGCGTGTCGAGGAACTGCTCGATCTCCGCGAAGCTGACGATCTCGTCGAACTTCCGCTGGATCTCCTGGCGCGACATCCCCAGGATCGCCCCGTTCAGGTAGATGTTCTCCCGCCCGGTCAGCTCCGGATGAAAGCCGGTGCCGACTTCCAGCAAGCTCGCCACGCGGCCCCGCACCCCCACGCGGCCGGTGGTCGGCTCGGTGATCCGCGACATCACCTTGAGCAGCGTGCTCTTGCCGGAGCCGTTGCGGCCGATGATGCCGAGCACCTCGCCTTCCCGGACCTCGAACGAGACCTCCTTCAGCGCCCAGAGCTCCCGGTCCGCCTTCTCCCCGGGGCTCCGGCGGCGGAACCGCCGCAGCGGACTCGTTGCCAGGCCGGAGATCGTCTCGCGCAGCGTCCGGTACGGCCCCTCCCGTCCGCCGAGCTGGTACCGCTTGGAGAGCTGCTCTACCCGAATCACGCGTTTGCTCATAGTGGTCTCGTCCGCCGCCGGCAGCGCCGGGTCGGCGCGGTCTAGATGATGTCCGCGAAGCGGCGCTCCAGGGAGCGGAAGTAGTGCGCGCCGCCCAGGAAGAGCCCCAGCGCGATCCCCAGCGAGAGCGCCAGCGGACCCCACTGGAACGGCTCCCCCAGCAGCGCGGAGCGGAAGCCGCCGATCAGGCCGGCCATCGGGTTGATCAGCAGCACCCAGCGCCACTTCTCCGGCACCAGCGAGGCGGGGTAGATGATCGGGGTGACGAACATCCAGATCTGCAGGGTGAACGGGATGACGTACTTGAAGTCGCGGTAAACCACGGAAAGGCTCGCCAGCAGCGTGCCGACCCCGGTGGCGGCCAGCACCAGCCCGGCCAGCAGGACCGGCAGGATCAGGAGCTGCGGCCCCGGGGTAATGCCGTAGGTGAGCATCAGCACCACCAGCACGCTGCAAGAGACGGCGAGATCGATCAGCGCCGCGCCGACCGAGGCGACCGGCACGCTGAGCCGCGGGAAGTAGACTTTGGTGATCAGGCGCGCGCTGTTGAGGATCGACTCCCCGCTGTGCCCCACCGCCGTCGCGAAGAAGAGCCAGGGCAGCAGCCCGGAGAAGACGTAGAGCGGGTACGGGATCGAGCCGGTGGAGCTGCTGAGCCCCGCCACCTTGCCGAAGAAAAAGGAGAAGACGATCATCGTCAGCACCGGCTGCAGGATCGCCCACGCCACGCCGAGCGCCGTCTGCTTGTAGCGCACCTTTACGTCGCGCCAGACGAAGAAGTAGAGCAGCTCCCGGTAGCGCCACAGCTCCGCCCAGTTGACCGCGCTCCAGCCCCGCTGCGCCTGGAAGTAGCGCCAGCCGGTTTCCGTGTCGTCGGGCGCACCCGGGCCTACCCGGGCCGGCGCCTCGGCGGCCCCGCGCGCCTCTATCTTGACCGAGGTTGCAGTATCCATCGCGCTCCTCTCGCCGGCCGGCCCCCAGCGGCGCAGACCCGGCGTCGCCTACGGAGATGCTCTCCGGCGGCGCGGCGTGCATCTCGTCCGAGCCCGTTCGCTCCTCCTCTCGCCGCTTGCACGGGCCTCCCCCACCCGGCACGTGAAAGGGCGGCCGAGAGCGGCCGAGGGGAGGAATCTGAATGAGGAATTCGGGCTTCTGGCGTGACCGCCCGACGCTGGTCACCGGGGCCACCGGGCTGCTCGGCGGATGGTTGGTGCGGCAGCTACTGGAAGCAGGCGCCGACGTCGTCTGCCTGGTGCGCGACCGCGTGCCGCAGAGCCAGCTCGTCACGACCGGCATGGTCGAGCGCGTCAAGACAGTAACGGGAGACGTGGCGGACCAGGCGGCGATGGAGCGGGTGCTCGGCGAGCACGAGATCGACACCGTCTTCCATCTGGCGGCCCAGACGATTGTGGGAATCGCCAACCGCAATCCGGTGTCGACCTTCGAATCGAACATCCGGGGCACCTGGTCGATCCTGGAGGCGTGCCGGCGCAGCCCGGCGGTCCGCCAGATCGTTGCCGCCTCGTCCGACAAGGCGTACGGCACTCACGAGAACCTGCCGTACAACGAGGACACGCCGCTCCAGGGGCGGCACCCGTACGACGTCAGCAAGTCGTGCTCGGACCTGATCGCGCACTCGTACGCCGTCACCTACGGCCTGCCGGTGGCGATCACGCGCTGCGGCAACTTCTACGGCGGCGGCGACCTGAACTGGAACCGGCTGGTGCCGGGGACAATCCGCTCCGTCCTGTCCGGGGAGCGGCCGATCATCCGCAGCGACGGAAGCTGTCTCCGCGACTACCTCTACGCGGAAGACGGCGCGTCCGCGTACGTCACGCTCGCCGAAGCGCTGGCGGAGCGGCGCGAGCTGGCGGGAGCCGCCTTCAACTTCGGCCACCGGCAGCCGGTCTCCGTGCTGGAGCTGGTCCGGGAGATCCTCTCCCTCTGCGGCCGGGAGGACCTGGCGCCGGACGTCCGCGCCACCGCCTCGAACGAGATCCCCCACCAGTACCTCGACCCCTCTCGCGCCATGCGGGAGCTGCAGTGGCAGCCGCGCTTCTCGCTCCGGGAGGGGCTGGTGCGGACGATCGAGTGGTACGGGGCCTTCCTGGGAGAACGCCAGTGAGTCGAATTACCGAATGCCGGTCGTGCGGCGCGACCGACCTGCCCGTGATCCTGAACCTGGGCGAGACGCCGCTTGCCAACTCGCTGCTCACCGCGGAACAGCTCCCGCTGCCGGAGCCGAGCTTCCCGCTCGACCTGGTCCTCTGCCGCGGCTGCTCCCTGGTCCAGATCACGGAGACAGTCCCGCCGGAGATCCTCTTCCGGGACTACGTCTACTTCTCGTCCTACTCCGACACCATGCTCGCCCATGCGCGCGAGGTGGCGGAGCAGCTCACGCGAGAGCGGGCGCTGGGTCCGGAGAGCCTGGTGGTGGAGATCGCCAGCAACGACGGCTACCTGCTGCGGAACTTCGTGGCCGCGGGCGTGCCGGTGCTCGGAATCGAGCCGGCGCGCAACGTCGCTCAGACAGCTATCGCCGCCGGGGTAGACACGGTGACCGAGTTCTTCGGGCGGGAGCTGGCGCGAGAGCTGGCGGCGTCCGGCCGCGGCGCGGACGTGATCCTGGCGAACAATGTGATGGCGCACGTGCCGGACATCAACGGCGTCGTCGCCGGCGTCAAGGCGCTTCTGAAGCGGGGCGGAGTCTTCGTGATGGAGACGCCGTACGTGAAGGACCTCCTGGAGCACCTGGAGTTCGACACCATCTACCACGAGCATCTCTTCTACTACTCGCTCACCGCGCTGGAGCAGCTCTACCGCCGCCACGGGCTGGCCGCCGCGGACGTGGAGTGGATTCCGCTGCACGGCGGCTCGCTGCGGGTCACCGTGGCCCACGCCGGCGAGGAGGGCGACCGCCCCCGCGTCGAGGCGCTCCTGGCGGAGGAAGCGGCCTGGGGCGTGAGCGACATCCCGGCCTACACCCGATTCGCGGCGGGCGTCGAGTCGCTCTGCGGCGAACTCCGCATGCTGCTGGGACAGCTCCAGGCGGAAGAGAAGCGGGTCGCCGTTTACGGCGCCTCCGCCAAGGGCAACACCCTCCTCCACTCGCTCGGAATCGGCGCGGGCACGCTGGAGTACGCGGTCGACCGCAGCCCGCACAAGCAGGGCCGCTACACTCCCGGGTATCACCTGCCGATCCACGCGCCGGAGCGGCTGGTGGAAGACCAGCCGGACTACGTGCTGCTGCTGACCTGGAACTTCGCGGACGAGATCCTGCGGCAGCAGCAGGAGTACCTGCAGCGCGGCGGCCGGTTCATCATCCCGATCCCGAATGTCTGGGTGGTCTCTCAACCAACCCAGGTCTGAGAGGCCTCTCTTTAACTGGAGGCAGAGACGGCAGGCCCGGGTTCGGAGCCTGCCGTCTCTGCTTCGGCCGGGACACCACCGCTCACACCGGGCCGTTTCGTTCGGAGGGCAGGGTGCAATACCAGGGGCAAGGCACACCCCTGAATGGCTCCCGAACTCGCAGTCGAGATCTCCGATGCGCTGGTCCGGCGCGTGACGGAAGCGGTCCGTCGTGGACGGCGCGTCCATCGCCGCCTGCCGCGTGGCGGCCGGCTTAGCATCGACCGCAAGCTGCCGTACCTGGTGCTCTACCGCTTCGCTGGAGAGGCGCCGGACCCGGTGCTCTTTCGCCTCGCCGCCAGCGAGTCGTGCTACCTGGTCGCGCCAGACGATCCGGCGCTCGCGTCCGGCGTACGGAAGCTGGTCGCCAGCCTGGCCGAGCTGTTGACGGAAGAGTACCGTGCCTTTCTGCTGTTGGAGCTGCGGCCGGGGGAGCCGCGCGAGACGGCGTTCGTTATCAACTCCCCAGGCGGCGCGGCGCACTCCACGGTAGAGAAGCTGAACGTGGGGCTGAAGAAGCTGCAGAGCCTTCACGGTGGGGTGGACGTGGCGGAGCGGACCGCACCTTCAGGACTCGCCTCCGTGCTGACTGCGGAGCAGCAGGCGGAGCTGGGGGTGCTCACCCTCGGCCTGGAGGTGCCGCCGCTCTTTCACGAGCCGGAAAGCCGGACCTTCTTCCCCGTCTTCTACCGGCGGGCCCAGCCGCTGATCTCCCGGGCGCTGCGCCAGGCCTTCTACGACTTCATCCGCGTTCAGACCACCTGCGACCTCACCAGCGCCTACGCGCTCGGCCGCCGGTCGATCGGGGCCGCAGAGCGGCACATCGACCGGCGGCTGGCCCAGATCGAGGCGTCGTTCCAGTTCTTGCTGCTCGTGCTACCGGTCAACCCGGACCAGGCGTGGGAGCAGTTCCGCAGCGGCGGCTGCTCCGCCCCTCCCCACTTCCACTACCGCCTGCTGCCGGTCGATCCCGACGCACTCAAGCGTCGTCTCTATGAGATCGACCTCGACCGGGTGGACGATCCGGTGCTGGCGCAGATGTTCCGCGAGAAGCGGGAGGAGCTGGATATCCAGATTACGATGCTCGCGGAGCGCGGCACTGCCCGCTTCCTCTACAGCAGCATCCGCCTCTACGAAGGGGTCGAGCCGGAGCTCCTGGAAACCGCCGAAGCGATCCTCCGCGAGGTCCCGGCGGCCGCGGCGTCCGGGAACGGGACCGTCGACGCAGAGACATTCCGGCGGGCCGCCGAGGCGGAGTACGCCGCGTTTCGGGAGGTCTATCCCGGTTTTGCCTCCCGCATCGAGATCCGCTCCGATCTGGTTGGACTCATGGTCTCCGAGGGAAACCTGCTGATTCCCCGGGGACTGCGACTGCTGCCGGAGCGGCTGGAGGCGCTGATTCAGCACGAGGTGGGCACCCACGTGTTGACCTTCAACAACGGGCGGGCCCAGCCGTTCCGGCAGCTCCGGTACGGGCTGGACAACTACGACGAGCTCCAGGAAGGTCTGGGAGTGCTGGCGGAGTACCTGGTCGGCGGTCTCACCCCCTCGCGCATGCGGTTGCTCGCCGCGCGCGTGGTGGCGGCGCACCGCGTGCTGGAGGGCGCCGAGCTCCCGGAGACCTACCGGGAGCTGACCGGCCGCCTCGGCTTCCCGCCGCGGGCGGCGTTCGACGTCGCCACCCGCGTCTACGCCGGCGGCGGCTTCATCAAAGACGTGATCTATCTGCGTGGCTTACTCCACCTGCTTGCCTACCTCCGCGCGGGGCATCCGGTCGAGCCGCTCTACACCGGAAAGATCGCCCTGAAACACGTTCCGGTGATCGAAGAGCTGCGCCACCGGCAGATCGTCCGCGATCCGCCGCTGCTCCCCCGGTGCCTCCAATCGTCGGAGGGCCGGAAGCGGCTGGAGCGCTTGCGGAATGGTGCCGGGGTGCTCGGCCTGCTCAACTGATACGCGCGAGGAGGACCCATGCGGATCGCCTTCGTGATCAACGGCATCCAGACGGAGCAGCCCCGCTACACGACCATGCTCCTGGCCTGGACCGCCCAGCGGCGCGGCCACGAGGTGTTCGTGCTGGAAGTCGACTGCTTTACCTACTTCCCGGACGGCAGCGTCGGCGGCCAGGCGATCCAGCCCGCCCGGAAGCCGCCGCGCCGGGTGGACGACTTCACCGCCGCGCTGAAGGAGCGGGACGCAAAGCGGGTGACGATCTCCTCCCGCGACCTCGACGTCCTGTTCATCCGCTACAACCCGGTCGATGAGCTGGAAGAGCGGCCCTGGGCCCAGATCGCGCCGATCGGGTTCGCGCAGCTTGCGGAGCGGGACGGGGTGCTGGTGCTGCCGGATCCGGTCTCGCTCTGGAACAACATCGACAAGCTCTATTTCCAGCAGCTCCCGGAATCGGTCCGGCCGAAGACGCTGATCACGCGGGACCACCAGGAGATCCTCCGCTTCTGGGAAGGATGCGGTCATAAGGCGGTCATCAAGCCGCTCCAGGGATTCGGCGGGTCGGACGTGTTCCTGCTCAAGAACGACCGGACGAACCTGAACCAGATGGTGGAAGCGGTGACCCGCTCCGGCTACGTGCTGGCGCAGGAGTATCTTCCGGCGGCGGCGGCGGGAGACGTGCGGCTGTTCATGCTGAACGGAAAGCCGCTGGAGCGGGATGGAAAGATCGCGCTCTTCCGGCGGGTCAACCAGGGCGACGACCTCCGCAGCAACATGACCGCCGGCGGCCACCCGGAGCGGGAGGAGGTCTCTCCGGAGCTGCTTCACCTGGCGGAAGCGGTAGGTCCGCTGCTGGTGCGAGACGGCGCGTTCCTGGTCGGGCTGGATATCGCGGGGCAGAAGCTGATGGAGATCAACGTCATCAGTCCGGGCGGGCTCTACTCCGCCAGCACCCTGAACGACACACCGTTTGCCGAAACGGTCGTCGACGCGATCGAGCGCAAGGTGGAGTACCGGCGGCTCTACGGGAGCGCCCTGTCAAACCGGGAGGTCGCCTGCATGGCCTGACCCGAGCGGCAGGGGACGCTCAGTCGTGGTTGAAATCTTCCAGGGGGTCGCTGGCGAGCGGGGAGATGATCCGCAGCTCCTTCAGACCCTGGAAAACCTGCTGGCCCGCTTCCGCGGCGAGCTTCCGCGCCTCGTTGACCCGGGGGTTGTCCAGGTGGCCCAGCAGCCGCAGCGCGTCGGCGAGCCGGGTCAGCGGCTCCAGTAGCATCCGCTCGCCCGCTCCGAACGGCAGCTCCACCGTATGTCCTGCTTCGCGGAGCGAGCGGGTGAAGTCGTCTTCCTGCTCGTCGAAGAGAAAGCTCAGATCCCCTTCGGCGGGCGCGGCTTCCGGGGCCGCCGCGGCGGCCGGCGGCGCGCCGGCGGAAGAAGCGGCGACCCCGGCCGGCTCTACCGGAGCCCCCTCGCGGGTGGGCGCCGCGGTGAGCTGGATGCTCCCGTCCCGCACCTCCTGCTCCAGGTCTTGCAGCGCCTTCTTGACCGCTACGTAGAGCGGCGTGGTCTGCATGTCCTTCTCGGACGAGACCCCGTAGTCGTCGCGGCTGGTGCCGTAGAACATCGGGTCGGTCGTCGCGTAGTTGACGAACATCACCGCGATGAACTTCTGGAAGACGTTCCGGTCGAAGACGTACTTGTTCTGGTAGTTCTCGTTCTGGTTGACCGAGTCGAGGATGTCATCGAACAGCCGGCCGATGAAGACGCGCGGCGGCAGCTCGCCGATCGTGGCGAGGCTGTGCTCCGGCAGGAACTGGTAGCGGAACATCGGCTCCGACCCGCCGCCGGAGAGCGCCGCTTCCGTCTTGGCGACCGACTCGAAGACGTCGACCTTCATCATGCTGTCGAGCTGGCGGCGGATGGTGCCCTTCGTCGCCATGTGGACCGCGTGCTGCTTGAACTCGTTCAGGTCGGTCCCCAGGAAGTGGGCCTGGCCGCAGACGATCCGGTCTCGCAGCTCTTCCAGGCGGGCGATCATCTTGCCGCGGGCGTCGTCGATGATCGTCAGCATCTCCGCGCGCAGCTCGTCGTCGTCCGGGAATACGTCGATCGTCTCGAAGGTGGTCCGGATGACGGCGAAGTCGTTGAGACCGTCCTCGAGGCAGGGATAAGCGATGCCGAGAAGCAGATCCGGGGGGAATTCCGCAATCGCGTCCGCGTTCTTCATCCCGCTGTCTGGATCGACCAGCGCGTAGAAGCGGTTGTTGGTCCGAAGGCTCTTGAGAAGGACGACCTTGCGATTATCCACGTCGATGCTCATCCTGCCCCGTGTCGTGGCACGAGGGATCGGGTCTGCTCACGGCCGCTGGGGACGGGCCGCGCCGCACGGGAGCACCGGAAGCTCATTCACCGGCGCCGCCGTCACCTGTTCGTCAATCGCTCGCGTCACGAGTGGCCCGTGCGGCGAGGTCCGGCCCCCGGGCGGGAGCCGCACTCCCCTAGTATATGCCCCACCACTGCCGCTTGAAGGGCAAAAAAGCCGCGTGATAGAATTGCGCGTTCCGTCCCACGGCGCCGGCGCGGCGGTTCTGGCGAGGCGCCGGCGAGGATGCGGGCGCCGCTCCGACCGCCGGAGCCGACGCCGCATTTTATCATTTCCGCGGGCGCCGCGGTGAGTGTGCGCCCCGCCCCACCGCCCGGTCCCGCCCGGAGCTCCCTTCCGATGAACCCCCAGGATCTCTCCCCGCAGCAGCAAGTCGAGTGGCTCAAAGCGGGCGGCGTCGACATCGTCCCGGAAGCCGACCTGGTGAGCAAGCTGATCCGCTCCCGGGAGACCGGCCGTCCCCTTCGCGTCAAGCTGGGGATGGACCCCACCGCGCCGGATATCCACCTCGGACACACGGTGGTGCTCCGCAAGCTGAAGCAGTTCCAGGACCTGGGCCACGAGCTCTTCCTGATCATCGGCGACTTCACCGCCATCATCGGCGACCCTACCGGCAAGTCGGAGACGCGGAAGCCGCTGACCGAAGAGGAAGTGCGCGAGAACGCCCGCACCTACCAGGAGCAGGTGTTCAAGGTGCTCGATCCGGAGCGCACCCACATCGTCTACAACAACGACTGGCTCGGCGCCATGAACTTCGCGGACGTGGTGAAGCTCACGTCCCGCTTCACCGTCGCCCGCCTGCTGGAGCGCGACGACTTCAGCAAGCGCTTCGCCCAGGGGCGGCCGATCGCCGTCCACGAGTTCATGTATGCTTTCGCGCAGTCGTACGACTCCGTGCACCTGCGGGCGGACGTGGAGCTCGGCGGCAGCGACCAGCGCTTCAACATCCTGATGGGCCGGGACATCCAGTCGAGCTACGGCCTGGAGCAGCAGGTGGCGATGCTGATGCCGCTCCTGGTGGGGACCGACGGCTCCCAGAAGATGAGCAAGTCGCTCGGCAACTACGTCGGCGTCACCGAAGAGCCGCAGTCGATGTTCAGCAAGATCATGAGCGTCGATGACGGGACGATGGGCACCTACTACGATCTCCTCTCCGCGGTGCCGCCGGAAGAGTGGAAGCGCCGCGTGGCGGAGCACCCGATGGAGGCGAAGAAACAGCTCGCCGCGGAGATCGTGACCACCTACCACAGCGCGGATGCAGCCACGGAAGCGCGCGCGGAGTGGGAGCGGGTCCACAGCCGACGGGAACTGCCGCAGGAGATGCCGGAGGTCGCCCTGCCCGCGGATCTCTTCAACGACTCCGGCCGGGTCTGGATCGCCCGTCTCCTCACGGGGGCCGGCCTGGTGAACGGCTCCCGCGAGGCGCGCCGGATGGTGGAGCAGGGAGCGGTCTCGCTCGACGGCGAGCGCGTGGAGAGCCCGGACGCCGAGATCGACGTGCGGGACGGGATGGTCGTGCAGGTAGGCCGCCGCAAGTTCGCCCGCCTGCGGCGACCGTAACTTCCAGGTTAGCAGGTTGCAGGTTGTACGTTGAGCCCTCCGGAGACGGGGTTCGGAACCTGAAACCTGCAACCTGTCAACCTGCAACCCGGCGACGGCACCCCGCGGAGGGACGCTTCCGCGGCCGGGTGAAGTTTTCCCTCGGGCGCCGGCTCTGGCTGTGACTTCGCCCCTCGGTAACTGGAGTGGCGCCATGCGGTCTTTCGTCGCCTTGATCCTGATCTCGCTTCCGGTCCTGCTGCCGCGGCCGGCCCAGGCGGAGACCTACCGGGTCTCCGGACAGGTGCTGCTGCCGAGCAAGAAGCCGGCGGCGGGAGCGCGGGTCTGGGTCGGCTGGGCCACGCGGGACCGTCAGCAGGGCCTCGCCCAGGGAAAGACCGATGCCGCCGGAAAGTTCGAGCTGCTCGCCCGCGCCGCCGGCATCGAGGCGCTCACGCTCGGCGGCTCCGCCCCGGGCACGGCGCCGACCTGGCTGCCGCTGAAGACGTCCGCGGCCAGGCTCGATCAAGAGATCCGCCTGCCCGCGCGCCTCTCCCTGGCTCCCGCCGCGGCGGTGGCAGGCCGGCTGCTGGGGACCAATGCCGCCCCCGCCGCCGGGGTGACGGTCGGCATCCGCGCGATGCGGCCGGTCCCGGGTACGGGGCCGGCAGACGCCTACTTTCCCGCCCCGCCGGACCTGATCGGCAGCCTGCGCGCGGAGTCGGACGCCGCCGGCCGCTTCCGGCTCGACGGTCTCCCCTCCGGCTGGCAGGTGCGCCTGGAAGTGAGTGGAGGCTGGATTCCGTCCGAGGGCTTCCCCGTCTCGCTGACCGCCGGCGACCCCCAGCCGCAGGACGCGCTGGTGGTGGTGCGCCCCGGTACCCTCGCGGTAGAGGCGGTGGGGGCGGACGGCAAGCCGTTCCCGCGCGCCGCGTTCCGAATCCGCCGCGCCTCCGCGAGCACCTCCACCCCGCTCGGGGCGCTGCTGGCGAGCGCGCGTGACCGCTCCTTCGGCAACTCGCGCCTGATCGAGACCGATCCGAAAGGGGTGGTCCGGCTGCAGAACGTGGTCCCCGGCCGCTACGAGCTGGCGTTCCAGGGCCGCGTCTTCCCAGTGGAAGTCCCCGCGGGGGACACCGCCGGCCCGGTCCGCCTGCAGGGCTCCGTGGAGCCGTTCAAGGGAAAAGTCCTGGCGCTCGTCCGCACCGAAGGCGCGATCCCGGTGCCCGACCCGGCGAAGCCGCAGCCGAAGCCCACCGCGGACGCGAAGGCGAAGAAAGAGGCCCCTCCGGCCGAGCCGGTTCCGGTGGTGAACGCGCGGATCGAGGTGGAGATCGGGCGACCGGCGGTGGCGTGGCCGCCCGCTCCGGAGACGACCGTCCGCACCGACGCGACCGGCGCCTTCGAGTTCCCCGGCTTCCCGTGGCATGCGAAGCAGGTGGTGGTCCGCGCGGTGAAGGACAACCTGATCGGCGAGTGGGTCGGCGATCCCTCCACCCTGAAGGAGCCGCTCACGCTCACGCTGACCCCGCGCGTGTTGATGACGGTGCAGGGCCGCGCTCTCGGCGGTGACGGCGCCCCCCTCCCCGGCGCGAGCGTGATCCTCTGGTATCCCCTCCGCGGCAAGCGCGAGGTGGCGGGTGTGAGCGTCACCGACGCCGCCGGCCGCTTCGAGGTGTTCGGCGTGCCCCGGGGCGTGGAGCTCCACGTGGCGGTTCGTCCGGCGCTCCCGAAGCCGCAGGGGAACGCGCCGGTGGTCGAGCCGCCGCTCCTGCAGGCCGGCCCGTTCCCGGTGCCGGCCGACCGCCCGGGTATCAGCCTCGGCGACGTGAAGCTGGCGCCGGGGGCCGGGGTCGCCGAGGGCGAGCCGGACCCACGGCTGCTGGCCCCGCTGCTCTATCCGCCCGCGGTGCCGGCCGCCTCCGAGCTGCCGGCGGTGCGGGATCTCGCCTTCGAGTATCTCCAGGCGCTCTCCGCGGGCGATCTGAAGCGGGTCCACGCCCTCACCTCCCCGCTCACCCCCACCTACTCGCCCGAGGCGGAGCAGTTCCTCGCGCAGCACTCCTTCTACGTGCCGCCGGCGGTCCGCGCGCTCAAGAAGGAAGAGCTGCACGCGGCGCTGGCCGCCCCGCGGCTCACCTACGCGCTGCTCTTCGGCGTCGACCTGCAGCAGGACGATCTCACCCCGCTGCGGGAGTCGCTGGAGCGGCCGGAATGGGCGCTGGTCGGCTACCGCGCCGCGGAAGGCGTAAACGTGCTGCTGCTCGCCCACCGCGGGGCCGACGGCTGGAAGGTAGCCGGCCCGCCGCGCCCGGACACGGAGGGGATCAGCGCCGTTCCCGGCGACCAGGCGCTCTTCGGCCAGCCCTACGCTCCCGCGGCGGGGGACGGAGCGGTGGCGGCGGCCGGGAGCTACCTGCAGGCCTGGGGCCGCGGTGAGCTTCCCGCGCTGCACGCCCTCACCAGCCCGGAAGCCCCCGGTTTCGCCGCCGACCTGGGGGAGTGGTCCAAGCAGTGGGAGACGCGGCCGGACCACGGCAAGCCGCCGTTCTCGGGCGAGCCGCCGAAGCCGGAGCTCGATACCCGCTTCTCCCGCTGGGACGTGGGGCTGCTCTTTACCTATCCGCAGATCCAGCACCAGCTTCGCGGCAACCCACCCGCCGAGCCGGCGTCGCTGAGCCGCTTCCCCTACTCGGCGCTCAAGTCCGGCGACCTCGCCGTAGTGCGATACACCGTGGAAGGAAAGAGCTTCCTGATGCTCCTGGCGCGCCGGAAGGACCGCTGGGAGGTGGTGGAGCCGGCTCTGCCGGGCTAGCACCCTTGAACTGAGTGGGAGAGTGGGCGCAAGGGAGAGTGGGAGAAACCGCCTGCGTGAGCGGTGATCTCTTGGCGCAGAGCACAGCTATCCCAGAGCGACTTCGAGTAAGAGTATGAGAACGAGTAGGAGTAGGAGTCCCCGTGTACGGAGGGTTCGGATCTCCGACTCCCCCACTCTCCCTTGCTCCCACTCAACCGCGTGAGAACTTCAAGGATACGATCAGCAACATGTACGTCTTGTTCATCGGGGCGCACCCGGACGATTGCGACTTCGCCTGCGGCGGCGTCGCGGCACTGTTCGCGCAGCGCGGGGATCGCGTCAAGTTCGTCTCCGTCACCAATGGCGACCGCGGCCACTACTACCCGGAGTACGTCTCGAACCGGGCGGCGCTCGCCGCGCGGCGGCTGGAGGAGGCGCAGCGCGCCGTGGAAGTCTTCGGCGGCGAGTATGAGACGATGGGCGTCCACGACGGCTCCGTCTACGTGACCGAAGTGCTGACGGAGCAGATGATCCGCCTGATCCGCTCCTTCGGGCCGGAAGGCCAGGGGCCGGACCTGGTGATCGTGAACCGGCCGAACGACTACCACCGCGATCACCGCTACACCACGCAGCTCGTGCTCGACGCCACCTTCATGCTCACCGTCCCGCCGATGTGCCCGGAAACCCGGCACCTCGACCGGATGCCGGTCTTCGCCTACTGGTGGGACCGGTTCCGCGAGGGCGGCCCCTTCCGCCCGGACGTGGTGGTGCCGATCGACAGCGTGATGGACCACAAGCTGGAAATCATGGCGGCGCACGAGTCGCAGTTCTTCGAGTGGCTCCCCTACAACATGGGCACGCTCGACCAGGTGCCGCCCGACGCGGAGGGGCGCCGGCGGATGGCGCGCGCATGGATGGAATCCCGGGCTCGTACGGTGACGGAGAGCTGCCGCGAGCTGGCGCCGGAGAAGGTGCCGTCCGGCTGCGCATTCGCGGAGGCGTTCCAGATCAGCGAGTACGGCCGTCAGCCGGCGGCCGAGGAGCTGGAGCGGCTCTTTCCCGTGGTCCGGAGCGCATGAGGAGCGGGGCTGTGGACTGGAAGACTCTCGCCGGGGTCCTGATCTTCGTCGGCTTCGGGATCTGCGGCCAACTCATCCTCGGCCGCTCCATGCGCGGCATGCCGCCGATGGAGACGATCTCCCTACCCGAGATCGGGCGACTGCTGCGCTACGTGCTTACCACGCCCGGGGTGATCCTGGGGACCGCCATCCTGGCGATCCATTTCAGCGCCCTGCTCGGCCTGCTCTCGCGCGCGGACGTGAGTGTAGTGGTTCCGGCCGGAGCGATGAACTACCTGATCCTGACGCTCCTCGCCAAGCTGTGGCTGCGGGAAGACGTCACCCCCCAACGCTGGCTCGGGGTGATCATGATCAGCATCGGGGTCGGCGTGGTGCTCACCAGCGGCGGGCATCGCAAGAATGCTCCGTCGCCCCCGGAGACGGCGGAGAGCCCGGCGGCGTCGTCTCGGGCGCGGTAGGGGGGAGCGTATTGCGTATCGCGTATTCCGTAGCGAGCTGCTCCGTCCTCTGAACCGGTACATCGTGCCGGGCGGAAAACCTTTGCAGCGCCTCGCCCGGCAGGATCTCTGGGCTGAGGTAGCTGCGCTCCGCTACGGAATACGCGATACGCAATACGCCAGTCCGCTACCTCTCGGTGAGCACCTGCTCCTCGACGAAGCGTCCCTCCGCCTCGTTCAGCACCCAGCTGCGCTCTTCGGCGACCTCGCCGCCGCGCACGGAGAGGATCAGGTAGGACCACTCCGGCCACGCGGCGTCGAGGTCGAACTGCGAGGGCTGCGCCGGGTGGTTGGGATGGGTGTGGTAGACCCCGACCACCTTCACGCCTTCCGCGCGCTCGCGCTTCATCGCCTGGAGCATGTCGGCCGGAGAAACCAGGAAGCGCCGCTCCTCTGAAAAGTCGTCCCAACCGCCCGCGCTCTGCGCGCCCGAGGCTTCCATCGCGGCAATGAGTCGCGCCCGCTCTTCCGCGTCCTCCTCCCAGGAGTTGCGGACCGGCCACACCGCCGTCACGGTGCGGGCGTCGCCGTCCACCGAGCCGGCCAGCAGACCGCAGATCTCGAGCGGATAGCCGCGGCGGGAGTGCTCGCGGATCGTCTCCAGCGCTTCGGGGGTGAGGATGAGCATCTTTCGGGGTTGGAGGTTTGCAGGTTCGCAAGTTGCAGGTTTGCAGGTTTGCGGGTTAGCGAGGACGTGGCGGAATGCGGGGGTCGCCAGCGAGCAGGAGCAAGAGAAAGAGAAAGAGCAGGAGCAGGACCTCCCGTCTACGGAGGGTTCGGATTCATCCCTCATCCCCCATCCTGCATCCCTTTAAAGTTGGTCCCAGAACTCCTTGCTCAGGTACTTCATCGCGTTGTCGGCGAAGAGTGTCACTACGACGCCGCTTCGGAGCCCGCGGGCGACCTGTAGGGCGGCCCAGAGCGCGCCGCCGGCGGAGGGGCTCACCAGGAGGCCTTCCCGCCGGGCCAGGAGTCGCACCATCTCCAGGGCGTCCTCGTCCTCGACCCACAGGTTGTCGTCCGCCAGCGACGAGTCGTAGATCCGCGGCACCATGGCGGTCTCCATGTGCTTCCAGCCGTCCAGCAGGTAGAGCGGCTGGGCCGGTTGGGCGGAGACGCAGCGGATTCCCGGATTCAGCTCCTTGAGGCGGCGCGTGGTGCCGACGAAGGTGCCGCTGGTACCGAGCCCGGCGACCCAATGGGTGATACGGCCTTCCGTCTGGCCCCAGATCTCGGGGGCGGTGGTCAGGTAGTGGGCGCGCCAGTTGGCGGGGTTGCTGTACTGGTCGGTGTAGTAATAGCGCTCCGGGCACTCGTCGTAGAGCCGGCGCGCCTCGCGCTGGGCGCCGTCGGTGAGCGCCATCGGGTCGGTGAAGACCAGCTCCGCACCGTACGCGCGGAGGATCCGCTTGCGCTCCTCGCTCACGTGCCCGGGGATGCACAGCTTCACCGGGTAACCACGGGCGGCGCCGAGCATCGCCAGCGCGATCCCGGTGTTTCCGGAGGTCGCCTCCAGAAGGGTGGTGCCCGGCCGCAGCGCGCCGGAGCGCTCCGCCTCCAGCACCATCTGCAGCGCCGCACGGTCCTTCACGGAGCCGCCGGGGTTGTACCACTCGGCCTTGGCGTACAGCTCTACTCCCGGCGCGAGATCCTGCTCAAAGGAGCGGAGTCGCAGCAGCGGGGTGTGGCCGATCAGATCGACGACGTTACCGGAGCGCTCGACGGCTTGCAGCATACCTGAGTAAATTGATCGGAATACGTAGACATGCTATCCGCCGGCCAGAACGGTGTCAACCTGAACTGGTCCTCGCGGCGGCGCTTTCACGCCGGAGCGCACCCTGGAAGCACTGGCGGAGCTCGCTCCACCGGCAGGAGGATCGCCGTCGGGACCCGTCACTCGCCTCCGGCACCGACGGAGGGCGACGAATCGACGTTTCGAGACCCGCGCGGGGCGGGCAGCAGACTGGCGTTGTTGCCTGCTCGACTCACCCGCGCGGCGCAGGCTGTGGAAGGAGACTCAGATGGCAGAGCGCCTGGACCATGAAGACGTGATGGAGCTGGCGGTGCAGCTCACCTGCTCGTTCCTGGGAACGTCCCACTCCGGGACCACCGACGCGGAAGACCTGATCCTGAGCTACTACCGGCAGATCCGGAACGTGGAGGCGCGTCTCGGCAGCGATACCAGCCTTGCGGAGAAAAGCAAGTTAGAGGAGGAAATGGCAGCCGCGGCCTGAGCACGCACGCAGTTCTCCAATCCACCCGCGAGCGAGACCGCCGGTGCCACCTTCGCGATGCAGTTGCGGGCTTCTCCTGTTCGGCCGCGCGCGGGCCTCGCGCGCCCCGCCAGTGCGAGTTTTCGGTATCATCTGTCAGACAGGTCAGCAGCAGCGCCTCGCGCGAGAGGTCGATGCACCGCCCAGCGCGACCCATCCATTACTCAGGACCTCCTCACTGATGAGCACCGCAGTCGCAGAAATGCTTTATACACCAGAGAGCCTGCTGGAGCTACCGGATGGCGGCAAGGGATACGAGCTGGTGGACGGGCGCCTGGTGGAGAAGCGAATGGGAGGCTACGCGAGTTGGGTCGCTGGGCGCATTCTGAAGCTGCTAGCCCAAGTTCCGCAGTTTGTAAGAAAGATTCAGCCTCGCGGTGGCTGCGAAGCATCAAGCGAGGCTGAATCTTTCCACTACACTTCGTACATCGGCATGGTTTCTGGCAGGTGC